>JACJWC010000005.1 GCA_020637335.1 Acidobacteriota bacterium | reverse complement strand
CCCACAGCGAATGGGGATCCCGTGTTCGGCCATACTGGTGACCAGTTTTGGGTGCCAGTTGCGCTCGATGAAGCCCAACTGCGCACTTTGCCATTGGCTGGGTCCGATGGCGATATAATGCTCGCCATACAAATCGACCATTTCCTGGGCTTTGCCTGCCAATGCAGTGTGGATGCCGCCCATCTTATTGCAGACTTCCCACGACACTTCAAATACGACGCTGCGTTGCATGAACGCCCCCTGGTTGAATCTCTTTTTCAATTATAGGGGTGCGGGTGGGAAAAGGTCACGAGCAACAAAAAAGGGGTGCCGCAGCACCCCTTTCAGATTTACCAGATGCGAACCCGCTTTTCGGGAGCGATGTACATTTTGTCGCCTTCCTTTACATCAAAGGCTGAATAGAAGCCGTCGATGTTGGGCATGACGCCCAGGACCCGGAACTCGCCGGGCGAGTGGGGATCGGTCATGATGCGTTGGCGCAAAGCGTCTTCGCGGTACTTGATGCGCCAGACTTGGGCCCAGCCCAGGAACACGCGCTGATCTCCGGTGAAACCGTCCATGACGGGTGCCGGTTGGCCAGAAAGCGATTTGTGGTAGGCGGTCAGGGCGACGGTTAATCCGCCCAAATCCCCGATGTTTTCGCCCAGGGTCAGATCGCCGTTGACTTTTAATCCGGCAATCGGCTCATAACCGCTGTACTGAGCGGAAAGCGAACCAGCCCGCGTTTTGAATTCTGTTGCATCGGCCTCCTGCCACCAATCGACCAGGTTGCCATCGCCATCGGATTTGCGGCCTTGGTCATCAAAACCATGGGAAATCTCGTGGCCAATCACGCCGCCGATGCCGCCGTAGTTGACCGCATCGTCCGCTTCCATATTGAAGAAGGGTGGTTGCAGAATGGCTGCAGGGAAGACGATCTCATTGAAGTTGGGTGAATAATAGGCATTGACGATTTGCGGCGACATGAACCACTCGGATTTATCGACCGGTTTGCCAAGTCGCGCTTTTTGGTATTCGTAGTTGTACTTGCTGACGTTGAAAATGTTCTGAACCAGGCTATCACCCACGATTTCCAGGTTGGAATAATCGCGCCACTTGTCGGGGTAGCCTATTTTGGTGCCGAACTTGGCCAGTTTCTCTTGGGCTTTGGCTTTGGTTTCAGGAGTCATCCAATCCAGTTGGTCAATTCGTTCCTTGAACGCGACCTTCAGGTTGTCGACCAAGTGTTCCATCCGCTGTTTGGCTTCCGGTTTAAAGAAGCGCGCGACATACAGTTGGCCCAGAGCTTGACCCAGACTGCCGTTCATGAAGTCTATAGCGCGTTCCCAACGCGGTTGCTGTGCCTCGGCGCCGGACAGAACCTTGCTGCGGAAATTGAAATTGGCCAATTCGATCTCGGCATTCAAGAACGGCGCAAAACCGTCCATCAGGCCGACCAGCAGATAGTCGCGCCAAACGCTGATATCTGTTTTGCGTACAATTTCGCTCATGGCCGGCAGGTAATTGGGTTGACGAACCACTAGTTCAGCGGGCAGATCGGCATTTAATGCGGTGAAATAGGCTTCCCAGGCAAAATCCGGGTTGTTCTGTTTAATCGCATCCAAGGCCATGGGATTGTAGGTTTTATCGCGATCGCGATTCTCGACTCGAGACCATTGTTTTTCGGCCAGCTTCTTTTCCAATTCGTAAATGGCTTTAGCTCGGGCTTCTGCCTTGTCGCGGCCGGCAAAGGTCAGTAATTGGGCCAGGTAGTTCAAATATTCTTTGCGAATGACGTCAAAGCGTTCGCCTTCATTGAAGTAATAGTCGCGGTCCGGAAGGCCCAACCCGGATTGGGAAACGTAAACGGTGTAGCGATTACTGTCTTTTTGGTCGGGTGAAACAAAGCAGGCAAAGGGGGCATTGCCGGGAATCGCCAAAGTGCGGGCAAAATATTCCGCCAACTGGTTCTGGTTGGCGATGGCATCAATCCGGTCGATTTCCGGTTTGAGCGGGGTGATACCGGCCGCTTGAATGGCGTCTTCATTGAGGAAGGTTTTGTAGAAGTCACTGATCTTCTGTTCGTTAGTGCCTTTGGCATAGGTATTGACGCTCAGCTCATCCACGATGGATTTGAGTTGTTCACGGGAGCGGTCCAGCAACATGACAAACGAGCCATAAGAGGTTTTGTCGGCTGGAATTTCGGTTTGATCGAGCCATGTTCCGTTAACGTAACGGAAAAAATCATCCTGAGGGCGGATGGTGCTACTGAGATTTTCAACATCAATGCCCGAAACGAGGGGCTTGGTTTCAGCTTTTGCCTGATTTTGGGTGGTGTCGGCCGGTTTGTTGTTACAAGCCAGCAGGCCACACAGGGTCAGGGCCAGGATTACAGATCTCATCGGTGTTCCTTTGTGTGTGTAGTGGGTGTGTCGTGCCGTGGATTCGGAATCGTGTCCGAACAATGGAAGAATGGCCCGTACTGATACGTGTGTCGTAAGGATTGTGTTTCAAACCACCCCCGTAAAAATATAAATAACCCCATCAAATCCCCAGCCATCAAGATGGAGCCTTTAATTTCCGGGGCGGCCATTGACGGGCCCCATGAAGGACCCTCAGGATTAATAGGCTATTAGGCTGCTGCCTGTATACGACAACTTAATCTGAATAAAACGACGAGTTCCCGCGTGCCCCTAACTCTGCCCAATCGCCCAATTTTGGCCAAATTCCTCAGGTTTTGAGCTTTTTCCGGGTGGCCAACCCGGGGATAAAGAACCCTCCACAAAACCCAAGCCCTCCACCCCAGCGAACCTCCCGAAACCCAGGCGTCTCCCTCAACCTCACCTGTCCACCAGCGAAGCTGTACCGCCGCCCCACGTGACCCAGACAAGAGACTAGTTTCAAGAGGCAAGAGTCAGGGAAATTGCCTGCGCAATCAATGCGTCGACCCCCACTCAACCAAAACCCTGACCGATGGGCAACGTGAAGCATTTCCTTCAGGCGAACCTTCCGTTTCAAATGATGGATTCATCCCACCCCAGTCCAGGTGGCCACTCCACACAGGACCTCAACATTCCCGAAATATGCATCTGAATTATAATTTTGAAAAAAACAAAAAAATATAAAATCAGCTTGAAGATGCTAGATATGTGGAAGTAAAATGTAAAAAACAGAATGCTGAAAATTGAATGATGGATTTCTTAACCAAACGAGACTTCTATAGAAGGAACTTGCCCCATTACCTTCTGTCTGGCGCTGATTATTTTATTACCTGTAGATTAGCTGGGACCCTTCCGCAACCCAAGATGAGGCGTTCCTTTTCTGAATGGGAGAAGCAACTCCATCATTCAGGACTTGGGCCGAAATGGTTGGCGAATCCGCATGTGGCGCAATTAGTCTGGGATGCACTGCACTATCGCAATGGCAAGGTCTTTGATTTGCATGCCTTCTGCATCATGCCAAACCACCTGCACCTTGTGTTCCGCCATCTGGTAGGGGATTTCCCCAAAGGACCGCTCCAGAACGACTCACTAACGGGCATCATGCATTCCCTAAAACGCAAAACGGCCTTGGATGCCAACAAAGTTCTCCAACGGCAAGGTCCCTTTTGGCAGGACGAGAGCTTTGATCGTATGATCCGCACCACATCCGAGTGGCAAAAAACCATTTACTACACCATCCAAAACCCGCTAAAAGCTGGCCTGGTCCACCACTGGCAAGACTGGCCCTGGACCTACTGCAAATGGCCCCCAGGTTCCTAACCTCCATGCGTGCGCCCCAAACCCACGCGCCCCACTTAACCCCAGCCCGCCATCAGCGAAGCTGGACAGCCGCCCCGCATGGTCCGGGTTGCCAACCCGGAACAGACGAATCCTACCCAATACCCACGCCCACCCAAGTGGAAACCACACCATGATGTTAGGGGGTCCTAGGCCATAGCACCGTCCAACTCTGGAGCCCAATCAGCTCCTCCTCGGCATCGAAAAATACGCCAAAGCGCCGCCTAGCACTGGTTCCCAATCAATGCCCCTTGGGCATTGAAATTTTCGTCAACCCGGGTAAACAACCCGGGCCACGTGGGGCATCCCACTCAGCCGAGCATGTCTGTTGAATCAATGATTCGGCACGGCCCAATCAACGCAGATGGCTGGTAAATTAACGATTCGGAACGGTCCAATCCAGTGCGCCCCACTCAACCCCAACCTGCCATCAGCGCAGCTGAACGGTCGCCCCTCGTGGTCCGGGTTGCCAACCCGGAACAGACGAATCCTACCCAACACCCACGCCCACCAAAGTGGAAACCACACCAGAATCCGCACGTCATCAGACCAATGCCTAACCTGAAGCGATCCATCAATCAGTATCTTTGGGGCATCGAAATTCGATTCAACCCAGATAAACAGCCCTTCCCAAGTGAAGCAATGCTCCCGACCTCAACCAAAATCCAGGCTTTTACACTTCTGTTGAATATTTTTGTTAATGAAACCGTGACTCGGATGCGATATAAAGGAAATACCCCCCTTCTCGAAAAAGAGGAGCTTCCGTTTGTCGCCCGACAAAAATGAAATTCAGACCCGCGCGGAAATCGACAGACAGCTGCAAGCCGCCGGCTGGACCCTTCAGGACCGAGCCCGCCTCGATCTCAGCGCCGGCCAACCCGACACAAACGGCATCGCCGTGCGCGAAATGGACACCCGGACCGGACCCGCCGACTATATGCTCTTCATCCAAGGCAAAGCATGCGGCATCATCGAAGCCAAACGCGAAGGCACACCGCTCGGCCTGGTCGCCGAACAATCCGACCGCTACGCAGCCCATGCCCAATTCGTGCAAACCTGGTCGCCCCCAGGCCAACCGCTGCCGTTCGTCTATGAAGCGACCAACAACGAAATCCAGTTCCGCGACCAACGCGACCCGCACCCGCGTTCCCGCCGAATCTTTCACTTCCACCGCCCAGAAACGCTTAAAATCTGGCTGATGGAACCCGAAACCCTGCGTTACCGCCTGCAGCAATTGCCCAACCTGGACACGCACAACCTGCGTAGCTGTCAAATCGACGCGATCCAAGGCATCGAACGCAGCCTGATCAAAGCGAAACCCCGCGCTCTCCTCCAAATGGCGACCGGATCCGGCAAAACCTACACCGCCGTCACCCAAATCTACCGCCTGGCCAAATTCGCCAAAATCAAACGCGCGCTCTTCCTGGTCGATCGCGGCAACCTGGCCACCAACGCCAAGGACGAGTTCGAACAGTTCGTCATCCCCCACGATGGCCGCAAGTTCACCCAACACTACAACGTCAACATCCTCGGCCGAGCCGGCATCCCCGATGCCACCAAAGTCACCATCTCCACCATCCAGCGCTTGTACGCGCAATTGACCGGCCAGGAGCTGGACGATGAGGCCGATGAACAATCCGGCTTTGATGTGGAATCCAATCCGTTTAACCAAGGCCCGCGCCCGGTCAGCTACAACCCGGACATCCCCATCGAAATGTTTGATGTCATCATTGTCGATGAATGCCATCGCTCGATTTACAACCTCTGGCGCCAGGTCTTGGAATACTTCGACGCCTTCCTGATCGGGCTCACCGCCACGCCCACCAAAAAGACGATTGGCTTTTTCCACCAAAACCTCGTTTCCCAATACACCCACGAGGACGCCGTTGTCGACAAGGTCAATGTCGGCTACGACATCTACCGCATCAATACCAAGATGACCCAACAGGGCAACAAAATCGAGGCCGGCACCGCCGTCGAGATCCGCGACCGGCTCACCAAACAAAAACGCCTGGAAATCCTCGACCAACAGGAAGAATGGCTGGCCACCCAAATCGACCGAAGTATCTTGGCCCCCAACCAGATCCGAACCATCATTCAGGCCTTCAAGGACCGTTGCCTGAAAGACTGTTTCCCCAACCGAACCTGGCATGGCGACACCATGGAATGGGTGCCCAAAACCCTGATCTTTGCTAAGGACGACGACCACTGCGACCGCATTGTCGAAGCCGTGCGCGAAGTCTTCGATGAAAGCAACGCCTTCTGCAAGAAGATCACCTACAAAGTCGGCAAACGCGAAGCGGAAGAAGCCATCAAGGCCTTTCGCACCGATCCGCAATATCGTATCGCCGTCACAGTCGATATGATCGCCACCGGAACTGATATCCGACCCCTGGAATGTGTCATGTTCATGCGCGACGTCAAGAGCCAGGCCTATTACGAACAAATGAAGGGCCGTGGCACCCGCGTCATCAGCCGCGACGAATTACACAAAGTCACGCCCGATGCGTCCGGCAAGAGCCGCTTCGTCCTGGTCGATTGTGTCGGGGTTACCGAAACCGACAAAACCGAAACCCAATCCTTGGAAACCAAACCCAGTATCTCCACCGCCAAGCTCATGGAACAGGTCGCACGCGGCGATCGCCATTCCGATACGTTGCGCGCACTCGGTAACCGCATGATCCGGCTCGACCTCAAGCTCAACGATCAGCAACGCAAATACATTCAGGACCTGGCCGGAAAACAGTTGGCGCACATCGCCGGTGACCTCATCCATGCCACAAACGAAGATCGTCTGATCGAGGCTGCCAAAATCCACGCCCAAACCGAAGAACCCAGCGAAAAACAGATCCAGGCCGCGTTTAAACCCCAGGCCGATGCGTTGGTCAAACCCTTCCACAACCCCGACCTGCGCGAACTCCTGGAAACCTACCGCAAAGAAACCGACCAACTTATCGATGACAGCGCCGACACCTTGCTCAGTGCCGGTTACGACGAAGAAAAAGCCGAAATCCTCATCCAAAACTGGCAACAATTTATTCAAGACCACAAGGATGAACTCGATGCCATCCAACTCATCTACCAGCAGCCCTACCAAAAGCGCCACTTGAGTTACGAGCAAATCGAAAAGCTGGCCGAAGTCATGCGTCAACCGCCCTACCATCTGGCCCCGATTGAAGTCTGGAAAGCCTACGACCAATTGGAAAAGAACCGGGTCAAAGGAGTGCCGACCCAGGAGCTGTTGACGAATCTGGTCAGCCTGATCCGATTCTCAACCGGTTTGAGCGACATGCTCGAACCCTTCAGCGACTTGGTCAACACCCGTTTCAACGCCTGGCTCCAGCAACAAGCCCGCGAGTTTCAACCCGAACAGCTGGCCTGGCTGCACAAAATCAAGGACCAGATCGCCCAAAACGCGGAAATGACGGTAGACGACTTCAACTACATCCCCTTTAATCAAGAGGGCGGTTTGTTGAAAGCCCGCGAATTGTTCGGCAAAAACCTCGAACCCCTCATCCAAGAACTGAACGGATACCTAATTGCATGAGTGATACAGAAAAATCAGCTGGATGGAAGACTATCCCACTTGGAGAAATAGTTAATTTTGAATACGGAAAATCGCTTACGGCCAAGGACAGAGTTTCCGGAGGAGAATTTGAAGTTTACGGTTCTAGTGGTTGTGTTGGATGGCACAATGAACCATACGTAAAAGAACCATGCTTAATAGTAGGCAGAAAAGGAAATGTAGGAAGCGTTTTTATTAGCAATAAGCCATGTTGGCCCATTGATACGGTGTATTACCTTGTTCCACCAAAAGGAATTTTCATCAAGTATTTATACTATCATTTAAATCACTTAAATCTAGGGCACTTGGATAAATCAACTGCGATTCCAAGTTTAAACAGGAACGATGCATATAAAGTCCCTGTGAACATGGCACCACTTGAACAACAAAAACGCATCGTCGCCAAAATCGAAGAACTCTTCTCTCATATTGACGCCGGCATCGAAGCCCTAAAAAAAGCCAAACAACTCCTCAAACAATACCGCCAATCCGTCCTAAAAGCCGCTGTCACCGGCGAACTCACCAAAGAATGGCGGGAAGCAAACAAAGACAAGCTTGAACCCGCCTCCCAATTACTCGAACGCATCCTCAAAGAACGCCGACAAAAATGGGAAGAACAACAACTCGAACAATTCAAAGTCAAAGGCAACATGCCTAAGGATGATAAGTGGAAGGAGAAGTACAAAGTTCCTGTACAAGCAGAGAATGTGACAGAACTAGAAGACTTACCTGATAATTGGAAATGGGTTTTTCTAGATTCATTAATTGTAGATGGGCCACAAAATGGGCTGTATCTGCCAAAGACAAAATACGGAAGTGGCGTACCGATAGTTCGTATTGATGACTTTCAAGACGGGTATGTTCGGCCCTATAACAATTTGCAAAAGGTAAACGCGAACAAATCAGAGGTTGAGACGTATAGCCTTCAAAAAGGGAACTTGGTTATTAATCGTGTTAATAGCCCAACGCATTTGGGTAAATGTATGGTCGTTAAAGAAGGTTATGACCCATGTTTGTTTGAATCAAACATGATGAAATCGGAACTATCGTCAAATGTTAGTTCTGAATACGTTGACTATTACATTCAATCAAAATTCGGGCGTTCTAAGCTAATACGAAACGCAAAATGGGCGGTAAACCAAGCAAGCATTAATCAGCAGGATGTCAAAAATACTGAAATAACATTACCCCCATTTGAGGAGCAAAGTGAAATAAAGCGACTGGTTTCAGAAAAGTTCGATGGAATTGATAGGCTGAATAATGAGCTAGATATTCAGCTTTCTAAGGCAGAGAAAAATAGACAATCAATACTGGCATCAGCATTTTCAGGGAAGGTATAGCAGGTAATCATGACTCCAGAAACATTAGAATGGTTGTCAATAAAGGTTTCTGGTTTTGCGAAGCTGACAGAAGACGAGCTAGACGCAATTGATGATTTTTCATTTCTTTGGAATCTCTTTGAAGGAAAGATAATGAATAGGCGTTGTGATTTGCCACTAATTCGAAACTATGTGCAGCAACTCGAAGAGCGGGGTGGTTTAGAAATATTAGAAGTTGAGTGGTATGTTAGATATTTAAGAAATCGTTATTTAAAAGATGGTGATGTGACTGATTATTATTACGGATTAAATCTGGGTGTACATAATAATACAAAAGAAGTTTTAGAAACCTTAAGAAACGAAGATGCATCAAAATTAGTCAAGGTAATTGGTTGCCTAATTGTTATTTATCGGCTGAGAAATAATCTATTTCACGGTGAGAAGTGGCAATACCATCTTCAAGACCAATTGACTAATTTTGTTCAAGAGAACGAATTTATAAAACAACATATTCAGCTAGACGTACAAGGGTATTGAAGTTGGCGGAAGATAGTAACAATAACATCACACTTGCAAAATTGCTAATAACTCAATCTGATTTTAATAATCAGGTTGGTCTGGCAGTAGAGTCGAACGCATCCGATTCCCCAAAAGTGGATTTATTGTATTTGAAGTTTAAAGAAGATAGGCCTTCAGAAAATGAGTTAGTGGAAGTGATTTTCCACCAGTTGATAAATTATTCTTTGCCTGCAAAAAAACGGGCTAAAATTTATGATTTAAATGGGAATATTCTTGATACTAGCCAGCATATGAAGTTGTTCTCCGAAGCAAGAAGGTCTTTTATTGCCTACAATGCGTCCAATCCGAGTCTACAGACTGAGAATCGATACTCTGAAGTAGGGGAGTTGATATCCTTTTGCGTTGCATCGCAGTATCTAAGTGCAGCACAAATAGCTGCAAAAATGGCATTAAAAACAAATTCTGAAATGCCAGTATTTGGGCTTGATGGCATACATGCCCGATTTGAATCTGATAGTACTCTTACTGTTTTTTACCTCGAATCAAAAATGACTGGCGAAGCGATTAGTGGAGCAAAGCAGTACGCAGATTCTGCTGCTAAGTTCGAAGAAGATAGAAAGCATAAGCTTAATGAATATAGAATTGTTCGTGATCTGAGTAACCTAGATTCGCTTGAAGGAGACGAGAGGGATTTAGTAATAAATTATTTCGATCCGTATAGTATCCAAAACGAAAAAATACGTGAGAGGTTTGTGGGTGTTATTGTGTACTCAGAAAAATTATATGAAGAAAAGTTAGATGTTGATGACGAGCAGCCTTTAGATATTCACGAAAAACACTTTAGTGGCAACTATGCAAAACAATACGATGATATGAAAGGGAATGTTCGAAAATATTTGGAAAAAAGTGGCGCAACAATAGGTAAAAGCCGCGTATTCTATATTGCAGTTCCTAGCACGAAAACAATAAAAGAACTATTCGCAGGAGAAATGTCTGGTGAGCATGTTCGCTAATGATTTGACGGAAAGGATTAAATTAAATCCAGAGTTCTGGGTTGATTTGGAATCAGTATGGTCCAAAGGGATAGCTAGCTTGTTTCCAAAAATCCGTAACGGTACAAGCATGATATCTGATGGACTTGAAAATGCGGTAAAACGACATATTCAATCCGCATCCATCATTGCTCAGTCGTCTATAGAGTCAGATAGAGTAATGGCACAGGCTATGGCGCTATATGCTTCTTTGGCAACTGATGACATGCGCCCAAGGCAAGCAGCATTAAATATTTTGTCAGAACTGGGCAATTTCCCCGGTCATGATAGATTAAGCGCTGATTTGAAGATCAAAGACGGCTCGTTTGAGAACTATCTAAGAAATAATCTATTAAAGTCACTGAATACAGTGCAGATCGCCAGCAAAGCGTTTTCACTCACGGACTTTCAACATAAGGTATGGACAAATTTACCTAAGTCATTCGCAACAGCAATTTCAGCGCCAACCTCAGCAGGTAAATCCTTTGTAATCTTAGAATATTTGTGCCAACGAGCGATAGAAGAAAATAGTTATTGTGCTGTGTTTATTGCACCAACTCGTGCGCTGGTTACAGAGATATTTGGAAAAATAACACAACGACTCGATAATAATCTAAATAATATTAGAGTCTCAACAATTCCAACATTAGATCCAGATACAAAGAAAAAGCAAATATTTGTTTTGACGCAAGAACGGCTACAGGTATTGCTATCAATTTGGGATGGTGTCTTTGATCTTGTTATTGTGGATGAGGCGCAGGCTATTAATGATAACTCCAGAGGAATGATATTACAAGATAGCTTGGAGACAATAAGGTCAAGAAGTAATAACTCTAGATTTCTTTTTTTAGCACCTGGTGCAACCGGTTTTGATGCTTATAATCAAGCCTTAGATATGGATGATCTAAAAATAGAGCAGACAGATTTAACTCCTGTTGTACAAAATCGAATAATAGTTCAACCTGTCGCAGAGAACGCGAAAGCTCTTAGGCTCGCGTTATTTGCTGAAGATAAAAAAATAGCGTTAGGGACTTATGAGTCGGAGCGCGGATTTGCTAATGCCAAAACTAGGTTGGCAGCAGTGTCCTTAGAATTAGGCATGGTGGGTGGTTCTCTCGTATATGGTACTGGTCCTGTCGATGCAGAAACAACGGCAGCACAAATAGCATCTGATATAGAAGATGATGATGTAACACTTAAAGAATTGTCAGAGTTTATAAAGAAGCATGTACATAAGAATTACTCGCTAGCTAAGCACGTTCTTAAAGGCGTAGGGTTTCACTATGGGAAAATGCCTAGCTTACTAAGAGAGGCGTTGGAAGAAGCCTTTAAGGCATCAAAGCTTAAATATTTGGTTTGTACTACTACGTTATTCCAGGGTGTAAATTTGCCTGCGAGAAACGTCTTTATTGATACACCAACACGAGGTCGTGGTGACGAGTTAGATTCTGCATCTTTGTGGAACTTTGCAGGCAGAGCTGGGAGGCTTGGACAGGATATCGTCGGGAATGTATTTTTGGTGGATTATGAAGACTGGGAGAATCAACCGCTAACAGACAAGACTAAATACACGATAGCGCCATCATTTCGCAAAACTATACTAGATAATTACAATGAAGTTCTTTCTAAATTACGTGGTGAAAACGAAGGAGAACGACCATTCCAACCATATAGTCCAATTGATGCAGCATCTGGTCTGCTTTTATCAAAATCAGCTAAAGATACCATTGATAAGTATGTCAAAAGATCTCTTGTAGGTAAAATGTCAGAGGAAAAATGCAAACTATTAGTGGAAACAGCTAAAGAAGCGGTTAAAGAAATGAATCTTCCTGATGTGATTATTGCCAATAACTGGACAGTAAACCCTTTTGGCCAAGCTAGATTACTTAAGCGATTTAGAGAAAAGATTCTTAAAGAAGACTATGAATCATTGATACCTAGAAATCCTACAGATAATGTTTACCAAAATTACGTAGCAATATTTAGTCGCATTAATAAATATATTCTTGGTAACAATACATCTAAATTTGCAAATAAACTTACAGTGACTGCGCTGGCATGGATGAGAGGTAAACCTCTTCCCCAGCTTATAGATGAACAGATTAAATATTCCATGAAAAATAATGGCAACAAGCCTGTTAAAGTCGATACGCAGATAAGGAAAGTGTTCGAGTTTGTTGAAGAAATATTACGATTTAAGTATGTGCAATTAGGTAAGGCTTATATAGATCTATTAAGGTTTGCATTAGAAGAAGCAGGGTTAACGGAAAAATCTAAAGGAATTTATGACTTTCCTTTGGCGCTAGAACTCGGTGTTTCATCAGTGGCTGGCCAAGCTTTTATTGAACTAGGGCTCTCTAGAATAAGCGCATCTGTCCTTGAGAATTTAATCCCTGACTCGAATCCGACTGTTTATAAAGCTCGTATTTGGTTGCATGGTTTGACTGGCAATGAATTCAAGCTCTCTCAGGTAATATTGGATGAGCTGCACAGAAAAGGGCTTGTTACAGAAGCGGTAGGATAGTTACATCAATTAAACGTACAGAAATATTAAATTATAAAGTATAGAGAATATGAGCGCATCAGAAATAGTAAACAAAGTCTGGAACTACGCCCACGTCTTACGTGATGACGGTGTGGGTTATGGGGATTATGTCGAGCAGATTACGTATTTGATCTTCCTCAAAATGGCCGATGAGCGGGACAAGGCCGGTCAGCATGTCCAGGTGCCGACTAAATTCAATTGGGGTCATTTGGTCAAGCTCGATGGTGATGATTTAGAACTGCAATACCGCCATACCCTGGAAAGCCTAGGCAAAAAAGGCGGCATGTTAGGCACCATCTTTCGCAAGGCGCAGAACAAAATCCAGGACCCCGCCAAGCTGGAACGCTTGATCAAGATGATCGACAAGGAGCAGTGGTCCACCTTGCCGGCGGACGTGAAAGGTGACATCTACGAAGGCCTGTTGGAACGCAACGCTCAGGATGTGAAAGGCGGTGCCGGGCAATACTTTACCCCGCGCCCGTTAATCCAGGCAATGGTCGAAGTGATGCAACCCAAACCCACCGATACCGTTGCCGATCCCGCCTGTGGTACCGGCGGCTTTTTATTGGCCGCCCACGATTACATGGCCAAAACTGCCCACTCCAAAGCCGACCGAAAACACCTCAAAGAACACGCCCTGCGCGGGAATGATATCGTCGACAGCGTGGTTCGCCTGTGTGCCATGAACCTCTACTTACACGGTATCGGCGGTGACGAATGTCCCATCACCGCCAACGATGCCCTGGCCAAAGAGGTCGGCGATGATCGGGTCGATATGGTTCTGGCCAATCCGCCCTTCGGCAAGAAGAGTTCCATTACCGTTATCAACGAAAAGACCGGTAAAAAGGAACAGGAAAAGCTGGTCTATGAACGTGAGGATTTCTGGGGCACCACCTCCAACAAACAGCTCAACTTCGTGCAGCACATCGCCAACATGCTCAAGATCGATGGCAAAGCCGCCGTCGTCGTACCCGATAACGTGCTCTTCGAAGGTGGCGCCGGTGAAACCGTGCGCAAGAACCTGCTCGAACGCACCGATTTCCACACCCTGTTACGCTTACCGACCGGGATCTTCTACGCCCAAGGTGTCAAGGCCAACGTCATCTTCTTTGACAACAGGCCGGCCAGTAAATCGGCTTGGACCCAAGAGCTGTGGATCTACGATTACCGCACGAACATCCACAAAACGCTCAAAGGAAACCCGCTCAAACGCAATGATTTCGATGAATTCATCGCCCTTTACCAAGCCTCAGACCGCAGCCAACGCCGGGGGACCTGGTCGGAATCCAACCCCGATGGCCGATGGCGCGCCTACAGCTACGACGAAATCATCGCCCGCGACAAAACCAACCTCGACATCTTCTGGCTCAAAGACGATGCGCTACAAGACACCGAAAACCTACCCGCCCCCCACATCCTGGCCGCCGAAATCGTCGAACAACTTGAAGCCGCCCTAGAAGAATTCAGAACCGTAGAAGACCTTCTAAATGGGTGATTCCCGTTAAACCCCGATTTTAGGTAAAAAAATATCAACATATTGTGTGTGTTTCCCTCCCAGGACATACATTATGTAGAGTTAATTGGTTAAATGGCCGTTCTTGGAGGGTACCATGGCTAAGAAAATGATTGGAAAACAGGATCGATTAGGAGGAAAAAGAAATACACGAAAGGAAACATGCCAATTTTCATATTGTAAACGGTGACGAAATCCATATTGTAAGGTGCAATCCTGGTTCAATTGAAGAATGCCATGTAAATTCATCGAAATTATGTAGTTGGGACAATTTTATCTTATGATCAAAATTTCAATGTTTTATTCCTGGCAATCTGATTTGCCGAACTCAACCAATCGAGGATTTATTGAAGACTTACTCAAGTATTCCATTATCGAGGTACAGAAAAAAATTCCTAATATCAGCATTTGTTTGGATCAGGGCCCAAAAAACAGATCAGGATCAAGAAATATAGCAGAAATCATTCTTGAAAAAATTGAGGAATGTGATATTTTTGTTTGTGATATTTCCACTGTAAATTCGAATGAAATATTGGCGCGAAAGATGCCCAATCCAAATGTGATGATTGAGTATGGATATGCTTTAAAGTCAATAGGAGAAAGTCGCATAATAAGCTTTTTCAATTCTTCGTTTGGTTCGTTTCCTGCTGATTTACCTTTTGATTTGAGTCATCGAAGTCATGCGGTGTATTGTTTAGCAAAAAACGACCCTTCGAAACCTAGAGTAAAGAAAGACCTTGGGAAATGGATCATAAATGCTCTAGAAATTATGCTTGAAGAGATCAGGAAGGAATATGTCCTACATGGTCTTGACGAAGATAGTTCATCCATTCTCATTAGAGCCTGTGAGGTGGCTATTGAGTCGAATCAAAGACATGTTGATCTAGATTGTCTAAGTGACTTACAATTTAACGAGGAAGAGTTGGATAGCCTACTAGATGAAATTGAACATCATGGGTATATTAAGAGACATCGTTCGTTAAATTCGAATCGAATGCCTTTTGCCGTATCAAAGGAAGGAATTTTGGCATTTGCGAAACTTTTCATTGAAAATTTTGACAACCTTGTTGACAAAGTCGCCGACCTGATAGTAAGCGAGAATGTTTTTTCAAGTCAAACTCTGAGTGAGATTGTTGGTCAATCTTCCATTTTGGTGGATGCAATTTTAGAAACTTTTCAGGATAAGGATTTGATTTTTCTATCAGAGGAATTGTCTCCCTTTCATAAAGTTGGGTGTGTTCGCCCAAGATTGAGACGACTCGTTTCAAGAAAATAAAAAAGAATCATTCATCGTATTGGATAATTGTCAATACGGGAAATTTTTTCTTATTTGTAGCAGTGATGGCTTCAAAAACCCGACAATTTGTTTTAAAAAAATACGGTCCGAAATCATCGCAACTATAGAAAACATCATCAATTGAAATCATTGAAATGATTTCTCGCGATTTTTTGCCTGCATTGTTGCCAAAAATATATTGTGGTAGAGCGGAGATTTTACAGATTGCTAAAATTTCATTGATTACTATATCCCACCCAAAAAAACCTGAAATATTTTGGGCTGGCCAATTCGGTTCGTGTTGAAAAAAATCACCGATACTTGAATTATAAATTCTATTGTTTTGGAAAAAGGAAACCAACATTTTTCCAAAAGTTGTATTAAAAAATTTTCCGTTTGATGCTGGCGCACACATCCATGGTGATTTCCACTGATGATTAGGAGACCTCGGACATACGCAGTACCAACCATATGGTGGGTGTTTTGTGTTCCATCTTGGAAAGCTAATGTTCTGTTGTTGTGGGATTTTGCTGTTTGAATAGTGGTATAAATCGAAATCATCCCAATTGCGATATAACGCTAGTTCTTTTGAGGTAGAAGATACGTTTTTTGAAGAATAAATAGGTACACGTTGAGTGGAATTCGAGCTGCCAATTTTGGCTTGAAGTAATAATGCTTTTGACTTTGTTGATTTTTGCATTCCTTTTGTGAGGTTTGGTATATCTAAAAATACAATAGCTGCATCACCCAGTTCAACCTTTTGCTTAATAATATTGTTGTTTGCGTCATAAACAGCGTTTACAAATTTTGCATAAGGGCTTTTGTCTATCCATGACAGAATGAATTGAGTTTTTTTTATTTTCTTTTGACTTGAAATTTGTTTGTTATGAAATAACACATTTTTCAAATCACTTAAGAAATTCCAGTCGAAAAACATTGCAAGTTGATTGAGTTCTGTGAATTTGGTTATTTTTCTGTGATGATAAAAGACGAGTTGGTCGATTTTTGTTGCGATTGAAGTCATATTACTATTATCCCTTAAACCAAATTATAGGGAATAGCCAACTCAGTACTTCAGTTCCGAGGATCGCGGATTCTCCGCCTTTTACCCAGCACAGAAGGACATAAATGGCATGCGGTGTCACCGCATTACGTGGGAAGGTCACGTTTGCATCTGAGGGGGTAACATTAAATTAGGTTCCAAATGCCAAACAGGCAAGCCCCAATTTTCCCGATGGCTGAAAAATAGAAAGGACGTTGATTGGGTATGGGTTTTTTTTTAGTTTCACAACCAACCTGGGAAGAATGGTTCAGCCACCGGGACCCGTATTTTAAAAGGATGCGCTTTCTATGTGGCGCGGGTTGTTTTACCCGCGATGGGGCCAAGCCCCATTCCAAAAGTTGGTTAGGGCGAATCTGCTAAGACCCATCCGACAACCTTGGTTAGAAAAATCGCCGCAGAAGGCCCTTGGCGCCGCTTCTTCCAACTTCCAAACCAAATTCAATTTTCGCGTAAAACCAAAGGCCGTCTCCCCGGGTAAACAACCCGGGCCACATCAGAAAAAACGCCCTGTCCATAAAAGGCGATCCAGGTTGTTAGGCTTGGGTGGTTTTGACTTGGTTAACCTTTCTAGTTTTTGTTGGGGATCGATTGGATTGGGCTTGGGTTTGTGGGGAATTGGCCGATGGGAAAAATAGCAGGGAGGTGGTGGTGTTAGAACAGGATCGGGCCGGGATTATTCAGGATGTGTGTTCGACCTTGATGGAGCAGGGCCTTGATCCGGCAATCGCCTTGTTGCAAAAGGAATATCCGTTTGTGTACCAAAAACGGGTGGGTCGTAGTTTTACGAACTATCAAGCTATGCAAGTGTTTTGGCGCGATGGGTTTATCGATCGTTATACCGGACGCAAGCTGTTGTTTCCCGGGGTGTTACGCTTGCTCAGCTTGGTCATGCCCGAGGCGTTCCCCTTTCATCCCAATTGGAAAATGAGTGAAACCCATATGGCCTTTTGGGAAATGTTCCCGACCATCGATCACGTCGAACCGATCGCGCGCGGCGGTGCCAATGAGGCCAGTAATTTTGTCTGTTGCTCCATGTTGACCAACGGCGCAAAAGCCAACTGGACCCTGGCCGAACTGGGCTGGACCCTGCACCCAGCCGGCGACCCAAAAGCGTGGGACGGACTCACCGGTTGGTTTTTGAATTATGTCGATATTCATTCGAAATACAAGGTAAACCCCTACCTCAGAAGCTGGCGTGAAGCTGCACTCAAGGTCAAAGCAGAAAGCTAACGCAACGGTAAGGAAAATGGCCCTTCCCCAGTGCTGAGGTGCTGAAAGGGGTGGATTCGTTATGTGGCGCGTGTTGCCTACCCGCGATGGGGCGAAGCCCCATTTAAAAAGTTGGTCAGAGCAAGGATGTTCCTGTCCATCCCACACTTTTTTTATCCTCTTTCAAAGTTCAAAGTTTTGGGCAGCGCCCTTCCACCATCCAAAACGATTCAATGTCTTGGTTTTGACGAAGGCCGTCTTCCCGGGTAAAACAACCCGGGCCACAAAGAGAAAATTGAGCCACAAACAAACTGAGCGTTAATTGGCGCAGGTTCAGTCGCCCTGCCGGGCTCTGGTGGGTTGGGGGATTGTCCCTGGGTTCCTCGCGTTGCTCGTCACCCAGGGCTTTGGCCTTGCGCCCTGCGGGCTGGATGGCTCCTGCTTCCCGCCAGAGGATTCTCTTGCGGTTGGTATGCTGTGAGGTGCAGGTGCTCTGTTTTGAGAGGGAAACCTAGTCGTCTCTTTGGGTGGGAGATTGCTGGTCTCTGGTCTCTTGAAACTAGCAACTTGGCCGGGTCCCGTGGTATTAATGCTGCACCTTTTTTCATGAGTGGGCTGTATGAACGTGCTTTTTTTCTCTCCTGGCTTTCCTGCGGAAATGCCCTATTTTGCGCGGGGCCTGAAAACGCAAGGTGCGCGTGTGTTTGGGATTGGCGACCAGCCTGTTGAATCGTTGCCCGACGTGGCTCGTGAAGCCCTGGACCACTACATTCCCGTCCGTCTAATGTGGCAGGAAGAGGCGGTCCTGGCCGCGATCGAACCGATCCACCAACGTTACCCCTTTCAGCGGATCCTATGTTTATGGGAGCCCGGCATGTTGTTGGCCGCCCGGTTACGCGAACGCCTGGGCGTGCCCGGTTTAAACCATGCCCAAACCGTTCCCTTTCGCGATAAGGAGGTCATGAAGAAAGTCTTGGCCGAGGCTGGTATCCGTGTCCCGCGCAACCAGCGGGCTGCCAGCGTGGATGCGATTTGGCAGGCCAGCCGCGACATTGGTTTCCCGCTGGTCGTGAAACCGATCGCCGGTGCGGGAAGTGCTGATACCTACCGGGTCGATTCTGCCGACCATCTCGCTGAAATCATTCCCAAACTCAACCACGTGCCGGAAGTCTCGGTTGAAGAATTTATCGATGGCAAAGAATATACGTACGACACCATCTGCGCCAATGGCCGGATCCTGTATGACAACGTGGCCTGGTACCGGCCCAACCCGATTATTGGCCGCAGTGAGGAGTGGATTTCGCCCCAAACGCTAACCCTTCGCGATATGGACCAACCGCACATCCAGGCCGGTATCCAACTGGGCCAAGCCGTCTTAAAGGCGCTCAATTACCAAACCGGGTTCACCCACATGGAATGGTTTTACAGCACGTCCGGCGAAGCTGTATTTGGTGAGATTGGGGCGCGTCCGCCCGGTGGTCGTTCGGTTGAACTCATGAATTACGGATGCGATATCGATGTCTTCAGCGGTTGGGCCGAGGCCGAAATCAAAGGCTCGTTCTCCCAGAAGATTGAACGAAAATACAACGCAGCCGTGGTGTTTAAACGCGCTCAAGGCCAGGGACGCATTGTGGATATACGAGGTCTGGACGATATTCGGCGCGAGATGGGCAGCCATATCGTCTGCGAAAACCTTTTGCCGTTGGGCGCGCCGCGGCGCAACTGGAAACAAACCCTGATTTCTGATGGCTATTTGATCGTAAGGCACCCGGACCTACAGCGTTGCATGGACATGGCCGATCGGATCGGCAGTCATTTGCAACTCTACGCACGTTAGGAGGATGGTTTTGAATCCAGACATTTTGCATCAGCTGGCAGACTTGAGGAAGGCCTGGGAAGGTCGCCACCTGCGGCGGGTTTTTGCAGAGGATCCGCAACGGGCCGAGCGCTACCAACTGGAAGCGGCCGGTTGGTGGTTGGATTACTCCAAAAACCTGATTGATGACCCGATTTTAGACCGCCTGTTTGAACTGCTGAAATCCAGCGATTTTGATGGGTGGCGAAACAAAATGCGCGGGGGAGAGGCCATTAACCACACCGAAAATCGGCCCGTTCTACATGTGGCTTTGCGCAACCGCGGCACAGAGCCCATTTGCGTGGCCGGAAAAGATGTGATGCCTGATGTTCACCACGTCCTCAATGCCATGGAGCATTTTGCCAATGGCGTGCGTTACGGATCGCTGAAAGGCGCCACGGGTAAACGCATCCGCAGCATCGTGAACATCGGAATTGGCGGGTCCGATTTGGGCCCGTTAATGGTGACAGAAGCCTTAAAAGCCTACAGCGATCGGAATCTGCGCTGCCATTTTGTCAGCAATGTGGACGGTACCCATCTGGCTGAAACCTTAAAACAAATCGATTTGGAAGAGACTCTGTTCCTGATCGTGTCAAAAACCTTTACGACAATTGAAACCATGACCAATGCCCGGTCGGCGCGCGACCAGATCGTGGCTGCCATGGGCAACGAGGCGGTTGGTCACCATTTCGCGGCGATTAGCACCAACCTAAAAGCCGTAGCCGAGTTTGGCATTGAACCGGATCGCGTATTTGGCTTTTGGGACTGGGTCGGCGGTCGTTATTCGTTAACCTCAGCCGTAGGACTGAGCATCATGCTGATGATCGGACCCAAACATTTTGGCGATTTGCTCGACGGGTTTTACGCCATGGACCGCCATTTCTTTGAAGCGCCCCTGCAGAAAAACATGCCGGCCATCCTGGCTATCCTTGGCTTTTGGTATGTGCATTTCTGGCAAGCCCAATCCTATGCAATTCTGCCTTATGACCAGTACCTGCACCGTTTCCCCGCCTACTTTCAGCAGGCCGATATGGAATCCAACGGCAAATCGGTCGATCGAAACGGCAATCGGGTCACCTATCCCACAGGTCCCATTTTGTGGGGTGAACCGGGTACCAATGGCCAACATGCTTTTTACCAACTCCTGCATCAGGGAACGGTCCTCGTTCCGGCCGATTTCATCGGGTTCGCGCAATCGCTGAACCCCAGCGGCACTCATCATCGCCAACTCATGGCAAATTTCGTGGCCCAAATGGAGGCCTTGGCCTTTGGCAAAACGGAAGAACAGTTGATTGCCGAAGGTTGCGAATCGCGGCTGATCTCCTATCGCACCTTTGAAGGGAATCGGCCCAGCAATGCGCTGATTGCCGAAAAGCTGACACCGCACAGTTTGGGCGCCTTGATTGCCTTGTACGAGCACAAAATCTTTGTTCAGAGCATGTTATGGAATATTAACGCCTTTGACCAATGGGGTGTGGAACTAGGAAAAAAATGCGCCACTCAAATCGAAAGGGCATTGGCGGGCGAGGAAATCGGTACTCACGACGCTTCCACACACCAGTTGATTAATCGTTTAAAGGCGTATTTCTAGACTCTTGCCCGTTCGCTTTTTTTCTTGTGTTAGGATGGCGGTTTGTTCAGGGGAGGAAGGAACGTGTCATCACCGTTTCCCGTCGTATTGTTGGGACCGCAACGTTTTGAGCCCAATCTACGCGAAATAATTGAGCCCTTTGCTTTTGATCGCCCTTTTGCGCTGATTACAGCCGGGTGGCAGGAACGCGAAGAGGAAATTCAAGAATTGGATGCGCATTTACAGCACCAGACCATCCACCTTTACCTGCACCAACGCTCGGAACGGCTGTTTGCGCTTCATCCCGATTATCGCCACGAATATCGCAAACGCCAAAGCTTGTTGCGCCGGGCCCAGCAGCTCTACAGCATCCAATTGGAAGGTGTCCTTGAAAAGGCGCGCTACCTGATGCGTTACCCCGAGGAATCTAAGCTGTTGGAACCGGCCGTAACCCAGAGCATTCAGTTGGTCCGTCAATTAGATGAAATGCATCAGGACCAGATCCGCCAAATCCATCGCGAATTTCGCCAGGCCTGGCCCTTGTCTCGGTTACCGCGTTTACAAGCGGAGCGGGAGGAGATTGAACAAATATTGGGTCGCTGTTGTGCCCTGTTGATCGCCGGTGGCCATGTGGTGGTCTTGCTTAACCGGATCCGTTTGTTTGGGGTGGAACGTCACTTTACCAAAATGGCAGTGTTTGGCTGGTCTGCAGGTGCCATGGTTCTAACGGATCGGATCGTGTTATTCCATGACAGTCCGCCCCAAGGCCAAGGTAACCCCGAGATTTTGGAGCAGGGTTTTGGCTTGGTGCCCAACCTAGTGGCTTTGCCGCACGCGTCCAAACGGTTGCGTTTAAATGATCCCAATCGGGTTGCTCTTTTTGCCCGGCGATTTGACCCGGCACTGTGTGTTGCGCTGGACCCCCATACCGCCATTATGTGGGATGGCAAGCAACTGAAGGCCTTGAAACCCACCCGCTACCTGGCCGTGGATGGCGAACTTGGAGAGGTGCTCTGATGCCAACCGCCATTCAGGAATTTAAACGCACCGGCGATTTCAGCAAGGAAGCGATTGATCAATTCCTGGCTGATCGCAGTTTTCCCCACGTGGAAGGCAATCAGATCACGTTTGTTTATCGCGGCTATGTGGATAAGATTCTGCTGCAGCACTGGATCTTTGGCCTGGAGTCCGGCGAGGAGTTTGAGCGTTTAGGCGAAAGCGATTTGTGGTTTCGCACCTTGGAAATACCCGATAATTCGCGGGTTGAGTACAAGTTCTGGGTTGAAAAAGACGGTAAACGCAAACTGATCAACGATCCGCTCAATCCACATTTGGCAAGGGATCCGTTTGGGGCCAACTCGGTCTGTCACACCACTGGCTACGCTTTGCCCGATTGGGCCAACGAGGACCCAGAAACGCGACCCGGCAGTTTACACGAGCTCACCGTGCCGCATACGGCCCTGGGTTCAGCCAAAACGGTTCAACTCTACTTACCGGCCCGGTTCCGAAAAACCCGCAGATACCCGTTGCTCATTGTTCACGATGGGTTTGACTATATGAAATTTGCAGCTTTAAAAACGATACTTGATAACATGATTCATCGGGGTGAATTGGCACCATTGATTGCCGTCTTGACCCAAAGTGATGATCGGCTAAAGGAGTATGCTGGCTATCAACCACATGCGCAATTCATCGCAGAAGATCTGGTTCCGCTGATCGAAGGCAAGTTACCCCTACGTGCCCGGCCCGATTCGCGTTGTTTGATGGGCGCCAGTTTCGGCGGGGTAGCTTCGCTCAGCACGGCCTGGTATTACCCCGGCATGTTTGGCCGCTTGCTCCTGCAGTCGGGTTCCTTTGCTTTTACGGATATTGGCAAACACAAGCGTTCGCAGGCCTTTGATCCGGTTGTAGCTTTTATGAATCGTTTTCGCGAGAATCCGGGCCGACCGGCTGAAAAGGTTTTTGTTTCGTGTGGGACATACGAGAGTTTGATCTACGAGAATCGCAGCATGGTTCCTTTTCTCCAGGCGGCTGGGATTGAGGTGCGTTACCGTGAGGCGCGCGACGGCCACAACTGGGAAAACTGGCGCGATCGGTTGCGGGAAGCGTTTTCCTGGATTTATCCCGGTCCGCTTTGGATGATCTACGAATAAGCAATCGCCCAAAAAGCTCAAATATTTAACTTTTCCTGGCTATAATGAAGGTTATTTCCGGTTTCTAATAAAGTCTGAATCTAGGGCAAGGAGTTTGCAGTATGGCTGAAAGCACCCGGTGGATTGGTTTATCGCTTGGCGCGGACATCTGTTGGCCGATTTGTTATGAAGAACTGATGCGTCGCCTGGATCTGGCGATTCCGCACAAAAAAGAGACGGTTAAGCTGGCCGTGGAGCGTCTGACGATCGAGCCTTTTGACCTCAAACAGGCTTGCAAATACACCGTTGTAATTGATCGCTTAACGCATTGGTTCCATACCAGTCGCGAATGGATCAAAAAAGCGGTTCTGATGGATGATTTGTATGTGTTCAACAATCCCTGGTCGATCCAATCCATGGAGAAACACACCAGCTACTGCGCCATGATGAAGCTGGGCATGAAAATTCCCGAAACCTGGATGATCCCGCCAAAAGATTACGAACCCAGCAACGATCTGCGCCCGACCTTGATGAGCTATGCCCGCCTGTTTGATTTGGGCAAAATTGGGGATTCATTGGGTTATCCCATGTTTATGAAACCTTATGACGGTGGGGCCTGGGTCGGCGTATCCAAGATCGACAATGAATCGGCTCTGCGCGCATCTTATGAACAGTCCGGAAAACGGGTCATGCACCTGCAGTCAGCGGTAAATCCGTTTGATCGGTTTGTGCGAACCATCGGTTTGGGTCCTCAGACGCGTTTTGTGTCCTACGATCCAGGCGCACCTTTGCACGACCGCTACATGATGGACATCGATATCAGCGATGAGGAAAAGCAACTCCTCGCCGATATCACCCTGACGATTAATGCGTTTTTTGGTTGGGACTTCAATAGCTGTGAGGCTCTGCGCCAAGGCACTGAGTGGTACCCGATCGATTATGCGAATCCGTGTCCGGACAGTCAGGTCACGAGCTTGCACTACCATTTTCCCTGGCTGGTGAAGGCCAACATCCGCTGGTCGGTTTACTGTGCGGTAACCCAGCGACAGATGCGCAAAAACCTGGATTGGGAGCCGTTCTACAAAATTGCTGCCGAACCGGATATGCCCTACCGCGAACGGATTGCCGCCTATGCCGCCATTGCGCGTAAACGCTTTGAAACCGACCGTTTTGAGGAGTTTTGTGCCAAGCACTTGTCCCATCTGGACGAGATTGCCTATGAATTCTTCGGTACGGATATGTGCCGCGATGCCGTTCGCAAAAAAGTAGCAGCCTTGTTCCCCGCTCATGAAGTGGATTCATTTACCGAACTGTTCTTTGGGCGCATCCAGAAGTGGCGCGACCAAGAAGGAAAGGCTTAATCGGAGGAGCCATGCACGTTTTATTTGTCGAACCCTGTTTCCCCAGTTACCAGGGGAAATTTATTGATGCGCTTCATTCCGTAGGCGCCAAGATTACTGGCATTGGTGAAGTGCCTTGGGAGTCTGTTCCGCGAGCGATCAAAGAAAAATTGGTCCATTACGAACAGGTCCAATCGGTTGTGCATGAACCCTCTTTATTAGCGGCGGTTCAGCGCTGCCAGAAACGCGGTTGGGTCGATCGTTTAGAGGCGACCATTGAGGCGCATATCATGCCGGTCGCCAAGGTCCGTGAAGCTTGCGGGATCCCGGGAACCTCCGTCAAAACAGCCTTTCTATGCCGTGATAAACCGGCCATGAAACAAGCTTTACGGGAGGCCGGGATCCCTTGTGCTCAGAGTACTGGTGCCCACTCGCCCGACGAAATTCGCGCTTTTGCTCAGAAGGTGGGCTTTCCATTGATTCTTAAGCCACCGGCAGGTGCGGGTGCAGCCGGCGCGACCCGGGTCAACAACGCGGCCGAGTTGGATGCGGCCATGCTCGAATTGGGTGCGCATAAAGGTGCCTACATCGCGGTTGAAGAGTTTATTGAAGGCCATGAGGGCTTTTACGACACCATTTCGATTGGTGGGGACGTCGTTCACGAGTTTGTGAGCCATTATTATCCAAACGTCTTGCACGCCATGCGGACCCGTTGGATTTCGCCTCAGATCATTACGACCAACCGCTTGGACGCTTCGGGTTATGACGAATTAAAAGTCATGGGCCGCAAAGTCATCAAAGCGCTGGGCATTGGAACCTCCGCGACCCACATGGAATGGTTTTACGGACCGAAAGGCTTGAAATTTAGTGAGATCGGTTGCCGCCCACCTGGGGTGGGCGCGTGGGACCTGTATTGTGCGGCCAACGATTTTGATCTGTACCAGGAATGGGCTATGGCCATTGTGCACCGCAAGCCGGGCCGCCCTCCTTCACGCAACTATTCGGCGGGCATGATTGCCTTGCGGCCCGATCGCGATGGCACGATTGCGGCCTACGAAGGTTTGGACCTGATCCAGAAAAAATACGGACAATGGATCATTGATGGTCATTTTCCGCCCGTCGGCAGCAGGACAGCGCCGGTAGAAGGCGGCTATTGGGCCAATGCCTGGATGCGGGTCAAGTATCCCGATTACGATGGGCTGCGCGCCATCATGGACGAAATCGGCCAAACGATTAAAGTCCGCGCACGCTAGGAACTCTGGATGCAGGGGCCTGTGTATCTGGGTTGTCCCATGTGGGCCAACCCGGCATGGGCCCCTTTTCTTTTTGCCAAAAAATCCAGTCCAGAAGAGAAGTTGCGCGCCTATGCACAGGTCTTCAATGCCGTCGAGGGCAACACCACCTTTTATGCAACCCCTCCTGTCGAACGGTTAGCCATTTGGGATCGCGAGACACCCGATGATTTTCGCTTTGTGTTCAAGATCAGCAAATCGATAAGCCATGAACCGATGTGCGCGCATTCGGGCCACCTTTTGCGTCAATTTTTTGAAGCATTGCGCCCCTTGAGCCACAAATGGGGTCCGTTTTTTCTGCAATTGCCCCCGCGTTTCAAAGACGTGGACAGGTTGGCCTATTTGGCCGATGCTGTGCCTTCTGACGTGACCCTGAATGTCGAATTTCGAAACCCCAAATTGTTTGGGCCAGCGGGCATTACCGACATGGTCTCTCGCAAACTGGGCGAGTGGGGCTGGGGCCTTTGCTGTTTTGATACACAGCCTTTTTTTGATACACCGGAATCCCAAAATTGGTTGGCCATTATGGAGCGCAAACCGCAGATGCCCATGGATGAACGCGGCTGGGGCGCGGCGCCAATGGTCCGTTACTTAGGCAACCCGCACTACTGGAAGGATCAAGTTGGGCTCAACCGCCTGTTAAAACGCAGCCAAACCTGGACCCAAGCGGGCAAACCCGTTTATCTGTTTTTTCACCACGTCGATGATGATCGCCTGGCGCCGTGGGTCGCCCAGTCTTTTGCCCGAATCCATTCGCCAGCCATTTGGAATGCTTTGATCCAACTGCAAACACCCGAAACTCAACTAAATCTGTTTGGCGAATAGCTTTGGGTCCAATCTCGGAATTTGTTTTTCCGTCAAGACCGATGCTTTAAACCGGGACCTCGAGGCGAGATTTTATTGTGTGTTTCCAGTTCAATATTCTCGCTATTTTCTTGGCATTTATTGGTGTATACCGAGCTCGCTCATGAATTTTTACATTTCTTTAGGCGCCATTCATAAACTTTTTGCGTCTGTTTTTCGAATTGCAAAACAGGACCGCAAACGATGCGAGCGAGAGGTGTTTAATGGACTTGGTGTTTTTCCAAGTAGTCAAGATTTTTCTGTCCGCATCAATTTTAACTTACGGTACACCCAATAATGCGAACTCAATGGAGATCGTACCGTCTTTTCCCTTGTCCTATCCCACTGATTATCAAAGGGTTGATTTAGTGGAATTGGGCTTAAAACCAACCGAGGTCAGAGCGCGCCACCGCGCCCTATTCAAATATTTTGTTGAAGGCGAGCCCCTTACGCCCCATTCATTTGCTGAATTGGTGGGGACCTTGGGCTATAAGGCGGGTAAGGTGACCGTGAACATGGAGTTTCGGGTTTCCAAAATGCTATTTGATTTAAGTGAACCGGATCGGATCAGCGTGTTCAACCACGAATACCAGCACTTTTTGGATTTGAAAGACCCGGTTATCCAGAACCGCTTGGTGGCGCTCCCCGGCCCAATCCAAAAAAAGGTTTTGGAGGCACGCGCCTATGCTGCAGAAATGGCTGAAGGCGATTGGTCGCAATGTACAGAACGTTATCGCAAAAAAATCCTCAATCACTATTTGTTGCTGATCCAGTACCTGCATGCCTGGAACCGCTCGACGGAACCGATGGGCAGTTTGAGTCTTGAGTTTTTGATGCAGGATCATTCACGCAGCGTGGCCAAAAATTTGTTAGCAAAAGCTAAAACCAATCTGGTCGGGTCCTTGGTTGATTTGGAAAACAGTAAAACGTATATGGCAATGAGTTTGAGGTAAACCTATGCTTTTGCTTTGTTTACTGCTCCAAAACGTTCAGGACCCAGAACGCGAAACTGTTTTTAATTGGCTCGATCTGCTGGTGGGCCAGGATTGGGTAGCGGAGTTTCCGGACGGTGAAATGGTTGATCACCAGCATTTCGAATGGCAATTCGAGGGCAAGTTCTTGCGCAGTCGACACACCGTCAGCAAGCCGGATGGCCAGGTGCTTTACAGCGGAGAAGCGCTTTTCAGTTGGGATGAGAGTCGCGGCTGTCTGGCATGGTGGTACTGGAATTCGACAGGAGGGGTCATTGTTGGATCAACCCGCATCGAAGATGGCAGGATTGTATTCACAGGCACCCCGCAAGGCGTTCAAAACGCGACCGAGGTATTTGGCGATTGGGTGATTGAAGCAGGGAAGTGGACGTGTACCCAATACTTCTTACGCGAAGGCCGTTGGGAGAAAGCGTTTAGTTTGCATTTCAAGCCCAAGGCTGCGGACTAAGGCTCATCCACAATGGCATCAGCTTCAATTTCCACCAGCATGTCGGGATTGATCAGGCGTTTGATCTCGATCATGCTGGTGGCCGGCATGACGGATCCCATAAATTCCTGATGGCCTCGACCAATGGCTTGCCACTGGCTGATATCGGTAACAAACATGCGGGTTCGCACGATGTCTTTGAGGTCGCCACCCAGGGCTTGCAAGGCCTTCTGAATGTTTTTAAACGTTTGAACCGTTTGCAGGTAGGCATCGCCTTTACCGACAATTGCGCCCTTCTCATCTGTGGCGGTGGTGCCAGTTACAAAAATAAAGGGGCCTTTGCGTACAGCACGTGAATAACCGACGATGGGTTCCCAAGGCGTTCCAGATTGATAAGACGTCCGTTTCATTTCTGCCCCAACCCCAAACGTTCAATGCGGTAGTCTCCGCTTAGAATGCGTTCGCACCATGCACGGTTGGCCAGGTACCAGGCGACGGTTTTTCGGATGCCGGACTCAAAGGTCTCCTGCGGGCTCCAACCCAGCTCGCGTTGAATCTTGCTGGCATCGATGGCGTAACGTCGGTCATGACCGGGCCGGTCGCGCACAAAATGGATTTGATCGCGGTAGGGTGAAGCTTTGGGTGCCAACTCATCCAATAGACCGCACACGGTTTCAACCACTTCCAAATTGGTTTTTTCGTTATTCCCACCCACGTTGTAGGTTTCGCCCGGTTGGCCCTTTTCCAGAGCGGTCAGCAGAGCGTCTGCATGATCCTCCACATACAACCAATCGCGGATGTTTTTGCCATCGCCATAAATGGGGATGGGTGCACCTTTCAGCGCATTCAGAATAATGACCGGAATCAGTTTTTCGGGGAATTGGTAGGGTCCGTAGTTATTGCTGCAATTGGTGGTAACGCAGGGCAGACCATAGGTGTGGAAGTAGGCGCGAACCAGATGGTCGGATCCCGCTTTGGAAGCCGAATACGGTGAATTGGGGGCGTAGGCAGTTTCTTCGGTAAAAAAGCCGGTTTCGCCCAAAGTGCCATACACTTCGTCGGTGGAGATATGCACAAAGCGGAAATTTGCATCCATTCCACCTTCACGCCAGTATTCCAGGCAGGTTTGCAGGAGCCGAAACGTTCCAACCAGATTGGTTTCGATAAAGGCGGCAGGTCCGTCAATCGAGCGGTCCACATGGCTCTCCGCAGCCAGATGCAGCACCGCGTTGATGCGATGGTTTCGCAGAACTTGCGCAAGGGTGGTTTGATCGCCAATATCGGCCTGAACAAAGGTGTAGGCTGCGTCTGAAGGCAATTTCGCCAAATTTTCAAGGTTACCTGCGTAAGTGAGCTTGTCCAGGTTCACAACCCGGTACCCTTTTTGGAGGGCCCTGTAAATTAAATTTGAACCAATAAACCCGGCACCACCGGTAATCAACACGTTCTGCAACAAAACTGTACTCCTTTAGAGGGCGTGTGCGAGCAGTGGCCCCACATCGCCTTTACCTTCGCGTAGAATCTCAACTTCTTCATCCTCAATGCGCACCACCGTCGATACTTCTGGATAAATGAAGTCGCCATCTATCGCCAAATCGAGAAAATGGTCGAAGCGGTCCTTAATTTCGGCAATGTCCATACAGGGCTCGGGATCGTCGGCCAACTGACAGGTCGTTGAAATAATGGGATTTCCCAACTGGCGGACCAGTTCCAGGGTGACCTTATGGTTGGGCACGCGGATCCCCACTTGTTTGCGTTTGTTCTGAAGCATCTTCGGCACCAGTTTGGTGGCTGGCAAAACAAATGTGTAGGGACCGGGCAGGAGCAGGCGCATCAGCTTGTAGGCCTTGTTGGAAACTTGCGCATAATCCGCAATATGGCTGAGGCCTGAGCAGACAAAACTGAGCGGTTTATCGTGGCTCATCCGTTTGATGCGGTAAATTTCATCGATGGCCTTTTTCTCGGTAATCGAACAGCCCAATCCGTAACAAGTATCGGTAGGGTAGGCCATAACGCCGCCTGCACGCAGGTGGTCCAGCGCTTGATCAATTAATCGCTGTTGTGGGGTTTCGGGGTGAATGGCGAGTACACGCATAAAAAATTCCGGTGCCAACTATAGCGCATTTACATGGCTTTGGAAGGACCCATTTGTCCAATGGACGAAAGTTCGTGTTCGTGCCTAAAATAAGCTTCATGCTTTTGATGCTCGCCTGGCTTTTTTGCCAAGAATTGCCCTCATTTACCACCGCTGAACCCGAAGCTGAGATCCAGTTTTGGGAAACTTGGCTTTTGCAGGAACGCGCCGATCAGACCGATCAATCCTTGATGCGATCGCGCGGTGTTGCCCCGCGCCTCAAAGAGGTATTCCGCAAGCAAGGCGTACCGGCGGATTTGATATGGTTGGTCCTGATCGAATCCGGGTTCCGCAATGGGGTCGAAAGCCCGACCGGTGCGGTTGGCATGTTCCAGTTCAAAAAGGAAACGGCGCGCTTCCTCGGTTTGCGCACCGAGAAGCCGGATGAGCGCAGAGACCCTTACCGAGCTGCGGAAGCCTCAGCCCGTTACCTCAAATACCTTTTTGAAAAATTTCAAGACTGGGACTTGGTCCTGGCCGCCTATAACCTGGGCGAAGGCGATTTGGCGCGGTCAATGGCTCGCGAAAAAGCAACCACTTGGCTGCAGATTAAACCGCATATCCGCATTGAGACCCAGAACTACGTGGCTAAAATCCATGCAGCTGTCCGTATCGGAAACCGCTTTTGGGAAATGGACCCACGCGCCCATGCGGAGTGGCCCGAACACCGGGTTCGGGTCGGTGAAACCTTGTACGCGATCAGCAAACAATACGGGGTGGATCTGACTGAGCTTATGGCCATTAACGGGCTACAGGAACCGATCATTCAGCCCGAACAAGTCCTCTTTATTCCGCTTCCTAAAGCGGACCGGAATCTGCCATAAAAGGACTTGAAGCCCATCTGATTTTGCTGTATGCTCTCTCCTTGTTTGCGATATGGAGGATGTAGCTCAGTTGGTAGAGCACCGGATTGTGGCTCCGGCGGTCGAGGGTTCAAGCCCCTTCATTCTCCCCATTTCCTTTTGTATATCGCTCGAAACTCCCACCTGAAGAACGCGGCCCGGCGTTGACAATGGTTTGATCTGATTCATAATGGGATCAACACACCGGTTGTTCATGGATTACCACACAAATGGGTTGAATCCGCACAAGGGGAGGTAGGCGAATTGGACCAGCCAGGACTCTATGTGGCGCATTTACAAGCCTTTATAGTCGATGGCCAACCCGAAAAGGCTGCGGCCTTGATCCTTGCCCACTTGCGCCAGAATTGCATAGAGAACCCGAGTATTCTCTTCCGACTGGAAACCTCAATCATTCAATTTTTCGGTGAAATTCATTCTTCTCGAAATTTGCCCATTTCACATTGGACCGAGTGGATGGAGGCAGTGCCACTCCAAAATGGTTTGCGAAAGGGCCCTGATCCAAAACATTCGGACCGCCAGCTATTCGGGCTAGCCATTGAGTTCGGCGGTCATACGCTCGGTTTTCTCTTGATTGAGAGCCCTGATGATGTGCTGGTTTCCATGCTACCGACCCTCAAACCGCACCTTCAGTTGGTTTTGTCCCATCTTCATCGGCAAAATGTCAGTGGCGAATTCAATCTGCAATTGAAGAACACAGCCATCTCATCTTCAATGGCCGGGACTTTATTTACCGACTTGGAAGGTCGGATCACCTATGCCAACCCCATCTACCTCAATATGATTGGGGTTTCCACTCTGGATGAGGTGTTGGGCAAACATGCACAGGACTTTACGATCGACTGGCAGGCCAGTGACCAAATTCGCCAAACCATTCTGCAAGACGGTTATTGGCAAGGGGAAGTTGCAGCCAAAAACGTCAACGGGAAGCCTTTTTACCTTAAAGTAACCGCATCGCTTATTTCGCTGGCCGGAAAGCCTCAAGGCCTGGTCGCCACCTTTCTGGACATCACGGCTGAATACAACGAACGGGTTCTATTGGAAATGGAGCGTTCGTGTATTGAGGGTTTACAGCGCTCTCCCGATTTTCGCTCTGTCCTATTTGACTTTTGCAAGAATTTTGACAGCCATTTCCCAGGCGCCATTTGTTCAATCCTCTTTGTTCAACTGGACGGTAAAACGTTAGGAAACCTAATTTCACCGGGCATGCCAGATGGGTTACGGCCCTACATGGCCGCATTCCCCATAGGACCCGATCAATGTAGCTGTGGAACGGCCGTTTTTCGCAAAGAACCGGTTATTGTTACCGACTTAACTGTGGACCCGCTTTGGCAAGGTTATGCCCCTTTGGTAAAACCCTACGGCTTAATCACGAGTTGGTCGTTTCCGTTTTTAAATGCGGAACAAGACGTATTGGGCACTTTCGCCATCTACTATCCCTACTCGCGTCAGCCTACACCATCAGAATTGCGTTTAATCCATCGGATCGGCGGCCTTTTGGGTATGGCGATTGAGCGCAATCAAGCCCATCAACGTCTTTTGGATCGGGAAATGCTCTTTAGGGCAATTTACGAGCAAGCGGGTTTGGGCATTGCCCTGTTGGATATCAAAAGTTGGCAACTTCAAAGGGTCAATCCAGCATTTTGTGTCCTGTTCCAGGCCAATGAAGCCGACTTACTCGGTCAGCCGATCGCTCAGCTTATCCTGCCAAACGATTGGGATGCCGTTTCCGAAAATTTCTTAGACCGTTACTCAACCCAGCAATTGGAAATTCAATTGCTGCGCAAGGATTCAAGCCCGTTTTGGGGTCATATCACCTCTACGACCTTGCAAGGACCCGGCGGGACGGATCAAATCCTCATCTTTGTGGAGGACATCAGCGAAACCAAAGCGATTTCGGAGGCCTTGTTGGAACATCAGGCCATGCTGGAAAACGCCGAACGCGTGTCCCAGATGGGTAGCTGGCGAGTCGCAGTGGCGGATGGTTTAACCCAATGGTCCGATAACATGTATGCCCTTTTTGATTTGGATCGCAATGGCGAACCCCGTTTTGACATCATTCGCCAAAGGGTCCATCCCGATGATCTCCAAGCTTTTGATGCTTTTTTCCGGTTGACCCAAGGCAAACCTGCAGAAGGCCGACAAGTGGAGTTTCGTTATGGTCAGCCCGAGTCCTGGCAGCATTTCATTTCCATCGGTTATTGGATCCAATTGGAAGGAAAACCCTATTTATTTGGGACATCCCAGGATGTTACGGAAGCCATGCAGGCACAACAAGAGTTAAGGCAAACCAGTGCTCGACTCCAATTGGCAACGGAAACGGCCGGTATTGGCATTTGGGAATGGGATTTGGAGCGGGATCAGGTCTACTGGGACGATTTGATGTACCAGATTTACGAACTGGACCCGCAGCCCGGGATCAACCCCGATTGGCGCCAAAAAATGTTGGAAGAAGACTTTAACGCCAACCTGGACCAACTCAAACAGACCATTAAGGGTACCAGCCCGTTTAGCGCCGTACTGCGCATTTCGACCGAGTCCGGCATTAAATTCCTGCAATCGCATGCGATTGGCACCAAGAACAGTCAGGGCCGCACCGTTAAACTGGTCGGCGTCGCCTGGGATATCACACCGCTTCAAAACGCCTTGCGCAAAGCAGAAGAAACGACGGCTTTGCTCACTGCAGCCTTGGAGGCGTCGTCTGCCGGGATTGTTGTGATCGACGCTAAAACCCAAGCCATCCGTCTGGCCAATCCAATGGCCCGCAAGTTGTGGAATGAACGGGTCAATCGCGTCGCACAAATGCCCTGGCGCGTTTTTACTCCTGAAGGTTTTCCCATTGCACCTGAGGACTACCCTTTAAACCGTGCCGTCCAAAAGGGTGAGCGGGTTCATGGCGTTGATTTGGTTCTGAAAAATGAAAACGGTGAAGAAATTTGGGTTCTGACCAATGCCGCTCCTGTACATGACTCCAACGGCGAAATCCTGGCTGGTGTCGCCGTCTTTACGGACATCAGCGAACGTCGGCAAACGGAACAAGAAGCCCAGCTACTGCACACAGCCATTGATCAGGTAAACGATAAAGTCATCATTACCGATGAACAAGGTCGCATCGTTTATGTCAATCGCGCGTTTCTCCACTTCACAGGTTTTCGCAAGGAAGAAATTTTGGGAGAAACGCCCCGCATCATGAATAGCGGTGTGCACTCACCACAAATCTTTTCAGAGCTGTGGAAACAGATCCAATCGGGTAAAACTTGGGAAGGCGAGTTGGTGAACCGCCGCAGGGACGGCAGCTTATATACCGATGCCATCTCAATTTCACCGTTGTTTGATGCTGCTGGCCGCTTACATCGCTTCGTTGCCGTACAACGCGATATTACTGAGGCGTTGGAAAATCAGCGCGAACGCGAGTCTTTACAGGAGCAATTAGCCCAATCGCAGAAGATGGAAGCTGTAGGCCGCCTGGCGGGTGGTGTGGCCCATGATTTTAATAACATCCTTCAAATCATCACGGGCTACTCGGAAATGGGATTGCTCGAACTTCAGCCCCATCAGCCCAGCTACGAGCACCTTCAGGAAATCCGCAATGCGGCCGAACGTTCGGCCAGCCTTGTGCGTCAATTATTGGCATTTGCGCGGCGCCAAACCGTGGTGCCTCGCCACCTGGACCTGAATGAGCGGGTAACTGAGCTGATCAAAATGCTGCGCCGTTTGGTAGGCGAGAACATTGAGCTGAAGTGGCAACCCGGCCAAGATCTGTGGTTGGTCCATTTGGATCCCTCGCAAATTGATCAGCTTCTGGCCAACTTAATTGTAAACGCCAAGGACGCGATTGAGCCACCCGGCTCCATCATTTTGGAATCGCGCAACGAATGGCATCATTCATCTGGGGAAACTGAGGCTATGCCGTGGGTGCAGCTTTCCGTGCGCGATACGGGCTGTGGTATGAGTGAGGAGATTTTAAGCCACATATTTGAACCCTTTTTTACGACTAAAGAAATGGGCCAGGGCACAGGTCTGGGATTGGCGACCGTGTACGGCATTGTTGAGCAAAATGGGGGTCGAATCGAGGTGGAAAGCAAACCGGCCATGGGCACCACTTTTCGCATCTTTTTCCCCGCTTTCCCAAATGCTGAAATGACCGTAGGGTCGCCTAAATTGCAGCCCACCCAACCCGGAACGGAAACGATCCTTTTGGTCGAAGACGATGAGACCATCTTGGAGATGGCCGGCACTTTTCTGCGTTCTATCGGCTACCAAGTGACCTCTTGCTCTTCGCCATTTGATGCGATTCACCGGGTCCAACACGAAGGATTTGAACCGCACCTTTTGCTTTCCGACGTCATCATGCCAGGCTTAACTGGACCCGAACTGGCCAGCGAAATTCGCAAGATGTTACCGGACTGCAAAATCTTACTCATGTCCGGTTATACGGGTGACATTATTGCCAAACACGGTGTATTGAACCAGGAAATTGGCTTTTTACAAAAACCATTCCGTGTTTTTGAATTGGCGGACAAGGTGCGTACGGTTCTCAATTCCTAATTGAAGCAACCCGCTCTGGTTTGACAGCCCGGCTTTAATCATGCTGCAATGCACAACACGGCCTAATCCTGAGGGCGGGAAACAGAGCCCTATTTCCACTGGCCAAATGAGTTTTCTCTCCCCTATGACAAAACAAAATCGTGCCGCCAAGCCTGAAATGTCTGCCCATTCCGAACTCAATGAGGCTTTGGAGGCATTGCATCGCCGCAGTACCTCGTGGGCTCAAGCTGGCCCAGCTGAAGCGATATCTTTGCTTCGCGCGCTCCGTGCTCGAATTTTTGAGCAGGCGGAAACATGGATCGAATTGGGCTGCAGCAATAAAAAACTGCATAAAAACCATCCGGCCCGTGCAGAGGAGTGGGTTTCGGGCCCTTATGTGACCATGCGACTGGCCCGACTCATGCAACGCACCTTGGAAATGGTCGCCAAATGGAACCGCGTCCCGCTGGAAAAAAACGTGGTTGAGGGCGAAAAAAATGTTCGCGTGCGCGTTTTCCCTACGGACCTGTTCGATCGCTTCTTATTTATGGGTACCCGAGGCGAAATCTGGTTGGAACCGGAAGTAAAACCGGAAGTTTTGCCGCAAAAAACCGCCGTACGTTGGCATGAAGCGGGTCCACCTGGTACCTGTTTGGTGTTGGGCGCCGGGAATATATCAAGCATCCCGCCTATGGACGTCCTCACCAAGGTGTTTATCGAGAAACAGGTGGTATGTCTCAAACTGAATCCGGTCCTCGATTATTTGATCCCGATTTACCGCAAAGCGCTTGCACCGTTGATTGATGCCAAATTGCTTTACCTGGCCGAGGGCGATTTGGAGGTCTCCAAGGTCCTGACCCAGCACGATCGTATCGACAGCATCCATATCACGGGCTCACATCGTACTTTTGAGGCCATTCGCTACGGCGTGGGGGAGGAAGGGCAAACCCGCAAGAAAACGGGAAAACCGATCAATAACAAACCCATGACGGCCGAATTGGGCAATATCAGCCCCATGATTGTCGTGCCCGGTCCTTGGACCGAGAAGCAGCTTGAGGTGCAGGCCGAACGTATCGCCACTTCTTTGGCCTACAATGCCGGTTTTAATTGCAATGCCACCCGGATTTTGATCCTTCCTAAGGAATGGAACCTTAAGGATCGTCTCATGGAACGGCTCAAGTACCTCTTGACTGGTTTGCCTACCCGTGAGGCCTATTATCCAGGCGCGGAAAACCTGCACAAAACATTCCTCAAAACTTATCCAAATGCACTTCAGTTCTGTGAAAAATTGCAACCGGGTCATTTGCCTTGGACCTTGGTTGAACACTTGGATCCCCAAAAGAAGGATGAGCTCTTTTTTCATGAAGAGCCCTTTTGTGCTTTGATGGGTACCGTTGAGTTGAGCGGTCCCGATGCCGAATCGTTTTTGGCCCAGGCTGCTCAATTTGCGAATGAGAAACTTTGGGGCAGCCTGAACTGCTCCATTTTGATTCATCCCAAAACTCAGAAACAATTGAAGCAGACCGGTGCCTGGCAAAAGGCTTTAAGCGAATTGAAATACGGGACGATTGCCATCAATTGCTGGGCCGCAACGGCTTATGCTTTTGGGTCGACAACCTGGGGTGCTTATCCCGGACACACCGATAGCGACATCCAAAGTGGCTGTGGTCCTGTTCACAATGCCTTCATGCTTGAAAAGGTCGAGAAATCTGTTGTCGAGATGCCCTTTGTGCCGTTCCCCAAACCTGTTTGGTTCGTGACCCAACAAAATGCCGAACCCGTGGTGAAGGCCTTGGTCCGCTTTGAAGCCAAACCCTCCTGGCTGCGCTTTTTGCGTGTCAGTTGGTTGGCCATGAAAAACGAGTGGCGAAAGGGTTAGTAGCCGTGGTTCAGGTAGATCGGGTAAGTGGTGCAGATGTGTTGCCTTGGATCCCCCAGTTGGCGGCCCTGCGGATTCGAGTTTTTGCCGAATTTCCTTATTGTTACGATGGTGACCTTGATTACGAAAAAGCCTATCTGCAAACTTACACCAAGGCCAAGGATGCGGTCCTGGTTCTAGCGCGTGAGGGTGAGCGGGTTGTCGGCGTTTCAACTGGCGTGGCCATGCAGGAGGCGCAACCCGAAGTGCTTTCCGCGATCCGCCAATTTGGGTGGGACCCTCAAAGTCTGTTTTATTTTGGGGAATCGGTGTTGTTGCCGCAATTCCGCGGACAGGGGATCGGCAAACAGTTCATGCAAAAGCGGGTCGAATGGGCGCAGTTGCGGGGCATCTATCAAAGCGTGCTATTCTGTGCCGTGGTTCAACCTGAGGACCATCCCGATCGTCCCGTGGATTACCGTGGACTTGAAGGGTTTTGGTCGCGATGGGGATTTGAGCCGGTTCCAAATCTGGTTTGCCACTTGGCCTGGAAGGAACGCCGATCCGCTGGGGAATTTAAACACGCATTGCAGTTTTGGAAAAAGGATTTGATTCACTGAATGGGGTCCCGAAAAAAACAAAACAAAAAAAAGCCTTTGGTTTGGCTAATGGCGGGAGGCGGATTGCTGGTGCTCGGTTTTTTTGCCGTTCAGAATTTTACGGCTTCGCCTGTGCAACGACTGACCTTTGAAGTCGTCCAAAAATGGCCCCATGATACCGATGCCTTTACCCAAGGCCTCCAAGTTTGGGGCGATTTCTTTTTGGAGGGAACCGGTGGATTGGGTAAGTCCCAGTTGCGCCTGGTTCAGCCGGAATCCGGTGCCGTTTATCGCAGCAAAGCTCTGGCACCCGATGAGTTTGGCGAGGGCGTTTGCCTGGTTGGCGATGAAATCTACCAAATCACCTGGAAAAACCAAATCGCCTATGTTTATGACGCGCAAACCTTTGAGCGCAAACGCAGTTATTCGTTTTCAGGTGAGGGCTGGGGTTTAACCTACACCGGTAAACACCTGGTTATGAGTGATGGCAGCGATACTTTGTACTTTCGCGATCCGCAGAGTTTTGAGGTGGTTCGCACAGTCAAGGTCCGTCAAGGTAGCCGTGCCATCCGCCAACTCAACGAATTGGAATATGTGGATGGTTTTGTGTGGGCCAATGTTTGGCAGACCAGTGAAATTGTTAAAATTAATCCGTCCAATGGCGCGGTTGTTGCCGTTTTGGATTGTCGCGGTTTGTTGAATTATTCCGACCGAACCGGACATGAAGATGTTCTAAACGGTATTGCCCATCGCGCTCACACGGACACCCTGTTCCTCACCGGCAAAAATTGGCCCTATATTTTTGAAATCAAAGTGCGGCAATCGGGAGACCCAAAACCATGACCAGCAGTTCCAGAAGACTCGGCCTCTTTTATGGTGTGGCCCTTACGATTTTTGGCCTGTGCCAAATCGGTTCGTATTTTGTGGAATCCAAGTTGAACCAACACGAACCCCACTCCATTTTTCCATTCCTGAACCTCACCCATGTGCGCAATTATGGGGGCATTTTCGGCATCTCTCAGGGAATGGGATGGGCTTTTGCCTTGGGCGCCAGCTTGGTCCTGTTGCTTGTGGTGGTTTTTATTCATAAGGGTCAGGTTATGCGGCCTTTTGAATACGCGTGTTACGGCTTGATTGTCGGTGGCGGGTGGGCCAACGTTTGCGACCGCATCATTTATGGGTCTGTCATCGATTACTTCGATGTTCAGGGCATACCGCACTGGAATTACATCTTTAATGCCGCCGATGTTTCGATTCATTTGGGCATATGGCCGCTAATCCTTTTTGGCCTGTTCAGCAGGAAAAAAAGTGATGAGCCAGGCGACCCGGCGAAACCGGCTGAAGGAGCGTCTTAATGCGAGTACCGATGTTGGATTTGGTCAAGAAACATGCGCCTATCCGCGAGCAACTGGCGGATTGCCTGCTCGAAGTTCTCGATTCGGGCCGGTACATCAACGGACCCTATGTGGAGCGTTTTGAAAATGCCCTGGCCGATTACTGCGGCGTCCCCTGTGCGTTGGGGGTGAGCAGCGGGTCGGATGCCTTGATTCTCGGCCTCATGGCTCTTGGCGTGAAACCCGGCGATGAAATAATTACGACGCCCTTCACCTTTTTTGCGACGGTTGGTGCCATTGCTCGGGTGGGTGCAAAACCGGTTTTTGTCGATGTCTCTCCTGAAGACTTCAACATGAATCCAGCCTTAATCGAAGAGAAAATCACCCAGAACACGGTTGGTATTATCCCGGTCTCCCTGTTTGGACAAACACCCGATCTGGATCCAATCCTGGCCACTGCCGCACGCAATGGCTTGTGGGTTATGGAAGATGCAGCGCAAAGTATTGGTGCGCGGTACAAAGAAAAAATGTCCGGTGCTTTTGGCACGATGGGTACCTTCTCGTTTTTCCCCGCCAAGAACCTCGGTGGTTTGGGCGATGGTGGTGCCATCCTGACGCACGATGAAGTACTGGCCGATAAAATGCGAACTTTGCGCAATCACGGCGGAAAAACCCTGTATTTTTATGAGTTTATCGGCGGGAATTTCCGTTTGGATGCGCTGCAAGCTGCCATCTTAAGCGTTAAATTACCGCATCTTCTGGATTGGGAAGCCGTGCGACGCACCAACGCCGCATTTTACCAAGCCGAGCTCAAGGACATCGAAGACATTACCGTTCCTGTGGAAATGCCCAATCGCCACCACGTTTACAATCAGTTCAGTCTACGCATAACCAACGGTCAGCGCGATGCCTACAAGAAACGTCTGGAATCCGAAGGCATTGGACACGCCATTTACTACCCGCTATGCCTGCATCAACAAGGGTGTTTCAGCTATTTGGGCCACGCTGAAGGCGATTTCCCCATCGCTGAGCAAATGGCCCAAGAGGTTTTGGCCATTCCCGTTTTTACCGATCAGCCTGAAGTGGTTGTTGAGGCATTGAAGAAAGGTCCCTTGTCATGACGGTTAAAGTCGGTGTTATTGGCGTTGGCGCCTTGGGTCGCCATCATGCGCGTTTGTACCAACAATGCCCCAATGCCCAGTTGGTTGGCGTTTACGATGCCGCACCAGAAACCCTGGCCCGGGTTTCGGAAGAGCTTGGCGTGGCGCCCTTTGCGGATATGCACGAATTGTTGAGTCAGTGCGATGCGGTCAGTTTGGCCACGCCGACCGACTTGCATTTCGCCATGGCACAGGAAATCCTGAACGCCCAGAAACACCTTTTGGTCGAGAAACCGATTACGGTTCTGCCTGAAGAAGCCGAAGTCTTGATCCAGATGGCCAAATCCCACAATCGCGTCCTGCAGGTTGGCCATGTGGAACGTTTTAATCCGGTCATTGTGGCGTTTGAAGGTAAGGTCGAGAATCCGCGCTTCATTGAGAGCCACCGCATGGCATCTTATCCACCTCCGCGACCCGGTGCCTTGCCGCGAGGCACTGAGGTCGGTGTTGTCTTGGATTTGATGATCCACGATATCGATATTGTTTTACATCTGGTTAAGTCGGAAGTTGCTTCCGTTGATTCGGTTGGTATTCCCGTCCTCAGCAAGTCAGAAGATATCGCCAATGCGCGCATCAAATTTGAAAATGGCTGTGTAGCCAATCTGACTGCCTCTCGGGTGTCCCATGAACCGATGCGCAAAATTCGTATCTTTGAACCCAATGCCTACTTGAGCCTGGATTACTCCAAAAAAGCTGCCGAGGTTTATCGGAAGGTGCCCCAAGGTATTCACCGCGAATCGGTTCCAATCGACGACCACAATGCACTGCTGCATGAATTGCAGCATTTTGTTGGCTGTGTTGCGGCCGTTCAAGCTGGCGGATCTGATCCTGCTTCTAAAGTGCCCGGCGAACATGGCCTGCGCGCACTCAAATTGGCAACCGAAATCATCCGTCTCTTTCCCGACCCGTTAGACCTGCCTTGAAGCCGCTTAAATGGTGAATTGTTGCCAATCACCGAATCCTTTTTGTGAAATAAGCTTTTCTCCTGAAAAAAGGCTGGATAGAATACTTCTTAAAACCATAAGGTCAGGATAAATGCTCCAAAACCAGGACAAAGAAGCTGCATTCATCTCCGGGGTAAACAAAACCATTGCTCCCTATCGTATCCAGCACTGCCTGGGCGGCGGTGGCGTCGGTGATGTTTATGTGGCCGAATCCCTGACCATGAGCCCGACCAAAGTGGCCATCAAGGCGCTTAAAGAAGACATTAAGGACCAGCTCCTGATCCAACGGTTTCGTTTGGAATTTGACCTGCTCAGACGAATGGAACATCCGTCCATCGCCAAGGTTTTTGATTACCATGTAGCTGGCCGGCCTTTTTTCACCATGGAGTATCTGGAAGGTGAGGATCTGAAGTCGGCCTATGATGTGCGTCAATTTGGGATCAATGAAGGCCGCCTGTTTGAATGGCTGATTCCCATTTGTTTTCAGATTCTCGATGCCTTGCGCTACTTGCACCAACACAAAATCATTCATCGCGATCTCAAGCCGCAAAACATCATGGTTCTTGCCGATGGCGCGGTCAAAATTCTCGATTTTGGCATCGCCCGCGACCAAGACAGCCGTATGAAGCTGACCCAGCACCACGAGATCCTGGGCACCTTTGAGTACATTGCCCCCGAAATTCTAATGGGCAAAGCCTATGACCATCGCATCGACCTGTATTCGATCGGTGCCTTCCTTTACCAATTCGTCAGCCGCAAAAGGATGTTTGAAGTCCACACCCTGGTCGACATGTTCCGCGAAAAAACGACCAATGAGAGCCCCGAACTCAGTCCGGGCAAATGGCCCGGCTACGAATGGTTTATCACCTTCATCAATCGACTCAATCGCCGTGTTCCAGACCAGCGTTTTATTTCTGCCGGCGAAGCCCTGACTTGGCTCAAAGAGTTCCGCAGCGAATCTGATCTGGTGGCTGACGTTACCCTGTCTTCTGTTGCTTCGCCCATGTTGACCATCCGCTCTGCGCCTTTGGTCGAACGCGAAGACTTGCTGAATGAGGTTGGCGAATACCTGGACCGCATGGAAATTGAACCTTTCTTTATCAGCGGTTGTTCGGGTTCGGGTAAATCGCGTGTTTGCCAAATGATTGAAATGGAAAGCCTGCATCGGCAAGTCAATGCGATTGTGATTGATGGTGCGCGTTTTGCCGCAGACAACAAACCCTTCGTCGAATTTGTGTGGGATCAAGTTCAATTCCAGTTTGGCCGCGAAGGCGAGATGATCACGGACGCGCCTTCCGATTTTGGTATCACCCAATTTGCAGAGTCCCTGCACGAGTTGCTGCGCCGTGAACGGCTTGTCATCGTAATTGACGATATGCACCTCCTGCCCAAAACGGGCATGATGCAGATCCTCAACTATTTCCTGCACGAACAATCCAAAGAACGTTCCATTTTGGTCCAGTGGTTCTTTGTCTACAATTCGGAATGGCTGGAAAACCTGGAGATCCGTGGTGGCAGCTCGCTCATCGATCTCATGCCGTCCTCTCGCGAATGGGAACTCAAACCGCTTGGCCAGGAAGGCGTCATGCAGTTGGCGGCCTATTTGTTGGAGAATCGGCCGGTCACTGCAGAATTAACCCGTGAATTGGTCGCGCATACTGGCGGGATTCCATATGCCCTGGCCAATCTGCTCGATTTGTTGTTGGAAAAAGAACTTCTGCATTTCCGATCGGGCGAGTGGATCCTGGTCGAAGAACAAAAAACGGCCAGCCTGGATGCCTTTATCCAATTGGCCAACAAGGCCTTCGAGGATCGCTACCTCGATCTCGATCCTGTAGCGCAACAAGTGCTGAAATGGATGACCGTTGCTGGCATGCGGGTAAGCCGCGAACTTCTGGTAAAACTGATGCCAGTTCATCCCGATGCCCTGGATCACGCGCTCAACGAACTGTTCCTCGATCAATCAATCGAAATTCAAGACAATCAGCTTACCTTACACGATCCAGCTTTGGCGCGTTTCATTCACGAAAACTTGGAACCCTTTGAAGTTGAAGAGTTTAACCGAACCCTGCTCCAGGTGTTGGAGGAGGAAAGTGGCGATGATCAAGCGCCGTTTTTCCTCAAATTACTCCGCCACGCAACCCTGGCCAATGATAAGGCTAAAATCTTCTATTACAGCCGCAAACTCGGTGCTTTTTTCTTCGGAAATGGCATGTATGAAGAGGCGCAGCAATATCTGGCCAATGCGATTTCCAATTATGTTGGCGAGCCGCGTACAGCCTTGTTTGAAGCCTATTTCGCCAAAGGCGAAGCGGAACTTTGCCTTTACCGTTTGGTCGAAGCATTTGCGGACTTTAAGAGCGCCCACGATTTATTGGATTTAATTAAATTCCCCAATGTCAACGATGCTGATGCGCACCGCGACATGTTCCGCCGCTTAGTCCTGCACAAAATGTTCTTAATCGATTTGCGGCGCAAACGCGTTGCTGATGCTTACGGCCATTTGGAATCGGTGCAGAACATCCACAAACGTCTGGCTGGAAAGTATTTTGAGGATTCTTGTCTCGATTTTGAATTGCGCATAAGTGTTCCGCAATGGGAAGGAATAACCTATCCGAGTCGTGCGCCCGATCAAATCACACAAAACCTCTTTAAAATGTGTTTTGACACGTTGGTCGAGCAGGACCAACGCGGGGTTTATGTCGGGCGTTTGGCTAAAAATTGGACTTGGCATGCCGCTGAACATAAGTTGGTTTTTGACCTGCACCAAGGCCGAAACTATTCCAATGGCGCCATTCTCAGGCCTGAAGACATTTTGTTTTCTCTGAAAATGATCAAGGAACAGCCCGCGTTTAACCCCGTATTGACCAACAGCGCGAAACGCATCCTGGAATCCTCGATCAACCCGCACAAACAATTGGAAGTTATCTACCAGAAAGGGCATGGTCCCAACTTTGCCTTTTGGGCGGATTTACCCATTTTGCCGTCATACGTCTACATGCACCAGGTCAGTGAGTTTCAGTTGACTGAAGATAAACTCTTTTTGGGATCGGGTCTGTATCAGTATGTGAAAAACGAGCAGGGGACCCGGACCTTTAAACGCACCGACCCCAAAACCAAAGTCATTCCCAATATTCAGCTGGTGCCCAAGCCAGAACGCATCCACCAGGCGTTTAAAGCCGATGCGGTCCATTTCAGTTTTCTGACCCAAAAAGAATGGTTGGAATTGACACCTAAAGGCCAAATTCAAAGTGGCGTGGTTCGCGACTTTGTGGTCTCCAACCAGGTTTATCGCCTGTGTTTCAAATTGGGCAGTTTTACGCCATTTAGCGCTCCGGTCCGCAAGGCCTTATACGAATCCTTGCAATTGGAAAGTTGGAACTCCCTCTACCTCAACAACCAATTTGTTGTCGCACGAGAACAGTTGCTGCATACCCAAAGCACGGTTGGCACTTTCAAAGTGGTAAAGCGGGCTGAGGACAAATTGGTTGAGGCTTTACAGAACGAAGGTTGGGTCCGCCAGCAAAACGAGGGTTGGGTGCGCAAAGATCAGGCCTTTACCATTAACCTGCTGGTTTTGGACAATTGTCCCATTCGGGTTGTTTTGGAAGCGATGGCGAAACGGTGGCGCGAAATGGGATTTGTCGTCAAAATTGCCTACAAACCGCTTGAACTCTTTGATCAATACGTCAACCATCAGAAGGTCAATGCCTGGGTTGATTCTGTATTTGTCGACCCGGATTACGAGGGCATTGGTGATTTCCTGCACAGTGCCGATATTTCTGTGGGCGCTAATCAAATGGAGTATCGTTCACCCGAAATGGATCAGGCCATCTTGGGCTTGGAACATGTGCACATCGTTCAACGCAAATCGCCCATGCTCAAAATCAACCAAATATTCGCCCGTGACCTGCCGTGGTTACCGCTATTCCAACCCAAAATTTATTACGGCTACAATGTCCAATTGGGCGGTGTCTCGATGACACCCAAAGGATTGTTCAGCAGCCAGCGCCAGATTCAAGACCTGCACAAAATCTAGAAGGACCGCTTCTGGCGCTTTACAACCCATTCCTTCAATGCTAGGTTTTCGACCTTAATAGTCTGAGCTGAAGGAACCCAATATGACCGATATTATCGAAACCCTTCAAAACCGCGGGTTTATTTACCAAACCACGCATGACCAGGAATTGCGCGATCACCTGCGCACGCCGCGCACTTATTATGTTGGGTTTGATCCGACCGCTGACAGTTTACATGTCGGCAGTCTGGTGCCGATTATGGCCATGGCCCATCTGCAAAAAGCGGGACATAAACCGATCGCCATCGTAGGTGGTGGAACGGCGCGTGTGGGTGACCCCTCCGGTAAAACGGAAATGCGCAAAATGTTAACGGCAGAACAAATCGAGCAAAACCAGGCGGGCTTACACACCCAACTCAGTCGCTACTTGAATCTGGACGGTCAGGCCGGCCGTCTGATTAATAACGATCAGTGGTTGTTGGGTTTGGGTTATGTGGATTTTCTGCGCGAAGTGGGCTGCCACTTCAGTATTAACCGCATGCTCACCGCTGAATCCGTTAAATTGCGTTTAGAAACCGGTTTGAGCTTTATCGAGTTCAATTACATGTTGTTGCAGGCTTATGACTTCTACATCTTAATGCGCGACTACCAGTGCAGTATCCAGATGGGTGGCCAGGACCAATGGGGCAATATCGTTGCGGGAATTGATTTGTGTCGCCGTATGGGCATCGAAGAACAAACTTTTGGCATCACCTTTCCGCTGATCATGAACAGCAATGGCACCAAATTCGGCAAGAGTGTGGAGGGCAACGTTTGGTTGTCGGCTGAACGCACTTCGCCTTTGGATTACTACCAGTTCTGGCGCAATGTGGATGATACGGACGTTAAACGCTTCCTGTTACTGTTCACCTTTTTGCCCGAATCGGAAATTGCCCAGCTTACTGCCGATGGCGCCAATATCAACCGAGCCAAGGAAATTCTGGGCTTTGAGGCGACGCGTCTCAATCACGGTTTGGAAGCGGCCCAACAGGCATTTGCCACGGCGGTGACCCGTTTTGGTCAGGCAGATCCGCAGGGTGAAGTACAGACCAGCTCGGCCATTCGCGAGGTGGCCATCCAAAAAGTGGCGGACATGCCCGAAGTAGCCGTTCAACATAATGAATTGGGCGAAATCGGCTTTCTCCAACTGTTGGTTCGGGCCGAATTTGCGGCCTCCAACTCGGAAGCCCGCCGCTTGATCCAAGGCGGCGGCGTCAAAATGGGTGAACGGGTGATTACTGACCCACAAGCCAGACTGGAAGCTTCAGACTTGGCGGTAGATCCGATTTTGCGCGCCGGAAAAAAGCGCTTCAAAAAAGTGGTCGTTCAGTAACGTTTGAACAAAATGGCCGATCGCAGCCGCGATCGGCCTTGGTTTTTATTGGGCCGCTTTGATTTCATCCCAAATTTTGTTGTACTTGACGATCTCATCGCCCAAATCGTTCAGAACTTCGCCTACAGCCCGGACTTCGGGACTCGGGAAAATACCCGGATTAGCCAAAATCTCCGCGCTCAGCTTGGTGTAGCTGGATGCGTTGGGGCAGAGGTAAGAAATGTATTCCGTATTCTCGGCCGCAACGTCCGGATCGTGAATAAAGTTGATAAAGGCAAATGCCAGCTCTGGGTTTTTGGCTGATTTGGGCACTACCAAATCGTCGCAGGCAATTGAATAACCTTCTTTGGGCAGGACGAAGACGATATCTTCGTTTTCTTCTTGGACCTGCAAAATATCGCCAGAATAACCGTGGACTAGCACAAACTCCCCACTGGCAATTCCGTTTTTGTACTGCTCATTTTCAAATTTGGCGATGTTCTTTTTCCATCCAATCACGGTATCCCGTGCCTTGGCCAGTTCATTTTCATCTGTTGAGTTGAGGGAGAAGCCATTGAATTTCAGGCCAGCGCCAATCGTTTCGCGCATATCGTTGAGCAGGGTGCAACGCGCGTTAAACCGACTATCCGCAAACAGGTTCCAACTGGGTTCCACCTCGCCAACTTTGCTGGCCAGATAGCCGATGCCGGTGTAGCTGAGCATGTAGGGCGCGCTGAATTTCATGTCTTTATCAAAGGCAATTTTGAGGTAATCGCGGTCCACATTGCTTAGGTTGGGGATCTTGCTGTGGTCCAGGTCCATTAACAGGTTCTGGCGCGCCATGACTTGGACCATGTAGCTGGACGGTACGATCACGTCGTAGCCAGTGGCACCCGAACTGATTTTGGCGAACATGGCCTCATTACTGTCAAACGTATCGATCACGACCTTGCAGTTGTTTTCCTTTTCAAAGCGTTCGACCAATTCGGGTTTGATGTAGTCTGCCCAGGTATACAGGTTCAAGGTTTGGGGGCTGGTCGTTGCGCTCGAATCGTTGGTTTCGGTACTTGGCGTCGTTGCGGGCTTGGAATTGCAGGCCAAGCTCAAGGCTAAGGCCAATGCTGTTATCCATCGGGTTATTTTCATGAAAGGATCCTCCTCTTTGCCAGTTTCTGGCTCAACCAAACTGCACTAAACGTCATGCTGATCATGAGGGTCGACAGTGCATTGATAATGGGCATATTTCCGCGTTTGATCATACTGTAGATGTGGATGGGCAGAGTAGTGGAACCCGGCCCAGCCACAAAAAAGGTAATCACGTAATCGTCGATTGAAAGGGTAAAGGCCAACAAAGCCCCGCTCAAGACACCGGGCGCGATCAGCGGCAACAAGATTCGGGTCGTTGTGACCCATTGATTGGCGCCCAAATCCTGAGCAGCTTCCAGGACCGAATGGTCAAAATCCTGGAGTCGGGCCAGGACCACCATACAGACGTAACTCATGCAAAACGTGGTGTGGGCCAGAATGATGGTGGTGATGCTGAGCTGAATTCCGAGCGCGGCAAACAAGAGCAATAGCGAGATGCCGACCAAAATGTCCGGTACGACCAGCGGCGCATATATCAGCGTTTGATGCATGCGTTGTAATCGGCCCTGGTAGCGGTGCAGGGCCAAGGCCGATATGGTCCCCAAAACTGAGCTGATGGCCGTGGCACTGAGCGCCACAATCAAGGTGACCTTGACGGCGTGCCAAACATGCCGATCCTGGAACAGGGTTTCGTACCAAATCAGCGAAAAGCCTTTCCACGACCCGCCAAACTTGGAGGCATTAAACGAATTGGCTACCAGGACCAACATCGGAATATAAAAAAAGAACAAAACGGCCAGGGTCATCACGAAGGGTAGGGACAGGCGCTGCTTCATGATTTGCCCGCTTTGCGTTTGTTCCACCATTGCCAAGTTTGACCCAGCACCAGTGGAAGCAGGATGACGAGCGAGAGAATGGCCGATAACCCACTGGCGTGGGGTAGGTTGCGATCGTTGAAGGTGCGTTGGGCGATTTTGTTGCCAATCATTTCCGCTTCTTTGCCGCCGACCACATCCGGAATCACGTAAGCGCCTAGAGCTGGGATTAGCACCATTAACATGGCTGTCCACAAGCCTCGTGAGATGCCGGGCACAAAGATGTGCAGGAAGGCTTTCCACGGGGTTGCGCCCAAGTCTCGTGCCGCCTCCAACAAGGAAAAATCAAACTTCTCACTGGCCGCATATAGCGGCAGAATGGCGAAGGGCAGCGAGGTGTAAACCAAGACCAGCAGAACGGCTTCCGGTCGATACAACAAGACCGTACTGGCATCAGCCAGCCCCACAAACACCAAAAAGTTTTTGATGGCGCCTTCCGGGTGGAGCAGGACTTTCCAGGCAAAAATGCGAATTAAAAACGAAGTCCAAAACGGGACAATCACCAGCATTAAAAGTGTTTGTCTCCAACGGGTTGCGCGCGCCATGAAGTAGGCTGTCGGCGTACCGACAATCAGGCAAATCAAGGTTGTAATTGCACTTAGCGAGAGGGTTCGCCAGACAATCGCAGGATAGTTGGGATTGGCCAAGCCGCGAATACTGTCCAAGGTCCAGCCCGGACCCAATTGTCCGTCCGGGTTAAACGGTTTAAAGGCAATGGCAAAGACCAGGAGGGTCGGTAGAACAAACAACACGATCAACCAGATGAACGATGGACCGGTTAACAGCCATTCCGCGCGTTTGGGATTGGGTTTCACGGGCGTATGCTCGCCGATGGGGATACCCATTTTGAATCGTCAGCCTGGTCCTCAGGTTGGAAGGAGTCCAACATGTACCCGTCATCGGCGTGCCAGAACAAATGCACAGAATCGCCCCATTTAATCGGTTTCTCATCCAAAAGAAAACGCCGATGCTGCTGCAGGACCATGATGCGTTTTTCCTCGACCTGGACCCAAAATTTGGTTTGGCTGCCCAAGTAGACCACATCTTCCACGACACCTTGGACTCTGTTGAGCAACGGATGTGGGTTTGATGGTTCTTCGGCGCTAATACCAATTTTTTCAGGGCGGATGATCCAGTGAACGGGTTTTCCTTGCTCCATGCGTTTGTCGTTGAAGCAGATTAAATCCGGAAACCCTTTTATTCTCAAGCTGCTGTAATCGTTCTGGACCAGGTTTGCCACCGTACCATCGAGAAAATTCGCATCACCGATGAAAGCCGCCACAAACGAGCTGTGCGGTGCCTCATAAATTTGGCTGGGTGTGCCGATCTGTTCAATCCGGCCTTTGTTCATGACCGCGATTCGGTCACTCAAACTCATCGCCTCACCCTGATCGTGGGTGACAAACAAAAAGGTAATGCCGACTTCGTCGTGGATTTGGTCGAGTTCCATCAACATATGCTGGCGCAACTTGAGGTCCAACGCCGCCAACGGTTCGTCCAACAGCAAAACCTGGGGCTTGAGAATCAGGGCACGTGCGATTGCGACGCGTTGTTTCTGACCGCCACTCAACTGGCTTATGCGCTTTTCCGCGTGCTCTGCCAATTGCACCAAATGCAACATATGATCCACCGCTTGATCGGTTTCGGCCTTGCTCCATTTGGCTGTTTTCGGTCCAAAGGCGATGTTGTGACGGACCGACATATGCGGGAACAAAGCGTAATTCTGAAAGATGGTGTTGACCTTACGCCGATGCGGCGGCACATGGGTGATGTCTTCCCCGTTCAACAGAATCGATCCGGAATCCGGTTTCTCGAATCCAGCGACCATACGTAAAAGCGTTGTTTTCCCACAGCCGCTCGGGCCCAACAACGAAAAAATCTCTCCGCGTTGAACGGCCAAGTCCACATGATCCACGGCTTTGGTTTTGCCAAAAAATTTACTGACACCCCGAAACTCAAGGAAATGTTCCAATTCAGAGGTCCCTTCGCGCAAGGATAAAGTACTGCAAGGTTTAGCAGCTTTTCCACCAAGGGGCAAGCACAAGCCAGCTTGGCAGTACCCGTGCTGAGCAGATCCTTGGCTGGGGTTGGCCAAGCTGGCTGGAACAAGTTGCCAGAGGCCAGAATCAAGCACAATAAAAAGGCATTTGCGCTGGGTCGGGGCCTGTCCACAAAGGATCCTTGGGCCGGGTTGTTGGAGACCTTCCTTTTTCCTGGCAAGCCAGACTCTGAACGACGTTGCTTTTCCGCTGCGGAAAGGGTAGGGTAGGCTTCCACGCTTATGGCCTTGCATTTCCTTACCCAACCGCATCATTTAACTGCTTTGGAACCGCTCAAAAACGCTGCGATGGTCGCACTCGACATTGAGACGGCAGGCCCGAATGGACTCATTCCGCAGCAGAGCCGTATCCGCTTGTTACAGCTGGCCACTGAGGACGGCACTTTTGTTTTTGACATGGACAAAGTGCAACCGCCTGAATGGGTTTGGGAGATCCTTGAATCGCCATCCGTTCTCAAAGTCCTGCACAATGCCAAATTTGATCTCAAGCACATCTACCACCACACCGGCCGTGTGGTCGCCCCTGTGTTCTGTACGTTCCTCGCCTCTCAACTGCTGGCCTTGGGCAACTCGGACCAGCGCCACTCGCTGGCCGCTACGGTGAAGCGTTACCTCAATGTTGTTTTGGATAAGAGCCAGCAGGTCAGCGATTGGTCCGGCGAACTGAGTGAGGAGCAAGTCCTCTACGCCGCTAGCGATGTCGAAATCCTGCTCAAACTGCAACCCATCCTGGCCGAACGCCTAAAACGCCTTAAATTGGGCCGCGTCTCCCAGTTGGAGTTCCGAACCGTCATGCCCGTGGCCATCATGGAGTGGCGCGGTGTGCGGGTCGACCTGGAAAAATGGCAAAAACAAAGCGCCATCTGGCAAGCCAAACGCGATGAACTTGAACGCCAATTGCTGACCCAGTTGCGTCTGCCCGATGATTTGCCCGGCATGAACACCCTCAATCTCAATGCACCAGAACAGGTGCTGAGTGCCTTACGCGCCATTGGCGTGGATCTACAGGGCACATCTGAAAGCCAGCTCAAGCAATGGGAAAACCAGTTTCCGGTGATATCCGATTTGCTGGCCTATCGGCATTTAAACCGCATCCTGACCGCGACCATGCAGCAAATTGCCCAATGTGTTTTGCCCGAAACGGGGCGGGTCCATTCCTCGTATTTTCAGATCGCTTCAGCATCGGGTCGATTCGCCTGTTCGGAGCCCAATATCCAACAGGTTCCGCGCGAAAAAGAGATTCGTTCTTGCTTTGTGCCAGAGCCAGGCAATTGCTTCATCATCGCTGATTACTCACAGGTCGAATTGCGCGTTGCAGCCGGGTTGGCCCATGATCGCACCATGTTGGAAGCCTACCGCAATGGCTGGGATCTGCATCGCCTGACCGCGGCACTGAGCATGAACAAAAACATCGATGAGGTTTCGGCCTCTGAACGCCAAGCCGCAAAAGCCATTAATTTCGGGTTGATTTACGCCATGGGTCCGAATGGGCTCATGCAATCAGCCCGCAATTCCTACGGCGTGGATATGAGTCTGGACCAGGCCACCACCTTCCGTCACCGTTTTTTTCAAAACTATGCCGGCATCCGCAATTGGCAGGAAGAACTCGAGCGGCAAGGCCGCAAAAACCGCTTTGTGCGCACGGCTGCAGGCCGAATTCGAAGTTATGAAGGTGAGGAGATTCGGGTTACCGAACTCTTTAATATTCCGGTTCAGGGGACGGCGGCCGAAGGCTTAAAATCGGCTTTATGCCTTTTTTGGGACAAGACACGCGAGCTCCCCTTCGAGGCCCATATTGTGGCCATCATCCACGATGAAATTATTGTCGAGGTGGCCGAATCCAAAGCGCAGGCCTGTTTGGAGCTGCTCAAATCCTGCATGATCCAGGGCATTCAGTGGCTTGTACCTAATGTTCCGTTTGCCGTCGATGCCCACATCGGTCAGAGTTGGGCCGATAAATAGCCGCACAGCGCTGGATCCCCAGGGTGGCCTTTGCTAGAATGCCGCTGCATGAACGCAAGGCACGCCGGCCTCAGGGCTGTTCGGAGTTCGAAATCTAATCTGGAGCGGGGAATGACCAATAGCCGGTTGGAAAAAAAAGAGTTAGTAGAGAAGATCCGCCAATATCGGATCGATATAATCGAAATGTTGCATCGCGCAGGGAGCGGCCACCCGGGCGGCTCGTTAAGCGCCATTGACCTGATCGCGAGTCTTTACCATTACGAGATGCAGCATCGCCCCAACGAGCCGCTTTGGCCCGGTCGCGACCGTTTTGTTTTGAGTAAAGGCCATGGTGTGCCGGCCCAATACGCCGTCATGGCGGGTATGGGCTATTTTCCCAAAGAAGAACTCAAACAGTTGCGCCAAATCAACGCGCGTTTACAAGGTCATCCTTCCGATCAGTTCCTGCCCGGCATTGAAGCCAGCACCGGTTCGCTTGGCATGGGTTTGTCCTTTGCCATGGGTTGTGCGCTGAGCGCCAAACTCCAAGGCGAATCGCAACGGGTTTACTGCCTAATGGGCGACGGCGAAATTCAGGAAGGTCAGGTTTGGGAAGCGGCATTGAGCGCACCCAAATTTAAACTGGATAACCTGGTTGCCATCATCGACTACAACAAAGGTCAAATCGATGGCCCGACCAACGAAGTCATGAATCTGGAACCCTTGATGGACAAGTGGCGCGCCTTTAATTGGCACTGTATCGCTATTGACGGCCACAACCTGGATCAAATTGAACAAGCGTTCCAGGAAGCCCGCCTGACCCAAAGCAAACCGACGTTGATCCTGGCCCATACCGTGAAAGGCAAAGGCGTCAGTTTTATGGAAGGTGTCATTGACTGGCACGGGGCTGCGCCCAATGCCGACGAAACCGCAAAAGCGCTGCAGGAATTGAAAGGATGAGTCTGACCATGTTTGCTTCTACCGGAAAACCAACTGCCTCTCGTGCGTCCTTTGGCAAAGCCCTGCTTGAGATCGCTGATCAATTTCCCCAAATGGTGGTGGTCGATGCCGACCTCTCCAAGTCCACTAAAACTATTGATTTTCAGAAACAACACCCGCATCGCCATATCCAGCTAGGCATTCAAGAGGGCAATATGGTTACCATGGCGGCCGGCATGGCTTCTATGGGTCAAATTCCCTTTATTGCCTCATTTGGCTGCTTCCTGATCGGCCGTTTTGAACAGATCCGCATGTCGATTGGCTATAGCAATGCCAATGTCAAATTGGTCGGAACCCACGTCGGAATTGGCATTGGCCCAGACGGATATTCACAAATGGCACTGGAAGACATTTCTTGCCTGCGCACCCTGGCCAACATCACGATCATCCAACCGGGTGATCACCGCGAGACCGTACAAGCTGTGCGCTGGGCTGCAGAACACAATGGACCTGTCTACCTGCGTTTGACCCGTCAGAACCTGCCCCAATTCCATTCCGATGACTACCAATTCCAAATCGGAAAAGCGGATGTCATCAAGTCCGGCAAGGACGTGGCCATCCTGGCTACGGGCGGTACGATCGAACCCGCCATGGCAGCTGTCGCGCTGCTGGCCGAACGCGGTATCGATGCTGAACTCGTCAATTTCCACAGCATTCGTCCTTTGGATGAAGACTACCTGGTTTCTGCGTCTGCGCGCTTTGGCCATTTGGTAACCGTTGAAGACCACTCCATCTTCGGTGGACTCGGTGGTGCCGTAGCTGAAGTGCTGTGTGAAAAAGCACCTGCCAAACTGCTGCGGTTGGGCATGCAAACCTACGGAGAAAGCGGAGAACCTGAGGATTTGTACCAAAAATACGGATTCACCGGTGAGGCGATCGCCGCCAAAACCGCCACCCTCCTGGGTAAGTGAAATATTTAGTCAGCTTTATCTTGGTCTTGGGTGGGTGCCTGCATCCACCCTTGGTCCAAATCAACGAATCGTTTGTTGCGCAGGATCAATCCTGGACGTTTCAAGATGAGTGGTTGCGCATCCACGTAACCCTACAACCTGGGCCAACTCTGCGCTGGCAGTTTGTTAATCAGCGTTACGACTCGGATTGCCGCATTGACCCTAAGACCTTGGTCCTGGTTGGCGAAGATGGGGCGCGATACGCGCTGTGGGGCGAACCTCTTGTAAAAGGCCAGAACCCCAACCTCGATCTCGAGCCTGAGAAACAGGTGGTCTTGAGTTATCCCATTCGCTATACCAGCGTCTTTCATCCGCATCACTCCAATCCGCCCCTCAAGTTGGAGTTCAACGCCCTGTTTGGTTCATTTCAACGCCATTACCAATTGCATTTGGAGCCCTTATCGTGAAGTGGTTGACCTTCTTTTTCCCGTTCGCCCTTTTGAAACAGGTGTTTGGTTTTGCCTTAAACAGCCTCGAATCTTTGATGGGTAAGGGCCAATACAAGGATTTGGCCCTGCTCATGGTCGCCTTTGTTGCCGGATTTTTTGTTTATACGCCTATCCATGAACTGCTTCATGCCGGTGCAGCCCTGCTGTTTGGCGGGACAGTAGAGGAACTTGCCATTTCGCCTGAGTACGGCGGCGCACTACTGGCCAAGGTTTTTCCCTTTGTGGTGACCGAATCGGAATACGCCGGTCAGCTCAGCGGGTTCAGTGTACCCAATTACTGGGCCTATGCTGGCGTCGATTGGGCACCTTACCTGCTCAGCCTGCCCGGCATCGCTTTAATTGCCAAAGCCGTCCAAAAACAAAAAACGGGGTTGGGTGGGTTGGGGTTTTTATTGGCATTTATTCCCGTCACCCAGTTTTCGGGCGATTTTTTTGAGATGTGGTCCCTGATATTCACGCAAATCCACGAAGCCTTGGATCCAGCACTGGCACCGGGCGCTTTTGTCTCCGATGACGCTTTTAAATTATTCGGCGCCCTGCAGGAAAACGGAACACTCGGTTTTCGAACCGCTGGGCTTTGGCTCCTGAACCTACTGCTTGGCCTGTACACCAGTATTTGGTTGCTGTCGATCCAATGGCGTTTAGCTCGATTTTTTATGCCTGATTTCCCACCATTTCGCATAAAAACCACAGAGGCGACCGCCGTCTCTTGATAGAATGCAGCTGATCATTTTTGAAAGGAAACTTTTATGTCTCATTTACCTTTAACCCTCATCAGTGATGACGAGCAAATGCTCTACGATACCGTTTACGAGTATGCCAAAAAGGCGATTCAGCCGCTTTCCCATCAAATGGACGAAAACCAAAAGATGGAACCCTCACTGATCAAGGATTTTTTTGAGAATGGGTATATGGGAATTGAGATTCCCGAAGAATTCGGTGGTTTGGGTGGCTCTTTTTTCTCGGCTATCCTCGTCATTGAAGCGCTCTCACGTGTGGATGCCAGCTGTGGTGTTTTGGTCGATGTGCACAATACCTTGGTCAATAACGCCATGAAAAATTGGGGCAGCCCTGAACTTCAGGAAAAATACTTTCCCCAGCTGGCCGAAGGTAAGCTGGGCGCTTATTGCCTTTCCGAACCCGCGTCCGGCAGCGACGCCTTTGCCCTGAGAACGACCGCCAAAGATATGGGTGACCATTTTCTTTTAAATGGTAGCAAACTATGGATTACCAATGGTTTGGAAGCGGAACTGTTTATTGTATTCGCCAACATTGACCCTTCGATGGGGTACAAAGGCATCACCGCATTTGTGGTCGAAAATGGTTTTGAAGGCTTCCGTAAAGGCAAGAAAGAAGACAAGTTGGGCATTCGTGCTTCCTCGACCCTGGAACTCTCCTTTGAGGATTGTAAAGTGCCGCGCGCCAATGTGCTCGGTGAAGTTGGAAAAGGTTACAAGGTCGCCATCGAAACTCTGAATGAAGGCCGCATCGGCATTGGTTCGCAAATGGTTGGCATCGGCCGTGGCGCGTTGGATGCCTGCATCGCCTACACCAAGGAGCGTGTCCAGTTCGGTAAACCGATTTCCACGTTCCAGGCGGTTCAACACGAAATCGCCCACATGGAAGCCGAATGGGAAGCGGCCCGCTTATTGGTCTACAATGCGGCCCGCCTCAAAGACATGGGCAAACCGTTTGTGAAAGAAGCTGCCATCGCCAAATTAAAAGCGTCCATGATGGCCGAACGGGTCACCTCCGGCGCCCTGGAACTCTTTGGCGGATACGGGTATTCCAAAGAGTACCCGGTCGAAAAGTTCTACCGCGATGCAAAAATCGGCAAAATTTATGAGGGAACGTCCTTCATGCAGCTCAACACCATTGCCAAAATCGTGATTGGATAAGATCTTGAAACGGGCCAACAGAGCGGGGATTGCCATTCTGTTGGTCCTAATGCTTTCCTGCCAGGAGATCCAATCCGATCCACCCGAAATGACAGGGCAACCGACGGTTCGTGCGATTAATGACACGCAACTCCTGATCGCTTGGCCAGAAGGCTCTGACGATTTTCAAGATGCGCATGAGTTGCGATATGCCGTGTGGTTGGCGCGCAGTAATGCGGAACTCGAACCTTCAAATCCACCCACTACACTGACCCAGGAAGGCCAAAACGCCGTCGTGTTGAACGGTTTGGAGCCCAAGACCGAGTATCAGGTCCTGGTCCGCGTCCGCGATCGCGCCGATCAAGACTCGGAAAATGAAACAACCGTCCTGGCCACGACCTTGGACACAGGCCAGGGCCCGCAGCGCTTGGACTTTGCGTTGCCTGAAGAACTTGTGGACCTGGGCCGTTTTGTTCGCCGGAGCATTGGCCCGCAGGTTCTGCTCTTGAGTGAAAAAAAGGTCTGGGCCTGGTCAGGCGACGCGGCGTTGGGCGATGCCAATCTCATCTTGAGCGAGTCGCTCTCGTCGTTTAAAGCCTTGCCGGTACCGGACAAAGGTTATGACGACCTGCTCCTGTCTGGCTCCTCCGGCATTCGCTTGGTGACCCAAAATGATGTGGGCCGTCTTGTCAGTAATAGCATCCTGTTGGATCTGGATTTGGCGCCTGACCAGTGGACATGCGCGGATTGGGATGCAGATGGCTGGCAAGATTTGGCTGTTATCCGCAACAATGAAATTCAACTCTATCAGCGGCCAGACAGCCAAACCCTTGAGTTGCAAAGCTTTTACGGGATTTCTGGCCTGCGTGGCGTGTGGTCTGCCCAATTGGTGGCAGGCGCACACGATTTGGTCGTTTGGGCCGATCAACTCTACTGGATGGCGCAAGATTCCGATTTCGAATTTGTGGCCCCCGACTCAATTGCTTTACCCGATGATATCGGGACGATTCAATCGGTGCTCGTCGCCAATTTCGATGCGGATCCCTTGGATGAGATGGTCGTAATCACCAACAAAAACGATCGCCAATCCTGGCTGGTGCTGGTCGATGATGAAAGCCAGAATTTCCAAACATTCACCTATCCCTTAGCAGGTAAACCACTGGAACGTTGGAGCTTGGGTTCGGGATTGCTGGCCAGTGCGGAAGACCATGTGTTGTTGTGGAACAGCCCACATGCCTGGCCACCGGAAACTGGCCTCTGGTCGGGCGACTCGGCTGATTTAATAGCCCAGATAACCCTCGATCAACAATCGCTCACCTTAATCGTCCTCAACGACCCCAAAACCCTCATCACCTACCATTGATCCGCTTCCCAGTCTTGAGGTCCTTTGTTTCAAAATTGATAGGTCGGCCACCGAAAATGTTGTTCGCATGGGTATTCTGCAAAGCGATCAATTTCGAAAGCTTGTGGTCGCTTGAATTTGATTTTTGGAGCCGTAGTCCAGGCCTTTTTTTGCATTCTGCTAGTAATGCGGCATTGATCGTGGCTTTGTTTAGGCGGCATGCTCAAAGCCCGGAAATAGGATAAAACCCTTGCCGATGAAGGGCTTAAAAGGCAACTCCTTCGTGGAGTGCTGCACCTCGGTGCAGCTCTTAACCCATCCACCTCGGTGGATGGGCTCTCCGTCGTCGCAAAGTGGTGGTACAGCGGGATGTTGGCTTATGATGGGCATTTTTTTGAATTTTTTGGTTTGGGATTTGAGTTTTTTGCTGCGGGTTGGTTTGTGCCTGCGGCGTTGGTCGCCATCGAGATGGCGCCCGCAGGAGCTGTTTCGAGAAACAGCAATCCACGAAGGAGCTGGTGTCCAGCAGTGGTGCTGGTGAAACGGCGGGTTGGCTACCCGCGGATGGGGCGGAGCCCCATAAAGAAAGGCCGAGTAAGGGTATGGCCATCCAATCCAAAGTTGGAGCTGAGAAAGGCTGTGCCCGTAATGAAATAATGTGGATCCATTTCAGGGTCCAAGTTCGGGGAAAGTGGGAACCCATGGAGTTCCATGGGCTCCCAATCAAATTAACCGGCCGGGTAAATATAGGAGGCTTGGAATCCGAGGGGGATACCCAGCATCCAGTACAGAACCAGGAACAGGGACCAGACAATTAAAAAGACCACGCTGTAGGGCAACATGATCGATGTCAGCGTGCCAATGCCAGTGCCCTTGACATAGCGCTGGCAGAAGGCCACCACCAATGGGAAATACGGCATGAGCGGTGTGATGATGTTGGTGGTCGAATCGCCGACTCGATAGGCGGCCTGGGTCAGTTCAGGGCTGATGCCCAACTGCATTAACATCGGGACAAAAATAGGCGCAATCAGGGCCCATTTCCCGGAGGCGGAACCGACCAACAAATTGACCAATGCCGTTAAAAAGATAATGCCGACGATGGTGGCCTGAGGCGGCAAGTTCAGCGCTTGCAGGAAGGCTGCGCCCTTTACGGCGAGCAAGGCACCCAGGTTGGAATGACCGAAGGCAAAAACAAACTGGGCACAGAAAAAGGCCATCACAATGTAATAACCCATGGTGCTCATGGTTTTTCCCATGTCCATGACCCAGTCCTTGGTTTTTTTGTAACGACCGGTCATCGTGCCGTAGATCAAGCCGGGAACAAAAAAGAGGATGAAGATCAAGGGCACAATCGATTTCATGATCGGAGAGGTAAAACTGGTCAGGCTGCCTGAATCATCGCGGAAAGGCGATGTGCTGGGATAAAGCACAAACACCAACAAGGCCAGCAACACAACCATGACCCAAAAGGCTGCCGAAAACGCTTTGGTTTCCTGATCGCTCAGCTCGTGAAACTTGGGGATCTCATTGGGGTCCCCATCGATTGCGGCCGATTTGAGTCGCGGTTCCACAATGCGATCGGTAATAAACCAGCCCAAACCCATGATCAGCAGGGAAGAGGCTGAGGTGAAAAAGAAGTTGCAAAGCGGATTGACCAATACATCCTTGTTGATCAGTTGCGCGGCGCTTTGGGTGAAGCCCTGCAACAGCGGATCAATGGCCGAAGGCACAAAATTGGCGCTAAAACCGCCGGAAACCCCGGCAAATGCAGCCGCGATTCCAGCCAGCGGATGTCGACCAGCCGCATAGAAAATAACGCCGCCCAGGGGAATAACCAAAACGTAGCCTGCATCTGTAGCGGTGTGGCTGACAATGCCGACCAAAATGATCATTGGGGTGAGCAGGTTTTTGGGGGTAAAGCTGAGCATCAATTTTAAGCCAGCGCTAATGAAACCGGAATGTTCGGCGACCCCAACCCCGAGCATGGCAACCAGAACCACACCGAGCGGCGGGAAATCAGTGAAAGTTTTGACCATACCGGCCAGGAAGGCGACGAGTTCTTTGCCTTGCAGGAGATTAACGATTTGGATTGGGTTCCCGCTGCGCGGATCGATGGCATCAAAGGTTACCCCCGATAACAACCAGCTAAAAATCCAAACGGCAAAAAGGCAAAGCAGAAACAAAACGGCTGGGTCCGGTAATTTGTTGCCCAACCTCTCAATAATATCCAGAAATTTCCCGACTGCACCGGATGCAGGCGTGGCCTGACTATTAGACATAGATCTCCTCCAAACCAAGTTCGATTACTGGGCCCAAGTCTAGCGATTTCGCCCCAAAAACGGAACCAAAATGCAGGATCAATTCCGGGCGGCTAAGCTCCGGTCAGGGTTTTCGTTGGGCTAAACCATTCGTATTTCCGGGTAAAACAACCCGGGCCACAAAGGAAGGGTCACGTTAAGGGATGCGAGTTCGATGGTGCAGGCGGGGTTGGTCGCCATCGAGATGGCTCCCGCAGGAGCTGTTTCGAGAAACAGCAGTCCGCGAAGGAACTGGTGAAACGTGAAACGGCTAGGCCACCAGGCCTATGAGGAATCAGGCTCAGGCGAAAAACGAATGAGGTTGCAGTTTTGCGGAACATCCTGCCGTTCTCCACAACACTAGATGGGTGTTTAGTCTTTGCCTGGTTTTTTCTTGAGGCGCGAGAGGCCGAATGATTTGACGTCCATCGGGCCTTTGCCTTTCCCTTTGGCCTTTGGTTTTGGCGCAGGTGCCGATTTCGATCTACTCGGTTTGCCACTTCGTGTGTTCTTGGCGGCTGGCCGACCGCTCGAACGCGTCGTTTCTTTGCGTTCGCGGGGCTCAAAACTGTCGGAATGGCGTTTCCCGCCCGGTTTGGCCGCAGGTCTTGGCCGATCGCGATCCTGACGCTCGGAGCGCGGTCGCGCTGAATTGTCTTCGGGTTCCCGCGGTTCAAAACGCGTTGAACTGCGCTTCTTTATGGGCGTGGCTGCCGTTCTCGATCGATCGCGTTCGGGACGTTCCTGGCGGGGCCGAGCGGATTTCTCTTCGCGTTCGCGCGGTTCAAAACGCTCCGGACGTCGCGGGCCGGCCGGTTTGGCCGATGGTCTGGGCCGCTCGCGAAAGGCGCGGGCCGCTGGCGCCTGTGGTGTGGGGTCTTCCCGGCGTACTTCTTCTGTTTGCGCCGACTTGCTGAGCAAAAAGCTGAGGAATGGGTCCTGATCTACCAGGGGTTCACGGCCTTTGACCTTTTTCATAATGAACAGGTAGTTGAACCCGCGCAGATAGAAATTGCCTTCATCTGCGGCCTGGCGGTAATTGCCTTTTTCCAGGTCCTTGTTGTGGCGCACGACACTAACGATGTCAATTGGTTCAAAGAATCGTTCCAGGATTTGGAACACCCGTGGCCCAATCGGCATAAACGGTTTGCCTTTAACAAAGGAATCGGAGATGTACAGGGCCATGTAGCGTTCGGGTTTGAGGATGCGGTAAATCTCGGCAATGACTTGGGCCATGCCCTGGTAATAGTCGGCCTGGTTGGCGCTGAGTTCGCCTAGGCAGGCCGGATCGCCAGAATATTTCAAGTGGGTTGAGTAGGGTGGATCGATAAAAACGAAATCGGCCTTGCCATCTTCAATCGGTAATTTGCGTGCATCACAGCGGAAAATGTCTTTGCGTTGTGGCTGTAAATCGTAGCCCAGCGCGCGGCGATCACAATCGCGGGCCACGTCCAAGGTGGTGCCGCTGCCGCACATGGGATCGACCACCAGGTTACCCGGTGTGGTGTAGCGTTCCAAAAGGTTCCAGATCAGGTAGGAAGGGGTGGCACCGGCATAGTTTTTATCGCCTTGCATGTCGGTTCCGTAATGTTGGCTGGGGTAGTCCCAAAGGGTGGTGACTTGGAGTCTTAAAGGCGGTTTTTTCATAAGGTCCTTCCCGGATCGAAATGGGCATCTCATTCTAGCTGGAGCCAGGTCAGGGACCAAGGCTGCTGCCGCTTTTCCCTTTACAGCCCGATCATCACTCGGTAGAGTGGGCCAAAACGCAATGAACGGAGTGGATTAAAGCATGACTGAGCCCTTGATTACCAATGATGCCATTGTGTTTGGCCTGCTATGCCTCATCCTTGGCGCGGTTTTTTACACGCAAACGCGGGCCGAATTCAAAGGCTTTTACAGCATTGTACCGGGTCTGTTGCTGTGTTATTTCATTCCATCGGTGTTCTCTTCGCTCAATGTGATCTCGGGTGAAAAATCGCAGATCTATTTCGTCGCCTCGCGCTACTTGCTGCCTGCCTGTTTGGTTTTGCTGACGTTAAGTGTGGATTTTAAAGCGATATTACGATTGGGCCCCAAAGCGCTGATAATGTTCATTACGGGTACTGTTGGCATCGTTTTGGGCGGTCCCTTTTCCTTTTATATTTTCTCCAAGATCCATCCCTCGGTGGTAGGTGGAGAAGGGTTCGATGCGGTTTGGCGTGGTATGACCACCATCGCCGGAAGTTGGATTGGTGGGAGCGCCAACCAAAACGCGATGAAAGAAGTTTTCCATGTGGGCGACGCCGTTTTTTCTTCGATGATCGCCGTCGATGTAATTGTGGCCAATGTGTGGATGGCCTGTTTATTGTTCATGGCGGGCCGTTCTGAAAAGATTGATGCCTGGACTGGCGCTGACAATTCGGCCATTCACGAACTGCGCGAGCGAGTTGAGAAATTTGAAGCCAAGGTCGCCAAAATCCCCAATCTGACCGATTTGATGTTGGTCATAATGGTTGGCTTTGGCATCACGGGTCTTTCGCATCTGGCCGCCGATTGGCTGGCGCCAACCATCGAAGCTGCGGCGCCAGGCCTGAAGAAATTCTCGTTGACCAGCCAGTTTTTCTGGTTAGTGGTCTTTGCAACGACGGGTGGATTGGTGTTGTCCTTTACCAAAGCCCGCAATTTGGAGGGTGCCGGCGCATCCAAGATGGGATCCTTGTTCCTTTACATTCTGATCGCCTCGATCGGTATGAAAATGGATATTTCTGCCATTTTTCATAATCCATGGTTGTTTGGGGTAGGAGCCTTGTGGATTTTGTTCCATGTGGTGCTGTTGTTGGCGGTGGGCTACTTCATTAAGGCGCCCTTGTTTTTTGTGGCGGTCGGTTCCCAAGCCAATATTGGCGGGGCAGCCTCTGCGCCCGTTGTGGCTTCAGCCTTCCACCCTTCTTTGGCGCCCGTTGGGGTCTTGCTGGCTGTTTTGGGGTACGCCTTGGGCACCTATGGCGCTTGGCTGTGCGGGCAAATTCTGCGCTGGCTGGCTGGCGCTTAAGGGTTCGGTGAAGGACATGCTATGCGCTGCGTTTTCAATTGTCTGCTTTTCCTGTAAGATGAAGCGATAAATTCATTTCTGGGGTCCATGAATGAAATCCCAAATGTTACGCGGAACACTTGAACCGCTGGCACTTATCGACATTCTGGCTTATGTTGCCCGACTCAAAGAAACAGGGATACTCAAGGTTTCGCGCGGAGAGCAGCAGAAGACCGTTGTCATCCACAAAGGCAATATCATTTTCGCCCGCTCCAATTTGCACGAGGACCGTTTGGGTGACATGCTGCTCATGCAAGGTCAGATCACGCAGGAGCAGTACGATCAAGCCACGCTACTGTTAAAGGAAAAAGGCTATCGGCACGGCCGTTCTTTGGTCGAGATTGGGGCGATTACACCCAAGACGCTGTGGTTGGCAATTCAGAACCAGGTCAAGAACATTGCGTATTCTGTTGTCCCCTGGAACGATGGGAATTTCGAGTTCACCCAACAAGAAATTAAGCAGCGCGAGCAAATCACTTTGGAATTGCCTGTCATGGATATGGTGGTTGATGTGATTCGCCACTTTGACCAACGGGCTATTTTTAAGTCCAAATTCGACATGAACGATGTGTATGCGGTTGGCGAACGCAACAAACCTGGAACGGTTCAATTGGAACCCTATGAGGAATATGTCTACCGTCGCATTGACGGTGAGAAAAGCGTTGCCAAAATCTGTGAGGAGAGTGACTTAGGGTTTGATGAGACTGCCCGGGTCTTCTTTTTGTTGCGCAGTCTCGGCTGGATCAAAAAGCTGGGGGGCGCTTCCGCCGACCATTCGCCTTTTGCCGCTTTGATTGGCAAATACAATCAGATGTTTGGCCATTTGAACCAGTATTTGACCAAGCATTTGGGCTCGGTAGGCACTTCATTGATGCGTAAGTACCTGGAAGAAACGCGGCAAATCCATTCGGGTATTTTTGGCGATGTGGAATTGTCTGCAGGCGGCACACTGGATCCTGGTCGATTAACCGGCAATATTGAGGTTTTGGGTTTTGAGGAATCTGCCGCTGCCATGGCCTTGGAAGAAGCCTTAGGCGAGTACTTGTACGCCTGTATCCTGGCCGTTAAAAAGGCTTTGGGTACAGATCATGAAACCCGGGTTGTCCAGGAACTTGAAGCCTTCCAATAATCCGAAACCTGCCCCCGGCCCTGAGTCCGGTCCGCAGGCCATGCGGATTTTAGGACAACGCTGGTGGGTCCTTTTGGGATTGATATGGTTGATCCTGATATTGATGCGCATCGTCTAATCGTACTGGTTGGCCCAACCGGTTCGGGCAAAACCAAAATGGTGGAAGGGTTGGCAGCTCAATTCCCGGTGGAAGCGGTATGCCTGGATGCCATGCAACTCTACCGCGAATTAGAGCTGGGAACAGCCAGCCCAAATGAAGCGGAACGATCGGTTTGCCCGCACCACTTGTTTGGGGCATTTTCCGTGCGTGAGCCCCTGACGGTGGCCAGTTACAAAAAGGCTTGCTTGGAAAAGGTTGCCGAAATCCAAGCGCGGGGCAACCTGCCTCTGCTTGTGGGTGGCACGGGCATGTATTTGCGTTTCCTTTTTGAAGATTTGGCGGGTTTACCCAAAACGCCTTCGCCATTGCGCGCCCGGGTGGATCAAATTCATGCGCGCTTGGGCAGTCAGCGAACCCATCAAATGTTGGCTCGATTGGATCCGCAAGCGGCAGCTCGTTTACATCCCAACGATCAGCAACGCATCAAACGCTTTTTGGAGGTTCGTATCCTCACAGGAAAAAGTGTGGTGGATATTTGGGCCGACCAAAAACCAGGCGCAACCCAGTGGCCAATCGGAATTGGTTTGGCAATGGACAAATCGGTCCTGTGGCAGCGATTGCAAGTCCGTCTGGAAGCCATGTTGCATGGTGGCTGGTGGCAGGAGGCAAAGGCCTTGCGAGATGCGGGTTTACGCCCGGATGTGGAGGCGTTGGGGCCGATTGGCTATGCCAGTTTATTTGAGGCGCTGGATTCGCCAATGGATGCGGGTAAAGTATTTGAGCGAATTTACATTCAAACGCGTCAATATGCTAAGCGGCAAATGACGTTGTTTCGCCGGTTTCCCTACATAGAATGGTTCACTTATCACCAACCATCGGGATACAATAGCTCTGAGTTGTTAGCTTTTGTCCAATCCCGGCTCACATAAAGCCCAACCCCTATATTTATACATGTAAATTCATGAAGGAGAAATGACATGTCGGACAAGCTGAATGGGAACAGTCCTACCAACATTCAGGATGAGTACCTCAATCTGGCCCGCAAAGACAAAACAATCCTCGCGGTCTTCTTTACCAACGGCAAAAAAATTGTCGGTAAGGTTAAAAACTTTGATAAATTTACTATCCTACTCGAACTCGCCAATAAGCAGGAACAGCTGGTGTTTAAGCACGCTATTTCGTCGATGACTCCGGCCAAGTACCTTAAACAGCGCCAACATTTCGCATTGGAATAAGGTAAAGAGGTTGACATTGGATATTTCGTTTTTAGAAAAGGTACCGCTGTTTCACGGTTTGGATCCCAAACTTCTGGAACATATTCATCAACAAACCATAAAAAAGACCTACCAGAAAGACACTATCCTGGTTCAAGAACATGAAGCCGGGGAGACCATGTTCATGATCCTGTCGGGGAAGGTAAAGGTATCCAACGTGGGACCGGATGGTAAGGAAGTGATTTTGTCCGTTCTGGGACCGGGCGAAATCTTTGGCGAAATGAGTCTGTTAGACGATGAGCCGCGATCTGCCAACGTCACCACCTTAGACCAAACGGAAATGTTGCAATTGCGTCGTCGCGATTTCATCAATATTTTCGAATCTAACGCGGAAATGCTCGGCAAGTTGTTGGCGACCTTATCCAAAAGATTACGTCATGCCAATGCTCAAATCCGTTCATTGGCGTTGCTCGACGTCTTGGGTCGGATCGCCAAATTGCTGCTGGACCTGGCCCAAAAAGAAGGCCGCAAACTCCTGGATGGCAGTGTGGTGTTTCGTCGCCCCACCCATCAGGAAATTGCCAGTATGGTCGGCACCTCGCGCGAGACCGTGTCGCGTATGATCGGTGAATTGGCACGCGATGGCTACATCAAAATTTCGGGTAAAGACATCATTATCCGTGAGGATATGAACAAGGCCTTCCCATAAGTTTGGGCTTGGTTCGTTTTGATTCGAAACTACAAGCGTTGGTCCTGCAGCAGGGCCAACGCAAAAACCGATTGTCCTTAGAAGCTCTGCACGAATTGGGCGAATGGTTCGACCGTTTGGCCAAATTGGACTTGGACCGTCTGCTTTTGATCAGCGAAGATGCGAGTATTTTTTGTGCGGGTGCCGATATCAATGACCTGGTCGGGTTAAATCAACAGTCGGCCCGAGACTATTCGCTACTGGGCCAGGGTTTAATGGCGAGGATCGAATCGTTTACCTGTCCCGTTTGGGCCTTTATTGAAGGGCCGTGTTTTGGCGGGGGCGTTGATTTGGTATTGGCCTGCCATCACCGTGTGGCAGGCCCGTCTGCTTCTTTTTGTCATCCTGGTGTGCAACGCGGGATTGTGACTGGGTTTGGCGGAACAGTCCTTTTACCGGAAATCATTGGACTTGATCGCGCGCTGACTTTTTTTGTTACGGGTCAGGTTGCAGATGCCCAAACCGCATTGCAGTGGGGTTTGGTGCAAGCCATCCAGACCCGAGAGGATTTTCTGGCCGCCTGGCAAAAGTAACCCTTCGTCTTGCGGTCATTAGGTCAATCGTCATCCTCCTGTTCAAGCTGTGCACCGGGCGTATTCTGCGTCGAAGCATAAGCTTGCCCGGCACCGTGTTGGTACACCAGTTGTGCTCCCGAATGCCCGGCAAGGACGGTAAATACTGCGGGCACAAACGAAAATAGGACCAAGCCAGCCCAAAGCGCATTGTGTTGCGGTTTCATCAATAGGCCAATTGCGAACACCAATAAAATCCCGGCACTCCAGGTCAGGGCGCTGCCCCATTGTTCATGGTTCTCAATGACTTGTTCTGTGACAATGGATTCGACCCGTTCCTCATCGGCTTCACCCAATCGCATAGCTAAAAAGGATGAGCCAAACAGAAGCGCACAATAGCCAATCAGAATCCAACGGGTCCATTTCTGGTTTTGCAGGCGGTTCATGCGCCATAGTCCGAACAGACTAAAAGGTGCCAATACGGCCAGAATAAGAGGAAGGTGAACAAACAGTGGGTGAAGTGGTAGATTTTGCATATGGAACCTCCTAAGGTTTCAAGGCAAAGCTAGTCTCGGAAGGGGAATTGCGCATGAGCCAAATGACGGATCCGGACCAAAAACCAGCAAAACCCTATCCGTCAAATGACACACGACCCATCCCAAATATCTGGATGTTTGGGGTTTACCTCATCATTGCAGCAGCTACCGCATTCGACATTTTTGTGGATTTGGGCCAAGGTGGTTCCTTGCGCCATGTCTGGGTTGAAGGGATTGTTTTTGCGCTTTCGCTCACGGCTGCGTTTTCATTCCTCCTGCATTACCGATCTGCGTTGCAGAAAAACCGCGAACTCAAACACGCACTGGACCTTACTCGCGAGGATTTGTTGCAGTGGAAAGAACATACCCATGAATTGCTCTTAGGTTTGGGACAGATGATCGACAAGCAGTTTGATCTGTGGTCGTTCACGACAAGTGAAAAGGAGGTGGGCCTGCTCATCCTCAAAGGTTTTGGTTTTAAGGAAATTGCCGAGTTACGTCAGACCAGTGAACGGACAGTGCGTCAGCAGGCCATTGCGCTCTACCGCAAGGCGGATGTGTCTGGCCGAGCCGAGTTTTCGGCCTTCTTTTTGGAGGAACTGTTGTTACCTTTAGATCAGGTTGCCAGTGCGTAACGGTCCAATTCACGATGCATGGTTCGAAACCAGAGCGGTGGAAAAAAGGCCAAGATCAACATGAGCGAATAGCCGGCGGGTAATTTGGGCGATTCCTTTGACAAGGCCAATTGTTGGAAAGGCGAGAGGGCATCGGCGTGATGTTGGCTGTGATAACCCAAGTTAAACAAGGTGGCATTGGTGACCTGATAGGCACAATCCCAGGAGTGGCCTGGGGTAACGGGCTCATAACGACCATTGGTGCCTCGTTTGCGCTGAAGGCCATAGTGCTCTACGTAGTTAATTGTCTCCAGCAACAAAATCGCTGTGGCTGCTTGGCTCAACCATATGAGGCCGCCAGCGATCCCGCCCAATCCAAAAGCAAGGGCAAAAATCGCCAATTGACCTATTCCCATTGCAATCATGGAATGGCGATACCAGCCTAGTTTTTTGGTTTGAATGCGTTTCATCTCTAAACGCCAAGCGTGAGTGAAACTACCGATTAGGCTGCGAACCCAGAACCGGTAAAGCGTATGACCGCGTTGGGCAGATGCTGGATCTTCAGGTGTTGCGACCCGAGCGTGGTGACCGTAGACATGTTCGATGCGAAAATGGCCGTAGCCAACCAGCATCAAGAGGCCAATACCCAAACTGCGCTGCCAGGCGCTGCGGCGATGGATGAGTTCGTGTGCGCCCGTAATCCCTATTCCGCCGGTAATCATGCCGAGCGAGAGCCCACAGGCGAGGCAAACCCAAATAGGCGCGTGGGCATACGCGCTGATGGTGTAGCCAACCAAGAGCATTTCAACTGGGAGCAGCAGCCATAACAAGCTGTTGGCAACGCCTTTGGCGCTGGGTGTTGAGCTATGTTCAGGTCCCACCAAACGGTCAAACAGCGGATGAAGCATCAAAACGACCAAGGGCCCGGACCAAATGCCCCATGAGCCGAAAATCAGGCCTGCCGCGATCAGGGCCATGAGGAAATAGGCAGCCAGAAACTTCATACGACCTCCTGTAAGAGCGGGCTTGGCTTTTGTGTTGAACTTCTTTGCCAGAGCAGGAATGTACACGATCCGAGTGCCCATAAACCAGCCCCAATTTGACCCCAAACGAGGGGAATGAGGGTGAATGGCGCATAAAAATATAGGCCCAACACGGCAATGAAACGAACGCCTTCCAGACGCATGGCCCAGCGGCGCCCCTCCGCGATCCAACCCAGGTTGAGCAGGCTGAACACTACCCACAGCGCATGAAGCGTTTGGGCTTTACCATCCAAGTGAGGGCTGGAAAAGAGGAACAGGCTGGTATGACCCAGCAACAAGACGAGCTGAGCAAAAAGGTAGATTTGATAAGGTTTTTTGAGGGCCGTGCCAAATTTTTGAACTTCTACGGGCCGAATGGGCGGTGCGTATTGCTTGCCGCCAAAGGCCTTGGGCCGCCAACCGGGCGGTTTGAGAAAAACGCGGATTTTGTCCCATAGCTTTGGATATTCGGCAGCTTGTTGGGCGAGTTCCTGCCAGGTTTGTACGTTGGCTTGCAGAGGGTTCCAGGAAGCCAGTGGTTTGGTAATGCCATAGACTACGGGTTCGCCTTCGGGTTCAAACGTGCCAAAGATTTTGTCCCAGATAATCAATGTTCCGGCATGGTTGCGATCGATGTATTGTGGGTTTCTGCCGTGGTGGACCCGGTGGTGGGATGGTGTGTTAAACAGCCATTCGAAAGGGCCCATTTTCCCAACCAGACGCGTGTGGATCCAGAACTGGTAGAGTGTATTGATGGCGCTGCAGGTGACAAAAACCAATGGGTGAAAGCCCAAAATGGCCAAGGGAATGTAAAAGAACCAGGAAAAGAGACCTTGAAAAGCACTTTGGCGCAACGCAACCGTCAGGTTGTACTCTTCGCTTTGGTGATGGACGACGTGGGCCGCCCACAGGAAGTTCACTTCATGGCTGAGCCGGTGAAACCAGTAATAGATTAAATCGACGAGTAGGAAACACAGCACCCATACCCACCAGCTGCTAGCTTCAATGGTTTGAACTCGGGCAAATTCCCAGATCAAAACATAACCGCCAAACAGCGCGCCCTTGATGAAGAGTTCGAGCAGTTGTTGCAGGATGCCGCAACTCAAATCATTGAGCGAATCGTTGAGCCGATAGACCTTGCGTTTCAGCAGGGCGCTGGCGGCCCACTCCACTAAAATCAGGACAAAAAAGAAGGGGATGGCGAGGGAGATCAGCTCACCTTTCATCGCTTGCTCCTGCAGATGTTATGCCCCACTGGCCGAGCCAATAGGTCAGCATGATGGCCAAGTTACTACCTGCAAAATCGGTTTTAAAGAGCGCGATGGCAAGAAGAGAATCCGAAATGCCGAAACACAAGCCGCCGAGCAGGGCGAAAGGCCAGGTTTTGCGCGGGCGAGCCCAGGCCCAGGAAGCCGCCAACCACATCATGCTGCACAAAAGACTGCCATACACACAGACCGGAATGCGCATCTCGCCCAAACCGGGCCAGAGCCAGGTTAGGAGGCCTATTGCCCAGGCTGCGAAAGGCCAGAGCAAAATCCAGATTTTTTGTTTTAATACGAGCCAAAAAAAGGCGATGTAGAGGAGATGGGCAAGGGCAAACGCCCCCATTCCCAATAAGAAGAATTGAGCTTTGTTCAGCAAAAAAATATCGCCAAGTGCCGAAAACCAAAGGCCAAAAAATAGGGGATGAAACCCGCGTTTCAGGCGCAGACTAAGGGACAGGAGCACCACGGGCATGGGTTTGAGAAAAACCATGGCGCCGGGAGAAAGGTCAGCGGGCATGACCAGATAGGCAATGGCGCTTATCAGGAACAGGCCAGCCATGATTGGCTGGCCCTTAAAGATTCCAAGTAGGTGCATGGATTAGAACTTAAATTTGACTTCTCCGGCAAATTGACGTTTCTGAACATCACCGAAGACGTGTTGCTGGATTTCCTCATCAAACAGGTTGTTGACTTTGAGGGTGGTGGTGAACAGGCCATCAAACCATCGATAGGCATAAGCTACATTGATTTGGGTATAGGAATCGGTCGGACCGTGGAAGCGGGCGTCCAGAACATCGGTCCAAAATGCTTCACTGGCATAAGATCCGACCAGGTCCACCAGATGTGCGCCGGAGTGCCAGCCCAAGGACAGGTTTGCACGGTGTTTGGAAGCGTTGATGATTTCCTCAGGTGGGTAGGGGTTGGCGTCTTTCAGGATTTCCGGATCGTCCTGCCAGCTGTAGTTGATGCCCAACGTGAAGGCCTCGCCAATACTGGTATCCAATGAGGTTTCAAAGCCTTGGTAGCGGATGGGTCCCAGGTTTCGGTATTGGAAATAGGAGGGGAAAACGATGCCCTGGAGAGCCAGCAAATCGATGACTTGGGGCGGCAAAGGCCACCCGGGCGGCGGGTTCTGGGAGGTGTAGTGGCCATCCGGCGGGTTGGTGAAGTTGATATTGTCATCCATCTCGTTGATGTAATACGCAAAGGTAAACAAGGACTTACCAAAATTAGCGGTGTAGCTCAATTCATACGCGTCCAACTGTTCTTCTTTTAAGTCCGGATTGCCGAAAGCGCCGGTCACAATGGGGAAAATCTGGCCGGCCAAACGCGGATCAATCAGGCCGAGATCCAAACTTGCGGAAATGATTTGAACGTCCAAGTAGTTTTGGACCATAGCCGGTGAGCGGAAGGCGCGGTTGTAAGACAGGCGGACGGTGTGTTGGTTGTTGGGTTGGTACATCAGGGCAAAGCGCGGGGAAAAAACCACGCCATCCAGGTTATCGAATTTATCGCCACGTCCACCGAGAACAAGGCGGAATTTATTCAGCGAAATTTCATCTTGAACATAAGCGCCGTATTCATCGCGGGTATCTTCACCGGGTGCCAGCGATAGGTCGAATTGGTTGGTGCGCAGGTTCCCGCCATAGCTGATCATGTGGTTACCGGCCACCACAAAGTGGCTGAGCTCCAGGTCATAGGTGTCGTTTTTAAAGATGAAGTTCAGCGGGTTACCGGAGGTGTCGCGACTGAGCAGGTTAACTGCTTCGCCATCCAAATGGTTGATAAAGAAGTGGGCCTTAAACGCTTCTTTCTCATATGAGACCTTGGCGTAACCCAGTAGGGAGGATTTATCAATATCAAAAGGACCAATCCCGGTGTGGATAATGCCTTCTGTATAAGCCATGCCCAGACCATAGGTCATACGTGCGCCATTGTTGAGCTCCTGATCGAAGCGAAAATCCAATTTGGGCTGAGAGGTACCATTATTTTGGAACGGCGGATAGGGGAAACCGCCGGTTCCACGCTCAGCATCATAAGGAACGGTTCCAACCGGTCGAGCCAGCGCGTCTTGTTCAAAATAGCCCAGGGACACGCGGAAGGATTTGGTGCTGTCGAGCACCTGTGCGTGGGTGACGGATAAACCGTATCCCGATCCGCTGCCAAGATCCGTCCCGTCAACTTCGCGGTCAAAGCTGAGCGCAGAAAGGTTGACGATGGTGCCTTCCATTTCGCGTGGCGATTTGGTGATGACATTGACTACCCCGGTTAATGCATTGGCGCCCCAAACGGCAGAGGCTGGACCCCGAATAACTTCGATTTGCTTAATTTCTTCAGGGTTGGTGGGCAAAAAATCCCACAAAATGAACCCGAAAAAGTCTTGATAAATGGTACGGCCATCAATGAGAGCCAGCTGAGTATTGGCAAGGGTAGAGGAAGATTGACGGGCTGTGATGTTGATATCGCGCGCTGAACTTTTGATGGCGTTGATGCCCGGCACCGTCCGCAACAAATCGCCATAGTCGGTCGACGGGGCGTTTTCCAAAGTGCGCTCGCTGATGACGCTGACCGAAGCGGGTGCATCCAAAAGACGGGTTTCAATTTTCGAAGCACTGATGACCGTCATTTCTTCATATTGATTCAATTGGATCGCAAAATCCTGGCTTTGAGCACCATCACCCATGTTGAGGTCAAAATTTACAGGTACGTGCCCGGTCAGGCTGATCAAGACCGAGTATTTGCCGGGTGCTAATTCAATGCTGTAGGCACCCGTTTTATTTGAGGTTGTTTTAGCTTCTTGTGGACCTAAAAATTCTAGGCTGGCACCGGCAAGCGGTTGGCCAGACTCGCTTGTGACTTTACCCGTTAAGGTACCTGCCCATACAGCCAAGCTGCTGATGAGCAGAAAAAAATATTTCATAAAACGCTCCAGTCAAAAAAATGAATCAACACTCAATTATTTTGGCTGAGCATATAACGGTGGTTCAGGGTCGTCAAGTCAGCTTTATGATGGCTTGCATCGGGAAATGAAGATTCATCGATTCGGGAGCGTTTACTTGCATTTTTACCCTGCATGCCTATAATAGGCCCTTGCGTTTTTCGCAGCCCGGCGGGGTCTTTTTGGGGGAGGTCTTCAAATTGTACTTTGAGGGTTCTGAAAAGAAAATCGAGTTGGTATTGCGCAAAGGGAGTTCGCCCCTAAGAGCTGAAACTTTGCGGCCATTTTGGCGGACAGTGGTGAGCTTATCGGGAGCGGCCATATTGTCGGAAATCCGCAATGCACATTGTGATGCCTACTTGTTATCAGAATCCAGTCTGTTTGTGTACGACCACAAGTTTGTCATGTTGACGTGTGGCCAAACCAGACTGATTGAAGGGATTCGCTACGTCTTGGACCTGATGGGTGCTGATCAGGTGACGTTTGTCTCTTATGAGCGTAAGGACGAACATTTTCCGGAAGCGCAATTCTCTGATTTTGATGAAGATGTCGCGTTATTACAGACCTATTTTCCAGGTCAAACCCATGTGCTGGGCGATCAGTATGGGCATCATGTTCGGCTCTTCCACTTGGATCGTGGCTTTGATCCCGATCCGGGCGATCACACCTTGGAAATTTTGATGCACGGTTTGCCTGATCCGGTTTGCCGTCAATTTTTCCGATCCAATCAAGCCGAGTTTGAACGCGACCTCGGTCCAAAAATTCGCAGCCTTCTGGCTGATTTCCAGGTCGATGATTATTTCTTTGATCCTATTGGCTATTCTCTGAATGCCCTCAGTGGAGACCGCTATTTTACGGTGCATGTGACGCCCCAGGACCCCTTTTCCTTTGCGAGTTTTGAGACCAATGCCTTCTTGGAGGGCGAAGTTGAAGATTTGGTGCGTCGGGTTTTGGCCTTGTTCCAACCCAAAACGGGCATGACCTTGTTTTTTTGTCCGTTGACCCAGATCGAACGATTTGGGTTTCCGGAATCGATTCACCATCGCACAGTCCACCCATTGGCCTGTGGATTCGGCTTACATTTTGGCTTGTTTGATCCAGCCTTTCAGGGCATCCGAGGATGAAGGGGGAAGAATCCGTGGAGAGTTTTCTGTGGTTTGAAGAGGAGAGTCTGGGCCAGGCGCGAAAATTTGCGGTAAGCGAATCGTTGTTCCGGGGCAAAAGTGAGTTTCAACAGGTTGAAATCATCCAGACGGTGGCCTGTGGCCGCATGTTGCTATTAGACGGGCTGGTCATGTGCTCGGAACGCGATGAGTTTGTGTATCACGAGATGATCAGTCACGTGCCGCTTTTCACCCATCCCGATCCGAAAAGCGTTTTGATTATCGGCGGTGGGGATGGTGGAACAGCGCGCGAAGTCTTGCGCCATAAAAGTGTTCAGCATTGCACCATGGTCGAAATTGACGGCTTGGTCATTGAAGCCTGTCGCCAACATTTACAACAAACCGCTTGTGCCTTAGACGATCCGCGCTTGAATTTGATTGTGGGGGATGGGGTCGCTTTTGTGGCTAATAGCCAGGAAACCTTTGACGTGATTATTGTGGATTCAACGGATCCCGTAGGTATGGCCGCGCCTTTGTTTGGCGAATCGTTTTATCAGAACGTCAATCGCATCCTCAGTTCAGATGGTATCGTGGTGGCCCAGGCCGAATCGCCCTATTTCCACCCTGAACAACAAAAAGCCGTGTTATCCCGTATGGCAAATATTTTTGCCCGCGTCCACCTCTACAACTATTACAATCTAACCTATCCAGGGAACACGTGGGGATTTGCCTTTGCCACAAAAGGATTATGCCCAATTCAGAATTTGGACCTCCGGCGGGTTGAACAGTCCGGATTGGAAATGCAGTATTACACGACGGCAATGCACCGTGCTGCATTTGCATTGCCTGCCTTTCAGCAACGTGCGCTGGCCGAGTGCCTTTCCCCATTGACGCTTTAGGAGTGGTTTGTGTCGAATCCGCATGGCAATGGTGATGCTTTTATTGTTACCTATCATCTGCATCTGGAACCGGGAATCGACGTTGATCAATTTGCACGCAACATTTGTTTGGAACAGACAGTGGAGCTTTCCGATGACCTAATCGTCGAGGACTCTATTCGCGATCGGGTCGTGGGTAAGATATTGTCCATTCAATCTCGCTCACGACATATTTACGAGTTAAAAATAGCCTACCAATGGCAGGTCGCCGGCCATGAACTCCCACAACTCCTGAACGTCTTGTTTGGCAATATCAGTTTAAAACACGGCATCAAATGGGTCGATTTCGAGGGACAATCTCCGGTTTTACCGGGCCCAAAATTTGGATTGGAAGGGTTGCGCAAGGCGGTTCAGGCTTGGAATCGGCCATTGGTATGTACAGCGTTGAAACCCATGGGCAGTTCGCCGAATGTCTTGGCAGAAATGGCCTACCACTTAGCCTTGGGCGGCCTGGACATCATCAAAGATGATCATGGACTGGCCAACCAACCGTTCGCCCCGTTTGAGGAACGGGTTCGCCAGGTCCAGGCGGCTGTTCTAAAAGCCAATCGGGAAACGGGTGGCAACACCCTTTATTTCCCCAATTTTGTTCCACAATTGGATGATTTCTCGGAGCAGTTGGCCCTATGTCGTCAATTGGGTATTCGCGGTTTATTGGTCAGCCCATTTTTAGTGGGTTTGGACATGATCCGAGCCCTGCGAGCAAAAGGCGAATTTATTCTGATGGCACATCCGGCACTCTCGGGCGGTTATTTCGGTCATCCCCACCATGGTATAGAACCTGGGCTTCTGCTTGGAAAATGGTTTCGCTTGATGGGTGCGGACGCATCCATTTATCCCAATGTAGGCGGAAGATTTATTTTTGATTTGGATACTTGCCAAGCGATCAATCGCGGTTGTCGAGAATCATTATCCCATATTCTGCCGGCCTTCCCGGTTCCGGCCGGTGGGATGAGTTTGCAACAAATCCCACAAATGCGCCGACTGTACGGCGATGATATGATCATTTTGATTGGCAGCGGATTGTTTCGTGAAGATCCCAATCTACTCCAAGCCGCCCGCAAGTTCCGCCTTGCCGTTGAGAATCCGCTTTGAAAGAGAACCCTTCCATGAACGAGAAAACCAACCCGCCCGCCGCTGGACTGATGGATTCGGCCAAGCCCGAGAACATGCTAGGCAATATCAGCAAGATATTTCGGGCCATGGAAACGGGGCGTTGGCGTTATATTGACGAGGAAGCCTATAAGAAGGACACCGAATCCTATCGCGGTATGACCCGTCGCGAGTTAATTGGCAAGCGCGGGGAAAGCACCCAATTTCATTTGCGCTATTTTGAAATCGAACCCGGAGGGTATTCGACTTATGAACAACACCATCACGAACATGCGGTGGTTGTGACCCGAGGTTCCGGGGAAGTGCGCATCGGCTGTCGTTATTTGCCGGCCCATTGTGGGGATATTATCTATGTGGCTCCAGACGATGCCCATCAATTTCTCAATCCCGACACCAACACGGAACCCTTTGGTTTCTTGTGCATAGTCAATGCAGAACGCGACCGTCCACGCGCCGCGGATGGCGAGGCATTTTGCGCAATCTGCGAATAATATGGCTAGTTTGCAAGGAAAACGATGATTGGCAATAGAGCACTGCTGCTCAGTTATCACAAAGCTTGGGCAGATCTCAAAGCTGAAACGGAACGCTATTTTGCCGGGTTCGCTTGGTGGTTTTTTGAACCCATTTTACATATGGTCACGAATTATGTGGTTTTTTCGCTCTTATTAGGTCATAACGAGGATAACTATGTTGCTTTCCTATTATGCGGTTTGGTGTTATGGCGCTGGATTGTCGCAACGGTTACAGAGGGTGCTGGCTCACTACTGACGGAGAAGTGGCTAATTCAGCAGGTTTATGTACCCAAAACTGTCATGCCTTCTGTCAGTTTATTTACCCATACCTTTAAGTTCTTCCTGGTTCTGATGGTATTGATGATCTACCTTTGGTTTAATGGCTTTTCGCCGACATGGGATTATTTGTATTTGCCCTATTTCCTGTTGGTGTTCTTTTTGGTCATCATGAGTATGAGTTTTTTGCTCAGTTCAGTAGTTCCCTTTTTTCCCGACATCCGCATGTTATTGGATCACTTTTTTCGGCTCGCTTTTTTTCTCTCTGGCATCTTTTTTTCGGGAGATAACCTGCCCGCTAAAGTTAAACCTATTTTTTATCTAAATCCGTTTGCGCACTTGATTGAGCTTACGCGCGATGTTTTGTTAAATAAGGAGGTCGGATCCTTGATGCCGTTGCATATCATTTTATTAGGGGCCTTGTTCGTCTTAGCCATTGGAGTGAGTCTGTTGAAGAAATTTGATTCGGCATACGCCAAGATTAGCTTTTAGGCCTGTTATGACAGAAAACCCCATTGTCCGGCTTGACCATGTAGGACTTTATTACAGCCGCCGCAGCCATTTTTTTCGCAGTACGCCGTTTTGGGCGTTAGAAGATGTTTCATTGGAACTTTGTCGCGGAGAGACGCTCGGTGTGATCGGGCGCAATGGTGCAGGCAAAAGCACCTTGTTGCGCATTCTTGCAGGTATTCTTAAGCCGGATAGAGGCTCTATTTATATCGAGAAAGGCATTTTTGGTTCTTTGTTAAGCTTGCAAGTTGGATTTGTGCCTTACCTTACCGGTCGGGAGAATCTGGTTTTAAGTGGCCTGTTATTGGGTGCAAGTAAACGTGAAATCAAACAGAAAATGGATACCATCATCGATTACTCTGAAATCGCTAGTTTTATTGATGAACCTTTGCGGACCTATTCAACCGGTATGAAGGCCCGTTTGGGTTTTTCGATTGCCATCCATATGGAACCTCCGATTTTATTGATTGATGAGGTTCTTGGGGTTGGCGATGCCGATTTTGCCGCAAAATCACTACAATCTATTAAAGATCGGATATTGAGTGATCAAACAGTTGTCATCGTTTCTCACAACACCAATTTCATGAAACAAGTTTGCCAACGGTTGTTGTGGGTTGAGGATGGTGTGTCGCTGATGCAAGGTCCTACCGAAGCCGTCTTGGAGCAGTATCTGGCCAAGGGTGGAACCGTTCGCCAATTGAAAAAGAACAATGCCTAAAATACAAAGGCAGGTGCATTTCACCTGCCTTTGGTTTGTCGTTTTTTTTTGCCTACTTCAGGGTTTTGATATAGGCCACTACATCTTTGATGGCCTTATCGTCTGGCAAGGTCATGGCCATCGGGCGCATTTGTTGGCCCCACATGTCTTTGGGATTTGCACCGCGAATGCCGGCTTTAAAGTTCTGCAATTGGCGAATCATGTACCAATCGGCTTGGCCTTCAAAGCTGGGTGCATGCAAGGCTTCATTGCCTTCACCTTTGGCACCATGACAAGCAGTACATGTTGCATACAAACTTTTTCCTTTGGCCGCATCACCGCTTTCCGTGTGTTCGACACTGCCTGGCTTCAAGGTTTTGATATACGCAATGACATCGAGCATGGCTTTTTCATCCGGTAAGGTCATAGCCATTGGCCGCATCTGCATGCCGTACAAATCCTTGGGATCCGTGCCGCGGATACCATCCTTGAAATTCTTGAGTTGGGACAAAATGTACCACTCCGGCAAGTGGGTCAGGTTGGGGGAGTTTAAGGTTTTCATACCTTCTCCATTCGCACCGTGACACGCGACACAGGTTTGATAATAGGTTTTTCCTTTGGCTGGATCGCCTCCAGCCCACATCCACAGGGCAACAAATACAAGCAGGAAACTTCTCTTCACACAAACCTCCTTCAGGTTGATCTCCACATTCGCACAACCCGCTAGACCTGGGTATGATACAGGTCATATTCAAGAGGCACAACCGATCAAGGGCCGTTTTTTCAGTGTTTTAACAGGCTCTTAAAAACTTTCTCGAACTTTTCAACCTTTGGTGCGATGACGGCACGGCAATAGCCTTGGTTGGGGTTCAGTTCAAAATAGTCCTGATGATAATTCTCTGCAGGGTAAAACGTTTCAATTGGCGTAATTTCTGTGACGATTGGATTGGGCCAGATGCCTGCGGTATCTAAGGCTGTCTTCACTCTCTTGGCGATTTCTGCCTGCTCCGGTGAATGGGTGAAGATGACGCTCCGGTACTGAGTTCCCACATCGGCACCTTGACGGTTCAGCGTAGTTGGATCGTGCGTCTTGAAGAAGACTTCGAGCAATTGTTCGTAACTGACCCGGCTTGCGTCGAATTGGATTTGGATGACTTCAGCATGTCCCGTCTCACCACTGCATACTTGCTTGTAAGTTGGGTTTTTTACCGTGCCGCCTGAGTATCCGCTTTTAACCCCAGTGACACCTTCAATTCGCTCGTAAATCGCTTCCGTGCACCAAAAACAGCCACCCCCAAATGTTGCAGTTTGCATGGCAACTCCTTCCTGAACAGTTGTTCCGAGTAACATCAATAAACTTAAGGCTTGAAACATAGGCGCTCCTTTCCGAGGAACTATCCTCGTCCTGGTAACGCCTCATTTCGTTTTTTCATTCCGGGTTAGTCTCGGCCCCACAAAATGACCAAAGCCTTTTTGCCATGCATGCCTTGTGTATCGTAATGAAAGACCACGCGGGCAATCACCCGGGTATTGCCATCTAGATCGATGACCCGAGTCTGTCCGCCCGCTGCAATGTGATCTCTGACCTCAATTTCCTGTTTGTCGCCATTCTTGAAATGAACAACCACTTTGCGGAAATCGACCCCGTTGCGGCGTACCTCCAATTTAATCTTGCTGAAACGACCTTCGCGCGCACCCACTGAAATGACATCGGTGTCCGCCGTGTAATTGACCCGGCGCTCACCCAACTTTTCCCAATCTCCGGCCCAAACCATGCCATTTATTAACAAAAGCAATCCCAGAAAACGCATTTCTCACCTCAATTTAGAATGTTCAGGCAGCTTATACCCATTCTATGGCAGCCTTTAGTGTCATGCCAGATCTGGAATGGATAATTTTCGATATAAATTTTGATAATATTGGATAGGAAATTTTGGAGCTTCGTTTCTGGCCACGGAGAATTATTCTATTTAAATGGCTTTATTTAAAGCGGTTATATCTGTGGTTCTGGATTGGCATATAGGTTGCCCATTTAAATCTCGATTGAGGTCAGCGCTTGATGCTGACCGCCATTTTTCCTAAGGAGAGTCCCATGCAATCGCTTTATCAAACCTTAACCGTTGAGAACGGGGCGCCGATCAAGGCTTGGGTCAAAGGTGTCCCTTTCGATCCCGCTGCGGAACAGCAACTGCGCAACACGGCCCAATTGCCGTTCATTTATAAGTGGGTTGCCGTCATGCCCGATGTGCATGTAGGCAAAGGTGCAACGGTGGGTAGCGTGGTTCCGACACTTGGGGCGATTATCCCCGCCGCTGTTGGTGTGGATATTGGCTGCGGCATGATGGCGGTCCAAACCAGCCTAACCGCAGAACAATTACCGGATAATTTATTTGGCGTGCGAACCCTCATGGAAAAAGCAGTACCGCATGGACGTACCCATAATGGCGGAAAAAATGATCGCGGTTCTTGGCAGAACGTGCCCCATTCTGTAGATCAGGCTTGGCAGGGATTGGAACAGAAATACAAACATTTGGTGCACAAATATCCGGCTATCGGCCAGGCCAATTCAAGGAACCACTTGGGTACCTTGGGAACGGGGAACCACTTTATCGAAATGTGTTTGGACGAGGAAAATCGCGTGTGGTTTATGTTGCACAGCGGTTCACGCGGCGTTGGGAATCGGATCGGAACCCTCTTTATTGAGTTGGCCCGCAAAGACATGGGCCGATTATTAGGAACCTTACCGGATCGAGACCTGGCCTATTTAAAAGAGGGAACTACCTATTTTGATGACTACGTGGAGGCTGTAACCTGGGCCCAGGATTTTGCCCGAACCAATCGCCAGCTCATGATGCGGAATTTGGTGGAAATACTGCAAAAAGAGTCCAATTTGCCGGCGTTCCAATTAACGGATGTTGCCGTGAACTGTCACCACAACTATGCGAGTCGGGAACAGCATTTTGGTCAAGACGTTTGGATCACGCGCAAGGGTGCTGTTCGAGCGGGAAAAGGCGAACTAGGGATCATTCCAGGCAGTATGGGCGCACGCTCCTTCATCGTTCGCGGATTGGGAAATCCGCATAGCTTTGAAACGTGTAGTCATGGTGCGGGTCGTGTGTGCTCGCGAACAGAGGCGAAAAAGCGCTGGCGAGTTGAAGACCATATCAAGGCGACTGAGGGTGTGGAGTGCCGCAAAGACGAATCCGTTATTGACGAAACGCCAATGGCTTACAAATCGATCGGTGACGTTATCAATGCCCAAAAAGATTTAATTGAAGTGGTCCACGTTTTGAAACAAGTGGTCTGTGTGAAAGGATAGGATTATGCTCAAAATTGATGCGACATTGGGTGAAGGCGGCGGGCAGGTGCTGCGCACCAGTCTGACCCTATCCATGTTTACTCAGCAACCCGTCCATCTGGTTGGCATTCGGAAAAAACGCACCAAACCTGGGCTGCTGCGCCAACATCTGACGGCTGTTCAAGCGGCCCAAACCATATGCAATGCGGAAGTGCAGGGCGCGATTATGGGTTCGACGGAACTCACCTTCCGGCCCAAAGCGGTTGAGCCGGGTTCTTATCAGTTTGCCGTCGGGACAGCCGGCAGCGCCTGTCTGGTGTTCCAAACGCTTTTCCCTGCGCTGATGGCAACCCAAAAACCCAGCAATTTGGTGCTGGAAGGCGGAACTCATAACGCTTTTGCCCCTCCATTTGAATTTTTGGATCAAGCATACCTTCAGCGTCTGAATCGGTTGGGTTGGGCATGTTCTGCTCGTTTGGAGAAAGCAGGGTTTTATCCGGCCGGTGGAGGAAAGATAGTTTTCGACTTGCAACCCCAGCGAGGTTTGGACCTCGGTGAATGGCAAAACGCAAACTGGCAGACGGGTCTAGGTTTGGCCGTAAGTGCGCATCTGCCGGCTTCAATCGGCATACGCGAGTTGGCGGTTATCCGCAAAGAACTGGGCTTTGATGGTCAAGTGCTAGCCTTACCATCGAGTGGGCCGGGCAACGCCGTAATGATTCGCTTGGATGGATCCGAACCCTTGTTTTTTTGCAGCTTTGGCGAATTGGGCAAATTGGCTGAAACGGTAGCACAGGAAGCGGTTGATGCCTGCAAGCAGGTATTGTTAAGCCAGGTGGCCATTGATGAGCATTTGGCGGACCAATTGATTTTACCGTTGGCCATGAATAAGGGTGGATGCTTCACCACCACACAACCCAGCTTGCATTTGCAGACCCAAATCGAAGTGATCCGGCGCTTCCTGGACGTGCCCATCCGTTTCAACCAAGATGCAGAAAATCGATTTTGGGTTGAAGTCGGTTCCATCTAACCTGGCACTTCCAACCCTAGTCAAATTCCCATTCGATCGGGTAAGATGCCCCAAAAGTGCGCGAATTCCAGGAGGCGACATGTTGCTGCCAATTTTGGCGGTTTTGGCTGGCTTAATTTTGCTGATTTGGAGTGCAGACCGTTTTGTGGATGGAGCGGCCTGCACGGCCCGTTATGCCGGGATGCCGCCTTTGCTGATTGGAATGGTCATCGTCGGTTTTGGAACGTCTGCTCCCGAAATGGTGGTTTCAACCCTTGCTTCCCTGCAAGGCAATCCCGGCCTGGCGATTGGCAACGCTTTTGGCAGCAACATCACCAATATCGGTCTGATCTTGGGCACTACAGCTGTCATCGCGCCAATTGCCATGCATTCGCAAATTCTGCGCAAAGAGTTGCCTGTATTGGCGCTGGTTACCGCCATCTGCTTGTTTCTCATCTACGACTGTGAACTCAGCCGAATGGATGGCGTGATTTTATTAGTGGTGTTTGCGTTTCTCATGGCCTGGAGCATCCGCCAAGGCTTACAGCAACGCGAGGACAATTTGAGTCAGGAAATTGATCGGGAATTGATCAGCCACAAAATGAGCCTGAAAATGGCCCTTTTTTGGTTGTTTTTGGGCTTGGTTGTTTTGATTATCAGTTCCCGAATCCTGGTTTGGGGTGCGGTATCCATTGCGGTTTCATTTGGGGTTAGCGATTTGATCATCGGCTTGACCATTGTGGCTATTGGCACCTCCTTACCCGAACTGGCCAGTTCCATTATGGCGACCCGAAAAGGGGAGCACGAACTGGCGATCGGGAACGTGATTGGCAGTAACTTATTTAATACGTTGACGGTTATCGGGATTGCAGGTGTGATCGCCCCTTTTACCTTGGATGCGGAAGTGATCAGCCGGGACGGCGTCGTCATGGGGGCCCTCACCCTTTCCCTGTTCCTTTTTGGTTATGGCTGGAAGAAAAAACAAGGTCGGCTCTCTCGTACCGATGGTGCCATTTTATTGGCCTGCTATTTGGGTTACAGCTTGTTATTGGCCACCTCGGTGGTTCGCGACGCAACGTGAATCTTTTATGGGTTAAAAAAACGGTTCCATGTGTTTGCTCCTGCTGAGACCTGGCCTGAATCCGAGGTCAGAATCCAATCCGCTGCAGGGCAATATTGAGCCCACATTACCGGTTGAATTGGCAATCAAAGGCTTTAGTTATCGGCTCGAAGCCCTGCCCGAGAATCACGTTGATGTACCCCTTCACCGTCTCATGAACCCGCAATATCAGCTGGCTGTTGAGCAGGGAATAGGTCGTCTCAATCCATCGGGTATCTGCAGCCTTTAACTGGTTTTGATGTGGTCGCGTAGGATTCGACGCATGATTTTGCCGGAGGCCGTGCGCGGAATGCTTTCCACCTCAATCAGGCGGTGAATGCGGAAAAGCGGATTCAATTTGTCGCGAATAGCCTTTTGACAATCCGCCTTGAGGTTCGGATTGCGGGTTTGGTCCGGTCGGACAAAGACAACCAACAGGCTAGGCCCGCCGCCGGGCGGATTTTCGGCGACCGCAACGACTTCGAGAATGCCGGGTACACTGCTCATGGCGCGTTCCAGTTCTGCGCTGGAAACCTTGATGCCGCCGAGGTTCATGGTGTCATCAGCCCGACCCAAGGCTCGAAAATAGCCGCCACCTAACCCCGCCAACTCATCGCCGTGCCGGCGCAAAATCTCACCATTTGGGCCGTGCGGGACATCCTGAAAATAAGTTTCGAAATGGTCCCGGTTGAGCAGGGAATTGCTCAAACCGATCGAGGGCGGAACCAGAAATACTTCCCCGCTTGAGGACGGCTGGTGCTGTTCGTCCAGCAAGAAAAAGTTCAGGCCTAATGCTGGGGTTGAAAAGGTGCTTGGCGCTGCATTTTGGACCCGGGTTCCGGTGATGTAAGCGCCGCCAATTTCGGTGCCGCCACAGTATTCAATCACGGGTTTGTAGCCGCCTTTGACCATTAAAGCGAACATATCTTCAGCATTGGAACATTCGCCTGTGGAGGAAAAACACTTGATCGAAGTCCAATTCACTTCGGACCAATGCGTTTGGTTGAGCCAGGCGCGTAAAAGGCTGGGTACTAAACCTAAAACGGTAACTTTGGCCCGTTCCACAAAATCCAGAAAGCCAACGCCATGGGGTGCACCGTCGAAAAGCGCCAAGGTGCCGCGATTGATCAGGGTGGCAAAAAGCAACCAGGGCCCCATCATCCATCCGAGGTTGGTCGGCCAGGCGACAATGTCATTTGGCCCAATATCTTGATGAAAGGCACCGTCCACCGCACATTTAATCGGCGTGGTGTGGGTCCAAGGGATGGCTTTGGGGTCACCCGTCGTGCCGGAAGAAAAAAGAATGTTGACCAGATCTTCTGGTCCGCGTGCCACTGCGCTTTCCGCTTCGCCTTTTGCCAAAAAATTGGACCAGGCGGTGTCGCTGGCGCGCAGGGTTTGAGGCGGATCCATGACAATGGCGAGCGGCGCATTTGCGGCCACCACCTTTTCGTACAAGGGCAATTGTTTATCGCCGCGCAAAATGGAGCCTTGGGTAAAGATGGCCTTGGCCTCGGAAATGCGCAAGCGAACGGCAATTTCATCTGGCGAAAATGAATCTGCAATTGAAACCACAACGGCCCCAACCCAAACGATGCCCAAGTAAATCGGCACCGACCAGGCATGCATGGGCATATCAATGGCGATGCGGTCACCGGGTCCAAAACCGAGGCGGCGCAGTCCTGCGGCGACTTGTTGGGTCTGTTCAAACAGTTCTGCATAGGTGATTTCGCTGATAGTCGGGTTATGTTCGCTTGCAGTTCGAATGGCAATGGCATTGGGTTCTGCGGTGAAACAGCTTTCGGCGATATTGAGTAAAGCGCCGGGCAGCCAATTTGGACGGGTCACATCGAGCGGCTGTTGACAAACCGCCTGCGCCGGGCGTTGGAATCGGATGCCGACCCGTTCTATCGCCTGGTGCCAAAACGCCAGAGGTTGAGACACAGACCAACGATGAAATTCGGCATAGTCCTCAAAACCAGCGGATTGCATGAATTGGTCTAAGCGAGACGATCCTGCCTCTGGAGCAAGCCAAACGGGTGTCGGCCCCTGGTTTGAGGGCCACGCCTCAAAAAAATAGCGATGGACGCTGCGGTGCACAGCGATCGGCCAATGGGGGTTAGCCTGGTCGCACCATTTGCGCCAGCCCGCAAGTCCTTCTTTTTTAAGGGCATCAAGCTGGCTGGCGATCCGTTGGGCATCCGCGTGACCGATTCCTAAAGATTCCAACAGTCCTGCATCCATTTGCGCCTCCAAATAGGCTGCATTATAGAGGTATAAACGTTTCGGATCTAGAAAACCAAAGGCAATATTGGGGTTCAAATTCATGGATTCTCGCCAAAACGAATGCGCGCTAATGGATTCATAAAAGATTGAATTTAAATATTTTGAAAGTATTGGAAGCCGGCGCGATGGGATTGGGATTGATGCTTGATTATGGTAAATTGGGAAGGTGATACCGCCAGAAGGGGAGGTCCTCATGTCCAGTTGGCCAACGCGTGAAACCGATCTAAAAGTCGCTGCACAACTCCAATTGTCCATGCGTCACAAAGACAGCACCCAACCGGGTTTTATAACCCTTTCCCGCGAGTACGGCTGTGATGGCCGCGAATTATCTCAAGCCTTGTGTAATGCACTGAACCAAAAGCCCGGTGATCTGGAATGGGTTCAATTCGATCGCGAAACGCTGTTGAAGTTCGCCGACCCGGATTTGGTTTCCGAAGAAATGCTATATATCCTTGAGGAGTATGGCCATTCGGATATCCAAGGCTACTTGCAAGAGGCCATGTTTGGCAAAAAGAACCAGCATATGGCGGTCGCTAATTTGGGCAAGTTGATTCGCATGCTGGCCCGGCGCGGACACGTAATTTTATTAGGCAAAGGTTCACCGGTATTTACGCGGGACTTTAAGACGGGCTTACACGTGCGCCTTGTTGCCGATTTGGATTGGCGCATCGAAAACCACGCGCGTCGGTGGAAATTGTCAGGCCATGATGCGCGGGAACGGGTCTTGAGTAATCAGGAAAAGCGCGAAGCCTTTGTTAAGCAGTATTTGGGTGTTTCAATCGAGGACCCAAGTCTTTACCACCTCATTCTCAACAATGCGCTGATGGATACAGATCAAATGGTGAAAACCATTCTTGCTGCCTATCAGGCAATTCGGAAATAGACCTTGCGCGAAAAAGTCCTGGTCGTTGGTGGGGCGGGCTACATTGGCAGCCACGTGACTGACGCCCTATTAAGGCGCGGTTTTAAGGTAGCTGTTTTCGATAACTTGAGCAGTGGCAGTATTCAGAATCTGTGTTCCGATGCAGAGTTTTTCTGGGGTGATCTGCGCGATGAAGCGCGGGTTCAGCAGGTTTTTGAGGGGTTCCGGCCAACCGTAGTCATGCACTTCGCAGCGAAAAAGGCGGCGGGTGAATCCATGATTCGGCCTGAACTGTATGCCGACCACAATATCATTGGCAGTATTTACCTGTTAAATGCCATGGTCCAATTTGGTGTAAAGACAATTATTTTCAGTTCCAGTGCTGCGGTATATGGAAATCCGCAATATTTGCCCATGGACGAGAGCCATCCACTTCAACCGGTTAACTTCTATGGCTTTACAAAAAAGGCCATCGAGGATTTGCTGGACTGGTATTTCCGATTGCACGGCATTCGCTATGCGGCTCTTCGTTACTTTAATGCTGCCGGTGTAGACGTGGCGGGTAAACTTTTGGGATTTGAATCGAACCCCGCCAATTTAGTACCTCTGATCATGCAGGTTTACCGCGGGCAACGGCCATTTTTGGAAGTGTATGGCAATGATTACGACACGCCGGATGGCAGTTGTTTGCGTGATTACGTCCATGTCACTGACCTAAGTGAGGCCCACCTTGCTGCCATGGAATACTTAATGGCGAAGGGCACCCCGCTGATCGCTAACCTTGGAACAGAAAATGCCTACTCGGTTCTACAAGTCGTAGAGGCGCTTGAAAAGCTGACGGGGCAAGTGTTGCCTGTTCGTATCGTGGGGCGCCGAGAGGGGGATCCGCCTGCACTTTACGCTGCTTGCGGCTATGCAGAGTCTCTTATCAATTGGTCACCGCGTTACTCCGATTTGGAGACCATTCTCAGCAGCAGTCTTGAAGCATCCAAGCGATGGCCTAACCGGTAATGGCAAGGTTTTCAGCCTGGCCAATGGTTGACCCGAACAACTCGGCTAAGTTGACATCCTGCTGGCCCTGTTGAATGGCGATCGTCAGCGCGTGTCGCCAATGGCGACTGCCCGGTCGGCCTTTAAAGAATCCGAGCAGATGTTTTAAGAAGTGGCTGGCTTTGGTGCCTTGTGCGACTTGTTCGCGAAAATAGGTTTGAGCGGAGGCCAAAATGGGCAGCCAATCCAGCTGCGGTTTGAGCGGAGCACCATAAACAACATGGTCGGCCTGCCAAAACAGTTCAGGATTCTGATAGGCAGCCCGGCCAATCATGACACCGTCTACATGTTGTAAGTGTTGTTTTACTTCCTGCAACGTCGTAATACCGCCGTTGATAACGATGGTCAGTTCTGGAAAATGACGTTTTAATTCATAAACCCGTTCATAGAGTAGTGGTGGAATCGAGCGGTTTTGCGCCGGACTCAACCCGGAAAGCCAGGCTTTTCGGGCATGAACAATAAATACCTGGGTCCCTTTTCGTGCGACCACTTCAACGAACCGCATCAAAAAATCCAGGTCGTCCTGTTCATCAACACCCAGCCGGTGTTTGACCGTCACTGGAATATCAACTGCTCCGCGCATTTGGGCTAAAAGGTCGCCAACATGCTCGGGTTCCAGCATGAGGCAGGCGCCAAACCGGCCTTTTTGGACCCGGTCCGAAGGACAGCCCACATTCAGGTTGATCTCATCATAGCCGCGTTGCTGGCATTGGATGGCTGCCGGAACCAAGCTTTCGGGGGCGTCCCCGCCCAATTGAACTGCCAGGGGATGTTCGATGGGATCAAAGCCCAAAAGCAGTTCGTGGTGATCCGGCTCTGGACGATAGTGCAAGGTATTGGCCACAACCATTTCGGTGTACAACAGCGACTTTTGGGTGAACAGCCGCATTAACCAGCGAAAGTGCCGGTCCGTGTAAGCCATCATGGGGGCAATACTGAGCCGATGGGCGGGAACGGGTTGCATGGTTACTGTTTCATCTCCGCAGGGATGCTAAAGGATTCATCGGGAATCTCGCCATTCACAGTTACTTCTTGGACTTGCATGACCATTTTGTGGCTCATGACTTCCGTCGTTGTGGTTTTGGGCATGACCAATCCATTCACATTTTCGTAATTGGAAAAGTACATAATGGTCGGGATGGTGCCCATTTCTCCCTTGACGACCATATCGGCACGCAGGACCTGATAATTCTCTTTATCGTAAAAGTTGGTAACTTCAAAACCTTCTTTGGTCGTGAGCAGAATTTTGTAGGCGGACCGGCCATTAATGCTTTCTTCGCCGAGGAGTTGATAGCTGGTGTAGTTTTGGCGCCAGTTAATATCGCGTTTGAAGTTGGCCTCGTTCAGGTTGTAGGCCAATTCCTCGCCTTGCAATAAACGCGGACCGATCATGGGGTTATTTTCATAGACATCTTTGCCATCCGAAATCAATTCGACTTTCATGCCAGCCACTTCGGTCGAGAGGTTGTATTTACTGCCATCTTTGGCCAGGGCTTGGAATTGGGCCGTCATGCCTTGGGGCATTTGAATCACGCCTTTCATGGCAACGGTTTTTAAATCTTCCTGATTGATGCCTTCCAGGCGAGCAGCAGCGGCCCGATCGAGAATGTCTTCGACATTGGGACCGGATTTTTGGGCGCTGGGTGCAACAGGTTTGGGGGTTTGGGTGGCTGAACAATTAAAAAGGAATCCCACCAAAATGGGAAATAAATACTGCATTTTCTCTCCTCGCGTTTAACGTATGGTTTGGGTTTTTAACCAGGTCACTGCCGCGTCCAAAGTGGCGTCATGGCTATGAGACATACTGGTCAGGGTATGCGGTGTTGTTTCATCAGGGGCTACGCCTTTGCCTTCAATTTCAACGCCACCAATGCTGGTGTAGTTGCCAAAGGCGTACTGGAAACGGTCGCCGTTGGGAAGCGTTTCGATAAAGCTGGGCAGGGCCGCACCGGCACTGTTGGTGCCAAAAATCCTGGCTCTTTTTAAGTCCTTTAGACCTTGCGCCAAAATTTCCGAGGTTGAAGCCGAAGCCTCATCAATCAGAATGGCTACTGGTTTTTCATAGCGATTGGGGCGCGGCGCGATGAAGAAGTTCAGAGTGCCTTCTTTGGCTTGCATGGTGCCTAATTTCTGACCGCGCTCGGCGATCAAATAACCGGCAATACCATTGGCTAACCAACCCAATCCACCTGGATTGCCGCGCAAATCGATGATTAACCCTTGATTTTCAGGCATGCTACTCAAGGCATTGGGAAAATCCTGAATAAGCGGCTGAAGGAACAAATTAAAAGTGACGTAGGCCCACTTGTCCTCAATCAGCTTTTTCTCAAATTGGTAATGCATGGGCGGCATGTTGGGGAAATATGAAGTGAGTTGGATGCTTTTTGCATTGTCAAATGCAATGGAAGAAGGCTGATCTTGCCCAGGCAACAGGATTTGGTAAGTAATTGAGCTTCCCACGCTGTGGTGGACAAATTCGTTTAAGGTTCGCACGGTGTAAAGCCCGCGTTGATGGGAATTGGCATAGGCGGCATCGACTGCGGTCAGGATCTGCTCGGCCTTGACCGGACCAATTTGCAGGATTTGGCTACCCAAACGCACGCCTTTTTCATAGGCTTCACCTTGAGGGTCGATGCGGGTCACAAAGATGCCATCCCCAACCCGGCGCACTTCCCAACCCAACTCAGAAGCGCCAGCTTTGGCTTCATATTTGAGGTTGTCGATGGAGGAGAAGGATTGGCCGCCCAACAGGCCAAAATGGGTTTGACCGAGTCGACCGATCATTTCTTCAATTATCTCCCGCATTTCGCCGTGAGATTTTGCTTTTTGCGCACGGGGCAAATACTCCGTATGGATCTGATTCCAATCCACGCCGGTCGCGGCCAGATCCCAGTGTTTTTCCTGAATAATTTGCCAGACGCGCTCAAAGGATGCCAAGTTGACATTTTCAGAGTCCCGGTGAGGACTGAGAAGCATAAAAAGCAAAAGAAACATGTTCACTCCCTGGTGAAATTCGGGTGTTTTCCAGTCAAACGCACGATGATAGCACGATACGTACCAACTCGATCGATGTTTACTTTTTGTCAAAATTCTCTTGATGTAAATGCTGTCTGTGCGGAGAATGGGGCCCTATGAGTCGCTACGAACGTGTCTATCTCTACCTGTGTGCCCTGTTTTTAGCCAGCCTGTTGGTTTGCAACATGTTTGTCTTTAAACTGTTTGATATCCCCCTGCCTTTTGTGGGGCTCACCCCGCTGATTGCCGGGATCATTCCCTATCCCATCACCTTTTTGTGCACTGATCTGATCAGCGAGCTCTACGGTAAGAAACGGGCGGATCATGTTGTTTATGCCGGGTTCATGGTGAGTGTATTTATGCTGATCATGATTCAGGTGGCCAAAGCTCTGCCGGTTTCCCACGTTCAGGCGGATCCCGAGCTTGTACAGGCCCACCTTCTGGCCGTTTTTGGCCAAAGTGCCCGAGCAATCCTGGCCAGCATGGTGGCTTATCTGGTTGCCCAACTCTGCGATGTTCGGCTCTTTCATTTCTGGAAAGATCTGACCAAAGGCAAACATTTATGGTTGCGCAATAACGCTTCCACCTTGGTGAGCCAAATAGTGGACACAGTTTTGGTGGTCGCTATTCTTTTTGGCGGAACCTTGCCCTTTAACAATTTGGTCAAGTTGATGGTCAGCAGTTACGTCTTCAAGATGATCATCGCATTGGTCGACACCCCGTTTTTCTATCTGGGTGCGCACCTATTTAAAGACATTTCGGCCGAAACCGAGCGCAGGATCGAGGCCGGCGAGGCCGGTCCGTGAAAATTTTATTTGTGTGTACCGGAAACATTTGTCGTTCACCCACGGCGGATGGTATTGCGCGGGCTCGGGTAGCAGCCCAGCAGTTGGATTGGCAAATCGATTCGGCGGGCACCCACGCCTACCATATTGGTGAACCGCCAGATTCGCGTACCATCCACGTGGCGAACCGATTCGGGATTGATTTAAGAAACCTGCGTGCGCGTCAGATTCAGCACGAGGATTTTCAAACCTTTGATTGGATTCTGGCCATGGATCGCGGTCATTTACAGCGCATTGAGCGGATGAAACCTCGCGACGCTCGCGCGCAAACCGCACTTTTCCTCAAATGGCACCCAGACCATCCCGACCAGGATGTGCCAGATCCCTACTATGATGACTTGAATGCCTTTATCCATGTTTTCCAACTGGTCGAGCAGGGCGTTGATGCCTTTTTGGAGCACTTGCAAAAGCGTTGACCAAGAATGGAACCCAATAAATTAAATGGTGTTATTCGGGTGGCATCAGGGACGGGCTCACCTTGCGCCACAAGGATAAGGCGCGCCAGACCATAAAACTGAAAAAAGCCGCCCATAAAAGGTGGTTGGACTCCAGGAAAATGCCCAATCCAGCTAGGGGCAAAAAGCCTGCGATTAATGACCAAAGCATGCTGGTCCGCAAGACCTTTCCGGCTGATATGCCGATAAAGTAACCATCTAAAATGTAAGCAAAGCTCGAAAAAACGATCAAAGCCAACAGCCAAGGAATGAAGCGCATGGCCTGTTCTACAACGGCCTGATGGTCTGTCAGGATCCAAAGGACGGAATTGGCAAATAGGGCCAGTCCGATGATGGAAACCAACACCAGAATGGCATTGCTGCGAAAGGCATACATGAGGATTGTTTTGACCTGTTTGGTGTCCTTTTTCCCAAATGCTGAACCTGCCAGAGCTTCAACCGCAAAGGCCAAACCATCAATAAAAAAGGCCACAGTGGAAAGCAGCTTCAGGATTAGTGCATTGGCGGCCAATATCAGATGGCCCAGCAGCGCAGATAGGTTATTGAAGACCGCAAAGGCACTGATCAGGCAAAAGGTTCGGATGGTAATGTCGCGATTCAAACTCAACGTTTCCCACCACTTGTGCGGATTCCAAAAGCCGGCATGCTGAGTGCGATCCAGTTGGGCCACAGCGCGCCCTACCCAAACCAATCCCATAATGCTGGCAGCCGCTTCAGAAAGAGCCGTGGCCCAACCCGCGCCCCGAATGCCCCAGCCCAAATGGACGATAAACCAATAATCTAATACCGCATTGCCTCCGTTTAACACCAAGGCAAGAACCAAGGTGGACCGCGCCCTTTGGGTGGCCATTAACCAGCCCATGCAGACATAGCCGGTCAGGGCGCACGGAGCACCCCAAATTCGAGCTGAAATATAGGCAAAGGCCTGCGATTCTGTCTCTGGATCGCCCTGCAATAAGAAGAGGGCTGCCTGAATAATGGGTTGTCTGAAAAGGAGGAGTAATCCTCCAATGGCAAAAGCCAGGAGTAAGCCTCTTTGCCAGATCCAGCGCAATTCATCAGACTGATCACGGCCAAAGGCTTGGGCCGCCAATCCGGTTGTACCCATTCGCAAAAAACCGAATGTCCAGTAACAATAGTCAAAAAAAACGGTTCCCAATGCGATACCTGAGAGCGCAGTCACCTCAGGTAAATGGCCCAGAAACCCGATATCGATGAGTCCGGCAAACGGAACGGACAGGTTGGCCAGGATATTGGGAACAGCGAGCGCCCAAAACCGTTTTTGAGAAAATGAAGGGGAATTCATTTGAAGCCAAGCCTCCCGGCGGTTCTGTCCTGGAATGAACAACTTATGCATCATACAATGGGGCTGGAGGTGGATTATGGCCGAATTTTTTCAAACCGAACCGCTGCAACATTCCCCTTATCAAGATACCGATCTGCTGTTTTTTTATTTAAAACAACGGTTACCACAGGCCTATTTTGACTGGGTTCATCGCGAACTGGTCCATCTCAGCGATCGCGCGGTTGGAGAGATGGCCGCATTGGCATTGGAAGCCGAGCGGGACGTGCCGCGCCACATCCCCTTTGATCCTTGGGGTCGCCGTGTGGATGAAATTCGTGTTTCTCCCGCCTGGAACCGGTTGGGCGCAATCGCGGCTGAAGAGGGCGTTGTTGCGGAAGCCTACGAACGGCGTTTTGGCGAGTGGAGCCGGCTTGTGCAAATGGCCAAACTTTTGATTTACCACCCCTATTCGGCCATTTTTTCGTGCCCATTGGCCATGACCGATGGCGCTGCCCGCTTGATTGAAGTTCACGGTGACGACACGTTGCGCGAACGCGTTTTTCCCCACCTGGTTACCCGTCATGCCGATCAATTTTGGACTTCGGGCCAATGGATGACTGAACGCATTGGCGGGTCAGATGTAGGACAATCTGAAACGCGAGCTGTATGGGATGGTTCCACCTGGCGCCTGTATGGCACAAAATGGTTTTCTTCGGCGACTACCAGCGAAATTGCCTTTACCTTGGCCCGTCCAGAAGGGGCGGCTGAAGGGAGCAAAGGATTAAGTTTGTTTTTTGTCCAATTGCGCAATGGCGAGGGCCAATTAGACGGAATCGAAGTCCTGCGGCTCAAGGATAAACTGGGCACCCGAGCGTTGCCTACGGCGGAATTGAAGTTAAACGGAGTCCCGGCTAAGTTGGTGGGTGGGGAAGGCAAGGGCGTCGCCCGAATTGCCACCCTATTTAACATTACGCGGATCTATAACGCGATTTGTGCCGTAGGTTATATGAGAGAGGCATTGGCTGTTTCGCAGGCCTATTCACGGGTGCGATTTGCGTTTGGGAAACCTATTTCAGAGCATCCCTTGCATCAACGTACCTTGGTGAATATGGAAGCGGCGACCACGCTTTGCTTTTTTCTCAGCATGGAATTGGCCATTTGGCAGGGCCGGGAGGCGTGTGGTTTGGCATCAGAATCTCAACAAAAACTTCTACGTGTTTTGACCCCGGTAGCCAAACTATTTACGGCCAAACAATGTGTGCAGGTCGTTTCAGAAGGATTGGAATGCCTCGGAGGAACGGGCTACATTGAGGATTCGGGGTTGCCGCGGTTGTTGCGAAATGCTCAAGTGCTGCCCATTTGGGAAGGGACCACCAACATCTTGAGTTTGGATATGGTGCGGGCGCTAATCAAGGACCAAGCATGGCCGGATCTTCGCGAATTTCTGAGCGACCCGGCCCTGAAGACCCGCTATCCTTATGGCGAGCGCTTGCTTGACCAAATGGAATCGTGGGTGAACCAGGTTGGACAGCAGCCCGAACTGGAAGCGGAGGCCCGTCATTTCGCCCTTTTATTGGGCCAGTGGGCGGGAACCATGCTTATGGAACAATTTGTTGCTGAAGGCGGTGTGGTTCCAAACCTGGACCTGATCCGCGACCAACTCAGCCGTTGGCCCTGGCGTTATTCGGATTAACCAGCATGTCCAGCTATCCCATCGTCGGTGCCTATACATTAAAAAAACCTTTGGCCAGCGGCGGGATGGGCGTGGTTTGGCTGGGCGAACACATCAAACAAAGGGAAGCGGTTGCGATTAAACTGTTGCCATTTCATGGCTCGATTGATCCGGAGAAACGGGCGGCGTTTTTTCGCGAAATTCAGGCTGTTTCGGCACTGAACCACCGCCACGTGGTGCATGTATACGATTATGGCCATTTAAACAAATCGCATGAATTGGCGAGTGGCGGTCATCTGGTCGCAGATACCCCGTATATGGTCATGGAACTGGCCAATCCCGATTCACCATTATTAACCCATCCCCCTCAAAACGCCGAAACATTGCTGAACTATTTGGTGCCGATTTTGGAAGGGTTGAGCCATGCCCATGCGCGCGGCATTACCCATCGCGACCTGAAACCCTCCAACATCCTACAATTTGGTCGTGAAAAAACCTTAAAATTAGTTGATTTTGGGTTGGCTCAGATCTTTTCTGCACCTGAGGGACTTGATCAGCACAGCAGTTCTGGCGGCACCCCCCGATACATGGCGCCAGAACAATTTGAGTCGCGTAACCGCGATTGCGGGCCGTGGACGGATCTTTACAGTCTGGCGTGTTTTGTTTGGGAATGGGTGTCAGGCCAACCTGTATTTAGCAACCGCTCCCTGTTCCAACTGATTCACGCGCACCTGCATGAACCCCCACCGCCCTTAAACCCTCAATTTCCCGTCCCAAAAGACTTTGAAGCCTGGTTGCGTAAAAATTTGGCTAAGGACTTTCGCACCCGATTCCCTGCCGCTTCGGATGCCTTAAATGACTTATTGCATTTGTTTGGCACGGATAGGCGCGGGCGGTCCCGCTCTTTGCCGAAAGCGCCACTGTCTGAATCGGGTCTGAACCTGGTCGGTCTGCGCCATATCCCGCTTGTCGGACGGGCTCAGGAGCGCGAAGTACTGCGAGATCTATTTGCCACGGTCGCCCAAAACCAAAAACCGCATTTAGTATTGTTGGATGGCCCGGCCGGCGTGGGTAAAACTAAATTGGCGGAATGGTTGGGTGAGGATCTGGAAGAGCTGGGCCATGGCCAAGCATTGCGCGTTCAGTTCAATGAGAACCCTGCGCCAATGGAAGGGCTGGCTCAGGCCATCCACAAAAAAATCAACAGCTCAGGGCTTGAGGGGCTTGCCCTGCTCAACCACGGGAAGTTCCGCTTGGCAGGTTTGCTTGAAAACGAGAATGCCTGGTTGTCTTGGGTGGAGTGGCTGGCGCCTGGCAGTATGGCCGGCGCCAACCCGTTATGGCGACCGCTTCAACCGCATGAACGATATGCCTTTATGATTCAATGTATCGCTCACTTCTGCCAATCCAAACCGGTCGTCGTGTTGCTCGACAATTTGCATTGGGGCGCCGATGGCTTATTGTTTTTGCGCGAGTTCTTTTCTGAATTTCGGCAATTACCCGTCCTTTTTGTGGGTACGGTTCGCAGTGAAGGCTTAATCAACCGTCCGCAGGAACGTTTTCTTTTAGAACAAGTGCAGGCCGAAATAGCGCCTACCGTATTACACCTCGGACCACTGACCGAAAAAGAACATCAAAATCTGCTCCACCAATTAATCCCGCTAAATCCGGAATTGCATAGTCGACTCTTGGCCCGAACCTCGGGAAACCCGCTGTTCACCTTGCGCCTAATCGGCGATTGGATTCAACGCGGTCTATTGGTGCCATCGGAGACCGGCTTCGCTTTGAGCGGTTTGCAAATGCCCGAATTACCCGATAACTTGCACCAAATTTGGCGCGATTATCTGGCCCGCGCTTTGAAAGGCCAGCCAGAGTCGTCCTGGTTTGCCGTGGAGTTGGCAGCATTTTTAGGCAGCCAATTCAATGTGGGTACATGGGATGAAGTATGTCAGGTGGCCAATATTCCAAATCCACCTTCATTAGTGGAACGCCTTCAAGAATGCGATTTATGGATATCGGAACCGAGCGGATTTCGATTTGCCCATGATATGTTGCGCGAAAGCGTTGAACGCCAAGCCATTGCCGCTGGCCGCCATCAACGATGGCATGGTTTCTGTGCTCAGGTCCTGCTCAAGCAGCGCGATAAACGCGGCATAGCCGAAAAGCTGGCCTATCATTTTCAAGGCGCGGATCAACCCCATCAGGCGATCGAATTTTTTTTGGTCGCAGCTCGAGAACAGCGCGAAACCAGTGGCTATGCTTCCGCACTGTACCTTTTGGAAAGGCGCGAATCTCTGATTGACACTCTGGGGCGCGACCCAATGCGCAATGCCTGGGTTGAAGGACGCATCCTCATGGCCCGGGTGCATTTGCACCAAGGCCGACTGAACCGAACCATGACCTTAGCCCAAAGCGCATTGATCCCCTTTGACCCACCGGTGGCTGAGGACCTGATCTGCGAAGCAATGCGCTTGGTGGGCGATGTTCAGCGCAAAATGAACCAACTCAACGAAGCACTTGACACCTATCGGGCCTGTATCAAACGCAGCGAAAATATTGGCCAGGACCATGCTCTTGCCGCCTCGGCTTGGGGTTTAGCTGATTGTCAGCGCCGCTGCGGCTTATTAAATGAGGTCACCCAAAGCCTGGAATGCGCCCGCGCAGCTTATGAACGCATCGCCGATGCACACGGTATTGCCGACTACTGGATCGGTAAAGCAGATCTTTGCCTGTGTCAGGGTGAAAATCAGGCGGCTGAGCTTGGCTATCAGCAGGCGATGCAATTGTTTGAAGAGTTGGGTAATCGTTATGGAGTGGCGCGCAGTATGAACGGGTTAGCCTGCCTGGATTTTGCCCATAATCGACGTGAATTGGCCTTTTCGCGCTGGGAAAAAGCGTTGGAAATGCTCAATCAATTGGGGTCGCGCGAACAGCTCTATCCCTTGCTCAACCTGATTGGCAAAGCCAAGGCCTCTCAAATCCCAAAATCACAGCGCCGGAGCTGGGCTAGCCAAGCCTTGCGTTTAGCCAAAAAAGACCAGCGCGCTGACTTGCGTGTCTGGATTCTGCACCACGTGTCCGGACCAACATCCGAACCTCAATTCGCCGCGGAGTGTTGGTTGTTTTAACCTATAATTTTAAGGCAAAAAAATTACTTTTCCTCTAGTTGTTTGTCATGTTTTTTTAACCTGATCAGCTATTCCTCTCGGCGAAAACCTTGTTCTTTGGGATGGAGAGAATACGCCCTGAATCTGGATGGTTCACTGGCCGGCCGATTTACAGGTCAGGCGAAATTAGGTAAAACTGGGAGTTCGAGGTGGCGTTTGATCGAAGTACCGGTTCCCGATAAAGTTCTGCTCAAAAAATTGTTGCGCCAGGTGGGTCGTGCAATCGAGACCTACAATATGATCGAAGACGGCGACAAAATTATGGTCTGCCTCTCCGGTGGCAAGGATTCCTACACCTTGCTGGAACTGTTGCTGGAACTTCAAAAACGAGCGCCCATTCGCTTTGAATTGCTGGCCGTGAACCTGGACCAAAAGCAACCGGGCTTCCCCGAACATGTGTTGCCAAATTATTTATCCAGCCGCGGAATTCCGTATTTAATTCTTCAGGAAGACACATATTCCATCGTTAAGCGGGTTATTCCGGAAGGACAAACCACCTGTTCGCTGTGTTCGCGTCTGCGGCGTGGCATCCTGTACCGATGTGCGGAAGAGAATCAGATCACCAAAATCGCGCTGGGACATCATCGCGATGACATCATGGAAACCTTATTCCTCAATATGTTCTACAACGGGAACTTAAAGGCCATGCCGCCCAAACTCCTTTCTGATTCCGGCAAACATGTGGTTATTCGCCCGCTTGCTTTTGTTCGTGAAGCTGAAATCGAGCGGTTCGCGGTCGAAATGCAGTACCCCATCATTCCATGCGATTTGTGCGGTTCGCAGGAACACCTAAAACGCAAGAAGGTCAAGGCCATGTTACAGGGCTGGGAACTGGAAGAACCCGGTCGATTGGATGTCATTTTCAGCGCCTTGCAAAAGGTGGTACCCAGCCAGTTGGCCGACCCCGACTTATTTGATTTCAAAAACCTCAAACCCGAGGCCTTGCCCGCATTTTTCGAAACGCTGGAGGTTTAGGTATGTCCTTGAAACGCGCGTTTGAACGGCGGTTCAGCCCGTTTCAGGAAATCGGCCGTACCTTGTGGAAAAACCGCGATTCACTTGGCCATGCCTGGCGGATCCTCAACCAAGGTGTGTGCGATGGTTGTGCCTTGGGGACCACTGGCTTAAAGGATTGGACCATTGACGGTGTTCATTTGTGTTGGATCCGTTTGAACCTGCTGCGTTTAAATACCATGCCGGCCATCAAGGATACTGAATTAACCGACGTCGGTCGTTTGGCGTCGATGAACGAACAAGCCCTGCGTGAACTGGGTCGGATCCCGTATCCTTTATTGAAACGAGCGGGTTCGTCGGTATTAGAACGCAAATCCTGGACGGATGTATATGCCGCCTTAGGGCAAAAGTTAGCGCAAACCGATCCTCAGCGTATGGCCTTTTATTTGGTTTCGCGCGGTACGGTCAATGAAACCTATTACGCATTTCAGAAGGCCGTGCGGGCTTTGGATTGTCCTCATGTCGACAATTCGGCCCGTATTTGCCACGCGCCCAGCACGACGGGTCTGAAACAAACCGTTGGATTTGCCGCCACAACCTGCTCCTACAGCGATTTGATCGGCAGCGAATGGTTGGTCTTTTTTGGCTCCAATGCGGCCAATAACCAACCTGTTTTGATGAAATATCTGCACGAGGCGCGCAAAAAAGGGACCAAAATAGCCGTGGTTAATCCCTTCCGCGAACCGGGTATGGAACGCTATTGGGTACCCTCCACCCCTGAATCGGTTCTGTTTGGGACCAAGATTGCGGATGATTTTTACCAAGTCAAACCGGGTGGCGATCGGGCCATGATTTTGGCTGTGCTCAAATTGGCCAGCGAAAAGGGTTATTTGGACTTGGAATTCATCCAAAACGCCACCAGTGGCTGGCCAGAACTTCAGCACGAACTCGATCGCTTCAGCCTGGCGGAATTAGTTGCAGAATCTGGCCTGGATTTGGCTCAAATCACTCATTTCACAGAGACCTACGCCAAGGCCAAAAGCGCCATTTTTATTTGGTCCATGGGCATTACCATGCATCCATTTGGGGTTGAAAACGTTTCGGCGATTGCCAATTTGGCCTTAGCGCGTGGGTTTATCGGTCGGCCCCATTGCGGTTTAATGCCGATTCGCGGTCATTCCGGGGTGCAAGGTGGCGCCGAGATGGGGGCTGTTCCCAACCATTACCCCGGTGGGGTTGGACTTAATGAAGAAGGCCAAACGCAAATGGCTGATCTGTGGGGGTTTCAGCCGCCAGTTGAGAAGGGCTATTTCGTGACCGAGATGATGGAGGCTGCCTTAGACGGCAAGTTGGACCTGCTTTATTGTGTTGGCAGTAACCTGATGGGGGTTTTGCCCGATAGTAAAAGGGTGCAATCGGCATTGGAGAAATTACCGATGCGGGTCCACCACGACATTGTCCTCAACCCGCAAATGTTTGTGCCTGCCGCTGGAGACATTTGGATTCTGCCCGCAACCACCCGTTACGAGATGGTCGGCGGCAATACGGAGACTTCAACCGAACGGCGAATTATTTTTAATCCGGAAGTTGCAGGCCGTCGCATCGAAGAAGCCCGCGATGAGTGGCGCGTGATTTGCGATTTGGTTGGGTTGGCCCGGCCGGATCGCAAGGCCAATTTGGAATTTTCCAGCACCGCGGCCATTCGCCGCGAAATTGCGCAGTGTGTTCCGTTTTATCAGGGCATCGAAACGCTTGAGAAACAGGGCGATTGGGTTCAATATGGCGGAGCGCGATTGGGTGAAAATCGACATTTTGGGACTCCAGACGGCAAGGCTCATTTTGTGGCCATTCGACTGGAACCCAGTAAGGACGACGCGGATTTATTCCGCTTAACCTCCCGCCGAGGCAAACAATTCAACAGCATGGCCTTTGTTGTTCGCGACAACTTAGCTGGCGCAGACCGCCACCAGGTTCTGATGAGTGGTGCTGATATGAAACGGCTGGGATTGCGGCCCGGCCAACGCGTTCGGCTTTCTAATGAACGCGGGGTTTTTGAAGCCGAAGCCCTTGAAGCGGACTTATATCCCGGCACCATAATGGCTTATTGGCCCGAAATCAACCCGCTGATTCCTTCCGATGTACATGATATTGCCTGTGGCATGCCTGCTTTTCGCGAGACCAAGGTGCGCGCTGAGAAAGTCGATCCGTGAACCAACCGTTAAAACCCTTTGTCACCTATAAACAAGATGGCCAAATGCAAAGCGAAATCATGGATTGGGTGCTGGTCGAGGAACCGCTCCAAATTTCAGTAGTTAGCGGCCAGAAGCGGCTTGAGCTGGGCGTGTTTTTACGCACGCCTGGTGAAGATCGAGCCCTCGTCTGCGGGCTGTTGCGCACATCGGGCATTTGGGATGGGCATGCGGAAATTAATGTTGAATTGTCATCCAGCCATGGCGAGTGCGGACAGGCAACCGTAACCCTCTCGGACCCATCAGGATTGGCCGATCGGGCGGATCGCTTGAGTTTGGTTCATGCCGGTTGTGGCTGGTGCGGGTCCGATTTAACGGAATGGGCCTGTGACCAATTTGTGCGGCCAAACGATTCATTCCAAATCTCCCTAATTGCCCTGCGTCACGGGTTCGGCGCCTTCTCGCTGGGTCAAAAGTGCTTTAGCCAATCCGGTGGCTCCCATGCGGCTGGTCTGCTCAATGCACAAGGTGAGCTGCTACTTTTGGCCGAGGATGTGGGTCGACACAATGCTGTCGACAAAGTAATCGGTTTGCATATTTTGGGGACCAAGGGACCTTTTGGGGCGCGAGCCCTTTTATTGTCGGGCCGGGCCGGTTTTGAGTTGGTCTACAAAGCGGCTATGGTCGGTATCCCCCTCGTGGCATCGCTGGGTGCGCCCAGCTCTTCGGCCATTGAGTTGGCGCGTGAGGCCGGTTTGACTTTGATCAGCTTTGTCAAAGATAATCGGCTGAACGTTTACACCCATCGTCAACGCTTCATACACTCCTGATAAAGGGGAGACGATGTTTCGCACAAAAGCTGCCGGCTTTGCTGTGCCCAATAGCAGGTACAAATACTGTTTTTGCCGCCTATTCCGAGTTTGCTTATGCTGATTCTGCTTGTTTTTTTGGGGACCTTACTGGAAGGGGAGTTGTCCATGCTCATCCTGGGTAGTGTTCACTTTTCTCGCGGCGGATCCTTTGTTCTGTTTGTGTGCGCGGCGTGGCTCGGCGCGTATTTGGGCGATTGGTTCTGGTTTGTGCGCGGCCAAAATCAACAGGACCAACCGGCGTCAAATCCGTTTTGGAAACGTTGGTTAAAACGGTGGTTGCACAAAATGGAAGAGTTTCGTCCGTTGGTCAATCGCTTCCCTTTGTTCAGCTTAACGTTTCTGCGCTATCAAATGTATTTGCGGGCGTGGGGGTGCAGTTATTTGGGTCGAACCGGTTTCGCGCGGCCCCAATTTCTGCGGCTCAATGCTTTGGCCTGTCTGTTCTGGGCTCTGGGCATCAGTCTGATAGCATATTATGTAGCTCAGCTCTACCAATCCATTCAGGGATTGCTTGATGAAATTCTTTCGCGCAACATCTGATCGATTTTTACGTTTGCGCCGACAAGAAGGCTACAGGAATTCACTTCAAAACGGTTATAGGTGGTTAGTCCTTGTTTTTTGAAACCGAAGATTTCACGTTGAGCCCGTACGCAGAACGATCTGAATCGCGTCAGGAACCCTTTTTCCTCAATTGGTCCCAGATGGATGGAATTTTGACCGGCAAGTCTGCGGTTGATTTGACGCGCTTGCAGATTCGGACCCGTGACCAGGCGTTGCAGTTTGCGATTGAATACGGCATCAATCCGATGGTCCCCGACCACCAGAAAAGAGCCTGGCAGGCGCATGCTGAAGCCTTGAACTTTCTGCAGGAATATATTCTTAGCGCTGAAGAATATGCGCTGTGTCCTCCAGAGGTGAAGGCACCACGCCATATCTTGGATTTGGTCGTAATGGCTTCTAACTATCTCAATACCAGTAAAGTGCATCAAATGTTTGCCTGTTCGGTCCTCAAGGTCATGCACATCCTCTTCCATATCGATTTCGACCTGAAATTGCGCTTTTTTGACCAAATTCGCTCACAGGTTTTCACGGGCTTTGAGCGGGTCATGATCGATAAAGGCCAACGCAAATATTTGCAAGATGATGTGCAATCCATTCCGCTCGTGCGTTATTCGCGCAAACGCAACAAGGACCGGCCGAGTATGGTGCTTAAGCTGTTGCACAAAAGTCAGACCGTAGCGGCCGATATCTATGACCATTTGGGCATGCGTTTGGTTTTTAATACCAAGTTTGAGTGCCTGTTGGCACTTCGTCTACTGCACCGCAATCATCTAATCAGTTACACCAATCTAAAACCTTTCCGTTCGCGCAATACCTTAATTGATTTGCGGGCGGCGCATGAGGTTTACAAACGCTATCGCGACCAATTGGAGATTAGCAGGCGCTACCCAACCCAGTTGTTGCAAAAAATGGATCGCGAATTGGCACATACCAGCCGCTCTAGTGAACAATGGGACAACCCGTTTACAGCGACCGAATACCAGGCCATCCAAGTAACCGTGCGCAAAATGATTCATGTCAATAACCCCTACCTCCAGGATTGGACCCGATTGATTCACGAACTCAACCACATTCCTGGCAAAGAGGCCGAGCATCTGCGTTCGCGGTTGGTCAGCGAGATTGGTACACCTGAAATCCCGTTTTATTTCGACTATGAAATCCAATTGCAGGACAAGGAGAGTTACAAGTCGACCATCATTGGGCCTGCAAGCCACAAAGCCTACAAGGAACGCCAGCGCTTGGCGGCCCGAAAACGGGTCTTGGGACCTGAGCTACGCCGCTATTTTCAATCGGTGCTTGGACCTAGAGAAGAGGGCTAAGGTTACGGCTAAGCGGGCAGCGGACAGGTTGTACTTGTACTCCGTTTTGCCCTGTGTGAGAATGCGCGCGACAGGGCAGGAGGGAAAATGGGCGTGCTCGACCAATTCATTGTAAAAACTTTGCCGTTGGTGCCAAAACCAATCGTTAAGCGTCTTTCTAAAGCCTACATTGCAGGCGCCGAATTGGATCAAGCCGTTTCCACCGTGAAGGACCTCAATCAAAAAGGGTTTTGCACGACCATCGACCTGTTGGGCGAATTTGTCGAAAACTTTGATCAGGTTGCCGAAAACGAACAGGGCTATCGCAACATTTTGAAGGTGATTCAAGAGCACCAATTGGACGCTAACATCAGCATAAAACCCACATCCTTCGGCCTGCTCCTGGATGAAGATCAATGCTGCCGAATTTTGGAGTCCCTACTCGAAGAAGCTGCCAAAATGGGCAATTTTATGCGCATCGACATGGAGGACAGCGAATGCACGACTCCAACAATTCGCATGTACGAGCGTTTTCGCAAACGTTTTGGCCATCATGTAGGGGTTGTATTGCAGGCCTACCTGAAACGCACACCCCAGGACGTTAAAGAGATCACGGCTGATCAGCCGGGCCATTTCCGCTTGTGTAAAGGTATCTATGTGGAGCCCGAAGCCATTGCGATTAAATCGTTTCAGGGCATTCGCGACCAGTTTGTATCCGTTTTGGATGCCATGTTTGCCAGTGGATCCTACGTCGGCATTGCGACCCATGACGATTATTTGGTCGACCAAGCAGAAAAGCTGATCGCTCAAAAAGGCTTAAAAAAAGATCAATACGAATTCCAAATGTTATTGGGTGTTCGCGAGGCATTGCGCGATCAAATCCTCTCGCGTGGCCATAAGTTGCGAATATATGTGCCTTACGGTCAGCGTTGGTATGAATATTCCGTCCGACGTCTAAAAGAAAATCCCGCGTTGGCTGGCACGATGTTTAAGGCGATTTTTTTCGGATAGTCTCTTTTGTTCATGACCCTTTTTGAGTAGGCTATGGCCAAGAACCCAGCTCTAAAAGGTGAAAAACAGTGCTGATATCGGTTGAAGCCCTTCCATTGTGGCGGTTCTGGCAGGTAACTCGGTGCCGCGATTCTGGTCGAGCGGACAATTCCCCATGCTATTAATTCTCCTGGGTTTTTTCCTGCTCGATCCGCAACGCGCTCCGCATCAATTTGTCCTTACTGAATACAGCGTGGAAAAAGGCCTGCCCCATTCGGCAGTTTGCAGCGTGTTGCAAAGCCAAAATGGTTATTTGTGGGTAGGGACCCAAGATGGCTTGGCGCGGTTCGATGGCATTCAGTTTTTGGAGGAAGATTTTTCCCAATCGGGACAACACTCCAGTCCGTTTTTTAATGTACTCACTAAAGATCCGCAGGGGCGAATCTGGGCGGGTACACGCAGTGGTGGGATTCTGGTTTGGAGCAAAGCGCATCGGGTGGTGCTTGGCTCAGGAACCGGTTTAAGTGATCCCCAGGTCCTGTGTTTTTCACCGAGCCAGGCTGGGGGTATGTATGTTGGAACGCCCAGTGGTATTTTCCTGGTTGACCCTTTATTGACCCAGGTAACCGATCTTCAATTCTGGCAAGAGAATCGTCAAGTGGTCCAATGCATGGTTTTGTGGCAGGGCCAACTGATGATTGGAACGGATACCGGACTTTGGCGGCTCGCGCCGGATGGTCGCCCCCAACGAACGGTTCTGGATTATACATCCGTCACGGCCTTGTATGTGGATCGCGATGACCACTTATGGATCGGCACGGAAGCCGTTGGGCTGCTGTGTTGGGCACCAGGCGACAGTCCTGTTGCTTTCGAGCGAAAGGACAATGCAAACCCCCAGTTCATTACGGCATTCTGTCAGGATTCGGATGGGATTTTATGGATTGGTACCCACCATCAAGGCATGTTTCGCCAATATGGGGGCCAGCTGAGCCGAGTAGATTTTCACAATCGCTTCACCGAAAGCCGCATCTTCTCCATTATTGAAGATCGAGAGGGAAGCCTTTGGGTCGGCACCCATTTCGGCCTGGTCCAAATCCAAGATGCCGCCTTTAAGTTAATTGGCAAGCAAGAAGGCATTGAAGAAGACGCCATCTGGTCAATTCAGCAAGGTCCTTCCGGTTCCATGCTGTTTGCAAGCGAAGGTGGTGGGCTTAAGATTTATCAAGCTGGCTTAATCCACACCATTGGGAAAGATGATGGTCTCTCCAGTTCAGATACCATCTCCGTTTTAACGGCCCGCGATGGAGCCATTTGGGTGGGAACCCGCAAAGGGCTCAATCGGGTTGATAAAAATGAAATCCGCGTCTTCGGACCGGAGCAGGGCCTGACCTCGGATTATGTGCGCGCCTTGCATGAAGATCATTCTGGCCGCATTTGGATTGGCACTGTGGCGGGCTGTTTCATCTGGGATGGCAATCACTTCTCAATTTTGAGCACCAGTACCGGGCTCATCCACAATACGGTTAGGTGTTTTTTTGAGGACGATCGGAACACCATCTGGATTGGTACGGACGGGGGCATTTCCCGCGTTTTTCAGGACGGTTACATCCAGAACTTCAGCACCCAAAATGGTCTGTTGAGTTCATTTGTCAGATGCCTCGTTCCGGCTGTCGACGGCGGCGTCTGGGTGGGCACTTACGGCGGAGGCCTGCACTATTTTGGACGCGACTTGCGGATTGCCCAGCTCACCCGCCAACAAGGTCTGTATTACGACATTGTTTTTGATATTGTGCGCGATGAAGAGGGCTGGTTATGGGGCGGAACATCCAAGGGCATATTCCGCGCCAAAGAGACTGATATGTTGGCCGTTGTCCGCGGCGAGCGGGATCAATTCTCATCCGAAGTATTCGGTGAACCGCGCAACCCAATCCGCCTGGACGTGACGGGCGGTGTTTGGCCTTTGGCGACGCGAGATTCCAGCGGACAAATCTGGTTCCCGACCTACCGCGGTGCCGTGGTGTTTAATCCGACCATTGTGCCAAAAACGACTGCGCCACCAAAACCCATTATTTTTAGTTTTCGGGTCGATGGTGCTGAGCGAATTGATCAGCCAACACCAGAACTCTCGCCCGGAACCGATCGTTTGGAGTTCCATTACGCATCCCTGACCTTTCGCGCACCAGGCAAAATCCAATATGCTCACAAACTTGAAGGTTACGACCAGGAATGGGTCATGGCGGGTACGCGCCGAATCGGTTTTTACAACAACTTGGGACCGGGCGACTATCGATTCCTGGTACGCGCTCAATCCGATGATGGTACCCTCGTTTCAGAGTTGACCGATCTGTCTTTTCGAATTCAACCCAAATTTTTTCAGACCAAATGGTTCTTCTTCGGGTTGTTGCTTTTGGTCGTGCTGGGGCCAGTGCTTTTTGGCCTGTCCCGCGAGCGTTATTTGCGCCGCCGCAGTCAGTGGCTTGAGGCTACCGTTACGGAGCGCACGCGGGCCTTGGAGATGGCCAATAACAATCTGGAGCAGACCGCTAATACCTTGCGATCGACACAACGCCAATTGGTCGATGCAGCCCACATGGCCGGCATGGCCGAAATTGCCACCGATGTCTTGCACAACGTCGGCAATACCTTAAATTCAGTCAATGTGTCGTCAGCCATGATTGATCAATATGCCGATGAGATCCGGCCTGACCTGCTCATCCACACGGCGGAGCTCATTCAGTCCCAAACGAATCTGGCCCATTTCTTTGAAGGCAAACAAGGCAAATTGATTCCGGACTTTTTGTTGGCCTTCTCAAAAACCTTGCGTGAACGCAAGATCCACCTCCAGGAAGAATCCAAACTTCTGCGCAACAAAATCGAAAATATTCGAGAAATTGTCGCTTCCCAGCAACAGTATGCCAGTATGGGCATTGAGGAGGATCTGGATATTAACCAGCTCTTGCTGGATGCTGAACGGGTGTTAACCGATGCGTTTAATCAACCCAAAGTGGCGGTGGTCAACGATCTTGGTGACTTGCCCCTGGTCGCGGGTCAAAAGTCCAAACTGTTTCAAATCTTCATCAACTTGATCAAAAACGCAATTGAGGCACTTGCAACCCAGCCGGATCACCCCACTTTACGCGTACGCAGCCGATTGGAGGGGGAGTGGATTCAAATTGAAATCATCGACAATGGTCATGGAATCCAACCCGAACACCTAAAAAACATTTTTACCTATGGGTTTACCACCAAAAAGGAGGGCCATGGTTTTGGTTTGCACTTTTGCGCCAACGCCATGAACGAGATGGGTGGCAATATTTCCGTTTCCAGCGAAGGCACAGGGAAGGGCTGTAGTTTCAACTTGAAAATACCCTTAAAACATCCCTAAAACATTCTTTGACATCCCCAATTTGGCCCACTAAGATCAGTTTGGCCCAAAATCGATTCCAATCCGCTTGGATCTTTTGGGACCCTTCGCGGAGGCTGTGCGTTGTTACTAACACTTGCGTTGCTACTTTTATCGGATAAACCTATGCCCATTTTCCCTTACGCTTACCAGGAACATACCCTGGACAACGGATTACGTGTCATTTTAATCCCAATGGAAAGCCCTGGTCTCGTTTCGTACCATACGGTGGTGCGAACGGGCAGTAGGGACGAAGTCGAACCGGGCAAAACCGGATTCGCCCACTTTTTCGAACATATGATGTTCCGCGGGACCGAGAAATATCCCGGTCCGGTTTATGATGGCTTGATGACCCAAATGGGCATTGATGCCAATGCCTATACCACGGACGATCGAACCGTCTACCACCTCGATTTCACCGCTGAGGACCTGGAAAAAGTTATCGAACTAGAATCAGACCGCTTCCAGAATCTTTCCTACAAGGAAGCCGATTTCCAAACTGAGGCGGGCGCTGTCTACGGCGAGTACCGCAAATCGATTACCAGCCCGTTTTCTGTGCTGTTTGAATCGGTTTCTAACTTGGCCTATGACAAACATACCTACAAGCACACAACTATCGGTTTTGAAGAAGATATCAAAGCCATGCCACAGCAATTCGAGTACAGCAAAGGCTTTTTTAAACGGTTTTATCGGCCTGACAATTGCGTCATTGTGGTGACAGGTGACTTTAAACCCGAACAAACCTTAAGCTGGATCAAACAATATTACGGTGGCTGGCAAAAGGGTTATCAGGCGCCCCAGGTTGTCCCCGAACCGGAACAGACCGCAGAACGGCGCGGTGAAGTTCAATTTAATGGCAAAACCTTGCCCATCCTCTACATGGGTTACAAAACACCGGCTTTTAACCCGCGCGATAAAGCTTCTGTGGCGACTTTTGCGCTGGGTGAATTGTTTTTTGGCAGTAATTCAGACCTGTATAAGGATATCTACCTGGAAAAACAGTGGGTTAACTTTGTCAGTTACGACGCGAGCCAAAATCGCGATCCCGGCCTGTTTAGCATTTACTCCATGGTCAAAGACCCTGCCAATATTGAAAAAGTCCAAGCAGCCATTGATGCAGCGGTTAAAAGTGCCCAGGACCAACCCGTCACCAGCGTTAAATTGGATGGTGTCAAAAAACGGATTAAGTACGGCTTGCTCATGGATATGAATACGCCGGGCGAAGTGGCCGAAAGTTTAGACACGCCTTTAGCGGTTGAACCCTCGATTAAGGGTTTTGAAGCCTTCTTTTCCACCTTGCAACAGCTTGAACCCGCCGATTTACAGGCAGCAGCCAAGGCCTTTTTCCAAACGCAACGGCGAACCGTAGTCGTGCTTAAAGGAGCTCAATAATGCTGATACTGATGATGTCCTTAATGACTTTGACTGCGGAAGGTGACATGCAAACTCAACTGCTGCCCGTTGCAAACGATCCGGTCGTTTCGATCCGGATCTGGTTCAAAGTAGGCTCCATGAACGATCCGGCCGGTAAGGAAGGTCTCGCCAATCTGACGGCAGCTTTGCTTTCAGAAGGTTCAACCCAGAAAAATGGTTATGCCCAAATTCTGGAAAAACTGTACCCATTGGCCGCAGGTTATTCCTGTGATGCCTCCATGGAAATGACGGTTTTTAAGGGCCAGGCCCATGTCGATGCCTTTGAGGAGTATTACCCCTTGTTTAAGGAAGCGCTTTTGTTTCCGGCCTTTAAACAAGACGACCTGGATCGGCTTAAATCAGAAGCGCTCAACTACCTCGAAAATTCCCTGCGCTACTCCAGCGACGAGGAATTGGGCAAGGCCGTGCTGCTTCAGGAAATGTACAAAGGTACCGGTTATGCGCACCCTATTGCCGGAACGATTGAATCGCTGAAATCGATCAATTTGATAGATATCAAAACCTTTTATCAGACCTGGTTTACTCAAGAGAACATGGTCATTGGCATGGCCGGCGGCTACAAACCCGAATGGGTCGACGTTTTAAAGAAAGATCTGAAAGCTATGCCCAGTGGGAAACCTGCCCAGGCCAAAGCACCTGTTCCGGCAGCCTATCAGGGTTTTCCGGTCACCTTAATTGAAAAAGACACCGCCTCTACCGCCATCAGCATGGGTTTTCCCTTGGATGTTTTGCGGGGTGAAAAGGATTGGTATGCCCTGGCCATCGCCAATTCCTGGTTGGGCGAACATCGTAATTCCTCCAGTCACCTTTACAACGTGATCCGTGAGAAACGCGGTCTTAACTACGGCGATTACAGCTATATCGAGTACTATCCCAACGGTGGACGGCGGACCAAACCGCCACAAAACGTCGGTCGCCATAACCAACTGTTTGAAATTTGGATTCGTCCGGTCCCCAACGAAGCGCGCCATTTTGCACTGCGTGCAGCCTTGCGCGAATTTGATCATTTGGTGGATCACGGGATGACCCAAGAGGACTTTGACCTGACCCGCTCCTTCCTCAAAAAATACGTGCTTCACTATGCGCCCACGTCCGATGAACGGTTGGCTTATCAATTGGATGACCGTTTTTACGGATTGGATCATGCCCATTTGGAAACTTTCCGCAAAATGATGGATTCGCTGACCTTAGCGGATGTCAATGCCGCCATTAAGAAGCACTGGCACAAAGGCAATTTCCGCATTGCGGTAATCACCAAAGATGCAGCGTCTTTTAAGCAGGCCCTGGTCGAAAACACACCGAGTCCGATCACTTATCCAACGCCTAAACCGCAGGAGATTCTGGATGAGGACAAACAAATCGAAGTCTATCCCATTCCTGTTAAGGCCGAAGATGTGCACATCATTCCGGTCAATGAACTGTTTATCAGTACCAAGCGCTAAAACCCTACCCTCCGGTTCGTGCCGGAGGGAACTTTCAGGTATTAGGAGCACTTCGTGAAATGGCTTGAAACTCTTTTTCACAATAACCGGGCCTGGGCAGATTCCAAATCAGAGCATAATCCCTCCTTTTTTGAGACCCTGTCCGAGACGCAACGACCCAATTATCTGTGGATTGGGTGTGCTGACAGCCGCGTTCCTGCAAATGAAATTGTCGGACTGGATGCCGGTGAACTCTTCGTGCATCGCAATGTGTCCAACATGGTTCAACACACCGATACCAACTGTTGGTCAGTCATTCAATACGCTGTTGAGGCGCTGCACATCGAACATATCATCGTGTGTGGCCACTACCAATGCGGCGGGATCATCTCCGCCATGGGCAATAGCAGCTTCGGTTTAATTGATCATTGGTTAATGAATATTCGCGAAATCTATGCGCAGAATCGCGATGAACTTGAGTCCATCATGAACCGCAGAGACCGTATCGATCGTTTGTGCGAACTCAACGTGAAGACGCAAATTCGCAATTTGGCCCACAGTGCTATCGTGCAAAAGGCCTGGAGCCGCGGGCAGAACTTGGCTCTGCACGGTTGGATGTACAACCTGAAAAATGGCTTGCTGACGGATTTGGGTGCCAGCTGTAACCAATTGGCGGGTGTGGACCTGATTTACAAATACGAAGTCTAACTCAATCGGAGGCGCCGCCCTCCGAGGGTGCAAAGTTGCGAAAACAATTGCGACCCGCTTGTTTGGCTTGGTAAAGCGCCCGGTCGGCTTGGTTGATGAGTTGGGCGTCGTCCAGATCGGCATGCCAACTGGCAATACCACCAGAAAAGCTGGCCTGGAAAATTTGATCTTCGCTAAATTGCATTATCTGGCTGAACTCCTCACGGATGCGGTCCAGAACATGCAACGCGGTTTCGCCATCTGTTTCGGGTAAGCCGATCAAAAACTCTTCACCGCCATAGCGCGCCAAAATATCCGAACGCCGCAGTCGGTTGCGCAAACTGTGGCATAGACTTTTGATGACTTTGTCGCCAATCAGGTGGCCATGCGTGTCGTTGACCTGTTTGAAATGGTCAAGGTCTATTAAAGCGAGGCTGAACGCGCTTTTGTTGCGCTGCGCGCGGCTAATTTCGGATCGAACGCGGTCCAAGCCAGCCGCATGGTTCAGAATGCCGGTCAGGCCATCATTGACAATGCCCGAGCGAATTTCACGAAAGCGCCGAATCCGACCCTTGACATGGCGAACCAGTGCCGCATCTGTGATTGGTTTGTTGAGAAAGGCATCGACCCCCTCGTCAAGTGCATGCAGCTGTTGCTCGGGATTCTGTTCGACGGTCAGGAATACAATGGGTATTCCCAGATAACTCTTGGATTGGCGCAGGATTCGAGCCAACTCCAAACCCGAGATTTCGGGCATGTACCAGTCAATTAAAATGAGATCCGGTTGAAAATCGGCCAAAAAATCCATGGCCTGTTCTGGCTGGGTCAGATAGCTGGGGAACAGGCCCGCTTCGGCCAGGACTCGGCTGTAATGGCTGGCCAATCGCGGGTCGTCATCAATGATCAAAACCTTGCCGGGTTCGCGATGCCAAGCCGCTTCACGGTCAAAAAAATCGGTAATTGCCTGAGCGGAAAGCGGTTTGGCCAACATGGCGATCGATTTGTGCCGGATCGACTCCAATGCGGTATCAAAGGAGGGGTCCCGGGCCAGAAACAAACGCGGTACAGTGTAATGGTCTAATTTGCGGATGTGGGCAAAGATTTTTTTGCATTCAATGGGGTTGTCTGGCAAATCAATCACCCAATATTCGGCGCCTTGGTCCAAGGCGTCCTGCAATTCCTGGTGATCAAAACACGGGACAAAGACCCAGTGGAAAGGGGCAACAATCTCTGCGAACCGCTCGCCCAGATTGCGGTTGGTACTCCAAAAAATTACTCGGTTGGATGACCGCACGGGTTCGACATCTGGTTCACCAGCCTCCGTTTCGGGATCCGAAATGGGATCTCGTTCAGCGGCTACCTCGACCACTTTTTTAACCAAAGCCGTGAGGTGATCTACCTCCAATTCACGCCCGCCTTCCTGGAGTTCCTGAACATAGTGGTCCAGGATTCGGGCGTGCTGGGTGACGGCATTGTAGTGAAAATTCCCGGCGGAACCGGCCAGGGAATGGGCGTAATAACACAAGTTTTCCAAGGCCAATTTTTTCTTTACTGGCTTGCCAACTTGGCGCAGTGACTCTTGCAATTCGGCTAATGCATTTTGCAAATAAGCCTCAAATTCTTCCTGTAATTCACTGATGATGCTGTCGCTGGAAATTTTTTCTGTGTCGACTTCACCAATCATTTCCACAACAGTTTGGACAAAATTCTCCAGCCCAATCGGTTTCAGAAAAAAAGCATCCGCACCCATCTCTTGGGCCTCACTGCGGTAGCGGTGAGATTTATAGACCGCGGTGATCATGATGACCTTGGTTTCTTTCATGGTCGGGGCGGTTTTGATTTGACGCAATAAATCCAGACCATGTAAACCGGGCAGAAGCATGTCACAAACAACCAATGCGGGTTTTTCGTGTTTGATATATTCCAAAGCTGTTTTTCCGTTGTCAAACAGCGTGACATGGTAACCTCGGCCTAAAAGTGCTTTCGCCAAGGGTTTGGTCGCCATCGGATCATCGTCGATCAATACAATTTGGTGCACGTATCCCCCTTATTCGATCCTCATCGTACCGCAGGTCAAATTAGTGAAGGACTCCGGGCTCAGATTTTTTGGTTGGTGCTATTGGGCTCCAATCGGATCAACCAAAAAAAAGGACCTTTCCCGCTAGGGAAGGCCCTTCTTTTAGCTTTCGGACTCGTTGAGTTGGATCAGGTCGCGCAATTGGTTGCCGATTGTGGTCCCTGAAAATATGAAGGTGGATTTGCTGCCCTTCAAAATTTCCTGAATCGCCTCCAATTCACGCATACGAATCAAATGTGGGTTCTCAGCCATGAGTCGAGCGGTATTGGCCTGAGACCGGGCTGCTGCCGTTTCTTCCCGACGTTTGATCAAGTTGGCCTCGGCCGCTTTTTGTGCTTCGGTTACCTGATTAAATAAGCTCTTCATATCGCCAGGCAGGATTAAGTCCCGCACGCCGACACTCAAAACGTTAACGCCGTAATCGAGAACCCGAACGCTTAATGCCTTTGCCACTTCAGGCCCAACCGCGTCTTTGTTGGCCAGAAGCGCATCTAATGTTCGTGTTCCTACAGCGGCTCTCAACGCCATTTGAGCTTCTCGGTAAAGCGCCTGTCCCAGGTCCGCTACGCTTGTCCCCGCTTTGAGGACATCCACAATCCGGTACACCACCATCAGGTTTATGCGCAATGTAACCTTATCCGCAGTCATGATTTCCTGGCCGGCCACATCGACTATCTGATCCCGAAGGTCCAAAGTTGTCCAGTCCAGCTGTTTGGTTGTGCGCCAAAATACATGCCGGCCCGGATCAAGCACCTTTTCTAACGACCCGTTTACAAACAGTAATCGGCGTTCGTGCGCTTGAACCGTGTCCCAGATCAGATGGGTGTGAATGCCCGGAAAGGCAAGAATTGCGTTAATTTTGGGATGTTCGAACTGGTAACTGTCCGCATCAAAGACCTCGACGTGAACCGTTTTTGGTCCTTTCCAGTAAGCGTGTAGACCCGGTCCAACCACGTCCTGTAGCTGGTTTTCAACCCAAATCAAGGCACGTTCTGACTCGGTTAAGCGAAAAACCTTCAGGTGGTTTTGCAGCTCAGGTTCGCGAACCAATACTTCCAAATCGCGATGCTTGAACTGGCTTTCCATCAAGTTAGCGCGATCCACCGACTGGTTTATGCCCAGCCAGTGGTTTCCCGGCTTCAGCAGCTGGCGAAAATCTCGATTCTTGAAGACCAGGCCCAGTTCGTACTTGCCAATGTGAATTCTCTTTAACATGTGTACTCCTTTTGCTGAACAGATAAGAGTCGGACGGATTGAACTTCCTGTTTCATTGCGGGGCGAACCTTAAGCCCTCAGCCAAAACGTTTGTTGAGATCGTGTGCGAGCTCAAGTATTCGTTTTTTATTGATGGGCGGTATCCAGTTGCCGCAGGCAACTTGCCAGTTTCAGACCTGAAACGCCTCCGCTCTTTGAGTGGGTTTGCTCCAGCTGTTGATGTCTGCTTCCGTCTTCCTCCTATCTGTCCAATTTCCTGTGTGTGCAGAGAGGGACTCGAACCCCCAACACTTGAATGTCAAATTCAATGCTCTACCAATTGAGCTATCTTTGGTGTCAAACAGTGGGGGCAGAACCCATGCCCGGCACGCAGTACCGTATGCGGCTGCGCCAGCGGGCCCCAGCATGTTTGTCGCCACTAATAGGGCAATCTCGATGCCAATCCGTTTTCGAATTAATCTAACCTACTGTAAATAATATGATTAGATCTAATCGTCCCGAGGTTGCTTCCATATTCCTGGAGCCAAACAGTTAAGAAATGCTATCCTAATTTATCGGAATTTATCCAGGTAGGCGCATGTGAAAACGGTGGTGATTGGGTTTTATGGGTCGGTACTCGATGCGGGAAGAGGGGGGAAACGTTGGGAGAAGTGGCGGCCAACCCTGACCTTGGTGCAGCAGGAGGATTGGCGGGTTGATCGGTTAATTTTGTTACACGACCGCCGGCATCAGGCCGATATGCGCCACTTGATTCAAGATATTCAGAGCTGTGCCCCAGAGACTGAACTGGTCCTTGAGGAATTAACCTTTCAAGATGCCTGGGATTTTGAAGAAGTGTTTAATGGGCTTTATCAATTTGCCAAAAGCTTGAACTACGACGAGGAGAACGAGTCCTACTACATCCATATCACTACCGGTACCCACGTGGCTCAAATTTGCTTATTTCTTTTAACTGAAGCGCGGTATTTCCCAGGTCAATTGGTGCAAACCTCGCCGCCGAGCAAGAAAAAAGGCCAAATGACAGGTTTGACCCACATGATCGATTTGGACTTGGGCCGCTATGACCTAATTGCTTCGCGTTTCCAGAAGGAACTTGAGGATCGCCAGGAGTTTTTAAAATCGGGCATTGCTACTCGGAACCAAGCTTTTAACCACATGATTGAGGAAATTGAATTAGTGGCCATGCGGTCGCGTTTGCCGATCCTGTTAATGGGGCCGACAGGCGCCGGCAAAAGCAAATTGGCCAAACGGCTATTTCAACTCAAAAAAGCCAAGCGCATGGTATCGGGCGATTTTGTTGAGATCAACTGTTCAACGATACGGGGTGAAGGCGCAATGTCCACTTTGTTTGGCCATGTGCGAGGTGCATTTACCGGCGCGTTAAGTGATCGGCCGGGTTTGCTGCGCAAAGCGGACCGCGGGGTTTTGTTTTTGGATGAGATTGGCGAGTTAGGTCTGGATGAACAAGCCATGTTATTGCGCGCATTGGAGGATGGCCGCTTCCTACCTTTGGGCGGAGACCGCGAGGTTGAAAGCGATTTTCAGTTATTGGCGGGCACGAACCGCGATTTATGGCACCAGGTTGCCGAGGGTCGTTTCCGCGACGATTTATTGGCGCGTATCAATACCTGGAGTTTCGATTTACCGCCCTTGCGCGATAGACGTGAAGATATTGAGCCCAATCTTCAGTACGAATTGGAACAATACGCGCAAAAGCACGGAAGTTACGTGCGTTTCAACAAAGAGGCCTATCAGCAATTTCTCAGATTCGCCTTGGACCCGCAGGCCAGTTGGAAGGGAAATTTCCGCGATCTGAATGCAGCAGTTCAGCGGATGGCGACCTTGGCACCAAGTGGGCGAATCAATGAGGCAGTTGTCCAAAAAGAGATCCAGCGTTTGAACCGACACTGGCAGGGTAGCCCGGTTGAGGATTCGATTCTGAGTCGGTTTCTTTCTGAGCAAGAACGCGAGGATTTGGATTTGTTTGATCAGGTCCAATTGCGTACGGTTTTAGAAGTGTGTAGCCGTTGTCGCACCTTATCCGAGGCGGGCAGGATTTTGTTTGCTTCCTCTATTCAGCGTCGCGCATCCAAAAACGATTCGGATCGCCTGCGCAAATACCTGACTAAATTTGGGTTGGATCCACAAGCAGTCCTTGCTCAGGCACCGGATCCAGGGGTCTAGTCATTGGCGTGGTGTTGGAAGTGTTGCATCAAAGTTTCGATGCGAAACGGCTTTTGCAGAACGGAATTGGCGCCGAGATGCTGGAGTTCCCGCAACTCCCAATCTTGCAGGTAGCCGGAAGCGATGATGACCCGCAATTGTGGGTAGCGCTGTTTGATTACGCGAATGGTTTCATGCCCGCTCATTTCAGGCATATTCAAATCCATGACGACCCAATCGAAATGCGCATCCTGTTCCAGCTGTTCCAGGGCGTGTAGGCCATTGTGGGCCAGAATGACTTGGTAGCCAAAACGACCTAAACCAATGCGCAGATACTCGCGGATTGGGGCCTCATCATCCACGACAAGAATCCTATGTTGGGCGATATTGCTGCGTTTGGATTTGGCATCCATAGGTTCCTCGTCCAAACTCATGGGGAAATACAAGTGGAAGACGGTGCCCGTACCCAACATGCTTTCCACCCGAATTAGGCCTTGGTGATCGTGCATGATGCCGTAAACGGCTGAAAGACCCAAGCCCGTGCCTTTATCCGGCGGTTTGGTGGTAAAAAACGGTTCAAAGATTTTATCGATATGCTCGGGTTCAATACCCTGGCCCGTATCTTCAATTTGCACGTGAATATACTGTCCGGCCTGCAAGTTTTGAAAAGTCGTTGAATCAAAATGCACATTTTGGGTGCGGACCCGAATGTGACCTCCTTCGGGCATGGCATCTCGCGCGTTGATGAGGAGGTTTAAAAAGACGGTGTGGATCAGACTGGGTTCAGCCCGCGTATTGGCAAATTGGGCATCCAGGTGGGAATGCAAGTGAATCCGTCGATCAAATGTGTGGACTGCGAGTTCGACCGTATCCTGAATCAGCGTGTGTAAATTGATCGATACTTTCTCACTTACTTTCTTGCGCGCAAAGGCAAGTAGCTGATGGGTCAACCCAGCCGCGCGCTCTACTGCAGTGAGGATCGACTGAACATAATGGCTTTCGGGGTCTCGGCCGTGCAATTGGATTTGAAGCAGTTCGGCGAACCCCAAAATCCCATTTAGAATATTGTTGAAGTCGTGGGCGACCCCACCTGCCAATTGGCCGATAGCATCCATGCGCTGCTTTTGACGTAATTGCTCTTCAAGGGCTAAAAGCTCGGTCATATCGCGCAAGATTAAGACTTGGCCATCCGGATTGGCCGATTGGTGGGAAAGCGGTGACGCGGTCACGGCAACTTTCCGCGTTTTTCCATCCTTTCCGGCCAATAAAAATGATTTGGGCAAGGACTCTGTATTTCTATCATTAGTCCATGTTTTTCCATCAAAAAATTGGAATACCTCAGACAACTTTTTGCCGATCGCCTCTTTTGCTGGCGCCCCACTCCACTGAGCGGCTACGGGGTTCATCAATTGGATGCGCCCATCATGATCCACCGTAATCAAACCGTCTCCAATGGAATTTAAGGTGATGGACAAATTTTCTTCGCTTCGTGCTAGCGCTTTTTCTGCCGCCTGAACCCGGGCCAATTGGTCTTGTAGGCTGCTGTTGAGTTCCGAAATTTGGGAAACGTGATTGGACAGATTTTCTGTCACTTTGTTGTAGTGTTTTCGGGTGGTGGCCAGTAACACCTTGAGGCGGGTTACCTCTTTTTCCAGACCATATCGGTCACTGTGCTGAATGGCCGCGCTTTCAAGCGACTCGGCAAAGCCTTGAAGCACTTTGTGAAGGTGATCGACCATATGTGGTTCGACCGTCAGGGACCAGAGGTTGGGACCCCATTGTACAGAATCAGGGGTATTGCCCAGGCTGATGATGATTCCGATCATCCGCTGTTTTAGCGATTCAATTAACCCACTATTTTTTATGTCATCGGTTGTCAACAGGACGACTGTTCCGCGCAATAAATCCTGTTTTTTCGGCTGGCAAAAGGAGAAACCGGGCGGTGGATTCGTATAGGAGCTGATAAATCGAACGACCATGGATCTAATTACCTAGCAGCAATAAAACGTAGGTCATATTGTGAAAGAATGACTCAGTCCAGCCCATTTGAGTGCGAATGGGACCGATTTCGCCAAACGTTGGAAACCCGACCACCGAGAAATCCTGGCCGAGGCGATCGCGCACTGCCCGAACCTCGTGTTCGATTTCGTTGCCCAGTAAATGTTTTCGGCCCGCACAACTAAAGATAAGTCCCGCTTTGGGCTTAAATTTGCCACGCTCCAAGGTCTCTGCTACGCGATACACCTCAGAAATAACTTCCTCTGGATGGGCCATGCAAACTTGGATTTGGCTGCCCTTCTGAACGCCGCCAAAAAGGTGAAATCCTTCTAAATCACTTGGCAAATCAGGAACAATTGATCTCAAATATTTTTTCTCTGGATTATCTGCAGAAAGCACATTAAGCGTGAGGATGCCTTGATCCACTTTACTGACCGGTCGTCCAAGCGCTGTTTCGACAAACGTCATGGCGTCTTGTCCATCCACTTGGCCAAGCCAAGTTTTGTCGGCCTGGGTGACTTCACCCGGTTTGCCAACAGGCTCCAGATTGTGGGCGAGGTGAATGTCAAATTGGAGCGGACCTTTGAGTCCGAGGACAACTATTGCGTCGGATTGGGCTTTTTGGTTGGCGTAAATGTAACAGGTATTCATATCAAAGTTGTCGTCAGCCGCAAAACCCCCGACGATGGGGACGCCGTACTGGCGGATCGCTCGTTCGATTTCGGTACCATCTGCATGGAAATCGCTTAATAAAATCGCCAAATCCGGCTTTTCACCCAGTTGCGTGGTTAAATCGTCGAGCATTTCTTGAGTGGCCGAAAAGGAGTGTTGGGACACACCACTGCGCCAAGCCATGGCATGACGGATCTCTTGATCGAAATGCAAGCCTAAAGCGCAGGCCCCCATATCTGCTGTTTTTCCTGTCTCCAAAAAGCCTTCACCTGTAGATCCAATTAAGGTCAGTTCCGGAGCATCCAATACATCGTAAAAGGCCTGAAGCAGTTCCTCACTACCGCCGTAATCGATTGAAGAAAATAGGATCACAACATCTGGCTCAAGCGGTTTGAGTTGGTCTGCAAGCGCCAAGCCCGCGCGATAGGGATCGGTTTCGAGCGTATGTGCGGATTTTGCACGCATCGTTGGCCTCAATAAGGTAGCATTCTGATTGTCTATATCGGTTAATTGCACCGTTGACTTAATTTGAACCGCCTGAAAATATTTGGAGATGCGCAATTGAAACGCTGGCACAAGATCCTCTTAGCAATGCTATTGGGCATCGCCGTCATTGCCCCCCTGCTTTACCGCATGTTGGACCGGCCAATGCCCCAGGCCAATCACGGACCCGCCGCTAGGCAAGCCATCCAGGAATTGGAAGACGTTATTGGCTGTCAGGCCTGGCAACAAGTCGGTGCAGTTGCATGGCTTTTTAAAGGCCAACGCCAGCATCTTTGGGACCGTAAACGCCATTTCTTGCGCACTTACATTGAGAAGAAAACTGTGTTTTTGGATTTGGATAGTCGCAAGGGCTGGGTATTTGAAGGCTCGCGTCAAGTCGATGAACTGGATGCCCAGGTCGACCTGAAAAACGCCTGGGCCTGGTTCATCAATGATTCCTTTTGGTTAAATCCCTTTTGTTCATTAAGTGGGCCGGAAGTGGTTCATGGCCTGACGACGGACGAGCAGGGCAGACCTGCGATTTTAGTTACTTTTGAATCGGGTGGAGTTACGCCTGGGGACTCCTATCTCATTTCATTAGGGCCAGACGGATTGCCTGTTTTTTGGCGCATGTGGGTACAAATCATCCCATTGGGCGGGGTGCCGACCACCTGGTCTGGCTGGCAACAACAACAGGGGGTCTGGTTTTCAACCCAACATCAATTGGGTCCATTATCCTTGCCTTTAGAGATTAAAGCGGCCTCGGATTTGGCGGAATTGACCCAAGGTGAAGACCCCTTTGCCGATTTTGAAGTTGCCTTTCGTTCCCCATAAAAAAACAAGATGTAGACGCAAGGCGATTGATACGCTCCATATCTTGTATTAGAATGCAAATTATTCTTTAATTCCAACCTCTGTGGTTTGTTTGAATTGGAGGTTGCTTTGCGTCCCTTTGTCCACCTGCATACCCACTCCGAATATTCGCTTCTGGATGGCTTCAGCCGCATTCCCGATTTGGTCCAAAAGGCCAAAGACAACAATATGCCGGCCATTGCGATTACCGATCATGGCAACATGTTCGGTGCGGTTCGCCAGTACAACAGTTGCAAAAAGATCGGCGTCAAGCCCATTCTGGGCTGCGAGGTTTATGTCGCAAACGGGTCACGCCATGAAAAATCCAAAACCCACGCCAGTCAGAAAGCGACCAAAAAATCCAGTTTCCATTTGGTTCTGCTATGTAAAAACGAGACCGGCTACCGCAACCTGATCAAAATGGTTTCGGCGGGGTTCACCGAGGGGTTTTATTACAAACCCCGCGTCGATCGCGAACTGCTCATGAAGTACAGTGAAGGCTTGGTCTGCTCAACGGCCTGTTTGGGCGGGGAAGTGGCTCAAAACATTATGGCTTCCGATTTGGAAGAGGCCTTGGAATCCGCTCGCTTTTTACGCGACACCTTTGGGCCAGAGAACTTTTTTCTAGAAATTCAGAATCACAACCAGAAATTGGAATTGGATGTGATTCCGCCAATCATGGATATCGCCAAGAGACTCCAAGTCGGTGTGATTGCCACCAACGATTCACACTACACCAACTACGAAGATTGGGTGGCTCACGATGTGTTGTTGTGCATCCAATCCAATGCTCAGCGCGATGATCCCATGCGTTGGCGCTTTCCGCCCGGGGGTCAGTTCTATTTCAAGACCGGCGATGAAATGTTTGAAATGTTTCGCGGTTACGAAGAAGCATTGGAAAACACGCTCAAAATCGCTGATATGGTCAATCTAGAGCTGACTCAGGAATACAAGCTCCCCATTTTCGATGTTCCACATGGCCATAGTCTGGATAGTTATTTTGAACAAGTCACTCGCGAAGGCTTCGAAAAACGCAAAATCCAACTGAATAAACTGCGTGATCGCGGTCAATTGCGCAAGGACTACAGCGAGTATTACAACCGTCTGGATGAAGAAATTTCCGTCATTCGCGAAATGGGATTTGCCGGCTACTTCCTGGTAGTTTGGGACTTTATTCGCTACGGGCTCGAAAACGGAATTCCAGTGGGTCCGGGCCGCGGGTCTGCTGCCGGTTCCCTCGTCGCCTATTCTCTCAATATTACCGATATCGATCCGCTTCAATACGATTTGCTGTTTGAACGTTTCCTCAACAAAGAACGGGTCACCATGCCCGACGTGGATATCGACTTCTGTCAGGACCGCCGCGGCGAAGTAATCGATTATGTAACCCAAAAATACGGTCGCGAAAACGTCTGTCAGATCATTACCTACGGCTCCATGAAGTCGCGAATGGCCATAAAAGATGTAGGCAGAACGCTCAATTTCACGCCGACCGAAACCAATAAAATTGCCCAATTGGTGCCAGAAGACTTAAAGATGACCTTGCCTTTGGCACTGGAAACATCCGATGACTTTCGTGGGCTCTACAATGCGGACAAACGGGCGCGAGAACTGATTGACCTCTCGGTCCAATTGGAAGGCTTGAGCCGCAACGCCGGCGTTCACGCTGCAGGTGTCATCATTGCACCTGGGCCGGTCACTGATTTTGCTCCGGTCTACAAGGACAGTCGCAAGGGCACCATCTGTGTTCAGTATGCCAAGGACGAAGCCGAGCAGGTCGGTCTGCTCAAAATGGACTTTCTCGGCCTCAAAACTTTAACCGTTATTTCCACGACATTGGCGCTCATCGAGGAGACCAAAGGCATCAAGGTCGATTTGGACAGCATCACCGATTTTAACGACCCCAAAACCTATGAACTGTTTTGCAAAGGCGAGACGGATGGCGTCTTCCAGTTTGAATCTGAGGGCATGAAAAACCTGCTTATCCGTTTGGGTCCCAAACGGTTTGAAGACTTCATCGCACTCAATGCTTTGTACCGACCTGGACCCCTTGGATCGGGTATGGTCGACCACTTTATCGAGGGTGCACACGGGAAGGAAATTGAATACGAACTGCCGGTTTTAGAGGAGATTCTTTCAGAAACTTACGGCGTTGTGCTCTACCAGGAGCAGGTCATGAAGATCGCCCAGGTCGTGGGCGGATTTTCACTGGGCGAAGCGGACAACCTTCGTCGTGCCATGGGTAAGAAAAAAGAAGAGGTCATGATCCAGAAAAAGGCCCAATTCCTGGCCGGGGCTCTGGAACGCGGTTTTCCCGAAGGACCCTGCTCCGACCTGTTTGACAAAATGGCCGAATTCGCGAAATACGGGTTTAACAAATCCCATTCTGCAGCGTATGCCCTGGTTGCCTACCAAACCGCTTACCTGAAAGCCAATTATCCTGTCGAATTTATGGCCGCTTTGTTGACGTTGGATAAGGACAATACTGACAAAGTGGTCCATTACATCGACAAATGTAAACAGATGGGCATCAAAGTGTTACCGCCTGATATCCGCTGGAGTAAAGAGCGGTTTGGGGTGGAAGACGGCGATAGTATCCGTTTTGCTTTGGGCGCTGTTAAAGGGGTGGGCGATGCCGCCATCGAAGCCATCATGGAAACCAAAGGCGAACAAGACATCATCTCTTTTGAATGCTTTTTTAAGTCGGTCGACCTCAAAAGGGTCAATAAGAAGGTGGTCGAACAATTGGTCAAGGCAGGCTGTTTTGATTTCTGTAATCGCCCGCGAAAAGCCCTTTTTGATGCCATTGAAGATCTGATTGGTTGGGGTAACCAACGTCAAAAAGAACAGGCTGGGGGTCAAGGATCCCTGTTCGGCGATACAGAAGAAGCCCTTTATATTCAATTCCGCTCGGAGGAGTGGGACCGCAAGGAACTACTGGCCTTTGAAAAAGAAGCGGTCGGTTTTTACCTTTCGGGCCATCCCTTGGACCAATACAAAGAGCTTTTCCGGCGCCACACGACCTGTGACAGTGCAGGATTGCCGGATATTTCAGTGGGTTCTGAAGTCATTATGGGGGGCCAGGTCCAATCGATGCGCCAGATCCAGACCACCAAGGGCGATACGATGGCTTTTGTCACCTTGGAGGATCTACAAGGGTTAACCGATTTGGTCCTATTCCCACGCACCTACCAAAAAGTTCGGCCATTGATTCAGGATGAAGCCGCGATTGTGGTCAAGGGCAAGGTCGAGAGTCGCAACGATAAACCCAACATCATCGTTCAGGAAATCTGGCCGCTGACCGATTTTGAAATTCCCCGCATCCGCAGCTGCGTCATTCAATTTAATTCGCATGAGGTGACGGAAAACCAGTTAAACTTGTTGTATCAGCATTTCCTGATCAATCGCGGCGATTGCCAGGTTTTCTTGGAAATCAACGTCCAAAATCAGTTCCAAACCGTCATTAGACCCGAATTGATGATTGATCCAGGTCGTGCGCTGATTACCTTTACAAAGGACTATCCGGCCTTTAAGACCCTGTTGCGATATTGAGGAGCTGGCGTGGAAAAACCGCCTTATTATCAGGCATTGCTCAAAGACTTGGAAAAAGGAGGTTTTGAGCATCGAATACGCTTTCAAGACCCACAAGCCGATCTTCTGAGCAAAAACATTTATCGTTTGCGCAAGCGGATCAAGAGCCTTGTGCGCGATCTGAACCGCTCGCTCAGCACCGAGGAACAACTCCAGGAATATTTGCGGGAATTAATCACCTTTCAGGAACTGGTGCGCCAAGTCGGACCGGTTCGCGATATCGATAATGTCCTGATGGTCATTGTTGGGGTGGCTTCGGAAATCATGAAAAGCGATTATGTCGCCATTTACCTATGGTCTGACCCACCCAGTTGGGTGCGTCGCCAAGCCTCTCAGGATACGTGGCTTTGTCAGGAGATCGAGCAGCACATCCTGGGCAAGAAAGTGGTGGAAGGCACTGAATTGGAACCCTTTGTGATTCCATTCTTTGCGCCCAATTCCCAGGAGGAGGGCAGTTTGGTCATGATCCCGCTCCACTCCGGGAAACAACCGCTCGGAATGCTATTTAGTTACGTGGCCACTTCCCATCTCAATTTTTTCCAGTACCACTTCAACTTGTTTGGTTTGTTTGGCCACAACGCCACCACCGCCATCGAAAACGCTATTTTATTTGAACGAATCCAGGATCTTTCCAGCCGTGATGACCTGACACAACTGCATAACTCGCGCTACTTGCGCCAATATTTGGATGCCAAAGCCAAGGAAGCCGATTCGGACAATCCGCTCGCCCTGTTTTTCCTCGACGTTGATTTCTTTAAAAAGATCAACGATTCACACGGCCATTTGGTAGGTAGCCGCGTTTTAACCGAGGTCGCTGGCATACTGCGCGATTTTGAAGGTCCAGGATGTGCGTGCCGCTATGGCGGAGATGAATTTGTTATTGCGCTGCCCAATACCAGCATGGACCGGGCAGAGGAATTGGCTGAGGATTTGCGCTTCAAGCTGGAAGTGACTGAGCTATTGGGCGATGATTTCCGCATCAATGTGACCATCAGTGTCGGTGTTTCGCTTTTTCCAACTCAGGCGCTGAGTATTGAAGAATTGCTGCATCATGCCGATATGGCCATGTACCGAGCCAAGGCCAAAGGTAAAAACCGCATCGAAATTTGGCGCGGGCCCTGATACGTTAAGGCCGCAAGGCTGGAACAAGGTCCACGAGAGGGCTTAGCGCTTAGCCTGAGAAAAAAGCACACGCGCAGACGCGAAGCCCGGGAACGGTATTTGAGCCTAAAAACGCGGATGGGCAAGAGCGTCCAAAATTAAATCGGATTCACAGCCATATGGGCATTAAGTGCTTACCGCCTGTGAAGCCAATTCTCCCAGTCTGGCCAGTTTTGTTTCTACTTCTGCAGTCCACGGATGGGCAAACGTGATGCGAATATAAGAGTGAAACTCGTCCAGTGGCGAAAAAATGGGGCCCGGCAGGAAGCTGATGTGATTTGCTAACGCTTCACGGTACAGTTTGAAAGTGTCCGTACCTTCGGGCAGCCGAATCCACAGCACCAAGCCGCCGGCCGGACGATTGCAGCGCGTCCCTTTTGGGAACATTTGTTCAATAGCGCACAAAAATTTAGTCAGCGAATATGACAACTTTTTGCGGAACTGGCTCATGTGGCGGGCATAATGGCCCGATCTCAACATTTCGGCTAAACCCCATTGGCCCAATGTTGAGACGGCTAACGTCGACATGAATTGGATCTCCTGCATGCGCGTGCCCCATCGTTCAGAAATGGCCCAGCCCGTGCGCAGGCCGGGCGCCAGGGTCTTTGAAAAACTGCCGCAGGTGATAACCCATCCATCACTATCGTAATGCTTAAGTGGTAATGGACGTTCCCCTTCCAGGAAAACGTCGCCATAAATATCGTCTTCGATGATGGGGATGGCGAAGCGCTTGGCCGCATCCACCAGGGCACGACGCGCCTCGGGCGGCATATTACAACCGATCGGATTATTAAAGCTGGGTACCAGCAAGCAGGCTTTGATCTTGCCCGATCGCATCAAACTTTCTGCTTCTTCGGGGCAAATTCCTTTTTCTGGATGCGCGGGCAGGCACAAGGCTTCTAAACCCAAATTCTCCAAGGTTTGCAGCACATTGAAATAGGTGGGCGATTCAATCAAAACGCGATCGCCCGGTTGGGTCACCGCGCGTAAACTGAGATTTAGGGCTTCCATGCAGCCATTGGTAATCAGAATGTCCTTGGCTTGGATCGGGCAGGAAAGCCGGAAGTACTGCAAGGCCAAACTGCGCCTTAACTCTTCTAAGCCCGGTGGAAACGCATAATTTAAAGCTACGTCCGGCTGTTGGCGGGCTTGACGTGCCAAAATTTTTCCCAATTGCGGCAATGGCAGAAAATCGGAATGGGGCCCCGCACAGCCAAAATACTGCAGACGCGGTTCTGAAAGGGATTTTGAAAAGCTCTTGATGACCTGTGCTTTGGTCACCAAGCAACTCTGGGCGGCCCGATTGTCGTAATCCAGGTCGTCTTTGGCCACATCGACCGCTGGTTGGACCACAAAACCAGATTTAGGGTGGGCTGCAATGACCCCACGGTCCTCCAATAAATGGTAGGCATGAATAACGGTTGTTAAAGAAGCGCCCGTATCGCGGGCCATTCTGCGCAAGGATGGGATCCGGTCGCCGACCTTCAAGCCTCCTGATCCAACCAACTCCTCAATGCGGTCCACAACCCGTTCATACACAAAAGCCATAACCCCTCCATCTGTATTCTATAGAAATTTTAGATTTGTATCTGTATTTATTTTTTGGCGCCCACTATGATGCAGAATCAGGAGGCGCCGAGATGCAAGACTCCATTGTTGAAACCCATTCCTTGCCGTCACCCACTCACTCTGGAATAAGCGCTTTTTGGGCCGGGATCCGCGCTGTTTCGCCCTTGTTAATGGGCGTTTTACCGTTTGCCTTGATTGCCGGGTCAAGTGCGGCTTCGGTCAGCAGCAATGCGGTCGAAGGCATGGCATTTTCGGTCCTGATTTTTGCCGGGGCATCGCAACTCGCGGCATGCGAGTTATTGCACCAAGGCACCCCGGTCCTTTTGATTTTGATTACCGTGTGGGTTGTCAATTTGCGCATGCTGATTTATTCAGCGGTCATGAGTGGCCACTTCCGGCAGGAAAAAGGCAAGGCCTTGCTTGCCTATTTGTTAACTGACCAGGCCTTTGCCATTTCCATTTCGCAATGGGAAAATGGCAAGTTTCTCTCGCATAAACGGAGTTTCTACCTCGGGACCGGATTTGCGCTGTGGTTCACGTTTCAGGTCGGGAGTCTGGTCGGTATTTTAGTTGGGGCAAAGGTTCCGCCAGAATGGTCTTTGGATTTCGCTATTCCGCTGTCATTTATTGCCTTATTGGTGCCTTCCATCCGCGATAAGGCCAGCTTTGCTGCGGCGTTCAGTTCGGCCATTTTGCTCTTGCTTTTTGCTTGGCTACCCATGAATTTGGGGCTATTAGTGGCCATTTTTGGCGGTTTACTGGTGGGCTGGATCGTTGAAAGGACCCAAACATGAATATGCGTATCTGGATGGTTTTAATTTTGGGTGGTTTGGGCACGTTTTTGTTCCGCTATGTGTTTATCGCTCTGGGTGAGCGGATGCCAGATCCGCAAAAAATTCAAAAATTGTTGCGACTCATTCCCGCATCCGTCATGGCGGCCCTGGCCTGTTCAGGTTTGTTTGTCAAACACGGACATGTGTCTACCAGTTGGGATCCGCGCCTTGGCGCAGCGATTTTGGCTGCCTGGGTGGCGTATCGCTACCGTAATTTGCTGGCAACCATTGTGGTGGGTATGGTTTCCCTGTATGCCTTGCACGGACTGCAAATCCTGATGCGTTAGATAAAAAGGTTAAACGGCAACATCGATCTGTTGCAAACTTCCAACCCGTCCATCCTCGTGCAAAAACACGCCACTTTGCTGGATCTGTCCGAGTTCAGAGCCCTGAGAATCTGTCAGGTGGAAAGGTGTTTGGACTGAACCCAAGTAGAGTGCACCAACGCCAGCTTGTTTGAGACCGAGTAGTTGGTCATTGCCTTCGTTGCGACCCATCCAAAGGGTGAGTTGATGAAACACTCGATCGCCTTCATCAATCCACTGGTTGCCATCCTCGTCGTAACGGGCCAAATCGGCAAAGCCGTTACCCGAAGCAGGGCCAAACAACTCGCCGCCATCATTAACCTTGCCATCGGCGTTTTTGTCCAAAACCAAATAATAACTGCCCGGTTCAAGCAGGCGGAACTGTTCATTCTGACCGTCAAGATTGAGGTCAAATTCAAAGGTTTCATTTTGGAGTGCTGCCGGTCCGCCGTCCAAATTGAGGGCGAGGGGATCAACCGGTTTTTTGCCGGCGGTAATCAGGATGCTTGATTCCTGAACCACATGGCGTTCCATGGTCATAGAAAAATTAAAAGCCAATTGGCGCCCATCTTCGGTGGTCAAGGTACCCTGAGCTTGAAATGCACTTTGTTCATGGTCTTCATAGCGATCCACTTTTTCATAACGCAAATAAAAGGCATCGCCTGCGTTTGAACGATCAGGCGATGGGGTAGTGGCCTGACCTGCGCTAGGCGCTTCGTTTTGGAAATCTTCGGGGTCTGCCCACTTAAATTCTTTGCCGAGCAGGCTTTCCAAAAGTCGTTTGACAATGAGGATCTTACTGTCCTCGGAGAGTTTTTCTTCTGGATCTTTGTCCTTTTCGACGGTTGGTTTTGACGCGATTGGCGATCCTGCTCGCGCTCTTTGCGTGCTTGGCGCCGCAGGATTAAAGGAAATTTCTAGACTTTCGCGGTGTTCCGTTGTCGTTGTGCGCTGATACTGAGACGCGAGCTGAACCTGACTCTCCTGGATTCGCATGCCATCCTCCCTGATGGAATTTGCACTCCGTTGCATACTGGCTATATCGGATCCAGGCGGATAGGTGCTTAACAGGCGGATAGAAAAATGCGCTAAAGGGCTGTGTTTATGAACTATATTCCAAATTCGCTCATGGGCTCAAAAAAAAAGGCTCGCCAATCGGCGAGCCTAAAAAATCGATGAAAGAATCCCTATTCGCGACGTAAGACGTTGAGCGTAAATTCGCCAACAACTTCCGGATGCAGGCGGACACTGATTTTGAATTCGCCCAATTCGCGGATGGTCGGTGTTTCAATTTTGCGACGGTCGATATCAAACCCTTTTTCTTTGAGCAGGGTAGCAATATCTTGATGGGTTACCGAACCGAAAAGGTGGTTGGTATCGCCAGCCCGTTTCTTCAAGGTCAGGTTCAGGGCTTCCAGTTGCGCTTTTGCTTCTTCGGCCGTCTGTTTCTCAGCCAGAATCTTGCGTTCATAATTACGGCGTTCCAGTTCGATCTGCCGCTTGTTGCCTTCGGTCACATTTACAGCCAGACCTTTAGGCAGAAGATAGTTACGAGCATAACCCGGCTTTACTTTGACAACTTGGCCGCGTTTGCCTAAATGCAGTACGCTTTCGCGTAATAAAACTTCCATGGCGTCCTCACTTTCCTTCGCGCACAAAGCGGAGATGTTAGCAAACCTTTGCGAGTGGGTCAACGAGAATCTGTCAGCCAATTTGTCATGTCCATGCCCTTTTTGTCCATAACGGGTTGCCAGCGTACCGGCTTGAGGTCCTGGGCCCGTAAAAAGGCCAATTCTTGAGGCCCGAGAATAGCCAGTGCTTCGCGACTGGGTTTAGGTTTCATAAAGTGGAAGGGCAGCCACCCACCAAAACGCTTTTGGTCCTTGCGCAAATCGGCCAGCGACTTGTGGATCGAAGAAATATTAGTGCGGAAAAGCCGAATGGCGGCAAGCGGTTGCGGAAAGGGTTGGGTCTGTAACGCCAGGATTTTGCGCCGTAGCTGATCTTGAAGCGCTGGATCCAATTCGAGGAAATGGGAAACCAAAGCTTCTTGAATGGCCAATTGGGCTTGCATGCAGGCCTCGTCGCCTGCCGCAATGCTTTTTTCAAACTGAGTTCCTTTGTCTTGGAGTTTGCTATCCCATTCCAAAATAAGCGGCAGACTGTGGCTATTCAAAAAAGTCCGGGTTCCAAATAAGATTCCGTGTTTGAGGTAGTGGATTTCACTCAGACTGGCCTGCACGTCTAATCCGAAAAAGGCTTCGCCGTGCTCATTTTGAATGTGGCCGCGCAACAATGCGGGAACTTGGCTCAAAGCCTCTTTGGGTGTAAGCGGGCGCCCGTTTAAATGCAGGTTACAGGGTGGGCGCCGACAAAAAAATGAGATCTCAGCCCGTTCGTCGCCCTCTTGCGCTTTTGGACGGGCCATTTGCAACCGGAAGCCCGCAAGATGGCTTGCACTTCCCGTTCGGGTCTGGGTGCCTGACCGTTCAATGGTCCGCGTACCGGAGTGCAGGAGGACCTGGTCTGAATGGCGAAAGGGAAACAGTAAGGTCAGGCCGTAATTGTGTTCGATTCGCTTCAAGGCCAAAAATGCAGGTGGTTCATTTCCCAGAGTCAAAACCTCTACCAATGCCTGCCAAAAATCTGGATCGAGGTTAGCACCATCGTGTTGAATCGAAAAAGAACCCTGATCCGTCTGAATTTGAATATTTGAGGGCTCAAAATCCAAGCATGCGCGAATGAGCTGAACCGCGTAGTGGACGTGATTTAGCTGTTGTTTTTCCACCAATTTCTGCACGGCTCCGGCAATGTCAATGGTGAAATCCATAGTGGCAAACCTTTCTTTAAAAGCCTGTTTTCAGTAGACTAGCATTAAGGAATTGGAATGGAAACAGAAGGGAAGCGCGAGGGTGAGCGGTCAAGAGGCTGAGGGGACATATTACCGTTTCAACGAACAGGGCTACATGGTGATGTTAGAGCCCTATCACTTAATGCGCGGCTATTGTTGCGGTTGTGAATGCGCGCATTGCCCATATGAACCGCAATATGAAAAAGGCAGTCGCCAAATCCGCGATGAGGTTAAACAGGCGTTTGCGGATTTTTTGGATCGTCGTCAGCAATAAGCAACCAACCATCTGAAGTGGGTCCCCATAACAAGGCGGTGCCTGGGCGAACTTCAACCGTTTCTGCCGGGCCTGGTGTAGAAAACCCCATGCTGCGATCGAGCACCTCCGGTAAATAAGGCAGGAGTTGCCGCAAAATAGGACAATTCTTATCCAGGATGGACCCGTGGTCGACTTGGGTGCCCATTAGAAGAGGTGCATTTTCTGCCCATTTCAGTACGGTATAGAAGCTGACGCGCTTCCCATCGGCTCGGCTAAACAGAGGCCTGTAAAAAAGATCGTGGTGCATATCACCGGAGCGGACCACCATGGCTAACCAGCGACCGGCAAAAGCGAGTTGTTCGGTCCGAACGGAATTTTGTGCCCGTTTAACTTTCCAGGCATATCGCAATAAGAGCAGGATCAACAGGGCGATAAGACCTAGCCATATCCAACGCCAGGGAAAGGGCGTTTGTGCTTGTGTCGCGACGATGGGACTGGCTTGGCTGGGTGCCAATTGGCGTTCCATATTTCCGCCTGCGGCTGGCGCCGCCAGGGAATCTGCTGGATCTGGTGGAACGAGTGGTGAGAAATTGGGATGTGAAGCATCTGTTGCCACAAAGCCTTGTTCGGTTTGGATCAGGGTCCAGGCATGTAAATGGTTGGTTTGTGGACCTTGCGAAATGACCAACCCCAATGCGAGTCGGGCTTGGAAACCTTGTTCGAGGAAAAGCAGTGTGAGCAGCCCATTAACCATATCGCAATCTGAATTTTGAACGGATAGGGCTCGCTCCAACCACGTGGTCCCGCGCGGCTGTACTTCTTGAGGTGGGCCAAATCGTTTTTGTAAGAGCGGAACCCAATAAGCATTGGCCTCCGAACTGCTAAGGGGCGCCTGATCTAACCAGGCCTTAAATTCAGCGTCCCAAGCTAAGCGAGGTGGGCTCAGGGGCGGTTGCATTTGCAAATTGGGATAATCGAGAACGAAGGCATAACTCAATTCACCCTGAATTACACCAGAACCTAACAGCATCGGTTCACCCGCACGCGTCTGACCGACTTGACCAAACGGTTTTCCATCGAGTTGAACCGTATTGGCTTTAATGGCCCCCAAAAGCGGATAGGGCAGGATCATGGGCAAGCGGGTGTCTTGTAAGCGTATGCGCAAAATGCCATCAGCCGGATTTGCGATGGGTGGGTACGGCCCGACCGATTCCGGCCGTCGTGGCAACCAACCGCGATCTCGGTCAAACTGATCGACCAAGCCTAAAATCAGATCCACCTTCCGCGGTCCTTCCAAACTGACTTGCCAACGCGGCGGGTGGCTGTTGGGGTTATCGACGATCGGTCCCCGATAGCGGTCCAAAACAGCGGAAATGTCCTGCGTCGCTTGGGGTTCGGCCCCACGATTCGAAATTGGCACAGGTCCTTTTTGCTGGGTCAAAAACCATCCGCTCCAGCCCACCACTAAAAGGGCCACAAGAGCGAATAAAAGCTTTTTACCTTGTCGCATGAGCAGGTAACGCGTCCCATTGACCAGGTCCATTGGCGCCATTTGATTGAGTAGATTTTTTGCCTGTTTTTTGAGGAGATGAGAACAGGCATCCAAAACCTGGGCAAGCGCATGATCTTCGGCAATGGTGTGCCTATCCAACAATAAATTAAAATCCGCGCAATTGATCAAGACTTGGGGATAAAATCCCTCCACTTTAGGCAGGATGGCGGGTCGAGACGGCCAAAGCTCATTTAAGCTCGTGCATTCTTTGATCAAAATGCCCGCTTTATAGAGTCGTACAAGCGGGTTTGCGCCCAAGCCAATCACTCCCCAGGCCCGTTTGCCGCGCCAGGCTTGCCAGGTCAAGCCATTCAGTTGCATGGATTGATTGATGGCCTGGCCATTGAAGCGAATGGGCAGGGGCATAGGGTTTTTAGGGTTCTCACCACCCAGCCGAACCACATAACCACAGTAATACACCAGGCGTTTAAAAAGGTCAGGGCTCCATTGGTCGCCGTTGGGCGCCTGTTTGTGCAGGATAATCTGAGTCCCAGCCGGGCCCGGTTCCATGGGTTTACATTTTGCCTGGCTCCACCCTTTTTGATAGCTGAGCACATGGCGCTCGGACCCGGTACATGTGTCGATGTAGATGGCTTCGGGTTCAAAAAGCAGGACGGACCAAAATCCAACCCCAAACATGCCCAATTGATTGTCTTGTTTGTTGCTGGCGAAAAGTTTGAGCAAGAAACCCTGTAATTGTTCGGCATTCATCCCGCAACCGTCATCAGCGCAGCGCAAAACATAGGTTTGGCCAATCATTTCAGACTGAAAATTGATCTGGGAAGCGCCCGCATCCCGGCTGTTTTGCACTAACTCCCGAACAAAAACAAAAGGGTCATTGCCGTAGCGACGCGCTTCCTGCTCAGCAAAGGCCAGGAAATCATGCGCTTCCATTTTCATGGCTGAGCTCCATTTCCGAGATGTAGTGTTGCAGGGCTTCAATCTGGGTTTCGTCGCCCAGCGCTAATATTTTGTGAATTTCTTTGAGGCTTTGATCGGGTGCCGGATTAAAACTGGTATTGCCGAGCCGGTCTTCCAAGGCCAGAATCAAAGCGCCCATTGAGCGATCGCGAATTTCCGAAGTGCGCACCGTTTGGGTGCGAAGCCGGTTCTGGTCGCCGACCTGAAGATAGGCAAAGCGCACGCCGCTGCCCGCAACTTTGGTTAAGGTCGCCAACAGGTGGTTGGGGATGGGCTGGGTCAGGGCATGGGCCAGGCGTTGACCCCCCATTCGGTAGGGGCTAATCGCTTCATCCGCACCGGCTGCTTTGAGTTTTTTTAAGCTGTCATCGTTTTTGTAGCGGCTGACAATTTTAATTTTGGGGTGGAGCGAGCGGGCAGTTAAGACGACAAAAACGTTGTCCGCATCCTCCGTCAATACCGAAGCCAGTCCACGTGCCCGATGGAGTGCCGCTTTTTCCAAAACAGCATCCTGGCGCGCATCGCCCTGGATGAAGAGCAGGTCCTCCTCCGATTCTTCGGCTCGGGCTGCCAGATCGATCACTACGATGGTTTCGCCCATCTGACGCATTTCCTCAACCAGTTGCTGACCCGTAATGCCGTAGCCGCAAACGATGAAATGATCCTGAAGTTTTTTCGCCGCTTTTTCCACCCTTTTCCCCTTTAAGATATCCTGAAACGTTGAACGCAGGATGAGTTGGCTTAAATAGCCAATCGAAAGGCCTGAAACCAGCAAGCCAATATAAATGGTCGAAACCGTGAATACCCTGCCAGCGGTCGAAAGCGGAAAGACCTCGCCATAGCCGACGGTTGTAAACGTGATAGCCGACATATAAAACGCTTCAAATAAGTTGACCTTTTCGATGAAGTAAAAGCCCAGGGTGCCGTAAATATTCAAGCCAATAAATAGCAGGGCTACAACCCCTAAACGCTGGATCAGGCTCTTTCTGAACGAGTTCACGCATCTCCACCTTCAGTCGGCTTTTGTGCCATTCATCATACCCTTAAACGCATAGGGCCGGGCGAATTCGTTGCCTGTCGGGACTTGCTTGAAGGCAAGCTTGTTTCTGCACGTCTCCGATCATTTTCAGTTTGACAGTTGGCCGCGAAAAAAGTATCCTTTGCGAATTGTGCGGACGTAGCTCAGCTGGATAGAGCATTTGGCTACGAACCAAAAGGTCGGGGGTTCGAATCCCTCCGTCCGTACCAACAACCCAATCCTCAGGGTTAACCTTTTAGCCACCTTCAACGGGTGGCTTTTTTCTTTTTGCTGCATGAAATAGGCTGTTTTTTGCTGTTTACCCACAAACAGGGAATCTTTTTGCCCTTAAAAACGTTAAGATCGGGTGTCATTTGCTCTTTCAAACGGATCGAACACCCTTTATTTGGCCTTTTGCCAAGGGAACGGGTTCCGTTGGAAAGAACGCCATTCCCAATAAAAGAGGATATTTTTATGCGTTTTGTGCTTCCGATGCTCCTTTCCACCTGCCTGTTGGCTGGGGATCCCATGCTTCAAAAGGTTGTTGATGGCGATCATCGCAGCCCCGAGAACAAAGCCCGTGATGTCTATCGTCATCCTGCTGAAACCTTAGCTTTTTTTGGCATCAAGCCCGATATGACTGTGGTGGAAATTTCACCGGGCGGTGGCTGGTACACCGAAATTCTTGCACCTTACCTGCGCGAGAAGGGGACCTTTTATGCCGCACATGCCGCGCCTGACGCCACCGGCTACTACAAACGCTCCTACGATGGATATCAGGCACTTTTGGCCACACATCCCGAGGCGTATGACAAGGTCAAAATGTGCATTTTCCAACCGGGTACAAAAATTGAAATGCCAGAGGGTCAAGCGGACATGGTTCTAACCTTCCGCAATGTGCACAACTGGATGCCTGACAATGCCCAACCGGCTTTTGACGCGTTTTTTAAAACGTTGAAGTCGGGTGGAATCTTGGGCGTGGTTGAACACCGCCGTCCTGCCGATAAAGCTGCGGACCCCGATTCGGGATACGTGCATGTTCAAACCGTTATTGACCTGGCCACCAAGGCGGGTTTTAAGTTGGTTGACCAATCCGAAATTAATGCTAATCCTAAGGATACAACCGAACACCCTAATGGTGTCTGGACCCTGCCGCCGCGCTTGGCGACCAAAGTCAAAGAAGGCGATAACGAACGCGAACTGGATGCTGAGGCGCTTAAAGCCATCGGTGAAAGCGATCGCATGACCCTCAAATTTGTTAAACCTTAATGGAATAGAAAGGGGAGTCGCTTGACTCCCCTTGTTTATTGCTGACCACCTGTCTGGTCATCGCTTGGGGGCAGGTTTTTGGGTACAAATTCAAAATAAGGCGTTTCCACGTTTTCGCCCGGCGCTTTGTATGCCGGTGCGTCAGGGCCCTTCGGACCTAGCGATTTTATATAGTGATAAACGGCCTTTAAGTCGCTGTCCGTCATGTTTGCCAGTGAAATCCAGGGCATAGGGGGCCGCATGGCGGTGTGCGCTTTGGCCAAAAATTCAGCTTCGGTTTGGTGAGCGACCGAATTGCGGAGATTGGTCGGATACGTCGTTCCCCATGGACCTTGAAAGCCCACTGGGCTGCCAACCAACCAATCGGACTCGGGTGTTTTTCCGCCACTCTCCGGATATCCCGGTGTATGACAATCATTGCATCCACCAATTACAATTAAATAGCGTCCGCGCTGATTTGAATCGGGCTCACCAGCCCAAATGCATGCAGCGCTCATGAGAATGGCTAACAAAAAACTTCTTTTCATATATGCTCCTTACTTGGACACTCTGTCCGCCTTTACACTACGGGGATTCCGCGATCAGGGATTATTAATTTCTTCCTAAATGGTTGGCCATATTTTATTAAAAAATGAGTTTTTATACAGGAGTATTGCTTTTCAAGCTCGGGCCTAGGGTGGAAAATGGAATAAATGCAATCCGTTTCCCACTATCCGTTCACTGGGGGCAGCATGTTTGAAGATTCAGCTACAAGTCCAAAGGTTTCTAAGCAAGAATTTGCAACTCGTGAATCCGAATTGCGCAACCGCCTTTTAAAGGTGCAGCGACGTTTGCGTGAGACCAATTTTCCGGTACTCATCCTCATTTCAGGGGTCGAAGGCGCTGGTAAGGGCTCTGTGGTGAATCGCCTGAACTAATGGCTTGATGCAAGAGGTTTGGAAACCCACGCGTTTTGGGATACCAGTGATGAGGAAAATGAACGCCCCGCCTTTTGGCGTTTTTGGCGTAGGCTGGCACCTAAGGGGAAAATCGGCATTTTGTTTGGCTCCTGGTACACCCAACCGATCATTGAACGGGTGTATCAACGGATTGACCGGGCTCGTTTTGAATCAGCTCTGGATCGCATCAATCGTTTTGAAGAAATGCTCAGTCGCGATGGTGCCTTAATCCTCAAATTCTGGTTCCACCTCTCACAAACCGATCAACGCAAACGTCTGAAAAAGGATGAAAAAGCGCACCGCGTTTCGCCAATTCTCGAAAAATTCAGCAAAAGATATCGTGCATTTAGCCGCGTTTCGCGCGAGGCGCTGGAACGCACGAATTGCCCCCAAGTGCCCTGGCGGGTCATCCCTTCGGCCAATAACCGCTTTCGCGATCTTGCTGTTGGCGAAGCACTTGCCGAAGCATTGGAATCACGGCTCGACAACAAGCATAAGAAATGGCCTGCGATTCGCCAGACACGGTCTCAAGCAGTTTCAAAATCCTCTGTTTTTGATTCTGTCGATTTGGGGCTTGAGGTTTCACCCGAACTCTATGAAACCCGTTTGGCCGACTTGCAAAACGAAATTACCGAATGGAGTTGGCGAGCCAAAACCAAGAAACGTTCCTTGATTGTCGTTTTTGAAGGGTGGGATGCAGCCGGAAAAGGGGGCGCGATTCGGCGCTTAACTGCTGCCATTGATGCCCGGCTTTTTCAAATAATCTCGATTGCGGCACCAACCGATGAAGAAAAGGCTCACCATTACCTGTGGCGTTTTTGGCGTCACATTCCCCGAGCCGGTAAAGTAACCATTTATGATCGATCCTGGTATGGTCGCGTTTTGGTCGAACGGATTGAAAAATTTGCCAAACCGGGCGAATGGAAACGCGCCTATTCTGAAATCAATGAATTCGAGGACCAATTGCTCGAACGCGGTATCTTAATTAATAAATTCTGGCTGCATATCAGTCCAGAAGAACAATTACGGCGATTTGAGGAACGAAAATCCATTGCCTACAAAAACCATAAAATTACCGAAGAAGACTGGCGCAACCGTGAAAAGTGGTCGGCCTATGCACAGGCGGTAGATGATATGGTTGAACAAACCAGTACCGTTCAGGCACCGTGGACCTTAATTGCCGGAAACGATAAAAAGTGGGCGCGCCTCCAGGTTCTGGAAACGGTCTTATCGACCCTTCAAACGATTGGTTAACCGGGAATTTTTGGTTTTTTTACGCAGTGTGTCAAAAAAACTTGACCTTCATGACGCAGCGCATTAAGTTTAATAACAGATGACGCGATGCGTTATCGGAGGGACCATGCACATCATTAAACGTTACGGCAATCGCAAGCTCTATGACACCGAAAAGAGCCGCTATGTTGCCCTGGCGGATGTGGCTGCGCTGGTTCGCGAAGGCCATCAGGTTCAGGTGCTTGACGCACAGAATGTCGATATCACCGCCCAAATTCTGGCGCAAATTATCGTTGAAGAACAAAAAGGCGAGGGCCGCGGGCTCAGCGTTGATTTGTTACACGATCTGGTGCGAGCAGGTGGAGAGGCTGTGACCCAAAAAGTGCGTCATGTGCAAGCTGGAGTAGAGCATTGGATCAACAAGTCTCTTGAGCGCATCAACCCGGTCCGCGAAGCCAAACGCGAAATGGCCCACCTCAAAGAAAGACTCGAACAGTTAGAAGCTTCAATCGAGGAGCTGGAACAACAAGAGTCGCCGCGTCAGAGCCCAAAATAAGGAGAATCACCATGACGGTATTAAAAGAAAATGTAGAACGGATTGCGAAGCCTCTTCGCGAAACAGGGCGTTTTGCCTGGTTGGCCGGATTGGGTGTCGCGGCAACCGGATTCGATTTCGCCAACAAATCGTTTAACCTGCTGGTTGAACGCGGCAAGACATTTGAATCGGAAAAGAAACCCAAAATTGAAAAATTTGGCCAGGAAACCAAGGCCAAAGCCAAAAAAGTAACCGATCGGGTAGAAGATTTTACGCGCAAAAATCTGGAAAAAGGCTTGGCCAAATTGGGCATTCCGACCCGGGAAGAAATTCAGAATTTGACGACTCAGGTCGAAAACCTGACAGCCAAGTTAAGAGAACAACAAGCCTAAGGAGGAACGCATGTCCAAAAAAGAAAAGATCCAAAGCGAGATTAAAGAATCCGCGCAAAAAATTTGGTTAGCCGGTCTGGGTGCCTTGGCCATTGCCGAGGAAGAAGGATCCAAAATCTTCAAAACCCTGGTCGAAAAAGGTGAAACCTTTGAATCCACGGCCCGTGAAAAGATGACCAACGTCAAGTCTAAGGTCAATGAATCCAAGGCCAAAGTTGAAGAAAAAGTCGATAAGATCGAAGAAATGGTCAACAAAAACGTCAGCTCGGTTTTGGGCAAAATGGGTGTGCCCACCCGTGATGAAATTAACCAACTGACCAAAAAAGTTGAAGAGTTAATGGGCCTGATTGCCGATATGAAGAAAGACGAAGCTGGATCCAGCAAAGAATCCACGACCAGCAAGTCCAAATCAAAAAAGGCCGAAACGCCGCAGTAACGGTTTAGGTTGGGTCCCGACCGGTCGGGTCGGGACTTGACTCTTTCGTGACCTGTGGAAGAATGGGCACGAGGAAATTCTGAATGGCAATTCAAACAGTTCAACACCCCAAGATCGGACTCGCTTTGGCGGGTGGTGGAATCGGTGGGGCAATTTATGAAGCTGGCGCATTACGTGCCATTGATGATGCCTTTTTAGGTATCGATTTCTGCCGGCTGGGCGGATATGTTGGCATCAGCGCTGGCAGCTTGGTTTCAGCCTGCCTGGTCAATGGCATTAGCAGCAAACGCTTGTGCCGGGCCTTAATTGATGCCAAGGCCGAATCGCTACATTTGTCCAGCGATCTGTTTTTTAAACCGGCAATGGGCCGCATGTTGGAAAGGTCCAAACAGATCCCCAAACGTTTATGGGACGTCGCAACCATGCGCGGAACTGCAGGCAACAAGTGGCTGCGCAGCCTGGGCGTTTTGTTGCGTGCCTTACCAGAGGGGATTTTTGAAAATCAACCGCTAGAAACCTTTCTCTCGCAATTGTTTGAACAGGAAGGTTGCAGTAATTCGTTTCATGACATGAACGATCGCTTGTTTGTGGTGGCCTCCGATTTAGATTCTGCCCAGGCCGTCGTTTTTGGATCCGATAAGTGGAAGGATGTTCCCGTTTCAAAAGCGGTTCAGGCCTCAACTGCGCTGCCAGGCGTCTATCCTCCGGTTGAAATTAATGGCCGCAGTTATGTGGATGGTGTGCTCCTGCGCACCATGAACGCCTCGGTTTTGCTGGATCGCGGAATCGAAGTTTTAATTGCCCTAAACCCCATTGTTCCGGTGGATACCCACAAAACGGTTGAAACGGGATTTATGCGCCGTGGTCGCCTGATCGACCGCGGGTTGTTGGGTGTTATGCACCAATCGGTTCGAACCCTGATTTATTCCCGAATGAAAGTGGGACATAACGCTTACCGCAACCGATTCAAAGATGCAAAGATCCTGTTGTTTGAACCCAAGCGCGATGATTACACCATGTACTTCACCAATATTCTCAGTTTCAGTGTACGCCACACCCTACTGGACCACGCTTACCGGAAAACGCTTGAGCAACTGCGCGAACGCAAAGCCGAGATTTTGGAAGTTCTCAGCCCGTTTAACATTATCGCGCGCGAAGAAGTGTTTGGGTCCGAAAACCGCAGCATTTACGAGTCGGTCGGAATGACCAAGGCCGAATCCGCCCCCGTCACACGCCAACTTCAAGATGCGCTACACCAACTGGAAAATATGTTGAGCCAACCATGATCGCCTATCACGCAGAATTTCAGGTAGGCTGGGGCGATTTGGATGCCAATGGCCATATGCGCAATACTGCCTTTTTAGATATGGCCGCAACTACACGCATGCGTTTTTTTGCCGAACATGGTTTCCCGATAGAGTCCTTTGCTCAACTGCGCATTGGTCCCGTGGTGCGCAAGGATGAAGTGACGTATTTCAAAGAATTTAAACTTTTGGAAGGCATCAAAGTCAGTTTTGAACTGGGCGGTCTGAGTTCAGATGCTTCGCGCATGAAATTGTGCAATCGATTTTATAAAAGCGATGGTCGGCTCGCGGCCGAGGTCATGACAACGGGTGGATGGATGGACCTAAAGGCGCGAAGCTTAATTGCGCCGCCAGAACCATTAGCCAACCTGTTGCGCGAAATGGCGCGAACCGAAGGTTTCGAAGAACTGGCAACCAGCCTCAAAAGTTAGGTCGATTTTTGGGCCTGTAAGGTCAGGTGGACTGGCCAATCCATCCACTTTGACCATTTGGGAATGCTGTCTACCCATTCCGAATTGATAACGGTTTCAGAGACGTTTTTCACCTGCCAGCCGGTCGTTATAAGCGCCATGACAAATTCAGAAACTTGATGCGGGAAGGATTCAAATCGGAATTCGGTATCGCCATCCTGGAAATGGGCTTGGGTCTGACGCAGGAACATGGCCGGATGCATGGTGCTCATCAGCAAAGACGCACCCGGCGCCGCAAAACGAAAACACGAACGAAAAAAGTGATTTATATCCACCACATGTTCCAAGACGAGCGAACTGAACAAAAAGTCAAAGGTCTGATCCTGAAAGGGAAAGGGTCGATTCACATCAACCTCAGCAAATTCAACTTGGGCCAAAGAGCTTGCCTTGATGCGCGCTTTTTCCAACATGCCACTGGAAAAATCGCAGGCCAAAACCGAATCGGCCTTTTGAAAGTGGCTCAAATAACGTCCGGTTCCACAACCCAAGTCCAAAACGCGTTTCCCGCTAAATTCAGGCATAGATTGAGGTAGGAGGTATTGGTCCAAGGCGACTAGAGGGTTTTCAAAGGCGTCATAGGCTTCGGCCCAACGGTTATAACCTTCCTGGGTTGAAAGATGCACGATTTTCATGAAAACCTCCGGCCGACAGTCTATTCAATCAAATCGTTCAAGGCAACTTCCTTGCGCTTTATTCTCATGGTCACACCCAATTCCTTTTTATAATGGGGAGTCGCGACCGGGACGATAAAAACACGTGGGAGAATTCATCTATGTCTCGTTTCTTTTTGGTTTTAGCATGCGCTTCAGCCATGCTGTTGGCTCAGGAATCAGCCAACTCCAATTGGTCTGATCAGGCCGAACTCTCGATTATTAACTCCGGTGGAAATTCGGAAGCCTTTACCTTTGGTTTGGCCAATAACTTCGCCTACAAATGGGATGGTTATGAGTTTTCGCTTAAATTTGGCGCCAATAAAGTGGAATCCACCAAAACCACACGCACCGCTGTTGGTAGCTTGGAGGATTATGAAATTAATGAGGATTCGGTCACCGAAACCACTCAGGACAAATATTATTTCAGTGCAGCGGCCCAGAAGAAGTATAGCGAGCGCTTGCACGGTTTTGTCGGTATCGATTGGGACCGCAATGAACCGGCTGGCATCAAAAACCGCTATGCCGCTTCGGTTGGTATCACCAATCAATGGCGCGACACGGATACGCGTAAGTTCCGCACCAGTTATGGCCTGCAGTACACCGACGAAACACCCGTTGATGAACCGCCCAATTTTGATGGGGCTTATGCGGGCTTACGTTTTGAACTCAACCACTTCCACGGCTTTACCGAACGCACCAAGTTCGCCAATGATTGGGTAAGTGTTTTTAACTTGGAAGAAGGCGAGGACTGGCGGTCGGACATGAAACTGGCCGTTATTTCCAACCTATCCGATAAGATGGCGCTTAAGATCGGTCTCAATTTAATCTACGACAATCAGCCGGCCTTCAAAAAAATCCCATTGCTGACCGATGGCAGCCCCAATGGCACGGTCCTCTATGAACTGGACGAATTGGATTACGTTTTCACAACTTCAATCGTTCTCAATTTCTAAAAAATGGGCCCCAAGTTCGGGGCCCATATCTGTTTAGGAAAAGGGCAGTTTCTGCATGCCCAGGTTTTTGAACAGGAAGGCCCAACGGTCCGCTTCCTCTTCAATGACTTTGCTGGTGGGTTTCCCCGCACCATGGCCGGCTTTGGTTTCGATCCGGATCAGAATGGGCGCATCACCTGCTTGGGCTTCTTGTAAGGCTGCTGCGTACTTAAAGCTGTGGCTGGGCACGACCCGATCATCGTGATCGGAGGTCAAGACCATGACAGCAGGGTAGTGGGTTCCCGGTTTAACGTTGTGGTAAGGCGAATAAGCGCGTAAAACCTGAAACATTTCCGGATCATCGGGCGAACCATAGTCGCTCACCCAAGCCCAGCCAATTGTAAATTTGTGAAAGCGCAACATATCCATAACGCCAACAGCAGGCAAGGCAGCCGCAAACAAGTCCGGTCGTTGATTTAAGGTTGCACCGACCAAAAGGCCACCATTGCTTCCACCGCCAATGGCCAATTGCTGCGGGGTTGTGTAACCCTGGGCAATCAGGTACTCGCCCGCCGCAATAAAGTCATCAAAAACGTTTTGTTTCTTCTCCTTGGTCCCAGCCAAATGCCATTCCTGGCCGTATTCGCCGCCGCCTCTTAAATTGGGCATGGCGTAAATGCCACCCATTTCCATCCAGACCAGTTTGCTGACCGAGAAACTGGGGGTGAGGGAAATATCAAAACCACCGTAACCGTAAAGATAGGTGGGTTGGGGTTTTCCGGTGAATAGGTCTTTTTTGTAGCAAATGAACATGGGCACTTTTGTCCCATCTTTACTCGTGTAAAAGACCTGTTTGGTTTCAAAATCATCTGGGTTAAAGGCCAATTTGGGTTGGCGGATCAAGGCGCTCTTCCCGTTGGTTACGTCATAGCTGTATTGGCTGCCCGGAGTATTAAAACTCGAGAAGGAAAAATAGATCGTGCTGGATTCGGGGTTGGTCGAGAGACCTACGGTACCCAGGCCAGGCAAGGGCAATTCACCTTTGCTGTTACCCTCAAAATCCACCAAGTGCACCACCGACTTGGCGTCGGCCATGTAATGCAAAACCAAACGGTCCTTACAAACGGAAACGCCCGAAAGGGTATCTTTTTTTTCGGCCACAATGGTTTTCCAATTGGCGCGGTCCGGTTTGTTGATGTCGATGGCAATTACTTTGCGTCGAGGCGCATCTAGGTTGGTTTGGAAATAAAAGACCGTGCCTTGATTGGCGATGAAGGTGTATTCGGCATCGAAATCCTTGAGGAACTCGACTACCTTGGCATTGTCAGCTTTTAAATCTTTATAAAAGACCCGGTTGCGGTTATCGGTGCCTTGCCAAACGCCAAGAATGAGGTAGTTACCGTCCTCGGTGACTTGAGCACCAAAACCCCATTCTTTCTGGTCCGGTCGTTCATAGACCAGCACATCCTGCGCCTGTTCCGTTCCGAGTTTATGGAAAAAGACTTTTTGGAAGTAGTTGGCATCTTCCATTTCCTGTCCGGCTTTGGGCTCGTCGTAACGGCTGTAGAAGAATCCAGAATTGTCTCGCAGCCAGGAAGCATCTGAAAATTTGACCCACTTGATGTGATCACTGAGATCTTTTCCGGTTTCAACGTCGCGAACATGCCATTCCACCCAATCGCTGCCTGATTGCGACAAACCGTACGCCAGATATTTTCCGTCTGGGCTAATTGCGGTTCCATTGAGGGCAACCGTTCCATCGCTCGAAAGGTTGTTGGGATCCAACAAAACCTTTGGTTCTGCATTTAAGTCGGTTTGCCAATACAAAACATACTGGTTCTGCAGACCATCGTTTTTGTAAAAGAAAAAACGTGAACCATGCGCTTGGGGCAGGCCGTATTTTTCATAATTCCACAGCTTTTCCAAGCGTTCTCGGATCGGTTTTCGCTCGGCCAGGGTTTCCAGATAAGCAAAGGTATGTTTGTTTTGCATCGTAACCCATTGATGGGTATTTTCACTGTCCAAATCTTCCAGCCAGCGATAGGGATCACTTACCTTTACACCGTGCAAGGTTTCCTCCAGCGGCACTTTTTCGGTCTGCGGATGTTTGGGATCACCATCCGGTCCTTGGCCACCGGACACGGCAATTACGCCAAAAAAAATCAAAAACAGATTCATGTTAGTCTCCTTTATGCGACAAAGTTTTTATTCTAAACATGTCTGAGGAGATTGGAAAACGGTGGATTCGTCATACCTGTTGCCGGTTTGTGCAGAAGGCCGAGATTGGATTGCAGTGGAAAAGCCGGCTGGTTGGATGGTTCACCGCTCCGGTTTGAACCGCGAGGGTCCTTTCCTTCTTCAGGTACTGCGGGACCAGTTAGGATATCCGGTCTACCCGATCCATCGTTTGGACCGACCTACTTCCGGCTTGGTGCTGTTTGCCAAAAATGCAAAGGCCGCTTCGCGCTGGGGCCAGGCCATGCAACAGGGATTGTTTAAGAAGGTTTATGTGGCGATTCTACGCGGGTGGATTGACCAATCTCAACGGGTGGATTACCCGCTCCTCGAGGATGGCAAAACGGAAAAGGTGGAGGCTGTCACGATTTTCACGCCGGTCCATCTCTTCAAAATTCCGGTTCAAGGCTGGCGCTTTCCTTCCGCGCGTTTCACCCTTTGTGAAGTGCAGTTGGAAACGGGCCGCATGCACCAGATACGAAAACATGCGGCCCATCTGCGCCATCCCGTCATCGGCGATTCGCGCTACGGGGATTTGAACCAAAACCGCTTCTTCGCCCAGCATTTTGGTAGAAACCGGTTATGGTTACACGCACGTTTCATTTGTTTTGTGGGGACAGAAACCGATGAAGCGCCAACTGCAAGCAGTCCACCGCCGAGCGAATGGCGTGACCTCTTCCATTCATTGGACCTATGCCAGACCGAACGCAATTGGGCTTGGCCAAAAAACGACTAAAAATCGCTCTTTTCACGACCTGTAGGGCCCATGCTACAATGTTTTGCCTTGTTCCCTCAAACCACCGGAGATCGTAAAGCTTGTTCAACTTGTCCACTTTAGACCACGTGCGGTTCAGGCCCTGGCATATTACTTTCCTGAGGAGTTATCATGCTCAAAACAATCTTTGTAGGCAACCTGCCCTACAGCGCAACTGAAGCCCAAATCCGCGAACTGTTTGAGCCGCATGGTCCGGTTCATTCCGCTAAGGTTATTATGGATCGGGAAACGGGACGGTCCCGGGGATTCGGTTTTGTGGAAATGGACCCTGAACAAGCCCATGCCGCCATCGAAAGCCTGAATGGTCAGGAATACAATGGTCGGAATCTGTTGGTGAATGAGGCACGAGAACGTGAACAACGCGGCCCACGCCGTCCGTTCCGCGGTCGTCGGGATTAGGATTTTTTTTATCAAACAGGGAAAAGGCGCTTCTCGAAGCGCCTTTTCTGTTTCAGGAGGCATGTTTGGCCCAGTCCTTCCTCTTTCTCGTTAACCCGGCCAGTGCAGGTGGAAAAACCCGGAACCGCTGGCGGAGACTGCAGTCCCTCCTACAAAGAAACGGCATCCATCCAGAAGTCATCTGGAGTGAACGGCCGGGCCATTTGATCGACATGACCGCGGAAGCGCTGGAACAAGGGCAAACCCGAATTGTTGCCGTCGGCGGCGATGGCACTTTCCACGAGGTCGTCAATGGCTGGTTTAAAGCAAAAACCCGATCCGACTCAGCCGCGTTGGGCCTCATTGGAAGCGGAACCGGTGGGGATTATCTGCGTACGCTCGGTCTTAATGGGCAATGGAATCGGCAGATTGAGGGCTTGATCCGTGGCCGAATCCAAAGCGTTGATGTTTTGTCGCTCGAATTCCTAAATGGGGCAGGGCAGCCCAGTCATTGTTATGGCTTGAATGTGGCTGCGTTTGGTCTGGCCGGTTCTGTCGATCGCTGTGCCATGCAATCAGGACCGCTAATTCGCCTACTGGGCGGCAAGGCAGTATATTTTTGGGCCAGCTTAAAATGTTTGTTTTCCTACCAAAACCCCGTTGTCAGACTCAATGCAGATGACTTCGAATATGAAGGGCCTCTTTTTAATGCCGCTCTGTGCAAAGGTCGATTTTTTGGTGGTGGCATTCCAATCGCCCCTCCAGCGGATCCGCAAAGCGGAAAAATGCGCTTAACTCTTTTTCCAGATTGGCATCGCGGTTATGTCCTGCGGCATATTCCGGCGTTATACCGAGGCCAATTTGAAAAACTAGGCGGAAGCGATGTGGAGACTCAACACTTGAGTGCCTACTCGGACGAATCCGTTTGGATCGATGTAGATGGAGAATCAAAAGGCACTTTACCGCTGAAGGTGACCTGTCTACCCGGCCAACTGCGCCTGTGCTACTAACCAAAAAAGCGAACCCCCAATTCAATTCCAAAACGGGAATTACGCACCCTCTGCACGGATTTGTTAAAGTGGATGCAAATTTCCTGTCTGGGGGCTAACGATGCGCCAATTCTTCCTACTCTTGACACCTCTTTTTCTGTATGGGCAAATTGATCGCATCACGGGCGAAGCTTTTGCTACCCGCTCGGAGGTCATTGCATCTCATGGCGCAGCTGCAACCTCCCAACCGCTCGCGACTGGTATTGCGCTTGATATCCTCAAGAAGGGCGGATCCGCAGTGGATGCAGCCATTGCGGCCAATGCGGCACTGGGTCTAATGGAACCTACGGGCTGTGGTGTTGGCGGTGATCTGTTCGCCTTGGTGTGGGACCCCAAAACCCAGCGTCTCTTTGGTTACAACGGCAGCGGACGATCGCCAAAAGGGTTAAGTCTGGCCCAGTTAAAAGCAGAGTTGGCCAAACAGGGGCTGAACGAAATTCCGCCGTATGGGTTTCTGCCCATTTCCGTGCCCGGCGCAGTTGATGGCTGGTTTGCCTTGCACCAAAAGTTCGGAAAACTGCCTATGGATCAGGTGCTTGCCCCCGCAATCAGTTATGCCGAAGAGGGGTTTCCTGTTTCCGAGCTGATTGGTTATTACTGGGCGATTGGGCTGCGCTTGCACCAACAGCGGCCCGGAGCATTTGGTGCCACTTTCTCCATTAATGGAACGGCACCCATCAAGGGACAAATTTTTCGCAATCCGGACCTGGCCGCAACCTACCGCCAACTAGCTAAATCGGGACGCGAGGTGTTCTATCGCGGGGAGATTGCCAAACAGATTGACCAATTTTTCAAAGCGAATGGTGGCTATCTGGCGTATCGGGATCTTGCCGAACACAAAGGTGAATGGGTGGACCCCATTTCCGTAAATTACCGCGGTTATGAGGTGTATGAACTTCCGCCTAACGGCCAAGGCCTGGCTGTTCTGCAAATGCTGAATATTCTCGAAGGCTTTGACCTAAAAAGCTGGGGGCCGGATAGTGCATTAACCCTTCACACCCTGATTGAAGCCAAGAAGTTGGCATTCGAAGACCGAGCTCGCTATTATGCGGATCCAGCCTTTTGTCAGTTGCCGATTCAGCAATTGCTCAGTAAATCCTATGCCGCCGAACGACGCAGCTTGATTGGCGATCGCGCCTCACATCGCTTGGATGCAGGGCATTTCCCGCTCCAAACCGGAGATACAATTTTTCTGACAACGGCTGACCAAGACGGCATGATGGTGGCTTTGATCCAAAGTAATTACCGCGGAATGGGCAGCGGCATTGTGGTGCCCGGACTGGGCTTTTGTTTTCAGGATCGTGGCCAGCTCTTTCATTTGGATCCGCAACACGCCAATGTGTACGCACCCGGTAAACGACCATTCCACACGATCATTCCCGCATTTGTGCTGAAGGACGGAAAACCCTGGCTGAGTTTTGGGGTCATGGGTGGCGATATGCAGCCGCAAGGTCATGTCCAGATCCTGGTGAATCTGATCGATTTCGGCATGAACCTACAAGAGGCCGGGGATCATGCGCGTTGGCAACACCTTGGCTCATCAGATCCGACCGGATCGGTTATGACGGACGGTGGGTTTGTGGAACTGGAAAGGGGTATTCCTTGGTCTGTCCGCCGCGAGTTGATCCGACGCGGTCATGCGATTCGCGACGGGCTGGGCGGGTTTGGCGGTTATCAGGCGATTCTTTTCAATTCGGAGCAAAAAGTCTATTATGCCGCCAGTGAGTCGCGTAAGGATGGCATGGCTGCCGGCTACTGAGGGATCTAGTGCTTTTTTTGTCGTTGCTGTTGTGGATGCAATCTGGCGAACCGGTTTCATTAGAGGAACCTGAAGACAAACAGATTGAATCTGCACAAACGCAACAAGACCCGTACATCCAACACATTTTTGAGCAAGAACGCGCCAAAATACGCCAACCTCCGAAAGGAACGTGGTTTTGGCGTCTCTTGTTCACCAAAACGAACCGAGGTAGTGCACCGCGCCTGGCGAATTGGATGATTCTGGCAGTTTGGTTGCTCGGATTACCCGCAGCGTTGGCTCAGTTCCTGCGCTGGCGTTTTATTGATGAGCCCGTTTCTTACACCAAAACCTTGTTGGTAACGATGTTCATGAATGTTTTGATTCTCCCCATCGCGTTGCTATTGGGACTCTTGCACGTACCTGACCAACTGGCCTTGTTGTCCGGCATGGCTGCCGTGTATTTAGGCTGGACCTTTTGTCTGGCCATCTGGCTAAAAATTGAAATCGTTAATGCTTGTCTGGGCGCCTTTTGGTACCTGCTCTTGGAAATAGCCTGGATCCTTTTGGTCTTGAGCCACCATTTAATGCAATGGCCTGAAGGAACCTGGTTGGCTTTGCGCGGAATTTAGTACAAAACGCGCAGGGGATTGGGGCGTCTTTCGCCGGGCGGAACCAGGCGCAATTGGTGCATTAAGGCTTCGAACTGGGCCGGGTCCGATTGGTCAAATCGCATTTTGGGATAACCGGAAATGGGGTCCTTGATGACACCGTTTAAGATCAGTTCGGGATTACCGGGTTGGGGTGTCTGAACCACAATCATTGGTTGCCCGTTTTCGTGAATGAGCGTTTGGCCGGAATGGAAGAAGCCCAGAGCATGCAAAGTTAACAGCAAAAAGGGTTTGTCCAAATTGGGGTCCTGACTCTGGAACAGCCGTTGTGCCGCCTGGTGCAGGTGCTGACCATCGGGCTGACTGGGCTTCCAATTTGCCAAAAGGAAATTAATCGTGCGCAAAAGCTTGGCAAAGGGACATATCTGGTTGGCCTGAAATAAATCATTCGGCTGAAGCGGCGTCTGGTAAGCGGTTACCAAACGCAGGTACAAAGCGCGGTTAACAAACTTGGTTTCGAGAATTTTTTTGGCACCGCGTTCAGAAACCGTACGCAAAAACTCATCTATTCGCGGGCTGTTGCGCACGACCGTCGGGATGGTTAAATACCCGTATTTCTGAAAAATGGAGGCGGTACACAAGTCAATCTGCGTGCGCCGATCCATCGCCAACGTTTTACCGACCGTTAAAAGCAAAACGATGCTGCGAAAGGCTTGGTCTTGAAAGGGATCTTTGATCGGGAAGTGGATTAAACCGGTCACGAGGTGGGGATATGTTTCCTGGATGCGCATCAAATTCATAATGAGGCGGTACAGGATATTCATCTTGGGCAATTCTTCCTTTTCAACCGAAAGGCCGAACTCCTCCAAAAATAGAATGATTTTGGCTGCATTGCGCAAACAGAATTTCTTGGCGTTTTCCAAATCGCGAATGCCGGTCATGGTCGTCGGATTTTCCATTTGGGGCAGCGGAGACAGGTAGGGCACATGCCGTCGGGTCAACCCTTTAACGATGGCATCCACGCCCTTTGCCTTATCGTTGATTAAGGCCTCACGGAAGGCAAATAGGCTCTTCAATAGGGTGTCCGGGACGGTGCATTCCTGATGGAACGAAAAGCCCGAAATTTCCCCGTTGTTAAAGATTTGGGTCAGAAAATTTACAGACTCAATCATACCTGCATCGACAAAAACGCGGTTGTCTTCCAAAAAAACCTGGTGTGCATTTATGCGTAAAGTGCAGGCTCCAAAAAGTTTAAACGATTCCTCTACATAGTTCGAAAGGGTTGTGGACAATTTGCCAAATATTTGGTTGTTGGCGTCAAACAGGTCGGCATTGCGAAATAGCTGCTGAACATGACTCATTATGGCTCGGCCTATGACCTGGATGCGCTGCATTTCCCGATTTTCAAGATCCATTAGGGCCTCCTGCTCATCAGGGCTTTGCAGTGCTGGATTACTGATCGATTGCCCATGAGGCGTTTTGATACCTTTTGGATGGCATCCCAACCGACTTCGGAATTGGTAAGCGCAAGAATATCAGCCACCTGAACTTTTTCCTCGGGAGGAATGCGGTCGGCGCCAATGGTTTGATGTTCCATCAAGAGGTCCGCTAAAAACTGAAGCGATGCTTCCTCGGCACGCTGTTGGGCCCATTCCAAAAGCATTTTTCGCTCACTCACCCCATAGGTGAGATAGGTGTCCAAATTCAGGAATCGATCCAAAATCCGCCCATAGGCTTGCGGATCCTTTTGGCTCAGATATTGCCAAGCGACCGTGCGGGCTTCCTGGTATTTGGGGTTGGTATCCGATCCAATCCGAACAATCAATGGGTGGGTATCTGGCAGGAAGTTCAAGGCCAATCGCGCCAGGTGGGCACGGGTCGTTGGGCCCGGATGCTGTGCCCATTTTTCAAAGATGGATTTGCCTAAGGCGACCTCTGACTTCGTGAAACCACTCAGCAATATGGTCGCGTCTTCATCAGGGAGTTCCATGCCCATTTTCATGAGTGGGGTTAACACCGCTCCCGACGCAACCACACACATTTCTGCCAGGAACCTTTTTTTCCATTCCTCGGTTTCGCGCTTAAACCGAGCAAAGAGGATCTTAACCGTAAGGGAAGGCACCAAGTGCTTGCATATCTTGCGAATATCGTCGCGAAAAGCCCGATCGACAAAAAAGAATTTTTCGATCAATTCATTGAGGAAGGTTTCATCGCTCAAGCGCTCACGCAGGTTCATAACCCGGGCGGCCACTTGGCGGGGGTCACTTTCGGGCAGGATATTGGACCAGTTCTGCAACTCTTCCAAGATTTTTACCGCCAATTCCAAATCATTCTGATTGATATTGGAAAAGAGCACTTCCTCGAGGATCTCAAATTCATGGTCAAACACACTACCTGCGCCTTCCTTTTGAATCAGGAACATGAGAATTTTCACACCCTCACGTCGCATGGTCGGTTCCAGATAGGTGCTGAAATATTTTTGCAGTTGGCCTAAAGCCAGTTTTTTGTAGTGTGCGTCAAGCTGACCAAAGAAATTGAGGGGGCCGCCCAAGGGTTCACTTTCTGATTCCATCTCTTCCAGGCTAAACGTGCGTTCAGAAAAGGCCATTTCCTGCAGCGCTTTGATCCGTCGCAAAGAGTCCAAATCCTCGTAAAACGCGTCGACATACTCAAAATCGATATACTGCAGGCCCAATTGGAAGAGCAGGGTGACACTGTCCTCTTCAAAGGATTTGCGGTCGTTGACGTAGCGGAACAGGCGCAAAATGAACTGGTGGATTTCTTCAATGCTGAGACCGCGGTAAAAGAAAAGGGTGCGGATCCCGTCGCGGTAGAGATTAAATAAGAGGCTGTTCTCCTTTTGGTCCTCTTTTAGGACCTCCTGACGATTAAAGATCAAGGCCATCGATTCGACTTTAAAGTCCAACCGCTCATGTTTTTGCAGCAGCAGCTCAAATCGATGGTGTAATTCGGCAATGGCTTTGGTGACCAATTCGTGATTTTCAGGGTAGGTACCCACAATACGATAGGTTTTGGAGAATTGAATAAATGTCTGATTGGCCAGATCCAAACTCTCCTGATCAATTTCGGACATGGCACTGACGGCCAATTCAGGTTCCGTATAGTGGTGTTGAATCGCCTCAAGCGCTTTCACCACATCGCCGGCATTTTGGAACCGGTCTACAGGATTCTTAGCCAATAGACGCAGGACAAAATCACTGAGGTTCTGCGAGATTTGAGCATCTTTCTCGATTAAGGGTTCGGCCTCACGCTGGAGGTGCATGGCGATGGTTTCCATCCATGTACCGCCCTTAAATGGCGGTTTTCCCGAGAGCAGTTCGTAGGCCGTCACGCCCAATGCATAAAGATCTGAGCGGTTATCGACACCAGCTGAGGTGATTTGTTCAGGCGCTGAGTAGATAGGTGTTCCCATGAACCCCTGCGTTTTATTTTGTTCGCCACCGGCTTGCGGCCCGGCATCTGGGTCCACCTCGTTATGCGCCAAAACCTTGGCAATGCCAAAATCCGTTACCAAGACCTGATGATCCTGGGTCAGCATTATGTTTTCGGGTTTGATGTCGCGGTGAATCACGCCTTTTTGATGAGCATATTCAAGCGCCATGGCCGTGCGTTTGAGATAGTCCAAGCAGGGCTCAACCGCAAGTTTACCCTGAATTTTCAGCAGTTCTGCCAAGCTTTTGCCCTGAATGTATTGCATGGTGAAATAGACCATACGCTGGGGGTATCTTGCGAGAACTTCGGCTGGAAACTCCAAGGTTTCTGGGTATTTTTCAAGCAGAATCTCGCCCACCTCGTAGACAGTGGCGATATTGGGGTGCTGAAATTGGGCGGCAATTTGCGCCTCGGCAATGAAGCGATAACTGAGTTTTAAATCCTGGGAGAACTGCGCGTTGAGGACCTTCATGGCAATGAGGCGGTTCAGGCTCAGATCGCGGACCAGGTAAACCTCTGCAAACCCGCCTTTGCCCAATCGTTTCTCGAATCGATAGCGGATGCTGCCAAATAAGACATTTCCAGTTCGATCCGTACCATCTTCCTCAGACAACGTAGGTAAACTTCCGGGTGTTTTGATTTCAACCCGATCCAAGGTGACTGTTTTGGTAATCTCCGCTGATTTACCCTGATTGGTGATCTGATTAAAGTATTCGTGATAATCGGAACCCACCCTAACGATTCGCAAGCCGAGCCGCGTTCTCAAGCCATTGCTACCTTGAATGAGTTGGCGATTCTTCTCCAGAACTTCCAGGCGCACGGGTGAAAAATCCGTCGGCTGAATGATCATTTCGAAGCGGCTTGTTTGGGGAAAATCTTCGCCAGCCTCGACCGTCAGCCCTTTTTTACTGAGATCCAGAACTTTTAAGCGGTAACCCTTTTCGTCGAGCCGGGTGAAAGCTGGAACTTGAGTGGGAAATCGCCGATCGAAACGCCGTTCGATCTTACTGGTTGGATTTTCCACGATTTCCGTTTTGGACTGCGAGTGATCCTGCTCGGGATTGGCATTGGCCGCCTGGGCTTCTGCTTTCGCCTGTTTGAGCTTTTCACCCAGGGCCTGAAAAAAAACCTGTGGATTGGGTGGATATGCCTCAATTCTTCCACCGATTCTTAAACAAGGTTGATGATTAAACTCACTGGTTTGGGCGTGTGCGATCTGGATCAGAAAAACAAAATCGCGTTCTTGATGAATCGAAAAAAGCAGTTCAAACCCTTTGCCTTGGAATTGTTTGGGGAGGTAACACCCGAATCCGCGTGCCGAAAAATCAAAGCACCAGACCGGAAATACCTTGTCCTGGATTCTCCCTTCCGCACGCAGCGCAGCGCGAAACCGCTTGTGGGTTCGTTTCTCCTGACCCGTCATGATCATTTCCCGATTCGATTCATTTCAAAGTTCTACAAAGGATATTCTAGGTTAACGGCAGTTGAATAAAAGGGCTTAAGCGGAATAAAGTGAGCCAATTCGCTATGGGATCGTGACTAACGACACACCTGAACCCACTAATACAGCGGGTATCCGATTAATGAAGAGTAAAAATGAACAATGACTGGAAAAATTTTGTTAAACAACAACCATGCGATTAACAATCCGATCATGCCCATACTGCGCATGCCTGAACGAATCTGATGCGCTTTGTTTTCAGGGAAAAAGAGCAGAATCCCCTCATGACCATCCAGCGGGTACAACGGTAAAAGGTTAAAGGTGAAAAGCAACAAGTTTATGAACATAAAAACCTGTGCAAAATGGGCCAGGACATAGGGCAAACTGGTTGGCGCAGAAGTGTCAACATGCGGTGCGACCAGGATAAAGATGCCGGTACTGACCAAGCACAAGGCAAGATTGGAAAAAGGACCGGCCAAGCTGACTTTTGCCGAACGGTGTGGGTAGCGATCGGACCAGTAGGCATCGATCGGTGCCGAGGCGTAACCGATCATGAATCCGGCCAAAGCAAAAGAAAGCAAGGGGATTATCACCATCCCAATGGGTTCCCGTTTGATATGAGGCCAGGGATTTAAGCTGACCTGGCCCCCGTGATAGGCCGTAGGATCACCTAACTTAAGCGCAGTCCAAGCATGAGATGCCTCATGGACCGTTGTGGATAAAATAAAAACACAAGACCAAACAATCAGTTCTGCTGGATCAAATGACACGCGATTCCTCCATTGAGCCTGGCCCACTTTAAATAAATAAAGGCAATTTGGAAAGGGGTTGGGCCGTTAAACCTTGCCCTTTTTATCCCTAGCCCAGCCAATACCCGCATGCGCTTGCTTGCCTGTGATAGGATGCGACTTTTCGGAGGTCAGCATGGCCAAACACGATTTAGAGGCCATTCGGCAACACATTGATGATGTGGACCGCAAATTGGTCCAAATCCTTGCCGAACGCAAGAGCCTGATCGATCAGGTCAGTGAAGTTAAGCGCCAGGAAGGCTTTCCGGTTTACGTACCTGAGCGCGAACTGGCTTTGATCCAGGCCCGTCGTGAAGAAGCGCAAAATGCAGGGATTTCGCCCGATCTCATCGAAGATTTGCTGCGGCGAATCATGCGTGAGAGTTACCGCGCTGAAGGCAAGTTCCGCACCACCAAACCGGAAGCAGGTCCGATTGTCATCGTTGGTGGAGCAGGTGGAATGGGCCAACTTTTTGCCCGCCATTTTGCGGAGAGCGGTTATCAGATCCGCATTTTGGAGGCTAATGATTGGCCCCAGGCGCCTGCTTTACTCGCCGATGCCTCGCTTGTGATTGTTAGTGTTCCCATCGATAAAACCCTTGATGTTTTGCAAAACCTGGCCGGTTTAATACCAGAACGAGCCGTTTTGGCCGATCTCACTTCGGTCAAAACTGGGCCTGTAGGGAAAATGCTGGCGATCCATAAAGGGCCAGTTTTGGGGTTACATCCCATGTTTGGGCCCACGACAGGTGTGATGGCCAAACAGGTTATCGCCTGTTGTCCCGAGCGTGACCCAGCTGCATCGACCTGGGTACTGGAACAATTCCGCATCTGGGGTGCAAAAGTGCGATGGACCCATCCCCAACAGCACGATGCGCTGATGTCCTTTATTCAGGCCATGCGCCACTTGGCCACCTTCGTTTACGGTTACCATCTTAGCCATGAAAACCCCGATTTGGAACAGGTTCTCGATTTCAGTTCGCCCATTTACCGTATGGAATTGGCTATGGTCGGCCGCCTGTTCGCGCAGTCGCCCGAACTTTACGCCGACATCATTTTTTCCTCTCCAGAAATTGGGCAATTGGCAAGTGGTTACCTGGACCGATTCCAAGAGACCTTGATCTGGTTAAAGCAGGGTGACCGTCAGCAGTTCCTCGACCGCTTCAATGAAGTCAAAGCCTGGTTTGGCGAGTTGGGGCCGCGGTTCCTGAGGGAGAGTACCTTCATGATCGAACGGGTTCACGATCACGTGGTGTAGATCGTGGCACGCAATATTGAAATCAAAGCGCGATTAAGTGATCCGCAAACGATCGAAGCCCGGCTCCAAACCCTGTCCGCTCGGTTTGAAAGCCAATTCAATCAAGAAGACAGCTTTTTTCGCGTACCGTGGGGCCGCCTCAAGTTACGGGTTCAGGACCAACAAGCGGCAGAATTGATTTATTATCTACGACCGGATCGCCAGGGGCCCAAAACGTCGCGTTACTGGCGCTGGAGCTTAAAAAATGGAGCCGCCTGGTCGACTTGGTTAAAAAGGATCTTGGGGCTGCGTGGCAAAGTGCGTAAGCAGCGCAGTCTGTGGATGCTGGGTCAAACCCGCATTCATCTGGATCAGGTTTCCGATCTCGGTTATTTCATCGAGTTTGAAGTGGTGCTCGATCCTGAGCAGTCTTTGGAATCGGGGCAAACGATTGCCGATCGCTTGCTGCGCGACCTTCAAGTGAATCCACAAGATCTATGTTCTCAGGCCTATGTGGATTTAATCCTGCAAAAGGGTCGGTCTATTTAAACTGAAGGTAAAAGGAATCTAAAAGTTTATCGCCCAGTTGGTAGCGCACCAGGAAAACTCCGGGCCCGGGCAAAGGCATTGGGGCCGCCATCCCGCCCAAAGACAGATAATCGCCCTTTTTCAGCGGTTGTCCCCGTTCAATCGCGTGGTCGCGCAACCAGCGAACAACAATGAGTGGGTGGGTCATCATGGCGGATACAGAGCCTTGTGCCAGCACCTTTTCACCAACAGAAATATCGGCCTGAATGGCGCCAAAACCAGTGGCATCCAATGCATTTTGGGGCAGGCCATACCAATGGCCCATTACGCCGTGTGAGAACCCACAATTGATGGCTGCCAGATCACCACCGGTTAATTTTTCGCCGGGTGGATAGGCCAGAAAGGGCAGTTCGATAAAGCCACACCAGCCATCCAAGCAGGCGAATAGTTCCGCATCGCTTTCGGCTGTCATGATTTGGTCCGATCCGATCCGCACAATCAGGTCCAGTTCCAGGACATGTCCCCTCAAATCTTCAAGAGGGATTTTTCGCTCCAAGAGGTACATCCGTTGACGGAACATCTTGCCTGAGATGGGGTGGTCCACACCGAATCGCTGTTGAATGACCGGATTGGTCAGACCTGCCTTCCAGCCAAAGGGTTGGCCCCAGGTTGGTGACAATGCGGCAACCAGAGGATCCTGTAAGGCATAGCCCGCTGGCTCGGAAAGGCCGGCGGGTTGCATCGTCTCGGACTTCTCAAGAAGGGCTTGTAGCTCCTGAACGGTCGGTCCTTGGAACAGCAAAAGTAACAACAGCATGACGCACTCCTTTGCAGCGCATCATGCCACAGGCGACCTCACGTCATGCAAAAAGTTTGGGTTCTGATCGGCCTGGTTCTATAATGCCGTGTCCTGAAACGCTTACCTCGGATCGGTGAAATGGCCAAAAAATCGCGCAAACCTAAACCAGAGCCCACAACGCCAAAGGAGGAGACCCCACCGCATCGCGCGGAGGAACAGGTGGAATCTGGAAGCGGTTTTTCATTGCTCGGTTTTTTTAAACGCAAATCCGAACCGGTGGATGACGGGAAACCCTTACCGTTTAAAAAAAGCTTTTTCCGCGATTGGTTTGAAGTGCTGATGTATGGCATTTCCCTTCTGATGTTCCTGAACACCTACGTATTCCAGAACCTGACCGTGCCAACCAAGTCCATGGAAAACACCATCCTGATCGGCGACCACGTCACGGTCAACAAGATGATCTACGCCAAAACCCAATGGGACTGGGAGAAAAAGCTCTTCCCGATGCGCGATGTGCGCCGCGGCGATGTGGTGGTTTTTAAGTTTCCGGGTCGGGCCATGATGGCCGGCAATGATGAGCGATTTGATTACGTGAAACGCTGTATTGGCCTTCCGGGCGATCGGATCCGTTTTGACCACGATCGCGTTTATGTCAATGGGTTGCCCTTGGATGAGCAGTATCCCGTGTTTAAATGGCGGGTCCACTGCGATGATCGAGACGAAAATAACGAACTGTATCCACTTGATTACGAAAAGTTGAAGCCGGGTGTCGCGAGCGGTCAATTGGTCGGGGCTCATGATTTCTTCACTACCCCCTATCTCATTTATGCAACCGTACAATCCATGAACTATTACGCCCAAAAAGCGGGTGAAGACTTCACGCCGTTGGCTAAAAGTATGATTGCCACTTGGGGCTCGAAAGTGGAAGCCGCTACACGTGACCTGCGACCGGAAGATTTCCAAGCGCTGAATCAGGGCCAAACGGAAGGGTGGAACCAATTAGATGATGTTACCCGTTCACGGCTGATTAACGGGCTTGGCGGAAATAAATCGGCGATCTTCACTAGCGAGATTCCCGATTTCATGAACAGCTTGGATGATCCATCGTCGGACAGCGCGTTTTATGCGTGGCAGGCCAACAACCGTCAGTGGCAGACCTACCGCGACTTCATTGCGCGGCCTGAAATCCAGAGTTTTGTGGATAACGCTGAAATCGTCATTCCGGAAGGTTTTTATTTCATGATGGGCGATAACCGCAATAACAGTGCCGATAGCCGAGTCTGGGGATTAGTGCCGCGCACGATGATTTTGGGCAAGCCCCATTGGGTGTGGTGGTCTTATGGTGAAGAGGAAGGTACTGCCAGCCTGAGAGGCAAAGAACTGATCTGGAGTTATTTAAGGGTCGGTTATCGTTTTTTCACCCATACCCACTGGGAGAAATGCTTTTCTCGGATTCGTTAACGCAATACGGAACACTTTTCGTTCGGATTTGCAAAGGCTTGGCCTTACAATGGGTTAAACCCTGTCTGCAAAATCTGAATTGAGGTGTTTCTTATGTCGATGCTTAAGGAATTTAAGACGTTTGCCATGAAGGGCAATGTGCTCGATATGGCCATAGGTATCATTATTGGCGGCGCATTTGGCAAAATCGTTTCTTCCATGGTTGCCGATGTCATCATGCCGCCGCTGGGTCTGCTGATTGGAGGGGTGAGCTTTACCGATCTCTCCATAACACTCAAGGAAGCCGCTGGCGATGCACCCGCCGTCCTTTTGAATTACGGCCAGTTTCTGCAACATGTCTTTGATTTCCTCATTGTGGCTTTTGCCATTTTCTTGTTGGTCAAAGCCGTTAATAAATTCAAGGCCAAAGAGGAGGCCGCGCCGGCCAAACCCGCTGAACCACCGGCTCAGGAAAAACTGCTGGCCGAAATTCGCGACCTGCTCAAGGCCAAGTCATAAAATCAATTTACTTTCAAGACTTTGCATGCGACCGACTTGGTTCTATATTGGGATCAGGAGGTCGTCATGCGTGTTGTGACCCTGTCTCTGTTTTTGATTTCATTTTCGATACTTTTGGCCCAATCTACGGATTCAGAAATCAAGAAAATTGAGCGAAGGGAAGGCGGCGCGGTCGTGTTGCTTGAATACCCCGAACTCAAAGTCCAGGGCGAAACGGAAAAAGCCATTAACCAAAGCATCCAAATGGCGATCCTGAATATGTTTGACCCCAATGCTGCAGGCAGTCTGGAATCCACCATTAGTGAATTCATTCGCAGCCAAAAAGAACTGTATCCGGATGTTCAAAAAACCTTTTCCAAAAAGGTCCAAATCGTTTTTCAAAACGAATCGATCCTGACCTTGCGGGTTGAGGAGTCCAGTCAGACCGGTTCCGGTCCCAGCCAGTCTAAAGTTGCCTTCACCAATATCGATCTCAGTACTGGCCAGACTATGGCCTTGTCCGATTTGCTCAAAACAGGGGTCAGTAACCAAGTCGACCAATTAGCCGAAGCCCAGTTTCAGGCCGATCAAACCAGTATCACCGCTGGCCAAACCATCAAGTGGCCCGGTATCCAGTCGCTTTCCAATTTCAGCTTAAATGAAGGCGGGTTGACCTTTTACCTTGATCCGACCAGCCCGAACCCAAATCCCGGCACGCAGGTAACCTTACCGTTAGCGCGTATTGAAAAACTCTTAAAGGACCGATTCGCGACCCAACTGCAGCGTTAATAAAAGATCCGATCCAACCTAATCGAGCTGGATCGGATCTTTGGATTATCGGTTACGCCAGGTCAGTTTGAGGTAGTAGCTACGTCCCCAGTCGATAATATCGCTGGCATGTGCTTGTCCCGTGCTGACCAGGACTTGGTTTAGATTGGTCTCATCTGTCAGGTTTTTGCCGCCAATTTGGACCTGAATTGCCTTAAAGGTCCGACTCAGACTGAAGTCGATGCGGGCATATCCATCAAACTTGACCGGTTCAGCGGTTTGATTGGCACCGCTACCTTTTAAAACGAATCCTTCACGGGCACCTACCTGTTTAACCACGAGATGGGTTTCCAATTGGCCGGGCCAGCGGTTGGTCCAATGGCCGGCCGCATCCCAAATCCACTGGTAGGTATCAACCTGATCAAACTGTTCCGAGAGTTGATCATAACGCGCAGCCCGCCAGAGGTTTAAGCCAACGCCCCCACCTTGATAGGTGTACTGTCCCGCCAGTTCGGCACCGTAGGCTTTGTTTTGGGCAATATTGATATAGGTTCGATTGATCAGGCCGGGCGTGTTCGGGTCTGGTGTCAAGGCGCCCAACACGATCATGTCCTCGACGTGGTTGTAATAGCTGTTCACACTCAAATGAAGGCTGTTAAACCAGGATTTCTCCCAGTTGAGTTGGACGTTTTGGCCCGACTCGGCTTCCAGGTCTGGATTACCGGTAATGTGGTACTGCGTCGGTCCAGCGGCCATGCGGAAGTCCAAATACAGTTCTTTGCTGCTTGGCGCGCGGAATCCACGACTCCAACTGGCGCGCCACAAGCCCCAATTGGGTTGGTAGCTAACATGCAGAGCCGGTGTAATCGGCGCCTCGAACTGGGAATTATCCGTCCAACGCGCTCCAGCTTGCAGGGTCCACAAATTGGAAATTTCGTAACGGTAATTCGTAAAAAGAGCAACATCATCTATTCGCTGCTTTTGATCCAGGATGCGCGGGCCTTTGGCCGTTTCACGATTCCATTCGGTTCCGATTTGCCAGAGCGAAGCAGATCCCGTTGCCCCGTAGGTGGCCATCCATTTGTTGTTCCAAACGTCAAACTGATTGACATCATCCTTCAACGTTTCACCCACAAACACCAGGTTTTCTCCTTGGGCCTGATAAGTGGTCACATCGCGGTACCGTTCATATTGGGAAAATGCTATGTGGCCTTCCACGTACCATGTTTCGGTAATTTGACCGCGAATGGATGCCGTCTGATTGAAACGTTCCGTTTGGTAGATTGTATCGCTAGCTTTGCCCCGGCTGATCTCGCTGTAATCAGTTAGATCCTCCTGGAAACCATCGACAGCCAGTTTGAATTGGAGCCCACCGAAAAGGGTGCTGTAGCGCAAGGTTGCCGATTCCTGGTTGCGTTCGTTCCAATCTTGTTTGCGCTGATAGGCTGGGTTCTCTTGGCCTTCTGTGTAACGACCCGTCGCCTGGACCTGTAACCGATGCTGGCCCCACGCCCACTGTGCATCCAAACTGCTCACCCATTGATGGTCCAACTCAAAATAACTCGAAAGACCATAACGATTTCCGCCTTGTGGTTCCTGCGTGATTAAATTGACCACTCCACCCATTGCGTCCGTTCCGTAAAAAACCGAGACAGGCCCTTTAATCCATTCGACTTGTTGTACCGATTCCAGGGCAATTTGATTGAGATCAATGATCCCGTTTAAACGTCCAATTACGGGCACACCATCCACCAGGATCTTTACGTTTTCCTGGCCAACACCCTGAATGCTCAAACTCGTGCCAAATACACTGTGCTGTTCCAGTTCCAGACCTGTTTGCGTGGTCATTAATTCACTCAAGCTAATGGCGGCCAATCGGTCCAAGGTCGCGCGGTCGACAACCTCGACCTGATAAACACTTTCCTTTTGAGATTCGGGTTTGAGTTGGCCAGTCACGACCATGTGCTCGCTAACCCGTTGGGTTTCGCTCGGGTCCGTTGGATTTGGGAAACCACAATAAATTAATAGGAGCCACACAAGCATCTTCCACCTCCGGCGGTTATTCCATTCCACGTGTTGCAAATCAATCTCAATGCCAAGGTGTAAAATGGCCGAAAAGGCGCGCTTTTTCCTTGAGATTCCTATTGAGTGGGACAACAAACCCTTAAAACAGACGAGTTATTTTGTCCCAATATGGCGATTCTGTCCCGATGAAAGGCTATATGAATTTTTTTTACAGGCCGCCACCCTCTAGGCCTGGTGTATATTGACCGCAAATCCCTTATTGCCACCTCTTGGAGGATTTCGCCATGTGGTTTTTGCTTTTGCTCTGGGTTTCCGGCCCCAAAAACACGATTGATCCGGAACTTTTACACGCCCTCAAAGCGCGTAGCATTGGACCGGCCGGAATGAGTGGACGGGTAACGGCTTTAGCTGTGCCTAGCCACCTGCCTGAAACACTTTATTTGGGCGCGGCCACGGGCGGTGTCTGGAAATCGACCAATGGGGGCTTATCTTTCCAGCCTATTTTCGACGATCAGCCCGTGCACGCGATTGGCGCCATTGCGGTTCATGAGCAAGTCAATGATCATGTGTGGGTTGGAACGGGCGAAGGCAATGTGCGCAACTCGACCTCAATCGGCGCTGGCGTCTTTCGCAGCTTGGACGGCGGGAAAACCTGGTCATGTGTCGGGTTAGAAAAGACGGAACGCATCAACAAGATCCTGCTCCATCCTCAATCCACCCAAACCGCCTATATAGCGGCGATGGGCCAACTCTGGGGCGAAAATGAGGAACGCGGCGTTTATCGCACCACTAATGGGGGCGCCAGTTGGAGTCCCGTATTACAAGTCAACCCTTCCACAGGTGCAACCGACCTGGCCATGGATCCCCAAAACCCGGACAAACTTTTTGCTGCGCTCTGGCAGTTCCGGCGCTGGCCGCATTTTTTTAAGTCGGGCGGACCCGGTTCTGGCCTTTACCTCACCTATGACGGTGGCAATAACTGGAAGAAATTGGGACCCGAACAAGGATTGCCGGATGGGGAATTGGGCCGGATCGCGGTAGCCATTGCACCCAGCAACCACCAAATCGTTTACGCGCTAATCGAATCAAAGCAGAGCGGTTTATATAAATCCGAAGATGGTGGTCAGCACTTCACTTTAATCAATAGTAAAAGTGATATCGCCGATCGGCCCTTTTATTACCACCGCATTGTAGTGGATCCTCAGGACGCCCATCGTGTTTACCTGGTCCAAACCCTGGTTCGCGTGTCCGAAGATGGCGGGAAATCCTTCCAAACCCTTTCCGGCGCCAGTTGGCCCAATATCCATGTGGATTACCACGCCATGTGGGTGGATCCGCTGCATCCCAACCGCATGTACGTGGGTAACGATGGCGGGGTCGCTGAAAGCCGCGATTACGGCAAATCATTCCGTTTCATTTCCAATCTGCCGCTAGCCCAGTTCTACCACATTCATTTTGATATGGATCAACCCTACCACCTCTACGGCGGCCTGCAGGACAATGGTTCCTGGCGCGGGCCCAGCGCGACCAACCGGCAAGGCGGCATTCGCAACCATCTATGGGAATTAGTCAGTTTTGGTGATGGTTTTGACACCGTACCAGACCCGCAGGATTCGACGAAGGGTTATTCCATGAGTCAGGGCGGAAACCTTTACCGTTGGGATATTAAGGACGGCAGTTCCCAGGTCATTATGCCGGCTGCTCCTGATGGAACCAAGTTACGCTTCAATTGGAACTCGGGTTTGGCGTTGGATCCATTCCAACCCGGCACCCTGTATTACGGCAGCCAATTCGTACACAAATCCACCGATAAAGGTGCGACCTGGCAAACGATTAGCCCTGATTTGACGACCAATACGGCAGATTGGCAGAAACAGGATGAGAGCGGTGGACTCACGATCGATGTCACTGCGGCTGAAAACTATACGACCTTGGTAACCATTGCGCCCTCGCCGATTAAAGAAGGGCTGATCTGGGTTGGCAGCGACGATGGTCGCATCCACGTGACCCAGGATGGTGGCACCACCTGGACCAGCGTTGAAAGTGGTTTAAAAGGTGTCGGCAAAAACGGCTGGATTGCCCATATTGAACCTTCAAAATTCGAGCCCGGCAGCGCTTTTGCCGTAGTCGACCGCCACCGCTGGTCCGATGCGGAACCCTACGTCTACAGAACCGATAATTTCGGTAAATCCTGGCAAAAGATCAGCGATAAAACCATTCAAGGTTACGCCTTGTGTATTGAACAGGATCCGGTCGATCCCAACCTGCTGTTCCTGGGCACAGAATTCGGGCTTTGGTTCACCTTGGATGGTGGCAAGAACTGGATGCCATTCCGCAACGGGATTGGCACCGTTTCCGCCATGGACTTGGCCATTCACCCGCGCGAAAACGACCTGATTATTGCGACCCATGGACGGGCCCTGTACATCGTCGACGATATCTCGCCTCTGCGCGCTCTGACCCCAGCCATTATGGAGAAGGGCATTCATTTATTTCCCGCAGGATCCGCCTACCAATTCCCATTCTTGAACATGGCCGGAACCATTTCACCTGGATCCGGCGAGTTCCGGGGGACCAACCGGCCTTACGGTGCCTTTTTCGATTACATTTTGAGCGATAACGCCCTACCGAGTTCGGATAAACCAGGCGTAGGGGAAGGGGAGAAGCCCAAAGACAAAGCCGTGTTCATCATCTCCGATGAGCAGGGTAAAATTGTCCGCCACCTCAGCTTTGAACCCAAACGCGGTTTAAACCGCGCGGTTTGGGCTTTTGAGAGCGATCCGTTTAAACAAGCGCCCAACGACCCGGACAACCCGTTCCCAGCTGAGAGTAGCGGACCGGTTGTACCACCCGGCACCTACCAGGTTCGCCTGGAATACAAGGACCTTTCTGCTGAAACGGAGATCCATGTCCATTTACAGCAGGAAACGTCGGAACAATTGGCTGCCCATCAAGCCATCTGGGAGTGGAACCTCAAATTGGGCCACTGGAACGATTCAGCTGTTGATATGATCCGCAAACTGCAAGCCGTTAAAGATGAAATTGGTCAAAGACGACGTCAGCTCAAACGTTTGGTTCAAGACTTGCCCGAATACCAACGCACCAAAATCGATGAAGATCCGCGCATGAAGGCTTTGGCCGACCTGGAAAAGTCCATCGGCGACCTGGAGAAGGAACTTTGGATTCCGCCCGGCACACCGGGCATTTTGCCAGACAGTGATGTCTTAAGCGCGATCCAGCGCGGCATGTACTTCCTCAACAGCGCTACAGGGAAACCGACGCCTAACCTGGAACAACATCTCAATACCATTGGCCAACAGGTTGAATCCTTCACCAAAAAATTCGAATCCTTCCAAAAGGAAACCCTAACCCCCTGGCAATCCCAATCGACACAACCCTGAAATAAAAGGGAACAGAGACGAGACGCCAGATTCAAGTTAGCGCGACGTATGCATGTGTCCGTTTGAGTCGATGATCATTCGTGGATCGGGCGGCCAGCCCGACTCTGGAATTTGGCTATTCGAACAGTGCATGGTTCGGCATCCAACGGCCCGATCTTTTCCAGCAGACCCAAACCCATGATTCAATCCAAATTAAGCCTCTAGCGGGAGGCCAGCGGCCGAAAGATCCATGAGCCCACCCCAACGACAGGAGGGGTGGGGAAAACGGCCGCCCGCTTAGCCCAGAGCCCAGCGGGCGACTGAACGCCCATTTTGATTCCCGCATTTCAAAACACCAAAACCAATCGCACATTGCCCATTATTCTGGCGATGGTTTGGACGATTCTCCAAAAATTCCGAGTTGTTGGTCCCATCCTGCATTCAATCGCCCTAACGGGCTCCTGGATTTGTGGGGTCATCTTGTCCCCACACCTCCTTCGTCGGTGTGGGCTCACGGGGCAATCGGCCGCTGGCCTCGTGGTCGGAACATGACCTGTATCAAAAACTAGGCCGAAGCGGCCAAATATATGTGACGCGGGTAGGCAACCCGATCGGGCCACACTCTAAATGCTGTCAGAAGTGGGTTGGCATTTGGGGTTGCATCTCTCTATGTTAGAAATTAAAATTTCATCAATTCGGAAAATGAATTGGTGTTTTCATGGTGGCTATTTGGTTTTTGCTTGTTTGGGGTGGACCCGCACGCGTGGTTTTGGTTGGCGGTGGGGCTGAGAGTGATATTGGCGATCCTAACGGTTGGTCGGTTGCGCCTTACAGTGCCCTTTTGGCGGGCGGCGATACCAACATGGATGGTGAAGTTCGGGTCGTCATCCTGGGAACCAATGACCAACCCTCCACGTTTCTGACTCAGTACTTCGTCTGGTTGGGCAACCTGCAAATGCTTAATGTCACTGCTTTTGAATTACCGGTTCCGGACCGAACGGCTGCAAACGCCAAGTCTGTGCGCGAGGCTGTGGAATTGGCCGATGCGCTTTTCATTCGGGGTGGAGACCAGGGTGTGTATTACGACGAATGGAACGATACCGCCCTGGACCAGGCTATTCACACGGTTCTCAATCGCGGTGGCTCCATTGGCGGGACCAGTGCCGGTTCCATGAGTTTGGCCGAATTCGCCTTTGCCGGCGGACGCGATCTGGTTTCTGGTGATGTGCTACACGACGCCCATACACCCTATCTTGATGATGCGGATGGCGGGTCTGGCATACACAATGACTTTCTCTCAATCCTACCGGGTATTTGCATCGATAGTCATTTCACTTGGCGTGGCCGGTTGGGCCGCCTGGCCGGCATTCTGGCCAAGGCGGAAGAAGACTTCCAGCGTTTTGATTTGGTGGGAATTGGTGTAGAGGAGAAAACAGCGCTGGTCATCACGGGCAGCCAGGCATCCGTTTTTGGTTTGGGTTCCGCACTGTTTCTGCACCGCACAAACCAGACAGAGAATGTCAGAATACCTGGAAAACCGCTTATTTACACGTATTTAGCTGCTCACCGATTGGTGCAGGGTTGGCGTTTTGATCTGCTGAGTCGGATCGTAACACCTGATGGTTCGGCCGTACCAGTCCCCACACTCGCCTTGGTCCCCGAAAACAATCCATGGAACCCCATCATGGGCGATGGTGAGAGCGCAGCCGACCAATTTGAGTGGAAGGCCTCTTGGGATCCTTTTTCCCTGACGGAGACCCAAACCCTTCCCACCCTGTACGATAGTGTGGGTTTTGGCAACGCCGGTGCCAGCAATAATCGCGGATACAAACACGAATCCTTGTGGCGTGCGCTTTTCGACCGGCCGCAATTGGTCGGTTATTTGCTCTGGCCGGGGGGTCAGTGGATCAGTGGCGATGATCCGGATTTTGTTTATGTATCGGGCGGTTCCGGCGGAATCGTGGTCAGCCTCGATACCGCCTCATGGATGGGGCTCAATTCCTATTTCCCCAGTCAAAACGGCGTGGATTTCACCGCCGCCTTCGACCAGGCAACACTGCATGTTATCGGGGATACCTTAGGCGGGACTCGTTTCTGGTACCCGCGTCGCCGCCTTTTAGGTTTGCAACCGAACGGAGCAGGTCTCTCGCTTCTCATCGATTATTGGGGCCAAAACCGTCCGGAACTCGATATAGTCCAGAATGGGTCGATCGATGTTCTCGACCTGGCCTTCCTGCTCAGCCAATTTGAGGCCAACCTATAGAAAACCTACTTGAAGTGAAAAAGGCCTCCGCTTTCGGAGGCCTTTTTTGAGTGATTTAATTAATCGTTAGTTACCGGCGCGGTAACCTGTCCAGGCTGCGTCCATACGGTCGGCCTGACCATTGGTGAATTCGTACATACACGCATCATCGGTGTAATCCATGAAGTTGTGGATCGGGTCCTTACCGCTTTGGCGACAGGTATCGCGGTTGTTGGGGCAACCGTAAGCAGCAGAACGCTCACGCGGGGTGTCGTTGACATAATCATTGTTCTTAGAGCAGCCGCCTTGGAAGGTATGGTACAGCCCCATCCAGTGACCTACCTCATGCGTGCCTGTATCGCCCAAATTGTAAGGGGCAGCGCTTCCACCGGGAACCGAGGAAAACAACAGAACCACACCATCGTCTTTGGGATCGCCAGCATACCACCAAGGGAAAGTTGCCCAGCCCAATAAGCCGCCGCCAGGATTGCAGCTGTAGATGTTCAGGTCATCTGCTGATCCTTTGCGCAAGGCGTTTTTCGCTTGCGTTTCGGCAGAAGTACCGGGCTCCATCGCGAACCAACTGCTGTTGGTGGTTCGATCAACACTTACCAGGTTGAAATAGTAGCCATAAGGCCCATACGCATCATTTAAGACATTGATCTGGGCATTAATTTGCGAATCGGGGATATTGCCCTGACTCACGCTTGTGCCCGAGCGAATCACATGGAAATACACATTGATCGTCGCTCCGGCCAGGTTACTTTCTGGGTTATCCAAAAAGTTACTCATAAACATTTCGATTTCTTCTTGCTTTTCCTCATCCGGAATTGCTGTGGTACAGCGTCTTCCCGATTGGATATAGGCTTCTTGGCTATCCCACAAAACCCCTTGGAAATAAAAGCCTTCAGCCGGTTTTTGGTCGCTGTCCTGAGCCATTAATCCCAGGCCGAGGACCATTAACAGAACATAGCGCATTGCGTTTCCCTCCCTGCATGCGTTTTCAGTACCATTCCATTTTTTGGGTGCTGACGTGCCCTCAGGGTAAGGGAATTCCAATTGAGATTACAACTCAAAAATTACATGTTCTTGACATTTTCTTTACAAAGTATCCAAGAGCACAGGCGGATCCGGTTTAACTGTTTTAACTGCAGTGGTTTAGGCGGACAAGAGAAAGGAAAATGTTGCGGTTTGATCAGCAAAATTGGGACAAAAAAAAGGAGCCACATGAGCGGCCCCTTTTCTATTCGGATAGGTGAAACGATTATTGTTTGGTGTAGATGCCTGGCAGGTAAAGCGTCTGCGAAACACCATTTACGGTTAGGACGGCGGTATTACAGTCGCCTGTACCGAAGTCCAGGCTACCGGTGAGCGGGATTCCGTATTGCAAGGTCAGCATTAACTTGCCGTCTGTGGGCCAGATGCAGGTCTCAAAGTCATAAATCAATGGATCGTTTTGGGCGACTTCAGCGACGATACTGCCGTAGTAGTAGGTTTGGTATTTGACTTGAAAGCTGCCATAGGCTTCGTAATGGTCAGATTTGTGGTTCACGCTTAAGTAGGTGGAACTTGAAAAGGATGCGTGCAGGTAATAGGCTGGCACATCCGCAGAAGCACTCCAGCTACCCGACAAGGTGAAGTTTTGGCTTTTGGTGCTGCCTTCCGCATGAGCAGAACCATTAAAGGCCGCACTGGAACCCAAGTATTTGGTGGTGAAGTTATCCATTACCAAGCTGCCATTCATCCATCCACCGGTTTGGATAGTGCCCTCGCGCTGCATGGTTAGGTCAATGGAACCGCTGTGGTAGACACCCAAAACGTTGGTACAACCGCTGCCCCAGTCGAAATGGCCGGTAATAAAGCTGCTCTGATTATTAAGATTGATGTCGACATCGACTTCGGGGCAAGCCGATTGCTTGAACAGTCCCGAAGAACTTGTCGCATAGCTGTTCATCAATGTGGCGGAGGTTTCCAGGCTGCTGATCAAGCCATCCAGATCTTCCTCAGATAAGGTGGATTGCACTTGGGCAATGGCCATGCTGGGTTCACGTAAGGCGTTGAAATTAAAAGCAGCACCGACCAACGGCACATTGGATTCCGCTTCCATATAACCGGAAGTGGACAGCCCGGGGAACAGATTGGTCGTTACATCAGCCAGCGGACTGCGCGGCGGGATAGTGACGGTCACCGGGTCAAGCACTTGTCCACCGACAAAGCGCAAGGTAACGGATGCAGTTTCATCCGTAACGTTGACCAAAACGGGCGCAGATGCACCCCCACTCTCATAGGGTAAATACGGCAAAACCAATCGCGGTGCAGCCTGTTCTAACGCGACACCTTGACCCAATGCAGGACTATCGCCACTGGCCGTAGCCTGGGAGGCAACCTTAACCCCCGCCGTCAGGGGTTGGTCACTCTGAATAAACACACAATAACCAGATCCAGAGCCCAAACTAGTAAACAAGGTTGAGGCCGCAACGGAATAGTGCCCGCCGGCTGGAATAGAGACGGTCACCCGCTCACTTTGTCCTCCGGCGCGAACTGCCTCGAGTTGAACCGAAGCGCTAGCGGATCCGTGGTTGTTAATGGCAATAAAACTTTTCCAAGTTGCGTCTTTTTGCGCTACCCAGGGAATAACCGTTTCGCTCTGGCTCCAAACCAAGGGCGCCAGAATCAGGACCCAAAACAATCGTGTACTTTTCAACATAACTGAACCTCCATGGCGACCAGGCGCCGATTTGGTTTCTAATTTCAACGGCAAATGTGACCAAAGCATGACCAACCTGCGCTCCTTTTGTGAGCACACTGGCCAAAATCGCCAGAATGCTATAAAAGGAGGAAACGTTTAGGGAGGTCAGCAATGTGGATGGTTTTGTTCTGGTTATACATGCCGAGTACACAGCAGGTTTTGGTTGAGGCAAGAATTCAACGCCAAATCACGCCCGCTCTGCTTGAAGCCCCGCTATCAGCGGACAAAATCTTGACCTTCGGACAAATCGGCCATCCGGATGGGTTGAGCTTCTTACGACCCCTACTGGTTGATCCACAATGGCGTCAATATGCATTGTTTGCCTGGGGCGAAATCGAGGGAGCACCGCTTTCCGATCTTTTAACCCTCAAGATCGGTCCCATGGATGCCGAATTCCTGCTTTGGGTCGAAGCCCTTTCCAAAACGGCCAGCAGCGAAGATCAACCCGCCTTGCTCCACCTTTGGCAATCCTGGCCAGCCGAACTGCAGGATCAAACCTTGTTCTACTTCTTCCGCATGAACGATCCAGTTTGGCAAAAGGCGATCCAATCTCGATTGGGGGCCGCGTCTGTGCCCGGGGTCGGAACCCTGTTTTATTTGGCCCGCCAACGTTTGAGTGTGCCGACCCAAGCCCTGATTGCCTGTTTGGATCGTTACGCCAAACAACCTGAGAGTGTGTGTCTCGCTTTGCGTATCAGCCCAGACGAGCCCAACAGCGCTTACAGCGAAACATTGCTCAAATTGTTAATGCACGAAGATTGGCGGGTTCGGGTTGAAGTCTTGCGCGCGGCTCAGAAAAACAAAGCTTTTGAACTCGCCATCTTCCAGCAAGCACTTACCGATCCAAATCCCTTGGTTATTTCAACGGCTTTGGGTGGGCTACTGGCTCTTGCTCCCGAAACCAATTTGAGCGAAGCCCAAATTCAGAATTTGAGCGCCAGTGCCTTATTTTCCTACCTGGATGCCAAGGGCAATCAGGTGCCATGGGCCGAGTGGGTCAAGGATTGGCCCAAAGCACGCGATTGGAAAGCCCGTCAGTATTTACGGCTGCAAGCCAAATGGGGGGCTCCGGAAACAACCCAATCCCTGTTTGAAAAGGGCAGTAGCCTGGAAAAAGAAATTCTCCTGAGTAGCTTGCCCGAAGAGTCAGATCTGGCAGGGCAGTGGATTCATTCACTGGGCGTGCCCAGCGACCCGTTCCTTTTAGCCGAGATGGTCAACCAGACAGCCCAGCGCAAGTTGGACCCCAAACCCGGTTTCTTATCGCTATTACCGCTCTCATTTCCTGAAATCGACCCGCAATACGCCATCCTCGACAATTTGGCCAGCTTTGTCGCTGAAAATGAGGTCCAGAATGAACTGCAGAAATTGGTCGATCACCCGCAATACTTGGTTCGCCTCAAGGCCCTGAACCTCATAACGCACCCGAGCCTGACAGATCGCTCGCGATTCCTGGGTAAGGGCAATAGCCAACCTGCGCCTGAGAACCTGGTTATCCGGGCTGCCAGCGGGTGGACGTCCGAAGGACCCGAATGGATCTGGCAATTACAGACCGAAAAAGGCCTGATCCACATTCGATTGTATTGGCAAGATGCACCAATTACCTGTGCCAATATAAGTCTGCTCTCGCAAAAACACTATTTCGACAACATGGCTTGGCATCGGGTCGTACCTAACTTTGTTTTGCAGGGAGGCGATGTTCGCGGCGATGGTAGTGGTGGGCCCGGTTACGCCATCCCTTGCGAAATTAACCCAAAGCGGTTTAAACGCGGAACGGTTGGCATGGCCCTGGCCGGCAAAGATACGGGTGGCAGCCAATTCTTTATCTGCCATGCACCGCAACCCCATTTGGATGGCGGTTACACGGTATTTGGCGAAGTTGTTTTGGGCATGGAAGTGGTGGATCAATTGGAACAAGGCGATACCATCCAAACGGCCCAAGTCATTGCCCGTTAAATGCTTTCTAACTCCCATTAAAGTCTACAAATAACAAAAGCCAAGAATTCTTCCGACCTGGATTGCTCAGGTCCAAGAAAAAAAGCCTTTGCAGGCTAACTTTTTTCGGGATTTTGACGTCTTGAAAGGGGGAGGTTCATCATGCTGGTTCTGTTATTGTTGCTGTCCGATCCCAAGTCTGCAGCCTTTTATGCCGATCTGTGTCAGAAAGCCGAGTTACCGGGATTTGCCATTGCCGAAATTCATGACGGTTCAATCCAAACTGCCTTTTATGGGGAAAAAGAAAAGGGAACTGGCCAATTGGTGAATCGGGCCAGCGTGTTTCAGGCGGCTTCTCTGAGTAAGCCCGTTTTCGCCTATTTGTGTTTGCGTTTGGTGGACCAGGGTCTATTGGATTTGGACCAGCCCTTGATGGATCTTTTGGCCAATCCTCGATTGGCGGGCGAGCCCTTGGCCTCGAAAATGACAGCACGCCACGTGTTGGCCCACCGCAGCGGACTGCCCAATTGGGGCGGTGACCATCTGAGCATGCGCTTTGAGCCCGGTCAAAAATTTGGTTACTCGGGTGAAGGCTTTGTTTATCTAGGCCAGGTCGTTGAGAAAGTGACGGGTAGGTCGTTGGATGCCTTGTTCCAGAAAGAGGTTTTTGGGCCTTTGAAAATGCGCCGCTCAAGTTTTATTTGGCGCACCGCACTTGAAAAGGATTTGACCACACCGCACGATAGCACCGGTAATCCCAGCCCCAAACAGCGTTTTGAATCGATCAACGTGGCGGCCAGCTTGCTTACAACGCCGGAAGATTACGCCCATTTCCTCATCGCCCTGTGTGATGGGGTTGGACTTTCGCCCGAGAGCCACAAACAGATGTTTTCGGCACAGGGTTCCGTTGTCGGACCGGGTGATGACGGCTATGGAACAGTGCACCTGGATTGGGGCTTAGGCATTGGTTTGACCCTTTGGCAGGATCGTCAAATCGTTTGGCACTGGGGCGATAATGGCGATGCGAAAGCTTTGTTCCTGATCGATGCCGAAGGCAAACAAGGCTGCGTGTATTTTGCCAATTCTGCGGAAGGGCTATCGATCGGCCGGGCCGTTTCAGAACGCTTTTTTCCAGGCCTCAAAGACCCGTTTGATATGGCCGGTTACGAGTCCTTTGACGCGCCGGGTCGCAAAGAACGCCGTATGGCCGAAGCCTTTTTTCGCCAGGGCCAATGGTCGGAAGCCGTTGCCGCTTATCAAAAGGCAGCACCCCTCGTTGCCAATAAAGGTGAGTTGGAGACGCGCGCTTTATGGATTCAGCAGCTCATCGAGGCAAAAAAGCAGCTTATTGTTTTGGATCGGGCCGAGCTAGATCGTATTGCCGGCCACTACGGGCCACGCACGTTGGAAGTGAAAGGCAACGGTTTGGTCTACAGCCGCGAAGGCCAAAAGCCAATGACCCTGATCCCCGTGGCGCCGCTTCGTTTTGGCATGGATCGCTTTGATTTCTTTCAATTGGAAGTGTTGCTCGATGAATCGGGTAATCCGGTTGCATTGGTGGGCCATTATGCCAATGGCGAACAGGACCGCTCCGACCGCACACCCTGATCGCTTCACAAATTCTAATCGTGTAAAAACTTTCTCCGAACCTTGACGCCCTAAACTGGCTTTAATCCAAAAAGGGGCATGGTTATGGACATGGGTTGCGAGTTCTGTTTGGCTGCCGCATTTGCTGGAAACAGCCACCCATTAGAGCATCTTGGCGAAATCGCAGGTGGCTGGAGTGTCTGTGTCTGCCCAGCCTGCGGTCTCCACTGGCAAAGCTACGGATCCGAAATGCGGCCACTAACCCCCATGGAATGGACCCAACTTTCCCCACTCATCCACCGACATTAATCGCTAAGAATTAACGGTCTTTTCTCAATTGTCCAAGTCTCGCCAAGGCTATTCACCAGCCAAATCGAATTTTGATCGGCTGTCAGAAAATGTTGATTTTGTTCCAAGATGAGGGCACCGAGTTTTTTTGTACCCACTGAAAATAACCAATACGTTTCTTGTTCTAAAGGGCTGGTTTGGCAATTGATCTCGACCCAAATTCGAATTGCAAAGTCCCATTGAACCGACTGGACGATGGGCCAAGTCAGCGGTGGCTTCTCATCCCTCAACACGTGGGGATTTCCGTTCAGGACAGCCTTGTGTGAAAACGATTTAACAGATTCAGAGTCAAGTAGCCGGGGCGGTAGTGTTTCTTGAAAGGATCCTTTTTGTTGGTTTGAGAGGTTTAACACGATTAGATTCAACGAATCGTTTCCACCGTAACAAAGCCATTCCCCGCTAGGGGAAACAGACCAGCATACTTTCCGGAACCAAGGTGGAAAAGCAGTTGCAGAGGCTCGGCCATCCACCACGAACAAGGGGTCCTGATGAACCTTTTCCGAAAATGCCTGAATCAACTCAGGTTTCTGGCCAAACGTTAGGCGAAAGAGCTGAGCGCCCCGATTTTCCGCATCCGTTATTGGCTGAAAAGTGTCCAAAAAAATGAAAGTGTTTCGATCTGCAACCTTTCCAGCCCATGCTTGATCGGGTCCTTGAATGGTTCGGCTAAACTGATAATCCCAGTTGGGGTAATAGAAATGAACCTTTTGGGTAATGCCATCCATTAACGCCAATAAACCGTCCTTTTCCAAATAACGCAGTGAAAAGGCATATTCGTATTCGCCGGGCCCTTGTCCCTTTCTCCCAAACAAAAAGGACTTTTGACCATCTGTGGAAAGTTTCAGAACCTGATTTTGGTTCCTTAACACGACAAAAAGTTCTCCTTCAGGCGAAAGACAAGCCGAACTCGGATACCCGTAAATGTCCTCCGCTGGCGCAAACACCCAGGAACCAGAAAGTTGAAGCCATAAAAATAAGAAATGTACAAAAATCAATTGAACTCCCAAAAATAAGCGTTGGTAGTTATTCTGACGCAATCGGGATTAATCTTGACGATAAATATTTAAAGCTGGGCCAGGAGGCTGTTGCGTGAATGTCCCGCTCATACCTGTGCTACATCGTTACGATCCGCTGATCTTTCAGCGGTTTGAATTCCTATTCCAGGCCCATCACGGGCGTGATTTTTGGTTATATTCGAATATTTCCTTGATTTATGCGTTTTATTGCCATAATATGCGTTTTTTAAGGTTGCTGGTGCGGGTTTTGTCCGCACGGGCTTCTCGGAGCAGATGAAGGGAATGGCTTGCGCTCTACCCCTGCTTTCCTCTAGAATCAAGGTCTCGGAACGAAAATTTAATTTGGGGTAGTTCAAGAACGCTCTTGGTCTACCCTGAGGTGAGGCGCTGTGGAAGGGTTTCTCTTGCTGACAGACGGAACACGTCTGGATGGCCTTCTGCTGGGTGCACGTGCGCGTGCGCTCGGTGAATTAGTCTTTAACACCTCAGTCGTCGGTTACCAGGAAATCCTCACGGATCCTTCCTATCACGGACAAATCGTCGTACTGACCCAACCCGAAATTGGCAATTACGGTGTGCATGAAAATGCATGCGAATCCTATTTGGGCCGGGCTGCTGGCCTGGTGTTCCGAAGCCTTTCGCCTCAGGTCTACCATCCTGAAAGTGAGATGGACCTGGACGCCTACCTGCGATCGCTGGATACCACGGCGATTTGCGAGGTTGATACGCGTTACCTGACCCGAAAACTGCGCGACGGCGGGGCCCAAAACGCCGCCTTGTTTCCCGCCGCTATCGATACAGACCAGGCCCGTGCCTACCTGGCAGGTGCCCCGAACATGGTCGGTGCATCGCTTGCGCCCCTGGTCTCGACCCCGCGCCCAGTCGAACATGGATCCGGTTCCAAACATGTGGTTCTGGTCGATTTCGGCATCAAATTACAAACGATTAAACAACTGGTTCAACGTGGGTGTCGGGTTACCCAAGTTCCTTGGAACACACCCTTTAATGCCATTCAAGCGCTCAACCCAGATGGCATCTTGCTCAGCAATGGTCCTGGCGACCCGGATGCAGTACCCGGTGTTCGCGAGGTGGTTGCGCGCCTCATGGACCATTACCCCGTTATGGGCATTTGTTTGGGTTACCAGATCATGGCCCTGGCCTTGGGCGGCACAACCTACAAATTGCCGTTTGGCCATCGCGGCGGCAATCACCCGGTGAAGGACCGAATCTCCAATCGCGTGTTTATCACCGCGCAGAATCACGGGTTCGCCGTGGATGAAGAATCCATGAAGCATCCCGAAATTGAAATCACCCATCACAGCTTGTTTGATGGCTCGCTGGAAGGTTTCCGGCTCAAGGAACGACCCGTTTTTGGGGTCCAGTTCCACCCGGAAGCGGCACCGGGTCCACGCGACTGTCAACCCTTGTTCGACCAATTTTTGACCTTGATGGGGGAGGGGACTCATGCCTAAACGAACCGATATCCAATCCGTCCTGTTGATCGGCAGTGGGCCCATAACCATCGGCCAAGCCTGCGAATTTGATTACAGTGGTGTGCAAGCAGTGCGCGCCCTGCGTGAAGAAGGCATCCGCGTCATCTTGGTCAACTCCAACCCCGCCACCGTGATGACCGATCTGGATTTGGCCGACCGCACCTACATCGAACCGCTCTCAGTTTCCTTCCTGACCAATATCATTGAGAAGGAACGGCCCGATGCGTTGTTACCGACCATGGGCGGCCAAACTGGCCTCAACCTGTCGCTTGAACTCCACGATCGAGGGATTCTGGAGAAGTACAGTGTCAAATTAATCGGCGCATCCGTAGAAGCGATTCGGCTCGGCGAGGATCGGGAACGTTTTCGCGATCTTATGCGCGCCAATGGACTGGGTACCTGCCAGGGCGGATTTGCGCGCAATATGGATCAGGCCCGCGCGATTGCAGCCGAAACAGGGTATCCGATGGTAATCCGCCCGTCCTTCACCCTTGGCGGTTCCGGCGGCGGAATTGCCCATGATGAATCCGAGTTTGAACGGATTGCATCATCCGGCTTAAGAATGTCGCCCAACTCGCAAATCCTGATTGAAGAGAGTTTGGTCGGTTGGAAGGAATTCGAGTATGAGGTCATTCGCGACAAAGCCGATAATGCGATCGTTGTTTGCAGCATTGAGAACATTGACGCAATGGGTGTGCACACGGGTGATTCGATTACGGTTGCACCAGCTCAAACCCTGAACGATCGTCAGTACCAGGAATTGCGCGATATGTCGCTCCAAGTTCTGCGCCTGGTTGGGGTGGAAACGGGCGGAAGCAATGTCCAGTTTGCGGTCGACCCCAAAACGGGTCGCACCGTGATCGTTGAGATGAATCCGCGGGTTTCGCGGTCTTCGGCCCTGGCTTCCAAAGCAACCGGCTACCCGATTGCCAAAGTGGCAGCCAAGTTGGCGCTTGGATATACCTTGGACGAATTGGCCAACCAGATCACCGAAATCACACCGGCCAGCTTTGAACCCGCCCTGGATTATGTGGTGGTCAAAGTTCCGCGTTGGGCTTTTGAGAAGTTTCCCCATGCCGACCAAACCCTGACCACCCAAATGAAAAGCGTGGGTGAGGTGATGGCCATCGGCCGGACCTTTAAAGAGGCGATCCAAAAAGCCATCCAAAGTTTGGAGATTGGTTACCACGGTTTTGCCACAATTGAAGGTGACACCACCAGTGATCTGGTGCGTGGATTAAAAATCCCCAATTGGCAGCGTTTACGCTTTATGAGCAAGGCCTTCAACCAAAACCTGAGCATTGGCGAAGTGGCCGAACACACCTTGATCGATCCCTGGTTCCTGGCCCATTTCCGCGAGATTTCGGCTTTGGGTTTGGCTTTGCGCGAGACCACACTAACCGAATGCCCCGAAAAAAAATTGCGCAAGGCTAAAGCGTGGGGCATTTCGGACCTTCAATTGGCACGGATCTGGTCATGTTCAGAGGCGGAAGTGCGCAACCGAAGTGAAAAGGTCCCTTATGGCTTTAAAGCGGTTGACACCTGTGCCGGCGAATTCCCCGCCCAAACGCCCTATTTGTACGGAACGTATGGTGAGCAGCATGAAATTGAACCGTTAAAGGGCAAAAAGGTGGTGATTTTGGGCAGCGGTCCCAATCGCATCGGGCAGGGCATCGAATTTGATTATTCCTGTGTTCAAGCCATTCGCGGTTTTCAAAAAGCGGGTTATCAAGTCATTATGGTCAACAACAACCCTGAAACGGTTTCTACAGACTTTGATGTGGCTGATCGTTTGTACTTTGAGCCTTTGACCCTGGAACGCGTCCTGCAAATTCTGCGCTTCGAGCAACCCGATGGGGTCGTGGTCTCCTTCGGCGGGCAAACGGCCTTGAATTTGGCCACGCCGCTGCATGAGTTGGGTTTACCTGTTTTGGGTACAACCCCGGCTGATATCGATCGTGCAGAGAACCGCGACCAATTCGCGCGCCTGTGTGATCGATTGAAGATTCGTCAGGCAGAACACCGGATTGCGCATGGTCTGGACGATGCCAAGGTCCTGGCCTTGGAAATCGGCTATCCGGTCATGGTTCGCCCGAGTTTTGTACTGGGCGGACGCGCCATGACAGTGGCTTTTGATGAACGCGAATTAGAGGAAAGCATCGCCAAAGCGATTGAAGCGATGCCGAACCAACCGATCCTGCTGGACAACTTCCTGGATGACGCGATTGAGGTGGATGTCGATGCGATAAGCGATGGTGATGCGGTCTTGATCTGTGGGGTTATGCAACACATCGAAGCGGCTGGCGTGCATTCGGGTGATTCCTCGTGTGTCTTGCCCAGTCCTTTATTGAGCAAAAAACAGGACCAAGACCTGCGCACCATTACCCGGGCCCTGGCTACTGAGTTAAAAATCTTGGGTCCGCTCAATGTGCAATACGCCATTCACGACGACATCATTTACGTGCTGGAAGCCAACCCGCGCTGTGCCCGGACCGTGCCATTTGCAGCCAAAGCGTGTGGCTTGCCGTTCGCAGAAATGACGGCTCAGATTATGGCGGGTCAAAAGTTGGCCGACTCGAATTGGCCCATGGATCCCCAGCCCGCTATGTGGCACGTTAAAAGCCCCGTTTTTCCGTTCATCAAACTGCCCGGCGAGGACCCGGTAACCGGACCGGAGATGAAATCAACCGGTGAGGTCATGGGCAGTGCGCACAGTTTCGGATCTGCATTTGCCAAGGCGTACCGCGCGTGTGGCGCCAAATTGCCGCGTTCGGGCCGGGTCTTTTTGAGTGTTAATGACCGGGATAAGGATCAAATCGCTGAGATTGGCCGCGGTCTCTATCAATTGGGCTTTGACTTGGTTGCGACGCAGGGTACAGGTAAGGTGTTGAAAGAAGCGGGTTTACCCGTCCACTTGGTCAAAAAGGTTTACGAAGGGGAACCCAACATTGTGCAGATGATCCGCGCCGGTGAAATAGCCTTGGTGATCAATACACCGATTGGCAAATCGTCTCACCGCGATGATCGTTACATTCGTTGGGAAGCCATGCGCGCCCATGTGGCCTGTTTAACGACCTTATCCGCCTCACGAGCCCTGATCGAAGCGATCCGGGCGATCAAGTCCGAACGTTTGGAAGTCTTTGCTTTACAGGATTTGGCCAGCTGGTCTCAATGATCGGTAGCTAAAAAAGGGGCGCCTGCCAGCGCCCCTTCGTCCGGGTAAGCAACCCGCGCCACTTATTTTTGGCTGCTTTTTGCCTAGTTTTTGATCCAAGTCTTGTTTCGACATGGAGGCCAGAGGCCGATTGACCCGTGAGCCCACACCGACGGAGGAGGTGTGGGAAAAGGCCACACACCCCAAATCGGAGAGCCCGGATGGGCGATTGAAGGCCGAATGGGACCAAAACATCCGAATCATTCGGAGAATCGTGCAAACCATCGCACAACAAGTGAGCGATGGGTGCTAATACCGATTGGTTTGATTGTTTGAAACGCGGCAATCAATCTAGGCACTCAGTCGCCCGCTGGGCTCTGGCCAACACGCGCTGCCGTTTTCCCCACCCCTCCTGACGTTGGGGTGGGCTCATAGATCATTCGGCCGCTGGCCTCCTGGTAAATGCTTGATTTGAATTGAATTGTATGTGTCGGTCAGTTGGGTAATTGCCACAAGATGCCATCGCGTGCACTATTGAAAATGCAAAACTTCAGAATCAGGTTAAACAACCTGTACCACGGGGTGGGTTTCACAGATGCAGGCAGCTCCGTTATGTTGAGGGAGAGAGCGCAACTTGGGACCATTTGCGAATAGGGAATGGGCGCATTAGGCTCGAAGCTTTTGCGTTGGTTTGGCCTGGCGAACGATTGCGTAGGGCGGAGGTAAGCGATCGTTAACTTTACCTCGGCCAATACTGAGAAGGGCCACGCGTCTCGTGGCCCAGGTTGCCTAACCTCGTATGAGGAGCGCGATTTTGCGCCCCTCTTGGTTTTGGACGAGAAAGTCCCTATTCGCTCTTGGCCTGAATGGTTTGGCGGTAGAGGTAGTACATGACACCCGCCAATCCGATGAGGGAAAGGATGGCTGCACCGGGCGGATTCATGGCGTACTTGATGTTGAACAAGGTGGCAAACGCAATCGCCACGCCCATAAGCGCTTCGCCTGTAATCAAACCGGAAGCCAGTAATAAGCCGCGATTCTCACGCGATTGTTGAACGTCTTTCGAGGATTTCCGTGAGGCTTTGGTCACAAAATGGGCCAGGACGCCACCGACAAATATGGTCAAGCTCAAACCCAAAGGTAGGTAAATGCCAACTGCAACGGCCAAAACCGGGAATCGGAACGAAGATCCGCGTTTCTTTTGGATCTGGTCCAGGATGATTAGCAGAATGGCTAATCCAAATCCGATATAGACAAAGCCCCACTCCATGGACCCACCAAAGATTCCGGTTGCAATGTCGCGCATCAAACCGGCCTGAGGTGCAGCCAGAAAGGGTTGTCCTTCATGGGCGGGTCGGCCAATGCCTTCGCCTTGATCCAAAATGTTTAGGGCAAACGGAATGACCAAGGCCGCTGCAATCACACCTACTACCTGGTAAACCTGTTGGCGCCAAGGGGTTGACCCCAGAACATGACCACATTTGAGATCTTGCATGTTGTCGCCCGCGATGGAGGCAGCCGAGCAGATCAGACCCGCTAAGTAGAGAACGGCAATGGGCCCAATCGTGCCCGCTATTCCCTCAGCACCCATCACTTTGAGCAGGACGATTGAGGATACGATGACGGTGGCGATCGTGACCCCCGAAATCGGGTTATTGGAACTGCCGACCAAGCCGGCCATGTACCCAGCCACCGAGCTGAAAATGAACCCGAAAACCAACATCAAAAGGGTCATTAAGCCCGCGATTAAACCCTTGTTGGGCAATTCGCCCAAGGCTTGATAAAAAATAATGTAGATGGGGATGGCACCCAAAATGGCGGTTATCCCGACGTATTGGATGGGCGTATCAAATTCGGTCCGCTCAATGGCTTCAGCGTTGCCGGACCGGGCACTTTTATAGGCGGACAGGCTAACTTTAATGCCATCAAATAACGGTTTGGCCAATGAGATCAGCGACCACAGGCCACCTATCATCATGGCGCCAACACCGATACGACGGCAGCTCTGCCAGGAAGTACCCGCTACATTAGCCCAATCGGCAGGGCTCATTTGGGTCCAGCTCATATTGGCATCGAGGCCGCTTTTGACCAGAATGTCCTGACTGTTCACGGCCCAGTTGAGGGGGACCCCAATCAGGGTGCCAATCGTACCGCCGATAAAAATCAAGGTGGCGATGTTTAGGCCCACGATAAAGCCGACACCGATCAAGGCTGGTGAAATACTGATATTCCCGGTGAACAAGTATTTGCCCTTGACCCAGAGTTGGGTCGATTGAACCGTACCGGCCAATACGCCGATTCCACCTTCTAGAAATTTAAACCCAGCACCGATACCGGTCGCCTGAAGCAATTTCCAGAAGCCGCTAACGCCTTCTTCGGACAGTTTTTTATCGGGATGGTCGTGATCGACCTCAATGCCACCCGTTTTGAGGACCTCCGCAGTGGCCACGCCTTCGGGAAAGGCCAGTTTGGCTTGTACGATCAAGGCTTTGCGCAGGGGAATCGTAAAGGCGACACCCATGATGCCGCCTACGATTCCAATCGAAACCATGGGTACGTATAGATAGGAGGGCCAGGCACCCATCATGACCAGGGCTGGGATGGTGAAAATGATGCCAGCTGCAAGCGATTCACCGGCAGAGGCACTGGTTTGGACCATGTTGTTTTCAAGGATGTTGGAACGACGGAACATCCTTAAAAACCCCATGGACAAGGCCGCCGCAGGGATAGATGCGGAAACGGTTAGACCGACTTTTAAACCGATGTAGGCATTGGCAAACGCCAACATCATGGATAGTACTGCGCCCAAGATTAAACTTTTGGCGGTGAACTCGGGCAGAATTTGATGACTAGGAACCAAAGGGCTCCATTTGGATGAACTCATGAATGAACTCCGTAAAGGGAAGTGGTGCAGAGAGAGCAAGGATCGGGCCTATTATAGCCACACCTGCCTTTTCGCCAAATTCCAGCCAATAGAGGCTTTTTGGAGGGCGAGTTCCTGTGCAGAACGTCCAAGTTGGCTCCTGATCAGGCCATGCTTCCGATTTTACTGACCACAATCTTGAGCATGGATCCTGGATCTAGACCGGGATCCCCGGCGCTGAGGAGAAGATCAACATGATCATTTCGTAATTTAACCGTTGTGCCCTTTCAGTGAACCGGGAAATTGGCTAGACTTCCCCATGGTTTAGGTTAAGTTGTTTATTATCTGCCTTTTCCATATGGAATGTCATAATTTTAATTTTTCCCGGGAGTTTAGAATGTCTTTATATCGGGTCCGGTCCCGGCTGGGCTGTTTTCCTTTTGTTTTGCTTTTTTTGGCGAGTATCCCGCTTTGGGCGAAAGTCAATGTCGTCACAACCACCAGCGATCTGCAGGCGATTACCGCCGAAATTGGCGGTGATTTGGTCTCGATTACGGCCATTGCGGCTGGAAACCAAGACCCCCACTTTGTGGATGCCAAACCTTCATATCTGGTCAAATTGCAGCGCGCGGACCTTTTTGTTCAGGTCGGAATGGAACTCGAAATCGGCTGGGTGCCCAATCTCTTGCTCAATGCGCGCAACCCTAAAATTCAGGTGGGTGCACCCGGATATGTGGACGCATCGTTCAATGTCCAACGGCTTCAAGTGCCAAACGAAGCCGATCGATCCGCCGGTGATATTCACCCTTATGGCAACCCGCATTATTGGTTGGATCCGCACAATGGCGCCATTATTGCCGATAACATCTGTGCGGGTTTGGTTCGGGTGGACCCTAGCCACAGCGCGGATTTCCAGAACCGATTAGCTGATTTTAAATCCCGGTTAAATGCCGCGATTGAGAAATGGACCACCGAAGCAGCGGTCTTTTCGGGATCCAAAATCGTGGCCTATCACGATTCCTGGCCCTATTTCGAGCACTGTTTCCAGATTCATGCGGCCTATTTTATTGAGCCGAAGCCCGGTATCCCGCCATCCGGTCGTTATGTGGCGGAACTGATCGAGAAAATCAAACAGGACGGCATTAAGGTCATCATTACAGCACCCTACTACAATCCAAAATCGGCTCAAATGCTCGCGGAACAGACGGGCGCCAAACTGGTCGTTTTAGCCAATAGTGTTGATGGTCTACCGCACGTTTCCACCTACTTTGATCTGTTTGATACCAATTTGAAGCTTTTGAAAGAGGCCTTTGGCCACTAGGGGAGGTCCCCATGTTTTCCTGGTTTCAGTATCCTTTCATGTTACAGGCCTTGTTCGCCTGTTTGGCAATGGGGCTCATCCTCGGCTATTTGGGAATACATGTCGTCGGCCGAGGGATTGTTTTTGTGGATTTAGGTTTGGGCCAATTGAGTTCCATGGGGGTGGCCATGGCGGCTTACTTCGAACAGGATGCCGTGTTGTGGTCAATGGCCTTTACCTTGATGGGCGCGACCATTTTCTCCGTTTTGAAAGTGCGCGATCCGCGTTTGCGCTTGGAGGCCATCATTGGGATTTTTTATGCAGTGAGCTCGGCTTTTACGGTTCTGCTCATTTCAAAAACGCCTCATGGTGAAGGCGATATCCAAGATGTATTGTTTGGCAATGTGTTGGCGCTTTCACCCACTCAGATCCAGTGGATGCTGATTGTTTTTGGGCTTGTCGGTGTTATCCATGCCATTTTGGGTAAACGCTTTTTTGCTTTGACCTATGCGAAGAGCAGTGGTGAAACGCTCAGCCGTCAGGACCACCTCTACAATTTTGTGTTTTATATTCTGCTCGCCTTTGTGATCGTTTTTGCCATCCGGGCAGGCGGGGTGATCCCGGTTTTCTCCTTTCTGATTGTGCCGCCCGTGGCAGCCATCATGCTTTCCAAACGCAATGGCTGGGTTATTTTCTGGTCCCTGACGATTGCCGGTTTGAGCAGTTTTTGGGGCCTGCATTTCTCCTTTTTGTACGATTTCCCTGCAGGGGCCACCATCGTTTCGGTTTTGGGATTTTTTGTCTTAATCTGTTTCCTGATGGGCTTGTTTTTGGGCAGGCGCATGCGTTCCAATGCAGGGTTGATCAGCATAGTCCTGATGGGTGGGAGCTTGTTGGGTCAGGAGACCCAGAACCCTGATCCACTGCCCCAAATCCTGGCTGAGGTCCAACAGCTCAAAACTGAGCTGGCCTCGGCCCAAGCGCGCATAAGCCAGCTCGAATCCCAGCTCTCGGCCTTAAAAGAATCCCAAAACCAAGCAGCAGCAATCGCCGCCGCGCCATCAACGCCACCTTCAGCATTGCCGGCGCCAAGTCCGGCTCCGGCTAGGAGCACTGGCCTAAAACTCCTTGATATCAGTATTGATACGCTGAGTTCTGCGGCAGCGTCGACAGCTGAGGAATCGGTTTTCCGCGATTTGCAAGCAGGAGGCCATGATCCCAAGAACCGCGGGTTCACCTTGCAGAACCTGGAGTTAACCCTATCAGGCGTGGTCGATCCTTATCTGCGTGGCGATGCCCATTTGGTTTTACAAATTGATGAAAACGGTGAAACGAACGTCGAAGTGGAAGAAGTCTATCTCACTACTTTGGCCCTGCCTGCGGGTTTGCAGGTCAAGGCCGGAACGTTTTTTACGGATTTTGGTCGCTTGAACCCCAGCCATCCTCATACTTGGACCTTTGCCGACCAGCCCGTTGTCCTGTCGCGCCTGTTTGGCCCGGATGGATTGCGCGGGCCAGGTGCCCAGCTGAATTGGCTTATACCTTTACCCCTTTATGTCGAAGCCAGTTTGGGCCTGCAGAATGCGCAAGGTGAAACGGCGGTATCGTTTCGCTCTGAAGCCGGTGAAGAATTTGCAGGTTACGAACTGCAAGAGCGACCGGTACATTCTTTGTCTGACCTCTTGCTGTCCACCCATTGGAAAGTGTCCAGCGACTGGGGCGCCAACTTCACTTTATTAAATGGTGTTTCTTATTTAAGAGGACCCAACGCAAGTGGACCGGACCAACAAACCCAAATTTGGGGTTTAGACCTGTATGGCAAGTGGAAACGGCCGCGCAACGACCACGGCTTCCCGTTTTGGTCAATTCAAGCCGAATACCTGTGGCGGCGTTATGAACTTCCGGGTCAAGGTTTAAATGGCGACCCATTGTCCGATGAAGGCGGTTATGTTCAGTGGAATTGGGGCTTTAAACGGCGTTGGGTGGCAGGTATTCGTTGTGATTGGTTACCCGGCCTGGCTGATTTTGCAGACGATCCCCGCCTGGATCAGCGCACGCGCTGGGCCCCAAATTTAACCTTTTATCCTAGCGAATTTAGCAAAATTCGCCTGCAATTGAACTTCGATTCGGCGGATAGCCTGAATGAATCGGAACGCAGCGCTATCTTGCAATTTGAATTTATGATGGGCGCACATGGCGGTCACAGTTTTTAAAAAAAGGAGCGCTTGAGGCGCTCCTTTTCCTGAATTGCTTTAAGCAGGATCAGATCGAAAGACCATCCATATCGGCTAATTTCTCGATGAGATCGACCATGCGCGAACTATAACCAAACTCGTTGTCGTACCAGGCCACCACTTTGACAAAATTGCCATCGATGACGCGGGTCAGGTCTGGATCAAAAATACAGCTGTGCGGATTTCCGACGATGTCGCACGAGACCAGCGGGGCTTCAGCCACTGAAACTACACCCATAAAATCTTCCTGGGCTCGGCGTTTGACCTCGGCATTGATCTCCTCAACCGTAACGGCTTTGCTCAGATGGAGGGTGAGATCGACGATGGACCCATCACTGACCGGGACGCGGATAGCAAATCCATCCAACTTCCCTTTAAGTGGCGGATAGACCTTGCCTACCGTTCGCGCGGCACCGGTACTGGTGGGGACAATATTTTCGGCCGCACTGCGCGAGCGACGGAAATCGGAGTGAGGTGCATCCAACAAACGTTGATCCGCAGTGTAGGCATGAACCGTATTCATCAGGCCGCGTTCAATGCCAAAAGCTTCGTGAATGATCTTGGCCAGGGGTGCGGCACAATTGGTGGTGCAACTGGCATTGCTGATGACCCGGATGTCTTTGTTTAACAAATCGTCGTTTACACCCATGACGATGGTGGCAGGACACTCGTCCTTGAGCGGGACCGATACAATGACCCGCTTGGCACCGGCACTCAAATGCTGTTCGACCTGGGCGATTTTTCGAAAGATCCCGGTCGACTCAATCACATAATCGATCTTGAGCTCTTTCCAGGGTAAATTTTCCGGTTTGGGTTCCGCCAATACCTTCACAACATCGCGATCAATGCGGATCCCGTTGCCCTCCACCGCGATTTTGCCCGGGTAAATGCCATGAGTACTGTCGTACTTTAGGGCATAGGCCAGGTATTCTGGGTCGGTCAAATCGTTGACAGCGACCAAATCAAACTTGTTTTGGGACTTGGCAATGCGGGCAATGGTGCGGCCGATCCGGCCAAACCCGTTAATGGCAATCCGAACTCGAGACATAGAACCTCCAAAATGGATGAATCAATCGAGGCAGCATTATCATAACCACAAATCCATCACAGAAATAAGGTTATGTTTTTTTCAGACGATCCGGATTTAAGCTTGGGAAATATGGCTCAAAATGGCAGGTTGCCCAAAACTCTCGGGTTGCCTTCCGCCAATTGGCGAAGGAGCTCATCTTTAAAATAGTTGGTTCCAGGCGGTGCCAATGTTCCTGCCCGTTCCTTGTAATGTTGATAGCTGCGGTCAATATCTTCCCGAATGGCGTCATAAAGGTTGCCTTTGACTTGTGCCGCAGCTACTTCGCGCTCGTGGTAGAGCTTGAGGTCCGAAACCAAAACGCGGGCAACCCGCTTGGCTTTTTGGATTTCGGGCGAATCGTCGCTTGCCGCAGAACTTGGGGGCGTGGGCGAAGGAGGCGGCTCGGGTTTGGTCGGCTCATCGTGGTGGAAATCGCCAGTATCAAACGTGGGGTCCGGCGGCGGTGAGGGTTTGCTGCGCTCCACCTCCCGTGTTTTTACTTCTTTTTGCTTCTTGATCTTGGCTGTGATTTGGGTCAGCTCAAGGCCCGCCACGTAAGCCAGTAGTGCCAATTGAGTTGTTTCATTCAGCCCACTCTCACTACCCGAGTCTGCATAAAGCAAAGCCGCCACTTTCCCACGAACTTCTATGGGGTAAAAGGCGGAAAGAAAGGGCACAAATCCATCAAAGTCTTTGATGATATCGGCAATGTGGCTCAAGTCGCTGAAATTGATCACAAACGATTCTTCCTGCAGGATGGATCGATTGAGTTCGGGAAACTGGTTCACCCGCAAATGGACCTTTTTGACCTTGCCCTCATTAAAGGCGTGCGAAAAACCGCGTGCAGCCCAGCCGTGCAAGGTATCTTCTTTTAAGATGAAAAGCGCGACCCTGGGTGCAAATTTGCTGGCACTCTCAATCAAAACATTGAGCAGATCAATCTGGTTGTTGGAGTAACTCAGCGCCTGACATTGCTCATAAAATTCGGCAAAATTGCCGCCGCCACTCGCCGGTTCTGGACTGACCTGAGCCAAAGTTTCCAGGTCCTGGCCCAGAGCTTCCACCATTTTTTCCATGTTTGATTGTACACGGGCCTTGATCTTGGCAATGATTGGTTCGAGAGGGGTCGCCATGGATTTCACCTGTTTCCATCTTGATGTCTAAAGCTTCATCATAGGCATTTTTAAATGTTTTTTCAAAAGGTAAGTGCAAGCCTTCCAGGTGGCTTGCTCATTTTTCCTGCTCGGATTGGCTATAATGCATCCTGTCGGGGAGCGGCAAGCCATTTCTGGTAATAAAACTTGGCTTTTTCGGTCGAACCTTGTTTCTTATAAAATTCGCTTAACAGCCTGAACACTTCAGCAACCGGCAAAAGGTTAACAGCCTTCTGGTAGGCCTGCTCCGCCAATTGAGGCTCGTTGCATGCCTCATAAATTTCACCTGCAAGCATCCAGGCCCCTTCGTTGTCTGGGTATAGCTTTAAAAATCGTTCAATTCGTTGCCTGGCAACCTTAAAATTTTTGGCTTGCAACGCCAAATCTGCAAAATCCATGAGGCTACGATCAAAATCCGGCTCAAATTCCATGGCTTGTAGAAACAAGCTTTCGGCTAAATCAAAATTGCCGGCTTTTTTTTCGATCATGGCTTTGCAATAAAGCGCGAGTCCAGGTTCGACCTGCCATTCAGCCATCTCTTCCTGCTTTTTGCGCGCATCATCAAACTTTCCGAGTCCGGCATCGATACGAACCAGGATAAAAAGGGCGTACCAATTTTTTTCGGTGTGGGTGTAGGCGTGTTTAAAAAGCGTCTCTGTATCGCGCCACGTGCGCGTCTGTTGAGAAGTGCGGTAGGCGAGGCCCAAAGCAGTTAAACAAATTAACCAAAACCAGGGGCGCAAATGGATCCGCCGAAATGGCAGATCACCGAACATGAGACACAGGCCAATCATGGGCAAATACATATAGCGATCTGCATGAGATTGCAGGCCCACCTGGACAATGCCAATCACGGGAACCAATGTACCCAAAAAGAAGAAAAAGCCAATTAAAACCCATTTCAATTGATACTTTCGCCACAAAAAGACTGCACCGCATAAGAACCCGGCGATAGGAACGGCCCCAAACCAATGAAATTGGCCGCTGAGTGGATACATGATCACTAAGTCCTTCGGCCATAAAAATTGTTGAATGTATGTGCTGTAGGAAATAATGGCATTCAGCAAACGGGTCGGCAGACCATATTTCATTCCAAAAGCCATGGCACCTGCATTGGCTTGGTAATGGACAGTAAGCCAACTAATCAAAGCTGACATGCCGAAAAACGGCAATACGCGCAGGAAAGTGGGGCTGCAACAAGACCAGACATCCCGAAGGCTGAATCCAGAATGGCATCTGCGCAGCGAGAGTAAAACCAGAATACACGGCAAGGTGACAATCATACTTTTTGCGAAAAGGCCAATCACAAACAACAAAAAAGAAAACGTCCAATACCGTTTTAGGTGGGTGCGCTCAAAACGAAGCCAGGCCAACAAGCTCGCCAATAAAAAAAAGGTGGAGATCAGATTCTTGCGCTCAGAAACCCAAGCCACCGACTCCACCTGCAATGGATGGATCATCCAGATCAGGCTCGCAAACCAGGCCAAATCTCGTCGTTTGAATAGCCGGAACAGAACACGAAACAAGAGGAGACCTGTTGCCAAATGCCAAATCAGACTTGAGGCGTGGTGACCCAAGCTGTTCAAGCCATAAAGGTGTAGGTCGATGACATGGCTGGCCATGGTGACTGGGTCCAAATTACCACCATGGTTCCCAAACATCAGATTTTGCCAAAAGTCCCAACCCTGGCGGTTAAACACTGGATTTTCGACCACATACAAACCGTCATCCAGAATAATAAATTCATTGAACAAGGCCGGTGCATAGGCCAAAAACCCCAAGGTTAACAAAATAAAATAGAGGTAATACGAAGGAATTGCTTTTTGGGCCCGATGAGTATGCATCCGATCATTTTATAGAGTTGGAATTTGAGCGCCAATCTTTTTCTGGTTGGCTTTCCAGTGATATCCAGCACATCTCGCGTCCCAGCATTCAACAGTTTGGGTAGCTTTTTGGTCCGCCTTTTTGAGACATAAAAGGAGGTTGCCATGACTCTGATTCTGACCGTTTTGGTGTGTTTTACCCATGACTTGTTTTTGCAACAACCCATCGCAGAACTCGATCTTAAAGACGTTCTGGTTTCACCATACCCAAACACTTTAAAGATGTATGGAACCGCAGTGGACACCCAGCAGCATTTCGTCTACACAGTGGGTTCTCAGACACCCTGGATTGCCCAAATCGATTTGCTGACTGGACGCCAGATTGGGGCAATTGCTATGCCCACCAGCCGCCAATTGGCCGCGCTGGACGTTAATCCTGTCAATGGGTTTCTGGTCATTGTTCCGAGTGAGTCCAACCCCAAAAAGGCGTATCTGGTTGACCCGCAAAATAGCCAAGTTCAAGGCGAATTCCAATTCGCAGGCAATGGCGGTGCGATTGCTTTCGATGCCGAAAAAAACCACATCTATATTGCGGATCAAGACCAAATCCGGATTTTATCCGGCGAAACCTTTAGCCCCATAACCAGCATGAATCCGCAATTGGGCTTGGTCGGTGGTTTGGCCCTTTCGGGTGACCGGCTATATGTCGGACAGCGCAACACCCAAAATGGTTCAGCCCAAATCAAAGTATTCTCCACCCAAACCTTCCAAATGGTGCGCAATATGGCCATCACCACCAGTGAACCTTTGGGGGAAATGATTTTGGATGCCAACCGGCAGTGGCTTATTTTATTGGGCCTAAAATCGGTGCAGGTTCTGGACCTGGCAACCCAAAAAGTGATCCAAAAAATCCAACACAGCCAAGAAATAAATGATTCTGCCTATTTTCCGGCCGAGGCGCGCCTGGTTCAAATCACCAGAGACGGCTATTTGGCTGAAGGCGAAGCCGGAATTTGGGCCAAAATCACCCAAACCGACTTGACCAGCGGTCAGCAAACCATTTCACGCGGCGGCGATTATGCCGCCCAAATCGTCGCCGATCCACAATTGGGTTTGATTGCTTGGCCGGCCATGCATTCCGGGACCCTTGATGTCGCGTCCTGGCACGAACCCGAATCTTTCCGATCTATCGATATTGGCGAATCCCTGGACGATATGCTGGTCGCAGATGGCGCGTTGTACATGCTGGAACGCCTTGGCGGAAGCAAGCTCGTCCGCTGGGACCTGGAGTCTGGTGAACTGACCGAACACGAGACTGGGCGCTGGCCGAGCGTGATCCAGTTCGACCAAAGCCTTGGTAAGCTGTTTATCCTCAACCACTACGAAAGTACCATAGGGATTCACGATTCACGGACTGGCACCCTCGAGACACGCATTGAGTTGCCCATTGCAGAAGGCCGTCATGATGCGATTGGCGTCATGGCTCTGGATCCTGTGCAACACCGTCTTTACGCCTGTCTGCCCGAAACGGAGACTATTGTCGGGGTTGATGCCCAAACCCAAGCGGTATTCCTCAACCAGAAAATCCCGAATTTTAAGTTCGATCCGGGTCGCCATGCGGCCATAGGCGTTATCCAATTGGTTGTGCGCAGCAAGGATGGCAGCTTGTTGGTGTACCAAAAAGACAACGGCCTGTTCCAAATTTTGAATCCCCATTCTCAATCCTGGTCTCAGAGCCAAACGTTGCTGCCCCAAGATTCACTTGTCCCAATCTTTCAAGGCTATGCGCTGCAATACGATGCGGTCCAGGATCGGATTTTTATTGGCGCTCAAGCCTACAATGCCTCGAGCATACAACCTCAAGCCGCGGCGCCTTGGGCAGGACGGTTCCTGGGCTGGGATAACGCGAATCACTGTCTATTCCTCGGAGTAAATGAAGATGGGAATCTGCAGCTCTTCAAAACCACGGCAGACCTGCAACAACGGACCGATTATTTTAAACTGTACCCGAACGGGGGCGCAGGACCGGTCGCATTCACCGCGCAAACCCGGTTGTGGATTGCCGAATTCAATCAAGCCTTTCTGCGCGTGTTCGATTTAGAACCGTAATCAACATCCACGACCAAAACACAACCGGGCCCTGGTTTTGCGCCATTCCCGGTTGTTGTTTTAGTCTGCATGACCTACACTATTGAGGAACCCCCCAAATTATCGTTTCTTGACCTGGATCTTCCCCTTGGGTCCAACGTCGGTTTGGAGCCCTCATGTCTCTTTTCTTGCCAAAATTGCGCTGGCTTGCCCCCGTTTTAATTTCATTTTGCGTTTTCGCGCAAACGACAACAGCCAAAGCCTCAGCGACCCCATTGCCGCTGCCCAGCAGTCTTCCTCTCCAGGATTACGAACAGGTGCTCTACCGCTTCCTTATGGAGCGCCAATACGTTTTGATGGGATGGGATCATGACAAGGAAGTCCGCGATACTGGGCCCTACATCGAAAACCAGTATTTCGGGACCCACCCGGCTGTCCGCATCTATTATTCGCCTGAAGTCATTTCATGGCTGAAAAACGATCGCAAAGGGGAGATTCCCGACGGGGCCATGATCATTAAGGAAATGTTCACCCCACCAGCTGTTTTGTATCAAGACCTGGCCAATGACCCCAAATACGCTGATCCGGCCGCTTACCAAAAACTGATCAACCAATTGATCAGCGCCTGGACCGTGATTGTCCGCGACCGGCAGGCTTCCAAAGATGGCTGGTTTTGGGCCAATCCAGGTGCACCAGGGCAGGGTGAATCCATTGAAAAAGCCATCCAACGCCAACTCGATACCTTGACCCAACCCCCCAATAGCAGTTTTGGTGCACCGTGTTTGCGCTGTCACGCATCTGCTGAAAACCAATTCACCTTCAGCGCCCTGCGCAATATTCAAGGTTTTATGCCGGACCAAGAGCCCTTGCGGTTTTTGGTCGATACCAGTTGGCGCAGCGCTGCCCATTTCAAAGACTGGCCGCTCTCCCAAATCGCGGATGAGCCCTACGTAAAAGCCCACTTCATGTTACCCGACCTGTTGCGGCCGTATTCCTCAAGCAATCCTTTGGGTGCAGAAAAAGACGCCGATTTCCACACCGGCCTAACCCGCCTGTTGGCCGCCCATCGAACCGTTGATGATGAGGCGCTGCCCAAACCCAATCCCGCCATTTTGAAAGCCTATGGCATGAACCCGGAGCCGGAAAACAAGGTCCAAACCTTTCCTTCCCAATGGAATGATCAGGTCCTACCGGCTCACGATGGCGCTGAAGCCTTTATCACCTCCGACAACTGTCTGGGCTGCCATGGCGGATTGGGTGGCGAGCCCTACGGCGTGACCATGTTCGTATCCACTGGCCCCAACTATGGCGATGGGTACAATCTATCCGAGTACGGAGAATGGCGTTGGTCGCCCATGGGCCTGGCCGGTCGCGATCCCATTTTCTTCGCCCAGATCGAAAGCGAGATGGTGTATTTGCAGCGCGATGCCAAACGCAACCCAACACCGTTGGTCGGTTCGTTAGAAGACAATATGCAGGCTGTCGTTAATACCTGCACCAGTTGTCACGGAGCGATGGGTCAACGCCAATTGGCCATCGATGCCGAGTCCAATCCGCATCTCGATCCCAATTTCAAAATCGATTACATGTTCCTCGCCCCGCGGATTTCCAGCAAACAACCCGAACCGCCGGACCATGAAGCGATGTACGTTAAATACGGTCAATTGGGCAGGGAAGGTGTCAGTTGCGCCATTTGTCATCACATCGACAAACCTAGCCCTGACCAGATCGAAAACTGGAACCCACCGCCCGGTTACTTGACGGGGGACACCAATAAAGAATTGGCGTTTGTCCTGTTTCACAACAATACGGGCCGCTTTGAGCAAGGGCCGAACGATCAGTTTTTTGGTCCTTTTGCCGATGTTCGGGTCAAACCGATGGATAACACCTTGGGTGTGACCCCAACCGAAAATGCCTTCATCCGCAATTCCCAACTGTGTGGTGCCTGCCACTCGATTAACTTACCCAATATCGGAGCAACGGATGACCGCTTCCCGGTCCTGAATGCGGCTGAAACCAATCCTGCCTTTCAGAGCTACCAACACTCGATCGAACAGGCCACTTTCCTGGAATGGCAGAATAGCGCCTTTGCTCAGGATCCCGGTCAGCCTAACAGTCAATTCCAAAGCTGCCAGGACTGTCACATGCCGCGCGATTTTAAAACCCCGGATGGCCAGGTTAATCTCGATAATCTGACCACCCAAATTGCGGCCATTCAAGACGCCAATTTTCCCGAGGCGGAAAATCGTTTACCAATCGAAGATATCGACGTCCCCTTGCGACCGGATTATCGCCGCCACGAACATGTCGGTCTCAACGTCTTTTTATTGGAAATGTTCGACCAATTTCCTCAGATTCTGGGTGTGGATAAAAGCGATTACATGACGTCAGCCACCAACGGGGTCGACACGGCCGTCAACAACATGATTATCCAGGCGCAAGCCGAAACGGCTGACATAACCACCCAAATTACCCAGTTTGATGGAACGAGTCTCTCCGCCACGGTGACAGTGACCAATAAAACCGGACATCGTTATCCAAGCGGTGTTGCCTTCCGCCGCGCCTTTATTGAATTTTCCGTTTTGGATGGTGAAAAGGTGATCTGGTGTTCGGGTCGAACCAATGGGGCCGGGATTTTAATCGATAACAAGGGCAACCCCTTGCCGACCGAGTTCCTGCCCAATGGCACAACCTATCAACCGCATTACCAAGTCATTACGCAAGAGGACCAGGTCCAGATCTACGAGGAATTGAATCAGGACATGGATCGCGAATTCACAACCTCTTTCATCCATCGGGTTTACGACATCAAAGACAACCGCCTTTTACCGCGCGGTTGGCGCGCTGCTGATTATTTCAAACCCCAAGGCCAGGTCTTGTTCCAGTTCATGGAGGCAACTGATCCAGTCGCAACGGGCAACGATCCAGATTACATGGATCAGGGCCCGGGTTTTAAAGGACAGGACAGCTTGAAATACGAAGTGAAATTGCCCTACAAGGTCGATAAAAATCGCTTAAAGGTCCGGGCAACCCTTTACAACCAATCGATTCCGCCCTACTGGATCCACCAGCGCTTGCAGGCAGCACCCACCGGTCAGGCCACCCAACGCCTGTTCTACATGATCAGCCACCTGGACCTCAAAGGCACGCCGATGGCCGACTGGAAACTCAAACTCGTCCACGCCGAAGCCCATGCAAGAGACAAGTGACAGCAAGAAACAAGTGACCAGAGACAAGATTCAAGGAGATTGAACTCATCTTCTAGTGAGGAAATTGCACCAAGGCATCGTGTTCTTCCAATGCCAGTTACCTCAAAGTGCCTACCCGGGCAACATTGGAAGCGCCCATGTGGCCCGGGAGGGTTACCCGCGAAGGGACGACCCCCCATTAAAAATTCACACTGGGGAGAGGGGCCAATACCCATCAGTAAACCCACGACCTAAGCCCGCAGGGCGAAAGGTCAGAACCCTGGGTGACAAGCGCAGCGTGGAACCCAGGGTCTTGCCCTCACAGGAGCCAGAGCCCGGATGGGCGAAAGGCAGGTGTTTTTTTTGGGCTTTAGTGGAAGAAAAATTCACTCGAAACCACCGAGTCCAAGAAGGAGCACCCGACCTCACTCCAAATTCATTAACCCAGCGTAGTCATAACGTGAAGCTGTTCGGAAAATATATGGAAAAAAAACAGAACCTGAATCCCAACAGACTGAAAAAGAAAACTTAGCGTCCCTCGCGCCTAAACGTGAAAAAAATCCACGCAAAGACCAAGCCCGCAAAGGGGAACTTCCACGGTTAAAGGTTCATCACCTACCTTATTTTGGGCGGATCCATTTAACGAAACCCAATACCAAACCAGATCCATCCCGTTGAAAAAAACTTAGCGTGCTCCGCGGCTTAGCGTGAGAAAAATGCAGGCGAAGTCGCCAAGCCCGCAAAGGGAAACTTCACGTTAAATGGTTCATCTCCTGACTTATTTTGGGCGGATCCATTTAAAGAAACCCAATACCAAACCAGATCCATCCCGTTGAAAAAAACTTAGCGTGCTCCCCGGCTTAGCGTGAGAAAAATGCAAGCGAAGTCGCCAAGCCCGCAAAGGGGAACTTCACGTTAAATGGTTCATCTCCTGACTTATTTTGGGCGGATCCATGAAACGAAACCCAAAACCGAATCCCAACAGACTGAAAAAGAAAACTTAGCGTGCTCCGCGGCTTAGCGTGAGGAAATGCCCGAACCTTGCGTGTTAACTGCGTTCATCCGACTTTTGCGAGATCAACCGGGCCCCGCGTTTACGGGTCAGGAAATTCCAGCCCCATTGCAGCGAGACCAACACCTTATTATCAAACTCAATCAGATAATGGATATGGACCAGCGCCCACACCAACCAGGCCGGAAAGCCGCGAAACTTGAGCCGTCGAAACTTGGCAATGGCGGCATTGCGGCCCAATACCGCTAAGTTGCCCTTGTCAAAGTAGCGAAACTTGGGGTGGTTCTTGCCCGCCAGATCGGCGCGAATCCAGCGTGCCACAAACTTGCCCTGTTGCATGGCGACTGGCGCCACTCCGGGCAGCGGTGCCCCTTTAAACGTGTAATGGGCCAAATCGCCAATCACAAACACATTTGGATGATTCGGCAACGCGCAAGTTGAACCCACCTGAACCCGGCCCTGGCGGTCCAGTTCCGCACCGCTGGCCTTGGCCAGGATTGCGCCCAGGGGCGAGGCTTTAACGCCAGCCGCCCAAAGGACCGTCTCGGTGCGAATATGGCTTACTTGATCGCCCGATTTGACCTTGATTTGGTGTGCATCTAACTCGGTCAGCAGGGTCTTGGTTTTGACCGTAACCCCCAACTGGTTGAGCTTGCGCACTGCGGCCTGAGCCAAATCGGGAGGATAAGCGGAAAGGATTTGCGGTCCGCCTTCCAGCAACAAGACTTCCGTTTCTGCCGATTGGAACTGGCGAAAATCGTTTTTCAGGGTGTAATGCGCTAGTTCACCGATGGCACCGGCTAATTCCACGCCGGTCGGACCGCCGCCAATAACAACAAAACGCAACCAGGCCGCCCGCTGTTCGGGGTCCTGACACAGTTCCGCCTGTTCAAAGGCGCGGAAGATGCGTCTGCGCATCTCCAAGGCGTCCTCAATCGTTTTAAGGCCCGGTGCAAAGGTCTCCCATTCCGGATGTTGAAAATAACTGTGGGTCGAACCCGTGGCCACAATCAGGTAATCAAAACCCAGTTCGCGATCGGCCAGTTTCACCTTTTTATTGGCCAGATCGATGTCCAGAACCTCAGCCATCAGGGTTTCAATCTGCTGGTAGCGCTTAAAGATTGCGCGCAGGGGAGAGGCAATATCGCCCGGTGACAAACCGCCCGATGCCACCTGATAAAGCAGGGGCTGGAAGAGGTGAAAGTTTCGCTTATCGATCAGAGTGATGTGTGCGCCGCTCTTGACCAGATTCTTGGCAGCATACAGGCCACCAAAGCCACCACCGATAATTACGATCCGTTTTGACAGCACAGACACCTCCAGGCAAACAGGCGTATCTTAGCCAAATTCAGCCCCAAGATATATCAAGCTTGGGTAAACCTTGCAAAGAGGATTACCCAAACTCCAACAATCCAGAATTCCCCCACATGGGAGGCCGTACCCTTTTTGTGGTTAATCAACATCCCAAACCTGTCTTTCCAATTGCCTGGGTGGCTGGCGTTGGAAGCAAGAACCGATTTGAAACCCTGACGGCTGGGTCGCGTAGAGTTTTCAACTGCTTAAAGGAGTAAAATTTGAAAATCATATTGACACTTTGCTTTTTTTCAACGGCCTGGGCTCAAAGCACTAAACCTACAAGCTCGCCTGTGTGGGATGTGGAACCCGTCTCGCAGAAGCGGGGCCTCGCCTTGGATCAAGCATTTGCTCAACTCATCAAACAGCACGGAATCAATACAGCCTGTATCGGTGTCATAAAAGCGGGTCAACTGGTTTGGCAAGGTCAATACGGTCAACAAAACGAGACAGAATCGGCATCTGCAAACACCTTAATCAATGTTGCGTCGATTACCAAAACCGTGACGGCCGAAACGGTCCTCCGTTTGGTCGCCCAGGGCAAATTGGACCTGGATGAACCAATGGCCAAATATTGGGTGGACCCCGATCTGGAGGGCGATGCTCAGGTCAAGCAACTGACCGCACGCATGGCGCTCAGCCACCGCAGTGGCTTGCCCAATTGGCGCTTTTTTACCGAATCCGGGAAGCTGCAATTTATGAATGCGCCCGGCTCTTCCTTCGGGTATTCGGGTGAAGGTATTGTCTATGTCATGCGTTATGCGGAAAAGAAACTGGGGAAACCCTTTGAGGATCTGGTCAACGAAATGGTTTTTGAACCATTGGCCATTCACAATAGTTTTATGCGCGTTATCCCCGAAAATTTCCCAAGAATCGCCAAACCTTTGGATGACGATGGGAAATTTTATGGTTATTACTGTTATCCGGGCGGCTATTGCCGAGAAGCCGGCAGTTTCTCAGCCACAGGGGATATGGTCACTACCGTTTCGGATTATGCGACCTTTTTGGTGTCCGCCATGCGCGGCGATGGCCTGACCGAAAGCCTCAAAGCCGAACGCTTCAAGATGAATGCTGTTGAAGTGCCAAAAGAACAAATCAATTGCGCGGGTGTTGCCAATGCCCGGTGCCCACAGCGCTTGGGTTATGGTTTGGGTTGGTGTATCTCCGTACTGGACAATGATCTCTTGATTGGCCATCGCGGCACCGATTGGTCGACGGTCTCCCTGGCCTATTGCTATCAAAACAGTGGCGATGGACTCATCATTTTCCTCAATGCGCCCAATCGTAAGGGCCTGGCTGGCATGGTAGCGGCCTTGGAACTGCTAGACCCCGACTCACCCGAACTCCACGGCTACATCATGCGCCGCGACCGCCAAAACTAAGCTGGGCCAATCAAAATAGGGCACAAGACGTACCACTGAGGCCATCACTAAAAAAGCGTACTCTAACCATTTATCTCCAGGGGTACGATTTGACATCAAATCCCATAAAAAATGGCAAGACCAGCCCCTTATACCCGCACAACCAAACCAGTCTCCAAGCCAGGCGAATCAGCAAGATTGGCCGGTCACTTGCCCGTCAGGGCAAAAGGTCAAAACCCGGGGTGACGAGTAACGCGAGGAACCCCGGGCAAAGCCCAAAATGAGGGGAGAGCCCGAACGGGCGAAAGGGAATGCGCGGAAGATCAAAAAATCAACCATTCCCGGGCGATGGCGATTTAGGCATTTCCTGCCCGGCAGGGCAATAGGTCAAAGCCCTGGGTGACGAGCAGCGCGAGGAACCCAGGTTTAAGCCCACCAAACCGTGGAGCCCGGCAGGGCGAAACGAAAACCTGCAAAAAATTCCAAACGAATTACGGATGGGCCTCTGTCGCCAGTCCGGGCTCCTTATCCTTTTTTGGGCCTAACCCGGGGTTCCGCGCTGCGCTTGTCAGCCCGGGCTGTGTCCTTTCGCCTTACGGGCGTTTTGTTGTGGGTATTGGTGTAGAACTGATCTGCCACCTGCACTTGGAATAGACCCCGAAATTGGCGCCGATTTGCACAATCGGCAGCTTCAAAATGGTGATTATTGGATCCGTTTGCCGGTTCTGGATCTGCCCTTTTGGAAAAAGGTCACGCTCTCCACTTGGCCTTGGCTGTTGGTGTTGAATTCCAATTCTGCGGCCACGACTTTCAGGAAGAATCGGTTTGGCGAAAGGGGAAAGAGCTCGGCAGGCCGTTGGCCGCTAGGCTTGCCGACCAAATGATCACCCTGAATGGAGAAGGTTAGTGTTTTGCCATCCGGCATTTGGTAGGTACCGACAAAGGCTTCAAGCGCCTCCGTCGACAATTGGAAGCTGGGATTTTCTCCGTTAGGATCCGCGTCGATTTCAGAATCTTGACCTGAAAAGGCAGCCTCCGAATGTTCGGAGCCATGGGGTTCGTCATCAGATATCCCGTAGAGGATTTTGGCTATTTCCAGGTGCGCTCGCTTGGGTCGGGAGCCGCCATTACACAACAAAACGATTAGGTTGTTCCCATCGACAAAATGGACCATGAAGTTGCTAAAGCCAAAGATTTGGCCGCCGTGTGCCACGAATTTGATCGCCTGTTGTCCATCCAGGCTGACTGCACCCGTTTTGACGCCATAACCGTAATGACCCAGATTGGCTGTCATCATTTTTTGACTCAATTCTGCGGAGAGAAGGGTATTGCTGAAAAGTGCTCGGTCCCAAATCATCAAATCTCCAACGGTGGAATACAAACCACCTGCCGCATAAAGAACCGAAACATCAACAAAGGGAGCGCCTTCAAACTTTTCGCCCTTTTGAAGTTAGCCACTGGCCCGCCGAGGAATAACGGTTTGCGCATCGTCATACCCGCTGTTGTGCATTCCAAGGGGTGTGAATATTTTCTGTGCAATGACCTGTTGACAAGACTGGCCGGTTAGCGCCTCGATAATCGCGCCGAGAAGGTAATAACCGGAATTGCTCTATTTAAACTGACTACCCGGAACGAATTCCAGATCGCCACTACAACGCTCCCTTATGAATTGCTGAATTTCGACCGGATTGCGGGCCTGTTTCTGCATGAACACCTTGTCCCGCCCATAACTGGGAATACCGGAAGTGTGGCAAAGCAACTGATGAATCGTAATTTTGGCCCCGGTATCTGCTCGATAAAACGGCAAATGGTCGCTGACCGTATCCTCCAATTTGAGCTTGCCCTCTTGAACGAGCTGTAAGACAGCCATGGCCGTAAACTGCTTGGTCAGCGAAGCCAAGCGAAAGCGCGTATCTGGGGCATTGGGGATTTGCCACTCCACATTGGCCAAACCAAAACCCTTTTCGTAAATCACCTGGCCGTTCTGAGCAACCAAGACACTGCCATTAAACTCATGGTTCAGATGGTACTGGCTCATCAACGCATCAATCTTCTGAGCCATCAAATCCGTTTCGGTTCCGGGCATTGAGAAAAATAAGAACTGAAGGAAAAACAGGGTTAGGTGGGTCATCAACGCTCCGGTCTAGACAAATTTTTCAGGGCGGCCAAAATTCCAAATACAGCTAAATGGATACCAGCACCTCCCAAAAGTGATGTTACAGAACAGGATCCTACGCGTTTAAATGGGAAAAGGTTTACCCGAAACAAAAAAAGCTTGTCAATTCTGTAGGTCGGAAGGTTCGAAGGCGCATGTCAAAACCCGCTCGCCCAGTGGAAATTGGCGGATGTATTTCTCGAATAAGGAACGTGTGGGTGAGCGATTGAAAGGCGGCTTGGACCTTTCGATAAAAATAAAAAGGAACAGCTTAGAGCGTAATGTTCCTTTCTTCGACTCATCTGGCGTGAATGGAACCATTCGCACTATGATGTGATGCCTGTTGAAGGGGAGGCAAAGCCAATGAGCAACCCATACAGTTCCCCCAACGACCAGATTCATGTTCAACCGAATCCTCGCTGCGAAGGATTGCGCCTAGACCCCAAGGGTTTCAAGGGGGTAGTAAAGAAGATGGCAATACGAATGGTGATGATGAGTTTCATTGTCACTGGTGTTGTGTTTTTTCTTTTTAAACAAAGAAATGAGACGCTGGAGCCAATTTTTTTGGCGTTCCTGCCTTTTTTGTTCGGCCTTTCCTTTCTTTTGTCACTCTACTGGGCCAAAAAGGTGTGGCAATCCTTTCGTATCGTGCCGGAGGCAGATCGCATCACGCGAATTCAACTCGGGTTACCCGAAACGACAATCCTAATCAGCGAAATCCAAAAAGTTATAGAATTCGACGGCGGCCTGGTGATCGAAGGCTTAAAGCGCAAAAAAATCCTCATCCCCGTGACCCTGATCGATTATAGGTCGTTGCGGGATCAGTTCCTGGACCATTTCCCTTCGGAGCATTTAAAAGAAAAAAAGTGGACAAGAACGTTTGGGCTCCTCCTCTCCATGGCCGCGTTTTTGGGCCTTTTTGCCATTGTTTTCACCAATGCAAAACCGATCATTGTTGCACCGGCTGCCTTTTGCCTGGCCATCGTCATGATCGTCTGTTTTGTCCTCATCCAAAAAAACAAAGACATCGACCAGAACGTCAAAATGTTATCTTTCGTTTTTCTATTCCCAACCACCGGCTTCCTCTTCCGGGGCATTGCCGCTCTCATCCAACTATTCGGAAAAGGGTAAAGGGGAATTCAAACGATCCCAACATAATTCCGTAAAGGAGTTGGGCAATAGGGGCGAAACCTCATGACGAAACGCAAACAAAAATTGGTTGATTTGGGCCCGGATGCGCACGCAGTTCGGTATGACGGGTTATTTCTGGGTACCTGTCTGCTGTGGACTAGCGCCAATTAGGCAGAGACAATTTCTATCCAGGTCCTTCTGCGCCGATCCCCATTAAAAACCTTCAAACCCTTGACTCATGCATATACAAAGTATATACGTTATATTGGCGAGGCGATATGGCATCGGTTGTGTTCACCCTGAATGACGAAACCTTCGAATGGGACCCCATAAAGGCCCAAATTTCTTTAATGGCGCATGGAATTTCCTTTGAGGAAGCATGCGAGGTGTTTTTTGATCCTATGGTCATTTTTGAAGCGGATTATCAAAGTCCTCGACTCAGAGCAAAGGGTTTCACGGAGAACCAAACCTTAATTATCGTCATTTTTGAGGAACGGGATGAACATTACCGCATTATCACAGCCTGGAAAATGAGTAAGTCGGAAAGAAGGACATATGAAGATCAGACGACCCCTTAAGGAACGAATCCAACAAGGTCTAAATCCAGACAGGCAGATGACCAGCATCAGCCTAAGGCTGCCGCAAGATGTAGTCGACGACCTAAAAAAGGTGGCGCCTTTAATGGGCTTTTCGGGTTACCAGCCCCTGATCAAAGCCTACATCGGCAAAGGGCTGCGAATGGATATTGCCCAACTTGAGGCAGAAGAAAATAGCGCAGCGGCTCAAGAGAAAAGCCATGAAATGGTCCAAGAGACGGTTGCTGCATGGCCAGAAGCCGTTATAACAAAACCAGAACAAGAAGGCCCCGAAATTTGGCTCGAGGCCTTAAATGATGTAGGTACGTCAACAAATACTTCAAAAGACAAACAAAACTTGAACCTCGCTCGTCCCTTTATGGCCCTAAAGCTCATGGAAGACCGGTTCAAAAAATTGAGCCATGATGCCGAATTCAGGGCTTTATGGCAAAAACTAGAAGAAATGCTATTGGCAAAATAGAAAGTGGAGATGGTGAGCTAAAAGCCCAGAACGAATAGCAGGAGAATTTGGCCGCAAACAGGTTGATATTGTATATTCAAAGCCGATGGTCATTTTTTCCCAATAAAGCCCCACTAAAAGGGGCCGGATGACCGAAAGAGAACCAGCCGAAACAACAGATGGAATAGTCTAATTGGACCCTGGATGAGCGAAGAGCACGATGATGCCCATGGCTCCCCTGGAAAATGAGAAAGCCGGAAAGAAATAAACATCAAGATCAGACACCCCAAACAGGAACGAATAAAATGGGGTCTAAATTTGAATTTCATTCCCCTTCAATTATTGCCTTTGCATGTTCAATTTGCTGCATAAGGCGAATATCCCCTGCTCCCAACTTTATAAATTGACGTAAATCGAATGCTGCCTGATCGGTTTTCTTCATCTCCCAATAGGTTATACCGCGATTGTAGTAGGCATATGCATAATCTGGTTCAATTTCAATTGACTTAGTAAAGTCTGTGATAGCATCATCCGATTTTCCACTTTTCAACAAAGATAACCCCCTGACATTAAATGCTGCGGCGTATTGAGGGTTTAGTTGAATTGCCTTATTAAAGTCATTTATGGCCATGCCATAATCCTCGAGATCATGATAGATAAGGCCCCGGTTTGTATAAGCTTCCGCATTTTGAGGCTCTAGACGAACGGCATTGGAAAAATTTGTTAATGCCTTTTGGAGTTCACCTTGATCCTGGTAAGCAAGCCCCAAGTTTGTATATCCGTTTGCTAATTGTGGGTTAATTTTTATAGCATTCTCCGAATATTCGATGGCTTTTTCCAAATCGGCAGTCGAATAATAGACAATACCTAAATTGCAGTATGTTTCGGCGTCATCAGGAGTCATTTTCAGGGCTGCTAGGTAATATTTAATTGCCATTTGTGAATTACCTAGAGTTTGGTAGGCGCTCCCCAAATTGTTTAATGCTTCTTTGTTATTTGGTTCAAGCCGAATCACAATTTGATAATCGTCAAGTGCGTTTTGAATAAAACCCTGTTTATGGAATGAAGCGCCCCGGTATAAAAAGGCCTCATATCGTTTCTTATTTATGTCAATGGCTTGATTAAACTCAGAAATGGCTTGGTCGTATTGCCCCTCATTGTATCTCGCCAGACCCATGTTAATGTGTTTTTGGTATTCAAAATACGGATGACCGCAAGCCGTTAGGAGATAAGCAAAAATAAGTCTTCTCATTCCCAAAATTTCCTTTTCCCCCAATTATGGAGGAACGCCCATTTAACCTCAGTTTTCGGATTAATGGAAATTAATCCATTGGCTGACGACAACGGCCTTAACATAAATCTGCGCTTGTTACCCAGGTTCATGCCTTTCGCCCTGCCGGCGGGTCATGCCCCATCACACGAGTGGGTGTTCAACCTCAACCCGGTTTCATCCTTGATGCCCAGGTGTCAAATCTCTATGTCACCCCAATCAAATTACGGAAAAATCGGACTACCAAGGCATTTTTTTTCTTGATGATAGGTCTTGGGCCTTCCAATTTTTTTACAGGAATTTTGAATAAATTGCGACCTCAAGCTGCCCGATAGGGCAGAAGACCAAAGCCCAGGGTGACAAGCGTAGCGCGGAACCCTGGGAGGTGCCCAATGTTAAGGCGAGCCCGGCTGGGCGAAAGGAGAATTCCGATGGCTCAAAGTCTGGTTCAGAATTATTTGCATCTGATTTTTGCGACAAAAGACAGATCCATGTGGATAAAATCTCCCATTGAAGGTGACTTGTATCGCTATATCGGGGGCATCATCCGCAACAAAAAATCCTGCATGATTGAAATCGGAGGAACCGAAAACCATATTCATCTGGTGGTTCGACTCCATCAGGATGAAGCCCTGAGCGCGCTTGTTCGCGATGTAAAAGCTTGTTCCTCCTCCTGGATCAAAACCCAGGTTCCACATTTCGCCTGGCAAGGCGGTTATGGCGGGTTTTCGTGTTCTAAATCGCAGCTAGAAACACTCCTAAACTATGTCCGGAACCAAAAAGAACACCACCTCAAACAATCCTTTGACGAAGAGATGACGGATCTGGCCTGCAAATGGGGCTTTAGATGGTATTGGGATGGGGAATCCAAGACCCAGGCTTGGGAACCGGTTATCCCAACAAAGCGTCTAGATCAGGAATGACGGCCAACAAACAAGAATTTTTGTAATTATCAGGATCATCCCGTTGCGACTCGAGGGGCCGACCAAGCGAACGAGAAACCCAATAATTAATAAACTACAAAACGGATGAGGACCGTGTCGCCCATCCGGGCTCCTCCTCCATTTTTGGGCTTAACCCGGGGTTCCGCGCTGCGCTTGTCACCCTGGGCTGTGCCCTTACGCCCTGCGGGTAGGGTTTTGAGTGTTGCGTTCAGGAAGGTGATGAAGTCGAGGATTTCGATGGTTTGGTTTTGGTTGGGGTCGGTGCAGGGGTCTTGGCTGGTTTGACGCCAGGTGGGGAGCAGGTCGGGTTGGTAGGTTGTGGGGTCGAGGGTGAGGGTAGCCGGTTTGGAGGTGATGGAACCGCAAGGGTTGGTGATGTTGCAGGTGTAGGCGCCAGCCTGGGTCGCTGTAATGTCGGTTAGCAGCAGGCTGGGTTGGTTGGCGTTGGGGATGTCCAATCCATCTTGTTGCCACTGATAGGTCACGTCTTCGCCTTGGACCATAACCGTAAAGGTGGCCTGGCCGTTGGGGCAAGTTGTCATGTTTTGCGGTTGACCAACCACGGATAGGATGCAATTGGGCCAGGGACCGGTGAAGGTGTTGAAAAATTGTTCCAGGCGTTGGCGCAGGACGGTGGTGTAACTGGTGCCGGTCAGACTGCGCTGGTTGAGCAACACCACATAATTGATGCCATCGCCGCGTTGCATGGCTAGCGAATTGGTGCCGGCCAGGCTGCCGGTGTGGTAGTTGCGCCAGTTCGGGGATTCGGTATGGGTACGCAGGGTTCCGATTTGGCTACCGTAAATTTGGCGCTGTTCCAAAAGGTAGAGCAGGGGCACCACCGTTGAGACCAGGCGGCCCTGACCGGTGCGCGCCTCGTGATTCCATCCGCCATCGGGGGCCAAGACTAATGGCCCATTCGGATCGTACACATTTTGAGTCAGCACCTGGTAATGATCGTAGACGGGTTCGCGTGGGTCACGATCGATGGGGAAGGTTCGGCCCAGGAAAATTTCGCTGGCCGGAATCCCCGAATCGCCAAATACCTGCGGAAAAACGAAATCCATGTAGTTCTGACCGCTCCACTCCTCAAGGACCAGACCCAGGACCAGGTAACCGATGTTGGAATAGACGAAGCGTTGACCGGGGTCGTGCTGAAGGGGTTGACCCAGAATGTAGCGCACGATATCGGTTCGCGAGGGTGGGCTGGGGATGCCCATGGTTTGCGCGATTTGAACTTCCATGTAGGTCAGGTCCCCGACCAGATCGCGGTCCCAGCCGCCGCGATGGAGCAGGCAGTGGTTGACCGTGATGTCCGCCAACCGGGCATCGCCAAGGCTAGGGAAGGGGGTGATGTGGAGAATCCCGCCACCCGGTTGACCCAGATCAAAAACATGGGCATTGAGGTCCAAACCCTGGGCCACCAAAATTCGAATGCCGGCAGCCGTCACCGGTTTGGTCACGCTGGCGATGCGCATGGGCGCATCGGCTGGTATAGGCAGCGAATGGGCGGCGTCGGACCAACCGAATCCTCTTTGGTAGACGATGGTCCCGTTGCGCATGACACCGAGGTTGGCAGCCGGCACCTGGAATTCGGCCATGAAATCGAGCATTAAGGTATCCAGGCCACTAAGTTCCGGTACTTCTTCACCACTCACCGGAATATCGGCCCAAAGCCAACAGGGCCCACACAGGAATAGGATCAGGATTTGGAGAAGGTGTTTGGCGGAACGGTTCATGACACATCTTCGTTCCGGGTCGCGATCGGGCGGCTTTTGTAGCCGAGATCGAACCCAGGTGGCGGAAAAGGGTAAACCCATTCTCGCATACAAAGTGAAGATGGCATGAACATTCACTGGGGTCGCGCAAGGTTTTTCTCACGCAAAGATACGATGAACGGGAGGCTGGGGTTTGGGGCGCGTGCTTAGTGAAGGTCCGGCAACCTTGACCCGTGTGCTTATGGCGCTGGTAGGGCTCCGCCGACGGGGATTTACTGATACAAGATTCACTTAGCAAACCCCGTCGTCTGTTCAGTTTAGCGCCAACGCCCCCGCCTCAAGGTCCGTGTGACCCCAAAAAATTGGTTCCTCCCCCCTCGCAAGCTCGGCGGGTCCCTCCCATTTTTTCGCTCCACACTTGCCTCGAGAACATTCGAAAAAAAGAAGGCCTCGGGTGGATCCCTGATAACTTGGGCGTTCTTGCTACACTGACACGATTCAGCTCAGTCCTGAAAATCTCAAAAGACAAGGGGCCTCCACCTTCACCGTAGAGACCCCTCGAAAGGATAAAAAGATGACTCATTCTACTGCAAATTCCCAACAATTTGGCCTCTTCGGCCTTGATGTACACAAAAAAACCATTGTGATCGCCCAAGCACCCGTTTCCGGTCAGGCCAAATTTGTCCAAACCATTTCTAATCAATCTCAGATGGTCGAGGACTTTTTTGCGCCACGAGTCCAAAAGTACGAGCAGGTCCACGCTGTTTACGAGGCCGGTGGCTGTGGATACGTACTCGCCCGGCAACTGGAAAAAATGGGTATCAAAACCCTTGTGGTCGCACCATCGAAAATCCTGAAGGCACCTGGGAAAAAGGTCAAAAACGACAAAAAGGATGCTGAGAATTTGGCCCGTTTGCTCAAAAACCAGGTCTTACTGGGCCAAAAAGAACTACATGAAGTCATACCACCTGATCCCCAGGATGAAATTATCCGGGAAAAGGTTCGCCAGCGCGATGCGTTTAAACGCGAGGCCAAAAGACTGCAAAATCAAATCATGGCCATGCTTTTGCGCCATGGCTTCCACTACAATTTAACCAAAACCACCTGGACCAAGACCTATCGCAGCTGGCTGGAACGCCTGGATTTTGGCAATGAGAAACTTCAGGTGATATTCCTCGGCTATCTCAATTTTCTCAATCAGGTTGAAGAACAAGTCGAGGCGTGCGATCTTGAGCTGAAGACACTCTGTGCGGACTGGAACGATCAGCAGTTCATTGCCCAAGCCTTGCAGTGTTTTCGGGGCATTTCTTTTTTGAGTTCGGTCACTATTGTGGCTGAAATCGGTCGTTTTTCTCGGTTTCAATCGGCACCTTTGCTCATGGGCTATATCGGGCTTACGCCTTCGGAATACTCCAGTGGCGATTCGGTCATCCGCGGGCGAATTTCCAAAACGGGCAACAAACGGATCCGCACGCTCGCCGTTGAGGCGGCCTGCAGTGCGTATCGCATACCGAAGTCGTTAAAAACCTTTCGCGCTAGCTGTCCCAAGGGGGTTCCCGAGCAGGTGATCCAGATGGCCTACAAAGCGCAAATCCGTCTGCATAATCGCTATTGCCACTTAATTCACAAGGGAAAAAGCACTCAGGTTGCGCGCATTGCAGTGGCCAGGGAGTTACTCGGATTTTTATGGGCGGCTGGTGTTTTCATGGAAGCCCACCTGAACGCCAAACGCCAAACCCAAGTCGCTTAATTCCCCTTTTCGGATCCCTAATGCGGAATTGTTGGCTGTAGTGCCGCAGGTCGGGAAAAACCCACGTTTTGCGTCTTCACGACAATTGCCCCACAAACAATTGATTCCGCTCGCTAAGATTATTGGATACCTGATCGAATCAGCCCTATGCGGTAACCTCTTAGGTGAACCCGCGAATACCAGACTGACAGACCATCGGTAAGGTCCAAGCCAACAATTCCCCAATGGGGATCCGTTTTTATCCTTGACACTCCCGTTCATACCAGCCGCAAAGCACAACTTTACGATTTTTTCTCACGCTAAGCCGCGAAGCTCGCTAAGGGAATGGGATGGATTCAGGCCAGGTTCGCGTCTTTGGTGGGAGCCCCCTGCCAGTCGTCCTGGAACAGGTTTCGGTTGAATAGGGTGCTCAAAAATAGCTCTTAATGAATCTGGGTTGAAGGACGAACCCAGAATGGAGTCATGAAATATTTGGCCCATTTACTAAGGGGTTTTTGGTTGGAATGTAAAATCATTCTAGCAATTCCTTGATACACATGTTCGTTCCTGAAATGGTTTAACACCACGGCCCATCATCAGTTATACAAAATCTGGTCTGCCCAAAATTATTCAAAAGTGTTAAGTTGTATTCGTTAAGAAAAAATCCGGCGGTACCGTATTAGGTTCTGAGAAATAAATAGTTATCGGTGAATGGGAGCCAGTCAATGTCCGATTTTATCGTTGTGACAGGGGAGTCACAGTATCAAGAAAATCCGGTTAAAGTCGTATTAAACATTGATGTTTCTGTCAGAGCGGCAAATGAGGATGTGGCTTCTCAAGATATGCAGAGCATTGTGCACCACCTGCTCGATCATCTATTCGAGGCAGGGCTTACCAAGGAAGAGGTCACCTTTGGTGGAAGGGAAACGCTTGCGCCCTGGTGGAAACGCGACAAACCGGGCCTACTTTCGCGAAATCGGATCACCATCCAATCTAAACGCAGGGCATTGGTATACGAAACCCTTGAAAAGATGGAGCGCTACAAAAATGACAAACGGGTTCTGGTCGAAGTCGATGAACGGCAACCTGTTTTCGTGGCAGATCCGCAGCGTATTCAACAGGCGATGGAAGAAGCGTGTGCAAATGCCTTTCATAAAGCGAGTATTTTGGCCGAAGCCTGCAAACGAAAGGTGGGCGAGGCGATTTTCATCAAAGAAATATTTCGCGGTGTGCGCGGAAGCGGTTCATATGGCGAATACGATTATGGCGACTACCCGGGCATGGCGGTCGCAGCTGGTCCGATTGCAAGCCCCGGAGGTTACCAAGGTGACCCTGCTGCCCGCATCGGAGGGAATCAGCGCGTTGTTTATGTGAAATATCGCATCAAATACCAGTTGATTTGATCAAAACCGGGAATTGCACATTTTTTCGCCTGAATGACAGGTCATCGGTTAAGGGATTGGCAGGGACTTGTCCCTGGGTTTCGCGCTTGTCACCCTGGGTTTTGACCTTTCGCCCTGCGGGCGGGTTTTAATAGGGGCTGGTCTGTGTCAGAACCATCTGATCCCTTTGCGGGCTTCGCGGCTTGGCGTGAACAGTCTCACGCGAAGCCGCGCTGTGTGCCGGTTCTGCCCTTTGCGTTTCGAGGTTATTTGCGTTTTTTGTGGCGCGGTTTGGCGATGATTTCGAATTCCTTTTTGCGCGCCTTTTTTTTGCTTTTATCGCTGGGAATAAACGGTTCGCGGAAGGGCGATTCACTTTGCGGTGCACGTGACTCCCACAGCCGAATATTCAGCGCCTGACCCAGGACCTGCGTCTTTTTGAGGTTTTTCAAAACGGGTTTGGGCAGGTCGGCCGGTAAATCGACCAAGGCATAATCGAAGTGGATGCGGATGCGTCCGATATTGCGGCTGTCCAATCCCGACTCATTGGCGATCGCACCGACGATATTGCCCGGTTTGACACCATGAACATGACCGACCTCAATGCGGTAAGGCACATTGTTTTGCGAAACTTCCAAACGACCTTTTTTGGCCTTGCGCTCATTGGAGGCAAAGTCGGACGGGAAAGAGCCAGCGTTTTCCTCTTCGGAAGCGACCAGCGGTTGATCGCGTTGCAGCAAACTGGCCAGGGCCGCACTGATGTCTAAGGCGCTGACACCTGTTTCGACTTGGAAATCGTGGATCAGGGCTTGGTAACCGGACAAATCGGGGTGGTTCAAGGCGTCCGAAATTTTCTGTTTAAAGCGTTGAACCCGCTGTTGATTGATGTCCTCGCTGGTGGGGATGTTCATCTTGTCGATTGGTTTTTTGGTCGCCTTTTCCAAGGCGCGCATCAGGCTTTGTTCACGCGGTCCCACAAAAAGGATGGCATCGCCCGATTGACCGGCCCGACCGGTTCGACCAATGCGGTGGATGTAGGATTCCGTGTCGTAGGGAATATCGTAGTTGACCACATGGCTGATGCGGCCGACGTCCAGACCGCGCGCAGCCACATCGGTCGCGACCAGCACATCGATCACCCCGTTTTTGAGTTGTTCGATGGTTTTTTCGCGCCGATTCTGGGCGATATCGCCGTTGAGTGCGGCAGCCCGATACCCGCGTGCCGAGAGTTTATCGCTCAGTTCGGTGGTCGCCGTCTTGGTACGCACAAAAATGATCATGGCATCAAACGGTTCATGTTCGAGGATGCGGGTCAACGCTTCCAACTTCTGGAAGGGTGGCGCGATCACAAAGCGTTGGCGAATGGTTTGGACCGTGGCCGTTTTGACTTCAATCGTAACCTCGGCTGGGTCATTGAGCTGGTTTTGGGCAATGCGCCGAATGACGGGCGGCATGGTTGCCGAGAACAGGGCTGTTTGGCGGTTTTTCGGCGTTTGTTCCAGGATCCATTCCACATCGTTAATAAAACCCATGCGCAGCATTTCATCGGCTTCGTCCAGGACCAAAAACGCCAGTTGATCTAACTGCAAGGTCCCTTTTTCCATGTGGTCCATGATGCGGCCCGGGGTGCCGACCACGACATGTGCGCCGCGTTTCAAACCGCGGATTTGTGGCTGATAATCCTGACCGCCATAGATCGGCAGGATCTGAAATCCATCCAGGAACTGGGCATACGTGCGAAAGGCTTCGGCCACCTGAATCGCCAATTCGCGAGTGGGGGTAAGAACAAGCACCTGGGGTTTGACCTGGTTCAACGTGAGTTTGGACAGGCAGGGCAGCGCAAAAGCAGCCGTTTTCCCGGTTCCGGTCTGGGCCTGACCAATCAGGTCGCGGCCAGCCAACAGCACGGGGATGCTGCGTTCCTGAATCGGCGAAGGCGATTCATATCCAACTTGTTCTAATGCCTTTAATAAGGGCGCACTGAGCCCCAGATCCTGAAACGATAAACTTTCCAATATTCCCTCAATTCATTCGGGTAAAGTGTTGAACTTTAAATATATACCCGTTTTCGACAATCTGTTACCTGTACATGTGAAAAGGACCAGGCAAGACCCTATAGTCTACCTGAAACCAAGACAAACCGATACAGCCAAGTTGTGTCCTTGAAAAAACCACGGAACAGGGATTTTTTCAGATGGGTCGGAGATGAGAGCAGGTCAGGTGGTCCGGGCCCTTTTGCAACTGACGAAATGGACCAATTCTTCACTCAAGCAAGAAACCCAACTCATTATTCTGTGTGTTTCAGTGATTTCTGTGGTTGAGATTCTTAAATAACCACTGAAAGCACGGAAAACCACGGAAAGGGGCTTCGGGTTTTCGAACGGACTCCTTTTCCGGGCAGGTTCAGAAGGCCGGCCATTTTAACAACCGAGGATATAGACTGACGCTTCACTCAAGGAAGAAACCCAACTCATTATTCTGTGTGGTTCAGTGATTTCTGTGGTTGAGATTCTTATAAAACCACGGAAAGCACGGAAAACCACGGAAAGGGGCTTCGGGTTTTCGAACGGGCTCCTTTTCCGGGCAGGTTCAGAAGGCCGGCCCTTTTAACAACCGAGGAAATAGACCGACGCTTCACTCAAGGAAGAAACCCAACTCATTATTCTGTGCGTTTCAGTGATTTCTGCGGTTGAGATTCTTAAAAAACCACTGAAAGCACGGACCAGCACGGAAAACGGGTCCTTGTTTTTCGGCCTGAAAGGTCGAAACGTGAATAGCCCGGGCCAAGTTTGCGAGCGTTGCGAGCCAACGTAGGCCCGGGTATGAAAACAAAAAAATATGGGGCGCCCTGAAAGCGGCGCAACTTTCCCAACATGGTGGTTTCGCCCGAACCCAAGACATTCTAAGGAAGATTTCAACCCCATTTGATTTCGGTTTTGGGTGTGTTTTCGTGTACCTGTGGCCAAAGACCATCGAATTACCAATCATTTTAGGGTTTTGTGGCGCCCCTGCAGGGCGCCACAGGATTTGGGGTGACTTATCCTGGGCCTGCGGTCCTCCGCTTCGCTTCGGTCCTTGACCCAGGCTGTCCACGTTCCGGCCCTCCAGGCCGACTGGTAGGCAGAAACTAAAAAGGGAGGTCGGGAGTTGAAAATTTATTACTCTTTTAGGGCCCTTTTTTTCGTGTGTTTCCGCGGTTTCCGGGGTGGAGATTAAATTGCGCCACTTACAGGGCGCGCCTAATCACGGTTTTTTTTCCCAGGCCTGCGTTGGCTCGCCAAACTCGCCCACTTGGCCTGGGCTTTGAAAATTGCGGCCTTTCAGGCCTGCGAATTCGGTGGAATAAACGGAACTCGACGTAACTCCAACGGGCCCGATATCCTGGCAGGTTGTGCAGTCCGGGTACTTTTGCCACCAACGAATTGAACCAATCCTTCGTTCAAGTGGAAAAGCCAACTCATTATTCTGTGTGGTTCAGTGATTTCTGTGGTTGAGATTCTGAAAAACCACTGAAAGCACGGAAATCCACGGAAAGGGGTTTCGGGTTTTCGAATGGGCTCTTTTTCCGGGCAGGTTCAGAAGGCCGGCCATTTTAATAACCGAGGATATAGACCGACGCTTCACTCAAGGAAGAAACTCAACTCATGATTCTGTGTGTTTCAGTGATTTCTGTGGTTGAGACTCTTAAAAAACCACTGAAAGCACGGACCAGCACGGAAAACGGGTCCTTGTTTTTCGGCCTGAAAGGTCGAAACGTGAATAGCCCGGGCCAAGTTTGCGAGCCTTGCGAGCCAACGTAGGCCCGGGTATGAAAACAAAAAAATATGGGGCGCCCGAAAGCGGCGCAACTTTCCCAAAATGGTGGTTTCGCCCGTACCCAAGACATTCTAAGGAAGATTTCAACCCCATTTGATTTCGGTTTTGGGTGTGTTTTCGTGTACCTGTGGCCAAAGACCATCGAATTACCAATCATTTTAGGGTTTTGTGGCGCCCCTGCAGGGCGCCACAGGATTTGGGGTGAATTATCCTGGGCCTGCGGTCCTCCGCTTCGCTTCGGTCCTTGACCCAGGCTGTCCACGTTCCGGCCCTCCAGGCCGACAGGTAGGGAGAAATTTAAAAGGGGAAATTAAAAAGGGAGGTCGGAAATTTGAAATTTTTTTTCTCTTTAAGGGCCCTTTTATTCGTGTGTTTCCGTGATTTCCGGGGTGGAGATTGAATTGCGCCACTTACAGGGCGCCCAACCACGGTTTATTTCTTACCCAGGCCTGCGTTGGCTCGCCAAACTCGCCCACTTGGCCTGGGCTTTGAAAATTGCGGCCTTTCAGGCCTGCGAATTCGCTGGGAAATCGGGTGCTCGACGTCATGTTCAGCTGGCACGCTTGCTCTTGGAACATCAAACCGGAGCGGGGTGTTTTTCGTGGACCACCCCAAATTTTACCTGTAAAAAACTGTGTAAAAATCAGGTGAATTCCTTCTTCAACTGCTTTGTTTTATTAAAGTTAACCTCATTCCTTTGCAAAAGCTAAGCAAAGCTTTTGTGCAGCCCTGTTTTTGCGATTGCCATGACCCGATCCAATAAGTGCGGTTGGAAATTTCAGAACCGCAAAAAAAATCAGGTGAGGGATCTCGTGAGTAAATTCGTTGTTATGTTGTTTGTTTGTAGTGCAGTTTGGGCGCAAAGCCTGACCGAACAAATTGGCTTGATTAAGCAGGTTTTACCGGAAACCACGCAAATTGCGGTGCTGTTTCAGAAAGATCATGCGCCCAGCCAGGACGAATTGAACAAGGCTGCTGCCATGAATGGGGTCCGAATTTACGTGGTACCTTCGGCTTCCATGCGCGATTTAGCCGCAGCCATGGAAGGCGCTTTGAAGACCAATCCCAACTTTGTCATGTTCTGGCAACCCGATGATCTGGGTGGCAAAAATGCGCTGAAATACGCAGCCAAATCGTCTATGTCGAAAAAGGTGCCGTTGTTCTCCGATCATCCGGACACCTTAAATGCTGGCGGCTTGGGTGCGCTGGTTGAAGAAGGCAACAAAACCAGCTTGCAGTTGAATGGCAGTTTGGCCAAACAGATGGGCATCGCCATCGCTGAGAGCAGCTCACCGCAGATCAATGTCAGTGAATAAAAACCTTTCGCCCAAAGACGAGATCGATTCGGGCTTTTAGGTCTCGTCCTCCTCCTCGACCCGGCTGACGGAACCCGTCAAGCCGGGTACGTGTTTTTCATTGAGGAAATAATCGACCTTGCTCTCTTCTGAAAAGAACGCCACCTTTTCCCCTTCAACTTGGCTGCCCCCGGGCGCTCGACCAGCAATGAAGCCCAATTTTGAGCTGTCTGGGTAAACAACTACATCTGGGTGCTGCATGGTGCTGATCATGATGTAGCGCAAGGGTTTTTTGCTGTTGTTAAAGATTTGATGGCCGGTCTTACCATCAGCCGGAAACGAAATGAAATGTCCGGCCCGAATGGGCATGGATTCCTCGCCGAAGCGCAATACGCCCTGACCCTCGAGAATAAACGCTAATTCTTCATTGGCAAAATGGGCGTGAAAGGGCCAAGCGGCCCGTTGCGGTGGAACGGTGATCAAACCACAGCCCAGTTTTTCCGTGTGGATCAGCGCGCCTACCCCCTGGCGACGTGCTTGGAAATCCGTATTTTCGGGACCTTTAACCTCTTTGCTGGGCACTTCATCTAAATGGACCACATGGTTTTTGAGCTTCACGTTCAACTCCTTTGCGCTAACCCGACAAGTCTCTCAAGGCGTCGATGTATTTTCAATGGGTTAGGATTCAATCGGGAAAGCAAATATGTGGATTCATAGCCCGCAGGTGCAAGGAATCGGCATATACTTTTAGGCACTCACCCCAGACTGGTCGTAAGGCGATCGGCATGGAATGTGCTCCAAGCGATGATGGGAGGTTCCTTATGTTTGTTTTGTTTCTATTTAACTTTGTCATGGGTGCTGATCCCAACTTGATTCAGACTGGCCGGGCCCAGATTTTTGACCGCAAATTCTCGGAAGCGCAGGCGACTTTTGAACAGGCCCTGGCCCAGGACGATCAGGATTTGGAAGCGTTGTTGGGTAAAATCGACGCGCTGGGTTTCCAGAGAAAGACGGCAGACACGACAGGTCTGGCCAATAAACATTTTTCCAAGTCCGCCAGCAAGATGCAATTGGTCGATGCCTACATCCAAATTTGGAATCGGCAAAATGGACCGGCTAGCACCGCACTGACCGCTTTGGTGGACAATGCGGAAGTAGGCTACATGGCCAACTATCTGCTTGGCCAGTTGGCCATCCAAAACAAAGATGTCGATAAAGCGATTACGTACCTGACCAAGTCCATTGGCCAAAATGCTTCCTACAGCGAGAGTTACTACTTGTTGGGTGAAGCATATCGGCAGAAAAACGATAATGCCAACGTGGCCAAATATTGGAGCACCTACCTGAACAAGATTCAGAAGAGTTCCCGTTACGACTATGTCAATCAGACCTTACTGAAAATGGGAGGACGCTGATTGAAAATAAAGCGGCGTTGGTGGGTTCTCGCCCTCATCGGTTGCGCTTTCGTGCTCTTGCTCCACTCGCCTTGGGTGGAGCGGAGTTTGTTCCGGATGATCCAAGACCAGTTACGCCAATTGGGTTATCAACTGGAAGCGGAATCGTTTCAGATCCGATGGTTTGCTTTGGGCGTCGATTTGGAGAAGGTTCGACTTTCCGGGCCGGGCCTTGCCCTGACCAGTGATGCCGTTTCGGTAAACGCCGCAAGCTCCGTGTTATGGGGCAAAATCCACTTGGAGGAGGGCAAGATCCAAAATCTGGATCTGGAGCTGGATCCGGATGGATTTCCCGCTTCGGAATCGGGTGGGGATTCGGGTCCTTTACCCCAAGTGCAAATTGATCATTTCAGCCTGGATGGGAAGGTGGGCGTTAAAGGCCAAAACCCCCAACCGCTGTTGTTGGCGGTAGATCAATTAAAAGCCCAGATTGAAGGCAAATCGATTCAACTGCAGGGAACCCTGCTCTTGCCGGAGCGCGATCCCATCCCGCCGCAAATCCTTTTTCGCATCCAGACCCAAATGATGTCCTTGGTCGATTTTCAGGCCATACAAGCCCGATTCGAGGCGGGCCCAAACCATTTAGATCTAAACGGCAGCTACAGCCTGGCAAGTGGGCCAGACCTCTCGCTTCAGGCGCAAGCGCCTGACCTGTACCAAAGCAAAATCGACCTGCGCTTGGTCGGCCAACAATTAACCGGATCGATTCAGGGCGAATTGCCCGTGCAGGACCAAACTTTTCCGCTTTTTGCACTGCTTTATTTCGATTTATCAAAGCCAGAAGGTGTATTAAATGCCGAGTTGGGCAGCGCACGCGTGGAAGTCAATGTCAGTCGCGACGACGAGTGGTTGGCCCAAGTTTTTGTCCATCATCTGGACCCCAAAATGGTGTTGGCCGATTTCCCATTGGGTTTACAAACCTATCAAGCTGGTGCCGATCTGCATTTTTCCGAACCTGCTTTGCAGCATTTGCAGGGTACATTTTGGGCTCAAGGCCTCAATCAAATGCCCTTTTTTCTGCGCGGCACCCTTGCGGGCTCGGATTGGCAGGCTAACCTTCAGGTTCAGGACCCAAATTTGCCATTGCGTTTGGACGCCAGCGGGGACCTGGACCGTTTCAGTGGATTAGTTTCCGTGCACGGCGCGCAAGCAAGTGCCTTGCGGACATTGGGTTTGCCGGGCGAAGTGGGCTTTTCTACGGCGGATCTGGTGGGTGAGTTTGCTGTTCAAGACCAAGCCCTGCAGATCCCCCAGGCTCAATTTCAGGTTCGCGAGTTGGCCGCGGTTGGCCAACCGTTAGGGGAGCTCAATCTCAAGTTTTCGGGTTCGCCCGATCGGATCCATTGGGAGATGGGATTAATCGGACCGGCCCAAGCGCGTGGTTTGGGTTGGATAAAGCCCCAAAGCCAAGTGCTGGGCGATGTCTGCCTGGATTTCCAAGTACCCAACTTCCAATTCGAGGAGTTGGCCATCCACGCGCGCGGCAATGGCCAGCTGGCAGGTCCGCTGGACCATTTGACCGGGTCGGTGTTTGTCGATTATGAATTGACCCACCCCAGCGTTTCAGATCTGGTCGAAGGCAGCATCGTCCTTCAGCCGGGAGATCAGGGATGGCCCAACACGACCCAATGGCGGATTTGGGATGGTCAAGTAGGTGCCTTGTCCTATGAAGGCAACGGCCTGATCGATAAGGACAAACCCATCGAGGTGCAAATGGAAGTGCACCATCCAGAGACAGCTGTGCCGCTGATCGTACAGGGGACACGCATTCCCTTTTTCGATTTGCACCTGACCGCCAACCAGGAATGGGCGGCGGTCGACATGAATTTCCCCCAACAAACTTTGATGATTGGCGATTTGGCCATTCCCTTGGTCAGTAAACGGCCGCTGCAAATGGAATTTCAGATGGATATGCACCAGGAAATCGAAACGCCCTTCCAATTGGAGGTTGCTGGCATGCAGATTTCCGATGTCGCCCTGCGCCGCCGCGACGAAACCTCGCGTTTCCGCTTCCGCTTTGCGCTGGTCAACCCGACTGAGCTGTGGAGTGTCCTTCCGGCCGATTTACAGGGCCACCTCGAGTTATACGATTTACAGGGCAATGTATGGGTTCAACAGGACCGATTCGGTTGGACAGGCGGTGTAGATCAGGTCGAACTTTCTGGCAACTATGACGGATTGCCTTTCGTTTTGGGTGACCTGAATGCGACTTATGACGAGGATCTGCATTTGGGTCCCTTTAAAGGCACTGTCGCGGGTTTGGACATCTTTTGCAATCCGTTGCCACCCCAAGCGCCCTTGGTGGAAGCGATGGCCTTACTCGAACCGGTCGCTGGATTCGAAACTTTTTGTACCTGTCAATTCTCCTTGGCCGAACCCTATGCACTTGCGCACTACCTGGACCCCAGCGATTCCGGAGCCACCAACGTGCGCGACCTTTCCGGTCAGTTCTTTGTGGGATTCGACATGGAGAACCAGGTCTTGCGCGCGGCTGTTGGCGTTACTAAAATGGATATGGATTACCAGGGGATCCACTTGCAGGGTCAGGACCTTGGCTTTGCTTATGATGGCGAACTCAAACTCCTGCCCGGAGTCTTGCAAATTGACCAACACCAGTTGAGCTTAACCAAGTCGGATACCGCGATCTCACTCAAGGGCAGTTTGGGGACCCCTCAAATTGCAGCTTTCGTTCCCGGAATCACCGGCTCGGGCATCCTCGAACTGGATGCTCGCTACGATACGGTGGCCGGCACCACCGAAATTCGCCTCCATCAGGATAAAGGCCCTATTATCATTCCCGACCCCTACCTGAGCCTGGAACAATTTAACGGCCTGGTTCAAATCGACGCCGAAGGGGCCTGGAAAATTCAATACGCCCAAGGCCTTTTGAACCGCGGTCCCTTCCAAATGAATGGCGGTGTGAAACGCCAGGATGGGGTGGAGGAGACCGTTTTACAGTTTTTTGGCAGCGGCATTTCCTTCTTTTACGATGACCTGCAAGCGCGCTTAACCGCCAGCCTGCAATGGACCATGGGCGCTGAAAAAAGTCGCCTGGCCGGTGCGGTTGTGTTGGCGGACGGGTTTTATAGCCCACAGGTCGAGCTTGTCGGATTTGTCCAAGATATGCTCGCCGAATCGAAAGGCATCTATTTCCCCGACCGCGACCTGGCCAAGACCGAGTTACTGGTCAATATTCAGACAGAGAATCCGTTAATCGTTGAGCATCCCAGCGCCTTTTTGGAGGTCTCCAGCCCTTCCGTGTTGTTGACCGGCAATTTGGCTGAACCGTCGCTCAATTCCGGTGCGGTTTTCATTAATGAAGGTTCGGAGATTCGTTTGGGTAAGGACACCTTGGTGTTCCAATCGAGCCAGGTGTATTTCCACCCCAACCGGCCCGATGATCCTTACCTGCAAATATTCCTGGAATATGGCGAGGAATTTTCCCAGAAAAAAACCCTGCAAATGCTGGGTTATACCTCGGATTTGGAGAGCCAGTTTAACAGTGGCGATTTGACCGGATTTATCGCCAATTACCTGCTTGGCAAAGTGTCGTCCAAGGTCAGTGTGGAATCGGAAGGCAACACAACCAGCTTCAACCAAAGCTTTGCCGTTGTATTGACCCAACCGCTCGGGCGGAAATTGGTCACCCGGTACGCCTTGCCATTGGATGGCAAACCGGATCGATTCGAATTGGGAATCGGCCCATTTTCTGGGAATTTGCTTAGTGTGATCTGGACCGATAACCAGCCGGCCTACGATTTGCGTCATCGCGATCGATTTGGCAACCCGACCCAAGAGCTGGAAAAGATCAAAAAAATTCAATATGTGGCAGACAAGCAAGCCTTAAAACACCTGAAAAAATTCCCGCTGCACAAAGGCGACTTCTATTCAGAAACCCAACTGCGCTATGGCCGATCGCTAGTCGAACGCAAGCTCATGAAATTAGGCTACTTACATCCAACGTTTCAATCTGAATTCAAGGACGGTCTTTTGACGTTGGGGCTGGAGCTCAATCAACAGACCCAATTGGAATCGCATCCCAGTGGGTTGGAGAAAAATGATCAACTGCGCGCCCTGCAAACCCTGAAATATGCGGACTACGGTGCCGAAAGCCGCCTGGAATCCCTCTTCCGCCAAAAATGGGTCAAGGAAGGCTACACTCAAGCCCAGGTCCAGGTTCAAGTCGATGAGAATCATTACGTCATCCATGTGGAGCCGGGTCCAAAACGCAGCGAAGTCAAGTTGAACTTTGGCGAGGCCAACCTGCTTTTAAGCGATATCCGCAACAGCAAAAGCCTCAGCCTAAAATTAGTGCTTGAATATTTGGTTTCGCCTGCCTCGGTGGAATCGGAGATTCGGGCCGAATTGGCGGGCAAAGGTTATGCCTTTGCCAAATTGGAACCGGGCCGATTTGTGCAAGCCAACACTTTTGAGATCCCCGTTTCATTGGGCAAAATAACGCCTTTTTTGGGCGTTGATTGGGAAGCGGACGCATTGGTCACGGACCCAACCTGGCTTGGCGAGCCTTTCACCCGAGAGCGGCTGGATGAAATTACGCGCAGACTGCAAAGCCAATTGGCCAAAAATCAACGTTTGTCCATTAGCCCGCTACTTGAGGATGATGGGGTTCGAATTCGGGCGCGGATCTTCACGATTGAGGAGCCCACTTTCCAGTCGGTTGAATTTGCTGGAAATGAACGAATCAAAACACGGAGACTGGACAAATTTGTGCAGTTCAAACCGGGCGATTCGCTTAGTAAACTGAGCAACGAACAGGAACAGCTCATCCAAACGGGTGCGTTTCGAACCGTGCGCCTGCTCAATGCCGGCGAATCGGCCAAAATCGAATTAGAAGAGCAGAACCGTTGGGATTTGGATTATGGTCTGAACTTAAACGAGAAGGAACAGCTTGGCGTTGTAACCCAATTTCGCGACAAAATGTTCCTGGGCCTGAATGAACTATCTGCCCGCGGTGAATGGAACGAGGACAATTGGCAGGTCTCTGGGCAATTGCGCATGCCGCGCATTTTTGGGTCGCCTCTGACCTTTTACACCTTGGCCCAATGGGACCGGACGTTTATCGATGAGAAGCCGCTTGATATCATTGGCGCCTTTTCCAGTGAACGCCATTATGTGTTCCCGGAGAATAAAAAGGTGTTGTTCGAGTTGAGTTATCCGTTTAAACGTCACCATGAAATCAAGTTGGGTTATGAGTTTCGGGTCAATATCAATCACGAAGATGTTATCTACCACGATGATTTTGATGCCGGTCCGGGAAAACCTATCGACGAATCGCGCATTCTTTCGCGCGATTCATTCACAACCACGACGGATTTGGCGCCGATTAAATTGAGTTACGTCTACCGCAACTTCGATCACAAGACCAATCCGCGCAATGGCATACTCGGTTCCTTCAGCTATGAGCAGTACCTCAAATTGTTGGGCAGCGAAAACAATATCAACGGTCCGCGTTTCTCGCTGAACTACACTCAGTTCTGGAGTCATGGTCCTTGGATGTGGACCCAGCGCTACAAAGCTGGGGTCTTTTTCCCTCAACTCCACTTAGAACCCGCAAGTGAAAATGACCCCTTACTCTTTTATTTGGGTGGTCCATCGACCTTACGCGGCTACGATGCCAATTCCATTGGGCCTACCCGCTTGACTGGCGATCCGTTCACGGGCTTCCAAGTCGAGTTTTTGGGCGGCGAAGCGATGGTTTTTGGCAGTCAGGAGCTGTCTTATTATTTGCCCTGGTTTGATTTGGGGCTTTCCACATTTTTGGATGCAGGCAATGTCTGGTCGACCTATGATGATGTGGATTTAAACAATTTAGGGCTTTCCACCGGGCTAGGTCTGAATTGGGATGGACCGATCGGTTATTTGCGTCTGGATTGGATTTACCGCCTTGATGATCCGATTGATCCCTTCCTGATTTCCGACCCAACCCTAGACCCGCGGCGCAATTTCCATATTCGCTTTGGACGGGTGTTCTAGGCTTTTCGACCTTTCTTTGGCATAATGGCCGACTGGTGTGGAGGCGTTTGTGAAGAAATTTGGTTTGGTAGCCTTGGCGGGTCGTCCCAATGCAGGCAAAAGTACCTTCTTGAATCGGGTCGTCGGCGAAAAAATCGCCATCGTATCCGATCGACCGCAAACGACGCGCAACCGAATTCTAGGCATAACCATGCAGGGCGAAACGCAAATCGGGTTTTTAGACCTGCCCGGCATCCATAAACCCGCACACAAGTTGAACTCACGCATGATGGGCATGGTTCATCAAGGTGTGGAAGAGGCCGATGTAGTGATCCATTTCGCGGATGCGACCCAACCCATCGGCAAGGGCGACCGCTTCGTGGCTGAGCTTTTAAAGGAAAAAAACATCCCCGTCATCCTGGCTTTGAATAAGATTGACCTGATCAACAAAAACCGCATGATCGGCATTTTGGATGCTTGGTTTCAGGCCTTTCAACCTCAGGAACTGGTGCCCATTTCGTGTTTGGAAGGCACCAACATCGATCGACTCATGGAACTCCTCTCGAGAATGTTACCCGAACAACCCTGGCGTTTTGGCGAGGACGAGTTAACCGATCAATCCATTCGTTTCATTGCTCAGGAATTGATACGCGAAAAGATCGTGCGCTACACCGACGAAGAGGTACCGCACGCCACGGCTGTGACCATAACCCAGTTTAATGAAGGTAACGAAGAGGAACCCTGGTTCATCGAAGCGACCATCTGGGTCGAGAAGAAAACACAACGCATGATCCTGCTTGGCGCTAATGGCAGCATGATCTCAAAAATTCGCACCGGTGCCAAACGCAACCTGAAACAGTTCCTGGGTCGGGCAGGTGAGTTGGAGTTGCTGGTGAAAGTCCGCGAACACTGGCGCGAGGACAAGGCCTTCCTGGAAAGCCTGTAAGCTCAGGACCCGCGCCGCAAGCCCAAAGCCGTGATCTTCTGGTGCAAGTAACTGCGATTAATCTCGAGGGCTTCCGCAACGGCCACGTAATTCCAATTCATGCGCCGCAACATGGTCTCGAGGAACTCCCATTCACATCGGTGTTTAAATGCTTTGAGCGACATGGGTTTGAGGGCCGAAAGCCTAAGGATGCCACCACTTTCTGAAGGTTGTGCACCGCGCCACTCCAAAGGCAGATCATCGACCACAATCGGATCATGGCCAAAAATCACTAGCCGTTCACATACATTTTTAAGTTCGCGAATGTTACCGGGCCAGGCGTAGGCCTGCAGGGCAGGGAAGACCTCGGGATCAACTGCTTTGGCGCGCAGATGGTGGGTTCGGGCACCCAGACTCAGAAAATGCTCAATCAGAACCGGAATATCTTCGCGCCGCTCGCGTAATGGCGGTAAATGGATGGGAACCGTGCACAGGCGGTAATACAAATCTTCACGAAACTTACCGGCCTGGGCCTCTTTCATTAGATCTCGATTTGTTGCAGCGAGGACACGAACATCAACCCTTTTCTCCTCATTGCTGCCCAGGGGTCGGACCCGACCATCCTCCAACACGCGCAACAGCCGCGATTGTAAGGCCAGATCCATATCGCCGATTTCGTCCAGGAATAACGTGCCCTGATGGGCCTCCTCAAACAGGCCTTTTTTGTGGGTTCTTGCATCTGTGAATGCACCGCGTACATGGCCGAACAGCTCATCTTCGATAAGGTTAGACGGGATGGCGGCACAGTTGATCCGCACAAACGGACCATTGGCACGGGGCGAGGATTGGTGGATCAGAGCCGCGACCAATTCCTTGCCACAGCCCGATTCGCCGGTGATCAGAACCCGTGCCTGGGTTGGGGCGACCTTGGCGACCTGGGCCCGTACCCGTTCCAATGCCTCCGACTGGCCAATCATCTGGGTTTTACCTTGGACCAGTCCCTCCAACTGGCGGACCCGATCTTTGAGTTGGATTTTTTCCAAGGCATTTTGAACGGAACAAATCAAACGTTCATCGCTAAACGGTTTCTCCAGAAAATCGAGTACGCCCAGCCGTACCGATTCCAAAGCCTCACTCAAGGTGGCCTCACCCGAAATGATCAAGGTGGGCGGGAGCCGGTTTCCCCAGGCGCGCACCAGATCCAAACCACTTTTTCCGGGTAGGCGAATATCGAGTAAGAGCAGGTCCGGTAAGACGGTGGTGCTGGCCACTTGTTCCATATCCTCAACAGAATCAAAAGCGCGGGTCAGGAATCCTTTCTCGCGCAATATGGCCGACATATGGGCCTGGATCTTTTTGTGATCCTCAATCATCCAAATCAATGCCATGAATTAGCTCTCCTTCTTAAACCAAAGGACAAAAGTGGTACCGTGTGAACCCGTCTCAAGACAGGCCAAATCCCCACCGTGCTCCAACATTATCTTGCGCGAAATGGCCAGGCCCAGTCCGGTTCCCTGGCCATAGGGTTTGGAAGAAACGTATGGCTCGAATAGGCGTTTGCGGACGGATTCTTCAATTCCGGGGCCATTGTCTTTAACGGTTAAGCCGATGCGCTCAGATTCCTCGAGGAGCGCTAACTGGATCTCACCGCCGCGATCCCCCATGGCGCTGGCTGCGTTGGTGCAGAGGTTGACCAGGACCTGTCGGATCATGCCGCGATCAAAGGCCAGGGTTGGCGCCCCCTCCGTGACTTCGTTTTGAAGTTTGACCCCGGGCCAAACGGCTTCATACAGCTCAAAAAACTCCTGAAGGAACGGACCCAAAGCACGCGTCTCCCTTTGCGGCGATCGCACTTTGGCAAAACTCGAAATCTGGTTGGCAAAATGGTTGAGGCCTTTTAAATCTTCACGCATGCTGGATTCCAATTCATCCCACGCTGGCACCATTTCGGGTGCCGTTTGGCTCAATTGGCTTTGCCAGCGTTTTAGACTCTGGGAAAGGGTGGTTAAGGGCGTGCGAATCTCATGAGCCATGCGTCGGGCTGCTTCCTGCCAGGTTTGCAGATGTTCAAGGCTCTTGAGCCGTTCTCGGTCTTTCTCTGCACTGTGGTGAGCGTCCTGAATCAGGGCTTCCATCCGCAACCAAATCCCTGAACGAATGGGGTGTGCAGGAGGTACTGTCCCGCGCGCCAAATCAAAAAGCTGATTTCGAATGGCCAGTAAGCCCTGTTCCATGCGCCGGTTCTCCCACAGATGGAAAGCCAAAAAGATACTGCCGGCCAAAACAAACATACCCAGGAGCAGGGTGTTGAAGCGGCGCACCATTTTGGGCCGATTGGCTTGCATCACCTCCATATGGGCAAGCAGTTGCTGGGCCTGGTCGTATTGGGCGCGTTGCACGGCTTCTTGTTCAGGTGCCAAACCTGCCAATTGGCGATGAGCACGCATGGCATCGCTTAAGGCCTGGTTAATTTCGGTATTAGTGGCCAAATTGAGCCAGGGTCGGGTCGCACTGTTCACCAACTGATAAAAGAGCAAACAGACGAGAAGGGTAATGGCGAGACTACTCCACACACGCATAGCGGCTCCCTAAGGCAAATTCCATTTCCAACTCACGTCAATGAGCGCATCGAGGTCCAGACTGCGCGACATCATCGCTTCAAAGACGGGGTTGGGTGTTTGGCGGGTCAGATTCTGGTTGGGGTTGGGGTTGGGTTGAGAACGACTGGCCGCCTCGGGTACCTGAACAACCTGGTTAAACCATTGCTTGGTCTGTTCGCCCTCTAATTCGCTGAACGGCAGGACCCGTGCACGAACCTTGACAGCCAGTTTTCCGGGCCGGCTGGGCGCGATATGGATAGGGTTTGTCTTAAACCATTCAGCCAAGGCTTCCGGTCCGCCTATCTCCCAGGTCTGGGCTTGTAAAGAGGGTCCGAGCTGAAGGATTTGCAAACGTTCTTCCCAAAGTTCATAGCGAATAAGGATCAGCACGGTTTCCTCGGAGATCCGATCGCCTTGGCGAACTTCGGTTCGCAGCTGGATGGTGGTGGTCAGGCCGCTGACCAAGCGACGTTCCACTCGGGGATCACGTAAATCCTCCCAATTAAGATGCAGTTCCAACATACCGTTCTCCAGGTTCAGGTCGGGCTTTTGCCCGAATACCAACAGCATGCAGAACCAAACCGTCATGGTTCCTCGGTAAAGATGACATACTCCGAGGTTTGAACATCATCCTGAGTGTAACTGATTTGTAAGCGGACTTGGCCCCAACGCATCCGGGCGTAACTGCCGATACTGAACCGATAACGATCGGAGAGATGGGATCCGGTCTGCCATTCTGCGCGGGCAAATACTTTCCATTCGTTGCCCACTTGGAAACGCGAAAAATTCTGCCAATTCCACGACCAACTGGTGGCTACCCAGCCCTCGTAGTCAAAAAGGCCTTCGTAGCCTTTGGATGCGCGAATTTTCTGCTTTCCTTCCAATTCCAATTGCAATGCTTGATTGTTGGCCAAGCTAAAGCCAGCCAGGCTGTGAACCCGCAGTAGGTCTAACTGATTAGAGGAGGGGATTCGCAACATGGTGTTGCTTTCCGAGGTGATATCGAAAACGGTATTGAAGACTAACTGATCCTGTTCACGCCGTTCGTAAACCGTATCCAGACGCAGACCTTTGCGCGGTAAAAAGGTCCGGTCTGTGGTGTCCCAGACCCAGCCCAATTGGTAGGCCTGCTGGGTGTTTTCGGTCGTGTCGGCCAGGCTATCCAAGGCCGCTCCCGTGCGGAAGCTCTGTTTCTCATCAAAATGATCCCATTGACCGTAAATCCATTGTGCGGCCCGGATTGGGTAGGCAGCCGTCAAGGTTGTGGCTGCGCCGCGCTCCCGCTCATAAGAAAACGGGGCAAATCCCTGGGCTTCAAGTCGCCCAGATTCGTCTTGGGTCACTTGATAATTCAGGTTGAGAAAGAGCGGGATCCCGCTCATCTGGTAAAGCGTCAAACCAACATCAATCGGTTTCCCATCCGGTTGCGATACTTGAACCCCATCCAGGTCCCAGCCTTTGGTCACATAAGCCAGAAAGGAAGTACCAAAAAACCAACGTGCGCCCAACTGGACCTGATTTTGGCTGGACTCCTCCTGGAAGAGCCCTTGATTGGTTGTCATTAAATCCGCGTCATGGGTTTCTTCGCGATACTCCAAGGCTGAAAACACCAGACTTTCCTCGTGGATCGTGAAAATTAATCGGTAAGTGCCATAAGCATCGGCCTTGGAGAGTCGGGCCTCTGCAAACAGGATAAACGGCAAGCGCGAAAGCCTTCTTTCAGCAACCACAATCTGGCTTTCCGAGAGGGCACGCCCAGCCTTAAGGCCGGTTTGCGAACGCAACAACGTTTCACTCACCCGGTGGTTCCCTTCGAATTGAATCGCGACTACATCAAATGTCTGACTCAGTGCAGGTTCCTGTTGAAGCCACAAACAAAGCCACAAGTACACCATTGCTGCTCCTCTCCCTGAGCGACGCAGGCCCATTATATCGGAAAGGGGCAAAAATGCTGCCAGCTACTCGGTCCATAACATGTAGATCTAAATCTTGAAAAATGAGTGACTTAATTGAAACAGCCAAAAGCAATGAAGCGACAGATGTAGCTGGATCACCAATTGAGGTTAGTTTTTTATAACGCTTGTTGGAAAAAAGTCTAACTAGAGCATGGGTTTGGGCCAACAGCCTTTCGGACTCAAATCAGTAAAATAAATATTATCAATTATTTAGATCATTTTTTTGTTTTGGCATTGGCCTTGCCTTAAGAGCGGCGGGGAGTGGCATTCTCTCACTAACGGAGTGACAAGTATGGTTCGTTTCGTTTCTATTATGTGTTTGGGGCTCGGCCTGTTGGCTCAGGAATCAGAAGCCCATTTTATTAGCCCAGTCGGTGTCTTTGAAAATTCGGCAGGTCAAGTCATAGTCCTCCAAAATGAATGGTCGTATGGCCGTGACAATTATGATTCGGCCAATCGATTGCGTATCTTTGATGCTTCAGGGAATCGCGTGCTCGACCGCGAATTTGAAGGTTACGAGTACAGCTATCCCACCCATGTGGAACAGGATGGCGATGTTTTATGGATCGCATTCAGTTATCAGATTTATTACATCTGGAACGATGGTGAGAGTCCGTTAGGAAAAACCGATGTACTGCGTATCAACCTGTTGAATGGCGAGGTCCTACAACAGTTCACCGTGGAGGGTTACCTCGACCAGTTGAAACCCAGTGCGGATGGTGGATTTTTGGCCACCTACCTGACGGATACGGGCAAGGAATCAACCTCCCACTTAGCCAAACTCAGCGCGGAAGGCCAAATCATTTGGGACGAAGTGCTGGGCGTAAATAGCAACATGTATTGGATCGAGAAGGGCAAGCAGCCTACCGCACGCCCCTTTTCGGATTCCAATCCCCGATTCAGCGTCCAACGCTGATCCCTCCCCGCGGCCGGTACCCCCCGGCCGCACCCTTTTGGGATCGACCGAATCAAGGCTCCAATTTTTTGGAGCCTTTTTTAATGATTCGCTTTGGAATCGGAATTTAACCGGTTCTCAACTACCTGGAAAAGGCCGCGGCCAACCCGGCGGAGCTGACCCGTTTTATTGACCAAATCGCGCAAGGTTTGATCGACCAGACGGCCCGATTCCTGCGGGAACAATTGGCGAAAAGCGACTTTGATTTCGGCAATATGAGCCACGTTTCGACCTTGATTCTGCAGGAAATGCATGGTTTTCAAGACAGCCTGACGGTTATTGGTTGGTTGGGCAGCCGTAGAAGTCGGTTTTGTTGCCGGCAATTCCTGGGGACTGGAACTGTTTAATTCGCGCAGAAAGAGGCTCAATTCGCTCGGTTGACCTTCGGCCTGGACTTCCATCCCATTGGGTAAAAAAATCTTTAACAACATCCTATATATTTTAGATTGGTTTACCCCTTTCAACCAAGTCGCAGGGCTTGCTTTTAGATTCGCGCCAACGCTCAATTGACTTTTGCCGTTTAGCGATTCTTAGATCTTTTTACAAAATCTTGATGAACCGCTTCAAACTTTCCCCAGACCTTTTCCGTTCTCAGACATAGCAATCAAGCTTCCAGGGAGGGCGGAATGACTCTGTTTTTGCTATGGCTGTGGTGTGTCAATGAGCCGGGTATGCTGGTGGTCGAGCACACGGCTCAAAATATTGTTTTGGATGGCAAAGTGGATCCGGGGGAGTGGGAGCAGGCCCGTCCCATCCGGTCCTGGTTCGAGACGAATCCCGGCGATAACGTCGAACCCAAGGTTAAAAATACCGGTTACATCACCTACGATGACCAGTTTTTTTATGTCGCCCTAATCATGGAAGACCCCGACCCCAATAAGATCAAGGCACCTCTGGCCGATCGCGATCAAGTACCGAGTTTTACCGACTATGCCGGCATCATTTTAGACACGGCCAATGAGGGCAAAGTTGCGCAAATGTTTTTGGCCAACCCGCGTGGTATTCAGTACGACGCTATCTCCGGCGATGCATCGGGTGAAGACAGTTCGCCGGATTTCTTTTGGGATGTTGCCACAGAGATCAATGCAACCGGTTGGAGCCTGGAAATGCGTATTCCATTCAGTTCCCTGCGCTATGCCGGGGGCGAAGCGCAAACCTGGCGCTTTATGCTCTATCGCAATTATCCGCGCGATTTTCGCTACCAGATGTTTTCCAATCGGTTGCCCCGCGATCGGTCCTGTTTCATTTGTAATTCCCAACCCTTAACGGGTCTGAAAGGGTTGCCTTCTGGCGGCCACTTGGTCCTGGCCCCCTACGCTTTTGGCAGTCAGGCGCAAAACCTCGATTCCGCTGGCAGCCTGCAAACCGATTCGGCGGATGGCGAACCGGGCATTGATGTTAAATGGACGCCTAATCCGGGTTTGGCCTTGGATTTAACCGTCAATCCCGATTTCAGTCAGATTGAATCCGATACGGCTCAAATTACGACCAACGAACGTTTCGCCATTTTTTATCCCGAGAAACGGCCGTTTTTCCTAGAGGGCTCGGACCTGTTTTCAACCCCATTGCGTGCGGTCCACACCCGCTCAATTACCGATCCGAAGGCCGGTGCGCGGGCCACAGGCAAATTGGGCTCTACCAGCTTTACCGCTTTGTCTGTTCTGGATCAGGGAGGCGGTTCGGTGGTGATTCCGGGGGCTGAATTCTCCGATTTTGCCAACCAGGATTTTGAATCGACGGTCACATTGGCCCGCATGCGCCACGATCGCGACAAAGGATTTGTAAGTTTTTTGGCATCAGACCGGGAAAATGACGGTGGCGGCTACAACCGCGTCTATGGACCTGACTTTGATTTTCGACCCAATGATTCTGACCAAATCGGCGGCCAAGTCCTCTTCAGCCAGTCACAGAACCCAGATCGACCCGATTTGTACGAAGGCTGGAATGGCCAAAAACTGGAAGATTGGGCTGGCCAGTTCTGGTTATGGCGTGGCACCTCAACCTGGGACTACTGGCTGCTTGGCGAAAAAGTCGGCGAAGATTTTCGGGCTGAAAACGGGTTTATTCCTCAAGTGGGCTATGAGAAAACCTATGCGGAAGTGGGACGGACCTTTCGACCCAAACAACGTTTCATGCACCGCATCCGCACATTTGTCTTTGGCGAATACACCCTGGATGAAGGCGGCAATGTCCTGTACCGGCTGGGATCCGTCGGTGCCGGCATGTCGGGTAAGAAAAATTCCTTTTTTCGCTTCCGGCTCAGTCAGGATGGCGTACGCGTCAACGATGTGTTGTATGAACGCGACCGTTTCCACTTTTACGGCGAATGGAGCCCCAGCCGGCGATTTGGCTATTTCAGTATTGACGGCGTTTACGGCGACGAAGTGGATTTCAGCGAAGGCCGGTTAGGCACGGCCCTGTCTTACAGCCTTAACGCGACGATTCAACCCACCGACCATTGGGACATCCGCCTGACAGGTGCGGAACGCTGGTTAAAGATTGACAAGGATCAAGCCAGTGGCAAATTGTTTACAGCCCGGGTTGGACGGGTTCGCGCGACCTACAATTTCTCCTCGCGATTGTTCGCGCGCTCGATTAGCCAATACGCCGGCACCACCCGGAACCAAGCCCTGTTCAGCAATGAAATCACGCCCAAATCCGGCAATTGGAGTAATTCACTACTTTTGGCCTACAAACTGAACTGGCAGTCGGTCGTGTTTGTTGGGTATGGCGATCTGCGCGATTTGGATGAACAGGAGAATTGGCAAACCCAGAATCGCAACTGGTTCCTCAAAGTCAGTTACGCCTACCAAAGATGACATTTCACCGGTCAAATGGATCGAGAACCGCCTGCCATTGGGATTTGAAGCGTGCCTGCCCAAAGCGGTCTGCAATGATTGACCGGGCTTTTTGACCCATTTCGCAGGCCATATCGCGATCCTTTAGCAGGGATCGGATATGGCCGCGAAGGATGGCCACATCATCACTGAGGAACCCTGAATCGCCGTGCATGACGGGAGAAGTAGGATGCGCATTGCCAACGACCGGCATGCCGCTGGCCATCGCCTCTAACAAAGCCAGGTTATAACCATCTTCATACGGGCTTTGGGCTGTATGCAGATAAACGCGGTGGGTGGTATAGGCGCGCCTCAGGTCCGTCCATGAGGCGGCGGGTTGAATGCGTAAGCTTGGGTTTTCGCCCAAGAGAGTAATCGGCAAACCAGCCGTCACCGCTTGGTGAAAATCGTAGCGCAACAAGGTTCCGCGTTCGGCCAAATGGTTCGCGACCCGCAGTACAAAGGGTTTTTCACCTTCGTAGGGTCCATAATCAGCCAGGTTGAGTCCATGTTCAATCACGATGCCATTGGCTTGCCAATCCGAGCGTTTGAGTTCGGTGACAAAGATCTGGGTTACGCCGTGGTGGCGACACAACTGGTTAACGGAAACACGCATTTGGTCTGGGTCAATTGCCGTGTTTTCCTCTACCATCCGTCCGCTCAGAGACGCGTGGAACACCATGACGACGGGCAACTTCCAAGCTATGAGTTCCTGCAAATCGGTCAAGTTATGCGCAATCCCCAGTTGAAAATGCTGGCTGGCGAGTAGGGAAGAGAGGTTCTCGCGTTCGAGCAGCCGGAAATTTTGGGGCAGCGGTCTGCAGCGCGGGTCCCAGTTCTGCAAAAACCGGCGCTGGTCCGGCATGAGCAGGGCATAAAACCTGTGTTCCGTCAGGCAGCCGAGCAGGTGTAAATAGGCTTGATGGGCAGCAAACGTCAAAATATTCATGAGTTTTCACATGGGATTTTGTAGGATGGGTCCTTTAAGCCATTTTAGGCGAAAGGATGCCATGTGTCAGATTCACTTCTTAAATCGATGTTGCACAATTTAAGTGAAACCGAACGCAGCCAATTTGTGATGGAAGTATTTGAAAGCTTATCCCCAGCCGAACAACAGCGGGTAAAGGCACGGCTGATTGGCGCCAAAATCGACTTGCCACTATCCGCCAGCCCTACTCAGACTGCCAAGCTGAAAACGCCCGCAGCGCCCATTTCAACACCATCCAAGGTGACGGACTTCGACGTGTTTACCCAATCAATGAGCAATCAATTTGAAGACGATCGCCGGCTCAATTTCCGAAAAATATTGGGCTGTGGCGGATTGATTTTACTGGCACTCGTCATGATTATTGGGCTTTCCATGTTGCTGAAATATGCATCAGATCTGCTTAAGGTTGGCGTTCCGCATTAAGCGCTTGCTGGCGTTGGCGGTAGGGAACCTCGAAGCCTATGTAGATGTCTTCCATTTGGCGCGCAAAATCTTTGGCATCACGCTCACTGCCTTCAAAGTCAATCACATAGTGAAACCACCGGCCGGGGAACCTGCGAACAATTAAGCAGCGCCCTTCGGAGACGCAAACCCAGCTGAGCCGATCCAAGCCGTAACGGTCATCCAAATAAACGGCCAAGCCCCAATCCTGCAATTTTTCGCGATTGGCCAGACTGGTAGCCTCAATTAAGGTCTTGTAGTGGAAGGGATGTTTACGGTCGTAAATGCCTTTTTTCGTATTGAAATTGAGGACATAAATCAGACGCATCAAGTCCCGTGGTGTGGTTTGCCAGGTCTGCTGCTCAGGCAAATAATGTGTGTGTTGCATCTCGAGCGGTTGCAGAACGGTTTCTTCAACCAGGCCCGGATAGGCACCCAGAAGCTGGATTTGCGCGCGCAAGGCCTGGCTGGCCAGGCTTGAGAGGTGGTCAGTTGTATTGGCCTGGCGATCCGCATCGATGGGGATAAAAGCTTGACGCATGGCCTGTTCCACGGTCATAGCAAAGCCTTCAATCGGTTGGTCCAGGCTGAGCTTCCCGGCATCGCGCAGTTGCAGCAAGGTCAAGGTTTCCATAAAGCCTGACATGGGCCCCATATCCAGGGATTCATCTGGGTTCTGGGCATATATTTCATTTTCGGCTTTTTGGACAAGCAGGCTTTTGATTTGCGGGTAGCGACCCACCAGTTCCGGCATGGCGATGCGCGGATCTATCGGCTTTGGCGCCGTCAGGAACAGGTAAAAGGAGCCAACAACGCCAACCCCAAAAAAGAAGAAAAATGCACCTGCCAGCGCCTTTTGCAGGGGTGTCAGCGGTTGTGGCATAATCGAACCTCCCAAACGTCGCGCATTCTATCACTTCGAGACTGGAGCCGGCGTGAAAATACATTTGATGGGGAACATTCGCCCCGTTAAAATGCGCTGGCTGGCCCGGCGCAATTCGAATGAATGCGCTCCGAAAGAAAATGGATGACAAAATATTTTTTTTGTGGCAGAATGCCGAACTTGTGCGTTGCAGGCTGATGTCGGGCGTTGCGAATCTGGAATAAATTGGGGTTTATTGAATATGAAAGCTGAAATTCATCCTACCTACCATCCCGTTGTTTTTGTTGATACTTCTACTGGCGCGGAGTTTTTCAGCCGTTCCACCATGAAGTCGGACAAGGTCCGCGAAATCGACGGTGTTAAACACTACGAGATCCGTTTGGAAATCACCTCCAGCAGCCATCCTTTTTGGACTGGCCAACAGAAATTGATCGACACCGAAGGTCGCATCGAACGCTTCAACAAGAAATACGGCCGCCAATAAAACTGGCCACATCGGGATTTTTTTTAAGGCACCTGGCAACAGGTGCCTTTTTTTGTTTGCCCGGCCCGATGCGGATTTGGGCATGCACTTGTGCTAGAATGGGCCAATTTCCTTACAGCAGAGGGTTTTATGCCTGATTCGGATCGTGTTCATTACTCGGTCTCCCTGATGTTCGAAAATGTGGCCCTGCCGCCCTTCCAGGATATTTTGGTGCTGACAAAAAAATCACCCCACGGCAAATTGGGGGTTATCAGTTCGTTGAACTATCTGCAACCCGAACAATTTGAAGTGCTCGAAGTGGAGCACGAAATTGTGGAGGCTTTGTTGATCAATCGTCGCATTTTGAAACGACTTTCGGCCCCAAAAATCATCGAGATTCTCAACGAAAAAGTTTTCCCCTTTGTTGAAAAAGGCGAGGTGGTTAAAGTCGATTTTAAGGTACGCATCTCGTATGAGAATCTTTATTTAAAGGATGTTACGCCCGATGGACATCCGCAACCTAATCATTCTTGAGTACCCCACACTCCCGCCCACGGCATTTGTCCAATACGCCGAGCCGCTCATCCTCAAAGAAGGCTATTCGGTAATACGGGACGAAACGGATTATTACGGCATCTTGACCCCCGCAGATATAGTGCATGCAGCACATAATCTGGTCGGCGATTGTCTTTACCCCAAGCCACATGTCCAGATAGATGCTGAGATTGAGTCCGTGTTGGCCATGATGACAGAACCGGCCTTACAGGTTTTGCCTGTCTTTGATCAATCCGCATTTATCGGCGTGGTTCGCCAAAAAACGGTAGCCGAATATTTGAACCGCGAAAAAGATGCCCTGCTCTCGGCCGTGCTGGAACGATCAATCGCCTTGAAACACAAAAATGAAGAACTCTATTGCGAAATTCAAAAACGCGAAGTAGCCGAACAACGCCTGCAACAAGCTCAGAAAATGGAAGCCCTTGGCCTGATCGCTGGTGGGATTGCCCATGATTTTAACAACATCCTAACCGTCATCATGGGCCATACCGAGTTGTTGTTGGAAACGGCGACTCAAACCAATACCCGTTTGGGACTGGACCATATTTTGAGCGCCTCACGCAAAGCCAAAGGCCTGGTTGAGCAGATCATGTTATATGCGCGTCAGCGGCAACCGCAAAAACGAGTCATCCACTTTGATACCGTGGTTTCAGAAGCTATTGAGGTGCTCCAACCCAGTATTGCCGCCCAGATAGAATTGGTGCGCGAACCCTTTACTTCCGATTTGGCTTATGCAGACCCTCAGCAAATCTTTCAGGTTTTGCTGAACTTGTGTATCAACGCATCCAATGCCATGAATGATCAAGGCACGATTCGGGTTCGGCTGGCCCATGAAGTGTATCGCGGTCAATCTGTCCAGTTTGGTGAACCAGGCACACAAATGTGGTTCACCCTGACTATTTCGGATACGGGACCTGGAATTCCTCAGGATATTTTACCCAAAATTTTTGACCCGTTTTTTTCGACCAAGGGGCGCAGTAAAGGAACGGGTCTCGGTCTGTCCGTCGTGCTCGGCATTGTGGAACAGCATTTTGGATGGATTGCCGTCGAAAGCCAAATGGGCAGTGGCAGTCATTTTCGTATTGGGTTCCCCCCTGCAGCAGGTCATGTCGATACGCGTTTTGAGGTGTCACCTGTTCCGCAAATTCCCCAACTTGGCTCCGTCCTCATTATTGATGATGACGAAACGGTGCTGGATGTATTGACCCAAATAATGACCCCATTGGCGCAAACGGTTCACGCCTTCAAAGACGCGCGCGCTGCGGTTCATTTCCTCGAAACCCATCCGGATAAAGTCCTGGATCTGGCCATAACCGATTTTGAAATGCCGCATTTTGATGGCATGTTTATTTTCGAATATTTAAAAAGCCGATCCCACTTTACCCCAACCATTTTAAGCAGTGGTTACCTGGAACCCGGCCAATTGCAGCGCTTCCAAACAGCCGGTATTCAAGCTTTTTTGGCTAAACCTTTTGATCGAAAAGGCCTAATTCACGCCATCCATTCCGCGCTAAAATCAAATCCGAGCAATTAGCAGTTTCGACAACTGTTGAGAACTTTTGTAAATTTATTTTCGTATCAGGGGTTTGAATCCAAAGAGGAGGATGCATGATCGAAGTTCAATCGCTTAACAAATCTTTTGTTAATCGAAGTAAGACAAAATCCAAAGACAAGGATACACGCGAAGAAGGCAAGTGGTTTCACGCCCTGCGCGATGTTTCCTTCAGCGTTCCGACCGGCAGTATCTTGGGCCTGCTGGGACCGAACGGTGCGGGAAAAACCACCTTCATGCGGGTCCTTAGTACCGCTTTGAAACCGACTTCTGGCACGATCCAAGTCGATGGGGTCGATATCGCCAAAGATCCGCTTTCGGTTCGCCGCCGGATCGGCTTTTTATCTGGGAATACAGGTCTTTATGGCCGACTCACCCCACGTGAAATGATTCGCTATTACGGCACCCTGCACGGGTTGGATAAAGCCCAACTGAACCAGACCATGACCCTTTTATTCGATCGCTTAGAGATCAATGCTTTTGCCGATAAGCGCAATGACCATCTCTCCGCCGGGATGAAACAAAAGGTCAACATCGCCAGAACCCTGATTCACAATCCGGAGGTCATTATCTTTGACGAACCCACAACCGGCCTGGATGTCAAAGCTGCTGAACAAATCCTGCGCCTGGTCGAAGAGCTCAAAACGGAAGGACGCACCATCTTGTTTTCTACCCATCACATGCACGAAGTGGAACGCTTAACGGACCAAATCGTACTGTTGAACATGGGCACCGTTCATTTCAATGGCAATTTGGCCCAAATGCGCGAGAAAGGTGGCGACGTCTTACTGGATAAAGCCTTCCTCAACTTGATCGGTGAGGGGGAACGCCATGTTGCTTAATATTTCCACCATTTTTGTAAAGGAAATGCGCGAACTCTTAAAAGACCGCCGTACCCTCGTCCTGATGATCGTTTTGCCCACAGTCGTATTGCCCTTGCTCATGTTCCTGATCATTTCGATGACCAAAAAGGCAACCGAAAAGAGCGCTACCGAAAAGGTTACCTATGTCCTGGTGGGCGAACAGAATTGTCCAGACCTGGCCTTGGCTTTCTCACAAAATGAATCCTTCGAAAAAGTAGATGCCCAGCCCACCGAGAACCTGGCGGATTTGGTCACCAACGACATCTGTAAATTAGTAGTATCCATTCCTGAAGGTGCCCAAAGCGATCTGGAAACTGGGAAAGATACCAAGGTCGTGCTCTATTTCAATAATGCTTCGGCGACCAGTCGAGTAGAACGCCGTGCCGAGAATGTGATCTCCGAATTTTCTGAATCCATTCGCGATGGGCGTTTAATCGCCCTGGGTTTTGATACGTCTACCCAAAGGCAACAACTCTTAGAGCCGGTCAAAGCCGAAAGCCGCAGCACTGCGGACCTTCGCGAAATCTTGGGTGAACGCATCGGCGGGATGTTGCCCTACTTCTTTATCATTTTCTGTTTCCTCGGCTCGCTTTACCCGGCCATCGACTTAGGCGCTGGCGAGAAGGAAAGAGGTACCCTCGAAACATTACTTCTGACCCCAGTGCCTCGTCTGCATGTCGTTCTGGGCAAATTCTTTGTGGTATTTTCGACCGGGCTCATTTCCTCGCTTATGACGGTGGCTTCGTTGGGTGTTTCAATTATGTACTTCGGCAAGGAAGCGGAAGGGGTAGCCAAACAGATTTTGAGCAGTGTTCAGACCATTGATTTAGTTATGATCCTGGTCATGCTGATCCCCATTGCCGCTTTGTTCGCCTCCATCCTGCTGTCCATCTCGATTTACGGCAAGAGTTTTAAGGAGGCGCAATCCCTGGCCACACCGCTCAATTTCCTCTGTATTATTCCAGCCGTGTTGGCGATGGTGCCAGGTGTTCAACTGGATTGGGTGTGGGCCCTGGTTCCGATTACCAACGTGGCTCTGGCCATCAAGGAATTAGCGAAGGGCACCATTGATTACTCCATGCTGTGGGTGATCCTAGGCTCTTCTACTTTAATTGCCAGCGGATTCCTGTTTTTCTGTACCCAATGGTTCCAACGCGAAAGTGTACTCTTCCGCGAGTAACCAACTCGATCCTTAGAATGGGGCTGTCCAGCGCTGGGCAGCCCCATTTCCTTTTGTTCTTTAAGGACCCCGAACAGGCCAAACCGGCAAGCTGGCGCTTTTGTCAAAGCCGGCCACCCCACCATTGCTGAAATCGACAACCCAACAAAAAAGCGGATTGTACATGGCGTTGCTGGAGGTCCAATACACCGTCAGTTGCACTTGGCTAAAAGCATCGCCCTCGACCCAATGCCCCGTGCCCAAGCGGTCGCACAAAGGCGGATTCCCGTAGGCGAGTGCCTGTAAACTTTGCATTTCAAATCGATTGGGCATCCGCCAGTCACCCGCCAAAGAGCCATCCGTCAAGCCGCACATCCCATCGGCCAAATCGGCACACAGTTGAATAGCCTGCGCCCAGGTCAGAGAACCATTGCAATTGGCGTTTTTTAACCAGACCAATTGGGTCATTTCGTCGCGAATGGTTCCATCATTTAAATCGGAAAATCTCGGGTTTACCCACGGTTCACCTGCTTGTAGCTCGCCATCCTGGCCTGTACCCGCGCATGAAATAACGTTTCCCGAACTGTCAAAGCACAACGATTGGCCGGTTTGAGCAACCGGCGTGGGTGTGAGCAGTGGGATAAGTTGCTGGACATCCACTTGATCCGGCCAATAGGGTAGGGTCAGGGCCAAACGCTGAGGAACAGCAATCCAAAGCGACGCACAAACAATCCACATACACCACCTCCGCAAATTTCCAGTGTATCTGACTTAAATATCCGTTAAAAAAATTATTATTCAAGCCAGTTTAGGAAATAAATCGGATTTTTTAATCCGTTTAATCGAAACATTATTTTGGCGATTCATCCAGGCCTCAAAGCATCATGTTTGGGGCGAAAACTTGCTGAAACTTAGTCTTTTTTTAGGAAAAGATGAATGAATTTTGAGCGGCACGCGATGCCAAATCCCCGTAATTTTGAAGGTGACATGAAGGAGGTTCGCGATGTCAACACCCAGATATGATCTTTATTCAGCCATTCACAAAGGCTTACGCTTATTAATGATGGATACCTTAGTCCAATTGGGCCGCACAGATTGGCAGGACCCACAGCAAAGTGAATCCAGTCTCCAACTGGCCGAATACCTGCTGCAAACCTGCCAAGCGCATCTTGAGCACGAAAACGCCTTTATTCATAATGCGCTTAATCGTTTAGACCCAGAGTCTTGTGCCAAAACAACACATGACCATCGCCACCATGAACAAAGCATCCAAATGCTGGGCCAACACATCCAACAGGTTCGCAGCCAGGCCCTGCAGTCAAAAGCTTTCCTTGGTTCTGACTTATACCGCGCATTTGGTTTATTTGTCGCCGAGAATCTGGAACATATGCTTTGGGAAGAGACCCATAATAACGCTGCCTTGTGGCGCCTGTTCAGCGATGCAGAAATTCAGGCGATTGAACACAACTTAGTTCAGAGCATTGCGCCCGTAACCATGTTGCCCATTTTGCGCTTCATGTTGCCGGCCCTCAATTCGCAAGAACGTCAGGCCATGCTGGAGCAACTGGAGCAGGTCCTTCCTGAACCCGTTTTTGCGGAACTTAGCCAATCCGTTGGGGCCCGCAAAGAGAGTCTAGAATGGGTGCAACAATGGCAGACCGAAAATCTCACCCCAGCTTTGACCTGAACCCAGACAACGGGGAATGGAACGAGGTCAAGAGGACAGCCCAATGGTGGAATTGGGCCGTCGTCTTTGGCGTCAGTGCGCTTGCTGAAACCATGTCTATTGGAGAACCTGCCGGGCATTTCGCGGCTGAACCGGTCGATTGGTAGCGTGATGCATAAGCGCCTTAAAAGCCTCAATTTGCGCTTGGCTAGTGGCCATCGGCTTTTTCATGACCAGCCAACGGACACCTTCTGAGCAGGGGGGTGTGGTCAGCGAACCATTAAAATAAAAATAATCAGCATCCGCAGGGATGAGGCCAGAAGCCGTAATACCGGGCGAAAGCGCCACGTTTTCGCCCGCCGCTTTGGGCAGGTTCTGCCAAGCTGCAGACAAGACCGGATTGGCTTCACCCGGCTCCAAAAATACACCAATTACAGCCAGTTGACCTTGTTCATCGGCATGAACCAAGTGGACTTCCATTGGGAAATGTTTTCCGGCCAGGGTATTTTCGCTGGGTGCATGGACGTGAAACTGTTTTAAAGCAAAGGTTTGACCCATAAACGTCAAACTGCTGCCCGGCCCAAAATTCACCTGAAGGGTGTGACCGTTATTGACCACGGCAACGGCATCGGAGGTGTAATTCATTTCGATTTGAGGCAAATCCGCCTCGATAAAGGCACTTAAATCGATCGGTGACTGGTTATGACCTTCGGCACATAAAATGTATTCGGGGTTCAAATGGCCCCAATGTTCGGGCCCCTTCTCACCCTCATATCCCCAAGGTGCACCATCGCCAAATCCCAACAGCACAAGAACAAGCATAGACATCTGCATAAAACCTCCTCAGATTGATTGGATCGCAAAACACCAATCAGAAAGCCCATCGGCATGTTTGTCACAGAGTTAAGCAAGAGTTTTCCGGCTAAGTTTAGGTTTGCGGCTCTTCTTCCTTGACCAAACGCAAGGGTCGATCGACACATAAGCGCAATTTGCCACGACCAGCTTTAATCAACTTGATGGGGAAATCCTTCTCGGCCAATCGGTTCTGCAACAGGATTAAGCGCGCTTCCAAATTGGTGCTGAGCTCAGGTAATCGCAAGGAAGGATCCAACCGCAACTCTCGGTTGGTGAATTCACAGCGTTGATTATGGGCAAATTCCTCAAGCAGACGCCATAAAATGCATCCCGCCACGCCCTTGATCACATAATCATGGTCCAGAAAAACGCTGTCATTACGCTCAAAATATTGGACCAGAATAGGCTTTTCAAGTGCTAAAGGCGGGGCACACAAGTCGGCCACTTCTTCGGATTTCTCATGACCTAAGCCATCATCCAGCAGGACCATCTTCAAGGCGAGCCATTGACCAAGAACAGATAGCAGATCTTCGTCATCGTAGCTAAATGCAAAATCCGATTCCGATTCCACCAGCAGGACCGCCAAAACGCCGCCACGATGAACAATGGGAACCGCAAGTTGACTGGCCACCTGATCGAGCAGAGGCGGCGTAATACGCGTTTCCAGATTGGGGAAATTGGATTGGGCAAAACTGCGTTGAACCGCTTCACTGTAGATGTATTCTTGGGCCATATGGTTAATGCGAATGACTGTTTGTGCCTGGGCTGCCACACCTGCAACACCAAACCCGACAGGTATTTCAGCACCCGCGCCAGACCGCGGATAACCCAAACTGGTCAAGGTAAATAACTTGCGCGCTTGCTCGTCCATGACTAGAAGTTGGCTGGTTGGATAACCCAGTCGACTTAGCCCCGCCAATAATTTTTCACAAACCGCTGTTAAATCCTCACATGCATCCATATCGCGCATCAATTGGTTGAGGCAAGCAAATCCAGGCCTGGAAACCTCAACCCGTGCGAGTTTTGGCCCCTCGACTTGGACAACGTTTAATACACGGAAAACATCGGCACCCAAAAGCTTGAAGACATTGCCCATGCCGGTATGAGAGGCAATTCCCGCCAAGTGAGCCTTCATCGCCTCAAAAAGGGGGCCTTCGGTCTCGGTGCGCAAATACTGAATTGTCAAATGGTAGCGTTCCGCTGTTTGCGGGTCTGCCACGTCCAAAGTGGCCCGAAAATTATGCAGAATGTTCCTGCGCGTCTTATTAAAAAATTGATAGCTGATGGCGATGTGCTGCGGATCCAAATAGCGGACCTGAGAAATAAATGCCACATTTGGCGTGCCCTCCGCATCGCAGGTGGCGATGCCCGAGGGAATCGCACCATCCAAACAGCGACGAATAGAGGCGAGTGCAACCGATCTCATGGGTTAAGGCCAACCTGCGGAATGGCTGTACCTGCTTTTGGCCCAGGTGTCTGATCAAATACCGCCTCAATGCGAAACGTCACTGCCCAGGTTGGGTCGGAAACCGGCGGTTGGATTGCTCGTGCATAGTCTTCGCCAAATCCCAATTCGGCTAATTCCTCAACCCAACTGGTTAAATAAGCGTCAATAGCAGCTCTATCGCTGTCCGCGAGCGGACGAATGGCTTGAACTTTGCCTTTCAACTGATAGGTCTGATGGTTGAGCGGGCGGCAAAAAACCGCTGCAATCGTGCCGTTTTCCCGTAAACATTGCAAAAGCTCAGGCATGCGCGCCTCCGGAAGAAACAGAGTCGCAGCTTTCCCTCCCGGTTCAATTTGACATCCTGCTGCCTGGCCAAGCCAAGTTTGAAACGCCTTATCACGCGCCGCAACCTTGATGGAAACCCGTTGGGCAAAGAAATTGAACATGTGCTCAGGAACCATGGGCCAACCCCGCCAGATGCCATTTTTCTTAACCCATTATGCATACTGGACGAACCGCACAAAAGTTTAGCCGAGAACACTAAAAAAGGGGAGCGCTCCCTTGTTAACCCCAGGAGCCCTCACCTTTCACTGGCCTAGAGACAACCGTTCACCACATGGACCAAGTCCTGGGTATCCACCTTTTGATCGCCATTAAAATCATAGGGGCTTTCTCCTGCATCGCCAAAATGAGGCACGATATCAATAAGCGATCCCACCGTGACATAGATTTTGCGTTGGGCAAGACAATTCTGACTGTCGATAACCGTTACTACATAAAAATCAGATGTTTGCGGGAAAAACTCGATGGTGTCGCTTTGGAAACCAAATTCGGGCGGAAACCACAAATAGCGATAGGGCGGAATCCCACCCGACACCTGTGCTGTTAAACTAATCGCATCTGTCCGACCTGCACAATAAAACACGTTATTCGGGCCATTGACCCCGAATTCCAAACAGGGGCTAGTGGTTTGGCTGCCCACATTCACCGATACACTGTTTTGGCTGTCGTCGATTTGCACATTGTCAGCGGATACAATCGCGTCATTGGGGATGGTTCCGGCTTGTTTGGCATTAATCTGAACGTATATATGCCATTCTCCCGGATAAAGCTGGGTTGCCGTTCCCACCAATTGTCCGTTACTGACATTGAGCATCAGATCGGGAATATCGCTGTGCGCAAAAAGGCTCCCGGCAACGTCCAAACGCGTATCGAACAAGTCGGTCACCAGCAAATTATCCACCGGATCCGTGCCCGTCAACATCAACCGGATATCGTACACAATCGGTTCATTTAACAAGAAGGACGAACCGTTTAAGCAGGTTTTTTGAACCGTTAACTGCGCTTGAATGCTTGTATTGGCGCTCACCACAAATTCCTTGAGATAGTCGGGCTTTAGGGTACAAGCATCGGGTTCAATGGCGAAGAGGGACAGACCATTGTTTGTGGTTTCACTAACCAAAAACTGAAGTTCTATCGGACTCAAATCAAATAGGACAGGGCTAGTGCTGTTCAACGGGTTAACCGGGAATGGCCCGATGTTCGCTCCAGGGCAATTGGGAAAAAACACCGTTTCGAAAAAAGCCGTTGAACTCGGCGAATCTGCATAAATCCCTACCGTTAATGGCTGGTTTGGGTCAATGTCCAATCCGACAAAACCCGGCTGACAATTCACCTGGACCATGGCCTGGTTATCCCGGAAAATTTCCATATACACACTAGCTGTGAGGTGCAGACGCAGACGATCGCCCAAATCTTCAACGGGACCGTCACACCCCCATCCCATGCCAATCGAACCTGTACCCAACAAAGACAGAAACCAAAGTAGACGCATTGCCAAATCTCCCTTCATTTCGCACCCAAAAGTAGCGCTTAATAAGGGAAGTGCAATTCAGCCGCAAAACCTCTAATACTTAGTAGAAAAATTTCTGCCTACCCAGTTCAGGCAGTTAACTCATCTCACTCTTGTGCCGTTGACCCAGATTTGACCTTGGTCCTGAACACTGAGATTCGCATTATTCAAATTGGTCACCTGATCGAAATCAATGCGACTGGAACCCAAAGCTTGAGCATGTAACTGGTTACAATCACTGGTTTTTACCTCAATCCGGCTGGTGCCTTCGGCGGTCAGGCTGGGAAAGGTTTCATCTTCGGGATCGATCGTGCAATCCTCGATTTTCAGTTCACTTTGGTCATAACTCTGGACCAGGTTATAAACCACCTGGCATTGATCCAAAGTTAATTTGGATAGATCCAAACTATTGGCTTCATTGACTCTACTGTTTTGGATCGTCACCTGGTCCTGGCCTTGAACATACACATTCAATTGAAGAATTTGACTGTTTTCAAAGGCAATTTCGGGACCTAATCCTTCGATAATGCCGGTCTTAAATTGGCTGGAAGTGGCATTGCTCACCGTCACCGGACCAAAAGCCAAATCGCCCGGGGTATGAAATGAGGCCGTGATGCCTGTGCAATTGTTTAAGGTCACAAAGGCCCCTTTCTCAACGTCAATCTGATAACCATCTACATCGACATTGTTCAGCTGGAAAGACCAGCCTTGCGCGCCCAATAACGTTCCGGTAATGCCTGGTCCTGTATTCAATGCAAAGAGGGTACTTTGGCCAATATCAAAAAACAGAACAGGGTAGAGGCCCGTTCCGCCCGTTACGGAAATACTGGCTTGTTCGTGGACTTGAACTTCTTCCAATTGCGAACCCGTTGCCGTCATCATGCCCCGGCCAAAAACCCGAATCCCTGCATGATTGGTCACCACCGAACTGTTAAACGAAAGTTGGGGATGCTGATCACCTTGATTCAGGGCGATAATTGCCGTTTGGTAACCAACCCCTTCAATTCGTGCGGATTGCACATTGAGTCGGGAAGTACCCAGCACTTGGATCGTGAACTCCTCATCGTAACTGTTGAGGATCTGAAGATTGGTGCCATTCAGGTTTAAAATTCCGCCATTGCGGACGATCACGTTGCCACGCACCTGGACCGTCTGTGCTCCGTAAGTCAGTGTTTCGCCATCCACCACCAGATCGCCACTGGCTTGGCCGCGCGGTTCGAGCGGTAGACCAGCGTTTGTCCACAGCAAATTGATCGGAGCGCCCAACAAGGTTCCACGCAGCGCGGTAACGGCCAAAGGTTGATCCGCTTGCACTTCATACACTGCATCGGCCCGCGCCATATACGGCTGATTGCCGGGTGCACCCACAATCGCCAGCTGTTTGGCATTCGGCGCCAGGGCAGTGGCGATCTTCATTTCCTGGAGCAGCTGATCCTGACCATCGTATTGCCTTACCCATACGTCGGTTGCACTGTTACCGCGATTAATCAGCGCTAAACCGTCAAAAACTTCATCCCAGTTACCGGCAAACAAGCGCCAGCGGCTCGCTTGTTGATTGGATTCGCGCACATGCACCGGGCTGGTCACACCGGAAGCGGCCTGGTAAGCGACCGTTACTTGAACCGCCGAGGAATCGTGTTGAATCTCCAGGTAGGCAGCCTCAGATCCAAACCAAGTGGCGGCATTTTCTATTTTCAATTCACCCGGCTGAAGTTGACCGGATCGGGTAGACAAGCTGGTACCGTTACTTCGGCGAGCCAGAATCTGATAGGGAAGGGCTAACTCGCCCGTATTCTCGACCAAGACGGTGGTGGTAAAGCCACCGCCCGAGGCCGTAATATGCGGGACCATCCGTGTCTGGGCAAAACTGCAACCTATTAGCAGCACAAAACCCACCCACAACACCAAAACGAAACGCAACATAGCTATCACCCCTACCTAATAAAAGATATATAGCCCAATCTACCGCAAACACGCGCAAAGACAAGCAGGAACCGCACAAGCTACAATTCAAGCCCTTCAAAAATTAAACCAAGCCAAAATCACTCTGTATCAAGCCTTTGGGTCTCGGGTTAACTTATGGCTTGATTGGGTTGTCGGTATGCCGACATGGCCTTTAACCTCTTGATTAAAAACTGGTTACTGTAAATTGAAGGATTGATTAAATGTTGCAATTGGGTTGACTCCTCTTTGGAAAGGCTGTGTTTTTGTTGTCGCTAATCTGAAACAGGGCGAGATTAAAGCTTGTTTTATCAAGCCACAACAAGCTTTTAATGGTGGCCTTAACTCCAGGGCTTGTAATATTTGGAATCCAACCAAGCCTGCTTATTGTTTAAGTTTTCACCTTTGGCTTTGCGGCACTTGAGGTCCGTAATATCCTTTTGGGGCTTTAGCGTCTTGAACCGCCTTAGGGGAAAAATGAAATACGGAATTTATGAACCCTTTTCTGTTTCTGACAGAGACACGCATATTGCGTTATGGATTGTTTTGTATTTGCCGTTCAAGGGCCTGAATTCGTTTCTCAAGTGTTTGGATCACTTGATCTTGTTCCTGGATGGCTTTTACCAACGGGACCACAAACTGATCGTACCGCAAGGCATAGGGCGTTTCTGCATTGGTCGGTCGATCGACCCCACTGAAGTTGAAGCCCAGCGTTTGAGCCAGTTCAGATACCTCTTGGGCGATAAACCCACTTTGTCTGCTGGAATCTGGCATTGTTTTGCCGCTGCTTGCAGCTTTTCCGCTGATAAACGCTTCGGCTGCCTGACGATCCAATTGATAGGTGACAGGTCGTAAGCCGCGAATAAAGGCCAGACCTGGGACATTTTCGCGCACTTGGCACTTAAAACGTTGGTCCGACAGAACGCTCCAACCGACCGCTCCGCCAATACTTGTGACCCCCGAATCCCCGATGCGAACCTGATTGGATGCCGTTGCCACTGCGGCATCCCCCAGCGCCGTACAATTGGAAAAGGTTCCATCGGAAACATTGGCATTATGGCCAATCAGGGTGTTCCAATTGCCGCTACTCACATTGCTTCCAGCCCCAGAACCCAAGGCAGTACATGCAACACTGGTAGCTGATCCCAGGCTGCGGTTGCCGACCGCTGTGTTGTGTGCGGTGGTTTCGATCGATTCCAAAGCCAAATAACCGACTGCGGTATTGGCCGTTCCTGTTGTATTGCTGTAAAGCGCCCCTTTACCCAGAGCCGTCGTCTCACTCACCGTATTGTGCAAAGCCGCTTCATGACCCAATGCAGTGGCCCCAGAACCTAATTGAAAGGTCAGGGTAGAATCGCCGATTGCCGTGTTGCCATTGCCAATGAGGTTTGAATTTAAGGTGTTGGCTCCCAAGCTCGTATTATTATTTCCGCTCGTGTTGGACTGCAGGGAATAGGTACCAATGGCCGTATTTGCCGTGCCATTATTGTTTTTTAATGCTTCATAGCCAACGGCAATATTGCCACTGCCGGAATTGTTTTGGCCGGCATAGGAGCCAATGGCTACATTTTGTGAGGCAAATGTACCGGTAGCCATCAAGGCCAGGTAGCCAATGGCGATATTGTCTTGCGAGGAAGTGTTCGTAGCCAGAGCAGATTGACCGATAGCTACGTTATTGGACCCGTCTACATTGGCCGAAAGGGCCTTTTCACCAATTCCAACATTGCCACTTCCCGTCGTATTGACCTTCAAACTTTCCGCTCCAACTGCGACGTTAAATTGACCGGAATTCTGGGCCAGTGCATCAACACCTAACCCTACATTGCGATTTCCGCCCGACCCGACTGCCATGGCGCCGCGGCCCACGGCAACGTTTTCCTCGCCATTCACGTTTGTAGCCAATGCATTCAAACCCACAGCCGTATTTTTGTTGGCGCTACCATCATCCATTGAGCCTGCACCCGAACCGATAAACACCGAGTTGGTCCCAGAAACCGTCGCTATCGATCCACCCACCCATTGCCCGGAAGCATTAATGACGGTGCCCTGACCGCTAACCGAATAACTAGTCCCCATCACGTCCAGGGTAGCCAGATTGCCAGCCAAAAAGTGAGCCACCTGCGCCAAGTAGGACACGTCAATACCCGCTAATTGGGGGCTCAGTTTATCTATCAAAGCTGCGGGGTCACGATTGAGAAACACGCCATCCCTGCGCGGAAAAATTTCAATATCCAAAGCAGCATTTTCAGGTCCTACGCAATGCGCATAAACCACGGCCCGTTGGGTCACCTCTGGCGGAAGGACATAACCGCTTGCACCTAAAATTAATAAAGCCTGACCTTGCAGCAGCCAAACCCGCTCCGCTGGTTCATAAAAAAGTTCTGGACCCTCCGGAGCGGCCCGATAGGATATTTCAAACCAATCCGAATCATAAACCTGCAAGGAAGAGGGGAGTGGCACTATCAAAACCTGACTCGAACCCACCTCTTCGCTCTGCCAAAAGCAAAAAACAAATAGCATCAACATAAAGCCCTCCAAAACCGCGTGATACCAAGAACGCGATAAGGGCGCCCAGGAAGGGCCAACCCATTGGGAAAATTCAGTCTATTAACCCAAAAAAGCGGATGTTATCAGACACGGCTGGATGACTTTAAAGAGGCTTGTTTTTTAAGCCTCTTTGAAAAACAAGGCTTGGTTTAGTCGGGTAGAAATGATCCTTTGTGTCCAATTCAGGACGTTAATGACCTTATGGTCCCGAAAGGACGTCAAGGACTTAAGCAAATTCACAGGCAACACCGACGCTGATTTTGGCCGTTTTTTACCCGCCCATTTCTCCAGCCATTTATGACAGCCAAATCAACACTTACCCCACAATGGCCAGGCGTTTGAGCAGGGCGTTCGGATCGGGATCTCGGCCAAGAAGAGCCCGCAAAATGTGGTGCGGATCCTCGCCACCGCCCGGTCCAAACAGGTATTTGCGCAACCGTCGACCCAGTTCCTTTACACTGGGTCCGCCTGGCTGGTCCAGCACTTGACGCACCATTTCGGCCAGATCTTCGGCAAATACACGCGAATACAGATACCCGTAATAACCGGCCGCGTAACCGACCAAATGACCAAATCCCGCCTGAAAATGGGTATTTTCTACATAAGGAAAGGGGGTCATCTCACCTTGCAATTTGGCGATTACGGCCGTTGTGTCCAATTTCTTTTTGATCGGCACGGCGTGGTAGGCCATGTCCAAAGCCGAATAAAACAATTGTTGCTGGAGATCGATTCCCGTATTAAAACGGTCAGAAACCAACAATCGCTCAATCATTTCATCTGGCAGCGGTTCACCTGTTTGCCAATGTGCGCTCATCGCTTTGAGACTGTCTTTGCGCCAGGCCCAAAGCTCGAAAAACTGGGAAGGCGTTTCGACAAAATCATGCAGAACACTGGTTCCGGCCAGCAGGGAAAAAGGGCATTGGGTTAACAACTGATGCCACAAATGCCCAAATTCGTGAAAAACCGTCTCCACCTCATCGTGGGTCAGCAAACACGGTTCATCACCCTGGCCCGGCAAGAAATTACAGACCAGCGCAGCCTCTGGCGTGCGGTATCCTGTACCCGTTTCTTTTCCACTCGATAAACCAAAGCAGGCCGCATGACTGTACTTACCCGTGCGCGGATGAAGATCCAAAAAGAAACGGGCAATCAATTTCTTATCTTGAAACACTTCAAAACTGCGCACCGATTCGTGCCATACGGGCAGATCAGCTTTGCACACTGAAACATCAAACAGGGTTTCCGACTGTTGAAACAGAAAGGCAAGTACCTTTTCCAATGGGAAATAAGCCCGATAGGCCATTTGATCTACCGAATAAAACGCACGTCTTGCCTTTTCGAAGTAATAACTCTTATTCCATGGTTCTAAAGCTTTTAATTCAAACTTATCGAGAATGAACTCCAAATCTTTTTTAGCTTTATTATGGGACTTTGAATGTAAATCATTGATAAATTGGTTTACGTTATGTGGCGTTTGTGCCATTTTTTCCGCAAGTTCGTAGTCAGCATAGGTCTCATAACCCAAAAGATGGGCCTTTTCGTAGCGTTTCTGAAGCAAGGTCTCCAAGGTGTCGATGTTGCTCGGCGCGGCTTTGTTGAGATAAGCCAGATAAGTTGTTTTCCGGGTCGATTCGCATTCGGCAAACGTGAGTAAAGGCAGCACGCTAGGAGCAACCAAGGGGAAAACATAGCTGCCATCTGCCTGTTTGTGGTGGGCACAAACGTTTTCGGGTACACCGAGCAGATCTGATTGGTCAAAGGTCAATTTCGTTGCATCATCCGAAATGGCGTGCTGGAAGGCGAGTTCCAATTGGGTTATTTCCTGACTGAGCGCCCTAAAAACTTGGCGTTGTTGTTCGGGTAGTTGTAACCCATTGCGTTGGAAGGCAAACAGCAAGCGTTCCATCAGGATCAGTTCCGCACCGGTCATGGTCGCAAAAGTCATTTGGAAGGCTTTTAAGGCGCGAAATAGCGATTCATCAAGGAAAGTTTCATCCAGGAAATTGTGCAAGCGCGTAATGCAAACCTGACAGGTTTCCGATAGATCTGGACGGACCTCATTTAACAGTTCGAGCGGTCCGAGGATCTGGTTGATATGATCGAAATAATCGTCAAAGCCATACAGACGACCCCATTTCTGTCCATCGGGTGCAGCCAGGATCTTTTGTTTCGTCGATTCTGCATGTTGAATAGCGCTATCGCACGCCCCACGAATGTGATCGACGCTAATCGCCGCGTAATCCAATTCCTGACCTGATTCTCGTAACAAAGGATTCATCCATCGCCTCCATGAGGCGCAGTATAACCCAAGGCCACAAAAACGGAATGGTATGGCCACCCAGCCTCGCTGAACAACATTCCAAACTCCGTAGAAATAAAAGAGTTCGGTGCTCAACTCAACGAGAAATTAAAAATCAATGGGATCGTTGGCAATAACCTACCAATTCGGCCGAAAAACAACGGTTCAATTGAAGCCCCAACCCGGATAAACCCCTCACCTTCTGTTTTGCCGATAATATATATTATGTAAAGTTGTGGATTATTTGGCTTGGGGGTCTTAAACCCTATCTCATCTGGATCGTTTGTATCCTCAAATCCTTCTTCCCTGGGAAGATCAGGAACGCTTTCGGTTGTGAAAATTTTTACCACTTTCAGGCCATTAGAGTCTTTCAGGCCATTAGAGTCATTAGGGTCATCAAAGTCTTTAGAGTCTTTTGGATTGTGAACCGTTCCTGTTTCTTGTTTTTCGACTTGGCCGCCCACACAGACCGTGAATCCGTATGGCCGCAAAAACCAAATGGGCAAACTAATGCTACAGAACCCACCATCCGATGATGAAATCCCCACTTTTCTTAATACCGGATATTCCTGGCCTTTGTGAATAAGAACCTTTACAGCATTAAGGTCGAGCCTGTCTTTATGGTCAGGTCTTTGGGCTACAAACCCTGTGCCCCCGATCCAAAACGTGAAGGCTTTTGTTTGTTGAAGGACCATCCTGGGAATCAAGATACCAAAATGCCCGTCGTCGAAACCCTTCTGGCCACATATGAAAACCCATCAAGCTTGCAGGCCTTCCACAGGGTTATTGCCATTCCCATTTAACGTTTCTTTCCGTACAAAAAAGTTCGCCCAAAATGCGGAATGGGTCAGTTAGCCCTTTTTAGAGAACAAATCCAATGGGTTCCCAACTCATTTCTATCAACATCTCCTTGAAGGCATCCGGCTCATAATATGCGCTTTCTGAAAATAGCGCGTTTCCATCCTTCTGCACCCAAATAGCCTGAGGTCGAACCTCAATCCTCATCCAACGTCGAAAGTTGGCTGTCCGATAAAGCTCTCGGTCCTTTAATTCAAATCGATAAAGCGTTTCTTGTTCTTGGTCGACCGATGCCGAAAAAAAATAGAGCGCCCCCTCAAAAAACCAACACCCGCCTGACCCCAAATGGTCCGGATTAAATACTGTTTACTTTAATTCATCTCCAGCCTGAACCAAGGTAAGCAAATTTATATCGCTACAATCTGTCGTTTCGACCACAAAACAGTTTTCTTCTGGAATGGCCAAAATCGAAATGGCGCGAAAAGGATTGCCAGGTTCCCGCCAAAATTGCCCGTACAAGTGTTGGGTAATGTCCTGGGTTTTGCCTCGAAGAGTACAAAATACACGCTCACCCTTTTGATCTATAAATACATTAAGCTTGTCGGTCCAAATTTGGACAATTCCAATGATCAAGATCCACACACCCACCTCCTAACGCCAAAATTTGACGTATAGTAGAGCCAATAGGTCCAAAACAATTCAACCAAAACACCCGGTCCCATAAACCACCCAGCTCAAGCACTCAGTTAGAACTGGCGAAGGCCACTTCCCTGCAGCCCTAAATAAACGATGACTCGAGGTATCCATGAAACCCACGCTACCAAAATTCTGCCTTTTCGCCGTCGGGGCCTGTTTTATCTGGAGTGCCTGGCATCCTCACGACACGTTCACCTGGTTCCTGGAAGTTGCGCCGGTCCTAATCGGCTTACCGCTCGCCTGCGTTTTTCATCAAAAATACCGACTGACCCAGCTGTTGATTGTACTGATCAGCCTACACGCCATCATTCTCATGGTCGGCGGCCATTACACCTATGCGGAAGTTCCACTCTTTGATACATTTCGCGAGTGGTTTGGCTGGTCCCGCAACCATTATGATCGGGTGGGCCATTTCGCCCAGGGTTTTGTACCCGCCATCCTGATCCGTGAATGGTTCATTCGCGTTAAGGCAACAAACCGTTACCTTTTTCTCATAACGGTATGCGGATGTTTGGCTTTTAGCGCTTTTTACGAGCTCATCGAATGGGCCGTTGCCATTTCGACAGGCACCGCCGCAGAGGCCTTTTTAGGTACCCAAGGCGATCCCTGGGATACCCAAAACGACATGTTTTTGGCCTTATGTGGCGCTATATTGGCCCAACTCTTCCTGGCTCGATACCATCAAAAACAGCTGGCACAACTTGCCTAGCCACATTAATCAACTCCAATTGGGATCGTTTTCAATCTCATCGATCACTTGGCGCAAAGCGCCAAGAACCTCATCCCGACTCACCTGACTGCGTTTAAAGCGCATATCAAACTTAAACGACTTCGCCGGATCTTTAAATTGAAACACATACGGTTTGGGTTTCTGCTGCTTTTTACGATCCTGACGGACGGCATCGCGACCTGCACCTTTGCGGATCTTTTCAATCATGGCCCGTTGGGCCTCTAAGCCTTCGCATTTGGCGATGGCCAATAACAAACTTTTGGCTGAGATCTGTGCTTCAAAGATCAGATCTCTCACTTCCGGTTCAATTTTGCTGATCGTCAAAGTTTCCGTTACAGAGGAGCGACTTTTGCCGATTTTGTCGCCGATTTGTTCGTGGGTGTATTGGTATTTATCAAACAGGGTCTTAAGTCCATCCGCTTCTTCAAAAGGATGTAAGTCCTTGCGTTGCAGGTTCTCGACCAGGGCAATTTCGAGGATTTGCTGATCAGTCAAATCCTTTAAGATGCAGGGAATCTCCTCCAAACCTACCTGTAGGGCGGCGCGAT
>JACJWC010000004.1 GCA_020637335.1 Acidobacteriota bacterium | reverse complement strand
GATTGGCGGTAACGACTGGGCAAGTGGTGGCAATAAAGACCTGCTGATCGCACGATTAAATGCAAATGGTACCTTGGATACCAGCTTTGGATCGAATGGCCGAACTTTTGTCGATGTGGATAGCGAGGACATTGGTCTTTCTCTTTTGCGGCAAAACGATGGCAAGCTGATCGTTGCAGGTCATTCTTTTGAGAATCGGGTCGTCATGGCGCGATTCACAGAAAACGGCCAGTTGGACACCACGTTTGGCACCAATGGAAAAGTGAAAACCAAACTCAGTTTCTACAACCTGGCCGCCTTCCATTTTGTCCTGCAACCCGACCAAAAAATCCTGGCAGCTGGGTTTTTTAAGCTTTCCGAAGCCTTAGAGAAAACCAAAATGGTGATGCGCTTTAATGCCAATGGAAGTGTTGATACCAGTTTTGGCAACGGGGGCGTTGTCGCTTTGTACGGCGAGGATATTGATGCTTCTGCTGCACGGCTCGCATTGGGACCGGATGGCATGATCTACGTGGGAACAATCGAGACCCTCGGCGGTTCTGAATTCTTCGGGATTCGGCGCATTTTGCCAGACGGATCAGATGACTTCACCGTGGCCAATCTCGATCTGCCAGGTGGGATTGAACATATGACGGACCTTCAATTGGCCCATCAAGGCCTGTTGGTAACCTGCAACAGTCCTGGTTCTGGTACCCAGACAACCTTAATCGCTAAGGTACAATTCCAAGGTGGTTTGGATTTGGCTTTTAATGGCAGCGGGTTTATTCGGTTTGATAGCCAGACCTACAATTCGTCAAGTGCGCATGCGGTCAATGGAGGGTGGATCTACTCGGCGGGTTCGGCTGGAGCGCAAAATCACCGTGACTACGAGCTGCGCAGGGTGTTGGCGAATGGTCATTTGGATACATCGTTTGGGAATCAAGGTTATTGGAATCAGGATGTTGCTGTTCCAGAAACCTTTAAAAAGATGTTGTTTCAAGCCGATGGCAAGTTGGTTGTGATTGGCCAAACCGCTGAGACCGGGTTTCCCAGTTGGTTGGTGGGTACGGTTAATCGCTTTCTCGCCCCACCTGAACCCTTTCTCTCTTTTAGCGCCTGGCCGCAACCGCAGACCATATTGGACTTTTCAGGTCAAATCAATGGCGTTCCCTAGGCTGGCCCAGGACGGCAGCAAGTGCGAGTTTGGCCGCCTGCTGCTCGGGACTCTCGGCCTGGGATTCCAGTTGGATTTGGAGGCTTTGCAAGGCGGATTCCATACCTGGATTTGGGTTAAATCGTTGGGCCGCAGCCAAAAGATCCTGAACATGGGCCAAGGGTTTGGGGTTTAAGTCCTGCGGGGTTGTCAACCAATTGTCATCCTTGGCCATTTGGGCTTGCGTGATGCGAACGGATTGGGCAATGGATTCTGCCCAATCCGCTTGGAGCTGTTCTGACGCGAGTTGGTTGACTAGCTGCAGGGCACCGCGCTGGTAAAGCGGTGTATCGGATTGGAGACAGCTTTTGAGTTGATCGGACCAGTTGGGAACGCTAAGGCAGCGAGATACTGTTAGGGCGCGGCAGGCGGGATCGGATTCCAGGACCAGATCGACCAAATAGGGCCACAACGGTGAATTGGGGCTAAAACTCGCGTATTTCTCCTCTAATCGTTCAAGCGGTGAGAGGGCTGCCACGCGAGCATTCTCTTTTTCCCGGGCCTGGTAGGCCTCCCATTCACGTTTTTCATTGGCACGCACGCGGCTCAAATAACTCTGAACGCCCCAAACGGCGAAAAGTAGGCCCATGAAACTGGCGATCAGGATTGGAATCCTCAGAAGGGTTAAGGCGGTTTGGTTCTCTTGGGGTTGGTGAAATGCGGCATAGACCATAAAGCCTGCGGTTGCCAGCGGCATGAGGGCGCCGCAAAAAAGGGACAGCGGTTTTGTCCAGGCAGGGAAGTGTTCAAGCCAGGCGAAAAAAGCACCAAATGCGGCAAGACCCAGGAGGAAAATCGTGCCGCTGGTAATCCAGCCCGGTTTGGGTAACTCATCCCATTTGCCGGCCGCAACAAGACAAAAATTGGCGAGCAGCAGGCAAATCCCAGCCAGGATGGAACTGAAGAAGGGCACGACTAGAGCAACCGCATTTTCGCCGGAGGGAACTTTGGCCAAAAACCCAGCGCTGATCAAAACCGGGATCGCATACAAGAGTCCACCCAAAACGGCAAAGCAGGTGGCAATTAATGGTAAGGCCATAGGATCCCTCATGTCTGGTATTCAGTGACTTGGGTCCAACTGGACAAAGTTCACTCGCTCCTGTTTAACGGCATTTGGTTGAAAAGCGAACAGAAATTTGTGCTTAAAAGTGTAACGCTTGGCCGACCCAGGCGAAGCCAGGGCTCGGGGGCGGAACCTTTTTGGACAAATTGAAAAGGGTATGTTCGTTTTTGGCGCCATTGAGGATTGGACCTATTAGAGGGACCCGGTAAACGGACCCGATGAGAGGACAAGCCTTGAGAATAGTCGTTTTAATACCCATTTTCTTGACCTGCTCCGTTTTTGCACAGGTCCTGGTTTGCGATGAAGAGCACTTTCGCAACCCCCAACCGCATGGGATCGACTTGCTGGATGTGGATAGTAGTCGTTTTCTTTATGTCGCGGTTGGTGAGCGGGGGATCTTACAGACCAGTCCCAACGGCGTTTTTTGGGATATCAAATTGAATCTAATAGGGGTAAAACTCAACGCCGTTAAATATATGGGCGATCTGGTTGCTCTGCCCGGATGGTTGGCCGTGGGAGAGTTTGGTTATATGTATTACAGTTCAGATGGCGTGACCTGGAATTTCATGCCGACCTTCCCCCAGAAATCGCTGAGGGATGTTCTGGTGGGCAATGGCGAAATTTTTGTGATTGGCGAAATCGCGCAGGTCTACCAGGGCGGTAATTGGAATGATATGGTGATTTCGCCCAACCGGTTGAATGCCGGGATCTATTTTAACGGCGAATTCCATTTGGTTGGCGATAGCCACACTTATCTCAAAGGGCCTTCTGTATTCAACCTGACCTCGGTACCCACTACCTTATCGACGAACTTTAAAGCTATTACAACCGACAATAGTTGGATTTACATTTTGGACGCCAACAATTCGGTGGTTCGCTTTGACGGTTCCAATTGGGATACCTTATTTACCTTTTCCCAGCCGATGAGAAGCATTAACCACAGCACCGGCGGGTTTCTGTGCATGGGTGAAAATGGCAGTTTATTTTCGAGTAACAATGGAATCCAATGGCAAGCCGTCCCCAGTCAAACCAACCAACATCTGAACGGGGTTGCCTATGGCAATACATCCGTTATTGTGGGGTCCGGCGGTGCGGTTCTGACCAGTACGAATTTGACGGATTGGACCCGACTCAACACCGGCATGGACCTGATCAGGACCCACATGATGCGCAGTGGTTCGAGTTTGTTTTTGATGAGTGAAGGTCAAGGTACCGCGTACAAAAGCCAGGATGGGTTTAATTGGCAAATGCTTAATGGAGACTTTTCGGATATCCAAGCCATCCACGAATTTGCGGGTGGGTTTGTGGCCGTGGGTCCGGGTAAAGCGCTTTTCAGCTCAGATGGTTTGAATTGGAGCCCAACGCCGTTTTCGGCAAGTGGTCTGTTCCGTCGGGTGGTTGGTTGGAATGTTCTCGTTGCGGTTTTTGACAATGAGATTGCCTATTCCACCAATGGCACCACTTGGTCCAGCTTCGATCCCGGTTTTTCGTCTAACCTTATCTCGGTTTGCCAAGGCCCAAACGGACGCTTTGTTGCAGTGGGCGCCAATGGACTCCTAGTCTACAGCGATGATGGGCTGCAGTGGACGCAGGCTACCGATTCGGGCCTGTATTCGGGCGGCTTTTTGGACGTGGCCTATGGCAATGGATTGTATGTGGCGGTAGGCCAGGAATCGACTATTGCCGTTAGTCCGGACGGCAATATTTGGAGTGTGATTCACCAAAACTCCGGCTTAGACTTTTTTTTCGGGACGGTTATCTATGAAGGAAACACTTTTTGGGCTTTGGAGAAATCTTATTATCCGGTCCTGGACACGTTGTGGAGCAGTAAAGATGGGCTTGAGTGGACGGAACAAAAAAAGATTCGCACCCGAACCTATGACCTTGCTACTGTCGGCGATTCGCTTTTGGCCTGCGGCTACTATGGCAATTGGGTCGCTTACCGGGACATCGGCAGTGATCTTACCCAATGGCCGCAAATCGATATTCTGACCTTGGTTCCTTTAATCGACAGTTGCGGGATTCCTTAATGCCACGTCGGCGGGACCATTAGCCGCCACGGGTTAAGCTTTCAAGGAATTCCGCATTGGTTTTGGAGCGTTTAATGCGTTCCAGCAGTAGCTCCATGGCCTCGGTTGCCGAGAGCGGGTTCAAAACCTTGCGCAAAACCCATAGGCGATTGAGCTCGACTTTGGAGAGCAGAAGTTCTTCCTTGCGCGTGCCGGATCGCGAGATATCGATGGCTGGGAAAACACGGCGATCGGAAAGGCGACGGTCCAGGATGATTTCCATGTTGCCAGTGCCTTTGAACTCTTCGAAGATGACATCATCCATGCGGCTGCCAGTCTCGATCAGGGCGGTCGCGATAATGGTCAGGCTGCCACCGCCTTCAATATTTCGAGCTGCACCAAAAAAGCGCTTGGGTCTTTGTAATGCGTTGGAATCCACACCACCGGAAAGCACCTTTCCGCTGGGCGGAACGATGGCGTTGTAGGCGCGGGCTAAACGGGTAATCGAGTCGAGCAGGATTACTACATCTTTTTTGTATTCGACCAGGCGTTTTGCTTTTTCAATTACCATTTCGGCTACTTGGACGTGACGGGTTGCAGGTTCGTCAAAAGTGGAGGAAATGACCTCGCCCTGGACGGAGCGCTCCATGTCAGTGACTTCCTCTGGCCGCTCGTCGATCAGCAGCACGATCAACGCGATTTCGGGGTGGTTGGAAGTGATTGAATTGGCGATGTTCTGGAGCAACATGGTTTTACCGGTACGCGGCGGGGCCACAATCAGGCCGCGTTGGCCCTTGCCGATGGGTGTAATCAGGTCCATCACGCGGGCGGACAGGTTTTCGCCATCGGTTTCCAAGCGAATGCGCGCTTCGGGGTAAAGCGGGATGAGGTTGTCGAAAAAGATCTTGCGCGAGGATTGCTCTGGATCCTCAAAGTTCACCGCTTCTACTTTGATTAGCGCGAAGTAGCGTTCGTCCTCTTTGGGCGGGCGGATTTGGCCGCTTATGGTGTCACCCGTTTGCAGATCAAACTTGCGGATCTGGCTGGGTGAGACATAAACGTCATCGGGGCCGGGCAGGTAGTTGTAATCGGGAGCGCGCAAAAAACCAAAACCATCGGGCAGGACTTCCAAAACGCCTTCACTGAAGATCAAGCCGGATTTTTCCGTTTGCGATTGCAGGAGTTTGAAGATCAATTCCTGTTTGCGCATGCCGGCCACGTGTTCCAATTTGTGTTCCTTGGCAAGCGCGACCAGTTTTTCGATGCTGAGCTCTTTTAATTGCTTGATATTCATAGCTTTTCCTTCATCAAGTGGGCTGCTTCCGAAATGTGTTCCTGAATGGATTTCCAGAGGGGAGCAAGTCCTGTGCCTTTTTCAGAGGAAGTAACCAGGCAATGCTCTAATGGAATTCCGCATGCGGATGCCAATAATTGGCGCTGTTTCTGGGTTTCTTGGTGATTGAGCTTATCGGCTTTGGTCAGCACAACTTGAAATTGATAACCCATTTCATGTAGCCATTCCAACATTTGCCGGTCATTTTGGCCTAAAGGATGGCGGATATCGATTAACAAGATGAGTTGCGCCACAAAAGGGTGGTTGGTCAGGTAGTCTTCAATCAGGTCTTGCCAGGAGTGTCGTTCCTTTTTACTGACCCGAGCAAACCCGTAGCCGGGTAAGTCGACGAAGAAAAAGGCGTCGTTAATCAGAAAAAAATTGATCAACCGGGTTTTTCCAGGTGTGGAGGATGTTTTTGCCAAACTCTTTCGATTCAGGAGTTTGTTGAGAAGACTGGACTTACCCACGTTGGATTTTCCGGCAAAAACGATATGGGGAATCGGCCGGTTGGGAAACTGAGCGGGTTGGGCGGCGGAAATGACGAATTCCGCACTTTTAATTTGCATGAATGGCCCTTGGGGATGGGTTGGGTGGATCTAACTTAAGGTTTTAGCGAGAGGGAGGCAAGTAGAAAGGCGGGAAAATAGAGGAAAAGGCGGGTTTTAACCCGCCATATCTTCAACAACCGAGAAGCTCAAATTTTTCTGTTTGATCATATCGGCTGTAATGACCAGATGGAAATTGTGGTTTTTCTCAGGCAGTTCATAGAGGAAGTCCAGCATGAGTTCTTCCAAAATGAGCCGCAGGCCGCGGGCGCCCAGCTTGCGCTCAATCGCTTTTTGAGCGATGACGGTAATGGCCTCTTTTTGGAACTCGAGGGTAGCACCTTCCAGTTGGAACATTTTCTGGAACTGGCGGATGAGCGCATTTTTGGGTTGGGTCAGGATCTTCTCGAGATCAGCGACTTCCAGCGGGTTGAGGTGGCTAATCACTGGCAGACGACCCACAAATTCGGGAATCAAACCGAACTTGATCAGGTCTTCGGGTTCGACCAAAGCCATGAGGTTTTCTTTTTTATCAAACTTGGTGGGTGCATTGTCTTTGCCCGTGGCAAAGCCGAGTTTGCGTTCGCCCAAGCGTTTGCCGATGATTTTGTCCAGGCCCACAAAGGCGCCACCACACACAAACAGAATGTTGGTGGTATCCATTTGGTAAAACTCTTGGTGCGGATGTTTGCGTCCGCCTTGAGGTGGCACGTTGGCCACGGTCCCTTCCAGGATCTTGAGCAGCGCTTGTTGAACACCTTCACCGCTGACATCCCGGGTAATACTGGGGTTTTCGCTCTTGCGGCTTATTTTGTCGATTTCGTCGATGTAAATAATGCCGCGTTGGGCTTTTTCCATGTCGTAATCGGCAGCCTGGAGCAGACGCAGAAGGATGTTTTCGACGTCTTCACCGACATAACCGGCTTCCGTCAGGGTTGTTGCATCCACAATGGCAAAAGGAACGTCGAGGATTCTTGCCAAGGTTCGGGCCAAAAGCGTTTTACCCGTGCCGGTATCGCCAATCACCAAAATGTTGGACTTTTCCAGTTCCACGTCGTCTTTTTTGGCCTTGGGGTTCAAAAGGCGTTTGTAGTGGAGGTAAACGGCAACGGAGAGTTTCTTTTTGGCCAAATCCTGGCCCAGCACGTATTCGTCCAGAAACGCCTTGATTTCAGAAGGTTTGTAAAGGCGATGCTGCGGACCCGTTTCGTATATTTGCTCTTCTTGAATAATGTCGGTACAGACCGTGACACACTCGTCACAGATATAGACATTGGGGCCAGCAATTAGTTTTTTGACTTCTCTTTGGCTTTTATTGCAAAAAGAACAACGCAAATCTCGGGGGCTTGGCATGAATCAACTTACTCCTTTGCTGGATTAGGGACGGGTGGTGATGACTTTGTCGACAATTCCATATTCCTGCGCTTCCTGCGCAGTCATGATGTAATCTCTATCGGTATCTTTTTGAATTCGTTTGAGTGGTTGACCGGTGTGGTCTGCCATCATTTGGTTTAACTGTTCCTTCATTCGCAAAATGTCGCGCGCATGAATTTCAATATCGGAAGCCTGGCCACTGAAACCACCCAACGGTTGGTGGATCAGGATTTTACTGTTGGGCAGCGAGTAGCGTTTGCCCTTGGTCCCCGCTGAGAGCAGGAATGCGCCCATCGAGGCAGCTTGTCCGACACAAATGGTGCACACATCTTGTTTGACCAAGTTCATGGTGTCGTAAATGGCGAGGCCTGCGGTGACAACACCACCGGGCGAATTGATGTAAATGTTGGTATCGCGTTCGGGATCATCTGCTTCTAAAAAGAGCAATTGGCTGATGACCAGATTGGCCAATTGGTCGGTAATCGGTTCTCCGATAAAAATGATGCCGTCTTTGAGCAATCGGGAATAAATATCGTAGCTGCGTTCACCACGAGAGGTTTGTTCGAGTACAAACGGGATATACGGCAAAAGACGCCTCCGATTCTTGTTGATATGAAAAGTGCCGGTCCTGGCCCGGCACTTTTTATTCTATCAGGGTTTACGCATGAGAGAAGTGCCAGGTTATGGCCTAGCCTTCACTCGGCGTTTCTTCAGGATCAGACTTTTTTGTTGTTTTCTTGCGGGTCCGCTTGGGTTTTTCCGCATTTTCAGCCAGTTCGGAAACAGTTGGTTCCGCGGTTTCCGCTTCAGTTGCGGTGGCTTTTTTACGCGGTTTAGCCGCTTTTTTGGGTTTTTCTTCCGTTACGGCTTCATCAGCACCGGCATGAGGGTGTTCATGGTCATGATCGTGATCACAATGCGCATGGTCATGATCGTGATCGTGATCGTGGTGGTGATGCGGGTGGTCGCAATGACTGTGGTCGTGGTGATCGTGATCATGATCATGGTGATGATGATCGTGGTCGTGTTGCGGTTCCGGTTCCGGCGTCAGTTCGGCCACGATAGTGACTTTGCTCGACTCTTTTAGTTTTCGCATGGTCTTGCGGGTCAGCACCTGCTCTTCAAACATCAGACCCTCGCGACCCTCTTCAATGGCCTCTTTTACTTTTACGTAGGTTTCGGGATCGGTCTGCGCTTTGCGTTCTTCCAAGTCCGCCAGCATCTCTTCCTTGCTGACCGTTAAACCCATGGATTTGGCCAGTTTTTTCAGGACCAGATTGGCCTTGACTTTGAATTGGGCCATGGGGATGTATTCGCGAAACAAACCTTCAACGGTCTGTTGCAGGCGTGCATTGTCCTTCAACAAATGCCGATAGGGAGCAACAACCTGTTCTGTCATGGCTTTGGCTTCTTCGAAAACTGCAGAACGGGGGATTTCAAAGCGATAGGGTTTTAAGATGGTTTCCAGCAACTTGCTTTCGCGGCGATCCTCTTCCTGTTGGGTGCGCGCTTTAAGCATGCTTTCTTGGGTTTTGGCTTTCATGTCGGCCAAATCGTCATAGCCGGCGTCTTTGGCAAATTCGTCATTTAATTCGGTGCTGGGTGTGTGTTGCACCCCAACCACTTCAACGAAGGCCTTGACTGGTTTGCCGGCCTGATCGGGATAGATGGGTTCGGCATCCGCGGCCAGTTCCACTTCAAATAGATCACCAGGTTGTTTGCCCATAAAGTGTTCAATCAGGGCAGGGTGCCCTTTGGGCTCGATCAGAGAAATGGTTTCCCCTTCAACGTCGCTGAGCGTTTCGCCTTTTTCGGTATCCATAACGGTCAGATTCACCTTGACCGCTTGATCGCCAGGCTCGACGGTTTTTTCCACCATCTGCGGCTTCTTTTTGTTTTCCAATTGATAGTTCAAGGCTTCTTCGACATCGGCATCGGTAACTTGAACCTCAAGACCTTCAATCTCAACACCTTCCCAGGGCTGGATTTCGAATTGGGGTGCGACTTCAATCAGGATTTTGTAGCTGAATTGGTTGTTCTCGGAATAGTCCGCAGCTTCCAACCCTTCGAAGCCCATGATTTCGACATCGTGCTGCTTGGCAATCCCGTCCAGGGTCTCGGGGATCACTTGTTGGGCAACTTCGATGGCAATGGAATCTTTGTAGCGACTTTTAATCATCTGCACAGGTGTTTTGCCCGCCCGAAAGCCGGGGATTTGGACTTTGTTGCGCAGTTGGTTAAGCACTTTATGAAATGTTTGATGAACAGCGTCCCAGGCCAATACAATTTCAGCGCGAACCCGGGTCTCGGAGAGGTTGGTAAACTTGGCTTCTGTCATGCAATCCTTCTAGTGTGGAAGTCAAAAAAATTGGTGCGAGGAGAGGGACTCGAACCCTCACAGGTCACCCCGCCAGATCCTAAGTCTGGTGCGTCTGCCAATTTCGCCATCCTCGCCCGGGCGTCGGTGTGGGTGAACACCGGAATGGGGCGTTCTGCCTCCAAAGGGAGCTAGTATACACCATGCCAATCCGCTTGAATCAGATTTTTTCCCTTTAGAGGGTCAGGCCGCCGTCGCTGGTGATAACACTGCCGGTGGTGAAGCTGTTCTGCGGATTGGCCAACCAGCAAATACAGGTGGCAATTTCTTCAGGACTTCCCAGTCGGCGCAACGGTGTTGCAGCCAAAACCGGTTTTAAATGCGCGGGTTCATCCCAAATCGCTTTGGCAAAATCCGTTTTGATAAAGCCGGGTGCAACGGCATTGACCCGAATGTTTTGCGGACCCAGTTCAGCTGCAAGGACACGGGTCATCATGATCAGCCCGGCCTTAAACACGGAGTAAATGCCCATTCCAGGATAGACTTTTAAGCCGGCTACGGAAGCAATGTTGATGACACTGGCATGGGCGCTTGCCTTGAGCGCCGGGTAACACAGCTGGGTTAAGCCAAATGCGCCCATCAGATTCACTTCAAAAATTTTCTGCCAGTGCTCTGCATCGGCTTTGAGCAGGGGACCAAAATGAGGATTGGTGGCTGCATTATTGACCAAAACATCCAGCCCACCCATGGCTTGCAGACTCTGCTCCACCAATTCTTGACGGGCAGTTGCCTCGCCCACGTGGCAGGCAAAGCCAAAGGCGTGCGGGTGGTTCAAACTTTCTAGAGCGTGGTGGACGTGTTCCAACTTGCGGGAAGCAATGGTGACTTGGGCGCCTTGAGCCAAAAAGGCTTGGGCGGTTGCTAATCCAATGCCGCGTGTACCACCGGTTATAAGCACTTTGAGTCCTTCTAAACTCATGTGTGAGCCTCCTGTTTGACCAGATCCTCCTGCATTTTGCGCCACTCGCCAAACCGATCGCAAATGGCGCGGTAATCATTTTCATTATCCACATCAATGGCGGATCCACCCAGGGTGGTAACTACCATGGACATGCGCACGCCCAGAACCTTCGAGATCAAGCCTTCAATTCGCGACATGGGAAATTGCTTTTGAAAAAACCGACCAAAGCGCGGCCAGCCCGACTCAAAACCCAAGCGGCCTAGTTGCATGCCGAAGTACACATAGGGTCCTGTTGGAATGAGCATGGCCATGCGCAGCACATTCGCCATCATGCGCAGGATGTTGTACCACTTCTTTTGATAACGCATGGCGTAGGTCCGGCGAATGAAATGGACTTTTTGAAACGCGGATGGCCTGACCAAATGCATATTGTTGATTCGAAAACACCCTTCGGCAAAATAGAAATAGGTCATTTTCACGCCGGGCTTGGTTTCTGTTGGGTAAAAGCGACTCAAGGCAGCCTCAGTGGTGAGCCCGCCGTGGTAGTCGTTGCGGCTCATATCGCTTTTTTGAATAAATTCGCGGACCTCTTCCGCGAGAAGGAGGGGCGTATCGGAAGGCAGGATCAAAACACAGCGGTTGGGGTCTTCCTCTTTTTGGGTGGTTCGAAAGACAAACAGGATGTTCTCAACCAAATCATTTTTCTGCTCAAAGACCAGCAGCGGTTTTTGCGTTTTGATCCCATCCGTCGCCAAATGGGTTTCAATTCGCGATTTTGGACCAATTAAAAGCAAGCGATCCAATTCCGGGACCCGATCCAATTGCAGCAGGATCCACTCCAAAATACTTTGGTCGCCGACCTTGAGAAAGGCCTTGTTGTCCTCTTCTGAAACTTCGCGGTAATTTTCGCCGCTACCGGCCAGAATGATGCAATCCATAGGAATAAGTGACTCCACGCTTAGCAGACCTAGGTCGGCCACAAACGCGATAGATTAACACAAGCCTCACACATTCACCTAGTCTGGGGGTTTGTGCGCCAGAAACGCTCAGAAAAATTGGTCGCCTTTGGAAATGCGCGGTTCTGCGAGTTCGGTTTGTGTTATGACTGAAACGCAAATCTGGGAGGTAAGGAATGGTTTTTTCGCGACGCTCGTTTTTGGCAGGATTGGCGAGCACAGCCACCATAAGTCAGGGTTTATTTGCAAGATCGGTTTCAGATGGTCCGCGAGACGAACGGATTTTTCCCAAGCCTTTAGCTGCCGGTCAAACGGTAGCCCTCATCGCACCTGCGAGCAATGCATCTGAAAACGAAGATATCCGTTATGCTGCCGATATTCTGCATTCCTTCGGGTTTCAGGTCCGTATGGGCAAGAACTTGTTTGAGCGTTGGGGTTATTTGGCCGGAACGGATGCCCAACGCGCTGCGGATGTCAACGCTGCTTTTGCCGACCCTGAGGTCGATGCCATTATTGCCCTGCGCGGTGGATATGGAACCATGCGCATTTTGCCGCATATTGATTACAAACTGATTAAATCCAACCCAAAAGTCCTGCTCGGTTACAGTGATCTGACCGCATTACTCAATGCCATCCATCGCAAAACCGGGTTGGTTACTTTTCACGGACCTATCGCCAAACAAGAATATTCGGATTACACCCTGGCCGAATTTAAAAAGGTGATGTTTAACCCAGAGGTGCCTACCCCTTTGGGCAGCCCGCCCGCGTTCACCCCACGAGAAGGTCATGCCGAACGAAATAATCGCCTGCTACGCATCCATTCGGGCAAAGCGCGCGGTCGTTTGGTTGGCGGGAATCTCAGCCTTTTGGCGCGAACCGCGGGCACCCCTTATGAAGCCCATTACAAAAACAAGATTTTATTCATGGAAGAAATTGGAGAGGAGCCCTATCGCATCGATTCCATGCTGTCCCAGCTGTGGTTGGCAGGTCGTTTCCAGGAGTGTGCAGGCATTGTATTTGGCAAATGCAGCGACTGCGATGCGGAAGGGCCCAACAGCCTGACCCTTGAAACGCTTTTGCGGGACCGTTTGGGTTATTTGGGTATTCCTGTCCTTTCTGGCCTTATGTTTGGACATATTTCAGATCAAACCACCCTTCCGATTGGGTGTGAGGCCGAGCTGGATGTGGAAGCCGGCACATTGACCCTTTTGGAAGCAGGTGTCCGCAACTCATGAGTTTGTCAGCCAGCCAAATTGCAGCTCTCGGGAGTATTTTTGGCGATCGAGAGTTGCTGCTGGATCCCGTTTACCGCAATGCCTGTTCAACCGACGCTAGTTTTTATCGTTTGGTACCCAAGGCCGTTCTGCGACCCTCCCAACCAGACCAAATCCAGAAGCTTTTGACCATGGCTGAAAAACAACGTCTCAAATTGACCTTTCGCGGCGGCGGCACCTCCTTATCTGGCCAGGCGATTTCTTCAGAAGTTCTGGTCATGCTTCAGGGTCAAGGATTTAGCAAGCTGCAGGTTCTGGATGAGGGCGGCGCAATTTGTTCAGGACCCGCCAATCGCGGCGGCTTGTTAAATGCCTATCTTCGCCCTTGGGGGCGTCAAATTGGACCCGATCCCGCCTCACTGGAAGCGGCGACTTTGGGTGGAATCCTGGCGAATAACGCGAGCGGAATGTGTTGCGGCACGCGGGCAAATAGTTATGCCACCTTGTCATCGCTGGTTTTTATTTTGGCTGACGGCTACCGCCTGGACTCTGGCCATCCGCAAGCGGAAGCACGGTTCAGGGCCGAGCGGCCCGACCTTGCCCAGGGGTTAATGGACTTGCGCCAACGCATCCTGGAAAAGCCGGCTTGGGTGGAAATCATTCAACGCAAATACCGCATCAAAAACACCTCTGGTTACAGCCTGAACAGCTTTTTGGATTTTGATACGCCGTTGCAGATCCTGATTCACCTGCTAATTGGGTCAGAGGGAACCCTAGGTTTCATTGAAAGCGCAACGCTTAAAACCCTGCCCAACTTGGCACATAAAGCGTCCGCGTTCGCTGTTTTTTCCAGCCTGCATGCTGCGGCTCAGGCTGCGGCCCAGATTGGCGAAATGGGCGCAAGCGCCATTGAGATAATGGATGATCAAAGCTTAAACGCCGCCGGCCAATTTGGCGCCTTAACCGCAAATGAACCTTTTCACGGTCAAGCGGCCTTACTAATCGAGTTTGCGGCCAGTCAAGAAGAGGCGCTTCAGCTTGCAGTGAAGGAGCCAAGTCGCTACCTGTCATCCTTTGGATTAAAAAATCCAGCGCCGTTCAGCACCGATGCGGGTCAACGCGACGCTTGGTGGGCCATGCGCAAAAAGTTATTTCCTTTTGTAGGGGGCCGGCGCCCTCAGGGCAACGCGTTATTGACTGAGGATGTGTGTGTACAACCAGATCGGATGGCTGATCTCATCCTGGATGTGAAAGCCATCTTTGCGCAGCATCAGCTGCCCGACCATGTGATTTTCGGGCATGCCAAGGACGGGAACCTGCACTTTGTGCTCTATCTCGATTTGGTGCAATCTGCTGGATTGGATCGATATGCCCGGATGATGGATGAATTGTGCCATACCGTGGCGAAGACCTATGGCGGCAGTCTCAAGGCGGAACATGGAACGGGTCGAAATATTGCCCCCTTTTTAGAGTTGGAGTGGGGTTCTCAACTTTACGACGTAATGCGGGCGGTGAAACAGTTACTAGACCCACACGGGATTTTGAACCCGGGCGTATTGATTAATGACGATCCGCATGTACATTTGCAAAACATCAAAGTCGATCCACCCGTTGATCCTTTGATCGATCGCTGCATGGATTGCGGCTTTTGCGAGCGTGTTTGTCCCAGTCGCGAACTCACTTTAAGCCCGCGCCAGCGCATAAACGTATTGCGTTGTCTGGGCAAAGACGAGCTGCAACGGGCCCGTTACCCGCTTGAACAGACGTGTGCTGCCGATGGTATGTGTGCCCAAGCCTGTCCATTAGACATTGATACCGGTAAGATGATCAAAAAAAGGCGTGCACAGCAAAAAAGGGGCAAATGCGTTTGGGCTTCTTTAGCGCAAAGCCATTTTGGAGCCGTGCGGCATACAGCGCGTCTGTCTTTGAAAATGGTGGCCCTTTTCAGCAAAAATCCGCTCAGCAAGCGGGTCGTATCCACTGCCGCCAAACACTTGGCCGGTTATGACATCTCTTCGGGATTGCCGCCAGCGCAAGAACGACTGTCCTTGCCGAAAGGGCCAGAGGGGCCAAATCCGGTTTTGTACTTTCCAAGTTGCGTGAACCTAACCTTGGGCAATGGAAAATCGCGGGACCCTTTGCCGCATGCTGTTGTGAAATTATTGGCGCATGGTGGGTTTTCAGCTTTCTGCCCGCCCGAACTGTTAAACCAATGCTGCGGCACGCCCTTTTTCTCAAAAGGATTTCCCGATTCTGGGTTTGCGGCTCAGGATCGCTTATTCTCAATATTAGAAAAGCATACCGATCGAGGTCGCATTCCTGTCGTTTGTGATGTTTCACCATGTGCCTACGAAATGACCCATCGCGAAAAGGGCTCATCCGTTGTGGTCCAGGACCTGATCGCCTTTCTGGCTGAGAATCTGAATCGCTTTGCCTTTAATACCCGAGATTTAGCTGTCCTGCACCCAACATGTTCAGCGACCAAATCCGGGCTTGTGCCTGCATTTCGCCAAGTTATGGGCGCTGCTGCCCAGGCCGTGGAGATACCTCATCATTGGAATTGTTGTGGCATGGCGGGTGATCGCGGCTGGCTTGTACCCGAATTGGTCGCTTCGGCAATACAAAGTGAAGCCGCTGAGGCAGAGTTCATGGACCAAGCGCAAAAGGCAGCTTTTCTGTCTTCGTGTAAAACGTGCGAGTTGGCCATGAGTCGATCGGGTCGCACCTACGAATCCTACGTTTATTTTTTATTAGATCGAATGACCAAAAAGGAGGTCTCGTCTTGTTCTTAATGCTTTTTTGTTTTTTCCAGTCGGAGCGGCTTAGCTTTCCGGATCAATCCGATATCCAACTGGAATGTTATCGGGGACCTGCCAAGTCCCGGCTGGTCTTTTTTGCTCCACATGAAAATGAACATGTGGCGGAATCCTACATAAAAGCGGCGATTCAGGGCAAGCGGGCCCATTTCTTTATTTTGCGTCAGGCTGGGGAACGCGAATTGGAGCTGAAATTTCCAGAAGGCACAGTGAAGGTGGATCCCAATCGAATCTTTACGCCGGCCGGCAGTGCTGCCTCTTTATTAAAAACCAATCCAGACCTGACGACAGATAGTCCTCTTTATAAGCAAGCATTCACCCGCTGCAATCGTTTGGGTTATTGGTTAACCCAAAATATGGGTTTGTTTAAACGCAAAACGGTCATTATTGCGGTGCACAACAATACCGATGGTTTTGATGACGATGGCAAGGGCGGAGAAGGTACCATCAGCATGGTTCGGTACCAAAAGCGCTTTGAGGCCGGCGCCAAATACATCCGGCGAATCTTTATCGGACCCGGTGACGAGGATGACCTGATTTTCTTAACCCACTGGCGGGACTATCGTTATTTTAAGAAACGAAAATTCAGCATTGTCCAGCAGCACAAACAGGTCGGTCGACTCCCCGATGAGGATGATGGTTCACTCAGCGTTTGGGCCGAGAAATTCCATCGGCGTTATTTGAACCTGGAAGCGCAACGCGATCCCGACCATCTGGAAGTGCAGCAAAAAATGGTCGACACGGTTTTAAAGCGGTTTCTATAAGAAAAGCCCCTGAACCATCAGGGGCTCATTAAAAAACAAAGCTCAGTGTTTAACTGCTTTGGGTAATTGTTTGGCCTGTGCGACCCAATCCTCAACTTGCTTTTGGCTTGGCACCTGGCGGACGAGTTTCTTGCTGGTATTCACTTCAATCATTTTAGCGTGAAGATTATCGGGTTTTCTCTGGGCTAATTCGGGAACTGAGTCTACACCGCTACACTCGAGCAAATCGGCGTACTGTCCGCCAATGCCTTTGATGCGAGCCAGATCTGCACGATTGACCCAATTGAGGACCAGCTTTTCACTGACACCTGTTTTCTCGGAAATTTCCTTGCGACCCTTCTTTTCGCAACCCACTTCAAATAGCTTTTCAATCGAACCGATGCCGATTTCTTTCAGCTTTTTGGAGTAAGCTTCGCCAATACCTTCAATATCTGACAATTTCGCCATGGAGTCCCTCCCATAAAGGTTTTTGATTTCGAATTGGATGCCGTGGTCCCATTTTATCGGAATTGGGCCAGTATCCAATGTGAAAAATGAGTTTTGGACCTCAGTCTGAGGGGCTTTTCCGATACCAGGCGGAAAGCAGAGCGCCAGCGATGCTTATGGCAATTTCCTGAGGACGATCGCCGGGCCATTTCTGGCCAATAGGGCAATGGATCTGGTCTATTCGCTCTGGGTCAAATCCACGAGACGCCAGCTTCTTAAACAGATTGTGTTTTTTTGTTTTGGAGCCGATCAAGCCCAGGAAAAAAAAGTCGTGCGGAAGAATTTTGGCCAGGACTTGGGCGTCCAAATCATGGCTGTGCGTCATAACCACAGCGGCACTTCGGTCGGGCACAAAGGCGAGTTGACCGATATCCGCTACGGTGTACTCAAAACGCTTTATTTCATCTGCATCGGTGAGGTTTTCGATCCAGCCGGGTCGTTCATCGACCAGGCGAACTTCAAAAACGGTATGGCGCATGAGTGCGGCCAGGGCTTGTCCGACATGGCCAGCCCCAAAAATGGTTAGGATGGGATGCGTATTGCCCGGTTCGAACATGAGATCCACCTTTCCGCCACAACACTGACCGAGTTGAGGGCCGAGCACATAACTTTTGAAAAGGGTTTGGCCGTTTTGAATACAGACTTGGGCTTGCTCCAGGGCCTGGAACTCAAGATGACCGCCGCCGATGGTTCCCCAAGATTTTCCGTGGATATCGACCAGCATACGCGCGCCGCGGTGACGCGGAGCCGAACCCGCCGTCTGAGCGATCGTAATCAAACAATACGGCAGGCCTCTATCTTGAAACTGTTGGCAGGCTTGGATCCATTCCATGTGTGGTGACTCGCGAGTGGGGAGGGCGAGCCTCCCCCAATATCTACTTGGCGTACTTCTTGTGGAAGCGTTGGTAGAGTTTCTGTTGACGGCCTTCCAGGTCCAAAAGCCGACCTTGAATAAACGCGTGGGTGAGTTTGTTGGTGCGCATATCGAGGGCATCCCCTTCACTAATAAAAAGGGTAGCATCCAGACCGACTTTTAGTTGGCCCAGCCGTTGCTCCAAACCCAGAATTTCGGCAGGATTTGCCGTAATGAGTTGCAGCGCCTTTTCCTTGTCCAAGCCGTATGCAGCGCAGGTTCCTGCAAAGAAGGGCAGGTTTCGGCCACTACTCGGACTGGGATAGGAAAGAGCGACCTTTACCCCTTTCGCGATCAATCGGTTGGCCAGGGTATAGCCGGAATCGACTGGGGAATCCTCGCGTTCAGGCAAATTGTGGACTTGTTGAACAATGACCGGAATTTGGTGCTTTGCGAGGAAATCCGCGACTTGGTCGGCTTGGGCTGCGCCGACCAAAACCGGGTGTTTGACGCCCCAGCGTTGGGCCCGTTCACATGCCTCCAGGATAGAGCCGGCATCGTCTGCGTGGATGTATAACCGTTTATCGCCAGTCAACAAGCCTTGCATGGCCGCCAATTTGAGGTTTGGTTTTTCTTTGGCAAATGTGGGATAGGATTTGGCATCGGCAAACAACTGATCCAAGGTTTGAAGGTTGCTGTCGTGCTGTTTGTTTTCCTGCCAACTTCGACCGACGGTAGCGAAATCAAAACGCCGCACCTTTTTGGCCGGCCAATTGATATGGATGCCATCCTCGGCTTTGATTGCCGCATCTTCCCAATTCCAGGCATCCAGCTGAACGATGGCCGATTGTCCGGATACCAGGCCGCCGCGCGGGGTGACCTGCGCCGTCAAGATGCCATTAAAGCGCTGGGTGGGAATGATTTCCGAGTCGGTATTGTAGGCGATGATTGCCCGGATATTGGGGTTCACGTCGCCGCTTTCCTGGAAATCCCGGGTGGCTTTGATGCTGTCGACCTCGGTGATGCCCAAGGTGGTATCCATAACGATCAAACCGGGATAAACGTGGTGTTGGCCCGCTTCGACCCACTCGGCGTTAGACCAATTGGGTTTTTCTGCGGCAAGGTAGGTGATTTTCCCATCCTGAAATCCAAGATATTGGTTGGTGAGGACGCTGCCATTGCCGATATGCAGGGTACCGGCATGGATCACGATGGGTTTGGACTGGGCTGCAGCTGGCTGGGGGACCTGGGCCAGGACGGCGGTTGCAAAGACTATGAAACTAATCGATTGAATGATTTTCATGATTAATACCCCCACTCGCTGACTCCAAGGTCATCGCAATGAAAATGCGGCTTTTCGCGGCCATTGGGCTTTTTCTTGTCGCCGCCCGGTTTCTTGTCGCTCAAAAGTTTCTGAATCAGACGGTTGCGTTCCTCTTCCACTTGTTTTTGCAGAAGTTGATCGCGTTCCCGATCGTAGTAGGCAATGCCATCCACCCAGGTGGTATCGGCTTTGGCGTAGATGGAGAGCGGATGATCGCTCCACAACACCACATCAGCATCTTTACCCACTTTGATGGAACCCATGCGTTTATCCAGGTGCAGGAGTTTGGCCGGATTCAAGGTGACCAGTTTAAGAGCGTCTTCTTCACTCATATTGCCGTATTTGACCGATTTGGCTGCTTCCTGGTTAAGGCGACGCGCCATTTCTGCATCGTCAGAGTTGATTGCAGCGGTAACGCCAGCTTCGGTCATAAGAGTCGCGTTGTAAGGGATCGCGTAACTGACTTCCATTTTGTAGGCCCACCAATCAGAGAAACCAGCACCGCCGACTCCATGGGCGGCCATCTTGTCGGCGACCTTGTAGCCCTCCAGAATGTGAGTGAAGGTGTTAATGTGGAAACCAAAATCTTCGGCAACCTTCATCAGCATATTGATTTCCGATTGAACGTAGCTATGACAGGTGACAAACCGTTCGCCACGGAGAATTTGTGCCATGGTTTCCAGGGTCAGGTCCCGGCGGGGCGCGGTTGCACGTGCCTTTTCTTTGGTCGACAACGCGTTGTAGGCTTTCCATTTTTGATCGTAGGCTTGGGCTTGAGAAAACCAGTCGCGATAGACTTGTTCGACACCCATGCGGGTTTGCGGGTAGCGAATACTTTGGTCCATTGGCGCCCGCTTAACGTTTTCACCCAGGGCAAATTTGATGAAGGGGTCTGCATTCTCAATCAGAAGTTCTGGTGCTGTTTTACCCCAGCGCATTTTGATTAAGGCGGATTGCCCGCCGACCGGATTTGCGGATCCGTGCAGTAACTGCGCTGCGACAACCCCGCCGGCAAGGTTGCGGTAGATATCGACGTCTTGAGCGTCGACCACGTCAGACATGCGGACCGATCCGGAGTTGGTAGCGACATCGTTTACCGAGAACAAAGCAATGTGGCTGTGCTCATCGATTATGCCTGCGGTTAAGTGGCGGCCATTGGCTTCGATGATTTTGGCTCGAGGAACGCTGAGGTTTTTGCCAATTTGGGCAATTTTCCCATTCTCGAGGAGGACATCCGTTTCTTTTAAAACCCCATCCGTTTCGTTCGTCCATACCGTTGCCTTGCGAATCAGCACAATTTCCGGATCTGGGACTTTGGTCCAGCCAAATGGGCGCAGGGGATAGGTGACCGGGCCAATTTTGGGTTCTTCTTTGGCGACGGCAGGGGCAGCAGGTTTTTCGGTCTCGGGTTTTCCTTTTTCGTCCTCCGTCCCCTCCGCCTTTTCTTTTTCTTTAGGGGTTGGTTTTTCGCTGGTTGGCATAAGCGACGCAGGTTGCGTTTGGCCTTGAGTGTCAACCGCTGTCCCGACGAAACCGCCTTCAGCAGGCCACAAATTGATTCGAACCTGGCCGGTCTCCAGCGGAAGGGCGATAAAGACCTGGCCATCGCTGAACGTACCGTTAATTTTCTGTTCTTCACCCTCGGCACCTTGGGCTTTAAATTCAGGTTTAATGGCTTGACCTTCCACATCGACAAACCAGGAATCTGTACCGACTTTCAACAAGAAGTGACCGGTTTGAATGGTGTTGGGTTCATTTTTTAAGCTGTACTTTTGGCCGCGAACCCAGTTCTCCAGCACTTCCGATTTTTCGTCGAAGAGCGGTCCGGAACACACCAGGAAATTGGCGTAAGTTTGAGGTTTCAAACGGCCGACCAGTTCGGAAATCCCCAACATATCTGCGGGTGCAGAGGTCAAGGCTGCCAGGGCGTCGGCTTCGGTCAAGCCAGCTTTTATGGCTTTCTTGAGGTTGGCCGTGAATTTGGATGGGTCTTTTTCTAAGCCGGCTGTGGTCAACGCGAAGCGAATGTCGGCTCGCGCCAGGGCTGCGGGATTGGTAGGCGCCAATTCCCAGTGTTTGAGCTCGGCCAAACTGACGATTTCTGCATCGAATGGATCAGTTACATCTAAATCTTTTGGGAAATCCAAGGGCACGATCAGAGATGCACCGGTTTTCTTAATGGCATCAACCCGTTGGTAGTCGTCGCCATCTGTTTTAAAAATGTAGGATTTACCCAATTCTTTGCCCATTCCATTGACACTGATCAGCAATTGCCAGTTGGGCACCTCGAATATGGCGGGCAGAGACTGGGTTTGCAGGTAGGCGTCAAGTGAGGCATCGACAAACGGTTTCGGGTTTTGATTGGCATACCAGGTGGCATCAAAGTGGGTCTGGCGCAGGAGCGCGATCGCGCCCATGGGCGATATCGGGAAGTTCTGGGAACTGCTGCCTTTGCGCAGTGAAAACTGAGTTGATGCTGCTTGTTTAATGACCGCTAGATTTGCGGTTTCGTTGTTGAGCAGGGAAAGCACCGAGGTGCCGCGGGCAATCCCGTCCGCCCGAAAGCTCAGTACGGTACCAAATCCAATTTTGCGCATGGATTCGGTCGCTTTTTCGTCCATAGCAAAGACGTTCAGGGCTGAAAATTGGGATTTAATCGCATCGTTGGCATTGAATGGGCCCTTCTCTTCGGGTCCGATTTGTTCGGCTCGGTCGCGAAATGGACTGCCCTGCGGTTGTTTGACTTCAGGAATGCCCAGTTGCGTATAGAGATCAATAAAACTGGGATAGACCCATTTGCCGGTCAGGTCCACGACTTGATATCCAGCGGGTTTCTTTTCACCTTTTTCGACGCTTTCTATCCGACCCTCGCGGACAAGAAGGGTTGCGTCCTCCATTTTGGTTTGGGCATCGATCCAGACGGTTGCATGGGTAAAGGCAATACGGTTCGCGCGCGAATCGTGAACCCCATTTTGCGGAAAAGTTTCCTGGGCTAATAAAAACGGTCCTGTGAACAACAAGGCTGTTAGGACCCTGCACAGATGCATGGTGTTTCCCCCTCAAAGTTTTTAAACCGCAAACCACGGAGCGAAATGGCTGCGATAGCAGGTTTCCATTAACGGAATGGATAGCCATACGATCATAGCGGATAAAGGTTTTGGGCTCTTTATTTTTTCTAAGGCCAAGCCTATGCTGTGCGGGGAGGCTTCAGATGATACAGATTGCGGTCAACCCGGAAGAAATACGCGCCTGCTTTGCGGTCATGCATCAGTTAAGGACCCATTTAGAGCCGGATGCTTTTGTCGAGCAAGTCCAAAGGCAACAGGCACACGGTTACCATTTGGCCTTTCTTCTTGGTGCTATTGGGCCAGTTGCTGTTGCCGGTTGTCGATATGGACTGAATTTGGCCTGGGGCCGGTTCTTATATGTCGATGATTTGGTCACAGACTCCGAACACCGGGGCCAGGGTGCAGGCCAAAAAATGTTGGCCTAGCTCTTGGAACAGGCGCGTCAGGCTGAATGTGACCAGTTGCATTTGGATTCCGGGTTGCAACGTCTGGATGCGCATCGATTTTATTTGCGCGAAGGCATGCACAAAACCAGCTTTCACTTCAAAATGGATGTTTATTAAGGGACAGGTTCACAATTTTGCAATTTTTTGGCGAGAAGGTTCAAAGGCAGGATCCAAGTCCAATGCTTTTTCATAACACGCGCGGGCATTGACCGGGTCTTTGACCGCTTGATAATAATCGCCCAAACAATCAAAAGAATCGGGGTTTGCGGGGTCTTTCTCCGTCAGGTACTGAAAAAAGGCCTGGGCCAGCTGCCATTGTTTCGCTTCCAATGCCCAATAGCCGGCGTGAACAAAGGTTTTGGCATCGAATTCGTCGCGACTCATTGCGGCCTGAAGATCGGGAACGGCGGCCTTGGACTGGTCTGAAGCCAGGCGAACTTCAGCGCGTAACAGTCTGGCACCTTTAAGGTTGAGGCTGACAGCTTCGTCGGCAAGACGCAGGGCAAGGGTGAGGTCACCGCCACCCATCGAAGGCGCGCTGTAGAGATGGCGCACCACAAAACTGCGGTATTCCATGGTTTGTGGATCCAGGTCCATGGCGCGACGGTAAGAGGCAAGCGCCTCAGCTGCAAATTTCCAACGGTTGATGGGGTTGCTTTCCCGATCCAACCGACTCAGGTTAATGCGCGCCTTCAAGGCAAAATGCAAGGCTTGGTTGGCGTCCTTGGCGATGGCTAGGTCCACGACCCGTTCTGCATCTTCCAGTTTGTTTTGGGCAAACAGCACCAGTGCTTTGGCGTTGAGCGCGCGCGGGGAGCCTTCTTTTTGGTAAAGCTTTTCAACAAAAAGGTTGGCCGATTGAAGTTGTTGGGATTCCAATAACTGGTAATAGTTGGCCAAATCGGGCCAGGTTTTGAGGAAAGGGTCAAATGGGGCTTTCCCTGCGGGATGTTCGCCCAGGAGAAACAGGAAACAAAGTTGGATGATCAAATGCCGACCTCCGATCTAGATTTGAAAGGATGATTTTTGGCGGATTAAAGATTTGGGTTAAGGAACCGGATCAAATAAGACCGCACCCCACGAGGCGGGAACCGAATCCGGGACGCTCTGAGTTTGTGTGGGGGTGATATTTATGCTACGCCGAATAATCAAAAGGAAATAGAAACAATAATCGTTTTGTGTAATGACAAAAGTCATGGTTTTGAGCGGAGTGGCAGATAAGATGGGTGTAGGAGGTCACCATGCGTTGGCTGTGCCTTGTGTTTGTGTTGTTGGGGGCGTGTGGATCGAAAACCAAACAGGTCTGTTTTCTGGACGATGCGTATTGCTTGGATTACCCAGCCAGTTGGTCGGTGCGCAAAGACCTCAATAAAAGCGCGAACCTGCAATTGGGTAATAATTTTGCAGAAGCCTATTTAATTGTTATTTCTGAATCCAAGGCAAGTTTAAGGGAAGATATGAACTTGCAGGATTTCAGCCGGATTACACGAGGCTTCTTGGAAAAGGCCCATCCCGATTTACATTCGTATGAACCGGAGTTCATGACGATTAATGGCTTAGCGGCCTTGCGCTACACCCTAAAGGGTCGGGCGGGTGATTTGCGCTTAAAGTATTGGCATTACAGCTTGGAGGACGAAACGCACTTTCATCAAATCCTGATTTGGAGTTTGCAAGATACGTTTGGCAAAAATCAATTGGATTTCGAACGGACGGCCCTCAGTTTTCGGCGCAATTCAGGTAATGCTGGGCAGGAAAAATAAAAAAAAGGCGTTTGAATAAATTCAAACGCCTTTGTAATTGGCTCCGGTGCACGGACTCGAACCGCGGACAGGGTGGTTAACAGCCACCTGCTCTACCGACTGAGCTACACCGGAAAGTGTACAGTGCCGATTCATTTGACCGGCGACAAGCTGGCATTCTAGGCAAAAAGCCTGGAGGCTGTCAATCTTTTATTTTCAAGCAGGTACGGGTGCGTGGAACTGGCTTTCCTCCGTAGAACCCGACATCGCTTGGGTGCTGGTTTTTCCTTGGGTGATGGTGTTCAGCACCGTATCGAAGTAACCGGTACCCACTTCGCGTTGGTGGCGCGTGGCCGTGTAACCGGCTGGTTCAGCGGCAAATTCTCGCTCCTGTAACCCGGAATATGCGGCCATTCCACTGGATTGATAGGCCTTTGCCAACTCAAACATGCCGTAGTTGAGGCTGTGGAATCCAGCCAAAGTCACAAACTGGAAGCAGTACCCCATTTCTCCGAGTTTTTCTTGGAAATGGCGGATGGTGTGGTCGTCCAAATGTTGTTTCCAGTTGAAAGAAGGCGAGCAATTATAGGCGAGCTTTTTGCCCGGGAAGCGCTGATGGACCGCTTGGGCAAACTCGGCTGCCTCACCCAAATCTGGGGTTGAGGTTTCCCACCACAGCAAGTCGGCGTAGGGCGCATACGCCAATCCGCGGTGAATGGCCGCATCAACACCTGCCTTGACTCGGTAATAGCCTTCGGCGGTGCGTTCAGGCAGGATGTAGGGTGCATCGTATGTGTCGCAGTCCGAGGTGATCAATTTGGCGCTGTGCGCATCCGTGCGGGCGATCAGAACGGTGGGCACATCCAAGACATCAGCGGCCAAACGGGCCGCGTTTAGGGTGCGGATGAATTGGGATGTGGGCACCAGAACCTTGCCGCCGAGGTGACCGCACTTTTTTTCGGAGGCCAATTGGTCTTCGAAATGGACGCCGCTGGCACCTGCCTCAATCATGGCTTTCATCAATTCATAGGCATTGAGGGCGCCGCCAAAGCCCGCTTCAGCATCTGCGACCATGGGTACAAACCAATCCTGATCATTCTGACCTTCCGCCCAGGTGATTTGGTCGGCCCGTTGCAAGGTTTGGTTAATTTTTTTGACCAGCTGTGGCACTGAATTGGCAGGGTAGAGACTCTGATCCGGGTACATTTGACCTGCGCTATTGTTGTCCGCCGCAACTTGCCAACCGCTGATGTAGATCGCTTCCAATCCGGCCCGGACCATTTGCATGGCTTGATTGCCACTGAGGGCCCCCAGCGCGCGCACAAAGGGACGTTGTTCCAATAATTGCCAAAGCTTCTGTGCGCCTCGGTTGGCCAGAGTGTATTCAATTTGGAGCCTGCCGCGCAGCCGGTCGATGTCTTGTGGGGAATAGGGCCTTTCGATTCCCGCAAATCGCGATGTTGTCCATTTTTTCTGGATGCTTTCCACTCGGTTCATGGTTTTTTCCTCCTCTTAATCCAAGTCAAAAAATAATCTGAAAGGTTGTTCTGTGAAGACGTTGCAGGCCTGTTCCGCCGCCTTTTGCCACATTTGGCGCTCATGCGGGTCCCATTGCATCTCTTCCTCCAAGTGCTCGAGTTCTTGCTCAAAAAGAGTGGCGACCCATTTGGCCGTGACCATTTCGCCCGTTTCTAAAACGACATGGTGTTGAATCCACTGCCCGGTCTGACTTCGACTGATCTCCAAAGTGGCCAGGTCCTCCATTAAGTCGTTCCAGGCGATACAGCCCAGGCCTTGGGCCCAGCCCGCGCAATAGGCGATCCCGACACGAATGTTTTCTATGAGGGCCTGCTTGGTATAAGGACCGCCTCCAATGTGCAGAAGCGCATCGGGGTCTGGCAGGTCCGGCAATGGGGTGGAGATTTGGTTTTTTTGGGGGAAGGCCGAGAGGGCGCCGCCAATAAAGTAAGGATGCGAAACCCAGCAGCCGTCACAGCCCAAGCTGGCTTCAAAACTTTTGTCGGCTACTACCTTTTGGTTCTGCTCGGCCCGTCTGGCGGCCGTGCTGCCGGGGGTGAAGGCGGCCATACCGCCTAACGCAAAGGCGCCACGTTTGTGGCAGAAATGGATCAGACGCAGGGCGTAAGCTTTCATCCACGGCCGGTTTAAGCCGATGCTGCCGCGATCGGCCAAAATGCGATCGGGATGGTTGCGCAGCGTTTTGATGTCGCTGAATATTTTGTCCCAACGTCCTATGTTTAAGGCCGCGATGTGGTCGCGCATCTCGAACAGAATTTCTTCAATTTGAAAGGTAGCGGGAAGGGTCTCGATTAACAAGGTGCAGCGCAGGGCGCCTCGCACCAAATGCAGTTCGTCTTCAAGGAAAGAAAGCAGGTAGTTCCACCAACGCGCTTCCAAATAATGTTCACATTTGGGGATGTAGTACTTGGGCGTTTTGCCCTGTTGGATCAAGCTTTTGGCCGTGTGTGCCACACTCGTGACCAAATCGAACAGGCCGGCCGAAACTGCTTTTCCATCGACCTTAAAATGCTGCTCCTGCATGTGCAGGCCACGCACCCGAACCATCAGCAAAGGCATGTCGTCTGGGTTAAGCTGGTAAGTTTTGATGCCAGTTGGCTTCTCTTCTCTGTGTTGCAAGGTTCCGTTTGCTGCGCCAATCAGGTTTTCTAAGCCTTGTAGGACATTCTCCCAGGTTGGCTTCATGGAATCTTCGAAGTCGAGCATGGCAGCATCCGCCCTGACGCCTGCGTCGTTACGAGAGAGCATGTTAATCACCATTTTGGGATTGTTGATCGGGCCGGTGATTTCCACTCGACGCGTTTGAAGATCCAAAGGCAGCGGCCGGACCCGCCACGCGCCGTGTTGTGCTTCGGGGTGGTCGGGCACTTTGGGCAGTTCACCTGCATCCCATTTGGCTTGGCGTTGGGCGCGCCGAATGAGGAGGTTTTGGCGGGTAGCCTCAAAAGCCCGGTGCGCCTTTTCAATTAACTGCTGGACCTTATCCGTCAGCAGCAATTCGGTGTTTAAAGCTGTTTCATTCAAGGTGCTGGTGGTCATGATTCCCTCCTGTTGCTCACACTTTATTTATTTCGCTGACATCAGTCAAGCGAAAATTCGCTAGAAATAATTTTTCGCCAAATTGCCGTGCTGATGGGTCTGTGGTAGATTCGCTGAGAGGGCTTTATGGATCAGGAACAACTGCAGTTGGTGCTCGGGATTAAGATTCGAACCAAACGCCAAAAATTAGGGTATTCCCTCAAAGAGCTAGGTGACCGGACGGATCTGTCACCCAGCTACCTCAATGAAATTGAAAAGGGCAAGAAGTATCCCAAACCGGAAAAGCTCTTGCGCTTGGCCCAGGCTTTGGACATGCCTTTTGAGAAAATGGTGTCGCCCAAATTGGACCGCGGCCTTCACCCGTTGGCAGCCCTTCTCGATTCACCGGCCATTCAAAAGTTTCCTTTTCACGTATTTGGCATCACCCTACAAGACGTGGTCCACCTCCTGAGCCAAACGCCAAAAGAGGCCAATGCTCTTGTGCGAGCGCTGGTCTCGATCACCCGCGATTACCATTTGGGCATTGAGCGTTTTTTTCACGCTGCATTGCGCTCTTATCAATCGCTGAACGAAAATTATTTTCCCGAGCTGGAGGAAGCAGCCGAGCGTTGCCGGGTCCAAATTCGCGCCATGGGTCCTGAACTGCCCAGTCTGACCCAACTGCTCAAGGATTTGACTGGCGCAGAAATTCACCCCTTGCCGAGCGCTTTAAAAGGGTTGCGCAGCGTATACAAAAGTAAGCCGGCCGCGCTGTTCATCGACCCTGACTTAAAAGCGCGACAACAAGCTTTTTTGGTTGCTCGTGAGGTTGGATATGCGCTGTTGGGCTTAAAAGAACGCGCTTGGTCGTCTCCGCCCTTGGAAGTTTCCACCTTTGACCAGGTTCTCAACGATTTTAAGGCCAGTTACTTTGCCGGTGCCGTTTTGTTGCCCCGCGCAGAAGTCTTGGCCGCGCTGCAGGAATTTTTTAAATGCGCCACCTTTCAAGCAGAAGTGTTTCAGAATCTGATGAACCGCTTTGATGCCACACCCGAGCTGTTCTTTTACCGCATGAGCCAGCTTTTACCCCACGAAATGGGGTTGGTCCGCAGTCATTTCTTGCGCTTTCGCCACGATCGGAGCGATGGTTCTGTGACCTTAACCAAAGAATTGAACATGAGCGATTTGGACATGCCGGCTGGTTTGGGGCTGCAGGAACATTTCTGTCGCCGCTGGCTCTCGCTGCGTGTTTTTGAAGGTTTGGCACCCGGTGCTCAACAGGTAGGGGTGCAGCGCTCGCGATTCTTTTCCTCCAGTGGAACCTACCTGTGTTTAGCCGTGGCTCAAAATGACGGCAGCGATTATGACAGCAGCGTGACCTTAGGTTTTCTGCTCGAAAAAGGTGCGCGCCAGGTCATCGGCTTTGCGGATGATCCGGCGATTCCGGAGAGTATCTTGGGGGGTACCTGCGAACGGTGTCCATTGACCCAAGCCGAATGTGCTGAACGCCAAGCACCACCGCGGCTTTATGAAAAAGCTTTGGCCGCAAAAGAAAAACGTTTGGCGTTAAAGGAATTATTAGGCGAATCCACGCCTTGACCTTGCCTAAACATACTATGTGAACCCACCAGATGATATAGTATTGTTTTGAGGTTTCCATGGTCCCCTCTGGCATTGTATTGATTGGATTTTTCTGCGTTTTTGGATTGGGCGTCATCGGCGTGTGGGTGTGGGCCATTCGGTCCCGAAAAGAACTGCAGGGTCAATTACTTGCGGCAATGAGTCGCAGGGAAATAGCCGAAGCGCGGGCTACCTGGTCTCAAAAGCAAATGGAGGATTGCCAGGAACAGGTGGAACTGCAGTCGGACCGTATTCTGGATTTGGAGCGGGAGAATGCAACACTCCGCCACGCGCTGAAGGGTTTTGAAAGCGAATCGATGCGCTGGAATCAATTTTCGGAAACCGCATTGCGTCAACAAAACCAATGGTTAAACGAGCAGTGGGCTCAAATCTGGCAGCATCAACGCCAAAGCAGCCTGGAAGAACACAGCTTAAACCAGATGACCTGGGACAAAATGCTCCAACCCATTCTGGAAGGATTCAAAACCATGCAATCCGAATTGGCGCAACTTGCCTTGGAACGCCAAGAGGGGCGTGGCAGTCTTGAAGAAGTATTGCGCGCGGTTAAGGAGGGTCAGGGCCAATTGCTGGCTGAGACCCATCATTTAAAAAAGGCGCTCAACAATCCGGGTATTCGCGGGAAGTGGGGCGAGCAGCAGCTCAAACGGGTATTGGAATGGGCCGGTTTAAGCGAAGGGTGTGACTTTATCGTGCAACCCACAATTACAGGCGAATCAGAAGTATTGCGGCCTGACTTGATGATCATTTTGCCCAGTCGAAGACGTTTAATTGTGGATGCGAAGGCGCCGGTTCAAGCCTTGTTGAATGAGAACTTGGATCCGGCCCAACAGGCCCGTCATGTAAAACACCTGCGATCGCATATTCAATCATTGGGTCGCAAACGCTATGGCTATTGGGCCGAGCACAGCCCCGAATTTGTGATTTTATTTTTACCCAATGAGCAGTTGTTGGGCTGGGCCCTTGCGCAGGATGAAACCTTGTTGGATTTTGCTGCCGATGAGGGGGTTTTGCTTGCCTCACCAATGAGCCTGTTCGCCGTCCTTAAACTCGTAGCCCAAACTTGGGAACATCAGCAATTTCAGTCGGTTCATCACAAGTTAATCGGTCAGACCCAGGCCTTGGAGCGCCATGTCCGACAGTTGGCAGAACCGCTATCCAGTTTGCGCAAACACCTGAATCAGGCCGTTTCGGCCTTTAATCAGGTGGCCAATCATTATGCCGAAAATTTGGTTGCCAGTACCCAAGCCTTGCGAAAAGGAAGTCAGCAGGGCTATAAAACGGTTGATTGCATTGGTAAAATGCCGGTTCAAATCAGCGAATCGGGAGGCGTTTCATGTGGTTCTGGGGATGGGTCTTGATATTTCAAGCAAATGCCGATTTAGATGGCCTGGCCAAGGAGTTTGTACAGCTTACCCTTGATTTGGGTCAACACGATGCCTACCTGGTCGATGCCTATTACGGGGATCCTGAGTTACAAAAGCTTGCGGAATCTGAGAAAAAGCCGCTCGATGATTTGGCCCAATCGACCAAAAAACTACTAAAGCGCCTGGATTCGCTGAAGGGATTAAAGGGCGAGGAACTCAAGCGCTGGACCTTCCTGCGTGCCCAGGTGAGGGCTCTGCGATCGCGAGCTGAATTCCTACAGGGCAAAAAACTGAGTTTCGACGAAGAAGCAGCCATGGTTTATGACGCTAAACCACCCCATTATGACGATGCCCACTTTCAAAAAGCGTTGGATGAACTGAGCCTGTTATTACCGGGCGAAGGCAGTCTGACCGAGCGCTTGTCGGCGTTCAAAGCCAAAGTAATCGTACCGTCCATTAAGCTCGATGCGGTTTTTCGGGCCGCAATCAATGAAGCGCGATCGCGCACGCGCCGCCATATTGAATTGCCCCAGGAAGAAAATTTTGAAGTGGAGTACGTCAAAGACCAACCCTGGAGCGCCTATAACTGGTATAAGGGCAATTTCCATTCCTTGATCCAGGTAAACGTGGATTATCCGATCTCGATTGATCGAATCATCGATCTTGCCTGTCATGAAGGCTATCCGGGTCATCATGTGTTTAATGCACTGGTGGAACAGGATTTGGTCCGGCAACGCGGATGGGTGGAGTACAGTGTTTATCCGTTGTTCAGCCCTCAATCGCTGATTGCCGAAGGCAGTGCAAATTATGGAATTCAGGTTGTGTTTCCCGCCCAAGATCGGCTGACCTTCGAGCGCGATGTTCTGTATCCTTTGGCCGGATTAGACCCGCAATTAGCGGAGCCTTACTTAAAAATTCAGGCTTTAATGCATACCCTCAATTACGCGGGCAATGAAGCGGCGCGTCAATTTCTTGCCGGAAATTGGGATGCGCCAACGACCAGTTCTTACCTGCAAAAATACACCCTCATGGACCCTGCCCGTGCCGATCAACGCGTTCGCTTTATCGAGCGCTACCGCAGTTATGTGATTAACTACAACTTGGGTCAAGACCAAGTTGCTGAAGCCCTAAATGCAGCCTGTCTCAAGGGTGCCGATGCGTGCTGGAAAGCCTTTGAAAACTTATTACGGATGCCACCTATTCCTTCCCAACTGGCTGGAAATGCTAAAGATCAATAAGAAAACTTCCACGTTTGCCTTTTTCAAGGACAACCGATAAACTGGCTTAAAGCCAAACCAATTTCATGCCGATAGATAGGTCAAGCTGCTGACCGGGGATAAAAATGGGATTAAGTGATGTGTGGAAACGGGAGCTGGGCGAAATCAGCTCAAGACCCTCTGGTTTGCCAGTGGTCCAGCAAAAGGACAAATTTCTCGGGGTTACCCTCGACGATAAGTATCGTATTCACACCATTTTAGATGCCGGTGGCATGGGCTATTTGTATCTTGCAGAAACGGCAACGAGCGGGGACCGGGTCGTGGTGAAACTTCTACCCGTTGAGCAACTGGAAGGCCAAAAGGCCCATCCCTTTATGACCCGATTCCAGCGTGAAGCGGTTGGCATGAGCCAATTTCGCCATCCCAACATCGTATCGATTATCGATTACAACTTAGAACACCCCAGCACGCCCTATATCGTGATGGAATACATCGATGGCTACAATCTCAAAGAATTCATGAAGCAATTTCCCAATGGTCTGCCATTGGAAGCGTTCTATTTGCTGATGGAACAAATCTGTATGGCTTGCAGTTTGATTCATTCCAAGAGCATTATTCATCGCGATTTGAAGCCACACAATATGATGTTGCATATCGTCAATGGCGAATTTGAGGTCAAGGTTTTGGACTTTGGGTTGATCATGTTTGAACATGTGGTGAGTCCGGATGGCAAGCTGAACCTGACCCGAAAAGGCGAAATGATTGGCACGCCGGTTTACATGTCGCCGGAACAATGTTTGGGCCGTCCGATCACCCATTTAAGTGATATCTACAACCTGGGTTTAATTGCTTATGAGTTTTTGGTTGGAAGACCCCCATTTGAAGGCAACAATTTGGAGGAATTGGTGAACCTCCAAGTCAACGAGCCGGCAAAGCCTTTGGCCTACCTCAGACCCGATATCCCAGCCCGGTTGGTCTGGGCCGTTGAGAAGGCTATGGACAAAGTGCCCTCTATGCGTTTTGGCAATTGTATGGGTTTTTGGAAGGCGATTTATTCCACCCGTGCCGAATCCTAAGGCTTAAAGTGGCTAAATGATTCGGACTTAAAGCGATAAAGTTCATTTTTTAAACTGAAATGAAGCCCACCAGCTGCTTGAAAATGGCCGATGTTATGAAAAGGAACCTGGTGTGATTGGGCGATATGGGCTAATTGATCCCAAGCGGAAGGCGATACGGCACACAGCAATTCGTAATCTTCGCCCCCTCTGAACCATGTGTCGAGATCTTCACCTTTAGCCTGGAGGAGAAGCGGGTCCAAAACCACATGTGCGCCGACTTGTGAGGCTTTACACAGGCGTTCCAAATCGACGGGTAGCCCGTCGGACAGATCCATCATGGCTGTGATACCCCCGCAATTCACCCAGTCTTTTACCAGGTGCGCGTAGAAGGGCGGCTGAAAATAGCGATCGGCAGATGCAGGGGCGCTTTTGTCAAGTAAAGCGGCCAGCTGGCTGGCCGCTAATCCGGGTCTGCCTGTGACCCCAATCAGGTCTCCTGGTCTTGCCCCCGACCGAAAGATGGGCGAGCCAAAAAGCGGCCCACTGGCCGTGGTCACAATGACAATTTGATTGGCCCGGCTCAGATTCCCGCCGATTAAACGAACGCCTGTATGATCCAATGCACGCTTAAATCCCGAACAGAATGCGGCCAGCCATTCAACGGCTAAGTCGTTGGGCAGGTGTAAGGAGAGCAGGATCGATTGCGGTTGGGCGGCGCTGGCCACCACATCGGATAGCGTTGCCAAAACTTGTTTATAAGCGACATCTTGTGCTGGCCAATCGCGCCGGAAATGGACATCTTCAACTGCACTGTCCGTTGAAATCATTTGGCCTTTGGCTTGGGGCGCGAGCAAAGCACAATCATCATCAATAGATTCAGCCATCGGCCGAATAAAAGTATCGATCAGGGCGTCTTCACGCCAGTCGCCCACATGATTCATGGTTTCGATGAGACCTCGTTGTGACCCAATAAAATCACATGTTCATCTTCCTCTATAAATTGGCTGCGTTGCAAACGTTCGATAAGCGCGTTAATCGGTTGGCTCGACTCCATGCGAATGGCTGTTCCGTTGATTTCCGTTAGGCGCTGCGCACACAATCGAACCAGCGGGGCATAATCCTCATCGTGCTCCGGCGCCAATCCCTCAAAACAATTGAGGATTTGATCCTGTCCAGAACCTTGCAGCAGAACCAAACGCAAAGGCCAGGGACCGGAATACCAGGTTCGCGCCTGAGTGAGGTAGAAGAGCCATTCGCCAAAGGGATCTGCGAATAAAAGCACACTGGGTTGCGCTTGGGTTTGGCGGATGATTTCTAAACCGACCAGAGATAAGAGGACGCCTCGATGCGGCCAGCCCCATTCTTGGGAGAACACCTGAAACGGCTGTGGGTCTTGAGTGATATTGAAGGGTTGGGGTCCCAACAGACCAAATGAAAGCGCTTCGCGATATTGGGCTTCCGTCCAGTTGGGGAAAATATCCAAGGCCAAACAATGCGGTCGCCTGTTCAGGACCACAAAGGGGCTTTCTAGCAGAGAAGAGGGAAAGGGGCGTGGCAGATAATCTCTGTAGAGGTGAAGGCAACTAGGCTGATCGATTGGTGCTAAGCCATTCATCGGCTTGGTGTAATGCGCAACAATGGGCCGAGGTGCCAACTTGGGATCGAACGGGTTTTCCAGGACCACATGGCCGGTTGGCAAGTGGACAAAATGGCTAAAAGCACTCATTTAAAAGATGATAGAGCCTTTGCTTCATCGCTGAAATACTCGAAAACCGACAAGAGTTGTGTAATTTGGAGCAGATCTTTAATTTTCTTGCTGATATTCAACAGTTTGAGTTGCCCACCGCGCTCATGCACTTCTTTAAAACAGCTAATGAGTTCGCCAACCCCACTAGAGTCCATGTAACCGACCCGTTCCATGTTGAGCAGGATCTTATTTTGTCCGCGTTCAATCAGCGCAAACAGTGTTTTGCGCAACTGTACATCGCCCTCACCGATGGTAATGGTGCCTTCCAAATCGACAACGGTAATGCCGTCTTCCAGTCGCAAGTCAATTTTCATGAGGGGGATCCTTTGATTTTTTTGGTCAAGGTCACTTTTGTACCTTGATTGATTTGGATTTCGACCCTATCCATAAAATTTCGCATAAAAAATAGGCCGCGGCCTGATGTTTTGAGCAGGTTTTCTGGGGCGGTAGGATCGGGGATGCTGCTCTGGTCGAAACCCTCACCTTCATCCTGAACACTGATCGTAAACTCGTCATCTAATGTGGATAAAACCAGGTGAACAAACTTGTTCTTATCCATTTTATTGCCGTGTTTGATTGCGTTATTTAAAGCTTCTTGTGTGGCCAACCAGATCCAGTAACTGGAGTCTTCATCGAACTCCATTTGCTCGCAAATTCGGCCCATCAGGGATTTGATGATATCCAGAATGCCCAGGCTGGTACTGAATCGCAAATCAACGAATTTAATATCCTTCAGTTGGCTCATGCGGGCCATTCTCGCAAAAAATCGGGAAAGGGTCCAGGGTTCACCGCGTGGCTCCTTCCCTTGAATTAAATTGGTAAATAACTTCACCGGGTCGCGCGAAGCCAAACTCTTTGCGGCCCAAAGCTTCAAGTGCTCGCGGATCATTTTTCAGGGCGTTGATTTCGTTACGCAGCTGTTCGTTTTGGCTTTGCAGCAAGGCATCTCGGGCCAAAAGCCGCTGGTACTCCGACTTTACTTGGAAGCCGACCAAAATACCCGTGTCCCCAAACAGAGCTCGAGCCAAAAAGCTGAGGAAAAGGGTTAACCCCATCACCATGATGAAGATTCGACGTTTCCTTTTGCGGTTTTGACGCTGTTCGGCAAGGGCACTGGTCATGGGAAGGATTACTCAGTTTTAAATTGAGATTTGGCAACTCTTTGGGTTTGGAAGGCAGGAAGACCGTAGCGGGCAACGGCGCCCAACTCCTCTTCAATGCGCAGCAGTTGATTGTATTTGGCCACGCGATCCGTCCGACACAAGGATCCGGTTTTGATTTGTCCGCTGTTACAGGCCACGCTCAAGTCGGCAATGGTTGTATCTTCGGTTTCGCCACTGCGGTGGGAAATGATGGTGGCATAACCCGCCTTGTGGGCTAAGTCGATGGCATCCAAGGTCTCGCTCAGGGTACCAATTTGGTTGAGCTTGATCAGGATCGCGTTGGCAATGCCTTGGTCGATCCCGCGCTGCAGAATTTCGGTATTGGTGACAAACAGATCGTCCCCAACCAACTGGACTTTGTGGCCCAGCTTTTGGGTTAAGAGTTTCCAGCCATTCCAATCGTTTTGATCCATGCCATCCTCGATGGAAATGATCGGGTAGGTATCGCAGAGCTCAGCATAATAATCAGCCAAAGCTTCCGGACTGAATTGGCGATCTTCGCCGTTGAAATGATAGTTGCCGCCGTTGTAAAACTCGCTGGAAGCGACATCCAATGCCAGGCATACATCTTTGCCGGGCAGGTAGCCTGCCTGAATAATGGCTTGGATGATCAGGTCCAAAGCCTGTTGGTTGGATTGGAGGTTCGGTGCAAATCCACCTTCATCACCAACGGTTGTGCTCAATTTGCGATCGTGCAGAACTTTGCGCAAACTGTGGAAGATTTCTGTTCCAATGCGCAAGCCTTCGCTGAATCGGGTCGCACCGACGGGCATGATCATGAACTCTTGGATATCGACGTTGTTGTCCGCGTGGGCGCCCCCGTTGATGATGTTCATCATCGGTATGGGCAGGGTGCGCGCATTGGTACCGCCGATGTAGCGGTAAAGCGGTAGGCCATTAAATTCGGCTGCCGCCCGGGCACAAGCCAGGCTAATGCCCAATAGTGCGTTGGCACCCAAGTGACCCTTGTTATTGGAACCATCCGCCTTGATCAACAGGTAATCGATTAAGTTCTGTTCGCGGACGTCATGGCCCACCAATTCGGGCGCCAGTACCTCCATGACATTGGCAACAGCCTTGGAGACGCTTTTGCCGTGGTAGCGGTTTGCATCGCCATCGCGCAGCTCAACCGCTTCTCGGTCGCCCGTTGACGCGCCGGAGGGCACCGAAGCGCGTCCCATGGCACCCGAACTCAAATGAACTTCAACTTCTAGGGTGGGATTCCCGCGTGAATCTAAAATTTGACGGGCTAGGATATCCTCAATGAAACTCATAGATGCCCCCTCAAAAAAAGGAAAAAACAGAAAAGGTTTCGATTCGTTGCCATTGTATCACGCAAAACTTGGATTTGTTTTGTTTGCAACGGTTTCCGCCCGAAACAAAAAAAGCCAGTCCGAAGGGGACTGGCTTGGGCAGGGTTGAGGTGGGCTCTAATCCTTTTTGCGTTCCGGGTAATCCTTTTTTTCTGGATTGCGAGGCGCGGGTTTGGGTTTGGCCTGGCGGGTGGATTGGGACGAATTGCTTTCCCGTGAACTCGAGCGGGTATTGGATTCGGAACGGTTGCTGGAACGGCTGGGCGGTGGCGTTGCACGCGTTGCGCTGTCGTTGCGGGAGCTGCTTTGGGAACGGGTACTTTCTGAGCGGGTGTTCCCCTGCGAGCGGGTTGAACTCTCAGTCCGGGTGCCACTGTCAGAGCGGGTGTTTCGATCGCGCTCGCTCGGTTGGTAGGGGTTGGTTGCTCGTGCCGGCGGTTGTTGCCGCTCGGTCGATTGACGATCGTTTCCAGTGTTTCGATTTGGCGTTTCCTTGCGGTCTGAGCCCTGGTCGGAAGGGTAACGGCGGGTTGATTCCGTGCGGTTATTGCTTTCACGACTACTTGTAGTATTGGATCGGGTGTTGCGTTCGGGACTACTGGATGTTCGGTTTGCGCTGTCGCTTCTCTGCCGCACTTCACCGCGCGAACTGGGTTGCGTGCGCTCTACGCTGCGTTCCGAGGTGCTCGAATCGCGGCTTCGCGTGGCGCTTGAACTGCCGGACCGGCTATTGGTGAATTCATCACGAGAGGCGGGCGATTCGCGCGGTACATCCACACGGACTCGGCTTTCGTTGCGGGTACCCGAGTTGCGATTGTAGATTTCGCCGCGGCTGACCACATCGTTTCCGCTGGTGGAACGTTCCACGAGAATGGGCGTTCTGCGCGCTACCGCGGTGGCACGGGTTCGGTTGACCTGCGGGTCACGTACAACCCGCACGATTTCCTGAGGTTTACCAAATTCGGTGCGTGTGACATGGATGGGCCGGGTGGTCACGACTCTCCGACCGCGCGGTTTGACATTTTCGTAATAAGTCCGCACATGACGGTTACTGAAACGATCACAGGAGACATAAGTCCAAGAATTGCCGATATTGATGTTGACTGAAATATTGACCCCACCGCGACCGTAATAATAGGGGCGATCGTAGTAACCGAGCGGGCACCAGCCAATGTAATTGTCGTAGGAGGTCCAAGCCACCCAAGCAGGCGAGTAGGTTCGGCCGGGAATCCAATACCAACCCCAACGATCGGACCAACCCCAACGGCCATAGTGGTGGGTGACCCAGCCAAACGGATCACGGCTGACCCATGTCAGGACGGTTCCACAACGGGTCCAGTAGCCATCGTAATAAGGCCGCCATCCGTTGGAAATGCGGGGGACCCATACATGCGTTCCAATGCCGTCCTCGTAATACCAGTCGCCATTATCATCCAGGTCACTGGCGTAAAAGGCGATGGAACTATCGAGATAAGATCGACTTACCGACTTAAAGTTGGGCGTTCTGCGATAAGCCCAGCGCTCAAAACGATCATTGCTGAAACTGTTAAAGGAGCGGGACCAGTAAGGACGAACGCGGTTGTTAATGGTTGCGTATTCACCGCTGCGGATCAGGACCGAATCGGCGGAACCACTCAGCTCAGCTACGCCGCGAAAGGTCTTTACGGTCATGCGGTTCACTTCAAAATCCACCCGATAGGTACCCGGTGCTTCAAAATAAGCACTGCCAGATTGGGTGTCTACACGATACACACGGCCTTTAAGGGGTTCCGGCATATCGGCCAAGTGGAGAAACAAACTGCCGCGATGCAATTTGAGAACGGTCAGTGCTTCTTCATTAAACACTTCATAAACGGCCTGGAATTCGAGCTCGGTTTTGAGGTCCAATTGCAGCAACGTACCATCGACAAAGGCGATTTCGGCATAACCGCGGTATTCGGTTTTGATCAGATCGCCAGGCCCTATGGGGAAATTGCGGATCAATTCTTCTGCTTGCTCGCCATCGCGGAAGAGTTCGATTCCAGGTTCGGAATACGTCACACGTGCGACTTCATAGCCGGGCGAAAAATTGTCCTGTTCGTATGCGTCGATGAATTCATCATCATAAGCGGCTGGAACAAAGGCAAATAGAATAAGGAATAGGGTGTTCATGGCGACCTCCTTCACACCCCTCAAGGAGCAAGGCCCATGCCAAGCTTTTTTTACTTGTGTGTTTTAACTAAGTACTTGAAATGGAAGGGTTTGTTCGTCAGGTTGTGTCGTTGATGTTTTCCAGGATGTCTCTTTATTCTTTTGAATCCCACGGAATTTGATCCCTGCAGATGACATCGGAGGGCGCTTGTTCCTGGGCTAATTCCTTGGCCATGGCCTGAAGAGAGAGGCCTGTTTGGGGGTCGCGAAAGGACAAGTCCAATTGGAGCAGCGGGGCCAAAACGAACCATCTTTTTGACAATCGGGGATGCGGCAAAGTGAGATTGGGGGTGTTTAATTGGGTTTCTCCCCAAAATAATAAGTCCAGATCTAAGCTTCGTGGCGCGTTGCGAAAGGGACGGGTTCGGCCCTGCTGCATTTCGATTTCCTGCAAGATGGCGTGAACTGCGTGCGGGTCTTGTTCTGTTTCCAAAGCCAATGCTGCATTTAAGAATGGGCCCCCGCTTGCGCCCTCCCACGGATGGGTTTCAAAAAGCGCACTCAGCCGGAGTTGGCTATGCGGGATTGTGTCAATTAGAGCATGGACCGCTGCGCGTAAATGTTGGGCACGCGGCCCAATATTGGAGCCCAACCCAATAGCGCACCAAACCATTTAGGTGCCCTTTTGTTTTTTTAATAGGCGTTTGGCTTCATCCCAGTAGGCTTCTTTGTCGTCCAGGGCCAGGGCTTCAAACGCCACGCCGCGGGCTTCTGCTAATCGCTCCATGGTTTGATAGCGATTGATAAATTTTTGATTGGCCAAGCGCAAGGTTTCTTCTGGCTCAAATCCGCATTTGCGCACCAGGTTTGACACGACAAACAAAAGGTCGCCCAGCTCTTCCTGAAGGTGAACCTTGTCACCACTTTGCATGGCCTCTAGAACTTCACCAACCTCTTCCTCGACTTTGCTAAAAACGAATTCGGGTTCTGGCCAATCGAAGCCTACGGTCCCACTTTTTTTACCAATTTTATAGGAGGCATACAGGGCAGGCAGGTAGTGTTCAAAATCGTCAAATAACCCTTTGCGGGCTTTTTCTGACTTTTTAATATCCTCCCAACGCGTGCGCACCTGCTCGGCAGAAATTTGTACCGAATCCGGATTAAAGACGTGCGGGTGGCGGCGCACCATTTTTTCGACCAGGTTTTCGAAGATTTCCGCGAGTTGAAAGGTTTGCTGCTCTCTTTGGATTTCCGCTTGAAAAAGGACTTGGAAGACAAAATCGCCGAGTTCGTCTTTTAGGGCGTCGGGGTCTTCTTTTTCGATGGCGGCCAAAACCTCATAACACTCCTCAAGAATGTAGCGTTTGAGGGAGTGTGGCGTTTGTTGTTGGTCCCATGGACACCGCGCACGCAATGCACCCATCAAACACACGGCACGCCAAAACGCATCCAGCAAGCGTTGTTTGTCTTGGGGCGAATATTGGGAATGATCTTGAAGCAGTTCCATGTAAAGCGAAATTTAGGTTTCGGTGGGTTCCGGTTCGCGCTTGCGCCGCCGCAGACCACGTGGTTCCTCTTCCTGCTTGTACATGTACTTAATGTTGTGCTTGAGGATCAATAAATTGGGTTCTTTGTGGCGATTCACTTTGAGGCAGTTGCGGTCATACCACTCGATGATGCCGCGAATCTGTTCGCCATCCTGAAGGATAATGACCATTTGGGTTTTGGTCTGCATCTGCTTCAGGTAATAAAAACTTTCGGCATTGGTCTGCTCGGCTGGCACGTGTTTTCTGCGTGCCAATGCCAAATTGGCCGGTCCAGCTGCTGAAGAGGGGGAGGGCTGAGGCAGACTCTCGGGATTGCGACCGGAAGTCTCCTTCACATCCTTCAAACTTGGGCGTATTAATTTCCTATTCGACATATTCTCGCCATCCCTATCTTGCCCTGATTGGTGTAGGGCATTATATGCTTTAAGCCCCATGAGGCGCAACCCTGAGCGTGATCTCGTCATGGCCTAAAACCCCCTATAGTGGGCCTTAAAGACCGCAAGTTGGTGACCATTTACACAGGAATAAAAATAATTTTGATTTTTCGCTAAAGTTTTTTGTTTTTTGGTAAGATGTTGCATAGGTTCATCCAGGGTGCATCTTCCATGCCAAGTAGTTCGACCAATTCCAAAAATCGGGCCCACGAAACTTCTCCATCCGGATCAACGGGGATTCCTTACCTGTTGGTGCTTTCGGGAGATGTTGTCGGCCGTGTAATTCGTCTAAAACCGGGAAAACGTTACGTGTGTGGCCGTTCGCGCAACCTGGATATTTTCCTCAATGATGAGAATATTAGTCGCGAGCATGCATTTTTTTTGACAACGGAAGCGGGTCAAACAGGTCTGACGGATCTGAGCAGTACCAATGGCACCCTTGTGAATGGAAAAAAGATCCAGTCAATTATTCTCAATGATGGCGATCGAATTTCGTTGGGCAATGTGATCCTGCGTTATTCCTTGAAGGACGATTTGGAGTTTGTGTTTCAACAGGAGTTGTTTGAAAAAGCGACGAAGGATCCTTTGACTGGTGCCTACAACCGCGCCTTTTTTATGGATGCCCTTCAGAAGGAATTTAACTTCCATCAGCGCACGCAAAAGCCCCTGACGCTCATGATTTTTGACCTGGATAATTTCAAGGCCATTAATGATGTTTATGGTCATGTCAACGGTGACATTGTGTTGAAAAGCCTGGCAGGAGAACTTATCAATTGTCTGCGCCGTGAAGACTTGTTTGCCCGTTTCGGCGGCGAAGAATTTGTGGCCATGTTCCGCAATACACCCAAAGAAAAGGCCTTGCGTATTGGTGAGAAGCTTCTGGAACTGGTGCGCAATATGAATTTCACCCTGCCCATGGTTGAATTTAAAACCTCGGTGACCATCGGTTTGGCTACCTTGGAAAACGATAATGTCAGCACGCCAGAGGAGCTTCTGCGCATGGCCGACCAAAATCTTTACGCCGGCAAAAAAGCGGGTAAGGACCGGGTCATCGGGTAGGGTTTGTGCCAGAGCTGCCAGAAGTTGAAACCGTTGTTCGGGGCTTGAGGCCAGACTTGATCGGTCAAACCATTCGCTCGACCGAATTTTTCTGGGCGAAAACCTACCACCAACCTTCCGCACCCCTTGAAGGGCTGCTCGGACGAACCTTTCATAAACTGGATCGGCGCGGCAAGTATATTGTGGCTCACCTGGATGTGGGTTATTTGTGGATTCACCTGCGCATGACGGGCCGTCTCTACTTTTCGCAACACCTTCAGGGCGAGGACCGCTGGACGCGTGCGGCGCTTGGCTTGGATTCCCGATATTTAATTTTCTCCGATGCCCGGAAGTTTGGGCGAATCGGCTTTTGCCTGGACTTGGACTGGCTTGAAGAGAAGCTCGGCCCGGAACCCCTGACCTTGGATGCCAAGATTTTTGGCAGAATTCTCCACCGCCCGACAGCGATCAAAGCATTGTTGCTCGATCAGGCCCGCATCGCCGGTGTCGGCAACATTTATGCGGATGAAAGCTTGTTTGCAGCAGGCGTACACCCATTGGAACCTGCCAACAAAATAAAACCCGCCAAAGCACTAGTCCTGTTAACCCATTTGCAGGCGATTTTGCAGCGCGCCATTCAGCACGAAGGCGCTACCATCGGCTGGTATCGCAAGCCCGATGGGCAAAAGGGCAGTTCGCAAGACCATTTCCAGGTGTATGGGAAAACCAACCAGCCTTGTCCCCACTGTGGTGCACCTATCCAACGCATATTGGTCACGCAACGCAGCACGCATTTCTGCGCAAAATGCCAAAAAAAATCGAGTACAGCGGTTTCCTAAGCAAGGTCAGGCCAGGAGATTCCGGCCTAGCTCCGATCGATGGGCTTTGCTAGAATGTGCGCCGGAGTACTCGGGTGTTAATTTCGTTAACCTTGCAAAATTTGGCGGTGGTGGAACACGCACATTGGGAAGTGGGTGCCGGTTTTACCTGCCTAACAGGCGAGACCGGTGCAGGCAAATCCCTTTTGGTGGATGCCCTGCAGCTGCTCAGCGGTGTGCGGGCCAATGCGGATTGGATCCGCCACGGTGCGGATCGGGCCAGCGTTGAGGCGGAGTTCCATCTGGAAGATTGGTCCGGTTTGGGTGAGCTGGTTCAGGATGCCCAAGTTTTTTTACGCCGTGAACTCTCAGCAGAGGGCCGGTCTCGTGCGATGGTTAACGGGGTAAGCGTGCCGCTATCCCAATTGGAACTCATCGCAGAACGTCTGTTTGAAATTCATGGCCAGCACGGACAGCGCTTCCTCATGCAGGAATCCACACATTTAGACCTGTTCGATACCTTTGCCCATTTACAAGATCAAGCCGAGCAGTTGGAACTTAAGCGCAAACAGTTCTTACACAATTTGCAGACTTACCAAAGCCTTAAACAGCAGACGGCGGAGCGGTTAAAACAGGTCGATTTTCTGAAAATGCAAATCGCAGAAATTGACGCGGTCAATTTAAACGATTCGGATTTCAGTTTGGAATCCGACTTGAAACGGGCCCACCATCAAGAGCAGATTACGGCCTGGCGCCTCGAATTGGCGGAATTGCTCGATGAATCCCTAACCCCCCACACCAAGCGCGCCCAAAGCCTTGTCCACAAAATGGGCGAATTTTTTCCAGCGCTTGTGCCCTACGCCGAGGCGATGGAATCGGCATTGATCCAATTCTCGGAGTTGGCGCGGGAGCTACCGCCTAATGAGGATGAGGATGCTGGCGCCGAACTCGCCCGCCTGGAACGGCGTATGGCGGAATTGAATCGGCTCTTTTTAAAATACGGTCGTGATGTTGAAGCAGTGTTGGCAGAACGTCAAAGGCTGCATGATCAGCTGGCCAATTTGAATGCGGGTGATGAACAGCTCTTGGTCCTCGAACAGAGTCTGGCAAAAGAATACAGTCACCTGCTCAAAACCTATCAAACTCTGAACCGCGCGCGTAAGGCTCAAATCGATCGCTTCTCAAAAGCGGTGGAAGTTCAATTGTCCAAATTGCACCTGGCCAAGGCCCGCATGGTGGTGGAGATCGAGGAGCCGGAATGGCCCAAACAGTGGATGGATTGTGATGCCCATTCGTTGGCACCGGTAAAATTGCGCTTTTTGTTCAGCGCCAATCCCGGCGAACCGCCGCGTGCGCTCAGCAAAATTGCTTCGGGTGGCGAACTCAGTCGGGTCCTGCTCGGCTTTATCGTTGCCTTGGATCGTCCGATTGGCCATACCTTGATTTTTGATGAAGTAGATGCAGGGATTGGTGGAGAAACCGCTCACGCTGTTGGTCAACTGCTGGCCAAATTGGGCGAACGCCATCAGGTTTTGTGCGTCACGCATTTGGCTCAAGTCGCCCGATTTGCCAATCACCACTGGCTGGTGACCAAGCAGGTGGAAGGTCAACGAACCTTTACCCAATTAACGGCCTGTAATCGCAGCCAGCGTATCCTTGAATTGGCGCGATTGATGGGTGGCGATCAGGCCAGCCCGGCCTTGCTCGAGCATGCGGAAGCCATGTTGGTGGGTCCTGCGTGAGTTTTTCGACATATTGCATGGATTGTGCGTCCAAGAACTTGAGCTGTGCTCGGGTTTCTAAATTCATTTTCGTTTACTGAGGAAAGGAATGTATACATGATGTTGTTAGCCCCGGGCGGAAATATGGGATATCTCAGCCTGATCCTCAAGGCGAGTTTGGTTTCCAAACTGGTCATGTTGGCCCTTTTGGTTTTCTCCATTTCTTGCTGGATCCTGATTTTTCAAAAGAGAACCCTGTTCAAAAAAACGGAACGCGATACGGGCCAATTTTTGGGTATTTTCCGCAATTCGGTTCGCTTTTCGGAAGTGAAGAGTGTATGTGAACGCTATGTGCACTCACCCCAAGTCGGTTTGTTCTTAGCAGGGTTTAGCGAGTTGAATTTCCAGCTCAAACACAATAATCCCAACCAATCCGGCGGCCAACCTAAAGTGCGAAGTTTGGAATCCATCAACCGGGTTCTGCAACGGGCCTCGTTTGTCGAGTTGACCAAAATGGAAAAAAACCTGAATCAGCTGGCGACCACAGCTGCTGTCGCGCCCTTTGTGGGTCTTTTGGGCACGGTGTGGGGCATTATTGAAGCCTTTCGCGGGATTGGCGAACAAAAGTCCGCCTCCCTTGCCGTCGTGGCGCCCGGCATTGCAGAAGCTTTGATCGCGACCGCTTTTGGCCTGTTTGCGGCCATTCCTGCTGTTATGGCTTATAACTATTTCATGAACAAAATCCGCGGCGTTTCGGCAGCTATGGAAGATTTTTCGTTGGAATTCCTTGGGATCGTCGAAAAGAACTTTACCTGAGGAGGTGAAGCATGGGCTTTTCCACGGGCGGTGGCCCGAATCGGACAATGAGCGAAATCAACGTGACGCCTTTTGTTGATGTCATGTTGGTCCTCCTGATTGTGTTTATGATCTCTGCGCCGCTGATGCAAAGTGGCGTCGATTTGGATCTTCCCGAAGCTAATTTGGAAATGAAACAGAACCCGGAATCTTTGGTGTTGTCCATTGATAGCCAAGGCAAGCACTATTTAAATAATGATTATTACCAGGTCCCAGTCCTTTTGGAGAAAGTACGCGAAGCGCTCGCCAAAACGGAGGACAAAACGGTTTATATTCGCGGCGATAAAAATATCCCGTATGGGACTGTGATTGGTTTGATCGCCCAGCTCAAAGAATCTGGAATCGATCAGGTCAGTCTGATTACCCTGCCGCCTGAGGGAAAATAAGATGGAACTGGACCAGGTCATCCGCAATTACCAATCCTTGGACCGCGAAGCGGTTGGCATGAAGGCCGCCATCGTCCTGAGCATTGGCTTGCATGTCATGGTCCTGGCCGCACTGGTATTTTTTGGGCTACATCAACCCAAACGAGAACCCTTGCCTTCCGTGACAGTTGGCATTTCGACCAAGCTGCCGACCAAGGCTGCTGGAAAAGAGCGCAAGGCTGCTGTTTCCAGGACCTCCGAGAATACGTCTAAGCCGAAACCCAAACCGAAAAAGGAGACCCCAAAGCCCGAAACCAAACAGGTTGCCCTAGGTGATAAGGTCAAAAAACAACCCAGTAAAGAGAGTTCGGCGCCAGAAGTGAAACCCGACCTCAATCCACCCAAAGATGAGAAGAAACCGCGCGATTCCGGTGGGACAGGGGGAACAGCAGAAAACGGTGCGACCCTTGACATGAGTGCGCTGGGCGACCCCAATGCACCTATCACGGAGTTCAGTGACTATTACGCCACCATCGTTGGCGAAATTTCCAACCATTGGTTGCGCGGCAGCTTTTCGGGCAATGTGGTTACGGTCTCCTTTAATATTACCCGGGATGGCAGTGTGGAAGATGCTTTCATTGCCGAATCCAGTGGTCAATCCTTTTTGGACAGTCCGGCCTTGCGCGCGGTCCTTGCCTCGCGTTTTCCACCCTTGCCCCAAGGCTATCGGGAGGAAAAGATGCGCATCAATATGCGATTTCGCTATGACATGTAAAAATATTCAACCGTATTGTTGGCCAATCGTCTAAGTGACAATCCCGACCCTTGGGCCGGGCCGACAACGCAGTTTGATCTCTGAATATAAATTGGATAAGGAGCTTCCATGCGTTTTCTACTGGTGTTCGCCCTTTTCGCGGTGGGCACCGTTCTCCTAGGCCAGGGTGTAACCTTGGATACCATTGGCAATCGCGCCAAGGAAAAAATTGCAATTCCCGACTTTGAGTTAAAAGAACGCAGCGGCGTTTTAAACGATGCCTGGTCGACCATTAATGAGGTGTTAAAGGCCGATCTCAACTATTCGGGTTTTTTGGATATCCTTCCGCCCGAACGGGTGGCGTTGGTTCGCTCACCTCACGTTGGGGTCAATTTTGAGGAGTGGGCTTCGATTGACGCGAAACTCTTGGTGGTCGGTTCCATCCGCATGCAAGATGGCCAAATGGTGGTGGAAGCGCACCTCTACGAAGTGACCTCCAAACAATTGATTTTGGCAAAAGCCTATCGCGGGCGCCCCGATCTGGCGCGTAAAACCGCCCATGTGATTGCCGATGACATCATGACCTACCTGCGCAATGTGCAATTTGCCAACTCCAAAATCATTTTCAGCACGGAAAAAGCCACCGATGCCAAACGCAGCCGTATGAATATTTCCGAATTGGTCATGATGGATTACGACGGCTTTAACGCGATCCCACTGACCGAAGGCGGAGTTTCCATGTCACCGCACGCCGTGCGGGTCGGCAAGGAAACCAAGCTTGCCTATACGGTCTTCGAGAATCCCAATTCCTTTAAAGCCAGTTATGGCATCTATTTAAAGCCCACCCTGCTGGATCGACCGCGCAAATTGTATGGCGACCTGAACAAGCGGGCTACGGCTCCAGCCATTTCACCTGATGGCAATAAAATCGCGTTTTCGATTGCCGATCAGGGCAATGTGGACGTTTACGTTATGAAATTGGATGGCACTGATCTGGTACGTATCACCCGTCATCCGGCTGTAGACACCAACCCCAGTTGGGCGCCGGGCGGCAAAACCTTGCTGTTCACCTCGGATCGAGTGGGTTCACCGCAAATTTACGCGGTGGATGCCGATGGTTTAAATGAACGCCGCATCACCTATGAAAACCCGTATAACGACTCGGCCGTATGGAATCCGCACTACGATTTCATCGCCTATGTTTCGCGTTTCGACAACAATTTCGACATTTTCGTCATGGACCTGCGCACCGGAAAAAACCTGCGTTTAACTGCCAATCAGGGCTCGAATGAAGAGCCGACCTGGTCACCCGACGGGGAGCACTTGTGTTTCACCTCGAATCGGACTGGCTCCTGGCAACTGTATATGGTTTTGCGCAATGGCGAAAATTTGACACAAATCACCCGTAGCGGGAACAATCGCAACCCGGTTTGGGTTCCGTAAGAGGGGGAAAAAGGTTGACGGATCTACCTTTTGCTTCTAGGCTTTACGCTAATTGAGCATGAAACGATCTCGAGTAAATCAAATAAAGCTCACGGTTAACCATCTGGAGGATCTCGGTAGTCATGAAATCGATTACTTTTAAGTTATTAGCACTCACTGTTCTTATTTTTGCCATTTCTTGTAAGAAAAAAACGCCCCCGCCGGAACCCGCACCCGTAAAACCGGAACCGGCTGCAACTCAAATCGAAGAACCCATCAAACCGCAGGTTGAGGAAACTACGGAACCCGAAGACCTCGACAAAATCGATCTCTCCCACATCAAAATGGATGATGTTTATTTCGATTTCGACCAAGCAACATTGCGCGATGATGCGCGTGCCACGTTGAATCGTCATGCTGAAATCCTGAAAGCCAATCCGAAGGTCAATGTTCTGATCGAAGGTCACTGCGATGAGCGCGGAACCGAAGATTACAACTTGGCGTTGGGTGAGCGTCGTGCGGAGCGCGTTCGTTCCTATCTGCAAAGTCTTGGAATTGGTTCTGAGCGCATGCGCACCATTAGTTATGGTGAAAGTCAGCCGAAAGCAATGGGTTCCGACGAGTCGGCCTGGTCACAAAACCGCCGCGCCCACTTCGTCCTCTCTCTGCGCTAATCTGGCCGCGCGGCCTTTTACACTTTTCCCTCATAGGGCGGCACGTGCCGCCCTATGGTTGTTTCAAGGAGCCTGCACATGAAACGAACGCTTTTATGTATTTCAGCCCTTTTAATGCTGATTTCATGCGGTGATGACGAAGAACGCCTTAAGATGCGGCGCGACATTGCCAATTTGCAAGAGCAGATTTACCAGATCGAACGCAGCCAGAAAGAAATGAGTGACAAAGTCAACGGCGCCCTTGCCGAGATCGACGCTAAGATGGCGGACCGCAAGGCCCAGGCCGATCAACGCGAGCAGGTTGCCAACCTGCGCGAGGGAGTTTCCCAATTGGAAGCACGCCTGGCCGACCTGGAGGCTAAATCCGCGCGGACAGGTGGGGTTAGTTCGGCCGTTACGGCACCCTCCTCTTCAGGTAGTGAAACGCCACCAACCGTCGCCAATGCCGATTTGGAAATTCAGTTCAATACCTCTTACGGCGATTTCACCCGCGGAAAGTACGAATTGGCAGCCTATGGCTTTGAGGAGTTACTCAATAACTTCCCCAATTCACCCTTCACCGAACAATGTCACTATTATTTGGGCCGCTGTTATTTTGAACTCAAAAAATGGCAACAGGCCAATCAGCATTTTGATTCGGTTGTCTCCGGCTTTCCTACAGGCAGTTATCTGAAACCTGCCATGTTGTACCAAGGCCAATGTTATTACTTCATGAACAGCCATTCTCGTGCCGTGAGCCGATTGCAGGAACTGGTCTCTAAATTCCCGGATTCTCAGGAAGCAAATCTGGCCCGCACCTTTTTGAAAAAGGCCGGCTACGAAAAATAAAAAACCTCGTAAAACGGAGCGCGAAACTGCTTCGCGCTCCGAATTGCGCATCGGCAGTGGCCGTTTGCGCGGTCAAAAGGTTGTGTTTTGGTCCATGCCCGATTTGCGGCCAACCGGATCGGCCATCCGCGATCGCATTTTTGATTTGGCCCGACGATTTGTGGGTACGCATGCCTTTCTCGATTTGTTCGGCGGATCAGGCATCATGGGCATTACGGCCTTCAGCGAAGGCTTTTCGCCCGTTCATATTTTTGAAAGCCACCCCCTAATCCGGCAGCAGCTGCAGGATCAGCTCACTCAATTGGCCATCGACGCGAAAGTGGGTGTCCACTACGAGGATGTTCGCTCTTGCGCGATTCAACCGCCCTGGTTTGCTTATGTGGATCCGCCCTTTCGCGATTGTTCGGCCTATGAGAAGGCGTTCTCGGCGCTGCGAGCCCTGCCTCACCATGCTGAAAATGTCATTCTGAGCGAATCAGAAATCGAATTGCCAGTTGATTTGGCAGGCTTTGAGCGCATGGATGTTCGGCGTGCCGGTCGAATTATTTTGTCCATCTATCGACCGCACACATGATGGTAGCGTCTAAGCCTCGCTTGGTTTTTTGACCAGAATCTCGCTAAAATGGGCTACTTGGCGTAAAAGGGTGGATGTGGAACCGAGAGAAGGCTTGTGGGCCTATTATCGCAATCAGTTTTACGGCATTTTTTTTACCCCTGAGAATCGGGGCTTGGATCATGCCAGCTGGTTTTCTCAATTGGGATTGCCGGAGTTTGGGCCGGAATTCGATCAAATCGTACGCGGACGCCTGTTATGGGATTGGCAGGTCAAACAACATATCCTGCTGTGGTACGCTTATCCCAAATTGCCCAACCGGATCTATCTCCTGGTTCAGCAGTTCTTTGGGCTTGAAAATGTAGCCCTGCTCGAAAAACCTGTTTTTTGTGATTGGATGTAATTCATGGATGTCCCCTTTCTCCTCCAACTTCTGGTTGAACGGCATCTGATCAGCCCCGAGGAAGAATCTCAACTGCTCAAAGCCGAGAGCGAGGTCAGGCGCAAGCTGTTCCGGTCCAAACGCGAGGAGTTTGTGGGTAAGTTGGCCAATGCTGGCAGTGTGCATCCTGTGGATGTGGTGCTTCATTTTGACTTGTTTCAGGAAGCGGGTCGTGAAATTGACGAAAACAGATTGTTTCAGATCATTGCCGAGAAAAAGAATCTGCCTTTTGTCCATTTGGACCCTTTAAAGGTCAACATCGAGGTCCTCACCAAATACATCAGCAGGCCTTTTGCCCGCAAACACTTCGTAGTACCCATCTCCGATGAAGGCGGTGTTTTGACCTGTGCGCTTTCCAATCCCTTCGATATCGAGTTGTTGTTCCAACTCAAGCGCAATACGGGCATGGAAATTAAACCCGTTGTCGCCCCCAAAAATGAAATCAAACGGATTTTGACCGAGTTTTATGGCTTTCGAACTTCGGTCACCAAGGCTGAAAAGGATTTGGATCCCATCATAAACCTGGGCAATTTGGAACAATTGGTCAGCCTAAAAAGCGAACGGGAGTTGGAAGCTTCCGACTCGCATGTCATCAAAGCAGTTGAGTACCTTTTACACTATGCTTATGACCAAAGGGCCAGCGACATCCACATTGAACCCAAGCGCGAACATTCGCTCATCCGCTTCCGCATCGACGGGGTATTGCACGACATCCAACAGATGTCGACCAAGGTCCACGCAGCGGTAGTGTCACGTATGAAGTTGTTGGCGCGCATGGATATTGCGGAACGGCGCAAGCCGCAAGATGGTCGCATCAAGACCAAGTTAAAAGAGCGCGAAGTGGAATTGCGCTGTTCGATTTTGCCCGTTGCCTTTGGTGAAAAACTGGTTGTGCGCATTTTCGACCCGGAAGTTGTTTTTCAAGACTTAGATTTTCTGGGTTTTCGCGAAGTGGAATTGCGAACCTATGAGCGTATGATCGCGGAACCCAATGGCCTCATTTTGGTCACGGGCCCCACTGGCAGCGGGAAAACCACAACCCTTTACGCTTCACTTAAATTGGTCGCGACCCGCGAGGTCAATGTGACCACCATTGAAGACCCTGTTGAAATGGTCTACGAAGGATTTAACCAGGTCACGGTGAATCCATTATTGGACCTGAGCTTTGCTGGGGCCTTGCGCACCGTGCTGCGCCAGGATCCGGACATTGTAATGGTGGGTGAGATTCGCGATAACGAAACCACAACTTATGCCATGCAAGCGGCCTTGACCGGACACCTCGTTTTCTCCACGCTGCACACCAACGATTCAGCTGGAACGATCTCGCGCCTGTTCGATTTGGGCGCCGAGCCCTTTTTATTGGCCAGTGTTTTAACGGGCGCACTGGCCCAACGTCTTGTTCGAAAAATATGTCCGCATTGTCGGTCCGAGGACCTGCTGACGCATGCCCAATTGGCCGCGCTCAACATTCGCACCAAATCCGGTCGGCCTCTGCGGGTCAATCGCGGGAAAGGTTGTCATTATTGTCGCCACACCGGACTGTTGGGTCGTACCGGGATATTTGAATTGATGGAAGTCGATGATGTTGTGCGCAAATCGATCATTCGCAAGGACGACTCGGTCAGCCTTAAGCAGGTCATGCGGCAAAAAGGCATGGAAACCTTGAAGGAATGCGGTATTCGCAAGCTCACTTCAGGAGAAACTACATTTGAGGAAGTACTGCGCGTATGCAATGGCCTAGGATAACCACTCCGTTGAGCCCGTTTTGGCGAAAAGCCCTAATTTTTATGGGCAGCTCCATTGTTTTGGGCTGTTTGGTTGGGGTTGTTTTTGCCCTTTTTATCCTCAAAAAAGGGGCCGAATACCCCGAATTGGAAGTTTTGCGCCAACATAAACCCAAGACGTTTACTCGGGTTTACGATCGCCATGGAAACCTGATCGATATTTTCTCCAGTGAAAAACGCATTCTCTTGGATTTCGACGATATTCCCATCAACTTTGTGCATGCGCTGGTAGCGGTTGAAGACGAAGATTTTTTTGAACATTTCGGCGTTTCACCCTTTGGGATTCTCAGTGCCATAAAGGACAATTTGCTCAAGAATTCGCGGCGTGGCGCTTCCACCTTGACCCAGCAGCTGGTCAAAAACATCACCAAAGATTCGCGCAATTCCTACAGTCGAAAATTTAAGGAACAACTACTGGCGGTCCAATTGGAAACCCTGTTTACCAAACAGGAGATCTTTGCCATGTATGCCAACGAAATTGCCTTGGGCAACAACCAGTTTGGCATTGAGGCGGCTGCCCGTTTCTATTTCGGCAAGTCGGTTGGTTCCTTAAACTTGGTGGAGTGTGCAACCTTGGCCGGGGTGCCTCAGGCGCCGAGCCGGTTTAACCCGTATGTGAATCCGGAGGCCTGCACCAAAAGACGCAATATCGTGCTCGAGCGCATGGCTCAGGAAGGTTACATCTCCTTTGATGAGGCCAAAACTGCCAAAAAATTACCCTTAATCGTCGTAGACCATCATTTGGAGGAAAGCAAACCATCGGCGGGTCACTTTGTTGATAAAGTGCGCGAGTATCTTTTTAACAAATACGGTGAAGAACGGGTGCGGTCGAGCGGCTGGGATGTCCATACTACCCTTGACCTGGAACTCCAGGTGCTGGCTGAAAATTCGCTGCAGGCGGGTATTCGTGAGGTCGATAAGAACCAGGGCTATCGTCCCTGGGATTGTCCCAGTGTCTTTAAAGGAAACCAGGACAGCGCCTCCGAAGCGGAAATACTCGATTCCTATTTTGATCCCACCTGGCATGTCGGGCTTCAGGATGGGGTGTACTTGCGCGGTTTGGTGACAAAAGTGGAGGAGAGTGGTGCCAAGGTTAGGGTTGGGGATCAGGTCTTTTCCCTCTCGGAGGAAAATGTACCTTGGATCCGCAATCCCAAGTTTACGCATTTGTTTAAAGTGGGTGATGTCCCCTTGTTTTTGGTCAAGGCCCTGGACGAAAAAGCCGAAGCTGAAGGCCCGCAAACCCAAGGCGCCGTGCAAAAACTTCAACTCATCCTGGATCAGGAGCCGCAGCTGGAAGGTGCTTTTCTGGCTGTAGATCCCGAAAATGGCGATCTTTTAGCAATGGTAGGCGGATATGACTATTCGCGCAGCAAATTTAACCGGGCCGAACAGGCCAAACGCCAAGTGGGTTCCGCGTTTAAACCGTTTGTTTACGGAGCCGCACTCGAACAGGGCTATACCCTGAGCGATTTGTTGTTTGACGAACCGACTTATTTCATTGACCCGACCCAGTTTTATATCGACGAACAGGGTGAAATCCAGGCCTATAATCAACGCCCGGAGTTGGCCCGGGCCCGCCGCTTGGGTCTTGCGCCCAAACCTGAACTTTACGAACCCAAAAACTTTTACCTGAATTACGTCGGAAGCGTCACCCTACGCCAAGCTTTGGCCCAGTCGAAAAACATTGTTGCCGTCAAATTGCTCAATGCTGTTGGTTATGAGAATGTGCTGGACTACATCAATCGCTTGGGTCTACTTAAGAACAATGCAATTTTACCCTACCCATCCATGGCCTTGGGTGCCTTTGAAATGAGTCTCCTGGATGTGTGTATGGCCTACAATGCCTACGCAGAAAATGGGGTGCGTTTTGATCAGCGCTTTATCACCCTCATCATCGACCGCAAAGGCCAGGTTATTGAACAAAACGCTCCGCGGGGAGAACAGATTATCTCGCCTGAAAACGCATTTCTCGTCAATAGCGTCATGCAATCCGTGATTTCTGAACCGAAGGGGACTGCGCACGCCGCTGCGTCCTTAGGTTTGCCCTTGGCCGGCAAAACCGGTACCACTGACGATTACACCGATGCTTGGTTTGTGGGCTTTCACCCAAAGTTGGTGGTTGGCGTTTGGGTGGGTCACGATACCAAACGGACCATTGGCCGCAATGCGACCGGGGGCAATACCGCCTTGCCCGTTTTTATCGACTTTTTTAAGGAAATTAAGGATCGTCTGCCCAAAGCCCAGTTTCAGAAACCCGATGGTATTGTGGAGATGAGCATCGACAAAATCACGGGGAAACGTTTGACTTCGGATTGCGACTGCGATCGATCTGCTGCGGCAACCGAATATTTTCTGAAACAAACCGAGCCAGTCGAAATTTGTCGACGGGAAGAGCAGGAGCGCGCTCAGCTGCCTTGGTATTTGCAAAAGGAGTCGTATTCCTTTGCCCAAGGCGGTCGAGTCGAACCCAGCCGGGTCTTTATCGATGCGGACAGCCAGCGACGGGCCTTGAAATTCCTGGAAAATCTCAAGGCCAGTGCCGAGCCATTACCTGCAAATTAATCGAAGTTAGGCACCCAGTGCGTGCATGGGCACCCGTTCGGCACGTCGGGGCAAAAACAGTTCAGCCATCATACAGCGGGCACTGCCACCGCCAACGGCCTCTATGGTCGGAATGCGTACCGGCAAAATCCGACCGTGTTGTTCCATTCGTTTGATCTGAAAAGGTTCAAAACCTTGCATGGCCCGTTCGGACATGACTGTAACCCACTCGCCTTCGCGATTGCGCACCTGCAAAATATTGCCGCAGAAATGGCGCTCCATTTGCTCAAAGCTGATGGAGATGATTTCGCGATCCTGAGCTAATTTCTCCATCACGTTTGGCCGGTCCCATTCCGCTACACACGCATCGCAGATTACCGCAAAACTCTGTCCAATACTCATCATGACGTTGGTGTGATAAATCGGTTTGCCTGTCGAGGAGAGCGTGTCGAACAAGATGCCTTCTGCATAGTTGCGAACCTGAACGAAATTCTCAAATTGCTCTGGATGGCAGCGGAAAGAACGGGCCGCATAAACCCGGCTTTTGAGATGGTCAATGACCATACTCCCGGTCCCTTCCAGGATCAATGTCCGTTCGGAGTGGCGCCCAATGTTAATCAAATTGCGGATGTAAAAACCGCGGTCAACCAGCAAATGCTCGACATCGTCAATGCGTTTCTCGGCCCGTCGGTTCTCCGCGTACATGGGGAAGGTGATCAAAGTCCCATCGGGCTCAGTGGACAGCCAATTGTTGGGAAATACGGCATCCGGCGTCTTTTTCCACTCATTGAGACTGCGTTCGAGCACGACTACGTCAATTCCGGCCAGGCCCAACGTCTCTACCATGACCTCAAATTCCTGCATGGCCTTTTGGTTAATCTCACTGGGCAGACAGGAGATCCGTTTTTGGAACTCATTGTCGATACCGGTCTCTTCGTTAAAATCAAAATCGTAAGGTCGGACCATCAAAATGGCGGGTGCACACTGTGTTTTTGCCGGGTTCTTTTCCATTGGCCTGCTCGTGAAAATAAAATTTCTAATTTTAAGGCACTGAAATTCATGGTTCAGTTAAGCCACCAGGATAACATTGCCCGATCGCCCTGGGAAGTGGGAAAAATTAGGTGTACCTGCGCTCCTGGTTGCTGTGGGGTGTCAACCGGAAAATGATAAGGCTCACTTGGTTTTTTTGGGGAAAGATGCCACATTGAAAGTTGGTTTCCCCATGGAGGTCGGTTATGCGTGTTGTTTGGGCTTTTTTGTTCTGTTGCCTCGGTGTTGGCCTGTCAGCCCAAATCTATCTTGAAGTTGCTTGGGATCCTCAGGAATTTGTTTTTGCCCAGGGGCAGGGCCTGACCTTAAGCGCATGGAATGGGTATGACGAAACGCCGCTGACCTTTAAATGGTATATCGAGGATGCCTTCAAAAATGAAGGTCCAAGCTACTTCACAATGTTTTCGGCAATTGGCCAACACCGGGTCAAAGTGGATGGATATTCTGGACCGGATTTGGTTGCCTCTTGGCAAGCCACCTTTTTTGTACGACCAAGCAGCGGTAATTTCGATGTGAATAGCTGGATTTCAGTGCCGGATCGAGAGAATAGTGTTGTTCAAGCGGGACAGAGCGTACATTTGGAGGCCCAAGGCACTTCAGGCACCAATCAGTTTTTTTGGCAAGTGTTGGGCTGGGGCTATACCCATATGGGTTCGAGTTGGGATTTTGTTGCGCCCAGTCAGGATGGTTACCTGGATATTCTATTGTTTGGTATTAACACAGATGGATTTGTAACACCGTATCCCAGTATTCACAGTCTATATGTTTACACCAATAATATCCCACCCGACACCCAGATCACCCAACCCGTGGTAGGCAACGATGGCATGGTTAGCGTGAATGTGGGCGACTCCGTGGCTTTCAGCGCAGTGGGCTCGGATCCAGATACGCCTGGCGAATTGGCCTATGTCTGGTTTTGGGACGGACCCGATGGCTATCGCGATTTTTCGGGCCAATTCCAGAACTTCACATTTGAAAGCGCCGGCTATCACACGATTTATGCGCGCAGCATCGACGCCCAGGGTGGCGAAGATCCGTTTCCGGCCGAGGTCGGTGTTTTTGCCAAGGGTGCCAATACGCCGCCCGTCGTATGGATTTTGCAGGGTTCCGGAACCTATGAAGCGGGCGAAGGATTGGCCTTCGAGGCAAGTGGTTATGACGACGAGTTTGATGCCATTGCTTATCAATGGCAGCTCAGTGATGGACGTCAGTTTCAAGGTGCCCAAATTGAATTCTCGGTTACTGAGCCGGGCGCCTATCAATTGGATTTGACCGGTCTGGATGAGCGGGGCGCTCAAAGTCAGGTCCAATCGGTATGGGTACTGGTGAATCCAGCGGAAAACTATGCCAATTCTGCACCTTATGCCTCCATTACAAACCCAAAAGGTGATGAACTCTATCCGCAAGCTACGGTTTTTCAGTTCTCTGCAGTGGGTTTTGATTATGAAGATGATGTTATCGTCGACTTTTTTTGGGACCTTTCAGACGGGACCTTGGTTCGCGGCAATTCTGTCAGCCACGCGTATACTCCAGACCCGGGCTCAAATGTTCAACTTGTTTATCCTCAGGTGTTTAGCCAAGATTCATCTGGGAATTTTTCCTGGTACGGCGACAGCCAAACCCTGGCCTTATATCAGGGGACAAGGCCACCGGAAGGCGTAATCCTTTCACCTTTGGCCCAGCAGACGTTGAACCCTTATCAAGAACCTAGGGTTGTGGTTAAGCCGGGCGAGAGCTTGACTTTAAAAGGTGGGCTGAAACAGGGGTCGACCCAGGGCAAACGGGCCTATTGGAGTCTCTACCACGAATCGGGTACGGCAATTGTTATTGAAGGTTTTGAGCCGACGCCGATTGCCTTTGAGTCATTCGCCCTAAAGGGTGGTTATTCGGTCTATTTTACCGTCATCGATGAAAACGGTCTGGAGGATCCCTTACCGGACTCCATTTATGTTTGGATTCGGGATTCCAACTTGGCCCCGGAAATTTGGATTGAAGAACCCGGTTGGGATAACCCGTATCAAGTGGGCGAAGGATTCGATCTGGTTGCCAATGGTTATGATGAAGATGGCGATGATATCCGGTTTTCTTGGCTGCTCAGCGATGGACGCCAGCTTGATGGTCCCAGCCATCAACATATTCAATTCTCGGCAGCGGGTCTGCACTGGGCCGAATTGCATGGGACCGATAGCGAAGGTTTAAATGCGGCCCTATCACCACGCCGCTATTTCCCTGTTTACGGCGGTGAGGATGACTATTACCGTGCGCCAACTGTCATTCCAGTAAATCCGAATTCACCCAAATTATTGGGGCCGCCCATGGCGCGCTTTTCTTTTTCGGCTCGGGCAGGGGAGGGCGAGACTGGTTTGTTGCAATATTTTTGGGACTTTGGCAATGGGCAGACCAGTCCATTACAAAACCCCGGAGAAGTGACATTCCAACTGCCCGGCTTTTATTCAGTGCGCGTTTATGCCGCCAACAGCGATGGCATTTGGAGTGCCTGGCCAGTCACTTGGGAAGTGTACATTTATGGGGCCAATGTTCCGCCCAATGCCGAAATCATTGCGCCTGCGCAACGATCACACCCAGATTTTTATCAGCGCAATGTTATTCCGGTATTGCAAGGGCAACCGATTCCACTCGTAGGAAAAGTCACAGATCCCGATGGCAACTATCCGGTTAGCCTTGCTTGGTGGGTGGACGGTGAATTCTACAGCAGCGCGCTGGAACCTCCGGCCTTAGTGTTGAATGAAGCGGGTTTTCATTCCCTCGAACTCTATTGTTGGGACAGCCTGGACCTGCAGGACCCCTTTTATGAGTTTCGCGAAATTCAAGTGGTTGATCCCTCATTGAAGCCGGAAAGCTACATTTCAGAGCCTTATGGCGACCTAACCGTTGAGCCCGGACAAGAAGTCTATTTTTTTGGCTATGGTGAGGATCCCAACCAATTGGAGATGACTTACCACTGGACGTTTGAGGGCGGCTTGCCAAATCAAGTTGAGGGCGAAGAAGTCTACCCAGTCATTTTTCCAACCCCTAGTCCCGAAGGTCAACCCTACAAAGTGACCTTTCAGGTGAAAACAGAATTTACCCAGGACACAACGCCTGCAACCATCCTGGTCACTGTCAAACAATATCAGGACGATGATTTTGAACCCAACGACGCATTTGAAGATGCAAAGCCCCTGCAACAGGGCCAATATTCAGCACTCAGCTTAACCGGGGGAAGCGATCATGCGGACTACTACTCGTTTGAAATCGATGAATCGGGTAAGGACCTTGGTCTGTCCATCAATGTCGTGGAAGGTTTAGACAACCTGGACTACGAATTTTATCGCTACAGCGCAGGAGAGTGGCTTCCTGTTGGTCTGGTCGGTGAAAATGGAACGGATTTCCGGCTGTCCAACTTACCAGAAGGGTCCTATGTGCTAAAAGTGGCCCTTAATCAGGCCGCCCAAAAGCGCAAGGATGGTTTGAGTTACGGCATCGGTCTGAGCACCAATCAGCCCAACGTTTATTTGCCTTTTTTGGTCGAAGATGGAAACCTTTCATCAACCTTGGGGTTAATCAATCCCAACGGCCAAGCCGCTGAAATTGTTGTGGTCGGTCTGGATGAACAGGGCCGAAAAGTGGATAGTAAAAACCTGACCATTCCCGCAATGGGCCGGGTTTATGCAGCAAGTCTGTCTTTCTTTGGTTTCCAAGATCGGGTCGAAAAAGCGCGTTCGATTCGGTGGGTCAAAGTTTTGTCCGGCCAGCGTTTAGTGGGTTATATGACCGCCACTTCGCGGGATAAAACCCAGTTAGTGGGCATTGAAGGGATTCCGTCCTTATCATCCCGTTTGGTTATTCCCCATATTGCGGTGAAAACGGAGCAGTGGTATACCCGTTCCATCACCATCAACGCCGGTGAAAGTCCCGGCTCCTTGCAGTTTGTTGGCTCTGGATCGACGACTGCCATTGCCAATACCAAAGCCAATTCACAAACCGACTTCCGCTTTAACGAGGTTTTTGCTCAGTTACCCGAATGGGGCCAATTCAAGGACGCTGAGGAAAAAGCCAATCTGGCCGGTATCGAAATGTTCGGTCGTGTGGATGGTCCCAAAACCCTAGCTGGTTTTGACTTAACGCCCAGCCGCCTGGGCAATCCCAATTTCTTTCACCTGACCAAGTCCCTGATCTTTTTGCATGTAGCCAAGGATACGGCAAATTTTTGGACAGGCATTTCCCTGATAAATTTGGCAACGACGGAGAATACGGTCCAATTACTGGGTTACGATGATTCCGGTCAAGTCCTGAGTCAGAAGTCCTTGACCCTGGCGCCGCGGGCCAAATTGGTTTCCGTAGTTGGGCCTCTGTTTGATCAGGTGCCAGGCATTTCCTGGGTTCAAGTCATCGGCAATGCGGATATTGCTGGATTTGAACTGTTTGGCGACAACGAATCGACCCGGATTTCGGGCTTTCAGGCTTCGGACTCACTTACCGACCAATTGATTTTTCCGCATATTGCGGCGGACAACGAACAATGGACGGGCATTGCCTTACTGAACGCCGAGGAGGGGTCGGTTACTTTGACAATCGAAGCCTATGATGATTTGGGTACTTTACTGGTCCAGCGACAGGAAGTACAAGCCGGTCGAACCAAACTGGTGCGCACCGCCCAAGTCCTGTTCCCAGAGGGACTTCCCCCCACGGCCACGTGGGTCCGGGTTCGTGCCGATCGCCAGGCCTTAGTGGGCTTTGAATTGTTTGGAAACTTGAACCCCAACGGAAGCTTAGGTGAGCGCATGGCCGGGATTCTGGCACTCACTCCATAGGTGCAGGGGTCCAGGGGACCAGGGTCCAACTGATGATGGTATTGGGGTCCGATTGAATTTGCAGTTGTTCAGGCCGCACTCTGCGTGGCAGGGCAAAAAAGCGCATGCCGCCAACCCATTCGGCCAAATCCCTAAAAACCGCATCCATTTGGTTTGGCAGACTTGGACCTTGCAACACCCAATGCCGGCCTACGCTGCGCAATTCCAGTTGTTCTTGGATAGAAGCACGTGCTGCAGCCTCGCGAATTTCTTCCTTTTTGGCAAGTTCTTCAGCGTTTTTGCGACCAAAGGTCCAACGGAAACCGGCGCGCGTATTGCGTTCCTCCTGAAAATCTTCAGTTAGAGAGTCCGTTTCCTTTTCTGCTGTTAGGGTGTTGGCCTCGGTAAGACGTTGTTTTAAATCGGGTTTTTGGGGCCCGCTTTCCGGTGGCATCTCAAATTCAAGATGGTAGAGATGAATCCCGTTTGAGCGTGCACGCATCACGATTTCTTGCCACTGATTCAAATCCTCGCCCAAGCCTGGACTACAGAACAAAACGTGGTGCGGTTGATCCAAATCCCCGTTCATTCCTGCTAGTGCCTCCAAAAGAAATCGCATGTCCAGATCCGTATTGGCGGGGTTTTTGTTTTGTAATGAAGCCCATTGGGCCAAAAAGGGCGTTTTATCCCGACTGGGCTCGGCCCACATCTCTGGTCGGTCGGCCACCAAAACCAAGTAGACTGTGTCATTCTCACCAATCAACGTTTTTAAACCCGTGAGAATGGAGGCTTTGATTTCTGGCCAACGCCAATGGCTGAGCAGACGATCTTGAACGATCACGCCCCACGCCTTGGGCGAGGTTATGGGACTCAGTTCGCCTTGTACCGTTTTCCCCTCAATTGAAACGCGAATTGATGCTGCGGGCAGCGGTTCTCCGCTCATATTGGTCGTGCGAAAAACCAGGTTGTTGGGGCGAACGGAAATGGAAGATGCCAGATCTTCCTGACTCAGCAAACCCCGTTTTTCGCCCATGCCTTGGCGGTCAAAAGTAACGATTTGTATCGAGCTTTGGTTGGGAAAAGAGCCCGGTTGCCAGAAAAGGTTCCCGCTTGGTTGGTAAAACCAAGGTTGGCCCACAACATAAACAAAGTGTGGCTTGCTGGGATCCTCAACCGTGATTTGGGTCCAGCTTAAATTACTTCCCTCGGGCAGAATAAGCGGTTCTGAAGACGTCTCAAAATCGCCGAGATCACAGCTTGAAAAACTATTTGTCGCCGGATCCATCGCAATTATTCGACCCTTTTCGGGTGCTAGTCCCAATTCGTAAACCCGATATTGGGGGTTGGCGGATATCAGCTCCAGGCGCTGTTTGGATGTTTTGGTGATCAACCAAACCTCGGGTTCGATTTGGCCGCAGGGCAGTAAAACCCGACTGGCGGTGTTAGGCCGGACCGTCGTTGAGCGTTGATATTGAATACCTTCAATAATGGTTTCAAATGGAGCTGCTATCAGATGGTTCTGCTCAACCCAGCTCTGAACCACTGCCGGTTGGCCAATTGGCGAATTCTCTGGAACGACCCAATTCATGCGTTGCATGAAGCCTTGGTGCATGGCGCCACTATAAACAAGAATTTCAGTTTGCCAGAATCCGGGCGGGACTGAAACCGAGAAGAGCATCTCGGCGGGCGCTGATCGTTTGTATTGAAATGTGGTGTGGCGCAGCAGTGTCTCGTCGCCGCGGTTTAAGGTCACCAGGCATTCAACCACACGAGGCGAATCCGCAAGCGGTAATTTAAAAAACGGCGCAGGCGTCAACATGCGCAATTGAATCCGTTGCCCGTGTCCGTTTGGCTCTCGGCCGAATACCTCGATCAAAGCTGGTCCAAAGGACAGTTCTGGCGGAATACGAGTGGCGCCGAAAGGGTGATGCCCTGTGGAATAAGGCACACGACGAATTATTTGCGATTCGGCGAAGTGTAATTGACTGGCGCCTTCAAGTACCCATTTGCCCTGGCTTTTTTCAAAAATTAATGATTTATCCGAGTCGAAGGTACACTCCAAACGGTTACCGCTCTGCTGGATTTCACGGGGCTCACCCCACAAAAAGTAGACCGTATCTCTTTGGTCTCCATATCGTTTCGGCGCATAAAAAGCGGGTAGATTAAGGCCTTGCGATGGCCATTGGGCTGCCACTGGCCGTCGGGCCTGGATCCATGTTGCTTGAAATGAGGCAAAATCGGAATCTGCCAATTTTTGCGCTTCCTGCCACTCCAGAGGGCTCATTAGGGGTTGTGCCAATCTCAACCAATTCTGGTTGTCAGGCGAGAGTTGCGGCTCTTCCTGAAACGGCCCAATCATCAAGCAAACCAGAACAATCAGCAACACAACACACCTCGCGGTTCACATCTCAATAAAAATCCTATCAAGGACTCGTCGGCAAAGATAGTTAGGGGTGGCCAGGTTGCTTTAACCGCGGGTGGGGCGGGTTAATTCTATGACCGGTCTATTACTATGTTTAACGTCGATTTTATTGCTCCTATATTATTGAATTGCGCTTTATTAATAGTATAAATTCTGGCATGGTCAAGATTGCATTTATCTCCGTCAAAGCCGCGTTGGAATTCACCAAGTGCGATTGTAAGCGAGAGGGTTTGATGAAATTTTATTACTTTCTGGGCACTTAATTGTTGACTGTGAAATGTTGGGAACCTAAAATCTGTGCTAGTAGGCTTAAATTGTCTTTTTATTTATATCAATTTTGGAGTGAGGGTCATGCGGTTAATTAAGCTGAGCGTCCTTTTCATCGTCACGACTGCTCTGTGTTTCGGTCAACCCGAAACTCTTTCGCCGATTTCATCGGGCTATGTGCCGGGCGAACCGTCGGAATTGCGAGGAGCCTTTTTATGGGATCAGATCAGTACGGCTTTACCGGGAGTTATCGACACGTTTGTATCACAAGAGGGCAATGCCAGTGAGGCATCGCTTACAGCTCGAGGAGCGGATGATTTCATCGTTCCGGGTGGTATAGGCGGTTGGGATGTGACAACAGTTCGAGCCGTAGGTACGGTGTTCCTGTGTACGCCTGGGCCGTGTTCCATCCCCTCGTTTAACGTCGATTTTTATGCAAACAATGCTGGCTCTCCGGCGAATTCGCCCATGTTTTCGTACACTGGGCTTTCATACACGACATCTCCCTTTGGCTCCCTTACGATTTACGACATTAATATCCCGTCCACATTTTTCCCTCCGGGTTCGTATTGGGTGAGTGTTCAGGCTCGTAACGATTTCTGCCCGGTTGGTGATCCGATGTGTACTATGAGTGCCAATGGCATTTTTGGTTGGGCGGAAGCGGGCCAGGGTCCTGGGTTCACCACCCCCTTTATGGGCACCAACCCGTCCCATTGGATTAATCCCGTGGGTGGCTGGGGCCAAGGCTGTACTTCTTGGGGGCGCCGCGATGCGGACTGTGGTCTGGGCACAACTGCTCCTGCAGTTCCACCTGTCTCACCCGATAACGCATTTGCGTTGGGCGGTTCCGAAGTGACTTGTGTGGTGAATTCCATTACGATTGATGGCCCCAATTCTGTCACCGTGTACGGTTCACCTGGTTGTGTGGTGGATGTGTATTTTAGCGCTAATTGCGGATACGGCACCATCGATCCAATGGATCCGAATGTGACCTACGTCGGCACCGTAACGATTGGAGTAGGTGGATTTGTAACCTTGAGCACTGCTGTTGAAAACGATGTCTGCTACTACGTTACCTTCCCGGGTGGCGGGCCTGTTCTTGCCGTTAGCTTCCGTTCTGTTCCCACCTTGAGCCAGTGGATGGTCGTGATGTTTGCGCTGCTCCTATGTGGCGCTGCGATAATGACAGCCCAACGGCGCAAAAAATCATTGATTTAAACCCCAAAACTATCTTTACTGAAAAAAGCCACTTTCGGGTGGCTTTTTTTTCGTTTGTTATCAAGGAGCTTTTTAAATGGAAAATGAAATGACCGTAGATGATTTGCGATGCGATTGGGAAGAGGACGGCGAACTCAAAGTTGAACAACTGGACAAGTTTGTTTTGTCCAAGGGCGCCTGGGTAACCATCATGTTCCTCTACCGCGAGCGCCAACCAAGCGGCGATTGGTCGGAATCTAAATGCCGAATTCAAAGGTATAAAAAGATTCGAGGCAAATATTCAATTCAAAGTAAATTCAATATTTCCTCGGCGAAACAGGCACACATGATCGTTGATCAACTCCAAAAATGGTACCCACAAACCTAAAACCCCATTTTTTCCCCATTTCCAGTCGAAAGAACCCTAAATACCAAGCGGTACTTCAATGGAAAAAAAGGCCCAAACAGGCACCTCTCATTGGCGTTGAAGGACAAAAGCTTATAGAGGTCGGCCTGGCGGCTGGATTGGTTCTACGCGAAGTTTGGACTACCCAAACCCTTGAACTCGGTCCAGTTCCCCATTATTTGGTGCCTTCAACACTCTATGATGGGCTTTCGCCAAGTGCAAATGGTCAGTCACCGCTCGCGTTTTTTGAGCGGCCCGTTCATCACTCGGAATTTAAGGATCAGCCCCTATTGTTGTTGGATGGTATCCAGGACCCGGGTAATGCCGGTGCTATTATCCGAGCCGGCTTTGCCTTTGGTATCCAGCATTTTTTATGGAAATCACCTTGTGTTTATCCTTACCATCCTGCGGTTATTCGCGGATCGGCTGGAATGGTGTTATGCGCCATCCATTTTGATGAAGAACAACTCAACTGGCGTCAACTGACCGATCATACCTGGCTTGTGGCAGATGCGCATGGGCCGTTTTTATTACCCGATTTGGAGTGGCCGACCGCCTTTGTCTTGGCCGTTGGCAATGAAGGGCACGGTCTCAGTGAGGAAATTGCCGAGCAGGCACAAATGAAGGTGCGCATTCCGCATTGCCCCGAGGTGGAAAGTCTGAACGTGAATGGTGCCTTGCACATTTTTCTCTATGATTGGTTTCGAAAGCGTCGGTGAAGCATGAAGAAAATGCGTCGATTTGGCCCCTTTGAAATGGGGTTCCTCGTGAATATGGGCCCGTTGTTGATGCTTGTCAGCCAGTGGGTCTCCAGTGGACGCGGCTTAGGTGTTTGGCTTCCTTCTGCTTGGGTTCAACCGCTTTTATTTGGATTATGCCTGGTGCATATGAGCGCAGTCTTCTTTTTGGCCCGCTTTGCTTTTTGGGTTCGTTTTATTTTGAGCTGTGTCGGCCTGTTGGGAAGTGTTATTTTGGCCCCCTACCTGTTCTTTCGCCCCGGGCTTTCGTTTTTACTTTTACTGGGCTTTTTTGGCCTCATGGTTTGGTTTTGGTTGCCCGAATTTGCCTCCGCGCGCCAGCCCAAGATTTCAAAGAAACCATACAGCCGCTTTGTTTCCGGCGCTTTTGTTTCGCTCCTCATTTTGTGGTTGATCTCTGTTCCAATGGGTTTAGCTAAAGGCATTTACCCCATGGTAACTCTACTGATATCGGTCACCATTACGTCTTTGGCCATAGTGCGCTGGGCTTATCGACCGTTTAATCCATCCTTTCGCTTTCCCTTACTTTTTATCTGCATCATCTCGGTGCTCCAACTCGTTTTGGTTCTTTTTGGGCTGTGGCATTATGAAATCCCCATCAGTTCGCTTCTCCTGGTGCCCAGTGTTGGGTTTGTCCTGAGTTGGCGTGGGCGGTCTTCGCAATTGGAAAGCGATGTTTGGTGGCACCGCTTGGTTGAAAACCCTTCGGCGATGCTGGTCAGTACGTTTCTCTTAACGGGTTGTGTGGGAGGGTTGGTTCTGGCCATCCCGTTTTGTGCCCAGAGCCTTGAGGGTATTTCACCCATAGATGCCTTTTTTACGGCCTTTTCCGCTTGTTGTGTTACCGGCTTAGCTGTGCGTGATACGGCTACCGAATTCAGTTTTATGGGGCAATTTATTGTCCTTGTTTTGATTCAAATTGGTGGATTGGGCATCATGTCCTTTTCTTCTGCTGCCTTTGCCCTCTTAGGCCGCCGAATGAGCCTTCGTCATGAGGCGTCCGTGGCTGAACTTCTCAATGAGGATAATCAAAGCCAACTGTTCGGATCGCTTAAACGGCTCTTTTTATTAACTGGCGCCTGTGAGCTGGCCGGAGCACTTGTGCTAACCCTGCTATTTTTCCAAAATGGAGACCATCTGGGAAAGGCCATTTGGCGGGGGATTTTTACCTCCATTTCTGCATTCTGTAATGCCGGATTTTCATTGCAAACGGAAAGCCTGATTCCCTATCAAAGCGAGCCGGCCATATTGGGTGTGATTTCCATTTTGATCATTATTGGCGGATTAGGACCCGTCGTATTGGTTGCGATGCCACATTGGATTCGCGGTAGAAGAAGCAGCGTGCATGTGCGCATGGTCCTGTTTACCTCGTTGGTCCTGCTGATTGTGCCCATGTTCTTGTTTTTAATTGTCGAGTCCCATAACGCCTTACGCGGAATGGGACCCTTGGATCAGCTGATGAATGCTTGGTTTCATGCGGTTACGTTGCGCACAGCGGGCTTCAATTCGATCAACATGGCCGGCACTGAATCGGCCACGTTCACCCTGATGCTCTTTTTAATGTTTGTAGGCGGGAGTCCAGGCTCAACAGCCGGAGGCATCAAAACGACCACTTTGGCGGTTATGGTATTGGCGATGTGGGGCGCTTTGCGCGGGCGCAATCAAGCTCAAGCCTTTGGTTTCAGTATCCCACACGAATCGGTCTATAAAGCACTCGCGGTTACGACTATGGGGTTTTTAACCGTGGGCGTGGCTCTTATGGCCCTGCAATTGACCCAAAATTTGCCCTATGAACAAGCCATTTTTGAAGTATTCAGTGCTGTGGGTACGGTTGGTTTAAGCGTAGGCGGCACTGCGCAATTGGATCGGATTGGCAAAGTCATCATTATTTGCTGTATGTTTGCGGGTCGGGTTGGACCCCTTACCCTATTTTTGTTTTTGACGCGCAGACACTCAGGATCTGGCGTCGGTTACCCCAGTCAGGATGTGGCTATTGGTTAGGAGGCTGAAATGATTAAACAAGTGATGGTGATTGGGCTCGGACAATTTGGCGCAGCTCTTTGCAAATCCTTGTCCAAGCGCGGAGTCGAAGTTTTGGCTGTCGACTACCGTCAGGAAATGGTGCAGGCCATCAGTCCATTTGTATCCCAAGCGCTGTGTTTTAATGCCACTGACGAACAAACTCTGGCCCGGACTGCACCTGACAGACGGGATTTGTGTGTGTGTGCCATAGGCGACGAATCGCGCGAGAGTTCCATCTTGGTCACGGCGCTCCTGCGCCAGATGGGGGCAAAACGCGTAGTGGCGCGGGCGACTGACGAATTACAAGAACGCATTCTGCGTCTGGTTGGTGCGCATGAAGTCGTGAACCCCGAACGCAGTTTTGGCGAGCGTATGGCCAGCCGCCTGCAATATCACAGTGTTCTTCAAGAATTTCCCTTGGGTGATGATTTACTCATAACCGAAATTACCGTCCCTGCCTTTATGTTTGGCAAAACCCTGGCCGAATTGGATTTGACCAAACAGTACGGGATCACCTTAGTCGCCGTTCGCCGCTTCCAGGACGAAAAAATAAATGTCGTTCAACCCCATGCAAATACGAAATTGATGGAGGGAGACAGTATGGTGCTGGTCTCCGATAAAAAAGCATTGGATAAATTTATGACCCGGTTGTCGCAATGAGTATTCGCTCCGAACTTTGGATTTCAGTCCTCATCTTCTTATTTATCCAAATCCTGACCAGCCTGGCCTGTATTGCTCTGTTGACGCGCATGAGCCCCGCGATTGAACGAGTTTTGGAAGAGAACGTGGCCTCCGTGGCAGCCGTTGAAGATATGTTGGTAGCACTCAATATTACGGATTCAGATATGAGTGCACGCTTATTCGAAAATGCGCTGATCCGGGCCCGCCAGAATATAACAGTCAGTGAAGAGGCCTCCGTATTGGACTTAATTGGCGAGCATTGGAAACCCGCCATTTTTGAACGGGACACGGTTGAAGTCGGTTTGGTTCGCAATGCGCTCCAGAAACTATCCGAAATTAACCGCAGCTCCATTCGCAAGGCGGATGATCGCGCTCAGAGTTTGGGCATGGGCGGTGCCTGGGGTACGGTTTTCCTCGGATTATTGGGTTTCGTTTTATCCATTCGCGTGATACGTCACTTGAATCGCAATGTCATTTCGCCGATTAGTGAATTGCAGAGCACGGTTCAAGCATTTCGCAATGGTGATACCCTCCGCCGCTGCAGAACCGTTGGTGTTCCGAAAGAATTTAACGACGTTGGCAGTATGTTAAATGAGCTATTGGACCAGTATCTGTTCCAGAAATTGAAACAGCGCGATCGCGAAGAAACTGTTCCATTTGATGCGCTTGCCCGTCAATACCTGAAAAGCTTGCCGGGTCCTGCCGCTTTGCTAAATCTACAAACACGCAAATGGTGGGGCAACTCAGCTATCAACGAAGAGGACGCAGAATTAAAAACAATTCTGGAGCATTGGCAACAAGGGGAGCCGTTGCCCGAAGACAGCCATTGGCAAACAACACGGGTAACCGGAACCCAATGGCTGGTGGTGCTTCACGAACGGAAAAGTTCGGACTAGTCAAGAACCTTCATCGCGATGCCAGGCTTAAATTTTATGGTGTAGGTCTCGGGTATTGCGATGGTTTTGGAGCGAAGAATATCGCGCCCGACACTTTGTTTGCGCATTTTCTTCTGGAAAACACCAAAACCCCTGATCTCAATACGTTCGCCCCGGGCCAAAGCTTCTTTCATTTTCTCAAGGATCTCATCTACGGCCTTTAACGCTTGAACCCTTGGGATATCCACCCGCTTGGTGATGTTCTCGGCGATGTCGATTTTGATCATGCCTACCTCCTTGTTTTTTGGGGTTCTCCTTATAGTTATAAGGCAACAGCCATTGCAAATGCACTCTTTTTCTTTTTAGATTTAGGGGATTACATATTTTGAAGGATCGTAGTTGACCTCGAATGGGGGCTGTAATAGAATGTGCCGGTCGTGCCCAGGTGGTGAAATTGGCAGACACGCACGGTTCAGGTCCGTGTGCCGTTAAAAGCGTGGGGGTTCGAATCCCTTCCTGGGCACCATAAAAAAAGGGTGGAAAATTTCCACCCTTTTTTTATGTCATAACCATTCATTTATCTCGAGTGTTTGGATGGGTTCAAACAGATCTGGATGAATAAACAGCCGAATTTTGCGCACGCCGTGCAAGAAGGCATTGCCCAAGGCTTGAATCACGGGGCTCTCTCGTTCGATCGGAACCTCTGTCCCCGAGCCTGTAATCACGGGAAAAGTTTCCCAGCGGTTGGTTTTATAGGGTGGCGGCACATCCCAAATCAGGTCGCTGGGGCGCACAAATCGATTGGATTGTTTTAACGCACGGACAATTTTTTCACAAAGATCGGCCCGCAATTCGGGGTTGAGCAATTGTTCATACCGTTCCGGATTGTGGTAATAGGACAGCGTGAACAAGCGTTTAAACGGCCTGCGACCCAAGGCCAGCTGTTGCATGATTTCCACGTGGTCTTTTTGGGCTTGATCGGCGATGTAATTTAAAAATGAGAAATCATCAAAACCCAGCAGTTGCTGTTGCCAGATGGGATCCGCAGCATGTTCACTCATGGCTTCACAGACTCGGCCCAACATGCTGATGAAGGCGCGGACGGTATGGCCCCAATAAACGGACCGGTACATCCAATAACGCGCCAATTGAAACTTTTCAGCGCTTACCAAACCTTTTTCATGGATGCCCAAGTGTTGACCGTCTCTGGAAGGCATGAGGTTATCGATAAACCGTTCGCGGTCAAAGCCGGATCCGTAATCCACGCCACAGTTGTGGCTATCCCTTATCAAGTAATCGCATTTGTCCGCGTCCAACGGTGAATCGATTAATTGTTTTAACAATGCATTTTTCCCAGCCTGAGGCATGGGTTGCAGATACTGGGTGATTTGTTGGGGTTCCAATCCAAATTGGTTGTGAATTAAGTCCGCCAAATTCTCACCATCAAATTGCAGCTTACCTTCGAGCAAAGCAACGGTTAAAGTCTCATGGGCAGGAAAAGCCGGCAAATGGTCCAATTGATGAGAACAGGGATAATGGCCCAAGTCGTGGCAGAGGCCGGCCAAAAGCAATGCTAAATAATCTTCGCGATCGTATTGGTCCTGAAACCGTGGGAACCGGTCCAAGTGGCGCAGGTAGTCGAGCAGATTGCGATACACGCCTAAGGCATGAGAGAAGCGGGTGTGAGTAGCGGAGGGAAAAACGCGATCCGCTAAAGATAGCTGCCGGACGCGTCTGAGGCGTTGAAACGTTTTGCTGTCGATCAGGTTCAGGATGCGATCCGTGACCGGGACGCTGGCTTTGGGCGAAAGTTTGATACTGTGTTGCGCAGTGAATTCGGGCAGGATACCCGCTCGTCCGCGCGATCGCATTAGACTGGTATCCCCATGGCAGCCAAGTCTTTGCGAAAATCACGTGGAATCGAGAAATGCATGCTTTCGCGCACGTGCTCGTAGGTTTCAATTGTGTCAAACCCATGGCTTTTTAAGTGTTGAATTATGCCTTGAACCAAAATATCCGGTGTACTGGCACCGGCAGTTACACCTATCGCTTTGACGTTATCCCACTGGCGGTGGCGAATGTAGTCCAGATTGGGCACTAACTCCGCTTGGCAACCTTCGGCCTGGGCAACCTCAACCAAACGCAGTGAATTGGAGGAGGTCGGGCTGCCCACCACCACAAAAAAGTCCATTTGCGGGGCAATAGCCTTTACCGCTTCCTGGCGATTGCTGGTGGCATAACAAATATCCTCGTTGGGCGGGGTCTCCAAGCTTGGGAACCTGCGTTTTAAGGCTTCAACCACAACCAGACAATCGTTCACATTCAAAGTTGTCTGGGTTAGAAAAACCAATTGTTGGGTTGGTGGCTCTGGTAACGTGGCGATATAGGCATCCAATTGGTCCGCTTCCAAGGGTTCCACAATAGTGATATGGTCCGGAACTTCGCCATATGTGCCTACCACTTCCACGTGATTGGCATGGCCGATCAAAAAGATATGGTAGCCCTTGCGCGCATAGTTGACTGCGGCCAAATGAACCTTGGTTACCAGGGGACAGGTGGCATCCACTTCCAATAATTTGCGGGTTTTGGCATGACGGCGCACTTCGGGTCCCACCCCGTGAGCGGAATAAATCAGCCGTTCGCCTTCCGGCACTTCATCAAGCGAATCGACAAAAATGGCCCCTTTGGCGGCCAGATCATCTACAACGTGTTGGTTGTGGACAATTTCGTGATTGACATAAATAGGTGAACCATAAGCTTCAATGGCCAGCTCAACAATGCGAATGGCGCGTTCGACGCCTGCGCAAAAACCATTAGGCAAACACAAGACAATTTTTTTCATGATTTCCCGCTCCTGACGCCCATGATATCAGGTCCCGCGAATGGCCCGCAAAACTTCGATTTGTTTCTCGAGTGGAAAGCTGGACTCAAGGCCGAGTGTGTGGGCTTGCACGATCCCGTGTTTTGTCTTAAAAAACCGGTAGCAGGCGATGGCGGGTTCCATTTCGGCGTCCATTTTTTGTAAGCCGCTGTATATAAAAATGATATCCCAGTTGGTGGCGCCGATTTTTTCTTGTTTTTTTGCCCGGACCTTAAATTCAATCTCGCCAAATTGGGCCTCAACGGTTTGCATTCGGGACTCCAGCCAAGCTTGTGCCGAATCGGCCTCCCAGTGGGTGTCGTGGATAAAAGCGACAATAGCGGTAGTCCGACCTTCCTCATTGGCGTGGTTTTGATCCCAAAAAGAAATCGCAGTGACGCCCCAAAAGTGATTTTTTCGGTAGGGATAAAACCCTTCAGGAGGATCAAATTGGACCCATTCCGCAAGGGCTTGACGAATTTTGACGGGATCGGTTACTGCACTGTTGCGAACAACGACAATAATAATGATGACCACTGCACCCAGCCCCAACCATATTTTCATCAGGTTGAGGATGCACCCGCGTCGCTTGGCTTGAGGATCCGGAAATTCAACTTTTTGACCGCTCACCCATACCCCCTCTGCGGACGCGTATCTTAACTCGAGGTGTTATTTCGGGCAAGGTGAAGCCAAGGAATGGCACCATATTTGCCCGCCTTTTGATCTATAATGTGCTCGGAGGTCTCTCTTGAAAATTCGTTGGCTTTTGCTCTTCCTGGTGTTGTGTTTGGGGATCGGACCCGGCAAACAGGAGACCACCCAACGCGATTTGGAAATTTTAGCGGAGATCTTGACCACTGCGCGCGCTTATTCCGCCCACACTCCTGAGTCCAAAGATCTGGTGGAAGGGGCTATAGAGGGGTTCCTCAGCCATTTAGATCCCCACACCGCGTATTACAATCCCGATCGATTTGCCACTATGCGTGAGGATCAAAAAAGCAGTTTCTATGGGATTGGAATTCATTTAGGCACCCTGAACAATCAGATGATGGTGGTAGCACCCATTCCCGATACCCCGGCGGCCCGGGCTGGAATCCGCGCTGGCGATTTGATTCTGGCAATTGATGGCCATGAAACTCAGAATTTAGACGTTGATGAAGCCATACGTTATTTACGCGGTCATAAAGGCGTACCCGTCCGAATTCGGATTGGTCGAACAGGTATGGATGAACCGCTAGAGTTGGATGTAGAACGGGCAGAGATTCCCAGCGAAAATGTCCGCCTGCAGTTTATGCTAAACGAACAAACTGGTTATGTCAGCTTGCGTGATTTTGGTGAGGATTCGACAGAAGAATTGACTGAGGCGCTGCTCAACCTGGAAGCGCAGGGCATGCAATCCCTGATCTTGGATTTAAGAGGGAATCCGGGCGGGCTGCTACCCCAAGCCATTGGCGTTGCCGGACTTTTTCTGCCGGGTGGCAAGCGCGTGGTGTCCACCAAAGGCCGCATCAGTTCGGCCAATCAGGAGTTCACATCAGCGGAAACCTCGCCGATCCGCCAGGTGCCTTTGGTTTTGTTAATTGACCGCGGAAGTGCTTCTGCGTCCGAAATTGTGGCGGGTGCAATTCAAGATTACGACCGTGGATTGGTGTTGGGCATAACCAGTTGGGGCAAGGGCCTGGTCCAATCGGTTTTTCCGATTGGCAATGGCGGGCAGGGTTTGGCCTTGACAACCGCCCGTTACTACACGCCTTCGGGCCGAAACATTCAGGGCAGTTACGACTCTTGGGATGAGTACTACACGCCTAAAGATTCCAAAGATGTGTATTTCGATCCCCAGTCCGCCAACCTCAAACCCAACCAGTACTTTTCCACTTTACACGGCCGTCAAGTCTTGCAGATTCGCGGTATTTTGCCGGATGTCTACATTGAATTTGAGCAAGTGCCTGATGTTTTAGGTGTTTTGGATTGGGAGCGAAACTACTTTTATGAGTTTGCCGTGGCGCAACAAGATACGTATCCCTCAGACGAATCGCTTTGGCCGGAGGATGACACATTATTGAAGGCTTTTTCTCTTTTCCTTCAAGAACAAAAGGTTGATTTGGATTTCCGAACCTTACTGGATCACAAGGATTTCGTCATGTGGCGGATCAAATACCAATTGCTCTTCGTTCATGACAGCCAAAAGGCCTTTAAATTTCAGATTCGAAATGATCTCCATGTTCGAGCAGGGCTGGAGTTGGTACCAAAAGCGCACGACCTGTTTTCCGTTTACATGGACCAAGCCGCTTTGCCGCCCGGTTACGGCGAGTCCCTAAAACAATATGCCCGCCTGCATGAGCAACCAGCCGCAGTCCCGGTGGGTGGCGGCTGATTTAACCCGTTCGACTGCCTAAGACAACCTTTTGTCTTGCGCCCGTCACACTGGGTATGTTGGCTGGTATGCCGTGCACGTGGGCATAAGCCAGGAGGGCCATGAGGAGCGCTTCTTTGGCCGATGCATCCAGTCCCAATTCTCGGGTTGTGGTCCAGTGCCGGCCGGGCAAATGGTGTTTCAAACGCTGGCACAAAAAGCCATTTTTTGCCCCACCGCCCGAAAGGAAAATCGGATCGAAAACCCGTTGGTTGTAAAAGGTGGATTCGCTCATAACAATCGAGTTGCACAGCGATAGTGCTGTCAGTTCGGTGGCCGTTGCCAACTGGTCGGCCAAGGAATAATTCTGTGCGCCCGAACAGAAGTCTTGGTTAAAGAGCTCTCGGCCGGTGCTTTTGGGTGGCTGAATAGCAAAGTAGGGGTGGGCTAGCCAATGTGCCAATAAGCTGGGAATGATTCGGCCAGACCGAGCCATTTTTCCATCTTCGTCCATTCTGCCGCCGTTCTGCGTTTGGACCAGGAAGTCCAGAATCATATTGGCCGGGCCCGTGTCATAGGCCAGGACCGGCTGCGTTTCTCGCGGCAGAAAGGTTGCGTTGGCAATGCCTCCCAAATTCACAAATAAACGATCCTGGTTAGGGTCCTGAAAGAAGTAATGCTCGAGAAAAGGCACAAGCGGTGCGCCTTGCCCGCCAAACGCCATGTCCCCATTGCGCAAATCGGAAATGATGGGCAAATGGCAGTGGGCATGAATGTGCGCTGGGCTTCCCAGTTGAAAAGTCCCATTGTGATTGGGGTTTTCGTGGGGCTGGTGAAAAAATGTGGGACCGTGAACCCCAACGGCAGCGACCTGTTGCGTACCGGTTTGGCGCACAAATTCGGCAATGTTTTGGCCCATGCGGATCCCTAACTGAACGTGCCAAGAAATAAATGCTGCCGGCGAGAAGGTTTTTGCCAAAAGGAACTGGCGCAACTGGTCTTGGAACGCGGCCTCAAAAGGGAAGTCCTGAAAGGCCAATATTTCAAATTTCCGTTCTCCAATGGCGGCCAAGGCCAAATCCATTCCGTCTAAAGAGGTGCCGCTCATGAGACCAATTACCAGGGTATGCTTATCAGGCATGTCGTCTCCTGCTTGAAATAAATGGTTTGGCTCTGTAGACTACTTGAGCCCCTTTGGCCTTGAGGTGAAGTATGGCGAGCCGATCTCGCGCACGGCAATTTGCCATTCAAATCCTATATCAGATCGAGTTCAGTGGTTACGATACCGAACGCGTTTTTGAGCTTTTTTTCGAAGGTCAGGAGTCGGACCCCAAAACAGCCGACTTCGCCAAAGACTTGGTAGAAGGAATCTTAGACAAAGCACCTCAGTTGGATTTGGAGATTAACGAATACCTGCGCGGCTGGACTTTAGAGCGGATTTCGCGTTTGGACCATCTGGTCCTGCGTTTGGCCGTTTATGAGTTGATGGAGCAGCCCAACCTGCCTTGGAAAGTGATTGTCGATGAAGCCGTTAACCTGGCCCAGATGTTTTCTGGCCAGAGCTCTGCGTCCTTTGTCAACGGATTACTGCACGCTTGGTGTGAAGCCAATCGGTCTGGTGAAAAGGAATCCTAATGGCACTTTTTGGCCTTTTCCTGGTTTTCCAATTGCATACGGGAGGTGCGCCCGTTCTCCTAGGCGAACAGGCAGCGCGCTATCAGTGGCGCGGCTCCACATTCGTATTGCCCAGTTACGAGAATAACGGGTATTCCCAGCAGGTTCGCCAAACCTCGTCGGATTTGGAAATTGTCGTGAAGACGGGCAATGCGCCATTAAAATCCAGTGATCCAGCTCGTTTGTGCCAAGGCTTGCCCAGCGAATTAGCCGGCTTGCAGCACGGTCTGAACCAACAACGTCTGTTGGTTGATCAGATCGTTTACCTTCAGGCCTGGATGCGGGATGCATTGCGCTACGATGCCACGCTTTCCACGGAGAACCCGCTTTTGGTGCTGCAGAATCGAGCGGGCAACTGTGTCGGTTTCTGCAATTTTTTTCAGTGGATCCTGAAGCACATGCAGGTGCCGACCCGCTTTGCGACGGGAGTGGCCTTTAAGCCGGGCGACGCTGCAACCCTGCGATTAGAGGGCGGAATCCTCCACCGCTGGGTGGAAGTTTATTATCCCGACCGAGGTTGGGTCTTTTGCGATCCCAGTGGCAAGGTCAACTTTGTGGAAGCGACTTATCTGCTATTAGGCCTTGAAGGTGAAATCCATACCGAACACCTGTACCAAAATGCACTGGGTGCCGAGGTCGAGCTTATGGGCTTTGAGGACGGCTTGTGGCCAGCCATGCAACGCAAAGATATTGATGGTCGGCTGCGCTTGCGCGCCAATTAATCCGAGTCAATCCCCACATAAATCGGCTATCGTTTCGCTACTGGATGTGATTTTTCTTCTGTTTGGCGCGTTTCTTTTTTAAGACGTATGACCTATATTAAGATCATTCTATCTCCCCGATTCCCCATCAGAAGAGGCCGGTATGCATATTAACGATCTTTTGAAAATGGCGACCGATAATCACGCCAGCGATTTACATATTAAAGTAGGCAGCCATCCGATCATCCGTGTGGATGGAACCCTGAAATCCTTGGCTGACCTGCCTCGGCTCATGGCCGAGGACACGATCGCCATGGCCTTTTCCATTCTCAACGGGCGTCAAAAACAGAAATTCAAGGAAAACCACGAGATAGATGTGGCCTACTCGGTGCCCGGCTTGGGGCGTTTTCGCTGCAATATCTTTCAGCAGCGCAATACGGTAGGCATGGTTTTGCGTGTGATTCCGGTCCGGATCTTAACGGTGCGCGAACTGATGCTGCCCTCGACGATTGAAGACATTTGTATGGAACAACGCGGGATGGTTCTGTGCACCGGAACCACCGGTTCTGGTAAGTCCACCACCCTGGCCGCCATGATTGACCACATCAATTCGCGTCGTACGGAACACATCATAACCATTGAAGACCCTATCGAATTTTTGCATCGCGATAAGAAATCGATCGTGAACCAACGCGAAGTCGATGTGGATACCAAAAACTTTTCGACCGCGTTACGCGGCGCCCTGCGCCAGGATCCAGATGTCATTCTGGTGGGTGAGATGCGCGACTATGAAACCATCGAAACAGCTATCCACGCCGCAGAAACCGGTCACTTGTTGCTTTCCACCTTGCATACCTTGGATGCGACTGAAACCATCAACCGCATCATTACCTTTTTCCCACCCCACCAGCAGAAACAGATTCGTTTACAGCTGGCCGGTGTTATCAAAGCGATCATTTCCATGCGCCTCGTGCCGCGCACTGACAACAAGGGTCGGGTGCCCGCAGTTGAAATTATGATCGCCACCCCTTATATCCGCAGTTGTATCGAGGAAAAAGAAAAGACCAAAATGATCCACGACGCTATTGCAGCGGGTGTTTCCCAATACGGCATGCAGACCTTTGACCAAAGCCTGTATTACTTGTGGAAAAACCGCTTGATCACGTTTGATGAAGCACTGAAACGCGCAACCAACCCCGACGAGTTCAAACTCAAAGCGCAAGGCATTCAGTCGACCAGCGATATTGCCCGCGACTTTATGGAACAATCCATTTCCGGCAGCGGCGGATCGGCCATGGCGGAAAGCATTGAGGAAGATTCGCCGTTCACAAGCGGATCGCGTGGGGAAGATGCCATGTTCGATTTTTCAAACCAACTGGATGAATAACGCGTCCATGCAGGCTGGAGCCCACACTCCAGCCTCCTGACGAGCCGTTCAGATTGTGATAGGATGCGGGCTTTGGGTGGATTTAGCCACCTGTCGCGGAGGAACCCTATCCATGAAATCTGAGCAGTTGCGCGAAAAGTTTTTAGCTTATTTTGGCAGTCACGGCCATGCCCGGGTGGCCTCATCGCCATTGATCCCGGCCGATGATCCGACCTTGCTTTTTGCCAATGCGGGCATGAATCAATTCAAGAACCTGTTTTTGGGTTTAGAAAAACGCGATTATGTGCGTGCCTGTAGCTCGCAAAAATGCGTGCGCGCCGGCGGCAAACACAATGATTTAGAAAATGTAGGCTATACCGCACGGCACCATACTTTTTTTGAAATGCTGGGCAACTTCTCTTTTGGCGACTATTTCAAAAAAGAGGCCATCGAAATGGCCTGGCGCTTCTTGACCGAAGAACTCGGATTGGACAAGAGCCGTCTGTATGTGACCGTGTTCCGCGATGATGATGAAGCCTCAGATCTTTGGCAATCCGTGGTCGGTGTTCCCGTGGAGCGCATCTTCCGCTTTGGTGAAAAGGATAATTTTTGGGCCATGGGCGATACGGGCCCGTGTGGGCCATGCTCCGAAATTTTTTACGATTTTGGACCCAATGTGCCGGGACCTTCCGATCCGTTTGAAGGCATTGAATCCGGATCGGACCGCTTTATGGAAATTTGGAACCTGGTTTTTATGCAGTACGACCGTCAGCCCGATGGCACTTTGGTTCCTCTGCCCAAACCGAGCGTGGATACAGGGATGGGCCTCGAACGGGTATGTGCCGTAGCCCAAGGCGTTTATTCCAACTATGACAGTGATTTGTTTCAAGACTTATTGCAGCCGATCGCTCAGCATTTAAGTGCAGATCTTCAAAATAAAGAGCAACAACCTGGGTTGCGCGTTATTGCGGATCACCTGCGCGCTATGAGTTTTTTAATCGCTGACGGTGTCGTACCCTCCAATGAAGGGCGTGGTTATGTTCTGCGACGGATCATGCGGCGGGCAATGCGCTTTGGCAAACAATTAGGCCAGGAAGGGCCCTTTCTGCACGAACTGTGCGGATTGGTCGTGGAAAAAATGGGTGGCATCTATCCTGAACTGGTTGCGGAAGCCCCACAAATTCGCACCTTGGTTAAGGTGGAAGAACAACAATTCGACACTACGCTGAACAAAGGTTTACCGATCCTGGTCAAATATCTGGAGAAACTGGCTGCCGATGGAGCCAAAGAGGTGCCGGGCCAAATTGTCTTTTTCATGTACGGCACCCACGGGTTCCCCTTGGACCTGATGGCCGATGTGGCCCGTGACTATGGCATGACGCTCGATCACAAAGGTTTTGAAAGGCAATTGGCGGAAGATGGTCGCCAATCCGCTCAGGAAGGGCAATTCAACGCCAAAATAGAACTGCCAGCCTTACGCGAGCTGAGCGAATCGATGCAAACGGAGATGCACTGTTACGATGGACTCGAAGCGGAGGGCCAAATTGCCTTGTTGCTGGCCGATGAGAAACCGGTTGCCCAACTAAGCCAGGGCCAATCCGGCATGTTGGTATTGGATCGAACGGCTTTTTATGCCGAGAGTGGCGGTCAAATTGGCGATAAAGGTGTGATTGTTACTGAAACGGGTCGTTTTCAAGTGGAACACACGACCAAAGCGGTGGATAAACTGGTCGTGCATCACGGCGTTGTGGAATCAGGCGAGATCAGCCAAAATCAGAAGGCGTCGAGCCAAGTGGATCGGGAATTGCGCCGACTGACCATGAAAAACCATACGGCCACCCATTTGCTGCACCAGGCCTTAAAGGACTGCTTGGGTCGGCATGTGCGTCAGGCGGGTTCCTTGGTGGACCCAGAAAAACTGCGCTTTGATTTCAGTCATTTCCAGCCCTTGGATACGCAGCAATTGGCCGAAATTGAGCAGGCCGTGAATCGCCAGATCCTGGAAAATATTCCGCTTCAGGTAGATCATTTACCGATCCAAAAGGCGCGTGAAGCCGGCGCTGTGGCGCTGTTTGGTGAAAAGTACGGCGATGTAGTGCGTGTTGTCTCAATTGCTGATTATTCGAAAGAGCTGTGTGGCGGGACGCATGTGGCGGCGACCGGTGAAATTGGTTTGTTTAAGATCATTAGCGAACGGGCTTTGGCCTCGGGAATTCGCCGCATTATTGCTGTGACGGGAACCGGTGCGTTACAACGCTTTCAGGAAAGTGAATCGCTCCTGCGCGAAGTTCAGGACCGATTCCACCTCAAGCGCGAAACCTTGACCGAGCAACTGCAAAAAGCCCAAGAAGATCGCAAAGCGCTTGAACAAAAAGTTGAAGATTTGAAAATGGCCTTGGCAAAAGGCGGTTCCAGTCAGGAACAACAGGAAACGGTCAACGGCATTCAAGTCATCGTTAAATGTGTCGATGGGGTAGAGGGAGGAGCTCTGCGTCAGTTGGCGGATGAGTTGCTCAACAAAGTACCAGGGGGTGTGGTTCTCTTGGGCTCGGCTTTAGGCGATAAAGCTCAGCTGGTTGCCAAAGTTCAAGCCAAGGGGTTACATGCAGGAGAATTGGTGAAAGTCATGGCAGAGGTGGTAGGCGGAAGTGGCGGTGGTCGACCCGATATGGCCATGGCCGGTGGCAAAGAACCGCAACATTTACCTGCAGCATTGCGCAAAGGGCTTGACCTGATCAAAAGTTCCACGACATAATCAAATACTATTCTTTTTGGGAAATTCGATGCGAATATCATTTTTACTCATAGTATGTTTCTCGCTTCCGGCGATGGCGCAGCTATATTCGTATCGTTCACCGACCGGTCAGTTGGTGATTACCGATCAACCGGTACGTAAAAAAGGCTACAAACTGGTCGATAAATTCATCCCACGCGAAGAAAAAAATGTGACCGAGCGGGTTTTTATTCCTCAATCCCCTTATGTGTTGAGTGAGGATCAAATCGAAGGTTTAGTCGTTCCAATAGCCAAGGCTTACGGGGTGGACCCCGACTTAGTGCGGGCCGTGATTGAAGTGGAAAGCGGTCGAAATGCGCGTGCACTTTCCAGCAAAGGTGCCATGGGCTTAATGCAGTTGATTCCCGATACGGCCAGCCGTTTTGGGGTTAAAAATGCCTATGATCCTCGCCAGAACATCAAAGGTGGCGTTCAATATCTCAAATTTCTTCTAGCCTATTTCGAGGGTGATGTGGATTTGGCCTTGGCTGGTTATAACGCAGGCGAGGGTGCAGTCGACAAACACGGCGGCATTCCACCCTATAAAGAGACCAAGCGCTATGTGCAAAAGGTACGTGCCTATTTCGATGCGGATTACGTCGAATTTGACGAAACCATCCCGTATCGTTCCGTCTTAATTCCCAACTCCGATAAACCGTCAGTTCGCAAATTCAGCAAAACAAGGCGCAGCGACGCCGGTTAGGTTTGGGTTGCTGATAAAATCAGATGCGAACTCTGGCAAATCGGTAGACATTGGATTTCGAATACAAGCCCATGGCAGAAAACAAGGCCAACAAACAGCACTGGGATGATGTCTATCACCGAAGATCTGCGGATGCCTTAAGTTGGTTTCAACCGCATGCTGAACGTTCATTATCAATCGTCCAGACACTTTCAATTTCAAAACAGGCCAAAGTGATCGATGTGGGCGGCGGCGCCTCTACGTTTGTGGATGATTTATTAAAACAGGGCTATTCCAACATTTCGGTGCTTGATTTATCGAGCACCGCGCTTGAGGTTTCGAAACGTCGTCTTGGGGATCTAGCCAGCCAAGTCAAGTGGATTGAAGGCGACATTCTCCAGGCTTCGCTGCCTAAGCAAGCGTTTGACCTCTGGCACGATCGTGCAGTTTTTCATTTTCTGACCCGGGAATCCGATCGAAAAAGGTACATTCAATCGGTCGTAGAGTGTGTTAAACCAGGTGGTTATGTAATTGTGGCTACCTTCGCTCCAGATGGTCCCGAATTTTGTAGTGGCCTTCCTGTGATGCGTTATGGAGCTGACGAATTGCATTCAGAATTTGGATCGGTCTTTGAGTTGGTCGGCCATGAAGAAGAACAGCACCACACCCCAGGAGGATCCGTTCAGTCTTTCGTTTATTGTTATTGCAAGTCTGTGTCTCGTCCTGGCATAGGTTGACAGTTGTCAAATCGAAAGAGTGGGGCGAAGATGAAAAGAGAAGTGATGGACACCCGTGATCTTCAATATGAAAATCTAAATAATTGATTTTATTGAAATTACCAATGTCGGCCTGAAGGGCCGAAACGTAGGTAGCGCAGGTCAAAAACCGGAGCTTGCGCAGGTTCGCAGGCCTGGGTTTCAATCTAATCGAACTCGGGGGCGTCTTGTAAGGGCGCAACTTCACCGTGTTGACGCCTGGGTGAGTTGCGCCGCTTTCAGGGCGCCCCGGAATTTTTTTGGACTTAACCCCGGCCTTAACCCCGGCCTGCGGTTGGCTCGCAAGACTCGCGAACCTTGGCCAGGGCTATCCACGTTCCGGCCTTCCAGGCCGAATGAAACTAAGGCGATCTAGGTGAAATGGACCCTTCATTCTTCGGCGCTTTTTATCCTTCACAACCGACCCCGGCTGCAGGTCCCAACACGCGATCTCCGCTCCCAGAAAAACCACCCGATCATTCGTAAAACCGATTTCGAAACTGTGAAATTTAATCCAGGACTTGACATGGACCAAAAGCCTGATTTGGGGTGAAGCCAAATCAGGCTACGTCTTAGGTCGCCAAAAAAGAAAACAGCTGAGCCGGTCAGGCCGCTTGTTCTTCTGGGTCTTCCAGTTTCTCGATCGTAAATCCTGTGAACCCATAAATCGCGGAAATAATGGGGTTAAGCAGATTGAAAAAACAGAAATACCAATAAGCACCGGTTGCCACTTGTAAGGATCCTGCCATGAAGGCACCGCATGTGTTCCAGGGCACCAGCGGAGAGGTTAAGGTGCCCGCATCCTCTAAACAGCGGGAAAGGTTTTTGGGGTGGAGCTTTCGTCGTGCAAATTCGGCGCGGTACATTCGGCCTGGGATCACAATGGCGATGTATTGATCAGAGGCGATGATGTTCATGGCTATGGAGGTACCCAGCGTCGAGGCGATTAAACTTCCTGAACTGCGTACAAAACTTAAAACAGTTGAAGCCAATTTTTGCAGCATTTTGGTGGTTTCCATAACAGCACCAAACGTCATGGCGCTAATAATCAACCATACCGTATTGAGCATTTCGCCCATGCCACCCCGAGATAATAAGTTATCGATTTTCTCATTGCCCGTATTTGCTACAAAACCCTTGTACAGCGCCATCCAAAATCCTTTTAGCAGGGCCACTACTTTAGGAAGCGAGGTGTCGTTTACAAAGGCCAGAACGGCTTCTTGTTGGAAGATACAGGCAAAAACCCCACCGACTAATGCGCCGATCAAAAGCGCAGGGAAGGCTGGCATTTTCTTGACCACCAAGAGAATAACGATGGCGGGAGGAATAAGCAGGTGCAAACCGATCGAAAAGTGGGTCTGAATTGCACCCGAAAAAGCGCTTAAATCGGTGCTCGCTGCTTTGGCGTGTTGGAAAAAACCCAGAATAGCAAAAAGGATGATGGCAATGATCAAACTGGGCGTTGTGGTCCAGAACATGTGACGGATGTGAGTGATAAGATCGGTGCCCGCCATGGCCGGCGCCAAATTGGTCGTATCCGAAAGCGGTGACATCTTGTCGCCGAAGTATGCACCCGAAATAATTGCACCGGCTGTGATTCCCGGATTGAGTCCTAATGCTGCGCAAATGCCAATCAACGCTATACCCACCGTCGACGCGGTTGTCCAACTGGAGCCCGTCGAAATGGCAACGAGCGCACAAATTACACAGGTTGCTGGGTAAAAAATAACCGGATGGAGGATCTGCAATCCGTAATAAATCATGGTCGGTACAATGCCGGCCATGATCCAGGTGCCAATAAGACTGCCGACTACCAGCAAAATCAGCACTGCGCCTAAGGACAAGGAAATGCCATGAACGATGCCTTCTTCCAGGTCGCTCCATTTATAACCATTCCGAACGCCCAAGATACAAACCAAACCCGCAGTCAGAATCAGAGCGATTTGGTTGGGACCATAGGAGCTGTCATCCGCAAACAATAATCGTGAACACACAAGTAAAAACACGAGGAAGGATACGGGGATGAGTGCTTGAAGCAAGGTTGGGTCTTTTTTTTCTTCTGACATGCAGATTCCTTTTCCGGATTATTGGTGGGTGGCTTCCAGGGAGTGTGGTAAAAAAGCCGGTGTGAAAACGTTCCGCACATTATAGCCAAGCTCACACAAAAAGGGTGGTTATGGACAAACAAAGCTTTCGTCAAATGGGCTACGAAATTATCGATTGGATTGCCGACTACATGGAATCGGGTTACGACGGACCCGTCAACCCACCTGTCAAGCCGGGTGCCATGCGCGCCCAACTGCCCAAATCGGCACCTGAACAACCGGAATCCCCCGCCCAGATCATGGCCGACTTCAAATCGATGATCCTTCCAAACACCCTGCACTGGAACGACCCGCGCTTTTACGGGTATTTCCCGTGTAACCATTCAGGTCCGGCCATTTTAGGCGATTTGTTGGGCAACGGACTCGGCGTTAACGCCATGTCCTGGGCGACGTGTCCCAGCGCTACGGAACTGGAAATCCAGGTCATGCAATGGTTGGGTAAGGCGATTGGTCTGGAATGGCCCGGCGTCATTCAGGATACGGCCTCAACTGGCGTCTTTTGCGCTCTGCTCGCCGCGCGTGAAAGTGTAGCCAATGGTAACCGCGATGGCTTTTATGATTCCGCGCCGCTGGTCGCCTACACTTCCGACCAGGCCCACAGTAGTTTGCTCAAAGCCATGCGCATGGCCGGTTTAGGCGACCGATACATGCGCCTGGTGCCCACCTTGGAAGACCAATCGATGGACACCGATGTGCTGGTGCGTATGATAGATGAGGATATTGAAGCCGGCCATCGGCCCTTTTTTATCTGCGGCACGATTGGCACAACCTCGACCACTGCGGTAGATCCCATCCTGGAAATCTCTGAGATTGCCGATGAATATGACATCTGGTTTCACGTCGACGCTGCTCTTGCTGGAACAGCCGCCTTGTTACCCGAAATGGAATGGCTTATGGAAGGGGTTGAACAAGCTGATTCCTTCTTATTTAATCCGCACAAGTGGATGTTCACCAGCTTCGATTGTTGTGCATTCTTTATCAAGGATCCCGCCGCGTTAAAGCACGCGCTTTCGATTCAACCTGAATACCTGAAAACGGCTGCCGATGGGGCCGTTGAGAATTTCCGCGATTGGAGTATTCAGTTGGGCCGTCGCTTTCGCGCCTTAAAGCTCTGGTTTGTCCTGCGTCTCTATGGCCTAGAGGGCATCCGCGAAAAAATTCGGCTGCACTTGGCCATGACCCAGGATTTTGCCCGCTGGGTTGAGGATCAGCCTGGTTTGCATTTATTTGGCACACCGCGAATTCAGACGGTCTGCTTCCATCTGGGTGAAAACGAATCCACCAAGGCTCTGATGGAACGCATCAATGCAACCGGTGAAGCCTTCATGACGCACACCGTGGTCCAAGGCCAATACTTGATTCGGGTCTCCTTTGGCCAGGCCCATGGCTCTTGGGAAACCCTGGATCGCCTGAAAGCGACGATCCAAGGTTGTTTAGACGCGGGTTAACTACCGGCCTGATTGCCAAATTGGATTTGCGAGATTGAGATTTCGCCTTCTTCGTCGCATTGAACCCAAATCAAGTTGCCGTCCGCGGAGAAGAGACTTCCGTTTTCGCCGCATTTGAGCTGGATATCGCCTTGTTTCTTGCCATTCATGTCGACTTTCACCCCGGAGATGGTGTGGAAGAACGGGCTCTCGTTGTAGACCAACAAGCTGTTTTGGCTGGTCAAGATTCGATTAAAAAAGGCTTTCTTCTCGGGGAAATCGGCCCTCATGCGGAAGTTCCCCTGGTTCTGGAACATGGGCAACTTGAGGAATTCATCCTTGTCAGCTTGAGCAAGGTCAAGCTGGGCAATGGGCACCTCAATTTTGCTGCTTTTTCCATCCTTGAGGTTGAGCACCGTCAGGTTGGGTTTATCGCCATGGCCATAAATGATTTGGTTGGTTTTGGCGTTGTAGGTCGAAGCGATGCTGCCGGAATAGGCTGTGATGGTTACACCTGACGGTCGACCGCCGGCATTGCCTTCCCGTTTAAAGCTGGAATCGCCAAACGAAGCTAATTCTTTGACTTTATTGGCTTTTTCGTCAAAGAGTTCAAGGGTTTGGGTTGGTGTTTCCGACATAAAATTCATTTGCTGCATAATGAATTGGCCATCCGGGGTGACATAAAACCCATTCATGCGACCCATCCGTGCCTCAGGATTGATGCTGCTCAGGTATTTACCCTCCAGGTCAAAAACCTGAATGATGCGACGCGAGTCGATAACGTAGAGTTGGTTTTTTTGGATAGCAAGACCGGCCATACCGCCCCCGCGTCGGCCTTGAAACTGAAACTCGCCTGGCCCTTGACCAGGGTGCCCAATCGTACCCAGGAATTTACCGTCTTTGGACCAGCGGAAAATCACGCCCGCCTCGACATCGGCAACGTACAAGCGGCCCTGATCATCCAAAGCCACTGAAGCAGGGCGTTCCAAATAGTAATCACTATCTTCGGGCAGGGGTGCAAACTGTGTGGTTGCAGTAGGTTCTAAGAACTGACCGCAAAAAAGGAGCAGGGAAATAAGTGTCATGAATTCCTCTTTTTTCTAAAGGGCGTCTTGGGCCAATAAGGCTTCGATTTCATTTTTGAGTTCATACTTGAAACTGGGCGAGGCGCCTACGTGCACTTTTATGACTTTGCCATCTTTGCCAATGATAACGGTTTGGGGGATAGATTTGGCCTTGTAATCGGTCTGTGCGGTCCCTTCCAAATCGAGCAAGGTGGGCAGCTCCAGCTTTTGCTGTTTGAGATACGTGCTGACTTTGGCTTGATCTTCTCTCACGTTCACAGAATAAATCACAATGTCTTTTCGCTCGGCGTACTCTTTCGCTAAATCGCTGATCACCGGCATGATGGTGCGGCAGGGACCACACCAGGTTGCCCAGAAATCGAGGACAATCACCTTACCCTTGTGCTCAGCAGGGTTAAAGGTTTGGCCATTTAAATCGGTCAAGGTAAATGGGGGCGCGAGTTCACCTTCCAACGGTTGGTGTTTCTGGTTTTGACCAAACTGCTCTGTTTCGCGAAGGTCAGCGGTGATGGTCGCTTTAAAAAAGCTGTCATCCGTTGGGGTGGCCCATTGCCAATCTTTTAAATCAACATACAGTCTCGGTTCGGGTCTCGGTTTGGTCGAAGGTTTTAAATATCGACGAAGCGGCATGTCGATTTTGGTCAGGATAGGTGGGCTGTCTTTGGTGAATTCCAAAAAGAAATCCATACCCCCCTTAAAAAGGTTGACCCGAACTTGGTCTTCGGGACCCCCTTCAGCCAATTCCAGTTTGAGCAAATCTTTGCGCCAGGTTTCGGAATCCTGCCCATTAAAAACCAGGCCCATGAAAGCAACAAAGCCTAAACTCTGATCCTGAAAAGAACGGTTGCCCAACCAGGCCTCAACCGTGTCTGCAGGTGCTGGAATTTGTTGATATTGTTGTGCTTGGGGCAATATCCGCGTGAGTTTTTCACCATCGTTGTAGACCGACAGTTTGTCCGATTCATGGGGTTTCAGGGCGAATTTGTTGGCGGACACGCGAAATTGGTAATCGTCTGAACCGGTAATTGGGCCCAAGTCTTCCCGGGTAAACTTCATGCTGACTGCGAATTGGGTTTGAGTGTGTAACTGATCAAGGAGCGGCTTGAGCTGAGCCCAGGCACTCTCATCCACTTTCATCTGTTTTTGCTGAAAGGGTACTTGCAGCAATAAAAGCATCAAAAGGGACATCTTTTCCTCCGCAACGGGGTTAATGCCCGTGTTTTTGCTGGATTCTAGCAAATTTGGCACCACAGCATTGAACTTGCATAACTGCCGCAAATGTCGATAGAGTTTGGTCACCCAGGAGGTCTTATGACACGTCCGTTTTCGTTTGCCACTGTGCGTCTGCTTTTGGGCATGGGATTGGCCTTAATTTTCCTGCAATCCTTGTTGGATGGGCGTTTTCATTACTTTCAAGTCAAACCGGATGCAAGCCCCTTTGCCGTTGGCCTGCAATTCCTTGCTGAACACAATGGTGTGACGTGGATCCTTCTGCTCAGTATTCTGATGGCATTTGGGCTGGCTGTTGGTCTGGCCCGTCGTTGGGCAGCCCTTTGGTTATGGATGGCCTGGCTTGCCTTTTTTGATGCTACGCCAATTTGGCGGGACACCGACCGAATCCTAGTCACCTGGCTCTTGTTGTTGTTTGTCTTGGTTCCAAGTGGCGAACCACAGATCCGACATTGGAATGCCTTACCCTCCTGGAAAGTAGCTCCGTTGTTTCCATTCCTCAGCACGTTTATTTTTCTGGCCAGCCAATGGGGCCTGAGCTTAGTCCTTTTACAAGGCGAATCGGCATTGCGCATCGATCATTTTTGGACAGAATTAGCGCTTGCTCCCGGTTGGGTTCAATTCCTGGCCAATCTGTTGCCTAAGGCTGGGCTGAGTAGCTTGATTGGCTGGGCGCCCGGTCTCCTTTTTGTCGTAGCACTCTTGTACTTTCCGATGCGAACGCGGAAATGGGCTTTGTTTGGCATTCTGTTTTTTCACATGGCCCGCTGGTTGGCTGGGCTAGCCCTTTTCCCCTTGGGTAGCCTGCTCTTGGTCTGGTCATTGTGGCCAGTAGCAAGCCAAGAGAAGCATAAGATTGTCGTTTTCTTTGATGGCGTGTGTGGGATCTGCAACCGTTTTGTTCAATTCCTTCTGGCCGAGGATCTCAGCGGTCACATAAAAATGGCGCCCCTGCAGGGTAAGACGGCTCAGCGCAAATTAGGCGAACGGGCAGAAGCGTTGGAAACCGTTATTGTTCAGGTCGATGAGCGCTTTTTGGAGCGCAGTGATGCGGCCTTGTTCCTGGCCAAAAGCCTGGGTGGCGGTTGGGCCTGGTTCAGTCTCCTGCGGTTCTTGCCGCGAGGATTTCGCGATTTCTGCTACAAGCTCGTTGCGGCCAATCGCTATCGCATCCTGAAGCCCGCCGAAACCTGCCCCATCCCAAGTCCAGAGCAACGCACCCGCTTCTTGGCCTGAACCTTACTTCGGATTTATATCCACTTTCAATTGGGGAAGCCAGGATTGCCCGTCTGTGCTTGCTTCTATGAGCCAGGTCCATCCTTGGGCTTTTGGCTTAAGTGCCATACGGTTGTAAACCTTTTGGCCCTGGTAAAGGTAGTGAGTCCCCGGTTTCAAGTTGGATACTTGAAGGCTGCCATCATCTAGAAATTGACCTTCATACACATCCACCAACCCGGACTGGTCATCGTAAGAAACCACCCGGTATTGGCCCTGGGCCTGATCAAATGAAAAAATCAAATGGTAGGTGTAAGCAGCTTGATGGACTTCCGTTTCCAGGTATTTTTCACCAAGAGATGGACTGACGGTAAATTGAATCTCGTTCTGAGGTGACCAGCTCCCATCCGCATTGGGATTTTGGGGCACGGCTGCCCAGGATCCTTCAAGAAACCTCAACCGCTGAAAACCTGCGGACCACTCGCTTTGCGGGTCTTGAGTCCAACCCGGGCCGGCCATTAAAAACAAAAACATAAGGGAATAGTTGCGTAACATCTTAAAGCTCCGGTTTTGTCATTGTGATTGGGCCCTTCCGTCCAAGCTATTGTTGACGGTTATGCTTATTCAAATAGGTTACGGCCTTTCATGGTGGACGTGGGTTGGATGCCGAGAAGACCTAACATGCTTGGGCACATGTCCAACATTTGGGGGTCAGCTTGTTTGATCGGTTTGGAACTGAACAGCACACCGGGTACCTCAGATGGGTCCAGAGAACAGTGGTCACCACTCCAATTCTGCAGGTTGTCTTCTGTAATTTTGGCGGGCATTCCGCCCAAGGTTGTGTCCCAGGAGACCCGATAGGGTGCCCGGTTGGCGACTCGAATATCGGGGGTGATGGCCGCATCAAAACTGGGATACATTTCCTCCCGGAAATACACCGCTTTGACAGGAAAGATGCCGTTTTCATCTTGATAAGCTTCCAATGCTTGTTTGATCTCCAGGCGGACCGCTTCGTATTCCTCGGGTTTTACTGATCCATTGGGTTCACGGCCTTGAAGATTAATGTAGATCATGCCCAGCCCCAGGGCATAGGCTTTGGTGTTCTCCCAATCGACCGAACTGAACGGCGTTGATCCGGTTTGCAGGTCATCCAGCTTCATGGCCTCACCCAAAACATTGCGCTTAAGACTCATAAACCCGTTTTTGACGAGCCAGGTGTTGTAATTGAATTGGTGGCGGAAGGAGGCGAAGCCGTGATCCGAACAGACCAAGAGAGTGGTTTGTTGCAGGTCGAGTTTGTCCATGGCTTTGCCGACGATGTTGTCCATGCGTTGATAGGCCTCCAATACCGCCTGCTGGTAGCGTTCGGCCTTGTCGGCTTGGTAAAGCGGATGTTCTGTGTCCATGAAACGCCAGAGCACATGACCCACCAAGTCGGTGAAACTGAAAACTTGGATGTAGAGTTCCGAATCGGATTGGGTCAGGAACTCCTCCATGAGACCTTCAAACCGATCGACCGTCTGTTGCAGGTCGGAAAGGAAATGTTCCTCATCCATTAAGCCTGATGAAATCGACCAGGTATCAATTGCCCATCCAATCGTTTCGTAGGGTTCTTCGGCATACACTTTTTTGGCCAGATCTGACGGGTAGGAGAGCGGTAAGGGCATGTCGGGGTGCAAGTTGACCGGTCCCAGGTACAGCTTGAAATAGGGTTCCACCTGGTCTAAGTAGAATTTGCCAAATCCTTTTAAGGTGATAAGCGGGTTAACCTTGTACTCAAAAGTCACATAGGGCGACCATTGCTTGGGTTTGAGTTGGAGGGTTTGACCTTGGACCTTTAAGGTAAAAGGGTCGCCGGGGATGATTTCCAAGGGCGCAGAAAAATCTTTGACGAACTCATAGGGCTGACCGCGCTTTAACGCCTCGTTTCGTGCGGTTTCAGAGTAAAAAAGCTTGTTGGCAGGTCCGAGAATGTCCGTTTCATAGGTGCCTTGTCCGTCAAGGATTTTAACTTCCACGCTGAATTGATTGCTGCCCGCCTTAAAAAACGGATCATTGGTATAAATGGTCGGTTTGCCAATAGTGCCGCGAATGTCGGGGACTGGCAGGCCTGAGATCATTTGGCCATTGAGTTTTTCGGCTGGAAAGGTGACCGGCAACCGAATCACACTGGCGGTGCGGCCCTGATCGGCCAGGATCTGCCAAATGGGTGTGCCCTGACGAACCGTATAAGCTGCCGGCATAGCGGTCGGGAGCCAATTCTTAGCGGCAAAAAAAGCCAAGCCACTGATGGCAAGCGCCAATACGGCGCTGATGCCGTAACGCCATTTGCGGTTTCGCACCAGAAATAGAAAAAGTCCCAAAATCAGGAAACTCAGGACGAAGGCGATCAAGGGCAAATAAACCGGGTTTTTTTCGCCAAACAAAACCGTCTTCGTCGTTTCGCCTTGCAGCGCGTAACTGGGCAGGTAAGCGCCCTCTTTGCGTTTGATAAAGTCCAGAATCTCCGTTTCACCGGGGCTGAGCCCTGTTGCAAAGGTGGACCAACTGACCGGTGTTTGGGGTGGATTCGTGGGCATCAAGGCTTCAAAACCACCCTGTTCGGCGAGTTTTTGTAGGTGTGGTAGTTTTCCTTCCGCCATGTATTGGCTGATCAGGTGATGGTCGGCACCATCAAAGCCCAACACAACCACCTTATGGTTTTGGGCCCATAAAACCTGGCCGCAAATGCCCAAAATTACCAAATAAAAGGTGCGCATGAAACCCCCACGCGTGGATCAATAATTCGCCGCTAGTCTGATAGCTGGTGCCCGTTCTGTCAAGGTTCTCAGCTTCCCGATCACGCTTCAGGCATGCTAGGATGTGCCGGTTATGAGCGGGATCTACTTGGATAACAACGCGACAACCGAAATTCTGCCCGAAGTACGGCAGGCCATGTTGCCGTTTTTGGAATCGGCCTTTGGAAACCCCAACTCCATTTACGAACTGGGTGTTCAAGCGCGAGCCGCCATCGAACGTTCGCGCCATCAGGTGGCCCAGGCTCTAGGTGTTGGCGCGAGCGAAATCACTTTTACTGGCTCGGGTACGGAAGCGGACAATCAGGCTCTTCTGGGTGTGGCTTTTGCCAACCTGACCGGGCGTAAAAAGATTGTTATTAGTGCCTTGGAACATTCGGCGGTAAAAGAAACAGCCAAATGGCTGGGCAAATTCGGATTTTCAACGGTTGAAGTTCCGTTTGTGGCCGAGCAGGGTCGGGTAAGTCTGGCGCCTTTTTCCCAGGCCATTGATGAAGAAACCCTGTTGGTTTCGGTAATGGCGGCCCACAACGAAACGGGAATCCTGTTTCCTCTGCCTGAAATCGCCCAACACTGCAAAAAAGTGGGGGCTCTTCTCCATTCGGATGCCATCCAAGCCTTTGGCAAAATTGCCTTTTCGCCGGAACAAATAGGCTTGGATATGGTCAGCATTTCGGCCCACAAATGCCATGGACCCAAAGGGGTAGGGGCGTTGTGGGTGCGTCGGGGTTTGAAACTCGAAGCCTTGGTCCATGGTGGTCCCCAGGAAAATCAGCGCCGAGCAGGCACAGAAAACGTGGCGGGTATAGTCGGGTTCGGGGCGGCGGCAGCCTTGGCCAATCCTGAAAAATACAAAACTGTTTCAGATTTGCGTGATCGTTTTGAAGCGGAATTACTGGCGCGCTTTGGGAAAAGGGTCATGATTAATTTTCAGGACTTTGCCCGATTACCCCAAACCAGTTCGGTTCAATTCGTCGGCATGGATGGCAATATCCTCTTGATCAAACTCGATCGGGCCGGGGTATTTGCGAGTTCGGGATCCGCTTGCCATTCCCGTTCGCTCTCTGTCAGTAAATCCCTGTTGGCAATGGGCTTAACGGAAAAGGAAGCCCGCGGCTCTGTACGCTTTTCGCTTTCACCCGCCAATTCCACGGGGGATATCGATCAAACGCTACAGATCTTGGTCCGTCTGCTCACCTAGGGCTGCCTTCTCTGTTTTGCATGATTGCGTCCCGTGATAGGATTTGATCAAGTCGAATACAACGCGGTGACGGGAATGGTTCAATCACATATGGAGTTGGGGCGTCGGATTCAGCCTATTTTTCAGGATTTTGTTCGCCTGTGGAGTATTGCCATCCGCATGAAGCTGGATGAGACGCCGGTTGCCCAAGTCGGGTCGGTTGCCGCTGAACTCTCAGCCTCCCAGGAAGGCTGTCACAAAATTGGACCAGACCTTTTTGCGCTTAAAGAATCCTTGCAAAATGGCATGGTTCTGGAGCTGATTTGTGATTTCAGTCGGTCGAACCTTAAGCCCAAAAGGGATTTTGCCCATATCGTTAGTCTGATTCGTAAATGTGTCTGCCTCCAATTGGAGGGTCAAACGCCCGACCTATTGAGCGTGCTGCACCGGTTTCGTTTGCTCTCTGCGCAGGATCAGGTTTTTCCTTTTCTGCTTGCTTTGGTGTCTGATCAATACGGAGCGGATTTTGCCTATATCCGCATTAAAAAGGCGCATAAAGAGGCTGTGACTGGTGTTTACTCCGCAAGTGAGTCCGACGCTCGGCCTTTTCAACAACTAGTCGAAAATAAAGAAATCGACCTGATGATCAAAGGCCAAGTCCCCCAATTGGTGCTCGCCGAGAAAAATGGCCTTAAGGTCAAGAACTTACTCGTTTGCGGCGTGAGCGAACAGGACACGTTTGCTGGTCTGGTTTTGGGCAGTACCCATGAAAAGTGGAACCATCCTGAAGAATTGCATATTTCGCAATCGCTTAAGTTCATGGTTGCCATCTACCATGCGTTGCAATTTGGCCTGGAACGCGAAAAACAGTTCATTCACGCAGTTAACGAAAACCAGCAGGTCAAACAGCACAACATGGAGATGCAATTAGACTTGGCCGACCTGGAAACGCGTTATCGACGCCTGCAGTCCATGCACGATCGGCTCGGGCAAACGCTTCAAATTTGGCAAATGATGCACTTATATCCAAAAGGCAAATCTTTTATCGAGAAGATGCTCTCTTCCATGCGGCATTTCCTGCGTGCCAACACGGCCACCTTGTGTTTTCCAGATCTGATGGGTATGCATCTGGTCAGCAAAAACGGGGATGATGGCATGGAAATGCTTTTTTTCAGTGAATTGGAAGGCGGGCTTTATTACGACCTCGTATTTAAACGCGAGCCAGTATTGTGGGACGGATTAGATAAACGCCAATTTTATTTGCCTTCCGGGCATCCTCGCGTGCGCAATTGCGTGTGTACACCTGTCATTAAGGAAGACCGTGTCACCTTGGTGGCCATGGTGGCCAATCGACAAGACGACCCCTTTGAATATGAGGACTTAGCAGCTTTGGGTCACCTGATCAACTTGCTCCAGGACGACCTGTTGGCCTCGTTTGGGTTGGTCGAAACCGCGGAACCCCAATAGAAAATTAGGCGACTACGTCGACTAAATCGCCAAAACGCGGACTGGCCACGGCATTTTGGTAGCGCTGCACGATTTGACTGGGCGCGACCCTTTCAGCCGGGTAGCGGTTGAATTGAAAGGTTTTGCTGGCCTGGTAGGCTGCTTCCAGATCAAAAGGTTCATAAGAATCGGTGACGTCAATCGGCTGTGGATTGGCCAGGGCAAAAGAATTCTTCTCCGGTCGAGGCGTTTCAACCGGTAGATTTTGTCTATAACTATCCAGGCCTGAGAGAATACGCACGGACCCATCCCGTTGTTAAAAATGGGTAGTTACTCCATTTATAAGGGCAGAACCGTTGGGAGACAAGGATTTATTGGCGCGATTTCTGGTATGTCCCGCTTTTTCCACCACTTTTTTCCAACAAGCTAATATTGGAGAGGGTCATGTCATGACTTTGGCTCTTCAGCATGTCATATAAGGTCAACAAGGTTGCAGAAACCGCCGTTAAGGCTTCCATCTCAACGCCGGTTTTGCCCTGGCATTGAACCGTGGCTTCCACATGGATTGCTGCTTTTTCGACCCGAATATCGACTTGGACTTTTTCCAAGGTGATCGGATGGCAGAGCGGGATCAGGTCAGAGGTGCGTTTAGCCGCCATGATGCCAGCGATGCGTGCCACTTCTATCGGGTTGCCTTTGGGTAACTTGCTCAATTTTTGAATGACAGATTCGGGGACTTGAAGGGAACCTTCTGCAATTGCAATGCGCTTAGTCACCGACTTGTGGCCGACATCGACCATGCGACTCTTGCCATCGGCGTCCAGGTGATTAAACGGCTGTTCCTTCATGTCAATTTGAATCCCGAATCCTTTTGGCGCTGGCGAAACAAGGTCACGATGTGGCCGACTTTCTGCACAATGCTGGCTGATACCTCGTCCATCTTTGGCGCCATTTCACTCCAGGGCACCAGGCAATTGTTTAACACCCGGATCTTCATCAGTTCGTGGATCTCTAATTGGCGATCCAACTCGGCCAGCAGTGCTGGGGTTAATGCTTCCTTGCCGATCTGCATGATCGGCTTGAGGTGATGTGCGTTTTGTTTGAGGAAGCGTCGTTGTTTGGGGTTTAGTTCCAAGGTCATTATTCGTCTACTTTCAGCATGGCCAGGAAGGCCTCTTGGGGAATACTCACCCGGCCAACCGCTTTCATGCGTTTCTTACCTTCTTTTTGTTTTTCAAGAAGTTTGCGTTTACGGGAAATGTCACCACCGTAACATTTGGCCAATACGTTTTTGCGCAGGGCCTTCACGTTTGTCCGCGCGATGATGCGTGAGCCCATGGCCGCCTGAATCGCGATATCAAACATTTGGCGCGGGATCAGTTCCTTCATCTTGGTGGCCAAGGCCTGACCGCGATGAAAGGCCTTATCGCGATGCACGATTAAGCTCAATGCATCCACAACATCGCCGTTGACCAGAATGTCTAACTTGGTCAGCTCAGATTCCCAATAACCCTCGACGTGGTAGTCAAACGAGGAATAACCTTTGGAAATCGACTTTAATTTATCGTAGAAATCCAGAACCACTTCGTTGAGCGGCAAATCGTATTCGATCAACAGTCGATCTTCGGAGATGTACTCTAATTTGCGTTGAACGCCGCGCCGTTCCTCGCACAGTTTCAGGATCCCGCCCACAAATTGCGCGTTGGTCAGAATCGTTCCGCGGATAAACGGTTCCTCGAATTTGGCGATTTCAGCCGGCGAAGGCAACTTGCTGGGCGCATCGACCGAAACAATATCGCCGCGAATGGTGGTGATGCGGTAAGCCACACCAGGTGCAGTGGTGATCAGGTCTAAATTGAATTCGCGTTCGAGGCGTTCCTGGATGATTTCCATGTGCAAGAGACCCAAAAAACCACAACGGAAGCCAAAGCCCAATGCAACCGAGGTTTCCGGTTCAAACACAAAGCTGGTATCGTTGATTTGCAGTTTTTCCATGGCGTCGCGCAAATCGGAATAATCTTTGGCTTCCACAGGATACAAACCAGCGAAAACCATGGGTTTGGATTCTTTGAAGCCGGCAAGCGGTTGGGTCGCCCCGTGTTTTGCGTTGGTGATGGTATCGCCCACCCGAGCCTCATTCAAGGTCTTAATCGTCGCAATGATGTAACCGACCTGGCCGGTTTCCAGACCATCCGTTTTGCGCATGTTGGGTGTGAAGATGCCAACCTCGTTGACCTCGTATTCACTCTCGGTGGCCATAAACTTGACTTTGTCTTTGGGTAGGATCTTGCCATCGACAATCCGGGCCAGGATGATCAGGCCGCGGTAACTGTCGAACCACGCATCAAAAATTAGGGCGCGGAGTGGGCCATTTGGGTCACCGCTGGGCGGTGGGATGTGTTCGATGATCGAATCAAATATCTCTGCCACACCCAGTCCCGTTTTGGCCGAAATCAGGTGGGCATCTTTGGTATCCAACCCAATCAGGGATTCTATTTGCTCTTTAATCGCATCGGGTCGCGCTGATGGCAAATCGATTTTATTGAGCACCGGCAAAATAGCGAGATCGTTTTCCAAGGCCAAATAAACGTTTGCGAGGGTTTGTGCTTCAACACCTTGCGCGGCATCGACGACGAGGATGGCACCTTCACACGCGGCCAATGAGCGGCTGACTTCGTAGGTGAAGTCCACGTGGCCCGGTGTGTCGATCAGGTTGAATTGGTATTCGGATCCATCTTTTGCGATGTAGGGGATGGTAACAGAGTGGGCTTTGATCGTAATCCCGCGTTCGCGCTCCAAATCCATATCATCGAGCAATTGCTCTTTCATGTCGCGTTGTTGGACGGCACCAGTTAATTGCAGGAAGCGGTCGGCCAAGGTTGATTTCCCGTGGTCGATGTGCGCGACGATGCTGAAATTTCGAATGTACTTTTGTTCCATTGCTGAATCGTGGTCCTCCGCCAAAACAAACCCCAAATCATAGCATTGAATGGGGGTGGTTCCTAGTTGGATGCGTTGGAAAGCGGTGTGGTGCGCAATAAATCGACTTGATCAAAAGGGCTCCAGCTCATATCGGCCGATTGGTTAAGCGGCGCCAATTCACCGGATTCCAACAAGCGCCAACCTTCCACCCCGATCATGGCAGCGTTATCAGTGCAGAATCGGGGACTGGAAATGAGGGTTGGCATCTGGCGCTCGGCCCCGAAATCGCTGAACCGGCGGCGCAATTCGGAGTTGCAGGCAACACCCCCACCGAGAATCAGGCTTTGAAAAGGGTAGTGGTCGCAGGCGCGCGCGACCCGATCCAACAAATGGTCGACAACCGCTTTCTGGAATGCAGCGCACAAGTTGGCGCGCAGCTCCTGGCTAGCCTGGAAGGCTTCGGGTTGTTGCTCAATGAAGCGCATCGCCTGGGTTTTGAACCCGCTGTAGGAGAAATGACAATAACCATCACTGAATTTGGAGGGATTGAAGCGGAACTGGCTGGCATCGCCCTGTTGGGCCAGCTTGTCAATTTGCGGACCGCCTGGAAACCCGAGATTCAGCATTTTGGCCAACTTGTCGAAGGCTTCGCCAGCGGCATCGTCTACGGTTTTGGCCAGAAGGGTTAGACGATGCTGGGCATCCACATGGAACAGATGGGTGTGGCCGCCACTGACGACCAGCGCCAGAGCGGGGAAGGGCGGCGTGGGGTGTTCGAGTTGGTAGGCGCAGACATGTCCACGAATGTGGTTCACTGCCAACAATGGCTTCTGGGTGGCATAAGCCAGCGCCTTGGCGAAATTAAAACCGACCAGCAACGAGCCGATCAGACCGGGTCCCGCCGTTACTGCAATCGCTTGCAGGTCAGCCAAGTCGATTTGGGCTTCAGATAACACGGATTCATAGACTTGCGGCAGGTTGGTCAGGTGTGCACGACTGGCAATTTCGGGCACGACACCAGCGAATGGCGTGTGCTCTTTGACTTGGGAGGCAACCCGGCACGCGATGGCCTTGCGGTTCGCGTCAATGACCGCAACCGAAGTGTCATCACAAGAAGTTTCAATAGCCAGGATCAAAAGACTGCCCTCCGACCGGTATCTTAACAGTTCCGTTTGGACTGGACCAAGCGGGTTATGCGCCATCGTGAGGACACGCGAAGCATCTTTTTCTCACGCTAAGTCGCGAAGCACGCAAAGGTTTTTTCGGTTTGGTTGGTGAGATTCTTTCGCGTGCCGTGGTTCACTTCGCGTTCTTTGCGGCTTCGCGTGTTTCTTTCGCAAGGTATAAGTGCTGGCTTGAGCGAAATATAGACGAAGCAAGTTTTTTTTAATCAGAAAGGGCTTAATTAAGACACTCAGTTAAATTGGGACGCATGGTTTCAACGATCAAAGCCCAAGGGGTCCGAAAAATCCTGTGAGCCGTGTCGTCGAGGGGAAAAAACTGCCCATCCGGGCAGAAGTTCACAGCCCTGGGTGACGAGCAAAGCGAGGAACCCAGGGTAGAGCAAACAAAGATTCGGGAGCCCGGACGGGCGGAAGAGAGATTGGCCCGGTTCTAAATTTAGAGAATTTCTTTGGCCTAGGAATTAACCCTGTCGCCCATCCGGGCTCTGAGCGTTTGCGTACCTGTCCCAGGGTTCCGCGCTGCGCTTGTCACCCTGGACTTTGACCTTACGCCCTGCGGGCGCTTTGACTTGGTTCGAAAGAAGGCCAGATGGATTCTGGTGGGAACTCCGAATTTTTCTGGAGTTTCAAGGCGAGTCGTCTATAATACCGACGGTTGTGCCGACATAGCTCAGTTGGTAGAGCGACGGATTCGTAACCCGTAGGTCAGCAGTTCGACTCTGCTTGTCGGCACCATTTCAAGCTTCAGGCTGCAATGCCACGTTTTCCTGACCTTTCTGTGGTTTTTTGTTCATTGCACTAGGCTCTTTCCCAGTCATCGCGGGTTTGCATTTTGGCAAGCAATGTGTTTCAAATAACCCGTCCAGATGGGTGTTTATGAGTACCATTTTTGACTCACTAGCCTCGCCTTTTATTAAACGGGATGGATGGTTATGACAATCCGATCCCGAAAAGAAACAGCTTGGAAAAAAAGCCGAAAATTTGGCGACCTGAAAGGCGGCCGAACCAGACTCAGGATGGAAGACAACATTTTCGCACGTGCTCATTCGCTTGCGAGGCCTTGTAAGGGAGACGACTTGCCTATTCTTATGCAGGATAATCCTTCGCGCGATTTCTTTTTTCCCCTTTCAGTTCACGAGGTACTTGAGGCGCTCAAGGCTTTACCGAAGCACGACCAATCAGAGATTACTCATGTTTGGTTGCGCAGGGTGCGAAAGAAGGATTTTATCAGCGGCGAAACCCCACTTGCGGAACTCATATGTGGATCAGGGGTCAGACTCATTGTGCTTTACCCATGGCCAAAAAACATGATGGTGCGCATTGGAAAAACCAAACCGTGTCCCAAGTGTCTGTCTGAATATAGGCATTGGACGACGGAGATTCTTGAAACCAAGGAAGGATTTTTTTTGAAATGGGATCTCCATACCTTACGGCATTTCTACATACAACATTTGCTCTACCACGAGGTGGGACATCACCTGGATAGGTACAGAGGTTACTGGAGTCCGGCCAATCACAAGCAGGTAGAGGACTTTGCTGACAACTACGCGTTCCAAAAGACGGCGACAGCTCGTTATGTATTTAATCGTATTGAAAAGGCTAGGCAAGCCGATCAAGATCCCGGTCGTTAAGCTTGACCGATGCGAGCAAAATGCAGGACCAATCACCCAGGAGTGGTTGGGGTGCTGCGGTTATTTGCTTTCGAAAGGGTCCAGTTCTAGGCGTTTTGGAACAAAGCCTGAAAATGCTAAGTTATTGAAAATAAATGTGAAAAATCGGGCTTGACAGGGGTGCGGGCGACTTTCGGACGGTTTAGACCTATGTTGTAGGCATCACCTTGCTGTTTAGGAGTCGCGCATGATTTTTCCTTTTCTGTTTCGTTCGCTCCGGATTTCCTTTTCTCTCTTGTTGGTGCCAGTCCTTTGGGCGGGAACCGAAAACTATACTGGGGTCTGGATGGATCCGGGTGGCCAATTTGGGGTAATTGTGGGGACGGGTGGTTCCATCCTTCACTATGATGGTTCCATGTGGACCATCGTTTCCAGTCCAACCAGCCTAGATCTCTACGATGTCCACGGAATGGCCCCAGACGATGTGGTCGCCAGTGGAAACGGCGTCATTTTGCATTGGGATGGCATGATATGGTCGATCGTCCACAATGTGGCCAACACGCCCTTTACGCCGGTTTTTTTAACAGCGACCCGGATCTGGTATGGGATTCCGGATAGCCAGTTTCCCATCATAGGTCGTTGTGACCGCATGGGCCAGGGCTGTTTGGGTCTGGTGGCCGAAACCGGATCGGTTTTGAGGCTTCAGGAGGATAGCCTAGGTAACATTGTTTACATTGGTGTGCTGGGTGATATCTACCAGATCGACGATAGCCTGACCCAAACCCCGATTTACGATCACCCCGTCGGCCAGACCATGGAATTCACTGCAGCAACCTGTGTAGGCCTGACAACTGAAGGCGCCTCCTTTACCGCTTACGGTTCCAATTTTCTCGGCATCTTTCAATGGCAAAGCGGTTCCTGGCAATTCCTGGACGATCCAAGCGGCTCTGTTTTTAGTCTCAAAGAATCCTCCGGTGAATTTGCGGTTGAAGGTGTCGGCTTGGCCGATAGCAACCAAGGGTTTCTCGTTCAGGTTAACGGATCGGGAATGGTTCAAACAGAGTTGGTACCGGGCGCCATGGGGATCGGTATTGCCGATTTGGCTTCTTCACAGACCGGAATTGTGGCTAAACGCGGTGAACCTTGCACGGCTGTCGAGGAACGAATTGATACGTTGGCTGGAGATGAGGCATTTATTTTCAATAAATCCCTCTGCAAAATTCTATTCCATCAATGGCTGGCTGCTTGTCTGGATGGTGGAACCGGACTGCAAATTGATATGTTGATGTTCGTCAGTTCCTTTAATGTCTGTTACAACTTGAATTGATGCCTACAGTCCTCACCGGGCTGGGCGCAAACGGCCCAACACCGGTATGAATGACTTTGGACTATTCCTGGATAGATTGGATTTTGGGGCGTTTGGTTTCGCGGATCCAGAGCACGTAGCCGGCCCAGGTCAAAACCAGGATCAAGCTGGACAAGCCGGGCAGCAGCAGGCTGCGGTTCATGACTTGCGACACAATCAACACCACTAGACCGAAGGGCGCAAAGCCCCATTTCTGCCAGGCGGGTTTGGGCTTTTGATGCCAACTGAAGAACAGGCCGCCCCAGAACAATACAGTGAAGAGGATCATAAGCGTGTCCAGGCTGCGCGACCCGCTTGCCGACGTGTAGGTCATACGGAACATGGGCGCTTGTTCGGATTGATTGGCGTAAATTTTTTGGAAGCGCAGGCGATAGCCGGATTCAGGTACATTGAGCCTCAAATTCGAACTGGCCAATTGTTCACGCAGGCGCGATTCGGCCTGGCCTGAATCTGCACTGGAAATGGGTGTGGCCGGCGGAATCCATTCCATATTGGTTTGCGGATGGGTGTAGGTAAAATCAGCCGGTACATTCACTTCCCATTCAGTTTGGGTCACGACCAAGTCTGGTTTGGGTAAAACGCCACGGATCGCGCCCATTTGGTTCATAGAGTCGCCCGGTGTTGCATAGACGATTTCGACCGGGAATCCATCCGCGGAATTGATGATTTTGATCAGGACGGGCATCCCTTCGCCTGCTTCATTGCTGACTTTGGCCGGTTTCTCTGCCTTGCCCGCCACAAAAACGGACCAGATCTCCGATTCGGGTGGAAGGTCCAAACGCAGGAACTGTTTGCGCGTATTGCGCAATTCGAAATGAGCCGAGGTGATTTGCAAGCCGTCGCGCGTGAAGAGGGTGTGGAATCGGGCTTGGTCAATCACAGCGTTTTGCGTGTCCATCTCGCGATGACGGGTCATATTCAAAACCAGTTCCGGACGCGGTAAGGCCTGCACATACTTAAAAGCCAGCAGAATGGGATTGGTGGTTTTCAAAATCACCCGCTGGGGTAATTCGGAAAGGTCGATACTGGAGAGCTGGCTGGTCGATTTGGCTTGGACTTCCATGACGCTGAGCGCCTCCACGCCGATGCGGCCGCGTTCCACTTCTGCGTTTAACACCCCCAAGGTTGGAACGGTGACGTCTTCCTGACTCTCGTCGGTAATGCGTTCATACACGGCATCCATGCGGAACTGACCCTCCATCTCCTGGGTGAACTGGATGTCGATGATTTGCATGCCATCCTGAGTTTCCACTTTGTAGGTACGCAGGGAAGGCGCGGTCAGGCTGAGCAGGTTGGTGTCAGGCGGCAGTTGGCAACGCAACTCGAGCAGCGTACCGGATTTGATATTGATACCAATACTAGTCGAACCTTTTAATGTCACATCGCTGAGCGAAATCAGGGTGTCGATTTCTGCATCAAATTTACCTTCCTTGCGTTCCGGAATGACCGTTTGCACATTGATTCGGGGATCTTCCAAATACTTGTAGGTATGTGCGATCGTGTCTTCAATACCTTCCTTGGCGATGGCGGGCAATTGGTTTTCGCCGACCTTTGTGACATTGATTTCCTCAAGCGGTTTCAGGGTGAAGTCTTTGGTAGCAAGTAGGGCCAGCATCCCGCGTTGACGATGGACATTCAGCAGGCGGATCAAAGGCAGATCAAAGGGTTGGGCCATATCGGGCAAGCCTTTTTCATAGGTGACATCCAGTTGAAAGGTGCCTTCAATGGCCCGATCCAAAAAGACCTCGACCGTGTTGCCGTCTTTGGCTTTTTTGGTCTGCCAATCGGCGATGCCACCTTGACTTGCCAAAACTTCATTGATTTGTGCGCCTTCCGGCACGGCGAATTGCAGGCTTTTGACTGATCCGCGGGTCACTTCCACCAAACAACGGGCGCGCAGGTACAAAACGCCTTCCTCGGCCCGTGCGGAATGGAACAGATCGCCACTCATGCGGATCTCCTGGTTAACTTCCTCAGGCACAGCCTCGGTCCAACTGATGCGGGCCTGGGCGGTCATCGGCACAAACGCCTGCGCGATCGTGGTTTTGGCCTGATGGGTGGTTCGCACATCCGCCGCCGGTGTGATTTGAACTTCCTTCTTGCCGTCCAAGGTTAAGTTGAGTTCCGTGATGGGCGCTGCGGGAAGGGGAACCGAAACTTCGGGCGGACCTGAACTGCGTTGGATCGGCACTTCAAAGTGGAAGGCGATTGTATGCCAACCTTTCCCACTAACCCGGCATTGGATTTGGTCTTTTTCCACCTGAATACTGGTTTTTTTACCATCGACCGTGAGTTCGCGCAGGGTAGTGGGGTTGGGCAGGATCGGGATCAAAACCTGTTCATCGCGCAGGATTTCCACATCGATGCTACCGGCCCAGACAATCGCATTGGGTCGGACCTGACCATTCAGCAGCGTACGGGCCAGACTGAAGGCGTGGACCGAGAGCCGCCGCCAGGAAAGATGGACTGCTTGGGAGGTAGGGATGGTGGCCTGAAAAAAAGTGTCGCTACCTTGGGGGCGAGTGTTCAGGCCTGCCGCAGGTAGTAAAGCCACATCCAAGCCACTGCCCGGGATGACGCCACTGATAGTGGTGGCCGAGGCCAGCGGCAAGGGCAGCGCTAAGGAGGCACCAGACTCGAAATCGTGAATATCGAGTGCGTAATCCAAGCTGATGCGGTGCGTGCCTTTTGCCTGGGTGATCCAATTGAGCCAGCCCTGGACATGGACCAATTGGATGGGTGAACCATCCATACGGACCGTGCGAATAGGGGTCCCACTGGGCAGCATCGGAATCGTGCACCATTTTGATTCAAACACTTCCACCGTCAGGTCGATATGAATCTCCGCAGATTTTTGTTGCGGCCCGCGGAAATTGACTTGGACCTGAGCATCACCCAAAGCGAAATCGGTAGGTGCAGTCGGCGGGATTTGAGGCGGGACCCGACCTTTTTCGACCAGTTCGTTGTAAGTGGCCAGCGGAAGTTCCACGTTACCGGATTCCTGAATCAGGGCGATGGTGGGGGAAAAAAGGCAGAACGAGGCCAGGGCGATTTGAATCGTGTGCAACATGAATTACTCCTGTGTGGGCCAGTTTTGCTGTTTGGCCATGGCGGTCAACCACATCCAATCGGCCACTTTTTGGTTCTGGCTGTTGGCGGAGATGACCGCGATAAAGGTTTGCAAAGCATTGAAGTCAGATGGCGGAAAACAATCCGCGTATTCGGGAAACTGGGCCAGGTTTTCCAGGTCCGCTTGAAAAGCAGCCAGAATGTGTTGGGCCTCGACCCATTGGTTTTTTTGCAGAAGTCGACTGGTTTCCATCAGTTTTTGCGAGAAAAGGTTGGCAACCAAGTTCTGTAAGACATTGATTTGGCTGGGACCTGGTTTGTTATCGCCGCGGTCCAAAACGATTTGGTTGCGCACGGTTCCATTGCGTAGGTGAACCAGATCCTTGTATCGCAGTTGGGCTTCGGCGATGGGGCCCGGTCCATCTACCACCACATCCAACAAAATCACGTGGGAATCACCGGCCATAAACTTGGGGATCAGGATCTGAATGCCGGGCTCATCCTCACCGCGATCGGCCTGAATGCCCATTTGGCGCGAAATCTTGACATCCAGGTTCTTTTCCACCGCTTTGGCTTGGCTTTTCTCCCGTTGGTTGAGCGGATAGGAACCGAGGACATCGACCAGGTGGGTGTTGGCCGGCAGTTGGATTTGCAGGCGTAAGGCGCGGGCCACGACCCGGCTAATTTCGGCCAGTTCAGCGCGTACCAGAGGCGTCGCTTCGTTTTTGTCGTTGAGCCACCAGCGATTACCTTGGCCGCGCAGGGCGATCGAATTGAGCGGGCTGATTTGCGCATCTGCGGTGCCGACCACACTGGTTTGAATGCCCAAAAGGGAAGCCTGATGAACTGTGGCGAGTAGTGATTCGAGTTCGTTGATGGGTTGGGTGGAAATTAAAAACACCGAGTTGCTGCCCAATGGATCGGCGGTTTCTGGATCGATACAATGAACGGCTTGTTGGTAGGCATTTTTCAAGGAAAGGAAAGATTCGCTTTCTTTTGAATGGTCTTCGAGTTGATCAAAAAAGACTTGGATTGGACCTTGTCGGAAGGTGTCTGGGGTGAGGATCAAACCGCCGTTTAGGCCTGCGACGATTAAGTGAATTCGGTCACCGGCTTCTTTGTTTTGGGCAATCGCTTGCAGCAGGGCCAGACATCGTTCTCGGTTTTGTGCGTTCAAAACCGAAGGCAGGTCCAATAAAACCGCCATATTCAAGGCAGGTCGACTGCCGGCTGAACGTTGGGTGGCCTGAATGCCAACCTGCAAAATCAAGCGTTGAGGGTCGTTGAGGTTGGAGAGGCTGGTTTTTAAGGTCAGGTCCAAGGCGGCTTGGTTGGGCCAATCAAAGGGTTGGTTCAAAGGCCGAACCCTTTTTAGGTTGGCCAACGTGAGCGGGCCCGGATTGGCCTGCAATTGCGCCAACAGGATGCGTTGGCTCAAGTCGCCTGGCACGTAGGTATTGGCCCAGTAACCGTTGGGGTTTTGGAATTCAAGGCCTTCTCGGTTGCGAAAGGGTTCAAGCAGACTGGGGTAATCGAGTTGGCTTTGTTTGCGGCCCGGCTCAAAATACAGGGTGATGATTAATTCGCTGTTGATCGGTTTACCTTCCGATTGAGCAGGCACAAATTGCCATTGGCGTACAGCATCAATAGCAGCCTGCTCAAAACCCAGGCCTTGATTTTCAGGTTCGGCATAGATCTGGATGCTGCCAATCGTCCCATCGGCTTGGAAGGTGACTAAGAGAGCCACTTGATCGCGAAGATTTTTGCCTTCAGCAGCCTTGGGATATTCCGGTGCCACCTGATGGGTGAACTGAATTTTGGGGTCAATTTTGGGCCGGGTAAAATAGGATGCGGTATTTGCAGGCTCTATTTTAAAAAGCGGATTCTCTGGTTTTTTCGATGCAGGAACGGGTTCAGGTTCCGAGGGGACGGGCTTTGTCGGCGACACACTTGATCTGGGATTCTCGATTATTTTTCCGGCCTCGCGTCTAAACTCGCTCCCGACACTACTTTCAGATTTGCTGGGCTCGTCCTTTTCCTCCTTAAAATCCCCAAAGTTTTTGTCAATTATATGAGCTGTTTTGCTCAGGTCTTCCAATTGATCCGAAGTCGGTTCCGGAGTGGAATTGCTTTTTTCCAAAATCACCGATTCTGAATCAACTACTAATGGCGCGGGTTCTTCTGCAGAAGGCTGGGCCAGTCCTGCTTCCGAGGGTTGCGTTTGGCCTTGGTCGTCGCTACTGCCTAAATTGGCGCGCAGATCGGATAAGTCCTTTTTGCTTTCCTCTTTGGCAAGGGTTCCCGATTTTTTTCGTTTTTCGGAAACGGGCCCATCCTGCTCTTGGCTGCGGATATATCCGGTTGCCTCGCCATCGATCAACTGGTCGGATCGTTCACCTTGTTGGACGATGCCTTCCGGTAAGGTGACGATTTGGCGCAAACGGTCCTCATCGCGCCCTTCTTCGGCCTCGAATTCCATTGCTTCCATGATTTCTTTCTGTTTGAGACCGGTATCCGCAGCGGATTGGGGTTTGGTTTCGGAAATTTGATCCAATGTCTGTTTTTCGGGTAAACGTGTACCCGGGACACGCGAATATTGCATTTCGCCGCGGATGTTTTTGAATAGGAAAAGCGCAACCAACAGAGTCGCCGCTACCAGGCCCATGGCTGGCAGCCATTTGCGCATGCGGAAGGGTTTGATGTTTTGTTCCGCTTCAGCGGGCGGGTCCTTCTTTTCCGGGTTCAGCAAGGGCTCGGAAACCAGTTTTTGTCCAGCTTCCTCTGCTACTGCGGCCAGGGTTTTGAGCAGCAGGTCCTGAGGCGCATCTTTCTGGGCTTGCAGAGCTTTTTCCGATGCTTTGAGGCCGAGCAGGATTGTGTAGCAGGCGTCGCATTCGGCCAGGTGGTTGCGGGCTGCTTCGTCATTTTGGAAGGCGGTCGGGCCGTGGTCCAACAACGTGTCTTGGATCTGTTCGCAGGTGTTCATGATTGGACCTCCCGTTCCATTTGCCGTTCTCTGCGGGCAAAGGCCTGAGCCAGAGCCAGGCGGGCGCGCCTCAGGTGGGTTTTTACCGTGCCGAGTGGTAATTCGAGGATTTTGGCGGTTTCCGTTGGGCCCAACTCCTGGATGCCACACAGTAAAAGCACTTCGCGTTGGATTTCCGGCAGGTGGCTTAAGGCTTTTTTTAGCCAGCTGGCGGTTTGTTCAGCGATTAGTTTCTGGTCGCCCTCGGGTTCCTGTTGCGGTTCCTGCTCAAAGACCAGAGCCTCCACCTTTTGTTGGCGGTAATAGGAACGTACCGTGTTGGCCACAATGGTGAAAAGCCAGGGTTGGAGTGGGCGTTCGGGATCGTATTGGCCGGCTGCGCGGTGGATCTTGATGAAGATTTCCTGGAACACATCATCGATCTGGGTATCGGGCAGATTGCATTGGATCAGGTAGGAATAAACCGGTTTCTGGTAGGCCTTCATCAGCAGGGCAAAGGCGGTTGGGTCCCCGTCTAAATGCCGTTGCAGCAGAAAGCGTTCATCGCCGGATGGGATGGGTTCCATGTTGCGCTCCGGAAAAATCCATTTTCGCCCGCCTTACGCGGTGAACTGTAGTGCAGATTCAACTTTTTTTGATTGACCCAAAAAAAACCTTGCACAATTTAAATCAGTTAGCTACAAATGTAGCGAAAACGTTACGAGGTCGTTATGTGGATTTGCTTTGGAATATTTTGCTTGGTGGGGTTTTCAGATCGGGTCGATCCAGGGTTACCCGTCTTTCAAGAAGAGTTGGTCGACTGGCATGGGACGATTCGGGCGGGTGACCAGTTGGGATTTCTTTTGACCAGCAACGGCGTTTCCGCAGCGGAAGCCTGTGAAGCGAGCCGAATTTTGGGTGAGCACCTGCCTTTACGGCGTCTGCCGCTGGGCTTGCAGTACCGAGTGATTCACAATGCAGAAGAAACCAGTCTGAGCTGGATTTTTGAAACCTCCAGCTTTGAATGGGTGGTTTTGGACATTCGGCCTAACCTGCGGGTGCGGGTCATACAGCGTCAACCGCAACTTCAGGAACAGGTTGCCCGCGGTGCGATCCGGTCCAGTTTAAGTGAGGCCTTTGCTGGACAAGGTCTTTCGCCATTAATGGTGCAAAGCGTGGAATCCTTGTTTGCCAATCAGGTTTCGTTTCGGCGCGTACCGGCCGGAAGCCGGTATGAACTGGTTTACGAGTCGCTTATTTTGGATGGTGAGCCGGTTGGGACGGGTCGTGTTTTAGCAGCTCGCCTAACGGTCGCCGGCGATTCTTTTTCGGCTTTTTATTTTTCGATAGCGCAAGGTGGCGGTTACTTTGATGAGCAGGGCCAGACCTTGCTGCGTGGCTTTTTACCAGCCCCTGTCAACGTCTACCAAATTACGTCGCCTTACAGCAAAAACCGCTTTCATCCGGTGCAGAAACGGTACAAACCGCATTTGGGTACGGATTACGCTGCCGCCAAGGGCGCACCGGTCCACGCCATGGCCGATGGTCAAATAGAGGCAGCCACTTATTCGGAATTTAACGGCAATTTCGTCAAAATCCGCCACGATGCGATTTACGAAACGCAATACCTGCACATGTGCCGATTGGCGTCCCTGAAACCGGGTCAAAAAGTAAAACGCGGTCAAGTGATTGGTTATGTCGGGGATACCGGGTTAGCAGATGGTGTTCACCTGTGTTACCGCTTATGGAAAAACGGCAAACAGGTCGATCCGCGTCAACACCAGCCCCGCTTGGGCCTAGCAGAATCTGCGGGTTCAGGATTCCAAGCGGAGGCCAATCGCCTACGTGCCTTGCTCGATGGGCATGGCATATCGAGTCAACTCAACTAAAATAGCGGCTGAGAGGGAAACATGTTACCGGACTTAAACGAAAACGAACTCAACATCATGAAAGAGCTGTGGGACAAGGGCAAACGCTCGGCCCGTGAAATCCACGATTCGATTGGGCCAGCCCAGGATTGGTCGTACAGCACCACACGCACGGTCCTGGAACGAATGGTCAAAAAGGGCCATTTGGAAAAAGTCGATTTTCACGGCTTGTTCCTGTACCAGCCGGCCATGTCCAAGGTGGCGGGATTGGCGCGTCTGGTGCGCAACTTTGCCGTACAAGTTTTTGATTCCAATCTCACGCCGGTTGTTGCCATGCTGTCTGAATCCAATGCCTTAAGTGATTCAGAGATCGAGGACTTGAAGGACTTGCTGGAACAGGCAGAAGGGGAAGAGCCATGAAAGTCCTATCTTTTTTGGCCTACGAATCGGTCACAGTTTGTGTCGTGTTCGCGCTTGTATGGTTCTTGACCCGATTGAAACCGTTGAGCAGATCAAATCTGCAATGTGGGCTTTGGTCACTTGTTTTTGTGCGTCTGTTGATTCCGCCCGAATGGGCCATTGGCTTGCCGGCTCAGTGGTTTGCTCGATTGCAACCCACCTTGAACCAAGCACTTCCGGTTGAGGTCCGCGGCGAAACCCTGCTCTCTGCTGGAACCCTAACCCCTGAGCTGACTCGAAACTCTGAGTCCTTTATTTGGCAAGTTCTGCTTTTGGCCTGGTCAATCGGCGTCCTGTTTTTATTGGGGCGTTGGTTTTGGCGCCGGGCCCAATACCGCATGGCCATTCATAATGCCTTTCCACTGCAAAATTCCGAGTTCCAGGCGTTAGTTACGCATTGGACCACCCATTTTGGGATTTTACGGAAAGTGGACGTGGTGGTTGGGCACGAGCCCAATTTTGGTCCTTTCACCATGGGTCTGGTTCGGCCTGTGGTTTATTTGCCCTACCATGTGCTAGGCAACAAAGCCTGTTTTGAATCCGTCCTGGCGCATGAAATGGCCCATGTGGCAGCCTGGGACGACTTGAAAATATCGCTGCAACACTTAGTCAGCCTTTTCTATTTTTTTCATCCCCTGGTTTGGATCGCAAATCGTTTTTTGAGCCATCAACGCGAATTGGCTCGTGACCTAGCGGTCCTGGAAAGCGGGTCTGTGTCCGCCAAACAATACGGGTTTGGCCTGCTCAGCGCCCTCAAAGGCCCGACCCAAGCCGTTGGAATGGCAGCTTTAGGCGGATCCATTCCCCAACGGATTCGAGCGATTGCCCATTTCCGCAAGGGTTCTCGGTCCAACCGATTTACATTTTTCCTTGTGCTTGTTTTGCTGGTTTTCCCCTTGTGTGGATTTAAACCCGCCGAACAATCACCTGCTGGATCGCCATCGACTCAGCAGGTAGCTGTTGCTTTGCTGAACCCTGTTCCTAATGCGCGCTTGAGTTCGGGTTTTGGCATGCGGGAAAACCCGATTTACAAAAAGGAGATGATGCATAACGGCGTGGATCTGGTCCAGAAGAAGGGAACTGCCATATTGGCACCCGCCGATGGGGTTGTTCTGGTTGCAGCGGATTCGGACCCGCGCTGGCCTGGTTACGGGATTGTGATTCAGTTGGATCACGGTGCTGATACCCAAACGTTATTTGCCCATTTGGGCGAACTCAAAGTGAAATCGGGAGATACCGTAAAGCAGGGCCAAGTCATTGCGACAATGGGCTTGTCCGGCAAATCGACTGGGGTTCACGTGCATTTCGAGGTCCGGGTCCAAGGTCAGCCGATTGATCCCTTAACCCAAATGAGCCTGGAGTAACCCGGGAGGGGCTTAGTTTTCTGGAAAAAGGTCTTTAGGGTCATTAAGGTCAATAACGTCTTTAAGGTCATTAAGGACTCTAGTGACTTGTAAAGACAGGGGTTGCATTTCGTTTCTTTCTGGTCTTCGCGCCGCGGTTTCGGCAAGTTTGGGAACCGCACAATCATTTTTAGCCGTTTAGAGTCGAATGCTTTAGATAGTGGGTAATGCTGCTGCGGACATGGAACCAATCCCAGTCGTTGAGGTAATTTGGGTCGGGTTCCTGTTCTGCATCCTCAAACCAGGTCAGACTGCGTATGGCCAAAAAACGGGCACCCGAATGGTATTTTTTTTCAAAGGCGTCTAAGGCGGATTCAATCGAGAACCCGGAAATATGCAGGTTCCACAGGTCTGAAAAATCTTTTTTGGAGCCGCGATTGGTAACCGCGTTGATTTTCATAGCCGCCAAGTCTTGCAGAGAAAATGCGTTGACTGAATCAAAACCTACCACTTCGCTCAATAAAGGGTAAGGATGATGGAAAAACTCGACTTTATGGCCATTGATGAGGCAACACAGACTCCCTTCCGTTTTGTTCACCAATTGAATATCGGGAAAGGACGTTTGCAGATTTTGGAGGACCTTTCCGGATTCGAATGGGTTGGTTGAAAAAAAATCGGCATCAAAGGAAATTCGATAGGGGAGGTGCAAAGCAATCGCCGTTCCGCCTCCTAAAACAAATGGGTTAAGCCCTTCCAGGCCCGATAAATTCTGAATCAGATCCCAAAGTTTTGCGGGAATCGCGTTATTGGCGCTCATGCGCAATACAACTCAAGGAAACTGCGCGATTTTTGGGAGATCCGCAGGGTGGGTAGCAGATCCATTAATTCCTGTTTCGAAACCCGTTCCTTGAGCAACAGCCAATCGGGCCAGCGACCATATTCCATGACTCTTTCCACCAACCAACGCTGGTGTTCCGGCAGATGGACGGATTGGCGATCCACATCCCAAAACAATTCGACTGAAAAGTCTTCAAGACCCAATGCCACTGTGACCTCCCATTGCCATTTTAGCGCCTCAGGCAGAGCCACGATGGCGCAAATTTGGTTTTTTTCAGCTCACACAAAACTTCAAGGCCATGAAGGCTTTTTTGGTTAGCTGCTTAGGTTTCTGGAAAAAGGTCTTTAGGGTCCATAGGGTCAATAACGTCTTTAATGTCATTAAGGACCATAAAGAACCTAAAAGATTGTAAAACCAGGAGTTACGTTGCGTTATTTTCTTGGTTCATTTTCATTTGATTCTGTTTCTAAAGGAAATGGTTTTGCCTTGCCAATGGATCAACCAACACTGTTCTGCTTTTGAAAATGTGACGTGGTCGTCTTTCAAGGCGAAGGCATCCAGGATGGCCAGAACTGCTGCGCACCAAACCGTATCAGGTGATGTGTCAGCATCTGTTCCCATGAGCTCCACAATTTTATTATGCCATTGCGGTTTTCCAAGCAATTCCAGTGCTTTGACAGCACCCATTCCTGCAGCATCCTGCCACTCCATAGGCACTTGGCTATGATTACCTGGGTCCATCATTCGCATTGTGCTTAGGTGAATTCGAATTCTGGCAAATTGGCTGCGCCCATCGCCAACACGGGCGAAATTACAATAGCCTTCCTTGATTGCATTGTCCATTTCGGGATGTTAACCCTTGGCTACCCTTTGGTTCCAGCTTTCGTGGCCTTTGTTGTGTGGGACTTCGACCATACTGATGCATTCGGGTACCGGGCACACAATTTGGCACAGATTACAGCCGATACATTCCGCTTCATCGACATAAGGCACTTGGGACTTGCCGTTTTTTGGTTCGTGTTGGACTTTAGGTGAGGCTTGTAAGCGCGGGTTCACACCGTGATCCGGTTCACCATGCCAGGCTTGACAGGGGCCTTTTTGGGTATGAATGCATTGGTGCGCGCCGTCCAGGCAAGCGACGTAGCAGAGCTGGCAGCCGATGCAACTATCGGCATTGATGCGCGCAACGCGTTGGTAATTCAAATCCAGATCACCCCATTCGCGGAAGCCAGGAATGGCCTTGCCGACCAGCTGATTGACGGAAGCCATGCCCTGTTCATCCAGGTAATTGCTCAAGCCTTCGATCATGTCTTCGACAATGCGGTAGCCATAATGCATAACGGCCGTGCAAACTTGAACACTTTGTGAACCCAAGGCAATGAATTCAGCTGCATCGCGCCAATTGGCGATTCCACCGATCCCGGAGATGGGAATCGTGATGCGCTTGTCGCGGGCTAACGCGGCAACCATATGCATGGCAATTGGTTTAACCGCCGGTCCGCAATAACCGCCATGGCTGCTCGCATCGCCAACGGTTGGTTTGAGATGCAGATTATCCAGATCCACGCCAATGATGGATTTGATGGTGTTGATCAGGGACAGACCATCGGCACCGCCTTCAACGGCGGCCAAGCCGGGTGGGATGATGTCGGTGATATTGGGCGTCAATTTGACCAAAACAGGTACCTTGGCATAGGTCTTAGCCCAATGGGTAATGCGCTGCAAAATCTTGGGTTCCTGACCGACGGAGCTGCCCATGCCGCGTTCGCACATGCCGTGCGGACAGCCGAAATTGAGCTCGAGTCCATCGGCTCCGGCATCTTCAGAACGGGCGATGATATCCTTCCATTCCTGTTCGGATTCGACCATCAGGGATACGATCAGTGCGTGGTTGGGGTAACGTTTCTTAACTGCTTCGATTTCCTTGAAATTGGTTTCCAATGGACGGTCGGTAATCAGTTCGATGTTGTTAAATCCAACCGCCTTGGTCGTGCCGACATCGATGGCGCCAAATCGCGAAGAGACGTTGGTGATCGGTGTACCCAGCGTTTTCCAGACCACGCCGCCCCAGCCGGCATCAAAGGCGCGCATGACTTGTTCACCGCCGTTGGTTGGCGGGGCTGAGGCCAGCCAGAACGGGTTGGGACTTTTGATCCCACACATATTGATGGAAAGATCGGCCACCTTAAACCTCCTTCAGGAACTGGGATGGGATGTTCCAGCGCTTCAGCATGGCAAATGCTGCATCCCGTCCTTCTGCTGCAGCATTGACCACTTCTTTGCCGCCATTGACGCAATCGCCGCCGGCAAAAACACCGGATCGACTGGTTTCAAAAGTTCGGGGATCCACACTCAGGGTCCCATCTTTTTCCGTTTTCAGGCCCCAATTCTGACCGTGTTTCTCCTGCCCTACGGCTTCGATCACGAACGGGGTGGAAATTTCGAAATCGGGTAAGCCGTTGGAGAAGGTCAAGGTCAGACCCGTGATTAGGCCGTTTTCCGTGGTGAGTGATTTGGGCAATCCGAATTCCATGAATCGAACGCCTTGTTTCATGGCCGCTTCGCGTTCATGGCGATAGCCGCTCATGTCCTGAATGCCTTTGCGGTATACCATTAAAACGTCTTTAACCCCCAGATAGGCGAGTTCGCGGGCGATATCCAGGGCCGTATTTCCGCCACCGATGACCACGGCGGAATCCGTATGGGGCAGCTGAAAATCGGGATCGTTTTTGATCTTGGCGATTAAATCGGTTGCCCCCCAGACAGCGGGATGATCTAAAAGCGCGCGATCTGCCCCCAACCCCAAGCCCAAAAAGACTGCATCATAAGAATCACACAGCGCATCTAAGGTTATGTTTTCGCCAAGGGCCATCCTTGTTTTCAGGTTGATGCCATGTTGCAGAATCCAGTTCACTTCATCCATCGCGTCCAGTGCGAACAACTTGTAAGGCGCAACACCCGTCGTGTTTAACCCTCCGGGAAGCTCATTTTTCTCGTAGAGGTCACATTGCACACCGGAGAGGGCGAGGTAGGCGGCACAGGCCAGGGAGGCGGGGCCCGCCCCAACCAGTGCAACCTTTTTGTCGGTTTTGGGCTGAGGTGTGAACAGTTTTTTGCCCGATTCTTTTTCTTGACCCAACGCCTTTTCGGTGGCGTAGCGTTGCAGCCGACCAATTTCAATCGGTTGGTGGTTTAAATCGTTGTAAACGCAAGCACCGACACACAGGACCTCGACAGGGCAGACCCGAGCGCAGGAGTAGCCAAGCATATTGGCAGAAAAAATCGTTTTAGCGCTGCCCGGAATGTTATCTGTGGCAATTTTCTTGATGAAGCGGGGAATATCGATTCCGGTGGGACAGGCCTTGATGCAGGGCGCATCGTAGCAATACAGACAGCGGTTCGCTTCGTACACCGCCTCAGCGGGTGTGTAGAGCGGTTTTTTGTCCTTCATCTGCTGTTCGAGGCGTTCTTGTTTTAAGCGATTAGCGCTCATGGCTGTCCTTTCAATTCATGGCTTTGAGGGCGGCCCGCATTTTCTGTAGGGCGTCTTGGACCTGATCCTGGTTGATGTTGAGCGGCGGAGAAATCCGAATGACATTGCCGTACAAACCACCGCGTCCGACCAAAAGACGTTGTTTCCGTGTTTCTTCCAGGAATAAAGCGGTCGCCTGAGGATTGGGCGTACGGTCTTTTATGGTCTCGTCATAAACAAATTCCAGGGCTTGCATCAAGCCCATACCGCGCACATCACCGATGATTTGTGGGTAATCGCGTTTCAAGCCTTCCAGGCCCTCGCGTAATATGCGGCCCATCTTCTCGGCATTTTCGGTTAAGTCGTCGCGTTGAATGATGCCAATGGTTGCATTGGCTGCCGCACAGGATACCGGGTTGCCGCCGAAGGTCGAAATGGTGTTTTTGGTCAAGGAATCGGCAATCGGACCGGTGGTGATCAATGCGCCTAACGGTAAGCCATTGGCAATGCCTTTGGCCATGGTCATCATGTCCGGTTCGACATTGAACTGCTCGATACCCCACATTTTCCCAGTGCGTCCAAATCCGGTTTGCACTTCATCGCTTATGAAAACGCCACCGTATTTGCGTACGATGGTGGTCGCGATTTCAAAGTATTCTTTTGGCGGAACGATAAAGCCACCAACCCCTTGAATTGGTTCTGCCAACATGCCGGCAATCCGGCCAGTAGTGGTTGTTTGAATTAACTCATCCAAATCCTTGGCGCAGGCTACGCCGCACGATGGATAACTCAACTTAAAAGGACAGCGGTAACAGTACGGCGATGGAGCATGTTTTACCGCAGCGACCTGGGTCGGGATGGCGCGCCAGGTGTTGTGGGCGGTTAAGGCTTGGGCCAATAGCGAGCGGCCGGAATAACCATGGCGCAAGCCGATGATTTCCTGGTTACCGGTAAAACACTGCGCCATAATGACCGCTGTCTCATCCGCTTCCGTTCCCGATGCCGTAAAAAAGCACTTTTCCAGATTTCCTGGCGTGATGGAGGCAAGGCGTTCGGCCAATTCAACGATTGGCAGAGTGGGGTAGAGGGTTGTGATGTGCGAGATTCGGCTGAGTTGGGCCATGATCGCGGCATTGACTTCCGGATGTGCATGGCCCACCGAAATCGTTAGAATCCCGCCAAAGAAATCCAGGTACTGGTTGCCTTCAATATCGGTGACGGTTGCGCCTTTTGCTTCCACCGCGACCAGCGGGTCTTGATAGAAATTTTTGACTGCCGGGAAGAGGTGTTTCTTGTGTTTGTCCAGGACTTCTTTTTTGTCCATAAGGGCTCCTTAAGGTGCAACCAGATCGCCGTAGGCATCCGGTCGACGATCGCGGAAAAACTGCCAGGTGGAACGGACTTCATCGATCATGTCGAGATCAAATTCGGCGACGAGAAGTTCGTCCTTGTCTTCGGATGCGGTCTTGAGAATTTGTCCACGGGGATCGACAAAATAGGAACTGCCATAAAAGCGTCCAATGTTCCAAGGCGCTTCGGTCCCAACCCGATTAATGCAGCCCATAAAATAACCATTTGCTGCTGCGTGGGCGGGTTGTTCCAGTTTCCAGAGGTATTGCGAAAGTCCAGCGACGGTTGCTGACGGATTGTAGACAATTTCCGCACCATTGAGGCCGAGTGCGCGTGCCCCTTCCGGGAAATGCCGGTCATAGCAGATGTAGACGCCGACCTTGGCATAGCGGGTCTCGAAAACCGGGTAACCTAAATTGCCCGGTTTGAAGAAGTACTTTTCCCAGAATCCGCTGGTGTGCGGGATGTGGGTCTTGCGGTACTTGCCCAGATAGGATCCATCGGCATCAATTACCGCGGCCGTGTTGTAGAGCACGCCGGCCTGTTCCTTCTCGTAAATGGGAACGATCATGACCATTTGGTACTTTTTCGCGTATTCCTGCATGCGTTCCACGATAGGACCGGGCACCGATTCCGCGGATTGGTACCATTTATGGTCCTGTCCCGGGCAGAAATAGGGCGTATTAAAAATTTCCTGCAGGCACAGGATCTGAACCCCTTGTTTACCGGCCTCTTCGATGAAGGGCAGGTGTTTTTGCACCATGGCCTCTTTGATTTCGTCGATACTGCCTTGGCCCTCGGTTTTGGCCAGGCTCATTTGGATCAGTCCGGATTTAATTTTTCTGGGCATTGTTCACCTCTCGATAAATGGAATTAATGGAGACCGGAGTAAAGGCCGCGTTTGAGGAAACGGCCGTCACCTTTTTTGCCGATGTAATTGCAGCTTTGTACGATGACTTTTCCCCGTGAAACCACGGTTTCGGGGAAGCCTTTGACTTGAAAGCCCTCGTAGGTGTTGTAGTCGACCCGCATGTGGTGGGTGCAGGGGTTATTGACGCTGATGGTTTCCTCGCGATTGGGATCGAAAATGACGATATCGGCATCGGACCCAACGGCAATGGTGCCTTTTTTGGGGAAGATGCCGAACATTTTGGCCGCCGCAGTAGATGTCAATTCGACAAATTTGTTGAGGGAAATGTAGCCCGAATTAACACCGCCGTTGTAGACGAGGGCCATGCGGTTCTCCACACCGGGCGCACCGTTGGGGATCTTGGAGAAATCGTCAATGCCCAAGGTTTTTTGGTCTTTAAAACAGAAGGGGCAATGGTCGGTCGAGACACTTTGTAGGTCGCCGAACTGCAGACCGCGCCAGAGTTTCTCCTGGTTCCACTTGTCGCGTAAGGCCGGCGTCATGACGTATTTCGCGCCTTCAAAGCCCGGTTTCTCATAGTAGGTGTAATCGAGGAACAGGTACTGCGGGCAGGTTTCGGCGAATGCGTGTACGCCCCGGTTCCGGGCCTGGGTGACTTGTTCCAACGCGTCCGAACTGGAGAGGTGCACGATGTAGACCGGAACACCTGCGACTTCGGCGATGGAGATGGCGCGGTGGACACCTTCGGCCTCCATGCGAGTGGGTCGGGTCAGGGCGTGGTATTTTGGGGCGGTTTTACCCTCAGCACGTGCGCGTTTAACGATTTCATCGATGACGATACCGTTTTCGGCGTGCATACAGATGACGGTCCCGTCTTCGCCGGCCTTGCGCATGGCGCGGAAAATGGTGCCATCATCAACGTAGAGCACGCCGGGGTAGGCCATGAACAGCTTGTAGGAGGTAACGCCGTCATCGGCTAGCTTCTTCATTTCGTGCAGACGATCGTCGGCCATATCTGTCACGATCATGTGGAATCCATAATCGATTGCAGTTTTGCCTTGGGCTTTGGCGTGCCACGTATCGAGCGCGGCCAATGTGGATTGGCCCTTGGTTTGGATCGCGAAGTCGATGATGGTGGTGGTACCGCCGTGCGCGGCTGCTCGGGTTCCGGTCTCAAAATCATCGGCTGAAGTTGTGCCACCGAACGGCATGTCGAAGTGGGTATGGGGGTCGATTCCCCCGGGGAAAACGAATTTTCCGGCCGCATCCAGGACTTCATCGGCTTGGATGTCTAAATCTTTGCCAATGATTTTGATAGTTTCGTCTTCGATGTAAATGTCGGCGAAATAATCGTCGACGGCTGTAATGATTCGACCGTTTTTAATCAGTAAGGACATCAAGCACCTCCATTTTGGGTTTGGATTCGCATGAGCAGCCAATAGACGACAAAAGCGACGGCGAACCCGCTGAACCAGGAAAGGGTGTAGAGCATGGATAATTTGGGGATCCAATATCCGATCAGCGCGGTGATTACACCGGCCGTAAGGGCAATCAGCGCGGCTAGGTTAAAGCCTGACGTGTAACGATATATCCCTTGCGAGGTAAACAGATCCGCTACCGATAACCGGCCTTTTTTGACCAGGAAGTAATCGCTGAGCATGACACCAAGGACCGGGCCTAAGAGACCACTGACAAAAATCAATAAATTGCTGATTTCGTTGAGCAACCACCACGGGCAAATGGCGATGCCGAGCAGGCCCGTGATCAGGCCGCCGGATTTGAAATTCAGGTGACGGGGTAACAGGTTGGCGAAAGCGTTTGCCGGTGCAATGACATTGGCTGCGATGTTGGTGCTCAGGGTGGCAATAATCATGAAGAATTGGGCGCCAATCACGACAGATGGGCTTTTGAACTTGCCCAGCAGGCTGACTGGATCCCAAGGTGCATCATCGGCAATCAAAATGTCATCAAACATGACCAAGGTCGCACAGGTGACAAACACACCGACAAACGAATAGAGCAGCATCGTTCCGGGCAGGCCGAGGAACTGGCCAATCGTCTGGTCCCGTTGCGTTTTGGCAAAGCGAGTAATATCCGAAATGCTGATCGACATGGTCGCCCAAAAGCCGACCATGGCGGTTAACCAAAACAAATACTGATCCCAAGGCGATCCGGCCGGTTTTGGGAAGTCGGCTTTGACCGGGTTTGAGATGTGGCTACCATGGCCAAACTGCAGGGTGATGGGCGGTTTGATTTCTGGCCCCAGCGCGTAGCGTTCCGTCATAGGCAACCACTCGGTTTGGATTGGAGCCGTGATTTGAAACTGGGTGGCCTTGGTGGCTCCATCTTTGGTGAGGGGGGTCAACACCAGATCAATCCCATTGCCGTTTGTCTGCAAGGAGGCTGCTGGCCGTTGCATTTGCGCGGATTGGTCCAGGACCTTGGCAAATCCACCAGCACCCGATGCGCCCCAAATGATTAAAAGCAGGCCAATGCCCAGCAGGATGGGCGCCGCCCAACTCTCTAACCAGCGGATACTTTCCGTGCCTTTCCAAATGAAATAGAGGTTGACCAGCCAAAACAGACCAAAACCGATAAATTGACCCAGCGAAAGGCCACTTGAGGGCGTAATACCCAGGGCCGCGCAACCAATTGCATAAAAGGCCAAGCCGCCAATCCAGGTCTGAATCCCAAACCAACCGCAAGCCACAATTGCGCGGACGATTGCTGGGATGTGCACACCAAAGACTCCAAACGCGGCCCGACCGAGCACAGGAAACGGGACGCCGTAATCTACGCCCGCTTTTCCGTTGAGCACCATTGGAACCGTGACGATGATATTGGCGACAAAAATGATGACCAGGGCCTCAACCCAACCCAGCCCACTTTTGATCATGTAGGAGGCGAGCAGGTAGGTCGGAATACACACCGCCATGCCGATCCAGATCGCGGTCATGTGCCACCAGTTCCAAGTCTTGTGGCTGGCTTCGACCGGAGCCAGATCGGCGGAGTACAGATCGGAATTGGGGTCGATTTGTTGCATCAGCTCATCCAGTTGGTCCGGGCTTCCGGATTCCATTTTGTGGTGGTTTTTTTGATTTGGGTAAAGAACTCGATACTGCTCTTGCCGGTAATGTCGCAAGCGCCGAACTTGGATTCATTCCAACCGCCAAAGGAGAAAGGTTCGCGTGGAACTGGAACGCCAATATTGACGCCGATCATGCCGGCGCTGGCGCGTTCGGCGACATAGCGGGCCAATCCACCCGATTGGGTAAACACTGCCGCGGCATTGCCATAAGGCGATCTGTTTTCGATGGCGATTGCTTCGTCCAGGCTCTCGGTGCGCATGATCGAGAGGACGGGCCCAAATATTTCCTCTTGGGCAACGGCCATTTCTGGTTTGACATAATCCAAAACGGTAGGCCCCATGTAATAACCGTTCTCACTGCCTTGCACCTTCACATTCCTTCCATCCAGCAAAACTTTTGCGCCCTGGCGTTCAGCCTGGTCGATGTAGCCAGTTATGCGTTCCTTGGCGGCTTGGGAAATAACGGCGCCCAGGTTCTGGCCCGGCACAATTTTTTTCGACTCTTCGACAATGCGTTGAACAATGGCATCCGCTGCGCCCACGGCAACCATGGCGGAGGCAGCCATACAGCGTTGGCCGGCGCAACCCGACATGCTGGCGGCCACGTTGCTGGCTGTCATATCGACATGCGCGTCGGGCAAAACAATTAGGTGGTTCTTTGCGCCACCCAAAGCGACGCAGCGCTTGAGGTGGCTAGTCGCCCGGGCATACACCAATTTGGCCACCTTGGTTGAACCGACAAAACTGACCGCGTGAATCCCAGGATGATCGCAAATGGCTTCAACCATGTCCTTTCCGCCGTGAACCACGTTGAGCACGCCGTCAGGCAACCCGGCCTCTTTGAGCAGTTCCGCGATGCGCATGGAACTGAGTGGTACCAATTCGGAAGGTTTGAGCACCACACAATTGCCGAGCGCGATGGCGTTGGGCAAAGTCCAATTGGGCACCATGTTGGGAAAGTTGAACGGCGTGATGCAGGCAACCACACCCAACGGCCGATATTCGCTGCGGCACTCGACGCCGCGACTGACTTCCATGACCTCACCTGCGGTGAGTTGCGGCAGGGAACAGGCAAACTCGGTAACTTCCATGGACTTTTGAACTTCGGCAATGGCTTCAGAGTGGGTTTTGCCGTTCTCCTCGCGAACCAGGGCGGCCAGTTCCTGCATATTCTTTTCGAGCAGGTGGCGATAGGTGTAAAAAACGCCAACGCGTTCCTTGATTGGTTTTTGGCTCCAGGCTTCAAAAGCGCCGCGCGCTGCCAGAACCGCTTGGTCCAAGGCTTCAAATCCGCTCATCGGTACGGTACTGATCTGTTCCCCTGTTAATGGGGAATAGACGGCCAAAGTTGGGTCATTGGAAGGGACTGCGGTCCCCCCGACCCAATGGGTAAGTGCTGAATATTTCATAAGCCTTCCAGTGTCGGGAAAGTGGGGAGGAAAACTCCATTATGCACACACCCGGTTATCAAAACCAAATTTTTTTGAAAGGCCTTTGTAAAGAAATGGGGACCCGTAAAGCGTTTAAAGCCAGATCGGGTCCTGTTGTTTTTCTTGAAACGGCCATTAGTTACTCGGGCAGGTGGTTAACGCATCCACGAGAACCAAAACCGAATGGGTCGGCCATGAATCCAGGAGTTCTTGGTAGGTGAGGCAGGATGACGTGTAAGGGATTTGGTAGGTGACTTCAAAACTCACCCCGGAAAAGGTGGAGAAAGCGTGGAGCAACGCGTGCCAGGTACCGGCCTGCGGGTTGGACACCACAACGCTTTCATTGCTGGTCGACCCATCCGATTTGAAATCGAAAATGCTGGTGCTCGGTTGGGCACCAAAGCGCACATAGAGGTCCGCATCGCCTGTGCCCCCGCTAGAGCGAACCTGCATAGACAGCACATCGGCTGGTATCTCCCATTGAAAAAACAAGTCCTGGCCCATGGTTGCCGTTTGGTTGGTTTCCGAAAGGACGGTAATGGTTTGGGGAACCGGCCGCTGGAGTATCACCAATGCGAAGGGTTGTGGTCCTTCCGGAACGGCAAATCCATTGACCATCAGACTGTAATTGCCCGACTGCGGGTCGATTAATCGGATCATTTCCACGTTATTGATGCGGTCTGGGCTACCACCCGTTTGGGAAACTCCGTTCACCCAATTATTTCCGATAAACGATCCGCTGGGACCCGAAAGGCTCAAGTCCAGATCATTGACAAGATTGGTACTGGCGATAGGGGTTGAAGGATAATCACTCCAAACCAAAAAAACTTTGACCTCCTGGTGTTCCGCAACGTTGATATTGACCATGTAGCTGGTTGCAGTTTGCAGGCCAGTATGTTCATACGTCCAAAGAGATTCATTATCGCCAGCAAAGTAGAGCACTTGATCCAAGGTGATGCGGCCGTAGCCCTGAATATTGGAAGGAAATTCGCTCATGGCCTCCATCGGCGTGCCACTTGCCAAGAGCGTAGCTTTGATCAGAGCGGCAGATGGGGTGAAGGCATCGGGTCCGTTGGCGGTCCCGCTGGGGTAGAAACCGTCTACGTAGTATTGACGAACCAATGCGGCTAAGCCGGCTGCGGTCGGACAGGCCATTGAGGTGCCGGACAGCGTGGCTTGCCCACAGTTCATTGAGTTGATGTTGTTATCATTTTGTGCGGAATGGATGCCTGCGCCGGGTGCAGTTAGATCGGGTTTCATGCGACCGTCTTGTACCGGTCCATTCGAGGAGAAGGAGGCCATCCCACTGGCCGAATTGCCGCCACCGGTTGCCCCCACGGCAATCAGATTTTTGGCAGTCGCTGGATCAGTCATGCTGGGTGGACCGTTGTGGCCTTCATTGCCTGCGGCAAAAAATATTGAGAAGTCTGGGTGGTCCCAAATGAATTGATCGCACATTTGGCATTCTACCGTGTAATTGTTGGTGCCAAAATTTTCGTGAGCGCCCCAACTGTTGGAGTGGATGCGTGCACCCATTGTGTAGGTGGGCAGAAACAGGTCATTGTAATAGTCTGCCGGCAGGAAGGGCAGATCGGCAAAATCATCGATCATGTAGCCGCCATCTTGGATAATGAGCTTTGCGCTTGGAGCCATACCGTCGAAATTATTGTGCTGATCATAGGGAATGTTATCGCCGGCGATGGAACCGGCCACATGGGTGCCGTGACCTTGACTATCCCAATTGCCTTCCATGCCCAAATCCATATAAGCCACCACTTTGCGTTGACTCAAGTTCAGAGTGCCGTTGGGTAAACCATTGGTACTGTCAAAGAACATGCAATGGTCTGCATCCAGGCCGGTGTCCATGACGGCAACGATTTGGTTCTGGCCCAAAATTCCTTGGTCGTGAACCGGGGTGGTCATGTTGTTAAGTCCCGCCTGACAGACCCAAACGCTGCGATCGTTTAGAAGGCGTTTGGGCTGATAGGGCTCCAACCAGAACAGGAAGGGATCTGCCTGAATGTGGGACCAAGTATCCGCATCCAAATTGCTGATTCGGATGAGGCTAAACTGAGGATTTCCAACTATTGAATCTGCGTGTATCCGATTTTTTTGGCACCAGGCATAAGCATCGATACATGGGGAAATGAGCAAGTGGTAAGGTCTGGCAAATTGCGGGGATCCAATTGTTTTGAGATGGCTGGGTAAGTCGCCAGTCCATTTCAGGCCGGGAACTTTTTGAACCCCTGAATACCAGTGCACCAGATATGAATTGGCAGAGAGGGGCGCGAGCAGAGCAGCGTGTTGCTTTAAGGTTTCCTTCTGTCGATCTGAGAGGTTCGTTTCAAAAACGGCTACCCCGACATGGGGCTCCTGGCGTTTTTGAAGCAAGGTGTTACCTGCGGCGGTCATGGGTAAAGTTCCCGAACGCAGAGCAAGTCCCGGTTCGGAACCGAGGAGAAAAAAAATCAAAAACATGTTGGCCCCTTTTTTTTTGGGGCCAAGCATATCAATCTTTTTGCAAAGCGAGAAAACAATTGGGTTGAAGAGATACTCGGAATTAGGGCCGCGGGCGGCGGGGCGGTTGGATATGAAAGACATCGTCGGCGAGTTCGCGATCGATTTGCGTGTTGCGGCGAATAACATCGGACAACCGCGAACTCTCAACAATGCGAAGCTCGTCCGGTGAAAGGGCACGCTGGTACCAAAAACGGTCGCCATCGCGTAAGGCCAAAAATTGGTCGCGGATGATGGCGGCAAAGGTGGGGCCGACCATGGCACCCTCTGTTGGTTTTTCGCTCAGGCCACCGACCCAGAGCTCAACCCGATCGGGGTCACCATACACCTTTTCCAACTGGGCCTGAATTTGTGGGTCACTGTTGATATCGGAAAAGCGGCGGGCCAAGGGTAAGCCGGTGGAACGACGGACTTCGTTGTAGCTGGGTAAACCGTGATCGCGGCCACGTTGGATATTAAGGCTGACCAAGTCGAATCCACCTGCACCGGGCGGTCCAAACAAGAAATTGCGCACATCATCAACCACGGAATTGTCAATCGCCAGGCAGGCCTGTGCGGCCAGACCGCGCAATACCGGTTCCAGCCCGCCTTCACTTAAACGTTGTGGTGCAAAAAAGGCGTTTCGCAGGGCCAAGTTTCCAGCTTGGATGGGTTGAAATTGGGCGTCCAACCGCAAAAGTTGGCTGTTAATGGCGGAATGGCCAAACCGATAGGCGGCCGTGGAGAACTCGTTGGAAATGCTGGCATCCAGGTTCGGGTCATAACCCCGGTAGGGGGGTAGGGGATTGGGGCCGAGCAGGACCGGCAAGAACTCGTCATAGGTGATTTTCTGGATGATCCCGGAAACTACCCGGCGGGCGGATTGGTAGATTTGCACATCGCTCCAATCGGGGTGTTGCCGTTTAATCTCTTTGGCGACTCGATTGTGCTCGCGCACAAATAGTGTGTGCATCACCAGTAAGCCAATTTGTTCATTGGCCCTTACGTCTCCGGCCAAAAACAGGTCTGGGCTGGGTCCACCCGCGTTGGATAGACCGGCCTCGTTATAGGGCAGGAACTCGCCGGCGGAAGTCTTTAATTGCCCAGACCCATCCAGGCGGCGCAGAGCTAGGCTACGGGCCAAATCGGAACCATACACATTGGACCCATCGATCCACGCCGAAATTTCATTGATTTTTTGGCGCAGACCGGTTGGGTCGCGTTGATACAGCGAACGGTTGAAATCCATTTCTTGGGTTCCCGTTCCACTGGGGTCAAAGTAAGGATCGCCGGTTGGAATGGCGATGGGCGCCGATTCGGGTGGATCCGTACCGCCGGTTAAATCGATGTCGTGATCGATAAACTGGCCCCATTGCCAAAGGAAACTACTCACGTTACCCGTTGCGGCGGGTTGCTCGGCCTCTGCAAATACCGTATTGCTGATTTCTCGCGGTGAGGGTAGGTCAGTGCCGGCTAATTCTTCACCATTTCCGGCATAGGATGGGTTAAAGAGCCGGAGAAGCGGTGTGTTGGCGGCGCCCATCAAGGCATCGTTCGGATTGTTATTGGTGCCATCCAGATTGCGTTCCTGACTGGGAGCGGGACCGGGATTGGGCGGCTGAGGAGGTTGATCGCGGGTAATGCGGCGTGCGGGTGAGACTGGGTTTGGATCGCGATGATTGGCTGGGTTTTGGGCTAAGGCCCAGCCCATCGAAAGAAATATAAAGAAACAAAATCGGAATTTCATGCTGCCTCCAGAATTGTGGGGTCAAGGGCAGTTTCCTTGCTAAAAGTGCAGGAAGGGTGGAGGAAATGTGGAGACGCCGATCCTGTGATTCGTCTCACAGAATCGGGTTCTGGTGGCGTTTGGGCTGGGAATGACTGGTGAAAGGCTCCAATTTCGCCTAAACATGAAATCAGCAACTCGAAATGGACCAGCTTGGTCTATAATCCCCTATCGCCTAAAAATCGGGGTTTTCTTATGCATCTTGCGATCGGCCACAGTGATCAGCCCGATCCTTTTGAAGCGCTACAAAGCATATTTGGACAAGTCCAAAATGCATTGCAGCGGCGTGAACCCAAGGCCGGTTTGCTATTTAGTGGTTACGAGCAAGACCATGATTACTGCCTCCAGGAGATTGGTGCGCGGTTTCCCAATTTGCCCATCATTGGGTGCACCTCGTATGGCGAATTTTCCTCGGCCATTTCTTATCAAGAGGACAGTACGGCTTTTGGCTTGTTATGTGGTCAGGGTTTTGAGGTTGGGGCAGGCCAGGGTTTTGGTCTACAAAACGATCTGCAAGGAACTGTGAAACGGGCGATAGACCAGGCTTTAAGTCAAATCAAGGGCCCGCTTCAAATGGGCTTGGCTTTTGTTGATGGTTTAAGTGTGTCATCTCAATTGGTGCTTGAGGAGATCCAAAAGCAACTGGGTCCCGATATCCCGATTTTTGGGGGGTCAGCGGCTGATGATTGGAATTTTGAAAAGACGATTTTGTTTTTCAACGAGAGACGCAGTTCGGATGGGCTTGTGCTCCTGTTGTTTTCGGGAAACTTTCAATATTCCTTTGGGTTGGCCTCGGGTTGGAGCGCGATTTCCCAAAAAGTGCGTATTACGGGTGCCAAGGGGAACCAGGTGTTTACGATAGATCACCAACCTGCCAAGGAGTTTTATAAGTACTACCTTGGCGACCATAAACGACCTTCGGGCGAGTTTCCTTTAATCATCCATACGGCGTCTGGCGACTCGTATTTGCGTGCGTGTATCGGCTACAACGAGGCCAATGGCTCGATTACGTTTTCCGGAGATGTGCCTGAAGGGGCGTACGCACAACTGACCGATGCGACCAAAGAAGCAATTTTGGACGCAGCCCAATTGAGTGCGCGCCAAGCCCGTGAGCGGTTTCAGGGTAAGCCGCACTTTGCCTTGTGTTTTTCGTGTGCGGCCCGCCGCCAGGTCCTGGGCATTCGTACCCACATGGAATTCGAGATTATTTCCAAGGAGATCGGAAGCAAGGTTCCTGTGCTAGGCTTCTACACTTATGGCGAATTTTGCCCGCTTCAACCCCAAAAACCCAGCCTATTTCAAAATGAGTCCTTTGTGACCCTCCTGATCGGACCCTGAGCTTCATGGAAGACCTGAAACTAACCTCCCTTGAGAATGCGACCCATGCGCCTGAACTCCAGGAACTCATGCGTGAGAATATGTGGCTGCGCAAAAAGCTGCGCCGGGCAGAAATTAATTTGGAACGCACTGAGGACCTTAAGGATCGCACCAACGTGTTGCTGCGGCGAGTTATAGAGGACTTACGCCTGACCCAAGAGGAACTCGAACACAAGAATCTGGATTTGGAATCCATGAATCAGAGTTTGAAAGAGGGCATGGAGCGCCAGCGTCAACTCCAATTGGAACGCGACAATTTTCATGCTGAACTGGTAGCTTTTGCCCATCGAACTGGGGTGGAGGAGATTGCGACCATTGTTTTGCACAACGTCGCCAATGCGCTCAACAGCGTATCGGCTTCGCTTTCAAGCATGGAGCAGGTCTTATTGGGCAGTAAAACCATAGGGGTTCAGCAGGTCGCAGACCTTTTTGCCCAACATAAAGAGGATTTAGGCACCTTTCTGGCCGAGCATGAAAAGGGCAGAAAAGTTCCGGATTTTCTTGCGCGTTTAGCCGCCTTTCTCACCAAAGAACAACAAAAACTGTTTAGTGAGCTCTACATCACCAAAAAGAGCGTGGACCACATTTCCCAAATTGTCGATTTTCAGCAAACGACTCAATCGCCCTCAAAGAGCCAGACGGAAGCGGTCGCTCTTCGCGATCTGGTCGGCGAGGCGATTGACCTGGTGCGCGGAAGTATGGATCGGGCCAAGATTCCCGTGCGCTTGGAACGGCTCCAACCGGTCCAGGTCCGCGCCGATCGCAAAAAAGTTTTGCAGATTTTGCTCAATCTGCTGTTTAACGCCAAGCAGGCAATCCAGGCCGCAGAAAACCCATTGCCCGAAATTGTGATTCAAACGGGCATGTCGGATGCCCATCACGCCTTCATCCAGGTTGAAGATAATGGGGTCGGTATCCAAACCAAGCATTTGGCCAAGTTATTCGTTTTTGGGTTCACGACCAAAAAAGAGGGTCATGGTTATGGCCTGCATGGTTCGGCAAACCTAGCAGCCCAATTAGGTGGGAAGTTGACGGGTGGTAGTGACGGCCCCGGTTGCGGTGCGTGGTTTCGTCTGGAAATTCCCCTGTTTGAGGACCGTGACGAGTGAACCGCCGGATGCGTCTGACCCTATTAGCGCTGGTCTTGGTGGCGGGCGCGTACTTTGTCAATGTGGAAGTTCAAAGCTGGTTGGGCCGCCGTGCTTTGGCTCAGACCGGTGTCCATTTTTTGGATTTTGATCAGGCAACCCAAGCAGCCCAAACCTCCGGGAAACCGCTTTTGGTTTATGTTTCTGCGATCTGGTGTCCGAATTGCCGCCACTTTGATCAGAACGTTTGGTCCGATCCCGAATTTAACAAAATCGCCCAGGAAAAATTCACGATTTGTCGCTTGGAATTCGAGGATGAGCGCACGCAGGCCAAAATCAAGGCGTGGGGAACCCGAGGCTTTCCGCAGTTGCTCATCTTGCAGGGCGACCAAGTTAAGCCGGTTCAGGTTTTGCATGATCCCAAAGCTATGTTGGATGTTTTAGGGTTGCGCTAACCAATTGCCCTCTCTTGCGTTGTTTTCCTGGATTAAAACCACGATCTTACCCGTAGCGACATGAACACATTGCAATTCAGCGTGGTTCCAATCGGATGGATACCAGGTCATGGACACCCACTCGTCGTTGGGAGACCAGGCGTAGGGGTAGTAATGGCCCTCACCCTTGGCTAAGACCCGGGCATTTTGGCCTTGAGTGTCCATAACCCAGACTTCTGCACCCGTATCCTGTTCGCTTGAAAAGGCAATGTAGGGTTGTTGATGCGCATACAGTCCACTGGACTTGCTGATTTCGGATGCGGATACCAATTTCTCCTGTCCGTTGGCAATGTTCAATTGGAAAAGTTCTAAATGGTTACCCGAGGAGCGACTGATCAGTAGACTTTTTCCATCAGGAGACCAACTGGATGGTCCAAGTGTTGATTCCAAACGAGTCTGGGTGATTTGTTTTGGATTCTCGCCATTGGTCAAAAGGTAGACATGACCGGGAATCGGACCTTGGGGCGGGTACTCGAAGTCTCGAGCGGAAAAAAAGGCGATCTGGGTGCCGTTGGGGTGCCAAATGGCCAATCCATCGTGGCGTGTGTGGGTAGCCAAAGGAATCCAGTGACGATCGGATAAACTCATCTGAAAAAGGTCATAACTGCCGTCTCGCTGGGATTGAAATAATATCGATTGGCCATTGGGGTGGGGATGCGCCCAATTTTCCTTTCCACTTTCAGGTGTCAGGTTGGTAACTTCACCGCTCGCTGATCGCAAAAACAGGTGGTTTTTGCCCTGAACCGTTGCGGTGAAAATCAGGGCTGCTTGGTCCGGTTGCCAATCGGCAACCAATAATAGAAAAAATGCGAAACTCAACATGGGATCTCCTAGCAGGATGGCGTTGATGCGGCCTTTTCTTGTAAGCGGGTTCTAAAATGGGTCAGATCCAGGGTGCTTAGTATTCCCTTCGGCATTTGGGGCGTGGGCTCAAGTCCAAGCTGATCGGCCAAGTCTGCGATGACCTGCTCGGGTTGAATGCCCTGGTCACGCAAAATACCCAGCGATTGGCTGCCGTCGCGTTTGCTCATTTTTTGTTGGTTCTCATCGAGCCGTAAGGGCACGTGCCAGTAAGTAGGTTGCGGGTAACCCAATACCCGTTGGAGATAAACTTGGCGAGCGGTTGAGTCCAAAAGGTCTTGGCCGCGGACGACATCGCTAACCTCCATGGCCGCATCATCGACCACAACGGCCAGTTGGTAGGCGTAAACCCCATCTGCGCGGCGAATCACAAAGTCGCCTACTGACGCTGCCACATTTTGGCTTTGCCAGCCGATCACTTGATCTTCAAATCCAATGACCTGATCGGGCACGCGAATTCGCCAAGCCCAGGGCCCGCCTTTTCGGGGACCTGAGCGGCAGGTTCCCGGGTAAATCGGGGAATATCCGTGAGGCGCTCCGGCGGCCTCGGCAATGTCTTTTCGGCTACAACTACAGGGGTAAATCAAACCCTCCCGCTCCAGGTCCTGAAACGCTTTGTCATAAAAACCGGTTCGTTGGGTTTGATCAAAAGGACCTAACTTTTTCGGTTGGGGCCCTGCATCCCAGTCCAAACCCAACCAGGCCAGGTCCTCGAGGATTTGTTCGCGAAAAATGGGCTGGGACCGCGTCGTATCGAGATCCTCCATGCGCAACACGATCCGACCGCCGGCCAGCCGGGCTTGCAGCCAAGCGGCCAGAGCGGTCTGAAGGTTGCCAAGGTGGAGTGGGCCAGTCGGTGAAGGGGCGTACCGGCCCACCGCAGCGGCGTGCATTTATTGCGCAAAAACCCGCTTCAACATTTCGGACATGGCTTTCCAACTGGCCTCATCCGCCTCCTTGTTATAAGCCAAAGGTAAACCGAATTTTTCGCCAAACTGGTTGGCGTCCGGATTGGTAAAGCTATGGACAGCGCCCGGGTAATTAATGAACTGGAACTTGATGCCGGCGCTTTCCATTTCCTTTTTAAAGCCGTCAATGGCTTCTTGGGGGATGAATTTGTCATCGGCGCCATTACAAACCAGGATTTCGGTTTGGATGGTATTGGGTTTGGGGTGGTTGATTTGGGTTAAGGATCCGTGGAAGGAGGCGACCGCATCCAAGTCGACACCACTTTTTGCCATTTCCAGGACGACGCCACCGCCGAAACAATAACCAATGGCCGCGGTGTGATCAGCATCGGCCATAGGATGTGACTTCAACAGGTTCAAGGCCGCTTCGAATCGGCTTTTGGCTTCGGGAAAATTAGACATCACGGCGCCGGCAAATTGGCCCGCCGTTTCCGGGTGATCTGCGGTTTTCCCTTCACCATACATGTCGACCGCCAATGCCAGATAACCCATTTTGGCCAATTGATCGGCCCGCGAACGCGCATAGGCATTGTGGCCCCACCATTCGTGCACGACCAGGACACACGGCCGTTTGCCAGTAAATGCATCATCGTAGACAAGATAACCTTTCATGACCGTTTCCCCGGCCTTGTAATCCACGTTTCCTCCCTGGATTCCGGCCCATAAGGACGTGGAGATTAAGATCATTGGCAGAATTTTCATGGCACATGCTCCTCAAAAGAATTGCTTTCGAAACGCTACTTGAAAGCGTGTAAGCTGTCAATGGAACGTGAAATCCAGAATTTGGAGGGACAGATATGGAATCCAACCGGCAAACCGAGATTGAGGCGGCCGTTTTTCGAAGATTGGTGGCCCATCTACAAAACCGGACCGATGTCCAAAACATTGACTTGATGAATTTGGCCGGGTTTTGTCGCAATTGCCTGTCCAAGTGGTATCGCGCTGAAGCGGAAGCCCAAGGTGTGAGCATTGAAGATCCAGCAGCGCGCGAATTAATTTACGGAATGCCCTATGACGCCTGGAAATCTAAGTACCAAAAACCTTGAATTCAGGCCTTTATGAAACTCCGTACGCCCGAATATGACCTGCAAAAGCAATATGACCTCGCCGTGATTGGCGGAGGCATTTATGGTGCATGGACCGCGTATGAAGCCTCGCGACGCGGCTACCAAGTCGTGTTGCTGGAGCAAAACGATTTTGCCTGTGGCACGTCCTCACAGTCCTCCAAGCTGGTCCATGGCGGACTGCGTTATTTGGAGCACGGCCATTTGGGGCTCGTGCGCAAATCGGTTCGAGAGCGGGCCAACCTGCTCAATTTGGGACCGCATCGGGTTTGGCCTTTGCGGTTTATGGTTCCGCTTTATCAGGGTGGACGCTGGAAAAGTCCTTCGCTGAAATTGGGGCTAATGGTTTATGACCTGTTTACTTGGGGCGTCGAGCATCGTTTTGCACCCCACCAGAACCACCGGCACCACAGCCGGGCCGAATTGGCTGAACAATTCCCCCATTTGAAGCAATCCGGATTGAAGTCCGCCTACTCGTACGAGGACGCCCAGACGGATGATGCGCGATTGACTTTGGAGGTCATTCTGGGCGCGGAAGGAGCGGGTGCGCATATCTTCAATCATCACCGCGTATTGGCTGTGGATATCGGCAAAACCCAACACGGCCTTTACCTGGAAAATCAGACAGGAGAATCGCTGGAAGTGCACGCGCGAACCGTGTTGAATGCGGCTGGTCCGTGGATGCCTCAGGTGAGTGGCGGCATGATTGAGCGCGAACAGCTGGCGATGACCAAGGGCGTTCACCTTGTCCTTGCCGAGTTACCGCTGCGGGACACGGCCTTTTTGCTCCTCCATCCCCAAGACGGTCGCGTTTTTTTTGTGATCCCCTGGCAGAGTCGGACCTTGGTTGGCACTACGGATACCTTTGTAAAGGGCGATGTGCTGGAGGTACGGCCGGAAGACGCGGATGAACATTATTTGTTGGAGGGCTTGAATCATCATTTTGATTTTGGGGACCAAGTTAAGGTGTGTAACCGCTTTTGTGGGATTCGGGTCCTGCAACGTCAACTCGGGAAAGGGCCAAGTGCGTTATCCCGCGAATGGATCGCCTCTGAATTGGCAAAAGGCTATTTTGTCAGTATCGGTGGCAAATTGACGACGGCGCGGGTCGATGCGCAGTCTTTGGTCGACAAGGTGGGCTACCGCTGTAAGCCCAACGAAAAATGTGAACGCAATGCAGCATTACCGTGGGCACCCGAAAATTTTCCAATTTTTTTACGCTCCGTACAAGAGCAAGGCCAATCACTTGGTTTGGATTCCGGTCAGATCCTCAGTTTGTTGCGCCGATATGGGCGTCACGTGCTGGACATCTATGAACGAATCCAGAACGATGCGGCTGCGGGCCAACGCTTAGATCCAGAGCTGCCCTTTTGTCGCGCGGAACTGGATCAGGCGCTAGAACGCGAATATGCAATGACCTTTGATGATCTGTTTGAACGTCGAGTGCCTTTGCTTAAGCTCGGCGGAACCGTGCCCGATCAGGACAAATGGAAAGGACTGTTTTTAAAGGGCTTCGCTTCTTAGGCTGACGCCATTCCCGGAATGCGCTATATTCTTAGGGCCCGCAAAGATCGGGACCTGTCTGCCATCTCGCTTTTCTTTTTAAACAAAGCGTCGCTCGCAGATGTACATTACATAGTGTCACGGGGTATTCATGCTCGACTTGAAATTTATCCGCGAAAATCTGGACCAAGTGCAAGCCATGCTAGACGCACGCAACAACAGCTTGGACCTGAGTGCTTTTCCCAAAGCAGACCAGCGACGTCGCGAAATTTTAGTTGAGGTGGAGCAACTGAAACAGGAACGCAACAGCGGTTCCAAACAAATTGGCGTCCTGATTAAACAGGGCCAAGATGTCACCGAGTTGAAGGCACAAATCGGTGCGATTGGCGAAAAAATCAAAGCCCTGGAAAGTGAATTGGGCGAGGCCGAAGAGGCTCTGAATTCGTTGGTGCCCTTCATTCCCAACATGATTCGGCCCGAAGTCCCCAAAGGCCATTCCGAAGAGGACAACCAAGAAGTCAGCCGCTGGGGCGAGGTGCCCACCTTTGACTTCCCGGTAAAAGATCATGTGGATTTGGGAACCGCTCTTGGCATTTTTGACTTTGAACGGGCGACCAAAGTCACCGGCACACGCTTCACCGTTTTACGGGGTGATGCTGCGCGTTTAGAACGGGCCTTGATCCAGTTCATGATCGATGTGCACGAAGAGCAAGGCTACTTTGAGGTCATGCCACCCTTTATGGTCAATGGCGATAGTATGTTTGGAACGGGCCAATTTCCCAAAATGAAAGAGGATGTTTTTAAGCTGGAAGGCATGGACTACTACCTGGTGCCAACGGCGGAAGTCCCGGTCACCAACCTGCATCGCGATGAAATCCTCGATCCGCAACAATTGCCCATCCAATACCAGGCTTTTACGCCGTGCTTTCGCAGCGAGGCAGGCGCTTATGGTCGCGATACGCGCGGTTTGATTCGTCAGCACCAGTTCAACAAGGTCGAATTGGTCTGGTTCACCAAGCCGGAGGCCAGCGAGGCGTGTTTGGAGCAATTGCGCCAGGACGCAGAATCGATCCTGCAGAAATTGAAATTGCCCTATCGGGTCATGCTGCTGTGTTCGGGGGATATCAGCTTTTCAGCGGCAAAATGTTACGATTTGGAAGTTTGGCTGCCCGGTCAGAACACCTACCGTGAGATCTCATCGTGCAGCAATTTTTGGGATTTCCAGGCGCGGCGCGCCAAGATTCGGACCCGCAACGAAAATGGCAAACCCGAATTTGTCCACACCTTAAATGGATCGGGTCTGGCCGTAGGCCGAACCCTATTGGCGATTCTGGAGAACTACCAACAAGCGGATGGAACGGTTCGTGTGCCTGAAGTGTTAGTTCCCTACATGAACGGAAAAACAATTATCGAAAAACAAAGAATGTAAGGAGGCCAAAATGGCTAAGGAAGTTGTAATCGTAAGCGGGGCACGCACCCCGATCGGACGTTTTCAGGGCGGACTCGCCCCTTTAACCGCTGTTCAGTTGGGAACCATTGCGGCCAAGGAAACGCTGCGCCGCGCGGGTGTCGCGGCCAGTGAAATTGATGAAGTGATTATGGGTTGTGTCTTGCCGGCTGGCCTGGGCCAAAATCCGGCGCGCCAAGTCCTGATCCATGCCGGGATTCCTTCATCGCAAGGCGCTTTCACGATTAACAAGGTCTGCGGATCAGGTCTCAAAGCTGTGATGTTAGGCGCTCAGGCGATTAAGGCAGGAGACGCTGAAGTGGTTTTGGCTGGCGGCATGGAAAGCATGTCCAATGCACCCTACTTGATGCCTAAAGCACGCGATGGTTATCGGATGGGTCATCAGCAAGTCGTGGACTCCATGATCAACGATGGGTTATGGGACATCTACAACGATTTCCACATGGGTGCGACTGCCGAAATGGTCGCTGATAAATATGAAGTTTCGCGCGCAGCGCAGGACCAATACGCGTTGGACAGCCATCTCAAGGCGCTGGAAGCAATTGACCGCGGCTGGTTTAAAGACGAAATCGTTCCAGTTGAAATCGCCGGTCGAAAAGGCACTGTGGTCGTTGATACGGACGAAGGGCCGCGTCGTGACACCTCGTTGGATGTCTTGGGTAAATTGAAACCCGCCTTCAAAAAAGATGGCTCGGTCACGGCTGGTAATGCGCCCTCAGTCAATGACGGTGCAGCGACGGTCCTGGTTATGAGCGCAGAAAAAGCCCAAAAACTGGGACTGAAACCGCTCGCGCGAATTGTCGATTATGCGGTTGGCGGTCTGGATCCCGAGTGGGTCATGATGACGCCCGTTCCGGCCACCACCAAGTTATTTCAAAAAACCGGCTGGACCCCCGAAAACGTCGACCTGTTCGAGTTTAATGAAGCGTTCAGCGTCCAAGCCTGCGCCGTTACCCGCGAGCTGGGTGTTGATGTCGCAAAGGTCAACGTGCACGGTGGCGCTGTCGCCCTGGGTCACCCCATTGGAGCGTCAGGTTCCCGAATTCTTTTGACTTTGATCCATGCGCTCAAACAAAAAGGTAAGAACCGCGGTGTTGCATCCCTATGCATGGGCGGCGGGAATGGCCTGGCCATGGGCATTGAAATCGAGTGACGGACTCCTCTATGCGCGTCTTGATCATCGGTTCAGGCGGACGTGAGCATGCTTTGGGCTGGAAAATTGCCCAAAGCGCCCAGCTCTCCCAACTCTACTTTGCGCCCGGGAACCCGGGCTGTGCCCATTTGGGCAAGTGTGTCGACTTGCCCGATCTTACGTCCACCTTGTCTTTCTGCCAGGAGCAGAAGATTGATTTGGTGGTAGTGGGACCGGAAAAACCATTGGTTCAGGGCTGGTGTGATCATCTGCGTGCCGCGGGTATCGCCTGTTTTGGGCCGAGTAAATTGGCGGCTCAGCTGGAAGGGTCCAAGGCTTTCGCCAAGAAGGTCATGGCCGAAACCAAAATCCCGACAGCCAAATACCAACGATTTGATGCATTTGACCAAGCCTGTGCCTATGTGAAAAACCACGAGTTTCCGCTGGTGGTCAAGGCAGATGGATTGGCTTCGGGCAAAGGCGTGACCATCTGTCAGAACGAAGGTGAAGCCGTCATGGCCTTAAAAGAAGCCATGGTGGACAACCGATTTGGCGAGTCCGGTAAGGTCGTCGTGATTGAAGAGTTCCTGGTGGGCCGAGAAGCTTCGTTTCATGTGATTTGCGATGGGAAACGCGGTTTGGCCCTGGTGGCTGCACAGGATCATAAAGCCCTGCACGATGGAAACCACGGTCCCAACACGGGTGGCATGGGTACCTTCGCGCCTTCTCCCTTTGTTACGCCGGAGATGGAACAGGTCATCCTGGAGCAAATTGCCGATCCGGTCTTCCAATACATGGCCCAACAGGGCAGTCCGTTTCAAGGCGTTTTGTTTATCGGGTTGATGTTGACCTGGCATGGTCCAAAAGTATTGGAGTTTAATGTTCGATTCGGTGATCCGGAGACGCAGGTCATGATGCCGCTCATCGAATCCGACCTGTTACCCATTCTGTACCAATCAGCACAAGGCCAGTTTGAGCCAGACCTTGATCTGAAAATTGCTGATCAACGGGCTTGTGTTTGCGTTGTTTGCACCGCGGAGGGTTATCCCGAAAACCCGCGTTCGGGCGATGTCATTGAGCCGTTGCCGCAAAACGTGGAAGATGGCATTGTTTTCCATGCAGGCACCCAAACCAATGGCGAAGGCAAGCTGGTCACCGCTGGTGGACGTGTCTTGGGCGCAACCGCTTGGCGCAGCGATTTAGATCGCGCCCGCAATGCTGCGTATCGTTTGGTGGAAAAAGTCCATTTTCGCGGCAAGTATTTCCGCAAGGATATTGGCGGACACGAACTGAACAGCTAGAAAACGGGTTAGCTAGGCCCAAATGTTGCCAACAATTTTAAAGTTTCCTCCGGCGTTAACAGCCGGGGGAACTTGCGTTGCCCGCCCTCGATGCGTTTCAACGCATTCAAAAAGGCGGCTCTATCGGGACAGTGAAATGAGATGGGCGGGTTGATCCGTCCATCACCGCGGTAATCGTCATAATCCAAATTCTTCAGGCGCAGGCGGTCATCGACTTTTTGGATATCAAAATTTTGGGGTAAGGGTTCGCCCACCACAAACCAAACATGGCGGCGGCCGGCCAAATCGGGGCCCATGGCAAAATCGCCCAATTCGGGATGGAGCTGCATGGCGAATTCCACTTCAAATTCGGTTACTTTTTCATCAAAGGCGCTTGTTGTTTTATCGCGCCCCACGCGCTCCAAGACCATGGGATTAATGGATTTAAATACCACTTGGTCGCCAATTCGGTAGCGCCATAATCCCGCACAGCTGCTAATTAACACGTTATAGGCTACTCCGGGCTCCAAGTCCGAGCGCGGGACCATGTTGCCCAAGCCATCTTCAAATTCGTAAAACACACCGTAATGCTCAAAGAACCGCATGCCGGCCTCACCGGGCAGCTGAAATGCAGCAATTCCCAGTTCCGATGCGGCATACACTTCCACCAATTGCACACCACTGCCCAATATTTCCGATATTTTTTGGCGATAGGGTGCAATCGACATCCCGCCGTGGATCAGAAAACGCAGGTTGGGTAGGAGCTCCCTAATCGATTGCCCACTTTTGCCCTGTAACGTTTCTAAAAAGGTGAGTTGCCAAATGGGAATACCGGAAAGAATACCGATATCCTGCCGCTTTTGACACAGCTGAACCAGCGCTTCCAGTCGAACCGACCAAGGTTCTAGTTCGGAGATGGATTGGGGCGGTAAAACGATGTTTTCTAGGAGTTTGGGTGCCAACCATTTGGTTAGGCCAGACATATCGCCGGCAACTACGCCGTGTTGATTGGGCTGGAGCCGGGTGGAACCACTCATGTACAGCGTTTTATGGCGCAGGGGATTGAATTGCGGGAAGCACAAAGCCAGTTGGGCGGTCAGGTCATAGGCAGCCCGACGGTTCTGTTCGGCCATTTCCTTGGAATAGGGAATGTATTTTGTCCGACCGGAACTGGTCCCTGAAGAGAGGCAAAACCATTGGATGCTACCCGGCCAACTGCGATTGACCAGTGGTTCTGTTCCCGTTTCTGACTCGGGATCCCAATCGCCAAGCCACTCGAGGTAGCGACTGTAATCAAAAAGGGGGACACGCGCTTGAAAACTAGGGATCAAGGTTTGCGAACGCAGGATGTCCGCAAAGCCAAATTCCTTGCCAAAGGGCGTGTCTTTTGCGCGTTGGAGCAATTGGCGCAGCACCGTCTCTGGTGAAGGGTGCGGTCTTGATTTGGCGCGGTTCCGGGCCCAAACACGGACGAGTTTGTGCAACATATCAGGAGGTTTGTAATTTGAGCCAGGGTTTGATGTGGGCCAGGTAACGATCCGCTTGGAAAATCAGGTCGGAATGGGTCACTCGGCGTTTCTCATCCAAACTGTAAACCACTTCCACATGGCCATTGGGAAAGACCTGGTGCAGAAACTCGTTGTTGATTAATTGGTGGTAGGTGGGCGCATTGGGCGTGAGCACATCACTTTCACCTTCGGCAAACAGGACAAGGGTGGGCAAATCGCTCATGTAGGCACCGCTGAGCGCTTTCTCTGTTTTTAAGCCCATATAGCGCTGAAACACGCCTTGGTTGGGCGTGAATTCGGGATCGAAGATGCGCAGAACCTCGTCTTCGATGGCCATAACGCCAAGCTGTTCCTTTTCATTGAACTTTAATTGGTCGCGACCCGAAGTGAACATCTTGGAGAAAATGTTACGCGCTCGGCCCATCGCCTGGTCAATGCCATCCACATCGTCCGGTTCAACCTCGCATAAGTGAGAAACGGCGCGACCTACCAAGGTTTTTTGGCGGGGCGAGGTGGGGTCCACTACATCTTCCAGGCACAACACGGGCGAAAGCAGGACAAGGCCTTTAATGTCCAAATTTGCCCGCAGGTTGTTGTCGTCCAGCCACTGCATGAAGCTGAGAATAATGCGGCACCCGAAGCTCGTGCCCACCAGGAACGGACGTGGCTTAACGCCTGCATTTTTGAGGCTGCGTCGGTTCAAATCCCAAATCATGTCATAGAGCTGATGGAACAACACTTCCTTGTTAAAGTGGTGTGGCGGGTAATTGACGTAAAAGACCGGGCCGTATTTCAAAAAGCTGCGGCGCAGAAGGAAAAACGCTTCATTGCCGTCTGGAATGAAGCCGGGCACCAATATGGCGGGATAGCGGCCGATCTTGAAATTTTTTTCTTTGATGATGGAACAGCGACAGCGTTCAAATTGCTCCCCGGCCATTTGGCGGAAGGAATGAGACGGTGATTTCTTGCCCGGTTTGGGATCGTATTGTTTGGCTTTCCAGGTCTGAAATTTCTTCAGGATTTTGGCGCGAACAATATTCTCAATAATTTGCGCCCGGGTTTCACCATCCATATCCGGTTTGCGTCTAACGAGTCGCGCGACTTTCTCGTTAATTTGGTCTTCCAGATGGTCCAACGGTAACAACCGACTGACTTTGACTGCCTTGGTCAACCATTTGAGGCGCGGCACGCTTTGCGTGGCCTCATTAAAATAATTGGGATCGGAGTGAACAGTTTCCATGGGCGTCCTGTCCGAAAGAAATCCATTGCCGCGTAACAGATTACATTTTATCGGATTTTTGCGAGCGGTCAGTTAAGGGATTGTAACGTTTCTAGCATGCAATGATCAAAAAATGTTGGAGATCAATGACCGGAAATCTTCTCAAAGAGTTCGGCGCTCATTTTGCTCCAAAGCGCTTCCCACAGAAGTTGCTTGACGTTTTCACCCGCTTTAGTTGGGGCCATGAGTCCCAAGGGCACGCGCGCACCGCCAGAACCTTGTTTTGCGCCCGAATACGCTTCGCCAAAGACGCTGTGGCAAATACTGTTCAGGCTGATCGATGTATTCGTGGTCCGTAAGCTGGCCACCAAAAAGTCGTCGACAATGCCCATAACCACAACGGTTTCGATGCCTTCCATGCGCAGAAACTTATCGGCAATGTAGGGGATCGAATCGCGTCGATCCGGTTTGAGGAATTCCAAACCCGTGATCAGGGCTGATCCCTCAATGCGCTTGTGGCGGTTGGCGATCTCTTCCAATTCAAAAAAGTAGCGCGGAATTGGGTAATTGCGAATGCTGGTTAATATGGCGATGTCCACCAATGGCAAGAGGTGAAGGAAACAATCTATATCCAACTGCTTGGTGTTTTCTGCAACCAGGTTCCAGGTGTCATTTTCAATGCCAAAAAACAGGGCAGTTGCCACCAAAACTTCGTCTTCTGCATCTTCTGCGAAATCAAACCCGGCTTTTAGGATGTAATCGCAGACCAAAGTGGCCGTTGCACCGACGTTGCGAATGTCTTTCAGGATGTAATCACCGTCCGGATCATCCTCGTGATGATCCACGATGATGTCCGGTTTTACCGAGCAACTCTGCAAGTTCTTCTTGCCGGCGCTGGCTACATCCACAAAAATTTTCAGACAGTAATCGGCGTAGTCTTTGTTGGAGTCGACCCGTTTCATTGAAACATTGAGCAGATTCACCATGGTCCGATTCTGCGGATGCGAAACTTCAGCACCGTGGAAAATGTCGATTTGCAAGCCCGGATTCACCTTGCGGATGAAATAGTGAAAGCCGAGCGCCGAGCCGATGGCATCGGGGTCGGGGTTGTCCTGCAGGAAAATGGCCACTTTGTCGCCCTTTTTCTGCTCACTAAAGGCTTTAATCAAAATTTCGTGGGGCTCGGCCATTGGGGAATTGGACTTGGTTTTCACAAAAGGTTTCACCGCGCTACGGGCCATATTCTTTCCTTAATCCAGCCTCAAAAATACCAGTTTACCATGAGGCCATGGCAAAACCTATTATCCTAAAAAAGCTCAGGGTTGGAAGCGATTTCTTAACAAGCGTCGTTTCAACTTGCCTTCGATTTCAATTAAGCCCCTTGATTTAAGTAGCTTAAGCGTTGCGAGATAGAGGCAGATGCTGATGCTCATTTTGAGAAATAGCAGGCGAGTGGGGAGCTCCTCAACCCGAAACGGCCACCAGGGAATACAGACCATCAGCGAGGCCAACACCATTTTGAGTGTTTCTTTGCCAAAGGAGGGCGGCGCGCTGATCTTCCAGCGCCGATGGAGCAGATAAAAACTGATGAAAACAAGCGCCCAACTGTAGCCCAAGGTGGCGCATGCGATCCCGGCGTGGCGGGCGCCTTCCGGGAAGAAATGCGGTAAGGCATAACACAAGCTGATGTTGGTCACCGTCGTAAACAAAGACAAAATCATGACCAAACGGGTCTGTTTCATCGCAAAAAAGGCTTGGCTGGTGACCCGGTACCAAGACAGAGGCAAGATACTCATAGCGTGAAATAAAACGGCTATATAGGTCAAATTCAAGCTTTCCTGGTCAAAAGCGCCGCGTTTGAATAGCAAGGCAACAATGGGGTATCCGGCCACCATAAGACCAATCGAGGCCGGTAGGGTAATGACCGAGATGCCCTCCATACTTTGGAACAAGGTGCTCGAAAAGCCTGAAAGATCGCTACTTTTCTCCTTGGCTAGGTGGGGCAGGAGGGAGGTGCCCAGTGCTGTGGCAAAGACGCCCAAAACCAATTCCATAAGCCGGTTCGAGTAGGTCAGCGCCGATAAACTGGCCGGTGAAAGGGAGAAGGCGATCGATTGGGACAACAATAGATTGACTTGATAGATGCCCGCGCCGATCGTCATAGGTGCCCATAACAAAACGGATTCGCGGGTTTTCTTGGTCCAGAACTGCCGGCTGGGGACAAGCGAAATGCCTTGGCGATGCAGTGCGATCCACTGAGGCACAAACTGAAAGATTCCGCCTACGAGTACACCGGCACACAGGCCCCAAAATGGGTTGTTTAAAAAGGGCTGGAGCCCCAGGCCGAAGGCAATAATGCTCACATTGAGCAAAATCGGCGTCGCTGCAGCCAGCGCAAAGCGGTTATGGACGTTGAGCAGGCCCTGGCAAACGGCCGCCATACTGACAAAGATCAGGAAGGGAAACATGATTTGGGTCGGTAAGATCGCCTTGACCAAGTCGTCTTGTCCTTCTGCAAGGCTGGTACTGGTCAACTGGATCAAAGCGGGCAATAGGACGGGCATGAGCAGGATTAATATGGCTGTAAACACGGTAGAGGCCAGTAGGACCAGACTGAAAAAGGCGCGCGCAAATTCCTTCTCTTTTTCCGGATCGTCATGGACCTCGGCGAGAATGGGAATTAAGGCGCTGGAAAGCGCGCCTTCCGCAAAAAAACGCCTGAACATGTTGGGTACCATAAAACTAAAGTTCCAGATATCCGCCCAGCGACTGGTGCCCAATAAGGCCGCGATGACCATTTCCCGAACCAGACCGAACACGCGCGAACAGGCGGTCCAAAAAGCCAGGATGGCGCTGTTTTTGAAAACGGATCCTTGTGCGGCCAAGCGATTCCCTCCAAAGGCATCCTATCTTAGTCTGCTTTCTAAATGCTTGCGAGTATTCCTCTTTCCGCCCGCTTCCCCCACGCAGGCACAGAGGGTATACTGATTGGGTTGACTTCATTTCCATCTGAGAGGAGTACCGCATGGTTCAAGAGCGCCATTTGTTGGACAAAGTTTGGGATTTGACCAAAGACCTTTCGGTGAAAGTGTCCCGCAAAGTTGAAAAGCATTGGAAGATAAACACCCTGCGGGTCGAAATAGCTTCCTTAAAGCAGCGCCGGAGCACCAAGTTCAAGGAATTAGGCCAATTTGTTTACACCTCCTTGAGTTCCGGACTGAGCCAGGAAGAAGAGTACAAAAATACGATCCAAAGTTTCTTCCATGAACTTAAAGAGGTCGACGAGGAAATCGCCGAACGCAAAGAGCGCATTGAGCTGTTGGAAGAACAGTTTCGCCAAATGGATGAGACCGCTGCCGACGATGAGGACCTGGACGACGAGGACGCGATGGCTGAGGTAGATTTGCCACCGGTACCCGACGCATCGGTTGTCGAGTCAGAAGGTGATGCTGAACCAGAAACCAAGCCTGCGCCAGAGCCCAAAAAAGCTGCAGCGCCAGCCAAAAAGCCGGCGGCCAAGAGCAAACCCACGAGACGCAAAAAAACCAAGCCGGAACCGGAGGCTGAGGAAACTTAATGGGGCGCGAACGTCGTATTGATCAGCGTCTGGATTGGCAAGGTCAAGCCGCTTTAGAGATTGGCAACGACCAATGGGCACCTGTTGAGGTTGTTAATGTCAGCCGCCGCGGGTTGGGTTTGGCCATGTCTCTGGAAACCTGGGCTGCGGTTGAGGAAGCGCCGTCCATTACCGGTCGGATTGAAAAGCAGGACCCTTGCACATTCCAGTGCCGGGTCTGCTGGAGTTCTATGGGCGAATCGTCCGTTCAGGTGGGCGTAGAAGTGGTGCTCTTCGAAGAGGGCAACTTCGATGACCTTTTGCAGGATGCGTGGCAGATGGAGGAACCCGGGCCAGAGTTCAACCTCTAGCCCAGGCCGCTTACTAAGTCTCAGATTTGATTTTGGTTTTTTCCTGCTGGCCCTGGACGCGAAGCACAATGCCTTGCGGTTCTTCGTAGTCCACGTCGACGGTGCCACCTTTTGCCAACTGGCCAAACAAAATTTCGTGGGCCAACTTTTGTTTGACTTCCTTTTCAATTAAACGAGCGAGCGGTCGGGCGCCATAGGCGGGTGAAAACCCGTTTTCGGCTAACCATTGCGCTGCTCGATCGCTGCAATGCAGGGAAACCTTTTTCTCGATCAACTGGTTGTCCAGTTCGTCGATGAATTTGTGTACGATCTTGATCATGGTCGATTGGGTTAAAGCCTTAAAGTGGATAATGGCATCCAAACGATTGCGGAACTCAGGGCTGAACAGTTTCTCCAAGGCTTGTTTGCCCGCACTCTGGGTTTGCGACTCTTTGCCAAAGCCAATGGTGCCGCGTGCCATTTCTTGGGCGCCGGCGTTGCTGGTCATGATCAAAACAACATTGCGGAAATCCGCTTTTTTTCCGTTGTGGTCGGTCAGGCTGGCGTGGTCCATGACCTGCAAAAGGATGTTGAAGATGTCCGGATGGGCTTTTTCAATCTCGTCCAGCAGCAAAACGGCATAAGGCGTCTTATTGACCGAATCGGTTAACAACCCCCCCTGGTCAAACCCGACATATCCCGGCGGCGCGCCAATCAGACGAGAAACGCTGTGTTTTTCCATGTATTCACTCATGTCAAAACGAATGAACTGGACACCCAGCGTGCGTGCCAATTGTTGCGCAGCCTCGGTTTTGCCCACACCGGTAGGGCCGGTGAACAAAAAGGAGCCCACTGGTTTTTGAGGATGGCGCAACCCACTGCGCGAGAGCAGGATGGCATCCGCCAAAGCCTTAAGCGCTTCATCCTGGTCAAATACGGCCAACTTCAGATCGGCCTCTAACTGTTGGAGCCGATCGCGATCATCGCTTGAGACGTTGCGGGTTGGAATGCGCGCCATGGAAGCGACCACCGCCTCAACTTCGCGGACCCCGACCGTTTTCTTGCGTTTTTCGGCCGGCAGCATGCGTTGTGCCGCGCCTACCTCATCCAAAACGTCAATGGCCTTATCGGGCAGATGTCGGTGGTTGATGTGCTTGGCCGCCAATTCAGCCGCTGCGCGCAGCGCTGTGCGTGCGTAATGGACGCCGTGGTGGTCTTCATAATGGCGTTTGAGGCCGATTAGGATTTGATAGGTTTCTTCGACACTGGGCTCATTTACATCGATTTTTTGAAAACGCCGGGCCAGGGCATGGTCGCGTTCAAAAGCCGTTTTGTAGTCCTCATAGGTGGTGGACCCGATGCAGCGCAATTCGCCGCTGGCCAGGGCGGGTTTAAGGATGTTTGAGGCATCCATGGTGCCTCCGCTGGTCGCGCCGGCGCCCACAATCGTGTGAATTTCATCGATAAATAAGATGGCTTTGGGTAAATTTTGCAAAGATTTCATGACGGCCTTGAGGCGCGCTTCAAATTCACCCCGGTATTTGGTATTGGCCAGCAATGCGCCCAGGTCCAAGGAAAAGATCTGGGCATCGCGCAACACTTCGGGAACCGCTTCCTCAGCGATTTGCAAGGCTAACCCTTCGGCGATGGCCGTTTTCCCAACCCCGGGATCACCCACGTATACCGGATTGTTCTTCTTGCGCCGACACAGAACCTGGATGGTGCGTTCAATTTCGCGCTGGCGTCCAATCAAGGGGTCTATTTTCCCGGCCTTGGCTTTGGCAATCAAATCCGTGCAGAAATCGGATAGAGGATCAGAGGGTTCGTCGCCTTCCACTTGGTGTTCGGTTGGAATTTTGGGGTTGTCTTTGGCAATACCGTGACTGATGTAATTGATTACATCAAAACGGGTAACCCCTTGTTTTTCGAGCAAAAAGGCAGAAAAACACTCTCTTTCGCGGAAAATGGAAACCAGGACGTTGCCGCCATCCATTAACTCCTTACCGCAGGTCTGGACGTGCAGAGCCGCCCGTTGCAGAACCCGCTGGACGGCCATGGTCTGAATGGGATCAAATTCCTGATCTGCCACTTTGGGGATTTTGTTCTCAAGGAACTCGCGAATTTCATCTTGGAGGATGTGGACTTGGCCGCCACAACGCTGAATGATTTCGCGTACCGCGTCGTCTTCCAACAAAGCACAAAAGATATGTTCAATGGTCAAATATTCGTGGCTTAAAGCCCGGGCCAGGTCCTGGGCGCGTTGCAAACTCTTTTCCAGTTCAGGTCCAATCATGGTTTACTCCGCTTCTAAAATGGCTTGTAAGGGATATTCGTTCTGGCGCGCCATTTCAATGACTGTTAACGCCTTCATCTCTGCTATTTCATACGTATAGACGCCAGCGATGCCGCGTCCAGAATGGTGGATCTGCAGCATGAGTTGGGTCGCTTCCTCGGCGTTTTTGTGAAATACGCTCTCCAGCACAAAGACAACAAACTCCATCGTGGTGTAATCATCATTTAATAAAATGACGCGGTAGAGTTTAGGTCTGGCCGTGCGCGTCTCTTGCTTTTCGAGGACCTCATTTTTGTTTTTGGGATCTGTCATGGTTTACCTTGATCCTGATTTTGGGACTGCCCGGTTCCGTCCCGCTCCTTTAAAATCTAAAGGTGAACCGCTTTGGATTCAAGACTTGCCTGGCTGGGAGGGCCAGATAAAATTTCTTGGTGACAAACCCGCAGCTCTTTGCTAGTATCTTGCCTTTGTGTTGGGTCCGTTTGCATAACGTCAGACTGGATCGGGCGAATTGAATTGATTCGAGGAGCAAACTGAATGGCACGTAAAGCGAAGATTGCCAAAAACTTGAAGCGCATGGAACAGGCCGACCGGTACTACAAGCGCCGTCAAGAATTAGTGAAAAAGATGTACGATCCGAACCTTTCGGAAGAGGAGCGCAGCGCTGCGCGCCGTCAATTTAACAACATTCCACGCGATGCGAGCCCGACTCGGACCCGCCTGCGTTGTGAAGTCACGGGTCGTTCCCGTGGTAACTACCGTCGCTTCCGCATGTGCCGCATCACGTTCCGCGAAATGGCACTTGCCGGCATGTTGCCTGGCGTTACTAAGTCCAGCTGGTAAGAGAGGAATTTCAAACCATGAGAATCGTGAACAGTATTAAAAGTGCCAAGAGCCGTCACAAGGATTGCAAAGTTGTTCGTCGTCGTGGCGTAACGTTTATCATTTGCAAATCCAACCCCAAATTCAAAGCGCGCCAAGGTAAACCCAACAAAAGACGCAGCCACTATTAATTGCTGCCCTAGCCAACACATGTATGCCCGTTCGTTTTTCGAACGGGCATTTTTTTTATGCTGATATAGGGTCAGCTTGCTTTGAGATCAAGGTTAAAGCCTCTAGACATTGCCCTCAAAAAGGAAGTTCTTGTTTTGCCTTAGGGAAACTGTGAAGGCCTCAAGTTTACGGGTTATGGATTCCATTTGTTCGATGGCGGCTGCATCCAGGGCTGCTTCGATTAACAAGGCTAATTCCTGATAATGTTCCTCTTGCAAGAAATCGCCTGCATTTTCCACCAATTGTTTGAATCGATTGGCCACACGTTCGGCATGCTCCTCTTGGGTTAATGTCATAAATGTCCCTCCGCAGTCATTTTGGGCAATCCTTTTTCTCGAAGCTTGTGTTCATCAATCTCATAAATATCTGCAGCAGAACCGACAATTAAAGGATCGGGTTGACCGACTATTTTGTGGTTTTTATTGGGGTAATCCATTTTGCTGAGCACAAATTGCATGGCATTGAGCCGCGCTCTTTTTTTGCAGTCTGATTTAATCACCGTCCAGGGTGCATCAGCTGTGTCGGTATAAAAAAACATCGCTTCCTTGGCTTCGGTATATTCCTCCCACTTGTCAAGGGAAGCCATATCGATTGGACTTAATTTCCATTGTTTGAGCGGGTCCGTTTTTCGCGCTTGGAAACGTCTAAACTGCTCATTTCGGCTCACCGAAAACCACAACTTGCAGAGTTGAATTCCGCTTCGCACCAACATGCGCTCAACCTCTGGGGCTTGCCGCATAAATTCTAAGTATTCTGAAGCACTACAAAAACCCATTACCCATTCCACACCTGCTCTGTTGTACCAGGATCGATCAAATAACGCTATTTCACCTGAAGTTGGCATGTGCTGAATGTACCTTTGAAAGTACCATTGACCCTTTTCTTCCTCAGAGGGTTTTTCCAGAGCTACAACTCTTGCCCCCCTTGGATTGAGGTGCTCCATAAAACGTTTTATGGTTCCACCTTTTCCTGCAGCATCGCGACCTTCAAACAAAAGCACAATTCGATGTCCTGTTTCCTTGACCCAATTCTGCATCTTTAGTAGTTCAATTTGGAGCTTTTGTTTGCGTTCTTCGTATGTTTGGCGATCCAGTTTTTCGGAATAAGGGTAATTGGCATTGTCAAAAATTTTTCGTTTTGGTTGAGCCATGACCTTTGAAATATCCAGCTGGCTGCCGGATCGGGTGCTGGTTTCATTGAGTTTTCCAACTTGTTTGGCATGCGTCTCCAGTCCGGCTTGGATTGAACTGGATTTTGGAAGGGGCGTAGCCTTTTTGGATGAATCGCTGGTCATGTGGGTCCTGCCTCCAATTCTCGAGTGTAGATTGGAACCACTCTCGTTTTACATCGGGATTCTTTGAATATTCTTGACTCATCCATAGCTGATGGGTTTCGAAGTCGGTTGATTGAGCCGATGATTCCGTTAAGTTGGTTTAATATTTTGTGAGCTCCGGAGCTGTCTTTCTCTTAAATTAATCCAATCGGCGCTGCGGTAATCCAGCTAAAAGCAAAGCTATATGTTGATCACCCTGTTTAATAAAAGGGTTGACCGGCAGCGAAAAAGCACATAAAAAAAGCGCCCCGATTTGCGGGGCGCTCGCTAATGCCAGTCTGGCGTTTAAGGTTAGAAGGAGATCCGTGCACCGATGTAATAACGACGCGGATCAACCCAGGACGTGCCCTCGCCGAAACTGGTCACACCATCGCCAGCGGCCAAATCTTGTTCGCGTGTCACAGCTTGATCGTCCAGGGCATTGAAGATGTCCAGGAAAAACTCGGTTGTGATTTGCGAGAAGGATTTGGTGTACTTGATGCGCATGTCCAATGTTCCGTAGGCCGGCGATTCAAACTTGCCGACCACGTCGGAAAGGACCCAGGTGTCCTCATAGTTACCTACAGTGGTTACGTCATCCTGCATCAAGGGCAGGTTGCGACCGTACAGCGAGAAGGTTCGGCTGTACAAGGTTCCCGAGTTCCACAGGTAGCTGGCACCCAGTTCCAAGCCCATTTGGAAGCGGTAGCTGCCCGCCATCTTTAACAGGTGCTTGATGTTGCCCGGTTGAGGACCATAGATGTTTGGCGCACGCGGGTCCAAAGCCACCCAATCTCCTTGGAAATCGGCATTGGAATCGGAGTTGGAGTTCCCTTTGGCGTCGTTGTAGGTGTAAGAGGAGAGCAGTTGCCAATTGTTGGACATCCGTTTACGGAAAACCAATTCATAGCCGTTGTATTTGCGCTCTCCGCCTTTCAAGGTACCGATAATGTAATTGATCTCGTGGTTTTCCAGGGCACTTAAAGTCGCAGGATCGGTAATGCCGTAGTACTCAGGGCCCAAGGCAAAATCGCCGGCGTTCAGATAGAGGTTATAGTCATAATCCTCCAGGATGTCCGTGGTGTCCTGGTGGGTGTATTGGAATTCGAGGCTCATGCTGTGGCCCAAATCTGCTGCATAACCCAGCATGATTTGGTCCGTATAAGGCGTTTTTGTGCTGGGTGCAAAAATGGAATCCAGGACCACACTCCCACCGCGGGTTCGGTAGGTCAACCATCGGTCACCCAGGTACACCTGCTCCTCATCCACTGGACCGGTCAAGGCGCCGGCGAAATCGGTCATGTTGTTGCGGACCGGATCATAAAAGCGGCCGTAAAAAGCGGTTGCTTTCATACGTCCATCTTTCAGAATGTCATAGGCAACACTCAAACGTGGGGCCAACTCGAAATCGAAGGTGAAGATTTCAGAACCGTCGGATGCAAAGTGTTTCCATTGCTCAGCGCGAATGCCTGCATTAACGGTCCATTGGCCATAACTCCATTGGTCTTGCAAGTAGATTGAAATACCTTTGCTTTTGACTTCGTAAGGATTGTTGGTTGAACGGAAGCTGCGATAAACGTTGATCGCGCCATCCGGATTGCCTTGACTGGAAGTGAATTGGTAGGCGCGAATTTCCTCTGCAGAAACGCTACCATCGCCATTGGTGTCCAATAATCCAGTGAAATATGCACGGTCGCTGCTGCTTTCAATAGACGAAAGGATGCGGCTGACATCGTCGTTGGAAATTGAGCCCGTGGTCCAATTGCCGCTGCGGGTTAACTCTTCCAGACTGGTGCCTGAAAATTGGTTGTCCAAGGACGTGTAAAGCGCACCATCACCCAAGGTTTGCGACTCTTCGTAATACACCGGAACCTCATAGTTGATCCCGAATTTGATGTTGTGCAGCCCATACGATGTGGGAAACGAATAATCCAGACTGGTGTCGATGAATTCCCGGTCGCGCTGCGTTTCCAAGGTCCGACCCGCGCCACCCAACGAGCGTTCCGCCAAAGTGGAGCTAACCGAGCGATTGAAAATGATGTTGTTACGGGTTGAGGTGTCTGCCGGAATATTGCTCAACTGCGCTTCGTGTTTCCCAATGAAAGAGGACCAAATCAGGTTGCCGAAATAGTGGCTGTACTCCAGTTTGTAGTTGTCCCCACCTTGTTTACGGGCCGTATCGCGGTTGTTCAAGGTGGTGGAAGATGTGGACCCATCGCGATCATACGGATCATTAAAGAATTGCAGGGCCAGCTTGTCGTTGGCGCTCATTTGCCAGGTCAGTTTGGCAAAACCGAAGTCCTGGTCCGTGGTGACCGAACGCAGGAACGAGTTGTCGGATTGGGCGTAGACATCGTCTTCGCGATTTTTTAATTGGTAACTTACGTAGAACCAAACCTTGTCCTTGAGGATCGGTCCACCCAAGGTGAAGGCCGTGTCGTAAGTGTTGAAGTCGTTGCCCGCGATGTGCTCGTTGTCATCGACCAGGCTGTCATTTTGAAAGTAATAGTTTAACGATCCGGCAAAGCTGTTGCCACCCGATTTCGTGACAACCCGCGATAACAGACCCGCGCTACCCGCGAATTCAGCCGGTGCGCCGCCCGTAATTACCGTTTGCTCTTGGATGATTTCAGAGTTGAAATTGGCGCCAAAGGTACCGGTCGTGTTGTCGGTAATGTTAACCCCATCAATATAGTAGAAGTTGTCGGTGGAGTTGCCGTAGTTTCCGCCGATATCGGAATAGTTCACCCCGCCTTTGGAGGAAGGGTTCCCGCCAGAAGAGGGTTTGGTGCCCGGCGCCAGCTGCAGGTAGCTTTGGTAACTGCGCGCGGTGGGCAAAGACTCCGTCAATTCCAGGGTGATATCCTGGCCAACGATAGCGCTGGTGGTGTCAACGACCGGGTTGTCGGCAGTGACGGTCATGACTTCCTCAACCGTACTCGGCTTGAGTTCAAAGCGCAGTTCTGTGGTACGGTCCGTACGAACCAGGACACCGGACTGTTTGATGGTATTAAAACCTGGCATGATGACCGTGACCTCGTATTTGGCGGACGGATCCAAAGAGGCCAGCATCAGGGTGCCCTCACCGTCCGTAACGCCGCTTCGTTTGGTCAGACTCTCTTGAGTCGCGGCGGTGACCGTTGCGCCGGGCAGAGGCTGGCCACCAGAATCGGAAATAACGACGCGGATATTCCCGGTCGTTCCGGCCCATAACAGGCCGAATAGGGACAATGTCCCGAGCAGAATTAGCTTTCGCATTAGTGCATTCTCCTAATAGATGATCCTGTTCAACCATAATTTAGCTATCCAATGAATAAACGATTAATAAATTAAGCAGAAATTCTGGAAAAACAGATTTTGTAATAAAGCAAGTCGTAGGCCAGGCAAGTGGTTGTTGGTTACGCGCCCGTTCTGATTGCTTTTGGTTGACTGGATCCAAAAATTTGAAAATAAATATTCATAAATTTGGATCCTGTCCAGGTGTGTTTGTGCTTATGAGGTCCATTCAATAACCATTGTATCAAGTTATTTACCATAAAAATTATTAATGTCATTGGTGTCTTAGCTTTGAAAGATCGGGTGCAGATATTGGGTTTGCCCAGAGTGATATGAAATTTTAATTCCACTGCCAGGTTGAGGGGGCTGTCCTGGTTTTTTTTGCAACACGTTCATGTTTTGACCTCGATTCTGGAGTTACGAATCGGGTCCCACCTTACCCCTACTGCAGGCCAAACACATTTTTGCTGGCATGTGAATGGGCCAGCTCAAACACCAGCTATGGGCGATCCGCCCTGCCCCAAAAACAAGAGAAGCGCGATAACCGAGGGGAAAATTCGCTGGTGTAGAGTAGCGAGAACTGTTTTTCCACAAGGAATCGCAGGGGAAAAACCCATAATTTCTATGATTTTTGGATACAGCTAAAGATTTTTAGCTTGTTTGCAATTGGAAAAATCAGGTAAATTCAGGATGAAGTCCTATTTTTGATTCGTTTTGGTGAACCATGATCGCTTTATTCCTTTTTTGGGTCGGGGATCCGGACCCAATTCGGCTGCAAGCCTTAGGCTTTGATTGGATCCACAAATCGGCCACCCAAATCGAGATAATCGCTGACCAATTACTGGTATTGTCCAATCGAGACTCTTGTCTTTTTGCCTATGATCTTAAAACCGGTGAATCCAAAACATTAATCCCAAAAGGACAGGGTCCCGGGGAAGTCTATTTGCCGGTGCGGATGGCCATAAATGGGGATAATGTCGCCATCAAACATGAACATGGGATCACCCTTTTTAATTTGAGTACGGGTCGCCCTGTATCCTCATTTCGCATCTCTAGCCCTGTGAGTGCTTTGTATTTATCGCAAGAACATGTTTTTTTGCTTACCGGTTCCGCAGACAAAACCATGCTGCAAGGCTATACCTATGAAGGCAATCATAGGGAGGGATTATTTCCCTACCTCGATCAGTATTCAGCCGTTAAGCCTCAATCCCAACCAATGCAGGGAATAACCCAGCGACTGATGATGACAGGAGTCATCTTTGAGTATGACGGTGTTATCGGTTTTGTTGATAACACGTTGGGGAACATGGCGGTCTATGACCGCGTGCGAGATAGCCAGAGGATTGAGACCCTCTTGGAACTGTACAAACCCTATGGCAGGAAAGTGAAGCAATTAAATGGCGATTTTTTGCAATCGGGAGGCGTTAAATCGGGTGAGCTAGAGATGTACAAGATCTGGCTAGCAGCTAAGCAGGTTGGCAAAACCCTGTATTGTTTGGAACCTGGAGACCCTGATCACCCGGGCCAACCCACCCTGACGGCCATCCGCCTCGTCGATAAATCAAAGCTGTTCAGCAGGGCCATCGAGGTTTCAGCGCATGGATTTTTTTTCCACCAACAGATCCCAGAAATCAACACGATGGGCCCGAAACTCCTTAGGACCCAAAAGTTCAAAGTTCTAGGGCGTGAGAGGCCCCATTGGAAATTTACACATTGGAACACCTAACGGTTTATTCCGAAGGGGAGGAGTTCATTGAAGATGCGATTGATAATTGGAATTGCTTTTCTGTTGATAGGCTGTAGTTCCCATCAGCGTACTGTTTATTTGAATCTTGATTTAGAAGATAGTGAAACCGGTATGCCACTTCCTGGCGTAGCCATAAATATTACAGTAAAAAGCCCAGGATTCCCTATGGATAAAATTTTCCCGGTTGGTGACTTTTTCTCGGACGACAAGGGTGAGTTTGAATATGAATTTCAAACATCTACAAAACAAATATGTTTGTTATTCCATAAAGATATTGAAGGGTCTGATTTTTTTTATGATCTGGACTGGGAGAAAAACCCAGTAGAGTGCCTTGAGGTAAAAAATGAGAATGAAAGATTTCAGCTAAAATTTTTTTTGAAAAGGCATAAACGTCTTGAACCAGAACCATAATACTTGAATTGGACTTTGTTGAGAAAACGCTAAGGACTGGAGACAAGGGCTGTAGGCTTCATAATTTTTCCCGCAAACTCTGAACGCCCATTGCGGCTGAAAATCCATATCAGGGTAGTTTTATTAGTGGGGTCTAAAATATTGAGTTTGATCTTCCCCCGATTTAGTGGACAGTTGGATGCAGGCGCGGACATACCATCCCAACTACGGCAGTTTTCTAGAACCCGATCCGATTAAATTGTTACCAGATCTACACTCGACCAAAGAGAGGAAATTGATAATGCAATTGAAAATTAGCCATCTAGTGTTTCTCCTAATATGCCAGTGTTCAAGAAATTCTAAAAATGTATATGTCCAATTTCAGCTTATTGAAAGCGAAACAGGTAATCCCATATCAAGCGTTTTGGTGTTAGTTTCATCCAGAAGTGTTGGTCTTCCTTTGACAAAAGTTGATCAAATTGGCCACTTTTATTCTGACGAAAATGGTATTGCTGTTTTCTCATTTCAAACTACAGCAAATAAAGTTTGTTTTCTTTTCCACAAAAAAATTGAAGGCTCAAATTTATATTATGGTCTAGATGGAGATGTAAATTCATTTGAGTGCCTTTCAATTGAGGGAGAAAATGAGAAGATTAGTCGAAAGGTGTTTTTCAAAAAATATAGAACCCCGGATCCAGAATAGAGAAGTCAAACTCTGCCTTCCCAACCACTGACCCTCCCTAGGGAAGGGAGGACACACAACACTTTAGACTTTGTGCAACTATTACTGTGTGGGAATTCCAATTACTTGCCTGATTCGATGCGAATACCAGGGTCCGCAAGGGTTTCAGTTTGAGGATTTATATTACGATGCCCAAGGTAACCAAATCGATCGCGGCGGAACCACGCCCAATTCGGGCAATCTGAACTATCCCGTCTCTCCGGACCTCAATGGCGATGGAAAAGTGGATGACGCAGATACATTTGTGGTAAATGTGTTTCATGGCTCAAATGCGGACAAGGACCTGGATGGCAATGGCACCAACGATCTGCGCGATGCGGTCGTCCAAGTGGAGAACGCCCGGGTCATTGCCAAGCAAGAGCAACGCAATCCAACCAACCGACTGGAAGGCTGGCAATACCATCCCCTGGGCATGGCCATTGCCACACCAGATGGTTTGACCTATCAATACAATCTGAGGAACCGTATGGTAGCCTACGGACCGGACCAACACATCGCCTATGATTGCGAAGAAAAGCGCATGGCCACCTGGAGCGATGGCCAAGCGGATAAAAACTATGTTCTGTTCAGTGCTAGTGGAAAACCGCTGGAAGAGTACCGCTGGGATGGAATAGGCCTCACCCTGGAAAAGACCCACTACTACCTAGGCGAGAACCTGATCGCCAGCGATGTCCTGGAAGCCAATAAAACCTGTCCAACCCGCATCTACGCGCACAGCGATCATTTGGGCAGCCCGCGCCAGTACAGCGACACCTCCGGCCAATGGATCGGCTACAAGGACTACTACGCCTTCGGCAACAACTGGGCCGAAGACACCGCCTGCCTGCCCATCACCGCCGACTACACCGGCCACCAAACTATGAAAAACGACCAAAACCCCGACCATGCGCTGATTTGGATGCAAGCCCGTACCTACCACCCCATCTACGGCCGGTTTTTGAGCCGGACCCAATTAGGGTTAATGCAGATAGGTTGATAAATAGTCGAAAAGTTAATTTATATACATATGTTAAAAATAGTCCCATTCTTCATTCAGACCCCTTTGGCCTTGAACTCATAATAGTGTTAAAAGGAAACAAAAAAGCAAATATGGCAATATTGACGGCTGCGTTAGCAGAAATAATGTCAACAACGGATGGTCAAGAAACTCTTGAAACAATCGCTCAAAGCAAGTATAAGGTAGTTCTCACCATTGATCCAAATATTGAAAATGGATACAAAAAAGGCCTAGGAAAAGACCATTTGCAAGATGCCTATGCGTATTCAAATCGAGAGTACCAGGCTGTGGGAATCCATCAATTTGAGGGAGCTTTTCCTTCGGAAAATGGTTTCTTAAAACACCGAAAACAAAAAAGAGAAACTTATACGCACATTAAAGATGAAAAGGGCAGAAGGGCGAACATCGAGCAATACGGAGAATAGTATGTTTTATATATGTTGTTTTTTCCTCCAGCTTTCTCAAGAAGAAATTAGAAGTTTTGTCGAGTTAAATTGTTCAGAAAAAATAGTGTATGCTTTTTCATTGTTTGAGGATTATGTTTTCGAGCCCTCGGATAGTCAGGGGGAAGATAAGCAGTGTTCAAAAAATTTATTGGCTATAGCATACGTTGTGTCATTTGGCGATGTGGATTTGTTTACAAAATTATCAAATTCAGACATACCATTTTTCCGAGCGATAGCTGCTTTCGGCTTCAAAAAGTTGGATACAAAATATTCAAACCATGAGCTAGAAAAGTTAAAAAAAGACCCGGGAAAAGTGTTTTTTTGTAGGAGCAGGCCAATAATAATGTGGGATTGTTACAGCATTTCAATTGCCGAAATACTTGAAGATGCAGAATTTCGCTGGTTATTAGACTCTCCCTGGGTGGAGAAAGCACTATTTCCTGAGCCCAAATAGAGTAGGTGGTAAAATGCAATATTTAGCGGCTCACGAAAAAGCATTTTAAAGAAAACAAGATATGCAAAAACAAAGACCCGATTTCACCCCTCACATGGCAGGTAATGGAAAGCTGCAGAATAGACCAATCAAATTTGCGCCCAATTGGCTGAAAAAGGTAAACGTTAATTCCCATGCAGAAAAAAAACGACAATTAGAGAAAATGAAAAAAGACAATTGACCTTGAATCTTGTTTTTTTATGCATTTCTTTGCTAAATCACCACTCAAATTGCTCTGAAATTTTTGATCAGATTATCCATAATTCTGATTCTTGCGAGATATTTGAAATAAGCAAGCTGATAAATTCCAATGTGTTCGTTGGATCTTTGGAGATCGAAAGCTCCAGAGAGTTTAATCCTGAAGTTCCTTTGGTGCTTTATCTTTGCAAAGATGGAGTTTTATATGACTTTAGCAGTCAAGTGAATGAAAAAGGAGAATTTTTAATTGAATTGGAAGAAGGGAGTTATTGTTTTTTAGTAATTATTGAAGGTGGATTTGTAGTGTATACAGGGAGGGTTAAAATTTCTAAAAAATACAAATCAATCCCACTTGAATTGGAAATTAGAGTTTGTTGATCACCTGGAATAGTAGTGGTACTTAACAGATTCCTGAGCCAAAAATGGAGAACTAATGTTGTTACTATCCTGTATGTTTCTTTTTGGGTTTTTTGATAACTGCGCTGAGCTAAGGACCCCACGTGAAGTTATAAAATTCATTGGAGAAGAACCAACAAAAGTTTGGCCTTTCGTTGAGAAGCACTCAAATTATATAAATTCAATCTGTTTAAATTATGACGATGTACTGGTTGCCATGAAGTTTGCAGAAGAAAAAATTGAAGTAAAAGAGGGGTTTATTGCAGAAGACTTTCTTGCTTCAATTTTGGATGAACCCCTTTCGGAAACATGCTTTACCATTCAGTGCGACATTCAAAACCCTGCAATGCACAAAAGCTCATTCTTGGATAAGTTGAGCAGAACCCACGGATTTACGGTTAAAGAAATCCTCGAATATTTTTGTGCTGAAACAGAGGGGGTGAGAATTGAAACGGATTATTGGATAACCTGGTCAGATAAATGCTTTCGCTATACTATGGATGAACAAAGTTTGGGAGATGGGTTTGAAGGAAAAACGCCAAAGTCGATAATAAATTTAACTAAGGACAATAAATTTATTACGCTAAAAATCTGCACCGTATTTTAGATTGTTTGATTGTTCATAGAGTCTAATGCGGGTTACTCGCATTACCCTGCACAGAACCTCAACGGGATATGCCTTGCTTTGCATCTGAATAAAGCGGTACCTCACTTCAGGTCCTTGGCGAAGAAGGCCCGTCGCCTTTTTTAGGATTTCGCGCTCCATTTTCAACTGACGGTTTTCTTCCCTTAGCCGCCTGAGTTCCCGCTGCATCTCAAATGGATAAAAGATCATCAAGTGGCATAATCAACTCTAAACATCCAACTGTCCACTAAATCGGGGGAAGATCAGGGAAAATTGGTGGGGAAATTAGCAAAAAGAATTGAACGACAACAAAACGAGGCTAAAAAATGAGGATTTGGAAATTATTTTTATTTGCCATTCTTCTTAATAATTGTTCTTCGCGAAATCCTTTGATAAATCTATATATGTATAGAAGTTCAGTAGAAAAGATTTTAATTGAAGAGATGGATAATAAAGGCAAAACTCATGAAATAAGAATTGATGACAAACAAGAGGTAGCACATTTTTTTCAAGTAGTTCGAAAAGCTAAAGGTAAAGAAATGTGGGTAATAGTGCCGAAGTACCAAATCACATTTTTCAATAATCGAGGAAGCCAGGTAATAATTTATGCAGGAGATGATTGGTTTGGACCAGAGACCGGGTCAACAACTATTGCAATTCGTTATTTTCTACCTTGGCCGTATTTCAAAAATCTCTATATGTCAAAACAGTAGAGGATTAAATCAAAAAATTCGACAGACAAATTACCAAATGCTGTATCCCCAGCATTCTGTCCAGAAAAGGATCCCCCACCGGACACTTTTCCAGAAGGCCACCCATCCAGCAAAATAGGGAGCTTCATCCGTCCGTTTAGGTGGTACGATGTTTTTCTCAATGAACCCACCTTAAACGTTACAGGATGGACAATGGCCAACACTTTGGTTGGTCGATGCTCATCCGAAACAGGGCAATTCTTAGCTTATATTTACGAGCATATGGTCGTGGAGCATTTATACTTAAACCCTACATAGTTAGGCGGGTAAACGATGGCTTCATGGATCAAATGCGCGTGCGGAAACAGCGTGCATAAGAACCTGTTCGCAGGAGCAGGCGTTAGCGTGGTTACGAACGAGGAAATCCTAGATCAAATAGATGATTCAATTTCTGCCCGCGATGCGATAAACCAGATCATCATGCGAAGTGACATCTTGGTAGTCTGTAGCGAATGTGGTCGACTTCTGATTGAGGATGCCACGTCTAACGGCATTCGATCATTTCTGCCGGAGCAACCGCGAAGATGAATATTGATTCTGGGATGGATCCATGTCGAACACTTTGATTGGGTATGCGCGATGCTCGACCGACAAACAGGACCTTGATGTTCAATGCGGACTGTTGGCGGTGCTCGGCGTTGAGCAGGATCGGATTTACACCGATCGGGGATTTACCGGATCGAATCGGCAACGACCGGGTCTTGACCAGGCGTTGGCCGCAGTTCGAAGTTTGGACCCCTTAGCTGTCCCTAATGCTTATTGCGGCTTATGGGGCATATGAGCGCTGGGAAGACAAAAAGGAAGATGTACCTCTTTCGGTTTGGGACCCGTCGATACAAGAAGACAAGGCCATTCATAGCCTGATTCTGGGTTCTCGGTGGCCAGTTGGGTCAAAAACGATTCGATGCGTTGTTCGTCGCCTTGCAAAAGACTAGTCCGGTCCTGGAACCGGTGGAACAGAATGTAAGGGCCAATCCAGTCACAGTAGCTTCGTTCCGTGTGAATGGAATAGTGCTTGCGCCGAAGCGTCTCCTTTACCTACCTCATCCATGATCCGTTGATTCTGCTTGACCACGCCGGACTCCCGCATTAAGGTTGAAATCAGTTTAATTCATTATGGCTTGGAATATGAATAATTCCCATGTATCAGGTCATATCAACATGATAATCAGTGGTTATGCGTGAATGAGGAAGAACTGGCCAGAGCTCGAAGAATTTAGAGGCATAGATCTAAATGACTCATTTTTTTTTAAATGGAGGTAGCAGGATGGGAACCTTGAATTTGAGATAGAAGCGAGCGTGTGGCCAGAGTCAGAGTACTACAGCAAACCAAAACCTGGGGAATTCACCTGTTACCGAAAGGCGACCTTAACCTTTGTGGACGTAAAAGAGGTTAAAGGATTGAGATCTATTGATAAGGTGCGGGGTACAATTGATCCTGATGGCTCAATCGATTATGGAAATTTTGATTCGCTGATAAAGACGAACGAAGGATATGAACTAGAGGGAGACTTCGGTGCAGTGCGAATTATTGGTGGCAAAATTGATTTAAAAATTCACACATAACAAGGTGCTGCAGACGGACGCGGCAAAGCCGCGCAGCTGAGTGAAGCGTTATAACCCTCGGAGAATATGAGCCATAGATGGACGAGTTTCTAAAAGCGCCAACCAGCGGCACCCCTCAAAGTCTTTATTGGTCCTATCTGCTCGGTCATAATGTAGATGTTTGGTATGACGCGTCGTTACTAGAAGTTTGAATATTGGCTGCAATGGTAAGGAAAGGAGGCGCCTCCGACCAGGCAATTATTGGCGTTCGTGGAGGAATCCCGTACGTGGCATATCAACTTTTGGGATAATAAGAAGGGGAGGGTTGCAGAAAACAGATGGAAGCGGTGAATCTGTTTTTTTTGACAGCCTTGTTTGAACCCTTTTGGCTTGACGAAAGGCTCGAAAGAGAGGTTGGTGATCTGGATGACCCAGACTTCCGAGATAGGGTCGTTTCGAAAATCATCAAGCCATATTTTGATGGTTTCGACGGTCCGAGCAAAAGCCTTGTGAAAAGCTCATTGATGTATTTATTAACCATTGACAAAAGATCTGAGTACGAAAAGGTTTTCCAGGTGGTACACGCACCTATCCTCTCGCCAACAAGTTTTTACGACTTCTTTTTTGACCTTTGGAAGTCTTTGTTTCCTGTTGATCAATTGGGGGCGGTTGAATTATCACAGTTTAGAGTGAACAATGACCCCAATCGAACCAATTGGATTAATCGAGGCTGATATTATGGACGTATTGGGATTTGTGAGCAGCATTTATTTGGGCGACAGAGGCTGTAAAAAAATCGTTATTGATGGATGGGCTAGGACCGTTTGCATTCAAGTGGATACTATTTCGAGAATTAGATCGCTTGATGGAAATTGGCATTATTATAATGATGAAAATCTAGATGATGGCTATATTGTTTTTAAAGACGTTCAAGGAATGGTGTTGAGCAACAACGGGAAGATCCCAAATGATTATATTAATTATTTGGAAGTCATCCAGCAGAGTGAACATATCTACCTGTTCACCTTTTCTGCTAATTCTGTTGAACCAGATGGCCCTAGTTCAGAGGTGATCTTACAGGTAACGGCGGGAGGAATCTGTCTCGTTGACCCCAATCAACCCGAGCAAGAAATAACCGAATAACATTGTTTTTGACTACTTCGGTGGGCTAAAATTCTGCCGATAAAAATGATTGTGCGAAGTTCTGAGTGTAGGCAACTTAAGTTGGTGGAGATATCCATAGGCCAATCCTTATTGTGGAGGTTCTCAAAGGCAACCAACTTCCGTTCGATCCCGTTTGCGGGTTCGGGGCCGGGCCTATTGTTTTTGGTAGCACATGAGGGAACCTAGGCCTAGGCTTTTGCTCAACTTAGGTTGGTCTGGTGCCAACTCCACGGTGACAACTAGAATGTCAAGGGGATTTACCTCGACGTCGAGGTTTTGCGTCTGGCGAACCATGTAGACTATATACAGGGCTGGCTCGTCGCTTACCACTTTGTAGGGATGGGGGTTTAACGGTCCAAATTCTTTTTGAATCGCCTCATAAAATTGAACGTGGTCATCCATCTTCATGCTTTTGAGTTTGTCTGGGGTATAGGTGTCACGAATGAATGTTTGCCAGCTAAGGCCGTTCTATAGTCGCAGGTATCCGTTTTTCCGCCGGAGGTTTATTTATTAACCATTTCCTTTACCAATTTTAAGTTCTATTTCAGATATTTTTTTGATATTTTACCGTCAAATCTTCTCATAAAAATTTTTGCATCTTCAGAAATTTTCTTCCACTCAACACAAGTGAAAATCTCTGGGCAGTCAGGTGTGTCTGCCAATCCATTATTCTTGCTCCTTACCCACAATTGGTGGTAATCCCACTTGATTGATTTTAGAAAAGTGACAATCTCAACTAATTCTGCCGGAGGAAATAGACCTACAAAACAATGAAGTTATATCTGATCCCTTACACTATTGCATTGCTCCATTAATTCGTCGGGAACATGAACAAATGGTAGTTTATTTTTGTATCTATTTTGTAAGTCAAAATCAGTCAAACCATTTAAAGTCATCAAGAAATCGCGCAATATGTTTAAGCTCAAGTTATCCAACCGAACCGGATCCGTGATTGGAAGAAAAGGCTTCTGTGGGTAATTCATTTTTTTTCGCAAGGTGTACCTTCGTTGTTGATAGTTTTCCCGGGATTTTGCTGACAATATATCTTATCTAAAATCATCAATTTAAAAGGTTTAATAACGGAAGCCTTTTCTTGTTGTGCTTTAAGTTCCGTTTTCTCAGGTGGCGGCTGGTGACACAACTGCTTATTCTGCCCCATGTTTATGGAGCGTAATTGGTTCCAGTGCACCAGTTTGTTAACTGCACCTCTCCAAATCGGTAATAAGAAGGGGGTTTCCTTTTTTCGCTTTTTCAATCAAGGATTGGACATTTTGGCTACCCGCCTTTAGCTCTTTTAATTCATTATCCGTTATCCCGTACATTTGAAGGAATTGGACACTTCCATGTGGCGTATCAATTTCACCCAGCTCAGGATCAATCACAAATGCAAGACCGGTAATTTTTGAATCACACCCTAGGCGAATAGGTCCATTCGCTTGCATATATTGATATGGCTCAAACCATTTTCCGCTTTTGAAAACATATCGAGCAATATTTTGAATAAGGTTAAACACCCAATTCGGGGCATTTTCATCAAGATGGTATGGTTTTATCCTAAAAGTAAGCTCAAAACCAAATTTACTAAACTCTTTTCCTACTTGATCTTCGTCGTAGTAAAGGTTTGAAAATCCATAAGTGACTATATGGAAATGTTTTTCTCCATCGACAATGGCCTCATAGCAATTCATGCCATCAATGGGATCTTCTCCACCTACCATATGGAAAAGCACGGGGGCCCAATGCACTGGTTCCTGATTCGGATAAAGTTTCTCAACGACAGAATCAATGGCTAACCAACCAGGCGCATCATCTTCTGTATACATATTTTGATAATCAGCCAAAAGCATCTTGCACCCCTTGAACAGTTAACGGACGGAAAGCTAAAGAGGCGACGCCGAACGCGGCAGTTGGGAGTCGCCCAATCTCCACCGAGACCTCTATGCCATCAAGCCAATTTTGATGCTAGGGCCTGCCATAAGTTCCTACCTGATTTGAACAATCTCAAAGGTAATTCCAGTCAGAACCAAGGTCAACAACAAATAAAGCTCCTGCCATTGGCGACAATGATTTCACCGATAAGAAACATGATGGAAACTTTGCCTGGGGGGGCCACGTGAAGAGTGGTGGTTTTCCTTTTGGCCGTTTTTTTTGAAAAGAGGAGTCGGTGTTTGCGTTTGGCGCGGAAAAGGTTATGGTGGAGCCAAGGGGACTTGAACCCCTGACCTTCGCACTGCCAGTGCGACGCTCTCCCAACTGAGCTATGGCCCCAGACCGACAAGGCCATAACATACTTGAAAGCCCGATTTATGGCAAGCAAATTAACGCGAAAAGTTAGGGTAGCCCGGCGAGCCAGGATTTGGCCAAGTCTGCTGCCCGGGCGTCGGGGTATCGCTCGATCACACGCAGGTACTCCTCGCGCGCTTCTTCAAATTGACCCAGCTTCTCGCGGGACCGGCCCAATTTGACCAGGGCATCGGGGCATTTGCTGGCGCTTGGGTAACCACTGAGCACCTGTTGAAAGCTCAGAATGGCTTGATTGAAGTTTTTCTGATCGAAATGACATTCACCGATCCAGTAAAGCGCATTGGGCGCCAAGTTGCCCTGTGGGTTCAAGGTATAGACTTGCTCAAACAGGACACTGGCCTGGCTGGACTTGCCCTGGTCCAAAAGTGCGTGCGCACGACGGTAAATGTCAGCAGGGTTTTGGCTTTCTGGAGCGGAAACCTCGGCCGGTTGTGTGGCAGGTGGAGGGGAAGGGGCCGGTTCCTCGATGGGTTGTGAATGCTGCTTGGCGGGTTGGCCGTTGGCTGACTGGGCTGCGTCCCGTTCGGCTAACTCTTGCTCCAATAAACGCACGCGCTGTTCCAGCGATTCAATGCGTTCTGCGCTTACGGGTGCGGGTTCTGCTTGGCTTTTTTTGGGGCAACCTGAAGCCAATCCCGCCACCAAGAGGATGAGGCATCCCGCTTTCAGGGCTCGGAGGGTGTCCATTTGACATCCAAATCTCGGATCCGCTTGGCCAAGGTATTGCGATGAATGCCCAAGGTACGGGCGCTTTGGCTGATATTGCCATTGTGCCTTTCCAGTACCTTATGGATATAGCGGGCCTCTAGTTGGGTTTTGGCAAATTCCAAGTCGACCTGGTGTTGAAATAAGGCTTCCACCAAGCTGTGCAACGCAGCATGCAGTTCCGATTGATTAATGGGGGCGCTATTAGCGGGCAATGGCTTCTCTTGTTTGTTCGCGGTGGCAATGAGCCATCACCTTAACACGATCACGGAACGACAACAAGCGAACTGCTGGCTTGTGATGGTTATCAAAGTGTGGTTTGCTGTGCCTGACAAAACCATAAGGGGAAAGCACTCATATATGCAAGAAAGTGGATTTCGGCGCAAAACCAAAATTGTAGCCACAATGGGCCCTGCGGTAGGGACTCTTGATAAAGTTCGGACCTTAATTGCCTCTGGGGTCGATCTGTTCCGCATCAATTGCAGTCATGGCAGTGCGGATCAGTGGTCTGAATACATCCAATTGATTCGGTCGGCAGGTCAGGAACTCGATCGACCCACACCGATCATGCTGGATTTGCAGGGTCCCAAAATTCGGCTGGGTAATCTCGAACACGAAATCGAGGTTCAGGATGGTCAGACCGTGCGTTTTCAGGTGGGTGATTTCCTGGGTACGCCGGAGTTGATTCCGAGTAACTATCCCTATTTGGTCCAAGACGTCAAAGTCGGTGACCCACTCTTAATCGAAGATGGAAAAATTGTCCTGACCGTTCGTGCAATCGAAAACGAACAGGTTGTTTGTGAAGTAGTCGCCGGTGGCATCCTCAAGGACCGCAAAGGCATCAACCTGCCGGAATCGGATTTAACTGCCAAAACCTTATCTGAAAAGGACTTACAGGATTTGGCCTTTGCAGTGGCTCAAGAGGCTGATTTTGTTGCCATTTCCTTTGTGCGCAAGGCCGAAGATATCGAAATGGCGCGTGCGCATGCCAAGCAGGTGGGGGAGAACCGAATTCATTTCATCGCCAAGATCGAACGTCGCGAAGCCATTCCCAACCTGCGTTCCATTTTGGATTGTGCCGATGGGGTCATGGTCGCCCGGGGCGATTTGGGCGTTGAAATTGGTCCGCACAAGGTACCGATGCTGCAAAAAGAAATCATTTCGCGCGCCAATCTGACGGGCAAATTTGTAATTACGGCCACGCAAATGCTGGACTCCATGATTGAGCGGCCAGGACCGACGCGGGCCGAGGCGAGTGATGTGGCCAATGCGATTCTGGATGGCACAGATGCGTGTATGTTATCGGGCGAGACGGCCAGTGGTGGTTATCCCATTGAGGCGGTCAAAATGATGGCCAAAATTGCACGGGAAGCGGAGAACCATCCGCTGTACAAGTACAAACCGGTTTCCATGCCGCGCGGAAGTGTGCATCAAATCCCCAACGGGTTGGCGGTAGCGGCCTATCAAACAGCGCTGTTGATGGATGCGCGGTTACTGATCGCCTTCACCAATACAGGTGGTTCGGCATTGAGTCTCTCAAAAAAGCACCCCGATCCGTTGGTTGTCGGTGCGACCATTAACCCGGACACGGCGCGTCGAATGCGCGCCTATTGGGGCGTTGAGCCGATGCTGCTCGAATCCGCAGATTCGATTGATTCTATGGTCGAAGAGATTAGTGTGAAAGTGAAGGCCGCCAAGTTGGCTATGCCAGGCGATGTGGTGATCCTGACTTTTGGTTACCCACTATGGGCTACAGGCAGTACGAACTTGATGTCAATTCTCAAGATCAAATAATGGGAAAGGGCGTGATAAAACTCTCTTTTTGTTAGTATGACACGTCATATTATGTTGACTTGACTCAAAAAAATATTATTATTAGGCTTAAAGCAAGTTATCTATGATTGGATTGATGAAATTGGGGTGTTCCATGATGAAAAAAGGGGTCACGAAAACAAATATTTTGTTAGGTGCTTTGTTTTTGGCGTTGCCCAGCGTTTGGGGCCAAACCGTAATTGAAGACCATTGGTCTCCATACGACTATCCCAAAACCATTGACGAAGGGGTGAAGTATCACCTGATTGTTAAAGGCGATACGTTGTGGGACATTGCCCAGCACTATTTCCAAAATCCCTTATTGTGGCCCCAGCTCTATCAGGCCAATCCCTATATAAAAGATCCGGACCTCATTTATCCCGGCGACCCTGTGATTCTGGAAATCGGGGTTGTGGTTTCCGATGGTTCCGTCGCTTCTCAATTGGGTGAAACCAATGTGGAAGGTGAAGGCGGCTTTTCGGAATTGACCGAATTCGCTGAAGGTGAAGGTCAAGGTCAAGAGGGTGAGAACGTCAGTGATCGCACGCAGACGACCAGCATGATGGGCGGTGACTCAGAACTGGTCATCATTCCGGCTGGCGATCGTACCGATTTGGAATGTTCAACTTACATTTATCCCATGCGCAAACGCGGTGAGGATTTGCCGTTTAACATGCACATCATGGGTGGCGAAGCCGAACACAAACTCAGCTTTGGTATAGACGATGTGGTTTACATCGATAAGGGTGAGCGCGATGGCATCAAGGCGGGCGATGTTTTTAGCGTGCGCCATCCCATGGACTACGTTTATTCCACGGGTAAAAAACATGAACTGCTCGGTATGGCAATCGACCAAGTCGGTCGGATCCGTATCATTGCCGTACAAGAACGCGGCTCTACGGGTGTCGTCATCGACGCGTGTGATCGGGTAACCAAAGAAGATTTTATGGTGCCCTATGAGCAAGAGCCCATTCCGTTAATCACAGAGCTTCCGCCCTTCGACCGGTGGGAATCCTTTGACACGTCGGGTAATGGCTCGATTGTGTATTGCGAAGACAACAGCGTTCATGTGGGCATCGGCAGCGTTATTAACGCCGATCTGGGCTTGACTCAGAACGTTGCACCCGGCGATATTTTCATCATTTATCGCCCGAACCCCCACAATAACCCCAAAAAAGACGTCATTTTACCCAATGTGTATTTGGGTCAGGCAGTGGCATTGCGGACCAGCGATGACACTTCCGTTCTCAAAATTATCGAAGGTGTTGATGTTATGCGGGTTGGTGACTTGGTTGTACCTTATCGCTAGACCGCCCGTTTCTTGACAGTTTGGCGGGTTCGTTTCTATAATCGCAGCCTGTTCTAGATTGCGGAAGGGGCTGTTGATGAGTCATCCATTACTAGTATTAGTCACAGCGGGATCCGAACAGCAAGCCCTTACCATTGCCGAGGAGCTGATCCAGCAAGAGCTCGCTGCTTGTGTGAATCTCTTGCCTGCGGTCCGATCCATTTACCGGTTCAAAGGCAAAGTCTTTGATGATGAGGAAATCCTGCTCTTTATCAAGACGACTGAAGCGCTGTTTGAGGATGTGGCCGAGTTGGTCAGCCAGTTACACACGTATGAAGTGCCTGAAATCATGGCCTTTAAAGCGGATTTTACCAAGAATAATGTTTTGAAATGGTTGGATGATTCTGTACGCATCAGTCCTTAGATTTTTCGCTCGGGTGCGTAATTCTTCCAAGAGTTTGAAATTATGAATCGACCCACCAAGTTGACCCTGTTGCGTATGTTCTTAATTCCGTTCATTGTGGTTTTGAGCTACATGGATGCGCGCTGGACGCATTGGGCCATGCTCGCCATTTTTCTGGCAGCCTCCATGACAGATTGGTTGGATGGGTACTTGGCCCGTAAACACAATCAAGTGACCACCCTGGGCAAGCTCCTGGATCCGCTGGCCGATAAGCTATTGGTTCTTACCGCGTTTCTCGTGTTGTTGGAACATCGCAATTTGCCGGCGTGGTTGGTCATATTGATGATTGGGCGAGAAATGGCCATTACGGGTCTTCGGGCGTTCCTGGCGGCCGAAAAGGTGATTTTACCGGCCGGCCAGGCCGGCAAGTGGAAAATGGTGTTTCAAGTCATTGCCTTGTCCTTTTTGTTTGTTGCTTCTGAACACATTGTTTTTTATTACGTAGGAATGATCACCATGGGCATCGCCCTGATTCTGTCGCTATGGTCAGCGTCCTGGTACCTAATCGATTTTTGGCAGCTTCTGGGTGAAAAAATTATGGCAGAGCAAATGGCAGGAAAAAAACGCGTATGAGTTCAACCCGGCGATTTACCTTTAGAAAGTTATTCTTAACCGGATTCTTTTTTATTATCCCTATTGGCGTGTCTTATTGGTTCCTGACCATTCTGATTACGAAGATGGAAGGTTATGCTCGGCCTTTGGTCGATCAGTTTGTCCGTTGGACCATGGGGCCGCAACAGGCTGTCCCGGGTTGGATATTAACCTTTGTGTCTGTACTTCTGGTGATCCTGTTTATTTTGTTGATTGGCGCGTTGGCCAATTTTTATTTTGGCAAACGCGTACTCGGCATGATTGATTGGGCCATGATGAAGCTGCCGATCGTACGCGGGATTTACGGTGGCACCAAACAAATTCTAGATGCGTTCTCGATCCAAAAGAGCAATGCGTTCAAAACGGTGGTACTCATCGAATACCCCAAAAAAGATTGTTGGGTTCTTGGATTTTTGACCAGTAACGAGGACCGCACGAAAAATTTGTTTGGTGAACATCTCAGTGCTGTTTTTGTGCCGAGTACGCCCAATCCCACCACTGGCTTTCTCTTATTTTTGCGGGCCGTGGATATTCGAGTCGTCGATATTTCCGTGGAAGAAGCTGTCAAACTGATTGTGAGTGGTGGGGTGGTTTTACCCTCCGAAATTCGCCTGCGCAATCCGGCCCGTGTATTGGGCGAAAACGAAAGCCGCAACCAAGAAGCGGAGCCTTCAGTTCCGGCTTAAGCCTGAGCGGTGTGGGTTTGCAGCACGGCTAACACATCGCGTTGGAAATTCTCCAGACTCGGATGTCTTAACGTTGGATCGGGCGCCAAGGCCTGGCTTAAGACCATGGCCAGGGCTGGTGGCATTTCGGGTCGACCCTGGAATCGCGTTGTGTCGGGGTTCTGTTCGCAGAGTTGCTGGGCCAACGCCCATACATCTGCCGTTTCAAACAAGGGTTGGCGCATAAGGATTCGGTACAACCATAGCGCTGACAGGTAGGTGCTGGTGGCCTCATTGGCGGGTAGGCCCAATACATATTCAGGCGCAGACCACTGCAGGAGTTCCAATAACTTTTCAGGCTTTTCGCCCGAGCTGTAAAGAATGTTGAGATGCGGTGGCGATTCCCACGCGGTGAGATTGGAAAAATCTTCAGAAACCTTGGTTGGCAGACAAACCAGCGCATGATCGTGACTGTTCAAAAATTGAATTAACTGTTGGAACTGGTCGAGAATGTCCCGTTCCGGTTTTGGCTCCGAGACGTCGAGGTTAATAGTGATGGGGGCTTCGCCCGCCTCCTCCAATTGCAGGAGCGGGTTCACTTCAACCGAGGATTCGGAGATTGCGCGAATCAAAACGGATTGCTGCAGGTAGGGGAAATCCCGATGGGCCGGCACGATTGACTGAAGCAGGTCTGTGCTTTTGCGTGATCGCCAGGCTTCCATGTAGCGGTGGGGCAGACATGAAAAGTTGGATTGAAAGAAATAATTGAGAACCTTGTCCTGCATAATGCTTTTGGTTGCTAAGTCCAAGCTGCCCAGTTGAAGGTACCGCTCCGCCAAGTGGTTGGTGAGATGCGGGTTGCCAAACGTTAACTGGTGAATTTGATGTGCGGTTTCCTGGGGGATTTTTCCGGCAGCCAGCATCTGCTGGGTTTCCGTTTCCTGAAAGGGGCCCAACAGAAGCGGTGGCAGGAAGTCCGGCAAGAGCGGCGAGGTCAGGGCGCCGGATTCATCCAGTTCCATGAGCCGACGCGAGCCGGTTATGATTAAGGACAGCGAACCGGGTTCCTGAATTTTGCGCAAGGCGCCAAGCGTTTGTGGTTCGCGTTGGCTGATATCCACTAATTCCTCGACTTCATCAATCAAAAAAACGAATTGGCCTTTGCCTTTAAACCGTCGGCGAATTTTGGTCAGGAGCTCAGGGAACGAGTATTTTTCCAAATCATCAATGTCTAAATCAAAGGCATCTAAAATCTGACTCTTGGACTCGAGACACTCCAAAAGACTCTCTTTTAGGCCTTCACTGGAGCCGGCCCCCTGAAAATCCCAATACAAGGCATGGATGCCGGCCCAATGTTTTTGGTCGCATAACCACTCAATCTGGCGGAGCAATGAGCTTTTGCCAACCCGTCGGTTGCCCAGGACCCAAGTGGGACGGCCGACCCGTTTTTGGATTTCTTTCAGGATCGATTGGCGGCCAAAAAAGTCCTGGCCGCGAACGGGTCGGTTGGTCATGAAGCTCATTCATGTCCTCCTTGGATGATGTCGGTTTCCTCTTTCATTTGGCTCAAGGTTTCTTTGACATCCTCGACCTTAATGCGGAACTTATGCGCTTGGATCATGCGTGCAATCAGTGAAACCATGAGCTTTTGAATCAGGTAGGGATGTCCGCCACATGACTGAAGAATGTACTGTGTGGCCGACCGTTCAATTTTAAAAATACCGCGGATCGGCTTTTCGACTAGCTCGATGGCCGAATGGGATTCCAGTTGGGTCATGGGGATTTCTTCAAAGAAGTTGTACCAAGGCGACCCGCTGCTCTCCCACTCCTTTTTCAGGTGGATGCCGGCCATGATACAACTCAGATGCTCGGCAAAATCCTTCATAAAAATACTGCGCAGTTTCTGATTGGTTTTTTCACTAAATTCGTTGATGACATCCACTTCGTCCATGAGTAGAACCACAATGACGTGGCGCGATTCCTGGTCCTGGAGGTGCTGAATGATAACTTTTAGATCCCTTGAAAACTGGCGTGCGCGGTAGTCTTGTGCTTCATCCGTATAACTCAACGCAAGCTGACGCCATTGGGGATACGCACTTAACGTTTCGGCCATGATGTGGTGGAAGAGGTCTTCCTCTTGAATGCCTTGCAGGTCGATAAAGGCCGGGAAAAAGGTGTATTGCTGGGAGTCGGCCTGGGCAAGTGCTTTGTTGAGTTGGTAAAGCAGGCTTGTTTTGCCCATGCGCCGTTCGCCATAAATCATCAGGCAATTCTTGTGGACCAGATTCTGGATGCGTCGAATCAGGTCTTCGCGGCCAAAAAACATTTTCTGGTCCAAAATGGGACTTCCGGCAATGTAAGGGTTGAAATGAGCCAAGCGCGCACGCATACGACGCCGATATTGCAATAAGGTTGCCAGCCCCAGCATGAAAAACAGGCACGCAGCCAAACTGATCCAAAAGGAGGGTTTGAGGTAGACTGGTCTCAAAAACGCAAAATCCTGGGCCGTTTGACTGGTTCTGCCTTGAAGATCGGTGACTTCCAATCGAATTTGGTGGGCGCCAAAAGCAAGGTCCTTCAATCGATCCTGGATGCGAAACTCCAACGGGCCATTTTTGTGTAGGGCGGGTGGCGGTTCAAGCCGTTCTTCGTCCAGGTACCATTGATATGTATCGAGCCCGGCTGGCGCAAAGACGATGCCCTCCAGATCCAGAGCGCGCAATCCGGTAACCCTTGCGTTCAGGTTCAGTGAGGGGGCAGGGAAGTCCTGGATCGGGGTCTGCACCTGACTGCGCTGCAGTTCCTCCTGGAGCGCTCGGTTTTCTTCGACCAGGCCGGTTAAATTGGTGCGCAGGTTCAGGCGCTCATTCTCCAATTCAGCGATTTGGGCTCGGCCCCGCTCGATTTCCTGCTGGAGTTGATCGTCGACCTCTGCCGGTGGCGTTTGTTGGTGCTCCAGGTTCTGTTCGGCCGCACGGATGCGCGTATTCCACTCGTTAAATTGGTTTTCCGACAAGAGGTTTTGGACACCCAACAGGGCGGCATTGGCCAGGGCGGGTTGGTTGGCTTGAAGAAATTGTTCCACCCGTTTGAGTCCATCGGTGCGCGTATTTTGCTGACGGAGATTGATGGCTTCCAGGCTTTCCAGTTGTTGGGTCAAATCGGCAAATTTGCCGCGTTGGGAGACAGGCAGTTCGGCCAGCCGCGCACGCGCGCCTTCAGCCTGACCGGCCAACAACAATTTGGATATTTCCATGCGCGCTTCCAATAACTCCTGCTCCATTTTGAGCTGCTGGCGCACTTCGCCGATTTGTTGGCTGTAGTTTTGGAAAATGGGGGAAAGTTCAAATTGAAGATTGGGGCTTAAACTGACCACTTCGCCTTGAAAGGCCAATTGTGCATTTTCCATGGCGCGGTCGATCTGGCCTAGCCGGTACCAGCACAGTGCCCGGTAAAAATACGGCTTGTATTCGATTTTCTGGACCGCGCGAATGAAGACATTTTTCTGGGGTTTCGGTTTAACCTGAATGGCGGCATCAAAATGAACTAGCGCTTCCTGATAGGCCGCTTTTTGATACAGTTTTTCGCCTTCTTCGTAATGTTCGTACCAGGTCAGGTCCTGCACATGGAGGAGACAAATGAGCCAGATCATTTTTTCCTCCAAATAATCGAGGCCGTAAATTCTTGGCCACCGCCCCAAAAATTGGCGGATAGATCCAGATTAAATTGATTTTTAAATCCCCAGCCCAGCCCCATGGTGACGTGATTTTCATCGGGCGATTCGCGACGCGAAAACAGGGCACTTTGAACCGGGTCCTGACCGATGTATTCCACAAAATGGGTGGGATTGCGGTAATAGCCGCCGCGTACGGCCCACACATGGTTGCCTTGTGGAATCAACCATTCTGCGCCCAGGTGGAATTCCTGGATATCGTCAACCGTGTAAAAGGCGCTCCGGTCCGATTCCGGTGATTCAACAATCGTAAAGCCATTTTTGATGATTTGTTGGTAGCGGACGTATTGCCAATCGAGCAGGACGGACAGGTCGTTACGCGGTTTGACCCGGATGCCTGCGCCGTAAACGTCGGGAACGACAAAGGGAATATCAAAGTCCGCAACTCGAATGGTTTGCCCGCTGCTGACGTCTTCAACGTGTTCGAGTAAATTGAAATTGGGGTTGATTCGCGCCACCAAACCCCAGCTAAACCACTCGCTTGGGCCGTGTTGCAGCCCAAGGGTATAGGCCAACTGATGATCGCGTTCATCGATGCGCGAGGTGGTGAACTTTTCTAAAAATTCCGGATGGATTTGGACTTGTTCCTTGGTAAAACTGGTGGCTACGTCCAAGGTCGCTTGGTTAATGGATAAGCCGAATTTGAAATTGCGCACGCGACGGGCGATGCCAATGCCTTGGTTGGTGCCGGTTAAACCCAAATCCACATTGATTGCACTCACGGTTTCGATGCCATCGATCAGTGTTCTACTGACAAAATCGCGCTGCTGGCGTTCGTTCAAGAATCGATAATAAAACACCCCGAAATACCATTCGTGCCAGCGCGCATTAAAAGAAAGGAACGAAATTTCCTGGATTTCCTGCTGCAACTGCTCAAAAGCAAAGTTGGTTGGTCCACTGATGGAGCCCGTACGTGTATCAATGGTGCGGTCGCGGTATTCCAGGCTAATGGCGGCATCGCGCAGAAAGGCCAATCCGGCGGGGTTGGCGAAGCTTGAAGTCGCGTCATCGGCCAAGCCGATAAAGGCTCCACCCATCGCGTTTGCGCGCGCTCCTGGCAAACTGAAATTAAATTGGTATTCGCGAAACAATTCTTCATTGGTTTGCGCCCACAGCATTCCGCTACATCCTATCCAAAAGACCAGCTTTAACCAGCGCAAATCAATCGCTCCTTCGTTTGCACATATATAACAAGGATCTGACTGGGAAGCCAATCAATCCGCTCCTGCAAACTCGATTCCCGCATACTTAGAGGAAAACCGAAATCGGCTTGAATATTGCTATACTTGCGTGCATTCGGAGGTTGTTTTGCGTTTAAGTGGATTTTGGATTGGGCTGTTGGGCCTCGTCGTCTACGCCCAGTGTCTCACAGTTCCGGAACAGTCCTATTTTCTGTCCGATCGCTATGTGGATGCCAAAGCCTCTGGAAACAACCTCATTTTGGCCAATAGTTATGGCCTCATTTTTCGCGACCTAAACGATGCTCAGTTACCGATTACCCATGCGGAAGTTGTGCCGGGCGATCTGGAACAGTTGGAAATTTCCGAAGGCTTCCTGTTTGCGATGACCCCCGATTCTGGGGTTTTTATTTACCGTATCCAAGCTTCAGGCCTACCTGAACTCATTTCCTTTTTAAGTGTGCCTGGGATTCAAACCTTTGCCGTCTCCGGTTTGCACCTATATGTGGGTGCAGGTTTGCTGATCGAACGTTACGACATGGACGCTCCGCTTGATACGCCGATTGCGCAATACAATCTGCCGTATGAAATCCGCAAGATGGTGCCCTTTGCAGATGGCCTTGTCTTGCATGGCAAAGACGGGCGTTTGGGCTTTTTCCCCTTGCAAACGCCGGGAGCCAACCCTTTGACCGCATTTGAATGGGAAGGCGACACCTTTTTTTACAATGTCTATCCGTTCCAAGATGGCCTGCTTATTGATGCGCCAAAAGGCATTGTGGTGGCGAGTTATGACGGCAGAAATTTTTCCTTGGAAACCCAAATTCATAATCAAGGCGTCCAAATCGTTTTAGGCATGGCTTGTGACCAGGAGCGACTGTTTGTGCGTTTTTCCAAGCTGCTGGTGGAATACCGCTTGGTCAATGGGACCTTGCGCGAAATGGCGCGGACGCCTGTCGTGCTTTCTGAGCTGAGATTTCCCAAAATGACGGTTATTGAGGGCGATTTGGTGTTGTTGAACCAAAGTCCGGTCCAGCGTTCTTGGAGTTTGGCCAAGTATCAGAGCCAAGGCACCAATTTAACCCGCCAGGTCTTTTTACCGAGTTTGGTAGATAACGTGGATGGCTTGGCGCAAATCGGCGACACCTTATTTGTGGCTCTGGATTCCGTTTTGCGATTTGGCCGAATTGGATCCGGCGACAACGCCTTTGCTTCCTTTCAAAGCTTGGATTTAAACAACCCTATCCTGTCACTGACGGCCAGCCAGGACCTCATTTTTGTGCTGATTGCGCAACCCCTAAAAGACTCTTCCACCTTGCAGGTATTCCAATTGGATGGTGGTGGCTTAAACCTTGTGTTTAATCGAGATTTCCTCGGAACTTTGGATCAGTTCCACACCCAAAACAATCTGCTCAGTTTCACCCAATTTTTTCGCGATGCTGAACAGGATCACTTTATTGCCAAAGCCTTTTCCTTTGAGCTGAACCCGGACCAGCCAACCGAACACAGTCTGGAATATGCGCTTCCGGTCGGGTCCGCCAACCCCCTATACGATGTCAATGTGGACCTTTCCGGTTTTTGGTTTCACGATGGGATTTCACTTTATTACGCGCCCTTTGACGGCGAGGCCCAGAGGATAAACGTTCCGGGTGAAGGCTTTGAAATTAAACGACTTGCGCTTCAAGACGAGATGGTCTTTTTGGAACATAGTTCTGGGCTGCGTCTGCTGCGTCGGCAAAATACCAGGTTGGAATTGCTCGGCGAATACCCGCTTTGGCATCAAATGACCCAAACCCGAAATGGCCTTATTTTGGCGCGTTCGAAGCTCAATTTTGCCGGGGGCGTTTTTTGGGTTCTCGATACGCAAGACGATTTGTTGTCCCCCATGTTGCGCCTGAATGGCAGCAAGGCACCTTCTTATGTGGGCTTTCTGGGCGACCAACTCGTCAGTGCCGAACCCACCTCGGTCAACCTGTTCCAAGTCGAATGTCAGACCAGCCAGTATCACTATTTGTTTCCCTTTAATGAACGTTACATTTTGGAGTACAACACCCATCTCAGCGCTTCGGATTGGGTGAAATTTTCCATTTTTAACAGTGCCAATCGACTGATCGGCACCCAGATTTTGGATAAAGAGACCTTGGGCCTGGTACAGGAAAAGAAATTACGGGATATCTTCCTGGATTTTAATGCCTTGGAAACGCCTTTTCGCTTTACGATTGATTCCACCTTTCCGCTCCAACCCCTGTTGAGTTTCCAGTCCAAAAATGAACCGCCCGGTTATGCTTTGCGCATCCCAACCTTGCGCGGTGGGAGTTGGTTTTGTCCGCATGTCGGTGCCCAAGCGCAAGGCTGGAATACCCGTGTTCTGTTTACGGGCGATAGCCCGAGTTCTTCCATGGAAGCCAGTTTTTTGGACGAGGACCTGAATGAAGTAAACGTGCCCTTTACGACCGGTTATGGCGAGGAACGCCAAGTTCAACAGGTTTTTGGCAAAGAGGTTCGCTACTTTACCTTTCAACCCAAAAATTTAACCGATTCTGTGGCTGGCTTTGTTGTGTTCGAGCGCGATCGGCAACAGGGTCAGGCCGGCGTCAACCTGTTTCAACGGCCGAGTGAATTTTTTGTGGTGCCGCATCTGGTTGGCGATCCTGTTTGGTGGACAGGTTTGGTTTTAACCAATCCAAATCCCAACCCGGTTCGCGTTCGTTTGCTTGGATACGACAGCGAAGGTCGCACTTCAGTCGATCGCAATATTGACATTGATGCACATGACCGCTTTGTCGGGATTCTCGAAGAGTATTTGCAAGTCTACGCCCAGGGTCTGGATGTCCAATGGATAACGGTTGTAAGCGAAGCGCCCATCTTTGGGCTAGGCCTCATCGGCCATTATTTTGACGCTTCTCTGGCCGGGTTCGAGTTGACGACCGAAAATCAGAACCAACTGATCTTTTCTGGTGTGGCGGAAAACGAGTTGCGCTGGGTCCGCTTGGTTGTGGTCAACCGCGAAGCGCGAGATGGCGATATGGTTTTTTCTGCCTACGACGCCTTTGGCAATCTTTTGGCGCAAAAAGCACTTACTCTGGGTCGTCGCCAAAAAGTGTATTTTTCGCCTGAAAGCCTCTTTGATTTGAGTCCCTTGGAATTGCGTCAAATTACGACCATTCAAGTGGATTCCGTTACGGATGTGACCGGTCTGTTGTTGCGCGGTGAGAACAACTCGCGTCAGATTGATGCCATATCCATCGTGGACTAAAACCGCGTGAACGTTCTGTATTGCGATAATCATGTACTGGTCGTCCTGAAACCGGCTGGCGTGCCGTCCCAAGCGGATGAATCGGGCGATTTGGACCTGCTCAATCAGGCCAAGTACTACATCAAACAAAAGTTCAATAAGCCTGGCGAGGTGTTTTTAGGGCTGGTCCACCGCTTGGACCGACCCGCCTCTGGTCTGATGGTGTTTGCCCGGACCTCCAAGGCCGCCTCGCGTTTGGTGTCCCAATTTAAAAATCGTCTTGTGCAAAAGCACTACCTGGCCAAAGTCCATGGTCACCCACCGGACCAGGCGCGCTGGCAGGATTATCTGCTCAAAAAAGACCGCAGTGTTCATGTGGTTGGCGCCGATCAGGGCGGGCAAATGGCCGCGTTGAAATTTGAATCGCTTTCGCGCGAGGCCGGTACGGAACTGGTCAAGGTGGAGTTGGAAACCGGTCGACCACATCAAATTAGAGTCCAGTTCGCTTCACGCGGCTTCCCACTAGTGGGCGATGTCCGTTATGGCTCAAACATCAAATTAGGCAATTTCCTTTGCCTTCACGCCATGGCCCTTGCTTTCGCGCATCCTACTCAGCCCAAAACGCTGCTTTTTCAAACGCCTGATCTGCCCAATTGGGTAGAGGACCCAACCGCAGTCAGGACCTGGTTAAATCGGCAAGTTTCCGAGTTTCACGGCCATCAACTCAATTCCGACCCCATTTGGATCAAACAAAATTGAGACTGGAATCGAGTTCCGGGAACGGTTGGAAATAGACCTGATTCTTCACCCACGCGTGCGGGTGCTGTCGGAAGTAGTGGCGGATCAGGGTCATGACCGCTTGACGGGGTTGTCGTTTTTGACGGTATTGATCGATGAGATTTGCCAACTCTCTGCGCCATTCTGAAGGGACGTCGCGTTTGAGGAAGCCAGCAAGATGTTGAATCACATTGGCATGACTTCCGCGTGTAGGTTGCTTGGACAAGCATTGCAAAAGCATTTGTTTATACTGACTACGGTCGTGTGCATCCAAACGTCCAGAGGCGATTAAGCGGCCCATTTCGCGGTAAGTGCGCTCGTCATGGGCCAGGAACAGCATTTTGTGGTCGCGGTGAAAATCCATGATCGCCTTGAGGGTGGGCTGCTTTTGGACATGGCTCCAGCGCGCCAAAGTGTAGACCCGAATGAGGAAATGTTCGCGAATGCCCGAGTCTAACAAGCGACCCTCGTCTTCTATTGGGTAGTCGGGGTATGCGGCCCGAAAGGCACCTGCTACCAAGCCGGACGTCGACCGGGCTCGATATCCGTTGTCTCGATATACAGGTACCCGTTCGGGACCACAAGAGGGCGACTTCTTTTTGAGGAGAAAACCGTGAATATCAAGTCCCTGCCACGCCTGAACCCTGTCTTGAGCAACGGCGAGGGCAGCGCCAGCATAATTTTTTCCGCTTTTTGCTCCGACAAGGGCAAGATCCGATTGTTCAATCAGTCGCAAGGTTTCTCGCGGTGCCCCCAAACCCATTTCCATCTCTGGACAGATCGGCACCCAATTGACGTATGGGCTCAAGGACAGCACAAAAGAATCCTGACAATGACCGCCATTAAATCGGACGGGTTGCCCCAGCAAACACGCGGAAATCACGATGCTAGGTTTGACATCCATGATCACCTCCATGGCCATAATCTATAGTAGTGTCTAAAAAAAGTCAAATAAAAAATTAGACAAAAAAGAAATGGATTTTGGGTAGAATAGCGTATGCGTTGGCCCTTGGCGTTTCTCCTCTTCTTAAGTGCTTGTTTTCCTGCCGCCGTTCGTCCCATTCCGGTACGGTCGATAGGGCAGGGTTCTGTGCCCCTGTATTTCCTGCCCGGTCGTTATTCGCGTGCGGCGGATTTTGTCAAACAGGGTTTTGAACTTCCCAACGGGCAGGATGGGGTTTCGGTCGTATTTATCGATGCGCATATGGGCTATTACCGCCAAAAAGTGGTTATGGATGCATTAGAGGAAGTGATTGGCGATACGCATCCTTCAATAAAGGTTGGGGGCATTTCGCTGGGCGGTTTTGGAGCGGTTATGTATGCACGCAGACATGCCGACCAAGTTCGTGAGCTGGTTTTGTTCTCCCCGTTTTTGGGCGATAAAGCCTTTCTTGATCGGGTCAAAGTCGGAGATGACGTGCGCGATTCGGATTCTGAGTTGGGCAAGGAACTATTTGCGTGCTGGGCCTTTTTGAAAGAAACCAAAATACCGGTACGGCTTTATTGTGGCGAGCAGGATGATTTTGCGCCGCTTCTGCATTTCCTGGAGACCGAAGCGCCAAACATCAAGGTGCACTGGTTACCGGGCGGCCACGATTGGCCGACCTGGAAAATCATGTGGCTGAACTATTTCAGCCAAACTCCCTGAAATAGAAAGCGTTAGCTGGGCTTCCGGTTTCGTTGGCCGTCATGAGCGGATTTAGAGCGTAGTTTTTTTCAAAAAGTCGCTTGACCTCGCCCTTGCTGTGTTGCATATTTGAAAGGAAAATTTCTTTCACGTCTAAATTAGAAGGAAATATTTCTTCACAGGAGTAGCGCATGCGTCGATTTTTCAAGGTTGGGTTCTTCGTTGCGGTTTCGTTTTGGGGTTTTGCCCAAAACGATCAAACCGGGGTAGTTCGCGGGAAAGTGGTAGATGGGTCTGGAACGGCATTGCCAGGAACGACCGTTCAATTGGCTTGGGCGGATGGGTCCAATGGCAAAGTGGTGGTAACGGATGCTGACGGCCAGTATCGTGCGGGATTTTTGAAACCGGGCGTCTATGTTTTAACCGCCACCCTCGCGGGTTTTGAAACCCAGAAAATAAAGGAAATTGTGGTTTCTGCCGGTCAGACTCGGACCGTCAATTTGGCTTTGAATACTACGACCCAAACCTTGGAAGAGAGCTTGGTCGTTACCCTGGAACTGCCGTTGATTGAGCGTAATACGACGGAATACCCTTCCGTCCTCAACGACGATCAGGTCGACCGTTTACCGGTCAGCAGCACGGCAACTGACCTGATTGCTTTTACAGCTGGCGCCCGTTCTAACCAGGTTTGGGGTGGTTCAACCGAACAGGCCAATGCCTATCAATTGGATGGAGTAGGCGTTAATTCGCCCGGTTTTGGTGGATCTTTCCTGCTTCCCAACGTGCGTTGGATTAAAGAGTTCCAGGTCAAAGGTCTTGGCGCTGGTGCTGAATACGGAAATTTTCAAGGTGGATTGATCAACATCGTGACCCGCTCAGGCTCCAATACGCTGGAAGGCAATTTGGAATTTTTGTACGAATCAGAGTCTTTAAACGGGTCCAATCTGGTTCCCTTGGAAGACGGGGGAGAGGAAGATCAGTTTGCCGAACTCAATTTTGATATTGCCGGTCCGTTGATCAAGGACAAGCTCTATTATTTCTTTTCTTTGGAGCAACAGGACACGGACACCAGAATCGTTGATATTGCCAATTCCACAGCGAGTTCAATTGCATTTCTGGCGGACCAGGAACAGCGAACGGAGCGCAAGGCGCTGGCGAAACTGACTTATCAGGCCTCGTCCTTGGACACCTTCAACTTATATGTTGGTTGGGACGACGTGCAAACCGACAATCGCGGATTGGATAGTTTTACCCGCATTGAGGCAACCACTGACCAGGATAGTCCCGCTCTGCTCTACAACGTCAGTTGGGAGCGCGTTTTGGGCACTAATCACTTTTTGGAAGTGAAAGTGACTGGTTATGATGGCGATAACGACAACAAGCCAAAAAATGGCAATACGCCGGGTGTTCAAATTCTGGGTGGCAATCGCGAACTGGGTCGCAATGCGCCGTATACGCGACTGCAGGGTCTGACCAGCAACTCATTAGCGATCAAATTGGATTCGCTTTACACGCTTGGCTCCACTTTGCACCAGGTCAAAATGGGTGTGGACTATGAGCGCGGAACCTGGTTAGAACAGCGCATCCGCAACGGCAACATGACCTGGCGCCCGGAAGAAGGCGATGGCCCCTTTGATTTCAATAATCCGGCCAGTTGGGGCTTTATCAGCAGTGATTGGGGTGGCAACATTCGCCTGGATGCTGAAACCTTGAATGCGGCGGCTTACGTGCAAGATTACATCACCCTCACGCCGCAGCTGGATGTCAGCATTGGCGCGCGTTATGGCAAATGGCAGGGCGATGTTACGCCCGGATTTGGCGGCGGTTCACAATTTCGCGCGGCTGATGACAGCGCCATTGATCCGCGCATCGGCCTGGTCTGGCAGGTGGATCAGGAGACCAAACACGTTGTCAAAGCGCATTGGGGACGTTTTCACCAAAGTATCTTCGCTCTTTTATTTGACCGGGCACAAGGCACCAATGCCTTTCAAGATCTGGAATATTGGGATTGGGATGGTAATGACGTGCCTGATTTGGATCGGGTTTATACGCGGGACGACCTGGACGATCTGTTTGTTTTCTTTGATTCCGATAGCGTTTCCCAAGAGAATGGTCCGGTCCTTGATTACGAGCAGCCCTATGTGGACCAGATTGTACTGGGTTATGAATACGCTTTTTCACCGGAGTGGAAAGTGGGTCTGACCTACGTCAATCGTGAAAACAAAAACATCCTGTCTTTGGTAGATCGTAATATGGACCAGAATTACACTGCCTTCCACAATGTTGAAGTGATCGATTACCGCAGCGGCAATCCGGTTTTGGATGCGTCCGGTCAACCGCTTGTTCTCGAAACGGTGTATTTGAGCAACCAGGATATTTTGGATCGCGGTTGGGCGCCCGGTCTGACCGATGCCCAGGTCGAGGCCTTATCCTACAATCCAGACCTGGTCTTGACCAATGCCGATGACGCCGAACGCAGTTTTGACCAGTTCCAATTGCAATTGGATCGGCGCGGTCGTGTGTGGGATTTGGGTGTATCGATTACCCATACCGATCTGGAAGGAAACTTTTACAGCGTCAGCGGTTATGACGACCCGTTCGGAACGGGCGCTGGCGCCTTCGTCAATCCCAACCAACGCATCAATTTCTACGGCAACATGCCCAATTATGCGGAATGGGATTTTAAAGTTCGTTTCTCCGGTGATCTGCCGTATGGGTTTAGAGGCGGTGCCTTTTTCCGTTACGACAGTGGCGATTTCTATACGCCTAGTTACACCATTGACCGCCGAAATGACGACTTTATCGCCGAAGATGGGGAGTACTTTAACCCGCGACACTTCAGTGCGGTCTCTGGCCAACCCATCTATTTGGAAGGACGAGGCAGCCGTGAATACGATGCGTTTCACCGCTTAGATCTGCATTTGGACAAGGTTTTCAACCTGAACCGTCTGAAGTGGATTATTGGATTGGATGCCTTTAACGTGTATGGCGCAGATGCGGTCACCAACCTCAAAAGCTCGGTGAATGGTCAGGACGCCAGTGATCCGACCAGCTTGTTTGGGGCGACCCGTTCGCGCCAGGCACCGCGGGTCTTGCGCATCTCAACTTCCCTGCGCTGGTAAAGCTTCTCCCCACGCAGGATTCCCCAGAGGGCGGACTTGTTCCGCCCTTTTCCTTTTTTCAAATTTGGAAAACCAGGACGAGATATGAATCGCGAATGTCAAACCAGGAATTCCGAATATCGAATTGGAAACGCGCAACGCGCAACACTCAATTCCGAACTTGTTGATGGAGGGTTTGATATTGGATATTGAGCGTTCCGGATGTTTTGTCCTGGGATAGGTTGACAGGGATCAAATCAAAAGAGGAGGACGAGGTTTTGGGAATGATGGATTGTCCTACAAAAAGCCGAAGAATGCGGATTTCCTCCGATTTGGGTTGGCTATAAAACCGAAATCCTTGGTGGCTTTAAACCTATGTTATGCTTGGCCTGTCTGTGCCATCAAGGTAGGTGGATATGCTCTTTCTTCCCAATTTAGGCATGCCGGAAATCCTTATGATTCTGGTCGTTGCCCTGTTGGTTTTTGGCCCGAAGCGATTACCAGAAATCGGCAAATCGATGGGCAAAGCCTTTCGCGAGTTTCGCAAAAGCACGAGTGGGTTCATGGACTCCATCAATGAGGACATTCAGGAGAAACCCAAAACCCAAAATGGGCAGCGGCAAGCCAAACCTATCGCCGCACCTCAGCCCGCCGATGATTTCGATGATACCGAGGCCACAGTGATTGAGGTTGAACCTGAAACAAGCGAGGAACCTCAGAAAAAATGAGTAAACCCGACCCGAACCAGATGACATTCTTTGAGCATCTGGAGGAGCTCAGAGGTCGATTATTCAAAAGCATTCTCTTGTTTTTGCTGGTCTTTGCTCTGTGTTTTGCCTTTGCCCGTGAGATCTTTGACGTCCTGGCCGTGCCCTTTTACGCGGCCAAAAACGGGCCGGGCTCTTTCGGGATGATCGAAATTGGCGAGCCCTTCATGGCCCGCATCAAAGCGGCCGCTTATGTGGCCGTAATTTTGTCGAGTGGAATCTTTTTCTATCACTTCTGGGGTTTTGTGGCACCTGGCTTGAGCCGCAAAGAGAAGCGGGTAGCCATCCCGTTTTTTTTCTTTATGGCCTTTTTCTTCATGGCCGGTTGTGCCTTTAGCTTTTTCCAGGTCGTGCCCAATGTGATTGATTTTCTGCTCTCCTGGAACGATGGCGGGAGCAGTAACATCACGCGTTCGGCCTACTTAAGTACCTTATTTACCTTTGTTTTGGGCATGGGCACCTGTTTCGAGATCCCCATTGTCATTTTTGTCCTGGGAAAGTTGGGGATCGTATCGCCACGCTTCTTAATGGCCAAATTTAAATACGCCATCCTGATCATTTTTATTATTGCGGCGATCATCACACCCACGCCAGATGTGTTCACCCAGACCCTATTTGCCGGGCCAATGATTGTGCTCTATTTGTTGGGTGTGGGTGCTGCATGGCTGGTGCGTCCAAAGGAAAAAGAGGAAGAAGCGCCTCAGGACGAGGACGAAGACGATGACGAAGAGTCGATTTCGGCGGATGAAGACAGCGAGAGTGAGGCGTCCGCGGATTAGGCGCCGGCCTGTTCGAGAACGTTTTCCTGCTGATCGGTTTGCACAAACTGGGGCACGGCTTTGACGACCAGGATGGTCATATCATCGGCCTGGGGCGTGTTGCCGGCAAATTCCTGAATGGCCAGGCGGATTGCATCGCGGATATGTTCGGCATTTTGCGTGGCATTGGCTTCAATAACCGCGCGTAGCGCCTCATCACCGTAGGTTTGACTGTGTTGGTTAAAGGCTTCCGTAACGCCATCGGACACCAGGACAAAAATATCACCACATTCGTAGGGGATTATCATTTCTTCAATGATTTGACGGAACTTACCCGAATTTTCCAAGCCCAGTCCAATGCCGGGCGGTTGGTAGGTTTTCACCCCAATGCCGGGATGGTAAACATACAGCGGTAAGTGCCCCGCACGCGCCACCAGCGCTTGTTTTTTGACGGTATCGAATTGGCAGGCAATCGCCGTAACAAACGATTTCTGGTCCAGGTTGCGGTAAAGCATGGGGTTGGCTTCACAGAAAAGCTGGGCCGGTCGGATTTGTTTTTCACCCAAACAGCGAATAATGCCTTGTAATTTCGACATATGTAATGCGGCACTGGTGCCTTTTCCACTGACATCGCCGACCAGGACGCACACGCCATTTTCACGCGGTAGGTAATCAAAATAATCGCCACCCACCTCGGTTGCGGGTTGGCTTAAAGCGGCGATGGTCAAGCCGGGGACACGCGGCGTTTCTTGGGGCAGGGAACTGAGCTGAATGGTGCGCGCAATTTCCAGTTCATGCCGCAAGCGCTCTTGCAGAGCCACCTGCTCATACAACAAACCATTTTCAATGCTGACGGCGATTTGTTTGCTGGTGGCATTTAAAAAAACCAGGTCCTCTTGGGTGAAGGGGGCTTCGGACAATTTGTCGCCGACCAGAATGACACCCAACAAGCGATCTTTGGAATGAATCGGCGAGAGGTAAGAAAAGCCTTCCTTCCGCAAGATATCTTTAATGTTTTTGGGCAAATAATCGATTTGAACTTCGCCGAAAAAATTGGAAACGGCACGCGCATAATGCTGGCCCTCGCGCGTTAGAGCTTCGCCGAAATCAGGGGATTTATGCCCATATAAAGAAACCAATGGCGACCGGTTGTTTTGGGCGAAAACAATCAGGCCGGCCTGTTTGACAAACATCAGCTCGGCAATTTTTTTGATTAACGCTTCACCCAGGTCCTTCATGCTCAGCTGGCGGCTCAAAACATCGGCCAATTCAGAAGAGGAACGGCGGTAATCGTAACCGGCCCGATGGAATTTCCGATCAATCCAGCGTTGGCCGGTTTTCCCAATGCGCCAGGAAATAGCACCGAGCACAAGGGCGATGATCATGAGAATCTTTTTCTCTTGGGCGTGCCGAGCTGCTTCAGTGAGTGGCGAATCCAGGACTTCCACCGCGCTAAGGCTGACGTTGATTTGGGGCAAATTGCCAGGCCACTGCCAATTGGGCAAACGAGTCAAGGTCCATAAAAAGCCGACAAACAAGAAAATGGCCCAGCCAAAAGAGACCATCGAGTACTGGAATGAGCGTTTGATTTTGAGGTGGATATCCAGGAGTTCGTATTTAACGACCGTGAACCAGTAGCCCATTGGAATGAGCAGGAGCGGTAAACCTAAGAATCCAAAGCTATTGGCGCCACCTCGGCGGGTGGCGGTGTAAAACATGATGGCGGCTAGAATTAACCCGGAATTGGCAGTCGCATTCAAAATTTTGGCGACTTGTACCGATTCCGGCGACCGTCTCTTGGCAAACTTCCAATTTAGGATGGCCTGATAGAAGAGAAGTGCGCCAATGGTCGGGAAAATCGCGTTTTCCCGGAATCGGGCTGAGGCCAGAAAGCCCCATAATGCCAGTACGTAAGGAAAATAGCGCAAGAATCGATTGTGCAGGAGTTCTGCGCGTTCAATCGGAAAATAAAAGCGCGAATGGACAAGGGCCGCAGCGCCAAAAAACAGGCAAATACCCTGAATGATTATTTGCGGGTAGCCATTGATAAAGGCTTGGGCAAATTGGCTGCCGATGAACAGGGCTAGTCCCGTACCGAAAAGGGCAAGTGCAAGGCCGCTGAGGCGGGCCGCTTTAATGCTGGGTCGGGCCAGGACCATGGCACCGCCGGACCACAGGATAAGCAGACCGCAGAATTTGAGCACAAACAAGCTGGCCGGAATGGTGAACTTGGCCATGGTCAAGATCAGGCTGAGTTCTTGACTGCCGCGAACGATTCGGTATTCCACACGGCTGCCCGCATGGGTTTGGCGCATGATCCGATCCGCAGCGGTTGCATCGGTGAAGGTTCGGCCATTGATGGCAGTGATCAAATCGCCGGGTCGCATGCCGGCCCGATCGCTTGATCCGCCCGGTTGGACGGTTCGCACCACGACCGCATTGGGGATAACCCGGTAGAAATCGCTGGGGATCATGGCCTTTGAAACCATGTAGGAGCGCAGTTCCAGAATGGAGGGACGAAAGACCAGCAATTCAACCTTGGCGAAATCGTCGACTGCACGCAGGGCTGCTTTGAGTTCTGCTTCATCACTGACCGGCTCACCCAGGGCGAGCACCAGATCGCCAACCTGGACGGTATTTTGGTTCAGGTCCCGCGCTTGGTTCGGGATTTTGGAGACGTAAAGCGGTTTGGCCGGAAAAGGCTTGACTACCAATAGCCGTGATTGAACCGACTGGAAGAGATTCTCATCGTGGGGAAGTGAGCCCGAAACAACGAAGTTGGAGAGGGTGAGAATGGTAACAAGCAGCGTCCATACCAGTATCCCTATCCGCCAAAGCTTGATCACTGTGCCCCCACCTCAACTTGAATGGCGCCATTAATGCAAAGCGTGTTCCAACTCATCATACGTTTTAAATCGGAAAAAAGTCCGGATTAGCTAAATCTTCTAAGCGTAATTTTTCGTCTAAACCGGCCGCCCATTCCAGAATGTGGTGCTGCGGCATAAACGGTTTTACTCGATCTAGGCCCATGGCGTGCACGACGGGCTGGTAATCCACATGGCGAAAATGTTGAGGTTCTGCATGAGCTGCAGCATAAAATTGGCTGGCCTGATGCCAATGTTGAAAGGGCAACAAACCTACCAATTCACAGCCGTTGGTTGCGCAGCCAAAATTTTGAGATTCGAGCTTGACCCGCTCAAATACTTGATGAATAGCCAGTTTTTCAGGCTGATAGATATTGGTTGAAACTTGTGCGCATTGAAATTCGCGGATGGTCCAACCAATCGCTTTTAGTCCGGGTAAACCGTTCGGGCTTTTCTCACGGATCCGTGCCGCGATTGCCCGTGCAATCGCGGCATCGCTCGTAGTCAGGTTGATGTTAAAGGCGACGAGTAAATTGCGCAGACCTGTGACCATGGCCCCCGCCGTGGGGTGGGGCAGGGTAGGCCCAAAATCCGGAGACCCGTCCGCGCTGGCCAGACGGGTCGCCAGTGCTTGCAGCCCTCCTTGTCGGTGAAAGGCCAAATTGGCGCGCTCAGCATTGCGCGCATTGTGTTCGTAGAGGTGGATAGGCAGATCAAATCGAGCCGCTTGTTCCTGGGCCCAATCCTGGACCCGTGCGGCCAACTCGTTGCGGTGGCCCGGCTCCAATGCGACAAAAGGCATAACGTCACAAGCGCCGATGTAGGGGTGAACGCCCTGATCTGGCCGAATTTTGATCCATTCTATGGCGACAGCCAGCGCTTCGCCTGCGGCAAGGAACACGGCATCTGCTGGTCCGCAAAACGTGATCACTGTCCGGTTCGCACTGGCGCCGGAATCCACGCCTAAGAGCCGCACTGGAAAAGTTTGGATTCGCTCGCAAAGGGCTTCAAGGATGTCGGGCGCCACACTGCTGAAATTGGGGATACATTCAATCAGCGGTTGCATGGCGATATACGAGGTGAAGTTCTGATTGGTGGGTTTCGGATTGTTCAAGTACCCATAAAGATGCCTGCAGGGCAGGTCCACTCAGTAAGGTTGGGTTGGATTTCCCGCCGAGAAAATGCGGGGCCAGGGTGAGGTAGAGGCGGTCAATGCAGTTTTGCTGGACAAAGGCGTAAGCCAATCGACTTCCGCCTTCCACTAAGAAATGGCGATGGCCAAGGTCCTGAATGCGGGTCAAGGTTTGGGGCAGGTTTTCTGTGCGAGTTGTCTGAACCCAGGTTACGGAGTCGGGAGTTTGGGGGTCGCGCTCGGCTGGGCTCACCACATGCACCTTTGTTTCGGTTTGATGGAAATAACCTTGGTCCCAAGGCAAATTCCCACTGTTACTAAGAATAAATACGGGGGGATGATCCGATTGGCCATTCTTGCGGCGCTGTTCCACCAAGGCAGGATCGCGAATGAGCGGGGGCAGATTTTCGCCGCGCACCGTTCCAGCACCGACGATTAGGGCATCGGCCCAACTTCGCAAGGAAAATAGCTTGTGCCGATCGAAACGCGACGTGAAGTTGGGGAACAGATCGCCTTCAGCGGTGATTTTGCCGTCCAGGCTCATAGCCATACACAGGCGAACTTCCCGATTAGTGGGTAGATTGTGACTTTTTGCCATTGTCCGGATATGGTTGAGGCTCGGTTTTTTTGCCGCACGCCATGTAACTGACCAGTACGAGCACGATGAGGATAACCTTGACGCGCATCAGCGATCTCGCCTCCACCCTGAGTTCTTGCTAAACTCTAGCACAATGGGAGGTTCGTTCATGGCCGAAAAAGTTGCTACAACGCATCGTCGCAAAGGCGGCGTTGTGGTTAAAGAGGTGGTGCCAGAGTCGCTGGCGGATCAGTGCGGTCTGGAGCCCGGCGATCGAATCGTCTCCATCAATGACTTCATAATTCCAGACAGCTTGTCATTTTTTTTCAACATCGCCATGCCCGATTTGCGTTTGGCCGTGGAAAAGCACAATGGCGAAGCCTGGGACCTGGAAATTGAAAATGATTTTGATGCCCCGTTTGGTGTTGCTTTAGAGGACGATCCCATCATGCTGTGTCGCAACAAATGCATTTTCTGTTTTGTCGACCAGAATCCCAAAGGGTACCGCAAGACCCTGCTGATTAAAGACGAAGACATCCGGCTCAGTTTCATGTACGGCAACTATTCCACCTTGTCCTCAACCGATGCTGCGGAGGAAGCGCGCATCATCCGCGAAAAAATATCGCCGCTGTACGTCAGCGTTCACGCCACCGACCCGGAAACGCGGATCTTTATGTTAAAAGGCAAAAACGCGGGCAATATTCTTGAGCGGTTGCGCCATTTTGCCGAAAACGACATTTCGTTTCACGCTCAAATCGTCTTATGTCCCGGCATTAATGACGGAGCCATCTTGGATCGAACCGTCCAGGACCTAGCCGGCCTTTTCCCGCATTGTTTGAGCATTGCCGTTGTGCCCTTGGGCATAACCGAACATCGCCAAAAACTGATTGATTTAACGCCTGTTAGTGACCAGTACTGCGCGGACATCGTCCAATGGAGCAAAGTTGTGCGCCGTGAAATGAAACGGACGTTGGGTTACCCTCTCGTTTTCTTAGGCGACGAATTTTATTTGCGGGCTGGCAAAAAATTGCCCAGCAAACGCCAGTACCGCGATTTTCCGCAAATGGAGAACGGGATCGGCATGGTCCGCCGCTTCATCGACCAATTCAAAAGATTGTTACCCAAACGCCCACTGCCAGCTGGGCTCAAGGCGACCCTGATCACTGGCACCCTTTTTGGACCGGCGCTGGAAGAATTAATTACGGAACTCAATCAGAAATGGAACACGCACCTGCAAGTGGCAGCTATTCGCAATGATTCCTTTGGGCCGACAACGATCAATGTTGCAGGCTTGGTCCATGCGCAGGATACGATTGATCAGTTGCGTAACCGCGATTTGGGCGCTTTTCTGGTTGTGCCCCGGGTCATGGTCAAAGATCCAGATGATCCCATTATGATCGATGACTATTATCCCCACCAATTGGGCCGCGCATTGGGCTTACCCGTGGTTTTGAGCGGGAATGAGGCCTGTGATTTGTTAGACACCCTGCGTGATTGGCAGGCCAACCTGGTACCTGAATTTCCCGAGCGCCGCAGCGCCTAATGAACACCTACTTTCGCGTATTGGCCAAAGGCCAGGCGCATCCATTATCAACACTGGTGGCGGTTTTGGTTTTGGCCGGGTTGTTGTTGGTGTACGCCTTGCCGCGCGTTCAAATCGATCCCGATGTAACCCGAATCCTACCAGATGATTTACCTGAGCCTGTTGCTTTTCAAACCTATTTACGTCTGTTTAGCGCGGTTGAACCCGGCTTTGTGGTTGTTGATGACCCCGATTTCAGCTTGGATGTGGATGTTCTGGTTGAAGCTTTAGAAGAAACCGAGGGCATTGAGCAGGCCATGTCCGGACCGATTTTGGAGCCGTATCTGCCCCTCGTGGCCCGAGCAGCCTCGTCCCCTCAATTTTTTCTTAATGCAGAACAAGCTGAAGCCTATCAGGCCGATTTGGGATCGGATATCTTGACTCAGCGCCTTTCTGCTCTGGCCGAACGGCTGGCTGGCTTCAACCCACCCGAGGAATTGGCCTTGTTGAAAATCGATCCCACAGGGGTAATGCGCCACATCGGTTTGCCCAGTGACTTCGGTGAAGGCCTGCTGAAAATTCAAGACGGGCGCTTTCGCACGCCCGATGGGCGCAAACAGGTGATTCTTTTTTCGCCGAGCCAACCGCCCTTTAATGCGGATTTCAGCAAAATGATGGTCGCCAATCTGGACCACACTTTGGCGGCCCAACTGCCTCAAGGCGGGTATTTCAGTTTTTGCGGGCACTTATACGCAATCTCCGATGCTAATGGGATCCGGGACGGTCTCACCAAAAGTTTGGGTTTGAGTTTTGTGTTGATTTTTGTCCTATTCTGGCTGTGTTTTGGGCGATTCTTCTCCTTTTTATTACCCATGCCAGCAGTGCTTTTGGGCTTGGCTACAACCCTCGCGCTGATGGTGTTTACCGGTAAGTCCCTCAACATCCTGACGGCCGCTTTTGGTTCGGTTGTGCTGGGATTGGGTGTGGATGCGGCGATCCACATGATGTCGGTTGTGGATTGGTGCGATCCTGAAAAGGCGAGACGTGACCAGGCGGGTCTGGTGCGGCCCTTGCTATCGGCCATGGCGACCACGGTTGTGGCATTCCTCAGCCTGTGCCTCTTGGATTTGCCAGTTCTGCGCGACTTGGGATTTTTGTGTGCGGTCGGCATTGGCGTGACGCAAACCAGTAGCCTGGTCCTGGTTCCCATCTTTCAAAAGGCCTTTGAAATTCGCCCGCGGGTGCGTCAGTTTGGTGCGCCTTTTCTTTCTCGCTTAATTCGATTTTTTGCAAACGCTTCTCCTGCGTGGCGCTGGGTTTCGGCCATTTTATTGTTCGCTTGTGTTCCCTTTGCGGTTCAGCTGCCTTTTCATTCAGATTTGCAAAAACTGCGCAAAAAAGATGCGCGTTTGGCGGCAACTGAGGCGGCTTTTCAGGCCGAGTTTAATCAGTTGCCGCAAATCGCCTATTGGGTGGTGGAAGCGGGCAATTATCGCGAATTTTACCAAGCACTAGCTGCTGATGCCGATCAATTGACTTCAGCCGGTTTCCGGCTCAGCTTGGATCCCCGCGTCTGGTTGCCGCATCCCGAACCGGTGGCGCTTGAAATTCCGTGTGAGGCATGGCCAGTACCTGCGCAGCTTAACCCCAACGCCTTTGCCTGGCCTGATTGCCAGGCCCAGTTGGGCCAAATCCTGGACGATGCGGATTATTGGCAAGCGCTGAGTTTTTGTGTGCAAAGGCCAGATAGTCACTGGATTTGGGGACTCAAGGTCATGGTCCCTGAAGGCAAGGATTTGCCTAAACTGAGTTCTGGTGTGTTTACGGATCTGCCCCTCATGAACCGTCAAATTGAGCATGTTCTGAAACGCGACTTTAGTTTATTGGTTCTGCTGTTGGTGCCGGCAGTGCTGCTCATGCTCTTTTTGGCCTTTCGTCATGTCAAACCCGTTTTGATCTGTGGGTTTACCCTGGCCTTTGCCATTTTCTTGACCCTGGCCCTTTTGGATGCGGTTGGCGGGGTAATCAGTCTGGCCAATCTGGTGGTTGTGCCTTTGCTTTTAGGCATTGGTATTGACGATGCATTACACATGGCCGTTTGGTGGCGGGACCCCGAACGCATGCAGCACTGGCAAGGCAGTGCGAGTGCGATTTTCTTAACCACGCTTACCACCGTATTGGGTTTTGGCTCTTTGGCTGTTAGCGATTATCCAGCTTTGGCCCACATGGGAAATTTGGTTAATGTGGGTCTGGTTTCGGCCATGCTGTTGACCTTAACCCTGATACCCCTTTTTCTGGGTGCACCCCAAAAGGAATAGGCGGACCCCAATACCTGTTTTCTGCAACGAGGAGGGACGATATGCCGTTTGATTTCGATTTATTGGTCATTGGTGCCGGTTCTGGAGGGGTTCGGCTGGCGCGAACCGCCGCAGGATTAGGGGCTAAAGTCGCTGTGGTCGAGGGCGGTCCGCTGGGTGGGACCTGCGTCAATGTCGGCTGCGTGCCCAAAAAATTATTGGTGTACGCCAGCGAGTTTCCACACATGGCCCAGTTGGCCGGTGGATTTGGCTTCGATTTTGGGTCACCTTCGTTTGATTGGTCGCGTCTGATTGAAAACAAAAATAACGAGATTCTCCGTTTGAACGGCATTTACGAAAACCTGTTGCACAAAGCTGGGGTTGAAATCATCAATGGCTGGGCTCGTTTTGTGGACGCGCATACCATCCGGGTCAATGCATCCACATTCTCTGCGCGCTATGTGGTTATCGCTACGGGTGGCAAACCCTTTGTGCCCCACATCCCAGGCCATGAACATGTCATCACATCGAATGAAGTTTTTTTTCTGCCTGAACTGCCTAAACGCGTCTCGGTGGTTGGCGGCGGCTACATTGCAGTTGAGTTTGCTGGCATTTTTAATGGTTTGGGTGTGCAAACGGAATTGGTCTACCGGCGCGATCTCATTTTGCGCGGTTTTGACAACGAGGTGCGCCGCTTTGTCAGTGATCAAATTGAGCAGAGTGGGGTCGCCATTCGCACCGAGGAAACGATTGAGGAGATCCATAAACAGGCGGATGGGTCCTTGCAATTGAATTATGGCTCGGGTGATAGGGGCGAGGTGGATTTGGTCTTGTGTGCAACGGGTCGGATCCCCAATACCCATAATCTTGGATTGGAACCTTTGGGCGTCCAGCTGAAGCCCAATGGTGCCGTTCTTGTCGATGAAGCTTTTCGTTCTAGCGTTCCCCACATTTTGGCCATTGGCGATGTGATTGATCGGGTTGCACTCACGCCTGTTGCCTTAGCCGAGGGCATGTTTGTTGCCCATTCCCTGTTCGGTGAAACGCCAGAACCCTTGGATTACGATGCGATTCCGACTGCTGTGTTCTGTCAGCCAAATATTGCCTGTGTCGGCTTAACCGAAGAAACAGCTGTGCAAAAATTCGGGACTTTGGATATTTATACTTCCGCATTTCGACCCATGAAACACACCCTGGGCAACGATCCGGGTCGCATGTTCCTCAAACTAATCGTATCTGCGAAAGATCAAGTCGTGGTCGGCGCGCACATGGTTGGGCAAGATGCAGGTGAAATTGTTCAAGGTCTGGCCATTGCCATCAAAGCGGGTTTGACCAAACGACAATTTGATCGAACCATTGGGATCCACCCAACCGCTGCGGAAGAATTTGTAACCCTGCGCCAACCCACCCGCCAAATTCGCTAATCTCCACCTGATGATAGGTGGCGGCAATCGAAAAATAGCTGAAGTGCGCGTGCTGTTGTGTGGATGATTATTCTGTGTATGAATGATCATTCAAAATAAAATTATGTTGACAAACAGGTTTGCAGAATATTATTACGTAAGTAACGACAGCTTCTGTTGTGGAACGAGGTTTGTTCTTGCGTATCAAACTGGACGAAGTCGATATCAAGATTCTGGAGATCCTGCAACGCGATGGCCGCATTACCAATGCACGGCTCGCCGCGCAGGTTGGCTTGTCGGCCCCTCCGATGTTGGAGCGGGTCAAGAAGCTGGAACGAATGGGCGTCATCAAGGCGTTCCGTGCGATTCTGGATGCCCAGAGCCTGGGACGGGACTTTTTTGTCTATGTAGCTGTAAATGTGACCGTTAGCCAATTGAGCAAAGTGGATGAGTTCGAAACCCGAATTCAGGCTTTGCCCGAAGTAATGGAGTGCTACCACATTGCAGGGGATATCGACTTTCTGCTCAAAGTGAATGTTGCGGACCACGAGGCGTATAAACGCTTCGTTGTAAAGGACTTGAGCCGTATTCAGGGCATTAACCGGATCCATTCCTGGGTGGTGCTCAACACGGTTAAACAAGAGTCCAACCTACTCCTCGACGGAATAGTAGAAACAAAAAGTGCCTAAAAAGGGGGAAATGATGGCTTATTCTTCTCACGACATTCTCGGCTTTGACTACATTCAAAAATATGTGGGCAATGCCCGTCACACCACTTATTACTATTGCGGCTTATACGGTTTTGAAATCGCGGGTTACATGGGACCGGAAACTGGGGTTCGCGACCGCGTTTCCTACTTATTGAAACAAAACGAATTGCTCTTGGCAGTTACGGCACCCATCGTGCCGGATCACGCCATCCACACGTTTTTGAGCAAACACGGCGATGGCGTTCGCGAGATTACTTTTAAAGTCAAAGATGTGTATGAAGCCCACCGTTATGCGCTTGAACACGGAGCGGAAAACTTCCGCGATCCGGCTCGCGAAAAGGATAGCCATGGCACCTTCATTCGCGGCAGCCTGAAAATTTATGGCGATACAATTCTCACCTTAACCGATCGCAGCAATTACACGGGTTTGATTCCCGGTTATCAACCGTATGAAGGGGTCCAAGTCACCCGCCAACACACAAATCTCCTGCGGATCGACCACATTGTGGGCAATGTTGAGACCGGCAAAATGGATTATTGGGCCAGCTGGTTCGAAGACAAATTGGATCTGGAAACTTTTGTCCATTTTGACAAAGGCGATATTTCAACCCAATACAGTGCTCTGGTTTCCAAAGTGGTGCGCAGCAAAAACACGGCTGTGCGTTTACCCATCAACGAGCCGGCAGAAGGCTTAAAGAAAAGTCAGATCGAGGAATACTTGGATGTGAACTACGGACCCGGAGTTCAGCACATTGCGATTGAAACGGATGATATTTTGCATTCGATTGCAGCCATGCGCGATAACGGCGTTGAATTCATTCCAACACCCTCCAGCTATTACGATGTGATTCAAGAACGTGCCGCAGGTATTCCCGAGTCCTTAACCGAGTTAGAGCGTTTGAGCATTTTAATGGACAAAGATGAGCGCGGTTACTTACTGCAGCTCTTCACACAGCCAGTGGGTGATCGTCCAACCCTGTTCTACGAGATCATTCAACGTCGCGGTTGTGATGGCTTTGGCCAAAACAATTTCCAGGCCCTGTTTGAAGCCATCGAACGGGAACAAGCCAAACGCGGTAATTTGTAAGGAGTCAAACATGCCGATTTACCATCGCTTGGGAAATATTCCTCAGCGCAAGCACGTCGTGTTTAAAAGTGAAACGGGTGCCTATTACTGGGAAGAGTTGTATTCGACCTTGGGCTTTGCGGGGATTTATTCGACTCTGTACCATGTGTCTGCGCCCACTAGAACCAACGAACTGCGCGAAATCCAAGGTCCGCGGGTGGAGGAGTGGGTGGATGCACCCATCCAGGCCTACCATTTTTTCACCCATCGGGCTGCCCAAGGTGGCGATCTGATCAGCGCCCGCAAAGTATTCCTGTTCAACGATGATGTAACCCTGGCTACCGCCAGTTTCACAGAGTTGGATGCGCGTTTCTATCGCAATGCTTCCGCTGACGAAATCCTGTTTGTGCACGAAGGCAGCGGTGAGTTACATACCGAATATGGCGTTTTGCCTTTCCGTCAGGGCGATTATGTCGTGATTCCGCGAGGCGTGATGTATCGGTTGGAGCAGGTGAGCCCTGCCAACCGCTTTTTCATCATTGAAAGTAACCATCCGATTGAGACCCCGCATCGGTTTCGCAATGAGTTTGGGCAGATGTTGGAACATGCGCCCTACTGTGAACGCGATATTCGTCGACCCGAGTACCGGGCTCCTATCCAAGATAATCAACCAGCAACGCTCGTTCTCAAACGCCGTGGTCGGTACTTTGAGTACGAACTGGATCACCATCCGTTTGACGTGGTGGGTTGGGACGGTTACCTTTATCCCTGGGCGCTCAGCATTCACGATTACATGCCGATTGTCGGCAAAATCCATCAGCCCCCTCCGGTTCACCAGGTTTTTCAGGCCGCTCAATTTGTGGTTTGTAACTTTGTGCCGCGTTTGTACGACTGGCATGAAGGCGCAATCCCGGCCCCATATTTCCATCAAAATGTGGATTCGGACGAAGTGCTTTATTACGTCGAAGGCAATTTCATGTCGCGCAAAGGCATCGAGAGTGGTTCGATCACCTTGCATCCGGGCGATGTGCCGCATGGTCCTCAGCCCGGTAAGATTGAGGAGAGTGTGGGCAAAAAAGAGGTTTACGAATACGCCGTCATGGTGGACACGTTTAAGCCGCTTAAAATCGCCAGACTGGTGGAATCCGTTATGGACCCCCATTACTACAAGAGCTGGTTAACCTAAACCTGCTCGGGTTGTTTTGGCTTAGGACCTGCCTTTGATGGCAGGTCCTTTTGCTTTTTTAGGGCTTGTTTCAGACTATGCGGCCAATGCCTGGGTAGGCTAAGTTTGGGGTACCAGAAGGTGATGGCATAACAAAACATGGCGGCATGCTTCACTAGGTATTGGGAGAGATGGCGGGTTCTGGTCAGTGCCAGCGGAAACAACAGCAGATTGAGGGGCAAAAAAATCAAACTGCAAATCAGCAATAATACGTGATGCCCAATCACATGCAGCCAGGAATGATGCTTCAAAAAATATAAATCTTGGGCCACATAAGAAACTAAGGAGGATAATTTGGGGTTCGGTAACTGCTGGACTGACACTCCGCCGATATGTTGCGCCGTTACACTGGCCTCGTACCAAACGGTTAAGCCTCTGTCCTGTGCGCGCTTACAAAGGTCCATGTCATCCAAATAGAGCGGAACACGGTCATCCAGTCCGCCCTCAGCCAAGAACATTTCTCGGCGACCCATCATGACACTGCCTTGAATGCATGGCGCAACCCCACTGACGTCGTACCTTTTCGCAGATGAAAACCACCGGTCAAGCAGCAAATATTGGCGGGTCAATTGACCGAGCAAATGGAAATCTCTGCGACAGGCTCGCACGGGATGGCCGTCTTGATCGAGAACTTTGGGTCCAATAAAGGCCATATTTGGATCAGATTGAATACGTTCAAAAAGCGTGAGCACGGTGGGCTCATCGATAAGGCAATCCGGATTGAGCAGGAGCACAAATGGCTGCTCTGTCAATTTCAATGCTTGGTTAACGGCAAATGCAAACCCTTCATTTTCTGGGTTGCTCCAAAATTGGGTTGCGCCGGGAGGTGGTTCGGTGGTTGTTCCCTCGTTCTCAATAATAATGACCTCTGCTGCATAGCGCGGCCATTTTTGCAGGCCTGCCAGGCATAGGTTGAGCTGCTGCTGGGCTCGCCAGTTTACGATAATGATGCAAAGAGAAAGGGGCTTTTTGGTTATGTGGGTCATAGCGGTCTTAGTGTACCTGACAAATTGTGGACACCAACATTTCCCGCGATTGTCAGGCTGGAATTGACCCGGAGATCGCGGTGTGGAAAAATGCCCCTCCATGAGTTATTTAGAGCATTCGGGATTTTAGCTTCTTTGCTTGGAAGATGCTGTTTTTTGGGCCGGGTTAATACTAGCCGTGAGATTATTTTGAAGCCCAATGGCAGTTACTCCGAAACGAATGAAAAAAATGAGCTGATAGGTTTGCAACAGTGGACGAAAAACAATTAATGGGCAGCAACAATCCTGAATATGGCGTGTTTGTGCTGGGCATGCATCGCAGCGGAACTTCTGCAATGACTCGGGTGCTCAATTTATTGGGCTTGTCTTTGCCGGGAAACTTAATGCCGCCCGTTCCTGGAAACAATGAAACTGGATTTTGGGAATCTTCGTCCCTAAAAGAGATCCACGATAGCATATTACAGCAGGCGAATCGGACCTGGGACGATCCTCGTCCTGTTGCCGAATCCTTTTTCAGCGGAGCGTATGCAGCCATTGCGGAAGGTCAGATCAACGATTTTTTTAAATCGGAGTTTGCCGATCAGTGCGGATTCGTGCTTAAAGACCCTCGTTCCTGTTTGCTTTTCCCGTTTTGGCGAAAAGTTATGTCTCGCGAAAATGTTCAGACCAAGTGCGTCCTGATTTTTCGCAACCCAAACGAAGTTATTTTATCACTTCAGAAGCGTGATGGTTTTTCATTTCAAAAGGCGGGTCTGCTCTGGTTGGACCATGTTTTAGCTGCAGAAAGGTATTCACGCGGTCTTACGCGCATCTTTGTCGCCTATGAGGACCTTTTGGCCGACTGGAAGGGGACGCTTAATAAAATTGGTTCGTCATTAAAAATCCCCTTTTCCGATTGGGAGGGAGCACAGGATGCGGTTTCTCAATTTTTATCAAAAAAGTATTGGCACCAACGGGCTAATTCTCCGGGTCCAGAGGATCCGAAAACCGAGTGGTTAATTTTTCAGGTTTATCAGGTTCTACAGGAGCTCAAACTAAATCCAGAAAATGAAGATATCTGTCGCCGTTTAGATGAAATGTATCAGCATTACCGAGCCGCAACCGCCTTTCTTTTTTCCTCTGGACCCCCTTTGGCGTTTGAAGATACGGCGTCCAAAAATGCCACAACGGCCCCGGGAGGCGATGCCGTTCTGGATAATCTTGCTGAACACTTAGAGGCAACTCAAACGGCCCAAATAAATTTGTTATCGGCATTACCCCACCTTCCCCGTTTAGAAACTGAATTAAAAAATCTGGCAGAAACAGTAGCTGAATCCAAAAAACAGCTAAATGATCTGGAAGTTGCACAAAAAGATTTGTTTTTGACTTTGCCTGATGTTGGGGAGATGAAGAGCCAATTGAGCAAATTGGTTGAGCAGGTTGCTACGTCAAAGCAGCAACTTAACCATTTGGAAAATCTGACCCAAACACAATCGATTGAAAATGCTGAACTGAAACATGACTACTTGACGTTGTCGCAGCAGTTCTCCCTTCAAAATGAGCAAATAAGTCAGTTGAATGCGTCATTTGCTGCGACCAATCAGAAATTTCGCCGTGAATTTAAAAAGTTGAAAAAGAAAGGGCGAAAATATAAGCAAAAAGCTACCTTTTTCGAGTCGGAAAATCAGACCCTTCATGAGCGCCTGGATCAGGCTTACCAGGAACGGGAGCGGCTCAAGACAGATTTGGCCACTGCCAATGGAATGATAACCAATATTGGCGACCAGTTGGGCAGAATGAATCGAGAGGAAGTGCCTCAGGATTTTCCCGAACAGCCTATGGCGCAGAAAAGAGTGATGACCTATAAGCCCTCACTTAAGCAATGGGCTTCCATTTCCAAATCCATCATCGCTTTGGGATTGCGGGTTCGGGTCAGGGAGTTGAGGAATTATTTAAGGACGATTTGGCGTCTAAAGAAATCGCCGTTGTTTGATGCGGACTATTACCTGCAAATGTATCCTGATGTGGGACAGTCCGAATTGGATCCGCACCAGCACTATGCCTTGTTTGGTTACATGGAGGGACGACAACCCGGCCCGCTTTTTGATCCCCAATACTACCTGTCCAAGAATCCAGATGTCGCTTCTGCTGAGGTGAATCCTTTGATTCACTTCCTTCAGTTTGGTGCGAGCGAAGGGCGGTCGCCCCATTGCCTATTTGATGTTCAATGGTACACACATCAGTACCCTGAAGCTAAAAGCTATGTGCGAGGGCCCTTTTTTCATTATTTGGAAGTTGGGGTGGATAAAAACCATTGGCCTCACCCGTTGTTCGACCCGGAATGGTATCGGTCCCGCTTGCCAAAACACGTTCGGGTACAGCCCCTTCAGCATTATTTGGCAGAGGGTGAAGAACTGCTGATGGACCCTAATCCCCTATTTAATGTGGGTTGGTATCTCGACCAAAATCCGGATATTTTGAGATCTGGGCAAAGGCCTCTTGAGCATTTTGTTCTGTTTGGTTGGCGCGAAGGGCGGTTCCCCAATGCCTTTTTCGATCCCTTATGGTATGCGGCGCAAGTTGCCCAGGAAGTCCTTTATCGCTACACGCCCCTTGGTCACTTTTTGCATATCGGCTGGAAGGAAGGCCTTCATCCGAGTCCAAAATTTGACTGCTCAAAATATTTGGCAAACAACCCGGATGTTCATCAGGCCAATCTCAATCCGCTCGTCCATTATTTGCACACCGGATGCCATGAAGGCCGTCAAATAGCGCAGATTTCGGGTCTGTCATCCAGCAAAGAAAATCCGACTCTAAAGGCGCGCTATGTATCCTACCAACCTCATGCGCTGACGCCCAGAATTCGCCTGTTTGCATTCTACTTACCCCAATTTCACCCGATCCCTGAAAACGACAAATGGTGGGGAAAAGGGTTTACCGAATGGACGAATGTCACGAAAGCCCAACCTCAATTTGTGGGGCACTACCAACCCAAACTACCAGGCGAGTTGGGGTTTTATGACCTTCGCTTACCGGAAATCCAAAAACGCCAAATTGAATTGGCTCGCAATTACGGTATTGAAGGGTTTTGTTTCCATTTCTATTGGTTTGCCGGGAAACGTCTGCTGGAGCGCCCGCTTCAGCAACTCATTTCTGACCCCAGCATGAACATTTCTTTTTTCTTGTGCTGGGCCAATGAGAATTGGACCCGTGTTTGGGATGGACATGATCGCGATGTCTTAATGGCTCAAAAACATTCAGCCGAGGACGATCTCGCGTTTATTCGCTATGTTGGCGAGATAATGAAGGACCCTCGCTACGTGCGCTTTGGAGATCGTCCTGTTTTGGTCGTTTACCGACCTTCCTTACTTCCCAACGCGAAAAAGACGGCCAAGAGGTGGCGTGAATACATACGTGAGGCAGGACTGGGTGAACTCTTTCTCATGTGCGTTCAATTCGACGTCGACGACCCACGGACCTTTGGCTTTGACGCGGCAGTCGAGTTCCCCCCCCATAAGCTGGCTCGCAACCTCAAACCGATAAATGAAAAGTTCAGTTTGATCAACCCTCAATTTTCCGGATTAGTTTTGCCCTACGACGCCATGGCAAAGCGCGCACGGGCGATTGAAGGTTGTGAATACCCCTTAATTCGAGGCGTATGCCCGGCTTGGGATAATGAAGCACGGCGACCGGGTCGGGGCACCATTTACCAAGGCAGCAGCCCCCAAAAGTACCAACAATGGTTGGAACAAGCCATGGACTTTGCTGAGAAAAACCCGGTTGAAAATCAACGCGTGGTCATGATCAATGCCTGGAATGAATGGGCCGAAGGGGCTTATTTAGAGCCCGATCAGGCGCTTGGCTATGCATACTTGGAAGCAACCGGTCAGGCCCAACTGCAGTTTCAAAATCAACGGCCATCTTCCCAAAACACAGGTGTTGTGCTCGTTACCCATGATTGTTATAACCATGGTGCGCAACAAAATGCCCTGCACATGGCGCGAACCCTGAAACAAGACTTTGGGCTCAATTTAAAAATTGTTGTTGCCAATGACGGTGGGCCGCTGCTTGATGCGTTTTCTTCGATTGCCCCGACTTTTGACTTTTTTTCTCAGTCTTCCTCTTCTTATCAACAGCAACAGCTCCTTCAGGAATGGCGAACAACGGGCTTCGAATGTGTTTTGTGCAACACCACGGTCAGTGGACACCTGGTCCCCCTGTTTAAACAAGCTGGGTTCAAAGTCGTCTCATTGGTACATGAATTGCCCCAACTCATTCAAAACTATCGTTTGGAATCTAAAGTGCAGGCCATTGCCGACTATGCCGATTACGTTGTATTCGCTGCACCAATGGTGAAATCAGGTTTCCTGGCATTGGCACCCCAAGCCCAAAATAAAGCCGTTATCATGCCCCAGGGCCTGTACAAAAAGGTCAATGTGCAAAAGATCGCAGCACGAGCTAGTATTAAAGCAGATATCTATCAACGCTTTAATATACCTGCCCATGGCCGATTGGTTCTCAATGTGGGTTATGCTGATGAGCGAAAAGGCTTCGATATCTTTATTCGAACGGCCATTTCGGTGGGCAAACACCATTCCGATATTTATTTCCTTTGGTTAGGCTGCGAAGAGCCTTCGCTCTTGTCTTGGGCCAAAAAAATCTTGGCAGAACATCAACTTTCCAATCGGGTAGTGCTCTTGCCCCGTGACGCCCAGGTTGCAGATTTCTACTTAGCCGCCGACCTCTTTGTCCTGACCTCACGTGAGGATCCATTTCCTTCCGTGGTCCTCGAAGCCATGAGTTATGGCCTTCCGGTGTTAGCTTTCGAGGGCGCGACCGGCTGTGCAGAATTAATTCAACAAAACTGTGGCGAAACGATTCCCAATCTGGACGAGGATGCGCTCGCGCAACAAATTCCCCGTGTTTTCGAGGACGTGAAACGCTACCGCCAATGGGCACAGGAAGGACCCAGGCGCATTCAACAGGATTTTGGTTGGGAGGATTACCTCCAAAACCTGCTGAAAATGGCACAAAAACCCGCATTAACAGTAAGTGTTATTGTACCCAATTACAACTATGCGCAATACCTGCCAGAAAGACTAAAATCCATCTTTGATCAGACCTATTTGCCCTTTGAGGTGGTGGTTCTGGACGATTGTTCAACCGATGAAAGTCTTAGCGTTTTACAAGCGTTACAGCAAAAAAATGGCTATGATTTCCGAATCATCCAAAATGAGCGGAATTCGGGCTCCGTATTCAAGCAATGGTTAAAAGGCCTACAAGCGGTCAAGGGCGACTTGGTGTGGATCGCCGAAGCTGATGATTTATGCGCACCAGAATTTTTAGCTCGGCTGGTCGAAAAATTTACGGATCCTGAAATGGTTATGGCGTATTGCGAATCCAAGCAAATCGATGAAAATGGTGGGGTTCTTGCGGAAAATTACTGGAAATATGTTGAGGATATCGATGGCACAAAGTGGCAAACCTCATACATTCGCGCAGGAAGGGAAGAGCTTGTTGAAAGTTTATCTGTCAAAAACACCATTCCAAATGTGAGTGCCGTGCTGTTTCGCAGAAGTGTATTGCACGCCGTCTTGGAGGAAAACTTTGATTTTATTATGGGGTTCAGATTTGCAGGTGACTATGCTGTATATATGCATGTTTTAAGTAAGGGGAAAATGTTTTTTGATTCAATTGCGCATAATTCCCATAGACGCCATCAAAATAGCGTGACTTTGTCAAATTACAATGAACACATGATATTAGAAATAATTAAAATGCAAAAAGCCGTTTATGGGATTGTTCATGTTGATAAAAAAATGAATCGTATCGCAACAGGTTATATACAAGAATTATTTGAGCAGTTTGGTTTATGTACTTCAGGTACTAATGATTGGCGAAAATATCCATCATTTGCTTCTGAAGCAATTCACCCGCTTTACGGTTCTTAAACAAATTGAAAGGGTATAGAATGGCAGAAAAAACTGATGTGTTAGGGTATTGGAATCGTTATTATAGCTCAAAGGAATCTTCGAAAATTTTACCTCCTTCCCAATTTGCTTCTTTTTTGATTGGGGAAATTCCTGAATCGTCTGTGCTTGTAGATATAGGATGTGGATCTGGTCGGGATGCATTCTTCTTCGCACAATACGGGCACGATGTGATTGGTATTGATGGCTCAATATCGGCTATTGAGAACTGCAAAGAAAGGGCCGAGAAGGAAAAGTTGAATGCATGGTTTTTACAGGGAAATATTTGTGATTCGGCCTTAACTAGTCGCATGCTTGAAATTGCCCCTTTTACCCGTGCGAAACACCTCACTTTTTATGCCCGTTTCTTTTTGCATGCAATTACCAATGAAGCCGAAGATCAACTTATTTCTTTTTTTCAACAGCTGGGAAAGAAAGATTCTATATTGGCACTTGAATTCCGTACTCATAAAGACGCCACATTGCCAAAATCAACAGAAACCCATTTTCGGCGGTTTGTTGATCCGGTTGAATTGTTTCAAAAAATCGGAAAGCTTGGACTTCATGTTGCCTATTTTGTTGAAGGCTTTGGATTTGCTAAGCGAGGACTTGATGATGCCCATATTGCCAGGTTTATCATAAGAAAATGAAGATGCATTTTGATTCATTATTGAGTGAAATCTATCAAGTGTGGCGCAACCTTTTTCCAGATTTAGGCTTTGGATCGGTTGACCCAGAGCATTTTCTAGAGTTTTCTTTGCCCGCGATTGAAGCAAAAGAAATTCGATTCCAATTACAAGGTGAAACGTGTCTTCACCTTCAGTCAATTGAAGTGTTTTCTTGTGTGGATGGCCAGGAAATTCGTATCAGCACAGAGGCAGAGTTAAACGTTTCTTCTGTTTTAGCCGGATCAGAAAAGGCCTTACATGACAAAATATTGCTAGTCTCAGGCCGTAATGGCTTAGGCATTCACACTCAGCAGGAAAAAAATCCGTGGGTGAAAATCCTCTTTCAAGATCCCGTACCCATTTCAAAAATAAAAGTTCGAAATCGGGAAGATGTTTGGGCCTATCGAGCGTGGTCAATGGTCATTGAGGTGTCTTCTGAAAGCGAAGTCTGGCAATCGGTATACCATTACAAAGATCGATTGGATTTATTTTATTCAACCATAATTGGAAAAATCCAGCTTATGGGTTTTGATCCTGGGAATCTGAAAATAGCCCTTGAAATCGCGCTTCTTGTTAAGGTGATTTTATTGGGTAATTTTGACCAAGCTAGGACTATGCTGAAAAACCTAAAATTATCTGCCGAAAAAGAAGATGAAATTCAGATGGCTATGAATAAGTATTTCATCAATTCCATGAAGCGGAATTGGTCGGGCCATGGAATTACAAACCCCTTTAAATTTTGGGGAATTGAGCAGAAGAAGCGATACCTCGGGAAGGCTCTCGAACTTTATAATGATTTGACTCAATTAACAGGAGATGTCTCATTTGGTTTTGGATTTGTGCTCGGGTTTGTGCGTCATGGTGATTTTATTCCCCACGACGATGATATTGACTTGATTGTATCTTTTGATCGTGCTGAAGGATACTCGATTTCCTCCTCATTAAAAAAAATTGCGGAATTCTTGGAACCTCTGGGTTACGAGGTTTTGGGACAAAACTATAGTCATCGTTGGGTTAGAAAGCCGGGTGAAAAATCAATTGATGTATTTGTTGGTTTGAAAGAAGGTGATCTTGTATCTTTTTTTCCAAGCCACAGAAAGTCGTTAAACTTTGTGGACGTATTTCCTACCTTAAATGTTCCCCTTTTTGAAATGTCATGCCCAATTCCAGCTGCCCCATTTGAGTATCTTCAAAAAACCTATGGTCCCGATTGGCGAAATCCGAATACCCATTTTAGGCACCCTTGGAATACTAAGGAATTTGAAGATATCTATTCGTAGGTTTGATTTTTGGACGGAAAAATTTCGGCTACTCTGAAGGTCTTTTTTCGAAATCAAATACATGTTCTTCATTTAAATTGATCCGCGGTTGCATTTTTTCTTCTTTGGCCGCAGGGCTACCTATTAGATTTAGGTAATGATTTGAGTAGTAGTTGGTTGGTCGACTTTGAATCCATTCAGGCCATTGTTTTTGGTTCAATTCCTTTCGAATTGTTTTGAGGGAGGAAATTACTAAATTTGGATTAAGGTCCCAGTCCAGTAGCCAGGTTTGAGACCTACCCTCTAAACGCTCGGGAAAGGCGCCAATCATTGGGGCGACAATGGGCAGCCCCAGTTCTAGAGCAGTGCTCAAGGTATAACTGTAACTCTCTGGCCATTGGCATGGAAACCAAATCACATGAGGCTCATAGGCTTGAATCAGGGATTTGAGCTCTGCCTGTGCATACGGGCCCGTTTGGCTAATGATTCGATTCAAACGTCGATAGGCATAACCAATAAGGTGAAATTTAAATTGTTCTTGCGATGCCATCCTGGCGGTCTGTTCGAGCAGGTCTGCACCTTTTTCAGGGCCCAGTGCCCCTAGAACAGCTATGCGCAATGGCTGTTCGGTCTGAATGGGTTGTCGAGGCTGGGGGTCAGGGTATGGCGCTGCTAATTCATAATCCAGGTGAGGTGTCAGAATATAGGCGCAGTTGGGTAGTATCTGTTTATAAGTGTTCAGCAGGGACCGGCTCGGACAATTCACGCGCTGGCTCTTGTTTAACAGTTCCATTTGGGTCTGTTTGAATCGTGTTAATGAAATGTGTGGGGGAAGTTCGTTTGGCAGGGTTGCGGACCAGGTTTGAGGGTCCGCCAAAAAGCGATGGTTGCGGTCGGTGAGTTTGGGATTGCCAGTCAACGCAAAATAGTCATGCAGCGTGTACTCTATGGGGTAGCCAAGATCTTTTATCCAATTTAACCAATGAAGCGCCCAACCGCGTGTATGTTGGATGTGCACCTTGATAATGGGCAGTTGGCGCAGGAGTTCTTCCAGAGCCTGGGAATCATCCGTGCGATACACACCCAAAGATAGGCCATAGGGCTGCCAATACAGTTCCACGGATTCTTCGGCAATGGGTTGTAGTAATAGGAAAACAGCTTTTTCTTTAAAATAGTCTACCAACTCTTGAATGTGTTGCTGAACGCCCCCGCCTTCCCGCTGAGTGGCCATCAACACAATGGGCTTCTTTTGGGTTTGAAAAAAGGCATCGGTTAACTGTTTGCGCAAGGGTTTGATTGGGTCGCGCAACAAAAAATCATTCACCAGCGGCAGGTATTCTGGATGTATTCGGTTTAGGGTTTCTAGAGCCTTTTTGGCCAAATGCTTCTGGCTTTCTCCAAAGCTGACAGAGCCCTGATGGTAAACAAAACAATTGCCGCACAGAACATTTTTCCATCCGAGATTGGCTGCTCGCATACAAAAATCGTTCTCTTCGCCATAGCCAGGGCCAAACGCTGCCTCGTCTAACACACCAACGGCCAGGAGGCATTGACGGCGGATGAGCATACAAAAACCGACTGCTGTGGGCAATTCGATGGGGGAATTCAAGCTCATGGACTGAGCTAATTCGTGAAATTGCTGAGCCTGTTTTATGGAAATAGGATTATCTGCACAAAATACCGGGAAGCTACAGATGGTTGCATTGTTTGAGAAAGGCGTTACAGTCCCAATCCAAGCATCTTGGTCAGCGCATGCAATTAATTGGTCCAACCAGTGATCGAATACGACAGTGTCGCTATTGAGTAAAACGATATCTCCTTCTTGCGCCAACCTTAACCCCAAATTTACCGATGCAACAAAGCCAAGATTCTTTTTATTTTCCACCAGACTCAGAGCGCCATTTGCCTCTAGTTCACGCAAGTAGTTGGTAATTCGAGTGTCGGGACTGGCATCATTAATGATTTTCAGCTGAAAAGAGGTTTTGTTTTGTGCCGAAAGGACTTGCTGCAAACATCTTTTGGTCTCTTCGAATCCTTTGTATACCGGAATGATAACCTGCACGGTTCCATGGGTGTGGCAAGGCTTTGGGTGCGTAGTGCGGACCTGTTGCCAGCGTTTATATGCTTTCTTGGCAATAAATTGATGACGCCATTCGACCGTTTTTCTCATTCCTGACAAGGCCCAGCGGAAGGGGAAAAGGGACAATACTTTTTGGGTGGCTCTATGTCGAAAATTCATGGTTTATGCAACCATAATGGCGTGCGTTCGCGTTTTTGCCTAACCACAAATAACAATTGAGGGTCCAATACCTTCGTCCTCGAAAACGGATGGCCCGATATTAGGAGTCTTGAAGTGGTTTTTCAAGCCTGTTACCTTAAAGCCGCCAAACGCTTAGCATTTTTTTTACACAAGCTGGATGCGCTCTACCTTAAGATGCAACCGGAAAAGAGGTGATCCATGTTTATTGGGCATTTTGCAGCGGGCTTGGCCGCCAAGAAATGGGCCCCCAAAACTTCAGTGGGCAGCTTGTTTTTGGCTGCGCAATGGATCGATTTGGTGTGGCCCACTTTTCTGTTACTCGGTTGGGAAAAGGTTGAAATTCAGCCGGGCGCCAGTGTGGTCACGCCGTTAAACTTTGAATCCTATCCCTGGACCCACAGTCTTTTGATGGTCTTGGCTTGGGCGGTATTGTTTGCCTTTCTTTTTGGTTGGCGCTCACGCTCCATGCAAACGGGGTTGGTGATGGGCGTCTTGGTATGCAGCCACTGGATTTTGGATTGGGTCGCCCACATCCCAGATTTACCCCTTTGGCCTACGGGTCCCAAGGTAGGACTGAGTCTTTGGCAACACTTTTGGCCCACCGTTGTGGTTGAATTTGCCTTGTTTAGCGCTGCCATTTTTTTCTTTAAAAGGACGATGAATCGCTTAAGTAAACCTGTCGGGTGGGGTTATTACGCGCTTTTTGGTTTTCTCGGCCTCATTTACCTCGGCAATCTTTGGGGACCGCCCCCGCCAAATGTTCAGGCGATTGCATGGGCCGGACACCTGCAATGGCTTTTTGTTGTGTGGGCTTATGCATTGGACCGCCAAAAAAACGGGTAAAAAAATTTATGTCGGATAAAGTTCATCAAATCCAGTGATGTCGAAAAATAGCTAAACTTTTGGTTGCAATTGTCGATTAGGCTTCTAAGTATTCCAGGAGGGCCTATGAGTCCGATCGAGCAGATCAACGACGTCTTGCACTACTTGCAGTCGGGTACGCCGGATGTGGAAGGCTGTGCGGTGGTTTCTGATGATGGTTTGATGATCGCTTCGGCCTTAGCACCTCAAATCGACGAAGGTCGAATTGCCGGCATGACCTCTACTTTGATCAGCTTGGGAACCCGTACTGCACAAGAATTAGAGCGCGGCAATCTGGAACAGGTTTACGTCAAAGGCTCTTCAGGCTATGTGATTGTCACCCAGGCATCAGAAGGCACCGTCTTGGTGGTGCTCACCAATCACGAGGCTAAATTGGGCCTAATTTTCCTCGATATGCGTCGTTGTATCGAACAAATTCGCAAATTGTTGTGAGGTCATCATGGAGATTTTGTACAACCAGGGTGGCCATCAAAATATCTGGCTAGAGGATTTTGGCCACGGCCTAGCGGTTCAGGCCAACCAGCACTTGATTATCCATCAAGGTAAAGCCATGATTTTGGATCCGGGCGGGCATAAGGCTTATAAACAAACCATTACGCAAGTCGCAGGCCTGTTGAAAATGAAGGATCTTCAGTACATTTTTTTGTCGCACCAGGATCCCGACATTGTGGCGGCTCTAAACGGCTGGCTGATGACAACGGAAGCGGATGCTTATTGTTCCAAGTTGTGGGTTCGCTTTATTCCCCATTTTGGTGTGGACCGCCTGGTTGAGCATCGATTGCGACCGATCCCCGATGAAGGCATGATTTTGAATTTAGCTGGCTGTGATTTGCTTGTGCTGCCTGCCCATTTCCTGCACTCCGTTGGCAACTTTCACATCTACGACCCGCTTTCCAAAATTCTGTACAGTGGCGACTTGGGCGCTTCGGTTGGTTTAGATTACGATTTCGTTACTGACTTTGAGCAGCATCTGCCCTACATGCAGGGTTTTCATATTCGCTATATGACCTGTAATGCGGCACTGCGTGCATGGGTGAAAATGGTGCGCCAATTAGACATCGAAACCATTGCGCCCCAGCACGGCGCAGCCTTTCAGGGCAAACCGATTGTGGCCCGTTTCCTGGAATGGTGCGAGGAACTCGCCTGCGGCATCGACGTTTTGGGCGATCTATTTCAGGTGCCCCAAAAGACCTGAGGCTCAAGTCGCATCAGCGCCCGTGCAAGGGGAGTCCCCAATCCTTTTTTCATTCGGATTCCCTGGAAAACCGCGTCACGATAGGTGTTATGATGCCGGCCAAGGAGGATCAATGGGCCAGCTCAGTTCGCATTTGTCGGCCGCTAATGTGGCATTTATTCAGCATCAACAGATTTTTTTTGTGGCCACAGCACCTGAATCCGGTCATATCAACCTCAGCCCCAAGGGCATGGATACATTGCGCGTTCTGGATCCCCAACGGGTTGCTTGGCTCAATTTGACCGGATCGGGCAATGAAACGGCTGCGCATGTTTTGGAGAATGGCCGGATCACCCTGATGTTCTGCGCTTTTGAAGGAAAACCACTCATTTTGCGCCTTTACGGCACGGCCCGAGCCATCCACCGACACGATCCTGAATGGAATACTTTTATTGGCTTGTTTCCGCCATTGCCGGGTGCGCGGCAAATCTTTTTGGTGGAAATTGAAGGTATTCAAAGTTCATGTGGCATGGGCGTACCGCTCTATCAGCATGTCGGCGATCGCGACCAACTTTTGGAATGGGCGGATAAAAAAGGCGCTCAGGGTTTATCCGCATATTGGCAACAGAAAAACACGGCCAGTTTGGATGGCAACCCCACAGGTATTTTTCCGACCGAATAATTAATTTAAGTGGCTGGGTCCAAAAGCGTGGGGCAGGAGGTCGGACTGTTTCATGCGGTCGTTGATCATCCCTTGTTTGCGCGAGATGAGAATTTCGGTATCGGCATGACAAAATTCCTCAATGACTTGGCGGCAAATGCCACAAGGCCAAACGTCGTCCTCAAAATTACAGGCAACCACCACTTTATCCAATCCACCGGGTTGCAGTTTGCCCTCGCTAACCGCTTTGACAATGGCCGTCCGTTCGGCACAAATAGTCCCGCCATACGAGGCATTTTCCACATTACAGCCCGTCCAGGTCGTGCCATCTTTCAAGAGCAAAGCGGCCCCAACCTGGAACTTGGAATAGGGCGCATAAGCGCGTGCGAGCGCTTGCCAGGCCATTTCGGCCAGGGCTAATTCGAGGTTTTGGCCCATGCTTGAATCCAGTGGTGTACGAGTTTTTCAAATTGTTGTGCCAAACGGGCGGTAACTTCCTGGACTTCCTTGTGGTCCAGCGGTTTATCCTCCATACCCGCGGCCGCGTTGGTGATACACGAAATGCCGAGCACTTTTAGACCGCAATGGTTGGCGGCAATCACCTCGGGCACGGTGGACATGCCGACCGCGTCTGCACCCCATAAGCGGTACATGCGGATCTCTGCTGGCGTCTCATAACATGGCCCAGTTACTGCCAAATAAACGCCTTCTTTCAGGGTTATTTCCAGCTTTTTGGCTTCGGCATATAAAAGCGTCCGCAGATTCTCGGGGTAGGCGTATGTCATGTCCTGGAAGCGCGGTCCCAATGCGTCCTCGTTTTCACCGATGAGGGGATTGGTCCCCATATGGTTGATGTGATCGCGAATGACCATCATGTCGCCCACTTTGAAACTGGAATTGATTCCGCCGGCGGCATTGGTCACGACTAGCGCTTTTGCACCCAATGCTGCCATGACGCGGACGGGGAAAATTAAGTCCTCGCGCGCGTGCCCCTCATAGAAGTGGAAACGTCCCTGCTGGCAGACGACACGAACGGAGCCCACCCGGCCAAAGACCAAGTTCCCGGCGTGACCGGCAACATTGCACGGTTTAAAATGGGGAATTTCACTGTAGGGCAGGACGTAATCCACTTGAATGGAATTGGCAAAGTTACCCAGTCCGCTGCCCAGAATGACGGCGCAGGCGGGATCAAAATGGTCGGTACGCGCCTGAATAAACGCCTTGGCTTCTTCGATTCGTTTCATTTGCAACACGGCGAATCCTCGTATCAATCGAAAATGGGACCCTTATTCTACCCGCTTCGCCGCAAAGCTCAATGGCTTTTCCGAGATGACACACCCCACTGCCTTTGCTAAGATCGGCTATCTTGCACCGCTGATCCGCAATTTTGATACCGTGAAGGAACTCTTATGAACTTAGTAAGTGTGCTCGGGATTTTTACGATGCTTGGTATTGCCTGGGCCATCAGTATCCACCGCAAGGACATCCAGTTTCGCCCCATTTTATGGGGCATGGGTCTGCAACTATTATTTGCCACCATTATCATTCGCTCCGATTTTTGGAGCTTTTTTGGCATGGTTATTTTTGCCGGACTCCTGATTGTCTACTTGTTTAAAGATTCGGTTGAACGTGGCGAATATGGGCCCGTGGCTGGTGTTCTAGTAGCTTCCGTTGTTGTCGGTTATGGCACCCGTTTTGCCCCAACCGCTGCTGTTTGGTACCTTGTGGTTGCCCTCATTGTCGGCGTAGCCATTAATGCCAAGTGGCCTATTCTTGGCAAAGCTAAACGCATGTGTGCCGTGGCAATTTTTGCCCTTACGGTTGGCAATTTAATCGGAACGCAAACTTCTGGCCAAGCCATTTTTGGAGCGTTTTCCAATCAGGTGGCCTACTTTTTGACCCTTTCGGATTACGGTGCCCAATTCCTGTTCGGGAACCTGGCCGATGGCCAATTCTACTTCCCCAATTCAAATACCTGGCCCGGGTTTGGCTTCCTGTTTGCCTTTAAGGTGTTGCCAACCATCATCTTCTTTGGCGGGTTCATGGGTGTTTTGTATTACCTGGGTATTATGCAGGTCGTGATTGAAGCCATTTCCAAGTTCATGCGCTGGACGATTGGCACTAGCGGTGCGGAGACCTTATCGTGTTCCGCCAATATCTTTGTCGGTCAAACCGAGGCGCCGCTTTTGGTTAAACCGTTCCTGAGCACGATGACCAATTCGGAATTGTTAACCATCATGGTCGGCGGATTTGCAACGATTGCCGGCGGCGTTTTAGCTGGGTACATTGCTATGGGCATTCCGGCGGGTCACCTGATCGCGGCCAGTGTGATGTCGGCCCCTGCTGCGCTGGTCATTTCCAAAATCATTTTTCCCGAGAAAGAGCACAGCGTCACCGCGGGTGATGTGGAGTTGCCCAGCATTGATGTGGGTGAGAATGTTCTGGATGCGGCGTCCAAAGGCATCAGCGATGGCTTGAAATTGGCCGCCAATGTCGGTGCCATGTTGATTGGCTTTATCGCCTTGATCGCCGTGCTGGACCTCATTCTGAACACCTTGGACGGCTGGATTGATGGATCGATCTTGGGCGGAGAACATTATGCCTACGCATCAACCGGCTATTCGCCGGCTAAAGGTGAATATGCGGGCTATTTTCCGGGCAGTTTGCAAACGCTTTTTGGGTTCCTTTTGCGACCACTGGCCTGGGTTATGGGCGTGAGCTGGGCCGAATCTCCATTTGTGGGCAATCTCTTAGGTATCAAATTGTCCTTAAATGAGTTCGTGGCCTTTGGCAGTTTGGGTAATGCAGCCCAAACCCATGCCGTTTCGGACCGTGCCATCATCATCTCTTCCTACGCTCTGTGTGGATTTGCCAATTTTTCCTCGATTGGCATCCAGGTAGGTGGATTAAGTGCGTTGGCTCCAGAGCGTCGCGCCGATTTGGCTCGGATTGGCTTACGCGCCATGTTGGGTGGAGCTTTGGCTTCTTGGACGACGGCATCCGTTGCAGGACTCTTCCTCAGTTAAGTTCCCAGGTGGTTTGGCGATAAGCTCACTAAATGTTACTGAGGAAGATCCATGCAAATTCAATCCCTTACCTTTGGCGCTATCGAGATTCAGGACGACACGATTTACACGTTTCCGCGGGGTATTCCCGGACTGAATAAGATCACCCGCTACGCCCTAGTGGATGTTGAGGATTCAGGGCCGTATAAGTGGTTACAAGCCTGTGAGCCGCCGTATCTTTCCTTGACCCTGCTGGATCCGCATGTATTGGTTCCCGACTATCAGGTGGTGGTCGGACCCGAACACCGCGAAATTCTTCAGATGCAAACGGGTGAGATGCCCATTGCGCTGTGTATTGTTGTTATCCCCAAAAATCCCAAGGACATGACCGCCAATTTGCTTGCGCCGCTTCTATTGAATCCGCTCAAGCGCATTGGCGCTCAGGCGATCGTGAACGGTTCGCCCGATTGGTTGCGTGTCCGAGTCCTTCAGGAGACCTGATCCATGTTGGTTTTTACCCGCAAGAAAAACGAGTCGATTATGATCGGCCCCGATATCGAAATCAAAGTGGTTGCGATCGGTCGCGATGGGGTTAAATTGGGGATTGATGCGCCGCGCCACATTGCCATTCATCGCAAAGAGGTTTTTTTGGCCATCGAAGCCGAGAACCAGGCGGCAAGTGTTATGACGCCGGACCGCCTTGAGCAAATAAAAAAGGCCATTCAGGCGGCACAATTGGAGCGGAAAAAAGGCGCGAGTGAAGAGGATCCGTCCCGCTAATCCATTCCACATAGAGCGGTTGACCCCGGGCCATGAAAAGCTTATAGTCGGCCCTGAGGTTGGTGTATGTCGACATTGCTCATTGTGGGATTGCTCATCTTTCTTGCCTATAGCCTGAGCCAACCCAGCGAAAAAAAATCCGCTAAAACGCCCGGTGATTTTATTCCCAAAGGCCGTGGTGAAAAAGTGACGCCGCTGGATCGCGGCAATATGATTCGCTGCCATAACTGTGGCTGCTTTTTCAGCGAAGCACGGGTTGTGAGCAAAGTAATCGAAGGCCATATCCTTCAATTTTGCTCCACCAATTGTCGCGAGAATTTTCGCTATCACTAGGATCTGAAAATGACCAAACGGGTAATTGTCGGAATTAGTGGTGGGGTGGACTCTGCCGTTTCAGCCTACCTGCTCAAACAGCAGGGTTATGAGGTTTGGGGCGTGTTCATGAAGAACTGGGAGGGCGAAGGCGAAGCCTGTACCGTGGAAGAGGACATGCGTGAGGCTACCCTGGTCGCCTCCACCCTCGGCATTCCGCTCTACAGTTTTAATTTTTCCCAAGACTATTGGGACCGCGTCTTTTCGCGTTTCCTGGAGGAATATAAAAAAGGCATTACCCCTAATCCCGATATCTTGTGTAACAAAGAGATTAAATTTAAGGCTTTTCTGGAGAAATGCCAGGAACTGGATGCAGATTTTATTGCCACGGGCCATTACGCGCGGATCCGACCGGATGATGGCGCTCTGCTCAAGGGCTTGGATCCCAACAAAGACCAGAGCTATTTTTTATACGCCGTGCCGATTGAAGCCTTGCGCCGATGCTTGTTTCCGGTGGGTGAGTTGCCCAAAAGTCAGGTGCGTCAAATCGCGCGTGAGATTGGTTTGCCCAATGCTGACCGAAAAGACAGTACGGGCATCTGCTTTATTGGGCCCGGAAAATTTCGCGAATTTTTAGGCGGATACCTGGGCAGCCAACCCGGTGAAATTGTCGATCCTGAAGGGCGTGTGCTCGGTCGGCATGAAGGCCTGATGTACCACACGATTGGTCAGCGCAAAGGGTTGGGCATTGGCGGACCTGGCGAGGCCTGGTATGTGTACGGGAAAGACCTTGAAAATAAAAGGCTTCTGGTCGCTCAGGGCAATGAGCATCCGTGCTTATTTGCGCCCGGCTTGATCATGGATGAAACCCATTCATTGATGGGAGACCAACTGGAAGTGGGTGACTACACGGCCAAAATTCGCTATCGCCAACAGGACCAGGCCTGCAAAGTTTCAGCGGCTGAAAATGGAGGCTATGCAGTCCATTTTGAGCAACCTCAGCGGGCAATTAGTCCCGGCCAGTCGATTGTGCTTTATCGCGGAGAAGTGTGCTGCGGCGGCGGGGTCATCCAAACGGCAATAACCCAATAAAAAAGCCAATGCCTCCCGGCATTGGCCACCCAATTGGACTTAATTGATTCGGATTAATCCAGTCGCTTCAAGCGATTGCGTTCTTGGCGCAGTTTCTTCAAAAGTTTTTTGCGCGCTTCTAATTTTTCTTTGCGTTTCTGTTCGGAAGGCTTCACAAAATGCTTGCGCTTCTTGATTTCGTAAAAGAGGCCTTCGCGCTCACACTTGCGCTTAAATTGTTTGAGTGCGCGATCAATCGCTTCCGAATCTTCTACATGTACAATTGGCATAGGCTAAGTTTTCAACCCCATATAAAAATTTTCGTGTCGAAACACAAACCCCATCATTTTAGGGGCAGGATCTCGAACTGTCAACGGTTCTTTCCGCATCAATCCAGTCATATAGACGTCGAAGCGCTCTTTTTTTTGCGAATCGATTTTTCTGTTCCTTGGACGAGCCGCTTGAGATTGCTGCGATGGGTAAAAACAATAAATAAAAAAAGAGAAACGCTGGCAAGCCACAGGTGCAGGGGAACAACAGTTCTTCCCGAAAAATGAAAATACAGCAGCGAAAGGGGCAGGGTTAGGGTTGCCAAAATCGATGCCAACGAAACGTAGCCTGTAGTGCCAACCACAAGGGCAAATACGATTAGGCAAAAGGGCATGCTTAGCGGGAAAAGCGCCAATAGCATGCCTGCCGAGGTGCCGACGCCTTTGCCACCGCGGAAGCCCGCCAAAACCGTCCAGACATGCCCAAGAACCGCGCAAATGCCGGCCACAAGACCCGCCCACGCCGGTGGTTGTTGCATGAGCAGGTTGGGGAACCAAAAGGCTGGAATAAAACCCTTGGCCACATCTATCACCACCACGAATAAAGCTGCTTTCCAGCCTAAAACGCGATAGACATTGGTTGCGCCTGCATTTCCGGAACCATGTTCCCGCACGTCAATATTTTTAAGAACCTTGCCCGTCCAGACAGCGGTTGGAACCGAACCGCACAGGTAACTGAGCAGAATCAATCCAATCATTGCGCTTCACTTAAAAAGGCAAGAGCGACGGTACCAGGTCCTACGTGAACACCCACGGTTGGCGATACGGCCAAAATCGAAATGGGTTCAGAACATTGGTCTTGAAGTTGGTCTGCCACCCATTGCGCTTGTTCGGGCGCTTGGGCGTGACTGATGATCATGTGATTGACGATGTTGCCCTGCATGCGAGAACGGGCGATTTGGACTAATTTAGCCAGGTTTGCCGGGCCTTTGCGGGCTACCGCGCTGGGCACAATCAGGCCTTTTTCAACTGAAAGGATGGGAACCAATCCCAGGAACTTGGCCAGACCCGCTTTGTACCAGGCGATTCTGCCACTCTTTTTTGCGTAATCAATGGTTTTTAAGGAAACCAGCAGGTGGCAATTGGCTCTGGCTTGATTCAGTTTGGTCAGGACGGTATCCAAGTCTGCACCGGATTCTAATGCTTGGATCGCGACCTGAACCAGGATGCCCAGTCCGCCTGCCGCAGAGTGACTATCAAATACCTCAATACGATCCGGAAACTCTTCGGCTGCTGCACACGCTGCCTGATACGTGCCGCTCAGCGCACCGCTCAAGGTCATCACCAGGACTTTTTCGTGATGCTGGGCCGCTTGGCGAATGGCATTTAAAAATGCGCCCGGCGCGGGTTGAGAGGTTTTGGGTTGTTTGCCTTCCGCCATCATGCGGTAGACCATTTCGGGTGTAATTTCGATTCGATCGAGATAGGAGACCTGGTCGACGGTGACTTGGACGGGCACCACGCGCACTTGATGTTTGAGCAGCAGTTCTGTGGGCAAATCGCATGAAGAATCCACCACCAGCGCAATTTGACCGGTTTGAGCTTCGCTTAACCTTTGGGCATACTGAGCTTTCATGTCTTCGGCTTTTGTCCGCTCCAGATTACCAAATTGGCTTAATCGGGCGAAGACCGCTTGTGGCTCATCGGTGTGAATATGGACTTTAATAAAATCGCCCTCACCGGCCACGATCAAAGAGTCACCCATTCCAACCAGCAGATTGCGAATGGTATTGGGATCCAAATTGGAACCGCGAATGCCGGCTTCTGTACAAAAGCTAAAAGTGATGGGGATATCCAATAAATTTGGCGTTTCCAAAGAATCGGGCAGGGCGCGCTCTTCAATGGATTGCCAGGTCACACGCCCGGTTTCTGTGAAATGGTGAATGCCTTCCAGGATCGCCACAAAGCCTTGGGCGCCGGCGTCGACAACATTGCGCTCGGCCAGAATGGGCATTTGCTCCTTGGTCCGGTTGAGGGCCTGTTTGGCCTCGTCGAGCGAGCCAGCCAACAGGCGTGCAAGGCACTGGTGTTGTTTGACCGCGTTGTTCCAGTAGTCAGCCCAGCGGCGCATGACGGTGAGAATGGTACCTTCCTTGGGTTCGCTGATGGCCTTCGTGGCCTTTGATACAGCGACTTGAATCCCTTCGGACAGAATCTGTGCCGTGATTTTAGTGCCTTTGGCCAAGTGTCCAGCCAAGGCTTGGAAAAATTGGGCCAGAATCGCACCTGAGTTGCCGCGTGCCCCATTGAGCACACTTTCACGCAAACTGGCACACACGGAAGCCATGCGGTTACTGGGCTGGTTTAAAACACCCTCAGCGGCAAATTTCATGGTGACGGCCATGTTGGTTCCGGTATCGCCATCGGGGACCGGGAAAACATTAATTTGGTTGAGCTGTTCCTGATATTCGAGAACACGCTGCGCGCCAGCTAGGATAGCACTGCGCAGTCGCCTCCCATTGAGATAAAGAATGGGCATCGGTAGTCTCCAATGACGTTGGCTCTATTCTCTCACGGGCTGGGGTCATGCCAACAGATCGATAATGTGATCTTCGAGCTCTAAAGCAACTTTGACATTTTTGAGTTGGGCTTTGACATCCGTGGCGGCTGCAACCTGTTCAACGATGTTCTCGACGGAAAGCGATCCCGACGCAATTCGATCGGATGCAGTTAATAACCGCTCTTGTGCGCGTTGGAATCCGGAATAGGCAATCGCCTGCAGCTCGCTCATACCGGTCTTATCGGAGGCATGCCCGGGATTCTTGAGTAAATTTGTCTAACCTACTCAAAACGCCCGGATTGGCATGACTTAATCTTCGTAATCGTCGTAGAAGGGGGCGCTGTAAAACTCTTCTTTGAGGTAAAAATAACCGAATACACCGACTCCGAGAACGATGGGTGCCACAATAATGGCCCACATTTCAACAACCCACATACATGAACTCCCGAAAGAATTGGGCGTTTTAGCCTCGCTAACCTTACCCGTTTGGACGTGTTCGGTCAAGATTCATTTGTCTTGAAGCCAGGCTTGAAGGTGATTAACGGATTCGAGAACGTGATTGGCGCCGAGGCCAGAAAGTTCACTCTGACTTAAACAGCCGGTAGTGACACCGACACTGTGAACCCCGGCATTGCGCGCCATTTGGATATCGAACTCAGAATCCCCAATCACCAGGCTGGCTTCTGCATCCACTACACAATGTCTCAAGACGTCCCATAACATGGTCGGGTCTGGTTTTGCTTTGGTTTCATCGGCGCAGCAGGTTTTCTCAAACAGCCATCCCATTTGATGATAGTGCATTTCCCGGTCAAGACCCGCACGGGACTTTCCGGTTGCCACGGCTAAGCGATAACCCGCTTGGCGCAAGGATTCCAGGGATTGCAAAACGCCCTCAAAGGGTTCAGCCATGGCAAATCGTTCGGATCTCCACAGTTCGCGATAGGCCAAAAAAAAGGTCTTTTGGGCCTCCTTATCGAACTCCGGCATGAGGCGATCAATAAAATCAAACACGTTCAGGCCAATAAAGGGGCGAATGCGTTCCGGACCAATCGGTTCAAACCCGACCGCTTCAAAAGCAGCTTGGGCCACTTGAATGATGCGCGGGATTGAGTCCATGATCGTGCCATCCCAATCAAAAACCAGTAAGGGGTATCTCACATAACACTCCTATTCGATAAATTCTGACGGTCGAACCATGCTGTCGTGGAAGCGACTCTGTGTTGATCGCTCCGCAAAGGTGACTAGCGGATTCTTTTTGAGGATCCAAAGCGCGATGACTTGGACCGGAACAAAGCACAAATATACTTGGCTCATGCTCAAATGTTGGTGCAATTGACCGGCCAGGGAAATGCCAAAAATGTTGCTGAAAAAGGCAATGCTAGTCGCAAACAGGGCTTGGTAACTGGCGCGGTAGCGACCGCCATGATACTTGGCGATACCCTGAAGCGCCGAGGTATAGAACAGCGCAAAGCCCAAACCGTGTAGGATTTGAGTTGCCCAAATCAGACCGGGCGCAGGATGAAATCCCAAAATAAGCCAACGAAAAAGGTTGGCGAAAAATGCCACAAAGAGCAGTTGGCGATAGGTCCATCGCTTGAATAGGGAGCCACTAAACAAAAACACTAATATCTCGGCAAAAACACCCACGGACCACACGGCTCCTTGCCAGGATTTGGCAACGCCCTGTTCGCTTAATAAAAAGGTGAAACCGTAGTGAAAGGGCGCAAAACAAAACCAATGCAGGACCATGGCACTTAACCACCACCACCAGGAAGGCGAGAGGTCTTGCCAGAAACTTTTATTCAGCGCCGTTTCCGGAATCCATTCCGGGTCGCGTAAGCGCAAGGTGAAGATCAGAAAGGGAATACTCATGATCAGCAGCGCTGGAAAAAATCGCTCAATGCCAAAATGGTCGAAAAAATAGCCACAAAACCAGGACGTGATGGCAAAACCGATGCTGCCGACCACACGCATGTGGGAATACTTGCGCGGCTGCTCACCGGCAATGCTCATGGCAATTGTGTCTTGTAGGGAGCCAATGGGTGCACGAAGCAGGGCGTAAGCCCACAAGCCCAACAGAAAGGCAAAGCCCGCTTTGGGCAAGACAAAGGTGATGGCGACCAGGCTGACGACCAAGCCAACGGCAAATATTTTCAGGGTTCGCGCAGGTCCCAAGCGCTTATCGGACAGGCGACCCGCAAGGGGTGCAAAAACGGCAAAGAAACTGAAACTTGTATAAATGAGTCCTATTTGTGCTTTGCTAAAGCCTAAACTGGCTAAATAGGGGCTAAAAAAGGGCAGGAAGACACCAAACCCGGCATAAAAAAAGAAGTAATTAATGGCCATGCCCACACGATTACCCGCCTCTCGCGCATCATAACAAATCTATTCCAGGCATGAAATCTGCCGATCTTTGATAGAATACAGCCTTTATTTTGGGTGGAGAAAGGAATCCTCCATGCATCGTCGACACGAAATATTACCCAATGCGGCCATGGGCCGAAAAATGCACGTCTGGTGTTTTGGCCATTTTGGCATGCCGCTTCTGGTATTTCCCACAGCTGCCGGTTTCGCCCATGAATGGGATCGCCAATCCATGATCACGACCCTGGCGCCTTTGATCCTCTCCGGAAAAATCAAAGTTTATTGTCCGGAAAGCAATGTGGCCGAGACGTGGACTTCCAAAACCAATAGCGGTGAGAAGCGCATGGAACGCCATCGTGCCTATGAAGATTTTATCGTTAACACCCTGGTTCCATTCATTCGTGCGGATTGTCGCTCCAATGCAATTCCGATTGCCGTAACGGGAGCATCCTTAGGAGGCTTCTATGCCGCCAATTTTGCTTTGAAATTCCCCGACCTCTTCAACTATGCGCTGTGTATGAGCGGTCGCTACAATCTCTCTCACTTTATGGGTTCGTTCCAAAGTGGGGATGTCTATTTCAATAACCCTCTGGCTTATGTGGTCAACTTGCATGGTGAATTCCTCGAACGCGTGCAGAAAAATACCCATTTGACCTTGGTTTGTGGCCAAGGTCCGTATGAAGAGGGCTGTATTGAGGAAACAATTGCGCTTGCGGATTTGTTGCTGGCCAAAGGCATTCCGCATTACAAGGATATTTGGGGCCGGGAAGTTGCCCACGATTGGGGTTGGTGGAAGAAACAAGCACTAATGCACCTGACCCATCGGTTTCAATAATGCAAAAGCCATTTCTGGAGGCTGTTTGGTCCGATTTAATTCTGGCCAATTACGTGGTGCCTCCAGAATGGCTCCTGCCGCATCTGCCTGCCGGAACGGAATTGGATCTGTTTAGCGGCCGCTGTTATGTCAGTTTGGTCGGATTCCTCTTTTTGAATACACGTGTGCGCGGTTTGGCTATTCCCGGTCACATCAACTTTGAAGAAGTGAACTTGCGTTTCTACGTGAAACGCGAAGTGAACGGTGAAACCCGGCGTGCCGTTGTGTTTATCCGCGAAATTGTGCCGCGCCTCCTGATTGCCAAGGTGGCCAATTGGTTGTACGAGGAGCCCTATTTCGCCTTGCCCATGCGCCACGCTATCCAAGAGCGCGACCATACGCGAATCCTCGAATATGGGTGGGGCAGAGGGTTCCCTTATGCCATGCGTGCAGAAGTAGAAGATGAACCCCAATTACCAGAACCGGACAGCGAGGCGCATTTCATCGTGGAACATTATTGGGGCTACACCAAGCGATCAAAGGGTCCCACTTCCGAGTATCGGGTTGCGCATCCACCCTGGTTGGTATGGAATGCCGCTTCCTTTGAGCTTCAGGGTGATTTTGTACCCTTTTACGGTCAACATTTTGGCGCGGTCCTTCAGCAACCACCGGAATCCGTGGTGGTTGCTAAAGGCTCGTCAGTTGAAGTTTACCCAGGTCAGCGGTTGAAGGATTAAGGCATCACTTCAAACGGCACCTGTGTGCGAAGCGGCGAATTGTTTTCGAATTGGAATTGCGCAAATAAGGTGTAGGTTCCCGGTTGTAAACCCAGTTTTTGCGTTTGGATGGGCAGGTAGGCGCTCATGCGTCCTGCTTGATTTTGGAGGTGTGCTTGAACCCACTCTGAGGCAATCGGTTGATAGCTTCCGTCTGGTTTCTCGAGCATTAAGCTGATCTGTGGTTGGCCCGCTTGTTTTGGCGAATCCAAAAGAAACCAAGCATCTAAAATCGCTGTTTTGGGTCCAATTTGGGCATTTATGGCGGGCAAGGGTTGCTGCCCATCCAAGGCAAACGGGGCTGAAAAATCCAGGTCGCCCAAGCGTTTTTTGCGCGCAAATTCCTCGGGCTCCTTGAGAACCATTTTGGAAGAACGGGTCAGGATTCGACCCAAACAGGATTCGGCTGACCCATCCTGTTGATAATCCTGAATCCAAGAGCCCACCTTTCCGGTTAAGCCGTCCCGAACCACCATTTTGATCCGGTAAGTGCCCGGTTTCATAAACAAGCTGGTCATGTAGCGGATAGTTGCCGAATCTTTTTGGGCTTCCATACGGCTTGGATCGATTTCAAAAATGAACCAATCCTGGTCGAATACTTCCTGGGTGGCCAGGTCAATGGCCTGGGTATAAATCTCAAGCTCGCGTTTTTTGGCCGAGCCCGTCACAAAGAGGAAATGGGGGTCAATATCTGCTTGAACAAAAGCGCGACCCATCTCTTTATGGAAGGGTAATGGCATCAAATCGACTTCGACCGGAATGGCCCGAGAAATTTGGTCGCGACCCAGGAATTCGGAAAGTTGGATCGCCTTTTCCAAGCGGCTCATATTTTTAAAGTCGGGGTCTAACAAAAGGCCTTTGGATGCATACACACGGACACCGGGCCGGTTGACCTTTACCTTGATTTTTCCGACTTCGCCGGGTTTTAACTTAGCTTCGGGCGTGAAACGGGCCAAATAATAGCCAGAGGTAATTTGTTCCACTTTGTCGAGCGAATCCGAAAGGTTATTGCTGTTGGTATACACCCGGCCCCCGCTGTCCACACTGAAAAAATTCAAGGTTTGTAAACCGCTTTTCTGGGAGGACATCCCGTCCAACAAGCTGGTATCCAAGGCAAAAAGAACTGCTCCACTGGCCTGAAGCTCTTCCACCACTTGGGTGCTGGCATTTTGGATTTGGCTCGAGCCGAGCTGGTTGCTGGAAACCCGGGAAATATCGCCATTGATGATACGCTCGGAGTTTTGTTTCAGCTGGTCCATACTTTCGCCTACCAGCCCACTGCTATCAAAGCCGGAGGAGAACCAAACCAGGTTTTTGCGGCCGCGAATGTACTTCAGGCCACTGGCGAATGCTTTAAAATTCTCCAAAAATTGCAGCACTTCGCGATCGTAATTACGCCGTTCTGAGTAACTGGCCGTTTCCACCATTTCCAAAAAATAATCCTCGGCCATATCCGCAGATCCACCGCGCCCACTCCCGCCCGTGGCCAAGCGGCGTTGAAAATCGTTCAGCATTTCGGACAAGAAATAGCCTGCCGGCCCGTCAATGGTGTGTTTGCTCTTATCCAATCCCAAATCATCAAGAGCGGTCAGAAGCAGGCCGGTATCACTGGTAAAGTTGGCGGCCATTTGGATGCCGTTGATTGGGGTGTAGGTAAAGATTCCAACCAAATCGGCTGGCGCCATTTGGTTCTGGACAAAATCACGACTGGCTTCACGTGCGCTTAGAACGCCGCGTTTACTCGAGTAGCGCAAATCGAAGAAAAAGACAAAGACCCGCCTTGCTTGCTGGCTAATGGCGGGTGTGCTCGGGTTCATTTCGGGCATCTGGTTGATATTGACGTATTCCAGTCCCTCAATTTTTTGAGCTTGACCTTCGAGCAGAATTTCGAAGTCTGCTGGACCCAAATCGGTGATGGGGTCTCCATTTTTGTCGGTTACGTTAATTTGTAATTGATATAAAACAACGCTGAGTTCCTCATAATATCGATCGAATTCCTGCTGACTCGGGGTGCCAAAAAGGCCCAGAATCCAGACCCAGTTCATCCACATGGGAAGACTCCTTATTTAATTTGTTTCAAGACTTTGGATTTTGTGGAGGGCGTAGGGCCGTTTATCCGGGGGAGCGATGTCGAGATAAACGCGCCAGGCTTCGATTGCTTGCGGAATCATGCCTTTCTTCTCTCTTAGAAGGGCAATGTTCGCTTGGGCGAAATACAGGCTGGGATCTTGCGCAACAGCCTTGCTAAAGGCAGCAAGTGCTGCATCCCACTGCTCGTTTTGGAAGGCAATGACACCCAGTCCATTCCAGGCGGAGGCATTATTGGGGTTATGCGCCAAAGCCTTTTGAAAATGGTCCTTTGCGGGTTGCCATTGTTTTTGCATTAACAGTAAGGTGCCATAATCGGCTTGAATTTGGGGGTCCTCAGGGTCGATTTGGAGGGCTTTTTCAAAGTCGGCTTGAGCTTCTGGCATTCGACCGAGTGCTGCATTGACTTTGGCTCTGGTGGCGTGGGTCTCTGGGTCGGAAGTCTGCTGAAAGGGCGTCAGGACTTGCATCGCATTCTGGGCTTGGTTGGATTCCAGAAAAGCCAACGCCAATTTTCGACAAGTCGTTTCCGATTGCAATCCTTGGCGAACCGCACGAACTAAAGTGTTTCGTGCACCATCCAAGTCGCCTGCAGCACGCTGATAATCACTCAAGTATTGGTAAATGATTTCGGCATGAGGTTGGTCGGCTAGCAACTTTTCGAGTAATTGGCAGGCCTGGGACCATTGGTGGTCTGCGGCAGCTGCAAATGCGCGATTCATGGCGTGGTCGATGGCAATCAGGTTTTTGGGGTCCTTGTCTTCAGACCATTCACCCGGAAGGGCGCTTGCCGAATAGCCGAGGCTGGCGAGCTTGGCCTGTTCCTCTGGACTCAGGTTTTCCGTGCGCATTTGGGGCATGTGGCGCTCATCAAAACAGTAGGATTGATTTGAAGGGGTGCGTGTCGCTAAGTTGGCTTGCTCTGCAGGGTCATTCTCCAAGTCATAGCGTTCCGGAATGGGTAAATGGATCGATTTTTGGCCTTGTGCGACACAACCCCGCAAGGGTGCCCAACCGCGGTTGTAATAGGCACTTAGCGCTTCGAAGTACAGCGGTGTATCTGAGAAAGGAGCAAGAAGATTGCGCCCATTAACTTGTGGTGGTTTGAAGTGGAACAAAGTGGAAAGGGTTGGTAGCAAGTCCATATGGCCAACCGCCTTGGGCTGATGACCGGGTTGAATCCAATTGGGGCCCCAAATTACCAGCGGAACGCGCAAGGTTGCCTCGTAAGCGAACAGGCCATGGGTTAATTCACCGTGATCGCCCAAACCTTCGCCGTGATCGGCGGTTACCACTATGATGGTGTTACCTTCGGATCGTGCCATGTTGAACAAGGAACTGAGTTCGCTGTCGACCTGAGCCACTTCGCCGAGATAAGGGTTCTGAGGATATTGCTGTTCGAATGGGGCGTCGGGTCGGTACGGGAAGTGGGGACCGTATAAATGGACCCATAAGAACCTAGAATGACCGGTTTGGCTTTGATACCAGCTTTGTGCTGCTTCGAGCGTAGCTTTGCCCGGGCGTTCCGGGACATGTGCGCCTTCAACCTTATACCCTTCGACAAAGTCATCATACACATCAAAACCCTGGTTCAGGCCATAACGGGCATCCAAAGGAAATGCGGAAACGAATGCACCGGTCTTGAAACCCTTCTGTTTTAACAAAGAGGCGAGGGTAGGCGTGTTGGGTGCCAGGCGGAAACCGCTGTTGTCTCGAATACCGTGTTCATAGGGTAAAAGGCCAGTCAGAATGCTGGCGTGGCTGGGCTGGGTAACGACGGCATGGGCGTAGCTTCGATCAAAAACCAAACCTTCCGCAGCCAATTGGTCCAATAGTGGTGTTTTGAGAACCGGATGGCCCAAAAAGCCTGCCGCATCGTAACGCCAAGTATCAATAGTGATCAAAATGAGATTGGTTGGGGCAGGTACATCTGCTTGAGTTGCTTGAGGATGCGAAGCGCGATCACAGCAAAACAACGCTAATAAACTGAGACAAAGAAGATACTTTTTCATGGACCTACCTGGAAACGGGGGCCCGTGACAGGCCCCCGCATTGAGGTTGAATTAGAAGTTGATTCGGGCTGAGAAACGCGCAATCCGGGGAGACAGGATTTCGCGGGGTTCACTTGCCGTGGATTGATCCAGGCGCAAGTTGCGGGCCAGAACCGTGTCTTCATTAAACACGTTGAAAACTTCACAAGACAATTCCAATTTGGTGGTACCCAAATCGAAATTTTTGCCAAGTTTCAGGTCCAGGTTGTAAACGTCATCGTAGTGATAGGAATCAAAACTGGCGACGGCAAAGGTGGTGCTGAGCGGATCGTCCTGGGTTGCGTTGCGATGGAAGAAACCATCGTCGTCCGTAACGCCAACGCGATAACCGAGCGGTACGGCGTAGCCTTCGCGGAAGAACAAGTTACCAGACACGGTCAGATTCCAAGGTAATTGGTACAGGCCATTGATGTTGCCTTGCCATTTAGCGCCACCGGACCAAACGTTGGAACGGTTGCCCGATCCAGCGCTTTGAATGCCTATCGTGCCACCATCTTCATTGCGACCATCCCAGTAGTTGTTCGGGTCCACCAGTTTGGATTCGTCGACATTGCGGGTCCAATCTTGGAACACAATGTTGCCGCGCAACATCCAGCGATTGGAGAGACGTTTGGTGGCGGAGAGTTCGAGTCCTTGATAGACCTCGCTATACCCATCGCGGTTCTCAAAGATAAAGCCGCGGTTGGGGTTATTGGCGCCACCTGCTTCGGTTACCACGTAATAGTCAATGGTATAGGTTTCACCCGTAAACGGATTCACACCAACGATGGGTTCATCGGCCAATCGGTAGTCGCTGCGCGAAATGCCGAATAGGCGTTGATGGTAGTCATCGTCCAGTTTGCGGTGGGTGAAATCGGCTGCAAGTGTGAACTCAGGGTTGATGGCATACTCAAACCCAAAGGCAATTTCCGTTGTTTTATTGGGTTTTAGGTCAGGATCAATCAGGTTAATGGTGGTTTGTGCTGCCGGGTTGTCCGGATCGGCATCGCCGCCAATTCGATCGCCTAATTCACCTTCATCCAGTTGAAGGTCGCCATCCAAATCGTTCCAAATGTGGTAACTCGTGACATACCAAGCCGGATTGGTGTAGCTGATGTAACCCGTGCTCAATGTGTCGTAATAGATCGAAGCATTGGCGCGCAGGAGATATTGGCGATCCGAACCCCAGTTATAGGTCGCACCGATCCGCGGAGCAACAGTGCTCCAGGAGAAGGGTTCATCTTGACCGAGGAAATTGAGGTCAGGTAATGCTTCAGGATTAAAACGGTTGCCTTCGGTGCTGGAGGCTTTGTTTTGGCCGCTTTGTTTATCCCAGCGCAAACCGGCTGTGACAGTCCAATTGCCCCACGACATGGTATCGCTGACATAGGCTGAGTTGGCGTCCAGATCGGTGATCAGATTACCTTCGCGATACAGCAGGACCGTATCCGCTTCACCAGTACTGCCGTAGTAATAAAGGATGAGCTGATCATCGCCAGCGCGAGAGGTCGAACCTACCGTCGCTTCATAGTATTTGAAGCCGTATTGAAGCTCGTGTTCCATTGCATTGGTGGACAGGAAGGTGTTGCCTTTGATTTCTGCTTGCCGTACGGGTCGTTCTGTAGCGTAGTCAAAATAGGTAGTGTTGTCCCAAAATCCTGTATCCAGGTCGTATCCCAATTGACCACTGGTGCCGATCGGCTTGAGGGCAAATTGGCCATCTACCCGACCGTAAGTGGCAGTTAGCTCGGTGCTGTCACCGACCAACTGGCTGATTTCAAATTTGTAGATGGGTGTCGGACCGGATTGGTTCCAGGTCGTATTTTGCGGGCGATCTACACCTGCTCCGCGGCCGTTTTTGATTTTGTCGCCTTGGGTATAAAAAGCAGTGAAACGGGTGGTATTCGTGATATCCCCGTGCAATTTAATGCTAAGGTTTTCGAGGGTGGTTTTATCCGATGAACCGTTAATGGTAGTGGTGTCGATAGAGTTTTGGTTGAACGCGCCCCAATACCACAGACGATCCTTGACGATAGGACCCCCCAATTCAAACGATTTTTCAAAGGTTTCACCGATCCGATTGCCCAGGAACGGTTCGCCATCCAGAGTGAAGGTGTTTTCATTGTTGTGGCTCTGGAAATCGCGGTCGGCCCACACCAGTGACATGGAGCCGGTATGAACGTTTGAGCCCTTTTTGGTTACGAAATTTAGGCGTGCTCCAGATGAGCGTTGGGAAGCATCGGCACCGCCAGTCGTAACACCGATTTGGCTAAAGCTGGCAAAGTCCAGATAACTTTGAGAGGCACCCCGGGCTGCGGGATCGGTAAATTCAACCCCGTCCATGACCCAAGAAGCGGTGCCACCATCATCGCCTTTGCCAGCAAAATTGGACTGTTGGCCCGATTCCGATCCACCAATGTTGATCCGATCCGATTGGATGGAAGGCACTGTCGTTAGAACAGACCACGGATCGCGGGATTGGGGTAAGAGATACAGTTCATCCGTCGTCACAACGGTTGATGTCCCGACCTTGCGCGCATCCATAAGCGGTGTTTCTGCCGTGACTACCATTTCAACCACTTCAGTGGCTGGACTCATGGGCACCGAAATCCGGACACTTGCACCGGTTTCAACGGTTACACCGGGCCGCACCACGGTATTGAATCCGGTCAGGGACACCCTGAGTTCATATGTGTCTGGCTCAAGACCGACGAATCGGATAGCACCGTTGCTATCGGAAACAAAAGATCGAGAGAAAGTGGGAGACGTCAACTGTGCGACAGCGCCGGGTAATGGGCTGCCGTCCTCGGTTGTCACCGAGAGGAGTACTTTGCCTTTATAGTCTTGGCCTAGCACAAAGCTAAAAGCCAAGCCCATCAGCAAAGCAACTGTTCCTATTCGCTTCATTTGATATTCCTCCGCTGATTGGAGTTTTCCATAATGATTCAGTCCAAAAGACCGAATGGTTCCCATAAAAAGATTGAGTGATGGATAGGATCCAAGTAAGCAAAGGGCAATCGCTGTGCCATAAAAGTGTAAAAATTGTAAAAACACTTAAGTAGCTGCAGTATTTAGGCTTGTTTGTGTTTTTAGCGGGTCTTGCAACGACCAAATGGATCTCGGACTGGTCTAAATCCAAATGATTGAATCAGGGGTACTGGTTCGCTTGGCTGCGGTAGAAGCTTGCTGCGTTCTGGATACCAATCATTTGCATGGTTTTGGCTGCTTCCAGGTAGTTCTCACGGCTTGGGTGTTCGGCAACCCACTCGTCCCAAACCTGAATCGCTTTGCGGGTTTGACCGCGATCGGCCCATGCCAGACTGAGACTTCGGCGCAACGCGATGTGGGTCGGATCCAATTGCAATCCCTGTTCAAACTTTTGGATAGCCTGGGAAACATCACCGGAACGGGCCAGGGCATCGCCGAACCACCATAAATTTTGGGCTCGGATTGAGGCGGGATCACTTTCCGATGTGGTGATTTTCTCGAAAAAATGAGCTGCATCGGCATAACGCGCCTGTTCATAGGCGAGTCTCCCTTGCAGGTAATTCAGGCCCGGATCTTGTGGTGCGCACTTTTGGGCCAATTCAACCAGTCTAGCGCAGGCTTCCCATTGGCCCGTTTGGAACCATGCCGGGATCAATTGGCGTATGGCGGTTTGAGGATCTTTTTCCAAAACCAGGCGGGAGCTTTGTTCTGCTGAAGAGTAATCGCCCCGGCTCAAACTGACTTGGGCCAAACCCATTAAGAGTTGTGGGTGACCCGGATGATGGTTTAAGCCGTCCGACAAGAGGAATTCAGCTTCCTTAAGGCGATCCAATTTGCGCAGGGCGAATGCCAATACTAAACGCGCATCTAATAAGGTTGGGAATTGCTGTAGCAAGGGCTGGAGTTGGTCCACGCCAGAACCGTATTCACCGCGGTTCACGGTCTGAACGGCCTGCGTGATGCCATTGTTGACTTTGAGAAATTCCAAGCGGTCCAAGCTGCGCAGATCGGAAGACCAAGCGCTTCCACCCGCATACCCCAAACTGGCCAAAAGTTCACTCTCTTCTGCTGTGAGTTGGGCATTGTGCTGTTGCACTTTGGGTTCCCTGAGCATTTTTTGGATAGATTCGGAAAATCCATTTTGATCCAATAGATTCGTCTGTTCCTTGGGGTCCGTTTTCCAGTTGAATCGTTCGGCATCGCGTCCCCACACAAAATGGTTTTCATCTTGAATGACAGCGCGGTGAACGTGCCAGCCGTAATTAATGGCGGGCGAGTAGGCGGTTTGCAGTAACTGGCGGTGGGGCGGAATGGTTCCATCCAGACGAATGCCCTCATCTTGCCAGCCCAAGGTGCGTGCTACGGTCGGCTTTACGTCTAAAATGGATACATTTTCTGAGATCCTTCGCCCTTTGGATTGTCCTGGGAATTTTAGGATGAGCGGGATCTGAACGGTGGGTCGATACACAAACAACCCGTGTTCCTGTTCACCGTGTTCACCCAGCGCCTCCCCATGGTCCGAAGCCAAAACCCAAAGCGTTGTTTCATACAGGCCTTTAGCTTTAAAGGATGAAAAGAGTTGGTTGAGCAAAGCATCACAGGCCAGGATCTCGCTATCGTACGGGCCGACCCCATCTCGCTGGAATTGGGGTGCTTCGTAGGGTGCATGCGGTTCGTACAGGTGAATCCAGAGGAAAAAGGGTCTGTCCTGCTTGCCTTCCAACCAATGCATGGCCCGATTCAGGGTTTCCTGGCCGCTGCGTTCGGCATAAGCCGCTACATCTGCATCACTTGCGGGCTTCATGTCATCATCATAAACATCAAAACCGCGGTCAATGCCGGTCGCGCGGCGCAGTACCATGCTCGAGACAAAGGCAGCTGTATCGTAATTGTGCGCCTTGGCTTGGCTTGCCAATGTTAAGAGCTTGTCTGGCAATTGATAACTTGCGTTATCGAGGACGCCATGTTCGGCCAGACCCAGACCGGTCATCAACGAGGTGTGGGCGGGTAGGGTCATCGGCGCACTGGTGAAAGCGGATTCAAAAAGCAGGCCTTCAGAAGCCAATTGGGAAATGGCTGGTGTTTGAATTTTGGAATAGCCATACGCGGGAAGATGATCCGAACGCAAGGTGTCGATGGTGATCAAGACGACAGGTGCCTGTTTGTATTCGGGTAACCGTTGGCAACCGAAAAAGCCCAGGATCAGGATCAAACCCGCTGTATACTTCACGCCAGCCTCAATTTTGAGCGAACTTGGCCAAATCGGGTTGGCCAAGCGCCTTGAGATAGGATTCCGCTTTTAAAATGCATCGCGGACTGGGTTTGAGCTCGGCCCAGTGGGTCAGGATCCGGCTTGCATCTGTGGGTCTGCCCGCTTGCGCATATAGGTTGGCAAGTGCCACATTTGCTTCTGTATGGAGCGGGTCTTGGGCCAGTACCCCAATCAAGGCGCGTGCCGCATCACTCATTTGCCCATTTCGGGCAAAATCATCGCCTTGCTGGAACAGGAGTTCGACTTGAGTTGGGCCGGGGAACTGCTGAAAGGAAGGGTGTTCGAAGCCTTCGGCCCGCAATAAAAGGGCTTGGTCGGATTGGTGATGCAATCGCGCCAGATGTGCCTTCATAAAGGATTGGAGCGGTTCGCTGTCTTCGTTTAGGCCTTCAAGCAGCGGAATTGATTGACACTCAAGCCATGGTGCCAAGCTCGCCTGCTTTTCCTCAACCGTGCGTTTCTGCCAAAATTGATTGGCTGATTTACCCTGATTAAGCCGGATCAGACTGCGTAACCATAAGGTTTGGTAGGGGGTATCCGCTTGAGACCAGTCCCAGCCAGCCATCTTTTCCCAGAGGTCTGGCCACTTGAGGTCCAGGCCAATTTCCAACCATTGGAATTGGATAAACCGCGAATGGGGGCCCAAGTTCAATGCCATTTGTAAAGCTTCCCGGGCTGCTTCCGCTGACCCGAGCTCCCATAAACATCGGCCCCGCAATGCATAAAGCGTTGCTGGGTAGTCGGGGCCTGACTGATTTTTGGCAATTTCGATTCCGCGATCCAAAAGGTTAAGAGCTTCTTGGAAGCGTCGCTTTTGTAACAAATCGAGGCTGGCATAGTGAAAGCCCATCGGTTCCTGTTGGTTCATCAGGATTTCTGAAAAATAGGCGGCATCGGGATGGTTGATCTGAGCCAAATGAGGTAGCAGGTAGCGTGCAAAACCTTGGGGATCATGGTTTTTGGCCAATGGAATCAACGCGGTTGCCTTTTCCCTGTCGCCCAGTAACCAATACGCCTCTGCCAACATGCCAACGACTCGGCTATCGCCTGGGTTTTCCATCAGAATGGGTTCCAGGATGTGTTTGACTTGGCTGCTATCGCGAAGTTCACGCGCCTTGCTGGCTGCCAAAACAAAGGCATCAGTAAATTGTGGGAACTCTGCCATTAGGTTATCGCAATCGGCTTTAGCTGAAGGGTCCGATTGCCAGCGCGCACTGATGTCCAAAAACCTTTGGACCAAAGCAACAAATTTTTGGGGCGGCAACTGTAAACGGCTCTCACCTGAATGGAAACTGCCGGCATAACCCAAGGATTCAAGCAATGCACGGTCAGCGCCCGAAACGGATTGGGGCGTTGCTTGTTCGTGAAAGCTGAGTAAATCTTGAAAATAGCCGGGGATCTGATTGCTGGGAAGCGGCTGGTTTTCAGCCGCATCTCGCTGCCAGTCATAGAGTTCGCTCGTCACACCTTTGATCCAATGGAATTGAGTGTCCAGGGCGCAAGCCTGAACGGCCCAGCCGTAATGGAGTGCACCGTATTGGGACTCGGCCAGGAGCGCCCGCTTGGGGATTTTTTGGTTAAGCGGCAAACCATCCGCGCTGAATTCAAGGTTGAGGGCGTTTAATACGGTGGGTGCAATATCGACCAAACTCGCCGGCTCCGCGATCCGTTTAGGTTTTTTTTGGCCCGGCCACTTGATCATCATGGGTACCTGAAGGGACTCCCTGTAAAGCAACAGCCCATGCTCACGTTCCCCGTGGTCACCCAAACCTTCACCGTGATCGGAAACAAGGATGATCAAGGCGCGGTCATATAGTCCGGCCTTCATTAGGGCCTCAAACCATTCGCCGAGCAAGGCATCCGTCTTTAGAATTTCGGCATCATAGGGATTGGACGTTTGCTGATCATACGGTGGCCCGGCATTGTAGGGCGAATGGGGTTCGTACAGGTGCAAGAAATGGAAAATGGGTTGGTCTTGGGCCAATTTTAATTGTTGTTTGGCCTGGCTCAGGGTTTCGGCGCCGGGCCTTTGACCAAAGGTTTTTATGCCCTCTGCTTCTTGGAAAATGCGAATGCCCTCAAACGAACTAAACCCTCTTTCGATTCCGCTACCAGCGCGTAGGGCCACGCTCGAAACTGCCGCTGCTGTGAAATAGCCAGTTCCTTTTAATATGGAGGCCAGAGTTGGCAGGTTTTCGGAAAGGGAAAAGCCAAGATTATCGCGAACTTGATGGGTCCAGGGGTACATGCCCGTCATGAGACTCGAATGGGCAGGGAAGGTGAGTGGCGCGGGACTAAACGCATTTTCATAAAGGTCGGCGCTATTGGCGAACTGGGATAGATTTGGTGTTTGAATGTGGGCATAGCCATATGCCGGCAAGTGGTCGGATCGTAAGGTATCCACGCTGATCAGGAAAATGGGGGTTTGTGCCGGAACTTTACTGCGTTGGCAACTCCAACTTAGCAATACCACCAGCAAAACCATGACCCGCAAAACCACAAACAACCTCCTGGCCTAAAAACGATGAACCTACAGATTTGTTCTCACTTAGCAAGATTCGTGACGTTTTATGTTCATCCAGACCCGATCGGTTATGATGGGCCCATTCAGGACATCGCTCGGCCCAACGTATGCGGGTTCGTGCACCAAGGGGGACTAAAAATGCTGAAAAAAACTCTATTTTGCCTACTCTTTGCGTTGTTTTGCTTTGCCCAGGAGGAGGACGAAGCACCATCCATTCCCCAATACCTCAGTTCGCCACGGGCGACGATGATCCATTTTCTTGAATCCATGGTGGTGGTTAAACAGGGGCAGAACAGTTATGAGGCGGCTGCTGAGTGTCTCGACTTGGATTGGCTAGATCCCATTACCAAGAATTCGGCCAGTCGCCGCTACTGTGAAGATCTGAGTTATTGCATTGATCGGATTCGCTTTGTTGAAGCTGAGAAAATTCCATTGAATCCGCCTGCAGACACCTGGGTGTTTGCCAAAACGACTGTGGGTAAACAAGAGTTGCGCATCCAAATCACGAAGATGGCCGATGGTCGCTGGTTATTTGACCAACGAACGCTCAAAGATTTGGAAGCGTATCGCCAGATTCTTCGGGATTCAGATGTTGTGGAGGGCGTGCAGGAACTCAAAACTTGGCGTTCTGAAATGGAAACCCGTTTCCCCTGGTTATCGAAACGCTACGTGCTGCTGCAGAATTGGCAGTGGATCCTGCTGGTTGGATTTGTCCTATTGGCGGTTATTCTCGAGCGCTTAATCCTCTTTTTGGTCGGCGGTTTTGTTTTTTCCTGGCTCGAGAAAAAAGATGTGGGGATTCGCGGCAAGAATCGCAAACGTTTACAAATCCCATTTAGACTGGTGGCATTTGCCGGGTCGCTATATTTCGGATTGAATTTATTGCAAATACCGGAAGCACTGCTTGCGTTTCTGCTGCGCACCCTGCTTGTTTTTGTCGTGGTTGCCTCCATTTGGGCGGTATTGAATATCGTGGATATCTTTTCCAGTTACTTTTCTGAATTGGCGGCCAAGACCAGCAACAAATTTGATGATTTATTGGTGCCGCTGGTCTCCAAAACAGCAAAAGTCATCATTTTTGTGATAGGTGTTCTCGTCCTGGCCCAATCCTTGGGCAAAGATCTGACCGCTTTGTTGACCGGTTTAGGCATTGGCGGTTTGGCCTTCGCCCTGGCCGCCAAAGATACGATTGCCAATTTTTTTGGCTCTTTAACCGTATTGGTCGATCGTCCTTTTGAAATCGGCGATTGGGTTGTGATTGGATCCGTTGAAGGCGTGATTGAGGAAGTTGGCTTTCGCAGTAGCCGGATCCGCACCTTTTACAACTCACAAGTCACCATTCCCAACTCGCTTTTAACCAACCAGGCAATTGATAATTATGGGCGTCGCGAATACAGACGTCTTTCCACCAAAATCGGAATCCAGTATGATACCCCTCCGGCCAAGGTGGAAGCCTTCTGTGAGGGAATTCGCCACATTATCCTGACCCACAAATACACGCGTAAGGATGCCTTTCAGGTGTACTTCAACTCATTTGGGGGTTCGGCGCTGGAAATTCTCGTTTACATGTTTTGGCAGGTACCCGATTGGTCCAAAGAATTGGCTGAGCGGCATCGTTTTCTCTTAGACGTTTTGCGCCTGGCCAATGAAATTGGTGTGGAATTTGCCTTTCCGACCCAAACCATCCACCTGTTTCAAGCAAAGGAAGCCCCTGATACTCAACCTTTACCCCCAGATCCTTACCAATTTGGTCAAAACCTGGGCCAGAAAATTGCCAGCCAAACCTTGTCCATGGATCATCCGCGTTCCAGTAATGCCGATATGGGTCAAGGAAAAATCGGTCTTTAATCTTTGATGACGATGAGGAACACATGATTTCAATTAACAACCTGGAAAAACGATTTGGTGCACGCGTCCTGTTCAGCGATGTGAATTTGCGCTTTGATCCGGGTAACCGCTACGGTCTGGTTGGCGCCAATGGCGCCGGCAAATCCACCTTGCTGCGCATCCTGACCGGTGAAGAACTGTATGATGCGGGTTCGATTAACATCGCCGGTAATCTCAAAATTGGAACCATGAATCAGGACCATTTTGCCTTTGAGCAGGTGCGTATTTCCGACGTGGTACTGGCGGGTAATCCGCGTTTATATGGCGCATTGCAGGAAAAGGAAGAATTATTGGTCCATCCGGACCCAGATCCCCATCGCATTGCCGAAGTGGAAGAAATCATTGCCCATGAAGATGGTTATGTGGCTGAAAGTCGGGTGGCCGAAATCCTGGAAGGATTGGGCATAGCTCTGGAAAAACACGCCTTATTAATGTCCACCCTTTCTGGCGGCTACAAGTTGCGGGTCTTGTTGGCGCAATGTTTATTCGGCTCCCCGGAAATCCTGATTCTCGACGAGCCGACCAACCATTTGGATATTCACTCAATCCGCTGGTTGGAGGGCTACCTGCAAAACTTGAACGGCACCGTCATCCTGGTCTCCCACGACCGCACGTTTTTGAACCGTGTGTGTACCCACATCGCTGATGTCGATTACGAAACCGTTAAGTTGTACAAAGGCAATTACGATCAGTTTTTGGCTTCCCGCGAGCAGGAAGAGCATTTTCGTCGGATTGAAAATGAAAAGGCTGAAAAGAAGATCGATGATCTGAAGAACTTTGTGGACCGTTTCAAAGCCAAGGCTTCCAAGGCGCGTCAGGCGCAAAGTAAGGTGAAACAAATTGAACGGATGGAAAAGGGGATTGTCGAACCCAAATACAGTTCGCGCATTGCGCCCACCATCCGCTTCAGCAGCATTCGCCCGCCCGGCAAAACCGTTTTGGAAGTAGAGAACCTTCAAAAGTCCTATGGCGACCACAGCGTGCTTAAAGGGGTTAGTTTTCAGGTCTTTCGCGGCGACAAAGTCGCCATTATTGGGCCCAACGGGATCGGGAAATCTACCTTGCTTAAGATCATCACCAAAACGATTGAGGCAGATGGCGGCAGTTATACCTGGGGCCATGAAACCTACCCGGGCTATTTCGCGCAGGACCATCACGCAGAGATTTCCGCCAACACGACGCCCTATGAATGGCTGTATCAGTTCGGGCCGGCCGAGTCGATTGGCACCATCCGTGGGATTTTAGGCACGTTGCTTTTTACCGGTGATGACGTGCATAAATCGACGGCGGCCCTTTCTGGCGGCGAGTCTGCGCGACTGATCCTGTCTAAATTGGTCCTGCTTAAACCCAATGTTTTGATCTTGGACGAGCCGACCAACCACTTGGATATGGAATCTATCGAGGCATTGGTCAGTGCTTTACAAGCCTACGATGGAACGGTCCTCTTGGTCAGTCACAACCGCTATGTGGTTGAGCAGGTAGCGACCAAGGTTTTGGAATTGAAACCGGATGGCTTGGATTATTTTGATGGCTCCTATCACGAATATCTCGAAAAACTCGGGGTTGATCACCTGGCCGAAGTGGGCATTAAAGTCGAGCGCACCAAAGAGAAATCGCATGCGTCGCGCGACGACCGCAAGCAAAATGCCGATCGGCGCAAAGCCTATCAGGCGGAAGCCAAACCCCTGGTCACCAAAAACGAATGGTTGGAAGGTCAAATCAAAATCAAGGAAGAGGCCATTGAGGAAATCAATAACCTCTTTTTTGATCCGAACTACTTCAACAAAACCAAACCCGATGAAGTAAAACGCAAAAATCAGGAGAAACAGACGCTCGAAAAGGACCTCGAAAGCCTGATGGAACAATGGTCAACCGTGCAAACCGAGTTAGAGGCGCTCGCCGCCAAACACAAAATCAGCAATTGATCCATGCTTGAAATTGGTGCGCCTGAACTCCGAACCTACCTGGTGGGACACCTGGGCTTAAACCAATTTCAAACGCCAGAGCGCGAGAGCCCAGTGGCTTTTTTATTGGCTCGGGGGCATTGTCTTCAGCTCGATCCACTGTCGCCCATGGGCACTGCAACCGATTTGGTCGCCGCCGCACGTTTGAGCGACTATCGATTAGATGACCTGTTTCACAACGCCAGGGTGGGTGATTATTTCGAACATTACGCCAAGGAACGCTGTTTAATTGAGCCCGCGGCTTTTTATCACTATCCCGCAGTGGTCAGTCAAGCGCCTTGGGTACGCATCGCCGAACGCATGGACCGCCTGGACACAGCCTTAATCGACGATGTGTTGTTTGAAATTCGCGAGCGCGGGCCTCTGCGCGCGACCGATCTGACCGATCGCGGCCGGGTCGAACCTCTGGACTGGAGCGGCTGGAAGGGAACAGCCAAAGCCTCTGTCATGGCCCTTGAGATCCTGTGGTCTTACATGCGGGTGGTCATCAGTCATCGTTTAAATGGCGAGCGCTTTTACGACGTGCCAGAACGGGTTTTTAAGCCGCAAACGGATCACCAGGAAGACGGACTTCATTGGCTTCTTAACCGGCGCATGGCGGCAGCTGGTGTGTTGAGTGCGGCCGGTGGCCCACAATGGTCCATGTTAGATCCGGCGCGGACTTCTGGAATGCCCGACCAAATGGTTGAATCGGGGGAGTGGGTTGCCTTTAAAGTCAAAGGCTACCCGCGCAAATACTATGCGCCCTCCGGGTTTTTAGAGCGTTCTTTTCCTGAATCCGATAATGAGGTTCGGATTCTTTCGCCACTGGACCCACTCATTTGGGATCGCAAATTGGTGGCCCAAGCTTTCGATTTCGATTATGTCTGGGAAGTCTACAAACCTGCCAAAACCCGGAGATGGGGTTGGTACGTCTGTCCGCTGCTGCAAGGTCATCACCTGGTTGGCCGGGTCGAGGCCCGCGTCCAGGGCCAAGTGCTGGTCGTGGACAAGGTCTGGAATGAGGCGCGAATCCCGCGTTCCCACATCCGTCGCGCGTTAACCCGCCATGCCCGCATCTGTAACTGCACTTTACAAGGCCCAGCCCACTGGCTGAGCTAAACTTGATAGCGTGGTTATAAAAAAATCTTGACAACAACAGACTCAGATCTTATTGTTGATTCAGAAGATTTAGGCTGACGGGATTCACCGGGCCATAGGAGGAATAGCCATGGGAAAAATCATTGGCATTGATTTGGGCACGACCAACTCGGTTGTCGCCATTATGGAAGGGAAGGACCCGGTTGTGATTGCCAACGCGGAAGGCACGCGCACTACACCATCGGTGGTTGGGTTCGCTAAGTCCGGTGAGCGTTTGGTGGGTCAAGTGGCCAAACGTCAAGCCATCACCAACCCTGAAAACACCATTTATTCGGTTAAACGGTTTATGGGTAAGAAATACAACGAAGTCAACGAGGAAGCCAAACGGGTCCCATATAAGGTGATTTCTGGCTCCAACGGCGATGCGCGTATTGCAGCAGGCGATAAGGATTACAGCCCACCCGAAATTTCAGCCATGATTCTGCAGAAATTAAAAGCTGCGGCCGAATCCTATTTGGGTACCACTGTGACAGAAGCGGTCATCACCGTGCCGGCTTATTTCAACGATGCGGAGCGCCAAGCCACTAAGGATGCGGGACGCATTGCTGGTTTGGAAGTGAAGCGCATTATCAACGAACCTACGGCCGCAGCTCTTGCATACGGATTGGACAAACAAAAAGACGAAACGATTGCGGTTTTCGACTTTGGCGGCGGTACTTTCGACATTTCGATTCTTGAGGTAGCCGAAGGGATCGTCGAAGTGAAATCGACCAACGGTGATGTGCACCTGGGTGGCGACAACATTGACGAACTCCTGATCACCTGGATCCTGGACGAATTCAAAAAGGACCAGGGTATCGATTTAAGCAAAGACAAAATGGCGCTTCAGCGCTTAAAGGAATCGGCAGAAAAAGCCAAAATCGAGTTGTCCAGCACCCAGAGCACCGAGATTAACTTGCCGTTTATTACCGCAGACGCCACGGGTCCCAAACACCTGAACCTGACCCTGACCCGGGCCAAGTTTGAGGGCATGATTGACGATCTGCTGAAACGCCTGTTCGTACCGTGTGAAAAGGCCTTAAAAGATGCGGGAATTCCTGCATCCAAGATCGATGAAGTCATCCTGGTCGGCGGTTCCACCCGGATTCCGGCTGTGGTTGCAAAAGTTAAGAGCTTCTTCGGCAAGGACCCGCACCAAGGGGTGAATCCGGATGAAGTTGTGGCCTTGGGTGCAGCCATCCAAGGTGGTGTTTTGGCCGGCGACGTCAAAGATCTTCTCTTATTGGACGTAACCCCACTTTCTTTGGGCATTGAAACCATGGGTGGCGTTGCAACAGTAATGATTGAACGCAACACCACGATTCCAACCAAAAAAGCCGAAGTGTTCACCACAGCGGATGACAACCAAACCCAGGTCGAGATTGTGGTCTTCCAGGGCGAGCGAAAAATGGCCCGAGATAATAAAATTCTGGGTACGTTTAGCCTGGTCGGGATTCCACCAGCGCCGCGCGGCATGCCTAAAGTTGAGGTGACCTTTGATATTGACGCCAATGGCATCATCAATATTTCGGCCAAAGACCTGGGTACGGGCAAGCAGCAAAGCATCCAAATCACGGGCAATTCAGGTTTGACCGAAGAAGAAATCAATCGCATGGTCAAAGATGCGGAAGAAAACAAAGATCGCGACAGCAAAAAGCGCGAGTTGGTTGAGAACCGCAACAAACTGGAGTCGTTGATTTGGCAAACGGAAAAATCGTTATCCGAGCACAAAGACAAATTGGGCGCAAATGAAATCAGCGAACTTGAGGCAGCACTGGCCAAGGCGAAAGAAGATGTCAAATCCGAAGACGCTGCAACCATCAATGCGGCCTCTGAAAACCTAATGAAAGCTTCGCACAAACTGGCTGAAGTTCTTTACAAGGAACAACAGGCGCAAGCCGCCTCGGGTGCAAACCCGGGTCCACAACCCGGTGCGGATGAATCCGCATCCAAACCACAAGATGACGGCGTGATAGACGCTGAAGTGGTCGATTGATCGGGGCAATCCTTAACCTTTTTACCAGGGGTAAAGGCACTTGCCTTTACCCTTTTTTTTTGAAAAACGCTGCATCCACACATACCCGACTTATCCTCGGGCGCAGGATCCGCTAAAATGCAGAAAACTCCTGGCATGAGCCATTTACTTGGAAAGTGAGGCGTTATGGCCGAAGACTATTATTCGGTACTGGGCATTAAGAAGGGTGCCTCTGATGCGGACATCAAAAAGGCCTACCGACGCCTGGCCCGCCAATATCATCCCGATGTGAATCCTGGCAATGCTGAGGCAGAAACCAAATTCAAAAAGATTTCCGAAGCCTATGATGTCCTGGGTGATCCGGAAAAAAAGGCCAACTACGATAAGTTTGGAACGGCCAAACCCAATATGGGTGCAGGCCAGGGGCCCGGCGATTTTGGCGGCTTCGATTTTCGTGGATTCGATTTCAGTGGCGGTGAGGCGGGTCCGGATTTCAGTGATATTTTCAGCGAAATATTTGGCCGTACACGCAAACGCAGCCAAGAGTCGGGGCCTCGTCGTGGCGAGGATATACAACACACCGTCACCTTGACCTTTTTGGAAGCGGTAAAAGGCATTACCATTTCAATAAAAGTCGATCGCAGTGATACCTGCCCAACCTGTAAGGGGTTCCGCAAGGTTCAAAGTGCGGTTAAGTCCAATTGTCCTAACTGTAATGGCAGCGGGAAAATTCAAATGCGGCGCGGCAACATGGTCTTTGAATCGACCTGCAACAATTGCGGTGGGCGGGGGATTTTAGACAAAGACAACTGTCCGCGCTGCCTAGGCCGCGGTTTGGTAGGTGTGCAGGAGCAGGTCAAAACCAATATTCCGCCCGGTGTCGACAACGGCACCCGGGTACGTGTTCCCGGCAAAGGGGAGGGCGGCTTAAATGGCGGTCCGCCCGGCGATCTCTACATCATCACGAAAGTGGAGCCGCATGATTTCTTCGAACGCAAAGGTGAAAACCTGTTTTGCAAGGTACCCATTACCCTGGTCGAAGCCTCTTTAGGTGCCAAGATTGAGGTGCCAACCATTGAGGGCACTGCGACAATCAAGATTCCGCCCGGAACGGCAAGTGGCCAAAAATTGCGCATTCGCGAGAAGGGTGTGCCCTCCTTGCGCGGGGGTACTGCAGGCGACCAATTTGTTGAGGTATTCATTGTCGTACCGCGCATTGCAGACGAAAGATCCAAGGAAATTTTGCGCGAATTCGAGCGCCTAAATCCAACCAATCCAAGAGAAAACCTGTTTATTGGCCGCAACTAAATCCAGTTGCCTATGGGGGGGATGTTTACTATGCTAACGAGTAGGAGCCAGTCCGATGAAAGCCAAAAAACAAGCACCCGGCTATTTTTCGATCAGCATTGTTGCTGAAACCTATGGCATCCATCCGCAAACCCTGCGGCTCTATGAGCGCGAAGGGTTGTTGTGCCCCAGTCGGACCGAAGGCAACACCCGGCTCTATTCCCAGGAGGATGTTGAGCGATTAGAGGCGATCCTCAGCTTGACCCGCGAACTCGGCGTGAATCTGGCCGGCGTGGACATCATTTTGAAGATGCGCGCCCAAATGGAGAGTATGCAACAGGATATCAACGAATTGCTGTCCGCCTTCCGTCAGGTCATGATCGAAAAAATGGAAGATGGCGAACGCGTCTATAAAAACTCGCTGGTTCGGGTTTCCCCCAAAACGCAAGTCATTCGCATTCACGAGCGGGAATAGGAAGTCTCATGGGCCGTCGTTACCAGGATCCGACCCTGTCCTCGGAGAATCTGAATTGGTATCTTCAGGAAATTGCCAAGATCCCGCCGATCACCCCAGACGAGGAAAAGGTCCTGGGTAAAAAAATCCAGGGTGGTGACGAAGATGCCCTGCGCAAGATGGTCGAGAGCAATTTGCGCTTTGTGGTCAGTTTTGCCAAACGTTACCGCGGATTAGGTTTATCCTTTTTGGACCTGCTCAACGAAGGCAATATCGGTTTAATCGAGGCGGCCAAACGCTTTGACCCCGAGAAAAATGTCAAATTTATTACCTATGCGGTTTGGTGGATTCGCCAAGCGATTATTCATGCCCTTGCCGAGCAAAGTGGTGCGTTTCGCTTACCGCAAAAACAGGCCAATCTGGCCTATCGGCTAACCCAGAAGTCCCAGAAATTATCGCAATTATTGGCCCGCGAACCCTCGACAGAAGAATTGGCTGAGGAATTGGATATTTCTGAAGGCGAGGTGCGCCAGCTCCTTCAGGCCATGGGCGACAATGTGTCGCTGACCGGTGATGGTGATGACGATGACGATTTCCAACTCATGGATCGCATCGAACAGGTGGACCACGTTTCAGCCGATGAGCACCTGTTGAAGGAAGCCTTTGAGCATCAGGTCGCCGAACTGCTGGGCGAACTGGACGAGAAAGAGGGCAATGTCATTCGGTGGCGATTTGGTCTTAACGGCGAGGATCCTAAAACGCTCAAAGAAATTGGTGAGATCATGAGCTTGAGTCGGGAACGCATTCGCCAGATCGAAAACATCGCCCTACAAAAATTGCGCAAAAATCGGTCTATCCAAGAGCTGCGCGGTTACCTCACTTAAAACCATTCGCATCCAATTCAACTCGGCCGAGCTGAATTCTGCTGCCCAGCCAGCTACTTTGATTGGTTGACACCCCTAGGCTTCCTGCCTATGATGGCGGTTATTTCACACTGCATGCCTTCGGGTAAGCCAAATCTAACGATTCAAGGGCTCAACATGGATTTTATACAGGACATCATTCGTGCATTTAACAATTTCGTTACGACATTTATCGTTCCCGAGTGGTTGCTCATCTACACCTTACTGGGAACAGGTTTATTTTTAACGATACGCTTAGGCTTAATTCAAATCCGTCGTTTGAAACACGGATTCGAAGTCGCAACTGGCCGTTATGATGATCCAAATGAACCCGGAGACGTCTCCCATTTCCAAGCCTTGACAACTGCGCTTTCTGCAACCGTTGGCGTTGGAAATATCGCAGGCGTTGCTTTAGCTATCCATTTGGGTGGACCGGGCGCTTTGTTTTGGATGTGGATGACTGCGCTTTTAGGCATGGCCGTTAAATTCAGCGAAGTGACTTTGGCGTTACAGTACCGGACCGTCAATAAGGATCCCAACGCACCCGCTTGGGAAGGCACGGTTGCAGGCGGTCCCATGTATTCCATTGAGCGCGGTCTGGGCAAGAAATGGAAACCGCTGGCCATGTTATTTGCCGGTGGTTTGATGTGTACCAGTTTCCTGACAGGTAACGCCGTTCAGGCCAATACCTTAACCGATGCGGTCACCAGCCAGTTCCCCATTCCCAAAGTCGTGGTCGCCCTGGTGATTTGTGCCTTGGTCGCCTTGGTTATTTTTGGCGGAATTAAACGGATTGGTAGGGTAACCTCCATTCTCGCACCCGTAATGGGGATCATTTATTTCCTGGGTGCAGTCGCTATTTTGTTGATGCGTTTCACCGATGTGCCCGAGGCATTTTTAACGATTTTTCGAGAAGCCTTTAATCCTACTTCGGGTGCAGTGGGTGTTGGCGCCGGAATTTTTGCCACAGCTTTGGTCGGCGTGAAACGAGGCTTGTTTTCGAATGAAGCGGGCCAGGGCAGTGCGCCAATTGCGCACTCGGCGGCTCAAACGGATGAACCTGTTTCTGAAGGTGTGGTTGCGTTGTTGGAGCCTTTTATCGACACCATCATTATTTGCACGCTGACCGGTTTGGTCATTGTGACAACCGGTGCATGGATCCATAAAACCAATGCTCAACTCTCTTTATCCTCGGGGGATGCAGGATATCGTCGGTACACGGAGCAAAAGGTCTTAGAAAAATTACCCGCACCTGACAAATTAGAGATTGTTGATGGGGTTGTGCAAAACGATCAAGGTATTTGGTTTGGGTGGCATGATGTTCCTGTTGAAAAATTGTTTGTGGATCAGGCCCAAAACCAACCTTTTACCGGGACCATTTTCCCTGATCGACGGGTTGCTGTTGGCGCTGATGGAACCGAATATTCAAGCTTGTGGGGTAATGTTGTCGAGAATGGTGCTCCGCTCACGATCTCGGCATTTCAAAGCGTTTTGGGCCCGATTGGGAAGTGGATCGTTCTTTTATGTGTTGCTTTGTTTGCTCTATCAACGGCGATTAGCTGGTCATATTACGGCGATCGATGTGCCTATTACTTATTTGGCAAAGCCGGTATTCTGCCTTTCAAGGTGGTTTACATCTGTTTCCACTTTTTGGGTGCAATGGTTTCCCTCAGTGCAATTTGGGATTTGGGCGATGTTGCGTTGAGTATTGTGACAATTCCCAACCTTTTAGCGCTCATTTTACTGTCTGGCACCGTGGTAAAATTAACCAACTCCTATTTCGAAAGGAAGCCATGGGTTGGGAACCGGCCCGGTTCTTAAATCCGACTGAGGTCATTTGACATGCGCATTTTGATTGTTGGCTTGTGCTTGGGGCTGCTGGCCTGTGGCGGTGGCAAAAAAGCCGAAGAACTTCGCCTGGAAATTTCTCAATCGCGAGCCAATTTAAAAAAACTGGAGGAATTGGTAACGCCCGATAACGTGGAGGCGACCCAAATCTTAGGCGAGGCGCGCCAAGACCTAGAAAAGGCCGAGTTACTCCTCATCGAAGACGACTTTGATGAGGTGCGTCAACTGATAGCCAAGGTGAACGCACGCCTCAACCCTTTCCTGGAGGGTCGAGATCAATCCGATGTGGGCGCTCAACTCCAGCTAAAAGACGTTTTAGGCGAGGTGCGTTTAGGCCCTTCTGCTGCGGAAGCAAGCCGAGTTGCCCCCAAAACCCGGCTTGAGAGTGGCGCTTTCCTTAAAACAGGCATTCGATCTGCGGCCCTATTGAATTTATTTGAAGGGAGTAGCCTTCAAGTGAACGACCAAACCGAAATTGAGTTTGGCAAATTGGATTTGGTCACCCGTTCCGCAGTGATGACCTTAAATCGCGGATCATTTTCGCTGGATCAAACTGGGCCCAGAAACACACTTCATTTGTACGCTCAAGCCCAGCAATTTACCTGGTCGGATTCGGGTAATTTCGAAGTAAGTCTGGATCCGCTGGGCAAGCTCAATTATTTTGCCGTCTATGCGGGATCTGCGCAATGGTCTGGCAAATCGATTAATGGCCTAATTGGTTCGGATCAGGCTTTGTGGTGGGGAAACACCCAACAAACCATCATCGATTTACCCAGCCGACCTGAACTAAATTCACCCAACAAACACGAGGTAATAACCTTACCGCCCGGCGAGCGACGAAGCACGGTCAAATTTCGTTGGAGTTCGGCCGCCCTTTCGTCGTTTCAGTTACAGGTCAGTACTGACCCTCAGTTTCTCACTCGTCTATTTGACCAACGTGGCTTGGATAAAGGCTCATTTGATTTGGAATTAGATGCCGGTAGTTATTTTTGGCGCGTTCGTGGGGAGTCCAAGGAACACATTCCGGGCGCATTTTCGGAAGTTTCTGGCTTCACCATTAAAGCCGGCGCTGTGTTGGAAAAAGCCAAACCCAAAGAAGGGCCACCGCTCAAAATCATTAAAATCGAGTTAATCAACAATTTGGCCATTGTCAGCGGGAAGACCAGTGCACGGGCCTATGTGTCGGCCAACAGTGTCAAAGCAGTAATGAACGACGATGGCACGTTCCGCGTGATCGTAAACTTTGCGCGTTCGGGCGAACAAGAACTTGAGGTTGTGGCTCGAGATGATCAAGGTGGAGAAACGATTTCCAAACATATAGTCAAGGTAACCTCCTATTAATGAGCACCCTTCCAGCCAACCCTTTTCCCGAATGGAATTTATCCATTCGCACCACGCTTTTACCCAAAGAAACCAATCATCACGGCACCATCTTTGGTGGGGTCATCCTGTCTTACATCGACGTTGCTGGCGCGATAGAAGCGCGGCGTTTATGCACCCAAATGGTGGTCACCGTAGCCATGAAGGAAGTGGTTTTTAAAGAACCCGTCCTGGTCGGCGACTTGGTTAGTTTTTTTACCCGGATCACCAAGGTGGGTCGTACCTCGATAACCACCGAAGTTCGGGTGGTTTCCACCCGTCAGGATTTTGCACGGACCCGTGTGGATGTTACCGAAGCCACCGTGACCTATGTGGCCGTTGATGGCCAGCGGCGGGCGGAACCGATTCATGTCCGTGTGATTGCCGATGATCTGCCGGCCTTCTCAGAAGAGTTGGTGCCCACTTATCAGCACCTCGTCAAGAGTTAGGCCCGATCCATCTGTCGGGCCATAACCTTAATTGTTGAGCGCGCCCTCATCGATCCATTGGCGAATGGTTTCAATGTCTGCATCACTTAATGAGGGACGGCGGTCGGGCATTCGACCCCCAAAAATTGAGAAGCCAGTGGGGTTAATTTTTTGATAGAGATAACTTGTATTTGAGGATCCCGGTTTTACACGCATCAAACTGGGCATTTGAATCGACGGGACGTCGACTATGTCACCATAAGCCGCGCTGCTGGCCAATACTAAGTTTGAGGCACCAAATGCCGTACTGTGACAGCCGGATACTGCACAATTGGCGGTCAAGATGGGCTGCACGTTTTGGCTGAAGGATGTCAAGGCTTTGACCGGTGGTTCAGGGACAAAGGCGACGGGATCGGCATTGGCCATGGACGGTTCCAGCTGACCGTTAAAAATGAAGGCCATGCCCAAAATGGGTTCGTTGCATTCTGCCACGACATACAATTCACCGGATTGGTTGGGGAACATAGTGCTGGTCAGATTGGCGTAAGGGCGTCCTGCCGGAACGTTGATAACAAACGTTCCCAGTTTCTGACCGTTTTGATAGCCGTGAAAGGTTACGTCTGCATCTTGGTCGCCCGTATTGACCACCACCGGAGCACTCGCCCCGCCGTCACTCGGCAGGGTCAACAAGTTGAAAATCACAATGTTCGATGCTTGTGCGCGAGTGACAGCATTGGCTTGTGCTGGCGAGTTGCCTGAGTTGCTGGCCGTGCTGGAAACCACAAAACCGGCGGTTAACATGCCATTTTCAGCAGAAAGTGTAACCGTAAATCCGCCGCCCGGTTGTAAATCGGGGAAAAGCGTATCTGCCGATTCCACCAGTTGGCCGAAGCCATCCAAGGTGCGGCTGGCGGTCGCTGTCTCGCCATTGGCCCGTACAGCGCTAAAACTGATGGTAGCTGGGTTGGTACTGAGGTTATTGATGGCCAATGAGCTCTTGAACTGGGTGCTGTTGGTCACCCAGGGCAAGATCAGCTCATTGGACTGGGCCCAGGCGACACTGCTGCCGAGGGTGAGTAAGATCAGTCCGATGCGTTTCATTTCTGTCCCTTTCCTGTGTTTAAATGCGGTGTTGGATGTGTTGGATGAGTTGGATGGATTGGCCCGAAAGCTATTTTGAGTTTCTACGCGTGGAACGTGGGTTTTCCCCGCATACCCTGCGTGCCTACCGCAGGGACTTGAACGATTTTATGCGCTTCTATGCCGAACAAAATGCCGTGCCTGAGTGGCACCATGTGGGTTTGCGCGACCTGATGGCCTTCCTTCAACAATTCAAACAGGCCAAGCCCGCGAGTCAGGCGCGTCGGGTAAGTGCTCTGCGTCAGTTCTTTAAATTTCTGCACGACCGCACGTGGTTGCCAACGAATTGTGCCCATGAGCTTGAACCTCCCAAACTGAAGAAATCGCTTCCATCTTTCCTGACCGTTCAGGAAACACTTCGGTTGATTGATGAGCTTCCCGGAACGGGTGATTTTGCGCACATTCGCGACAAAACGCTCCTGCGCTTGATCTATGCAACAGGCATGCGCATTAGCGAATGCCACAGCTTAACCGTCCAGGACATTGATTTGGAAAGCCTAACCGCACATGTTTTTGGCAAAGGTAGCAAAATGCGCCAGGTACCATTGGGCGCCAGTAATCGCGCGCAAATTCAGGATTATTTGGTGGAAAGAAGTGTGGTTTTGGCCAATATTGGTTCTGATCTTCCTGCTTTTTTTATCAACGAAAAAGGCAAAGCGCTGGGTGTCCGCTGTATGAGACGGATTGTGAACCAGGCAGCCGAACAATTGGGCTTTCCGACCACCATTTCGCCTCACGCCTTGCGCCACTCCTATGCCACCCATTTATTGGAGAACGGCGCAGATATTCGCAGTATTCAGGAGCTTTTAGGTCACGTTTCGCTCAGCACAACTCAGCGCTACACCCATGTGGATTTAGCCCACTTAATGAAGGTCCATGCCAGCTGCCATCCGCATGGCAAAAAGCCTTCTGATTCCGATTGAAGTTCACTGGTATCTTGTAATTTGTGTGGCATTTGACAAGAATGGCTCAAATAGGGAGACACTATGGTTTTAGATGTGGAGAGCAAGCGCGTTCTTGCGCTTAAAGGTTTAATTACCGATGTAGACGGCGTATTGAACAATGCCAAAGTATTTCTTTCGGAGCAGGGCGAGGTAAAAGGTTTCCATATTCGCGATGGGTTTGCCATCAAAGCGGCTCTGCACCTCGGCTTCCAGGTGGCCATCCTATCCGGTCGTTCCTCGAAAATAGTTGAGATGCGCGCCCAGGAATTGGGTATCCAACATGTCTACACCGGTCGATTGGACAAACAGCAGGCCTTTGGTGAGTTGTTGGCCAAAATGAACCTAAACGCTCACGAAGTTGCCTATGTCGGCGATGACATCCCCGATTTAGCGCCGTTGTCCCTCTGCGGCTTAAGCTTTTGTCCCCATAATGCTGCACCCGAGATCCTCGCCCGATCCGAAATTCACGTTCCGGTTCTCGGAGGAGAGGGTGTGATTCGCTGGGTCTTACAAAAAATTTTGGAGGCGCAAGGGCGTTGGTCGGAGGTTTTGGCGCGTTTTGAGGTTCAGTCATGAGGATTCTTAAAGGCCTCATCCTGGCGATATTACTGTTCCTCATTCTCAGTTCCGCCTTCTTTTCACCAGCCCAAAAAGTGGATGTCTGGACGCCATGGGGTTTATTGCAGGCCTGGCCTTTAGGTGGAGCTCTTTTCCTTTTCGCCTGCTTTGGCTTCATTGCAGCCACCCTTTTTTCCTTGTTGGATCGCGGGGCTTTACTCAAAGAGCTCAAACAGCTGCGCCAGGCAAACGCCAAACCCATGAGTGCTTCTACAAATTTGGATAAAAACGCTTGATTGTCGGTTTGTATTTTTTCATCTTTTTGGCCGGCATTGGGCTGGGTTATTTTGGCTGGCGTTATGTGCATCAGCGCCGCAGTTTACCCGTCATTCCTCAGCAAGCCTTTTTGCTTCAGGCCGTTCAGTACCTGGCACGCGGATCCGTTTCCGATGCTTTGGGTGGCTTAAAGAATCTCTACGAATCGGCACCAAACGATGTGGCCTTGGGGCTTGCGTTGGGCACGCTTTTCCGGCGACACGGTGAAATTCTGCAGGCTATTCGCACCCACAAACATTTGTTGGCAACGCCGGAACTTGACCCCACCATTCGCGGGTTTGTTTTGACGGAACTTGGGGCCGATTTCCTGGACAGCGGTTTATTTGAGCGCTCTGAAAAATCACTGGATGAGGCATTTAATTTATTGGGTCCCCATCCTTGGTATTGTGATTCCGCTTTGCCGCTTTTGATTCGTATGGGTAAGTTCGAGCAGGCCTGTAACTTGATGAATGCCCAGGCCCAAGCGTATGGTCTGGATGTCAGCCATCGGCTCGCCTTGCTGCGTCAAGAGGAGGGGTTACGTGCCTTTGCCAAGGGCGATTTTGAACAAGCGCGCGCTTGCTTTCAACTAGCGCTTCAACACGACCCGCGTTGTGTGTCTGCCATGGTCCATCACTGCAGATCGTTGCGCCGCTTGGATCTGCGCAGTGATGGTTTAAACCTATTGCTACGCAATCGCGATTGGTTGTTGGAACAGCCGTGGCTCTTTTTCGAGGAATGGAGCAAATCCGTCCAGAGTGAGCAGGAAATTGCGGCATTTGAGGCGGACTTAGTGGCTTGGTGCCAAAAAAATCGCGAGGATTGGCGATCGGGTCTGGTTTTGGGCCGACACTTCCAGAAAATGGGCGATGTCCCGCACGCTTTTGAACAGTTTATGAAGGGTTTCAGCGCATCGCCCAACCAGCTCTTGGTTCACCAAGCGATTTGGCAGTTTTTATTGGCCCAGGATCGCCCAATCGAGTTCCTGCGCCGCTACTCGAGTGAGGTGGAGCGCGAATGGATCTTTTTGCCGCCTTATGAATGCGGGGAATGCGGTTACCATACCGATCAGGTGTTTTGGTATTGTCCTGCCTGCCATCACTTTGAAACTTGTCTAGAGCGAAAGATCTAGTTTTAAATAAATTATATGTGCTTATTCAGGATCTGATCAATTTCTTCAGTCAATTTGCCGATAGGGCAGAGGACCGGTCTTTTCCCGGACCGCACTTGCCTTTGCCGGTATGCCAAGGGATAATGCGCTGCAGTTGGAGGTGTCTTTGTTCAAAGTTCTGCCCGATGAAACCCCTGTCCACCAATTCGATATCGCTTCACGCGAATTGGGATCAATCGTAGGCGAACTTCCCGGTCCCTCCATTCTGGCTACTGGTGGCATTCACGGCAATGAGCCGGCAGGTGTTGCCGCCCTGATTCGGGTGATGGAAGAGTTGCGACGTTCGGCAATCCCTTTTCGGGGCCAAATTCATGCGGTTGTCGGCAACTTGAATGCGCTTCGCCATCATTTGCGCTTTATTGATACGGATCTCAACCGTATGTGGAAACCGGGCCATCCGGAACAATGTGCTGAATTGGATGAGAAACGTGAATTGGATGCCTATATTCAAGAGCGATTAGTCACGACACCCAAACCGCACATTTTGCTTGATTTGCACACAACTTCCGCCGAAGGTGCGCCCTTTTGCCTCCTGGGCAGCCAGAACCCGGCAGAGTTGCGCAGTAGCCTTTTCACCGTTCCGCAAATTATTGGTCTCATCGATTTGATTCCTGGCACTCTGGCCCACCATCTGGTTCACCAAGGCCATCGGGCCTTTGTATTTGAAGGTGGCCAACACCGCGTGCCGAAAACGCTCCAAAATCTCGAACACGCGATTTGGCTTTTTCTCGTCGAGGTAGGCTGTTTGGCTGAGCAGGATGTGGTTGATTTGGCGGAACGCCAAGCCGCTCTGGCGGCTGAAGCCGTCGGCTTACCGCGTTTCCTGGACGTCAAGTATCGGCATCCGGTTCTGCCCAGCGATGAATTTATGATGAAACCCGGCTTTTTTAACTTTGATCGGGTTGAAAAAGGCCAGTTGTTGGCCTGGGACCGCAGCGGCGAAATTCATGCGCCATTCTCGGGTCGGATTTTAATGCCCCTCTACCAAGGTCAAGGAACGGATGGTTTCTTCCTCGGCGTGGGCCTGGATGAAAACGGGCAACCGGAAAATTAGACGGGAGAGGTGAGCAACACCCCTCCCTGATTGATTATTTCAACAAATCGGCGACGACGGCCTTCTCTTCCAAAAGTTCCTTGGTGGTGATGCCAATTTTTTCCTTGGAGAATTCGTTGACTGGCAGGTTCTGAACAATTTCATAGCTGCCATCGTCCTTGGTCCGCAGGGGGAAGGAAAAGATTAAACCTTTTTCAATGCCATACGACCCATCGGAAGGGACGGCAGCTGAATACCAATCGCCGTCAGGCGTCGGTGTAATCAAGGCGCGTACATGGTCCATCAAGGCATTGGCGGCTGATGCGGCAGAGCTTTTTCCACGCGATTTAATCACGGCAGCACCACGCGTCTGAACGGTGGAAATAAAGCCGCTTTTGAGCCAATCGTGGTCGCTGATGACATCGGTTGCTGCCCGGCCATTAATGCGGGCGTTAAAGAAATCGGGAAATTGAGTGGAGCTGTGGTTGCCCCAGATGGCGACGTTGGTTACCTGTTCAACGGCGACACCCGCTTTTTGGGCCAATTGGGCCTTTGCGCGGTTTTCATCCAGTTTGGTCATCGCCGAAAAGCGGTTCATGGGCAGATCACCCGCATTGTTGGCGGCGATCAAGCAATTGGTATTACACGGGTTTCCGACAACGACAGCGCGAACATCAGCAGCCGCTTTTAACAGAGCTTTTCCTTGTCCGGTAAAAATCGGACCATTTTCGCGGATCAGATCATTGCGTTCCATACCCGGGCCGCGTGGTTTAGAACCGACCATTAATACCCAGTTGCAATCGGCAAAACCCAGGTCCGGGTCACTGTTCATTTCGATTCCTGCCAAAGTAGGAAAGGCACAGTCGTCCAGTTCCATGGCCAGACCTTCCAATGCGGACATGGCTTGTGGTACTTCAACCAGGCTCAGGATAACTTTGTTTTCGGGACCAAATAACTCGCCAGAGGCAATGCGAAACACCAAGCTGTAGCCGATTTGTCCGCCGGCGCCTGTGACTGCCACTTTAATAGGTTTGGACATGATTTCTCCTCATGAGATTTTGCTGCAATTCAGTCGTCTGAACAGGCCGGCCACATCGGTGATCCAAAGGGTGTGAAAGGGTGACGGCGACGTGGCTGGCCGAGACGTCCTCTTGCTAAATTATCCCCCTAAGATTCAAAATTTGCTATAGTGCCCCGGGTAATTCTTTTGAAATATGGACCCTTTATCCGGCAGCTCAGAATGGAGGACCTCATGGGGGATCGACTCCTGCGCAAGAAGGAACTGTTACAGCGGCGAGACGATATTCTGGAGCAGATCGGTGCGGAAATCCTCAACGAAGGCCATATACCGGCGGAATTTGCTCACCTGCCCCAGGAATTCCATGAGATGGAGCACATTAAAGGGCAAATTGAGGAACGCATCCAGCCCTATGCCCATGATTTAGAACGTCAAGTCGCCCAGCAGCCAGTTTTAGAGAAAAAGCTCAAACAGCTGGATTTAAGACGAAAAAATGAAATGTCGCCCCTGGTCCTTGAGTTTAATGAGCTCAACGCCAAACTCAGTGCGCCTCGCCCTGAAGGCAGCCCGCCACCCCTGGAAAGCGAAACGCAAGCCACCCAGGCCCGCATTCAAGAATTAACCAATCGCATGACCGTTTCCAAAGCGGAGCACCAAAAGCAACGCAACGAATTAAAAAGTCAGATCGATCATTTGGAGAAAAAGGCCGATCGCCTGCGTTCGGAAATCCAGAAATTAAAAGACGAAGAAGATCAGTTGGAACAGCGCAAACGCGGTTTGATTAGGGACTTGGGCTACCACTTTTATAAAAACCGCTTTGAAGATGAACATTTCACCGCCAAATTTGGTCAATTGGATCTGGTCCAACAAGAATTAATCGATCTCCAACACCAGTCCGTTGCGTTGGATAGCCCAGAACCCGTTCTACCCAAAACGCCTGTCAAACGATTCTTGATTCCATTGGTGGTCTTGGTTTTGGTGGTGCTTGGGTTCCTGCTCTTCCGGACCCGATTTGCCCAAACCCAGCTTGAGGCCTCCGATTTGTTCCTGACCTTTAGTAGCCAGGGCAATGCGACCTTCGTTTTTGCCAAAGGTCCGGAGCTGCGGAAGGTTCAAAGCCTCTGGCCGCAAGATGAATTCGTGCCCGGTAATTTGCCGCTCATTCAATCCGATCAACTGGAACAAATTTTTCTTGCCCAGGACAGTGTGGGTCTTGCTGGGCTGGGTTTGCGCTATAAAAACAATCCACCCCCTTTACAAGATCTGCTCAAGGATGAAAATTGGACATCCAAGTCGGTAGAAGGTGGGTTTGAAGCTTGGACCAATGGCACCTGGAATTGGTTGATTTTGGCGCCCAACCATTTTCTGCTGCTCAACAATAGCCTGCTCGCCGGCTTTAAGGCGGAAAAGCATCATCAACCCTTTGAAGCGGGTATTCGCTGTCCATTCCCGGCCTTGGGCGCCAATTACCCACTCATGGAGGGTATGGATCAGCTCTTTGGCACCTTTGAGAACGGGAAATGGCAGTTGCGGCTCTCTTCTAGCCAACCGATCCAGGAAAAAGAACAAAAACGCGCATTTTTGGCAAGTCGTTCCGGCCTCTCGGAACAGGTAGGCAAATGCGAATTTGAGGAGAATGCACTTGAGTTCGAGAGTGGTGTCTTTCTCCTGGACGATCTATCGATAACAGGCGTAAAAAATGCCCTGGCCAGTTTATCGACAATTATTTTGGGGTTGCCGCCATTGCCTGCCACCGATTTGAACCCAAATGCCAGCAGTTCCGAGCCTAAAGCTTTACCAGCGGCCCAAAATGCCTGGCTGTTGGCCTGTTCGCTTAAACCCCAATTTGAAGTGCTTGAAGCGGTTCCGCTCGGCGCTTCCATTCGACATATCGCCTATGAGCCCAAACAGAAAAAGCTCCTTGTGGCGGATGGCGCCCAAGGTCAGCTGTATTCCGTTTTATGGTCGGGAAAAAACTTCTATCTAAATGCGACTACCGCATTTACCAATGAAAAATCCGAGATCACCCTTCAACCCAATGCGCTTATTTTGCATCCGGAGGGTCAAATCTGCGCCGTTTTGGATGCACCCATCCTGACAGGTCGAAAAGCGCATTTAGCTCTGGTCAATACGGAAAACCTTTCCGTCCTGTGGGAAATGCCGATTCCCGCTGAAGTTACCGGTTTGACCTCGGGTACCTGGGGTCCAGAGGGGAAGGTCCTATACCTTGGAACCTTTTCCCAGGCGAGCGGTAACCCAAATGGCCGGGCCATGTTGGCTTATGAGCGGGTTGGCAATGCGCTCCAATTCTCGCGTTTTTATGACTTGCCCTTCGAAAATCGCAAAAGTCTCGTGATTGGCTCAGTTGGCATGGATTCGCGCGGTATTTTTGCCCTCAATTTGGCCGAAGGTTCTTTGGTTCGCTACGATGCAACTATCCCCTCACTGCTCCCACGCCAACGTGTGCGGCTTTTCCCGTTTCCAGCTGCGGAGGCCAAGCCGATCTATCACTTGGATCCCAATTTGTTTGTGTTTTCCAGGGAAGGCAGCCAATTGCTGGTCGGTGAATATTCCGATATTGCCAATCGTCATTTCGGGCAACAGCTTTACAATGTCGATCTGGAAGCGGAAAACCCCATCTTGGATCATTCTTTGGCGCTTCAGGGAATGGCATTTTCCATCCTTCGCGTTCCGCTTCAGGACACTTATTGGGTTACCCATTACCATCAAAAAAGCCTGGAACAATTGCAGCTGGATGACGCTGGCGAACTCCAACATTTAGCTACTTTTGCCTTCCCCAACTTAAGTCCTCAGCACATGGCAACCGATGCCTATGGAGACTTGATGTTCTTGTCGGCGATTTGGCGCGAGTAAACGTCAAATGTCCGTTTGAAAATTTCTTGGCAAACCAGCGTGCCAAAATTATACTGGCGGGATGATGTTACTGTGCTTTTTTAACCTTTTGGGGTTGGTATCCACCTCGCCAAGCCCTTCTGTCGCTGTGTTTCCCTTTGAAACTGAATCGCCTCTGCCCGCCGAAACTGGGTTGGGACTGGTGATCGCGTTGGAAGATCAACAAGAAATTCGTTCGGATTTGGTTACCGTGGAGGCGCTTCAAGCTGCCATGACCCAATTCGGTTTGAAAGTGGGTGCTCCAGTTCCTTTTGCCAAAAAGATTCAAGTAGCCCAAGCATTGGGTGTGGACATTTTTTTCTGGGGCCGGGTGACCCCGCACGGCATCCAAATCGACTCCTATGATTTACAAGCGTCTTCTATGGGCAATTCCGAAACCCTTGCGCTTTCCCCGTTGGAAAGTGGATTTTTAGCCCAGTTTTTTTCGGCACTGGGGTTTTCGGTAGCTAACCCGGCTGAGGCTGGCATCGATTTTTACACGCAAATGGCGGCAACTTTTCTGGTTCAAGATCAAGAATTTGTACAAAAAATGCTGACCCGCCTGGTCAAAAGCCAACCGTCCAGTGCAATGGCCTACCAATTGTTCATGCAGAAATGTTTGTTGCCTGAACCCGAATCGTTGGAACTGGAAGAATTGAGTTTTTGGCGCGATTTATTGATGGCCAACGAAGAATTTATGAAAGCCTATGGTTATTCCAACCAATTGCTCGATTCCCGTTTTGAGGCCAGCGATTATGGTGCGCATGCACATATTTTGTTTGCCCTGGGAAAAGAGGACCGCGCGTGTACCTATGCCAAGATGGCGGTGACCTACGGCGCGGCCCCAACGAGTTTGGGTCCGGCAGCACAAAGTTGCGGATTGGAATGGCTCAGCACTTTGGACAACGGCGGAACGCGAATCGCAAAATGAAATTTTCGGCCGCACCATTCCCACTCAATTGCGATTTTCGCTCTGACACGGTGACCCAGCCGGATGCTGGTATGCGTCAGGCCATGGCTGAAGCACCCGTTGGAGATGATGTTTTCCTTGAAGACCCAACCGTTTTTGCCTTGGAAGAAAAAATAGCGCATTGGACAGGTAAGCCTGCAGCTCTTTTTTTTCCAACCGGTTGTATGGCTAATCTGACCGCACTGATGGCACAAACCCAGCCAGGACAAGCGCTTTTCACTGGCAACCATTCGCATATCAAGCTCTACGAACTGGGCAGCTATGCCCGGATTGCAGGTCTTCACCTGTGCCCCGTGCAGGATGATAGTGGTTATCTGTCGGTGGCTGATTTAACGGCCAACTGGTTAAGTGATGCTTACCACTTACCTAGACCAGGCATGATCACGGTTGAAAATACGCAAAATGTTCTTGGTGGTCTGATTTATCCGCACTCAAACCTTGCGGAGCTCGCCGCATTTGCGCAGGAAAAAGGCGTGCCCATCCATCTGGACGGAGCTCGTTTATTCCACGCCTGTGCCGGCTCAGGTCTCCCGCCGGAAACCTGGACCCAATACGTCGACACCGTCATGGTGTGTACCTCCAAAGGGCTAGGTGCTCCGGCAGGCAGCCTGCTGGCCGGACCGCAACCCATCATCGAACAGGCCCGCATAATTCGCAAATTATTGGGCGGTGGAATGCGTCAAGTCGGGATCCTGGCTGCGGCGGGACTGTATGCGTTCGAGCACAATCTTCCCCGTTTAAATGCCGATGTTTTGCGTTGCCAAGGCGTGCATCGCGCCTTAAGTGACATCCCGAACCTTTCGCTAAGTCGACCGGATACCAATATCCTCATTCTGAAATTGGATTCGCCACGAGCCGAAGCAATGGTGACATTTCTTAATGAAAAGGGATTCGGTACTCTGGCCTTGGGTCTTGCAACCGTTCGAATCGTCTTTCATCTGCACATAACCGATGCTGCTTGCGACGAATTGGTTCAGGCGGTCCGCGCGTTTTTGACATGATCCTCGTTCTAGACGTCACAGGCAATCCGGGCAAGGTTGTCCTTGGTCAAACAGAGCAGTTGACCCAGGTCGATTTGGGGGAAAAGAGACACTCGGAAAATTTGCTGCCCGAACTGCAGCGCTTGTCGCACCAATTCGGCCGGCCCCAACAATTGGGTGTCATTACGGGGCCGGGAAGTTTCACCGGGATCCGCATCGGAATCGCAACTGCAATGGGATTAAGCACAGGGTGGCAGATTCCCCTGTACGCTATCGATCATTTCAGCTTGATGGCACCACTTGCGCCCGAAGACGCGACTTTAGCTGTCCCGGCAGGCCGGAACCGCTTCTATTGCAAGCAAGGCGCACAAACGCAACTCGTTGAAGGGTTAGAGCTGGGTCCGAACGTTTTTGGCGCTCACCCCGCCCTGAACAGCCTTTCTACGGATCCGCTTTTTCACTTTTTAACTTTAATTGAAACACAAAAAATTGAGCCCACCCGCTTCGTTCAAGGCTATTATGCCAAACCGCCTGATGCCGTTCGGGGTACCAGTCTGTTGGAGAAACTCCTTCAGCGCTGATTTTTTTGGAAGAGCAGATACAGGCCTTTTAGGGTGAGTTCTGGATCGTATTGGCTGATGAATTCGCTTTCTTCTGCAAACATCCCGCCTAATCCGCCCGTTGCAATTACAATAGGATCACCCTCCATCTCTTCGATCATGCCGCGCAAAATACCGTCAACAAGGCCCAGATAGCCAAAAAACAGGCCCGATTGAATATTGTCCACCGTGTTTTTGCCAATTACCTGACGCGGCCGTTTGATTTCGACCCGCGGCAATTTTGCGGCATGGCGGTACAAGGCTTCGGCCGAAATGCGGATCCCGGGCGCAATAACGCCGCCTAAGAAGGCGCCACCGGCCGAGACAGGATCAAAGGTTGTGGCCGTGCCAAAATCCACGACAATGGCGGGACCACCGTAAAAATGCAGGGCGGCCACTGAATTTACGATTCGATCCGCCCCGACTTCCTGAGGCTGATCGACCTGAAGCGCTAGACCCGTTTTAATACCCGGCCCAACCACAAGGGGCTCAACAGCAAAGACCTTGCGACACATTTCGCGCAAGGTGTCCTGAAGCGGCGGAACCACGCAGGCCAATATCGCACCCTTGATATCTTGTGTGCTGTAACCCTCGGGTTCAAAAAGGTTTCGAAATAGGATAGCGTATTCATCGGTGGTTTTTTCGCTGTCGGTGGACAGGCGCCAAGCATGTTCACAGCGATCAGCCTGAAACACGCCAATCACGGTATTGGTATTGCCGACATCAATGGTAAGCAGCATTTCGGCTCCTTAAATCAACAATTTAAATTCATCGCAAGCTTGACTGATCAGGCGAGCACCGCTTGGTGTCTGGACGCGCAGTTTCCCATCGACATCCAAGCCTTCATAGGTGCCCTGTACTTTTTCGCCATCGGTTTCAAAGGCGATCGATTGGCCCGGTGCGAGAACGGAGTAGTGCTCCCACAAGGGTAGAAAGTCGCGGGTCGTTTTGAATTGAGCGATGCTTTCGGGAATCCCTTCACCCATCTGATAAGCTATTTCCTTGGGTGAATGAACAGGCCCAAAATCTTCGAGGAAGGTCAACGGCCGGTTGAGGCTCTCGTAAGCATTGTGTTTTTTCAGGTTAATGCCGATGCCAATGACCAATTTAAGTTGGCTCGAAACCATACGCGACTCACACAGAATCCCGCCCAATTTCTTGCCATCGACCCAAATGTCATTGGGCCATTTCACGCGAAAGGGAGTGTTGGGGAAGTGGCGAGACAGCCAATCGCAAACATACCATCCGGCAAAAAGCGGGTAGTTAAAATGCAGGGGATGCGGGATATGCTCTTGCCAAGCACTTTGCAAAAAGCCCACGCTCAAGGCGATGCCCGTATGGCGAGGGCTAAGCCAACTGCGGCCCTTGCTGCCCCGTCCGGATTGCTGCTCAGCACTAAACACCCCAACCCGTTCATAGGTGTCGAGGTAGGCGAAAGCGACATCGTTTGTTGAACCACAGGGGCCTAAAACAACCCAAAGCAGTTTTTCGGACTCGGTTTTCAACGGGTTTTCATAACCTTTTCGATGATATCCATGACTTCTTGCTCGTCAACGCCGATGATTTCGCAAAATTCTTCGATTGTCAGGTCAATGTCCTCATGGATCACGTCGGTTGATGCGGTTAATGGGTACAGTTCTTCTTCAAGGGCGGGATACTTGCGTAAAAGTAAACCCAGATTGGCATTGCGTTGAACGAGGCGGTTCTTGCTTTTCAGCGAGGAGTCGCCTTTGATGGAGCGGTCGTGTGACCAGGGTGTTTTTTTGACCATCGTTGCCCCCTGATGTGGATATAAAAATCATAGCCCAAAAAAGGCCGCGGGTGAATGGGAGGCGCTATAATGGGTCCCCTTATGGGAGGATGGCTTGAGCACTGCCTTGGAAACCAAGAGCCTGCCGCACAACGATGAAGCTGAGCGTGTCTTATTGGGCGCGATGCTCCTTGATCGCAGCAAGGTTAGCGATGTATTGGGCAGGGTTCGCCAGGAAGAGTTTTATCGAAAAAATCACCAGGTGATTTATACGGCCATTTTGCGGCTTTTTGAAAAGGACGAAGCGGTTGACCCCTTATTGGTCGCCGATGAATTGGAACGCAATGGTGAATTTCACGAGGCTGGCGGTTACGAATACCTCAATGAATTGACCCAGGGCATTCCCAAAATGGCCAATGTTGAGTATTACGCCACGATCGTCAAACAAAAATCGCTTTTGCGTCAGCTGGCCCAATTGGGCCAAAAGATTTCCATGGCTGCCGTGTCTGGCGAGGTCGAACCCGAAAACGTAGTCAGCGAAGCAGAGGCAGCGCTATCCGGCCTACACGACAGTGGGGACCGCCACGATTTCCAGGTTTTTTCCAACGTGTTGGAAGAAACGTTCCACTTAATTCAGGAACGTTCCCAGGTCAAAGGCAATATGATCGGGATCCCGACCGGTTTTATGGATTTCGACAAGATGACCAGCGGCATGCAAAAAGGCGATCTCGTGATCGTTGCCGCCCGACCGGCTATGGGTAAGACCTCATTTTGTATGAACCTGGCCATTCATGCAGCCTTGCGCGGTCAAGCACGGGTCGCGGTTTTTTCGTTGGAAATGCCGGCCGCCCAACTCGCTATGCGTTTGGTGGGTTCGGAAGCGCGCTTAGGTATTTCGGAGCTGCGGTCCGGTCGCTTACAACAGGATGAGTGGCAGGTCCTGGCCGATGCGGTTGGGCGACTTTCCTCCGCCCAGATTTACATCGATGATGCCGGTGACCTCAATGTGTTTCAAATGCGGGCCAAACTCAAGAAGTTGCAGAAGGATCGCGGCTTGGACATGGTCATCATCGATTACCTGCAGCTGATGAGTGGGTCCAGTCTGACTGCTTCCCAAAACCGTACCCAGGAGGTCTCCGAAATTTCGCGGGGCCTAAAGGTGATGGCCAAAGAACTAGGCGTACCCGTCATTGCGCTTTCCCAGCTTTCGCGTGCAGCTGAACATCGATCGGATCATCGTCCTCAATTGGCTGATTTGCGCGAATCCGGCTCCATTGAACAGGATGCAGATATGGTCTGTTTCCTGTTCCGTGAAGACTATTACAAGCGAAAAAAGGAAGGCGAGGTTGGGTCTGAAGCTGATAGCGGCGATCCCGATGTTGGCATTTCTGAACTGATCATTGCCAAACACCGCAACGGTCCGACCGGCACAGTTAAGCTGCTATTCTTTAAAAAATACACTCGGTTCGAGAACTGCGATGGGTGGGACTCCCCATAACCAAGCCGGCCATGCGGGCGATTTGCTTGGTTATGAAGTTGTTTGTGGGTTGTGATGAACCCAGGTGAACCCTATTAGAAACGGGTGTTCAAATCCACAAATTACGGAACCATGATGAAATGATGCGTTTCACCCTGGAAAATGCCATAACCGACGATAGCGTTTCGTTCGTTGATCTCAAATGCCTCCTGTAAGGTCCAACCGGAATCCTTATCAATTCGGTCATTTAAGTCATACATGCCCCCTTGGACCCAACAAAATGCGCGAAGGATATTGTTCCAATGGGACTCTCCAACAATGATGTTATGGTCGTTGATCCCATAAGCAGTACTTTCCACATATCCGGGGAGAACCCCCAAGTCGTAGACACCGGTTCCAAGCCAGAGCGTGGCGTGGAAATCGCCGCGTTCATTGTAAGTGGAGGTGCCGACGATCCAATCATTATTGTTGATATTTTTGGCATAGGAACTACCAATTTCTTGAGGTCTCAAGTCCTTGATAGGACCCTTTTTGGTTACATAAAAGCCGTGGTATTTATCTGAATGTGCCAATTTGTAGTGACCAACCACCCCTCCTTTATTGTTGATAGACACGGCATCACTTTCCTGCTCAAAGCCCAGGTCGACAAATTCACCGTTGTCCCACAGAAAAGCACGGCCATCAAAGGGCGGATTCTCGGCAAAGTAGGTGCCGACAATTTGTCGGTCTTCATTGATATCCCGAGCAATACTGCCTGGGAACTGAAGCAAAATCTCCTGAGGATTGGCGTAGGGTGAAGCGTAATAAACCGCCACAATATTACGATTGCCCTCTAGGGTTTGATTTGTGCCGACAATCTCACCATAGTTATTAATGCCGCGCAAATACCCCCTCATGAATTGGGGTAAAAGTTTAAGCGATTGAGTCGTCCAACCACGTACATCGATAAAATCATAGATGAGGCCTTCATCGTCAAAAGTGATGCATTCATACAAATCGTTAACATCGGTCAGGTATCGGGTTCCATCGTCTTGGGTTGGACCCAGGTCGTAAATTTGGTAATGCATGGGCATTGGCCCTTGGCCAAATACCAATAGCCCAGACAAGATAAAAATTGTAATAGCAATAACTTTTAATGGCATAAACACCTCCAAAATTTTCGAAATCACTTGGAAACGCGCCGTGTTGGGAAAACAAGGGCCAAAATAATTGCTCTAACCCTTTGAAACTTTTATGGCTGTCTCGAAACGTTGACGGCTAAGTCATTGGCCGGTAAGGCGCTTTGTGTTACTTTAGGAACGAGGCTGACCCGCAGGAAAACTGTAATGGATTCAAATGTCCCGGAAGCGAAACCGCTAATTCCCTCTACCAACGATGAATTGGAGAAACCCAAGATTCTGGTCGTGGATGAGTCCTCAGCCAATATGGTTGCGGTAGAGACCCTGCTCGCCAAAGTCGATGTAAACCTTTTTGAGGCGATTGGTGCAAGTGAAGCACTCGCCATCATTCCCAAACACGATTTTGCCCTGATCCTGGTGCGTGGTGTCATGCCGGATATTTCCGGTTTTCAGCTGTTGCATGAATTACAGAGTGGGAACCAACCCGTACCCTGTGCCGTTATGCTCCTGGTCCATCCAGATGAGATCCCGGATCCGCTCCCTTTTCAGCCCTTTACCGGTTTCCTGGACTTTGGTTTGATGCCGCTGGATGAAACCTTCTTTCTGGCGAAGGTTCACCTTTTTCTTCAGCTGCACCGCTATCGTCGCGGTTGGGAGAAGGAATTGCTCAAACGCAAGAATTTGGAAGAAAAGTTGCGGGCCAGCGGAAATGGCGAGGAAAACGCTGCGTTTATTGCCAATCGGCGCTACTTTCAACACCAGTTTCTGGTGGAGTGGCGACGCATGTTACGCGAATACAAACCGTTTACGTTGGTCATGATCGATATCGACTACTTCGAAGGGTATCGAGAACAATATGGTGCTCAGGCCGCTGATCATCTTGTCCTAAAAATTGGTCATGCGATCCGCAACTCCATCTCGCGCGTCTCCGACTTTGTGGCGCGACTCGAGAAGGGGGGATTTGTGTGTGTCTTGCCCAATACCGATGTGGAAGGCTCGAGCAAAGTGGCCAAGCGCATTAAGAAAAACGTCGATTTTCTGGGCATGGAAAATTCAGCTGGCGTGCAAAAGAAAACGGTAACCGTTAGCATCGGTGTAGCCAATGTCATTACCTCGCCCCATATTCAGCCCAAACAATTCATCGATTTGGCCGATCAAGCTTTGTTTCGGGCCAAAAAACGCGGTGGTAACCACATCGAAATCGTTGAATTCAAATAGTTCGACCTGGCATCCAACCCACACGCTTTGATTTGGTGAATTCTTATTCGGCTGATAGGTTACCAAATCCGTCTGGTCCTCTGGATAGGGAGAAAACTATGGGGTTTCAGATCCAGCGAATGCGTTTAAACCTTCAGAAACAATTGCCGCTCAAAGTGGGTTTGGTGCTGGGATTGGTCGGTTCTTCAGCAGGGATGCTTCTGGGCGCGCTGGGTCGGTGGATTGCTTTTTTTGATTTGTTTGCCCACTATCGCATTTTCTACCTGGTTTGCCAGACGATTTGCCTCATTCCGCTGCTGCTGATTTGGACAAAGCGCATTTGGGTTTTGTTCCTGCTGCCCCTCAGTTGGGGCGTTGTCGATCTCGTTCAATTTCACCTGTTGGCTCGGCCTGGTGCGTGTGGCCCTGGATTCCGTGTGTTGCACATGAATGTTCATACTTCCAACCCCAATAAACTGGGCGTCATTAGGTGGATCCAAAAACAAAAGCCCGACCTGCTGAACTTGCAGGAGATTGATTCGTTATGGGCTGAAACCGTACGTAGCCAACTCCCGGAATACGAACCTGTTCGGGTCCAGCCTCGGTCCGATAATTTTGGAATTGGGCTTTGGGTCCGCAAGGGATCCGGGATTCGAGTAGAAGGTCAGGATTTGCTGCATTGGCCGCCTGAAAATCCGCAAATTCCCATCATAACCGCTCGTTTGAATTGGCAGGGGGTTTCTTTTGATGTGTTGAGCTTGCACACCCTGCCACCGGTTGGCCGCTTCAATTCCGCCTTTCATTCTGCTCAAATCCAGGCTGCGCAATCCTGGCTTCAGGCCCATGGCGGCCAGACACTTTTGGTTGGTGACCTGAATGCCAGTCGCTGGGGTGCCCAATACGCCAAATTGCACGAGGGCACCCGACTCCATTCCGCTGCGCGCGGCTTCCCATTGCAGAATACCTGGCATGGGTTGGGTCCGATTTGGGCCATACCTATTGATCATATCCTGTTGCAGGGATCGTGGTGCG
>JACJWC010000003.1 GCA_020637335.1 Acidobacteriota bacterium | reverse complement strand
GTTCACGGTAAAGACATCGTTACTGGTGCGATTGTATTGGCTGTCGAAGGAGAGGACTTGGTTGTGGTAACCGTTGCCTTCGCGTGCGGTGAGCAGGGCGCCTGCCGTGGAGTTATTACCAAAATCGTAACGGTAACGACCCACATAATCGTTGGCGTTCTGGTCGAATTGGGCCGTTTGCGAGGATTCAACACCGGGCAACACGACGGTAGTTTGTTCATCCTGCGCTGTGAGCAGACCGTAGGTGTGTTTTCCGGATTTGCCCGTCAGTTTCATGGCGCCTTTGGGGTCGGCAATGCTGCGGGTGTGCAGGAGGTTGAACGGCGTGGTGAAATAGTCCGCACCTTCCAAGAAAAAAGGCCGTGTCTCGTTGTAAAACAGACTGAAGGTCTCGTTGATGTCCAATTGGACCGCATCGGCCTCGACTTGCGAGAAGTCCGGATTGGCGGTCGCATTCAGGGTCATGTTGGGTGTAATGCCCCAACGCACGGAAACGCCGGCTTCCGTATCGTCATTGGTTTTTTCCAGGCCGCCGTTGGGGAATTGCGGGCGCGTTTCACTTTGAAACCCAGTTACCGTCGGCACCACTTCCAAGTTCTTTCCCGGCTTTAACCCACTGAATCCAAGAAGCTTAGCTTCCTGGGCCAGGTAGGAGTTGACGGCTCGATCGCGTGGGAAAAAACCGATGTGGTGGCGCTGAGAGCGCGGGTAGGAGCGGAACGCATCGAAGCCCCAGATCTGCGCGCTGTCACTGGGATTGAAACGCAGTTGGTGGACCGGGATCTTCATTTCAAAGGACCAGCCATTGGCTTGAATTTTTCCTTTACTGGTCCATAACGCGTTCCAGGACAGGTCGTAATTGCCGTTCAGATCGTCGTTAATGGCATCTGCCTGGATGCCATACGGATTGCAGACAAATTCATAGGCGCGGCGTTGATCGTTAAAAGTATCGAGGACGATGCCGGCGAAGTCGCCGTTAAACACGTCATCGCGATCGCTGAACTGGCTGCGAATTGCTTGTGGATTGGGGTCCGCACAGAAAAAAGCAACGTAGAGATGGGTCTCACTCGTGAACATGCGCACGGTGGTGGTGACCGGCGGCTGAATGTTCTCACCGGGTCGCACCTCGTAATCCAATGTCAGCTTTAAGGCCTGGTCCCAAACCGGTTCATTGAGCTCGCCATCCACTTGGATATCGGCCTGAATCTGAGGCACCACGGGTGTATTCTCCACAGCTGAACCGACACCAAACCACACAAAAAACCACAACATCTAGACACTCCCTGAATAAAATGGCGTTGTGGGAAGATGACGCAAGTTTTGGCCAAAAAGTTCCTCAAACCCCCCGATCTTTTACACAAGTTTTAACAAGCACACTCAATGGCCCTGCCCAATTTGGGAATAGTCAGCCTTGAAAAACCACAAAAACGCCAAATGAAACACGGTCCTCGTCCTCTTTTGAGCACTAATATTTCGTGTTGATTGGTGTGGATTAGGGGTTCTCCAATTGGACCACGAATGAACACTAAAGAACACGAATGGAGCCATTTGTTGAGGCCATCTTTTTCTTTGTGGAAAATCAGGCCCAGGCGAGTTTAGTCTTGAGGATTTAATGGTTCGGCCCATTTGGTTTAAGTTGACCTTTGTTTTGTTGGTGCTGTTGCCAATTGGATTTTGGGCAGGTGTGGAAAGCTGCAAGTCCGGCCGCGTTTTTAATGACAGCCACCTGGCCCATGCGCTGAGTAAAGTGGTCAATTTGAACCAGATAAAGTTAGCGGTGGGCGAAGGAATTGATCTGGCAAAGGTCCGCGTGGATTGGGGTGGGGATGGGCCACCTGGGCAGTCGCCACAACTTTATTAACGCGTGTTTAATGGTTCCTCTACCCAGAAACCCGATTATGCCTATGGATGGAACTATTTCAAGGTATCGTACGACGGCTTGAAAATAAGAACGTTTGCTTTTTTCAAGACTAACAATTGGTACAGTTACCGATATTCTTTCCGGGTAGATTCAAGCGCAAATGGACCTGTTGCTTCCTGGCAGGTGTTGGGGCCTGACTCACTTTGATTTGACGGGTTAACCATGATGTGAATGCTCCAGCATTGGTTTCTGGGTTTTACCGATCTCGGCGCTTCGGGTTCCAGCCCTTCGGAACGAATGGTTTGGTCAATGTTTGAGCACAAGTTGTTCTTTTAGAGTGTATTGCGTGGATTTGGGCCCAATTTTTGCCGTTCCTGGTAGAATGGCGTACTTTCTAGGGGGTTGAGGCGTGCTTTTTGCCGGTACCGATTTTTCTCATCAGATCCTGACCAACTTTGTGTTCGCAGCCGTGCTCGGTGTTGCGATGATGGTTCTGTCGCAGAAACTGCGTATCTCCGCGATTGTGTTGTTGCTCCTCACCGGCATTGCCGTAGGTCCTGAATTCCTCGGCTGGGTGCAACCGGCCGCTTTGGGCGATGGGCTGCGCACGATTATCTCGCTCGCCGTTGGTATCATTCTTTTTGAAGGTGGCTTAACCCTGGATGCCAAAGGATATGTCCAGAGTTCTCAGGAGATTACAGGGATTTTGACCAAAGGGGTTTTGGTCACCTGGTTGGTCTCCGCAATCCTGATCAAAGTGTTTTTTGGCTTTCCGGTCACCTTTTGTCTGCTGTCCGCCAGCTTGATCATCGTAACCGGTCCAACCGTGATTGGTCCCCTACTCAAACGGATTGGGGTCAAGAAGCGCCTGCACCATATCCTGCACTGGGAAGGCGTCCTGATCGACCCGATTGGCGTCTTTATCGCCTTGTTGTGTTACGAGTGGATCCTGAGTGAGGGCGGGTCGTTTACCTACTTCAACTTTATTTCGCGCTTTTTAATCGGTGCTGCGATTGGTTTGGGTTTTGGATCGGTCATTTATTTCATTCTCAAACGCAACTGGGTGCCCAATGGGTCGCTGAATATCTTTGTCTTGGCCAGCGCCATGCTGTGTTTTGCGGCCTCCGAGACCCTGCTTTCTGAGAGCGGATTGTTAAGTGTTACGGTGGCAGGTTTCCTGGTTGGTTATAAAAAGCCGCGTCAACTGGAAAGCATCATCGAGTACAAGGATGAACTAAAAGATTTTTTAATAGGCTTGTTGTTCATCCTTTTGGCGGCCCAGCTCCAGATTTCCAAGTTCCTGGCCTATGGTGAAAAGCTACTGTGGTTGGTTGTATTTGTGATGTTCTTTGTGCGGCCGCTCAATATTTTTGTGTCCATGCGTGGCTCCACGTTAAAACTGCGCGAAAAACTGTTTCTGAGTTGGATTGCGCCGCGCGGCATTGTCGCTGCTTCCATGGCCTCTCTGTTTGCCTTTCAGCTCAACGCCAACGGATCGCCCAATGCGGATTTCCTGGAGACACTAACCTATTCCGTTATTGCAGGAACCGTTATTTTCCAGGGATTTACAGCAAAACTTATGGGTTATTTGCTCGGTGTTTTGGAACCGGCACCCAAGGATTGGCTGATTGTGGGTGCCAACCGGGTTGGTCGCCAAATCGGCCATTTTTTGCGCGATCAAGGGGTTGGCGTGGTATTGCTCGATACCAATACCCGCGAAGTGAAGTGGGCCCTGAACGAGGGCTTTGTGGCCCGGTGTGAAAATGCATTGACCTTGGACCCCGAGAACCGCGAAATTTTTTACGGCATTGGCAATGTTCTGGCCATAACCGGCAACGAGGATCTTAACCTGTTGGTCAGCCAACGCTGGGGCCGGATTCTGCCCAACGCCAAACTTTTCCGCTGGGGCACACGGGAGGCTGAACAGGATGGTTTTGAGGAGGAGGGCACCCAAGTTTGGTCCGCCTTACCCTTAAAAACGATTTTGGCCGAAGAACAGGATCATGACTTCACGCGAATCCAAGATCTGGATCCCAATGATTTGGATGGCCAGGTTTTGATCAGCGCGGCCAATGGCGAGATTGCGTTAAATAAGCTGCCCAAATCCAAAGGCGAAATTGATGCTTTGGTTTTTCAGATCCCCGAAAAAGAGCTCAAACTGCCCTTTCGGATTGAGGGATTATTGCTCTCCAAAGTAAAGCAGTTGGAGTTGTTATTTGGCGAACTGGCCCAATTAGTCGCCGGTCTGGTTCCGCAACTTGATGCGCAAGCTTTGGCCGAACAGCTGGTTGCCGGTGAAAAGGAGTTTTCCAGTCTAATTGGTCACGGTATTTCCTTACCGCATCTGTATTCTGAGCACGTGAAACAACCTGTACTTGCGGTTGCCAAACTTGAAGAACCGGTTGCTTGTTTACATACGGGCGCACAAATCCAGTTGGTCTTTTTGCTGATCAGCCCTCAAGAGCAACCAGTTGCGCATCTGAACATGATTTCGCGGATTGCTCAGTTGGTAATGGATCCGGACGTGCGCGAAGCGCTGTTTGCGGCCACGGACCGCCAGGCGCTGTATGAGGCGCTCTTGCGGATCAAAAGTAAGGTGCAAACAGCGCCTGCGCCAACAAGCCCATGAACACCCGTTTTCGGGTACCTGCTGCGCGATGGATCCATCTTGAAGAAGTCAAACGCAGCAAATTCATCGCCTGGCTTTTTCCGTGCCCTGACCAGGCGAGTTTTCAAAAGACACTCGCCGAGGCGCGGACCGAACATCCGCAAGCGACCCATCATTGTTATGGGTTTCTGATCGGGCCGCCGGGCTCTACTGCCCAAATAGGCATGAGCGATGATGGTGAACCTTCAGGTACGGCGGGAAAACCCATCCTGCAGGTTTTGAAACACTGTGGATTGGGCAATATTGGTGCGATTGTGATTCGTTATTACGGTGGCACCAAATTGGGAACGGGTGGACTGGTGCGTGCCTATGCGCTTGCGGTTCAGAATGGCCTGGTGGACTTGCCAACCCACGAGCAGGTAGAGCGCATTGACATTCAGGTGAAACCGGGTTACCCCCAACTGGAACGGTTGCAGAAGGCTTTGGCTCAATTCGAGGCTGTCGTCCTCAAGGATGCCTATTCGGACACGGTGTGTTTGACGGTTTCACTGCCTGAAGATCGCTTAGTCGAATTCAAATCCTTTTGCGAACAGTTCCGGATCGCCTGCGATTGATTACAGAGTCGGTTTTAACCGATGCCTGCCCAGCACAAAGCGACAAGTCTGTTCGTTTTGGGTAGAATGGGCCATCAATCTTTGCAAGGGGACTTTCATGCTTTTGAATGGACTGGCTTTCCTTTACCTTACTTTGGTCGTTGGCGCCGGCGATGGCTTGGACCAGGCCGTTGCCAGCGATTATGCGGCAAATCTCAAGCCGCTTTTCTTGCATTTCCACCAAAATCCGGAACTGTCTTTCCTCGAAAATAAGACGGCAAAACGTTTGGCTGAGGAACTGCGCGCAGCGGGTTTTGAGGTGACCGAAGGGGTTGGCAAAACCGGGTTGGTGGCCATTATGAAGAATGGGCCGGGTCCATTGGTCATGATGCGCGCCGATATGGACGGGTTACCGGTTGAGGAAAAATCTGGTTTAACCTACGCCTCCAACGCCAAACAAAAGGATTTGGAAGGCCGGGAAGTTTCGGTCATGCACGCATGTGGTCACGATGTGCACATGACCAGCTTGGTGGGAACCGCTCACCAAATGGCCAAAATGAAAGACCAGTGGTCAGGCACCCTCATGTTGATTGGCCAACCCGCAGAAGAGCGGGGCAGTGGTGCAAAAGCCATGATGGAAGACCATATCTGGGACCGATTTGGCAAACCGGATTACGCATTGGCATTCCATGTCGGCGCAGAAATTGTTGCCGGCAAAATGGTTGCGGTTGAAGGATCACCCTATTCCGGTGTCGACACCTTGGAAATTATTGTGCCGGGCATTGGCGCACATGGCGCGTCACCGCATCGTGGCAAGGATCCGGTTGTGATTGGCGCCGAAATCGTAATGGCCCTGCAAACCATCGTGAGTCGGGAAATTGCACCTAAAGAACCTTCGGTGATTACGGTTGGATCGTTCCATGCCGGAACCAAAAGCAACATTATTTCCGATCAGGCCAAGTTGCAGTTGACGGTACGCAGCGATAACCAGGCCACCCGTGAATACCTGCTGGCTGCAATTGAACGGGTGGCGGTCAACATCGGGCGTGCTGCAGGTTTACCCGAAGATAAGCTGCCGAAGGTCATCAATACGGGTGAATCCTGTCCTCCCACCATTAACGATGTAGCGTTAACCCAACGGCTTAAACAGGCCTGGCGTCAACAGTTAGGCGCCGATATTTTTGATGACAATTACAAACGCCAGGGCATGGGCGCAGAAGATTTTCCGTTTTTCACGACGGATCCGTATATCAAATCGGTTTATTTCCAAATTGGCGGAACGCCTCAGGCCGATTTTGAACGCGAACGCAACGGTGGAGAACCGGTGCCCAGTCACCACAGCCCGCTCTTTAAGATTGAACCAGACCTTTCCATCCAAACCGGTGTGAAGGCAACAGTGGTTGCCTTATTGGAGATTCTAAAAAAGCCTTGAGGATCCGTAGCCCTATTTTCTCAGACAAACCGATATTTGTGATTCAATCTAAATCAAGTATCTACAAGAAGGCCAGCGGCCGCATGGTTCATGGTCAATCGGCCTCCAGCCTCCTGGTCAAAACCTGAAATCACTGGGGTTCCGAAACCTTAATTTCCTGGTCCCATAAAGATATTTCAACCGTTTGCTCTTTTCCAGACGGCCATCGGATTTGCAGCGAACCGGGCTGAGGATTGGGACCGAGGCCAAAGGTTGCTGAAACTGGCACTTGGCAGAGGTAACTGGCTGTACGACTGACTAAGCGGCGTTGAACCGTTTCTCCGTTGGTGAGTGTGATTACAGCACCAATCCCATCGCGATTGGATTGGGTTCCTTCCAACCGGACCCGTAACCAGTGGTTTGTTTTTGGCGATTCATTCAGCAATAAGCGCGGCCGTTCACCGACCGTTGTGATCACTAAATCGAGGTCGCCATCGCCGTCCAGGTCGCCGTAGGTCAAGCCGCGCCCCACAATCGGTTGGGCCAGGTCGCCGAGGTTAGCATCGGGCAATGCAATGAATCGGAAGGGTTTACCGCTGGCGTTGTTCCAGAACAATTGGGGCGCTTGGCGATAGTGTTGTTCGGTCTGTATCTGTTCAATGGTCTCTTCCAAGTGACCATTGACCTGTATCAGATCGCATCGCCCATCCAAGTCCAAATCGGGAAAGGCCAGTCCGAAGGTTAGCGCCAACCGGCTGGGCGAACCGATGCCTTCAATATTGGCGGAATCACTGAACAGATCGGGTCCTTGACTGGTATAAAGCGAGGTCATCTCATTGGCAAAATTGCCAATCGCAATGGCTAGGCGGGAATCGTTGCGGTAATAAGCGGCATCCATGCCCATGGCACCGGTTGCATTGCCGCTCGGGCCATAGGCCAGGCCAGCATCAACGCCGCGTTCGACAAAGGTGCCACCGCCTTGGTTTTGGAAGAAGAAATTGCGGACCGTATCGTTGGCAACCACGATATCCAGCCAGCCATCCTGGTTGGGATCGACAAAACAAAGGGCAAGCCCTTTGCCGCGTAAACGGTCGCTGTTGGAATCGGCTTCTGCAACACCCGCAGCAATACTGACATCCTTAAATTGGCTATTGCCTTCGTTGTGAAGGAGACGGATGGAGGTGCCCTGGTAATTGGTGGGCGGCCCGAATGCGCGGTCCACACCGTTAAGCGTGTAGTGGATATCGCGGTCAAGGTCCATGCTCCATTGGACATAGCGGGCAACAACCAGATCGAGCAGGCCGTCCTTGTCGTAATCCAAGAAACCGGCTGAGGTTGACCAATCGTCAGGGGATCCCGCCAATTCAGGTGTGGTTCGGTCAACAAAATGACCCTGTTCATTTTTGAGGAAGATTGCGGGCCCAACACCCGTCAGATAAAGATCAGGCCAGCCATCATTGTCTACATCGCCGATCGCAATCCCCATCCCAAACGGATCTAATTGGTTACCGATGAAATCGGGGACCGGTTCAAAGTGGGCCTTACCATCGTTGCGGAAAAGCACAAGGCCTTGTGTATGGCCGGGCCTGCGTTCGGACTTGGCCAAGGGCCTGGCGTTTTGGAACAGCAGGTCCAAATCGCCATCCTGATCAAAATCGAAAACGGCAACGCCTGAACCCATAGTTTCGGGTAGCCATTTATCGCCACTCTCGCCGTTTTCGTGAATGAAGGTGATGCCCGAATCCAGGGTAACGTCTTTAAATGGAATAGTTGGAAGAGCGCGATCGCTTCCCGACTGAAAGGTGGCAACCTTTTCCATTTCAAAGGGTTGTGGTTTTGGGGTTCGGGTAAACCACCAGTAGGCAGCTGCAAGAGCGAGGATGAGGCCGATCGGGATTAGGGCGCGTTTCATGGGTTTCCTTTCCCGGAAGTTGCTGGGGTGAGGGGGTAAATGGTTAAGGTTTCGGCCACGCGATCGGCTTCGGGATAACGTTTGCGTGCCTTGAGAATGGCCTGTGCTTGGGCGTTTTCGTCCGGTCGATAAGTCAAATGGCTTTGGGTATGAGCTTCGGCTTTGGCGGTGTCACCTAATTGTTTGTAGATTTGGGCCAAATTGTAGTGCGCGGTCAGATTTTCGGGATCGATAACCAAACTCTTCTCAAACATTTCTTTTGCTTTGGTTAAGAACTCGGTTTGTTCGTCGGGGACATCAATCGCTTTGGCCTGATCGTAGTAGGTGCCGGCCAACTGGTTGAGCAGACGGTAATCAGGCGAAAAATCGAAGTTGCGCGGATTGGGGAAGTCGAGCGCCAGGATGCGTTCGAAGTCGCGGGCAGCCAGATCGAGATTGCCGTTTTGGCGGTTAATTTGGCCCGATAACCACAGCAGGGTCCATGGGGGGGTGTTGTCCATTTCTTTGGCCCGTTCGAGTGCTTCGGATGCTTCGGTTTGGATGCGGCCCTGCGCCATGTAAGCGCGCGCCAAGTTGATCGGGCCTTGGTAACTGCCCAGGCCTTCGACTTGGGCAAAGGCCGCTTCAGCCATCTTGAGTGGACCTTTACCACCTTTGCGCAGCAGGCCAATACCGTAATCGTTCCAGCGCATCCACTCGGGGATTTCGGGTGCCGGCAATACTTCAAAGCCTTGGCCCTCGGTCTGGAAGGTCAGGCGATCACTACAAATCTCCACCATGGGCAGTTGTTTTATATCGGCAGGATTAAAGCCGCGCTCCTTCATGTAACCGACCAGCGTTTCGTCAAATTTGCGGTACAGGATGCGCGCTTCCACCGTTACATCTTGACCTTGAAGCGTTTTCGGCAGTTCAAATGCGAAGAAAATGGTATCAGCGGCGCCCGGCGGGATCTGGTGGTTGTAGAGCGGCATGAAGATATCGGGAACATTGCGTCGATCGATACGCCGCCCTTCGCGGTCCAAAACAAAGGCATTAATGAAATGGGCAGCCGGGTCGACATTACCTTCGGGTCCGACCCAACCAGAGGAGGCGATCAGGCCCTGATCGGTGGAAAAGCGCAAGTCGACCCACACTTGATTGGAGTCAGCGGTTCCTTGCGTGAAGGGATGACCGGTTTTTAAGTTGCGCAGGACTACTTCCAGAATGTAGGGTTTGGCTGTTTCTAAATGGGGCACCTGCGGTCGAAGCGGGGCGATCTGCGGCACATCTAAATTGGTGCCCTGGCGCAGACCAAACAGATCGATGCGCAATACGTCCTTCAGGAAGGCCGCATTGAGCTCGGTCATGCGGGCCGTGTCCGGGCTGGGTTTTAAGGCACCGAGCCCCGTGTTGGCCGCAGGGAACTGATGGCTTTTCAACATCATTTCACCTTGAGGTCCGCGTGCCTTGGCGCCAAACTCTTCACTCTTGAAAGTGGGCATATGACACCCAGAACAGTCGGCTTGTGCTTTTTCCGGGTAATAAAATGCATCAATCCCATGGCCGGACACGCCGCTGAGCAGGAAGGGGTCGAAGTGGTTCTGGCCCCGCAACCAGCGGTAGTGGTTCAGTTCTTTGGGAATGTGCACTTTGTGGCAACTGCCGCAGAAATTGGCGGTTTTGTGGATCGGCCGCAGCATGGTGGTCTTGTGATAGCCGGGTTTTGCCTTGATCAGTTGGCGGTTGAGATAGGCTTGCCAACCGCTGTTCTGACCAAAGAAGGGGTACTGCACCAGCGGGGCAATTGTGAATTCGCCATTGCCGCGGTTAGAGTGGATGGCCTCAATACCGTGACAGACGGTGCAGGTAATGCCAACTTTTGCGGTCGGATCCGTGTCCGCATTGAAGTTGGGGTCGTCAAAACGGCCGGTTAACAGGGGGACCGGATCGTGGCAGCCGGCGCAAAAACGCGAGGCCTGAATGCTGCCATCGCGGTTCATGACGGTCGCACGCGTTTCTTCAACGGAGAATCGGTAAACGGGATTATTAAACGAACTGAATCGGTGTGCACTGGCCAACCATGTTTCATGCGACTCCTGATGACATTCCTGGCAGTAGGCATCGATGTTCAACAGGTCGGCGGGAATGAGGTCCCCTATGGCGCTGCGAGTTGTTGCTGGAAAAAACAGTTTGGTTTGATCGATTGGCGCTGGGGGCGGGGCGTCGCCCGTATGATGCACCAATCGAAAGCCAAAAAAGAGCCCGAGGCAAACGGTCAGAAGAGGCGTCCATTGACGGATTCGGCGGCGCATGGACATCGGCCGGTGACGCCAAAAGCAGTACAGGACCAATACGGGGCAGATCACATGGGCCCAATACATTAACGTGCGGTGACTGGGGTTACTGAGGGTTGGAAATCCTTCGAATCGGCTCAGAAAAACGCCGGTGATTAAGAGGATTAGACCCAGCAGAAACAAACTCAAACCCCATTTTTTGACCTTTTGGTTGCTGTGACTTTTTCCGCGAAGACCGTGCAAGGTCCCGAAGATCAGCACTGGCGTCACCAATAGAAGACCTAATCCGATATGACCGAGAAACATCCATAAATAAAAACTGTTTTGGACGATGCGGTCCTGTACATATTCCTGAAAGGTGACGGATCCCAAATACAAACCGTTCGCCAAGAGCAGCAGAAACAGGAAGAGCAGCAGGCGAAACAGCCATTTGAGATTTGGGGTCATTGCAGGTTTCAATTATCACCTCCCGGCAGCGTAGCGTGTATTAAAAGTGTTCATAAGGTCGGTTGGGGGTGGTTGCTCCGATTGATGGGGGAGTGGTCCAAGTGTTTCACCGCGGTCCGTCAGCAAATCCATGTCCTTGCACCAGCCGGTCAATTGAAGGACCCAAGTCGGGTTAATGAGTGTTGAGCCTTCGGGAAGTTCAAAGACCCAATCAATTGCTTCGCCAGGTCCAAAGATGGCCAGTTGATCGTCCGCCCGATGCAGCAATGGCAGGCAATCCCCAAATGCGGTATAAAAACCACTTTGATGGCGGGTATCGTTTTCCGGAATGCGCTCCGTCCAATCGAACTGTGGTTGGCGCTGCGGTCCAAAGGTCCATTTGGGAAAGCCAACGGATTCTACCATTGCACGTTTCAGCGGGATATGGGTTGGGGCAACATCAAGCGGCTCCGAACGGGCAACTTGTAACCGATCCCAATAAATTTCCATGTTCGTGCGCAACCTCAAGCGGTGGGTCCCAGGTGGCATTGCATCTAAGGGTAATGCTATTTGGCGCGGCATCCCTGCAGGGTAGCCCCATTGGGATCGCATTGTGTGCCAGGTCCCGGCGGCATCCTGAAAGTCGAGACTGGGCGGATCGTAGCTTGCACCTGCCTGCCAGGCGGCAAACATGGTTTGTGAATAGGGATACTCGATCCACCCATCAATAATTAAGAGTGGGGTCGGTCCCAATTCAGCCAAATCCAAATCAAACGCGAATTCAAGAATGTGCTCTTCAGCCAGACGGCCGACAAAGCGATGGTCATGGTCTGGCAGCGGTGCTGCTTGCAGATCGCGTTTGAGAAGGCTTTGTAATACGTCCTCACCCTCTTGGTTTTTGGCAGCAATCGGCTGATAGGCCTGACGATAAAAGAGGGCCTGACTGGTTGGTTGAGGATCGCCAATGCCCATGCGTTCGTCTAACACCATATGCCAGTCCGCAGGGAGGTCATAGGCCAGGAGTTGGACGTGGTCCAGGTAGGTTGCTTCCTCCATGGGCTCGGTGATTTTGATGCGGATTTGCTTGTTTTGGACATGGATTTGGTCGTGAGAAAAAGCGAAGGCCTCAAATGGGCGAGGGGGCGCGTATTCTTGACGGCCCAAATTGAAACCCATCCCGCCGACACCGAGCACATCGCTCACAAATTCATAAGTAAACCCGTTCCAACTGAACAGGACCGGGCAACTGGAGAGCTGACGCTGGGTTTCGGTCAGGACATAGGCTTGGCCGGCTTTTAAATCCAACTCTGTTTGATAAACCCCATCCGACCACTCCAGGCTGATGAAATCCGCTTTTGTGCCCGGACACCCGAGGACAAGGGGTTGCAGACTCTGGCCACGCCCGAATTTGGGCAGATAAGTGGCATTGCTCCAGGTTGACCCACAACGCAAATTGAGGCGGGTCCCGATACCGCTGGTGTTAGAGCGCGTGGTATTGCTGGTGTCCTCCATGCCACTCGGCGTTACGGCTAAAAAAGGCGCATTACCGGTGCGGGGGGGATGGAAAACCAGGCTGCCATCGGCCTGCAAACACAACAGGCCGGGTCCTTGATCTATTTTTGGACAGAACGGCGCCATTGCCAGCGTATTTGCACTGGGTAAGCGGGTGATCTTACCGTCTTGGATGAATAGGATGTTGTTTTCGCCGAGTAAAGTGATAGCGGCTTGTCCAGAGCCGGTCCAATCTTGGGTAAAGCCAGCGCGAATGGTCTCACCGATCGACTGGCTGGAACTGTCGCCATTTCCCAAGAAAAGAATTTGAGCAGCGCTGCGCAACAGTTGGTATTTGCCGCTGGTTGTGGGGTCCCAAGTGGCAATCCATTCACTCGCTTCATCGTGTTTTTTAAGGCTGTAATGCCATGCGCGATTGTTTTGGGCCAATACCCAGTGATTTCCGCAGGCAAAAAGCAAATCCAGATCGCGGTCCCTATCGTAATCTTCCGCCCATAGGCTGCGTGCACCAGGGATCTGGGCTAGGCCAGTCTCTTCGCTGATATTGCGAAACACACCATTTCGATCGTTGTTGAATAAAACCGGTGAGTCCGCCTCGCGTAACAGGACGAGATCCAGGTCACCATCCTGGTCGGCATCTACCAAAAGGCCATCAGACCAGCCCGCCGTTGCGGGCGTATCAAACGAAAAGGATGCGGGCTGCCATTCGGCCGAATCCAAGCTAAAAACGCTGATCTGATCGGCGGAAACCAAAATCGCTTCGACGGAGCCGTCTTGATCCAGGTCGCCCCACAAACAGAAGCGCAGATTGGGTTGCTGATTCAGGTGTGGAATGTCTGTTGCCAAGAATTCCCCATTGGCCTGCGCGATCAAGCTGTGGTTGGGTGAATGGTTCAGACCATAAACGAAGATATCGATTTTTTGATCGCCGTTCAGGTCGACAGTCGAAAAACCTGACCACGACGAAGTCTCGCCCAACGCATTGGTTATCACATTAGCCGGTCCAAATTGAACCGTGGTAGGCGTTGGCGCCTGAACTGGTTTCGCGACATCAGTCTTGGCTTCGGCCAAATCGCCCATTTGACGATATTTGAAAGCAAAGGTTCGCGCTTGAGGATTGTCCTTCAACGCCTCAAATTCAGCTAATGCAGCTTTGGCAATTTCCGGCTGGTTAAACGTTTTGGCTGCGCGAAATAAACCGTAATGGCCGCTGCGCAAGTAGGGTGCTTTTTGGGTCAACTTCTGAAAGGCCTCAAGGGATTCCGACTCGTTTCGTTTGAGCATCAGATCGGCCATTTGGTACAGACAGAACGGGTCGTTCGGCTGTTCGGCCAAGGTGGCTTTGAAATAGGATTCGGCCTTTTCCTCATCACCGCGGTACAGGTAAAGCAGGCCCAGGGTATAGAGCGCTCGGGCCTGTTTTGGTTCTTTGTTCAGGACCGTTTCCAGAATTTGAATTGCGCGCTCCTCATCGCCTTCGCCTTGGCGGTTGAGCACTGCAATGGCGGCATTGATTTGGGGCGTTATCCAGTCAGGCTCACGGGTTGATAGTTGCAGAAAACATTCGGCCGCTTCGGCGTATTTGAATTGGCCCATCAGACCGACGCCGCGATTGTTTAAGCTTATCGATTCTGCGTTTGGTCTTTTGGATTGGGAGCAGTTGATGCAGAACAGCAGCAAACCCAGGATGATGGATCGTTTCATGTTTTATTTCCGATCCCTTTGGCCAATTGAATGCGCGCTTTCAATTCTTCCGCATTGATGGGACCTTTTGCAGGTGGAAAGCTGCTGGCGCGAGCGTAAGGGTGAACCTCGCTGCGAAAATGCGCTTGCATATCGTGACCTATACGGCGTTGACGTTCGTGGCGTAAGTTATCCAAGTGGATGGGTGCAACCACAACTTTTTCGCCCGGACCTGGATCGGCTTGGGCCAGGATGCGGCCATCGTAGTCGACAATCATGCTGCCACCGGGCCAACTGAACGGCGGGTACTGGTGGAAAGCAGCGCCTTGATTGGCGGCCACAACGTAAACCCTGTTTTCAGCGGCACGTGCCCGGTTGAATAAGGTCCACCAATCCATAGGCGGGGTAGCGCCCCAAGGATCCATATAGGCAGAGACCCGGTTAATGATTTCGGCACCATTAAAAGCGATTTGGCGGATGGATTCCGGAAACAACCAATCGTAGCAAATGGCCACTCCGATGCGGCCCAGTTCTGTTTCGACTACCGGAAACGGATCTTCTGTATAACCGGGGATATCGTGTGGAGAGGCATGTAACTCCCAGGGAATCCACGGATTGACCTTGCGATACTTGCTCAAAATACCGTCTGCACTGATCAGGCAAGTGGTATTAAACACATGGTCAGGGTAGTTGGGATCCACTTCCAAAAAGGTTCCGGTTTGCACGATACAACCGTACTTTTTGGCTATTTTTTGGTACTGGTCGGTGTGTTCATTGGGAAGTGGCACGGCCAATTTATCCCGTAGTTTGGCCACACTATCGTAAATGGGAACAGTATGGGCAAATTCGGGGAACACGAGTAGGCGCACATCGAAAAAGGGTTCATAACCGATGATGGTCTGTTCAATGATTTGGCGAATGCGATTCACGCGTTCTTTGATTTGTGAGGAAGACTCGGGGCTCTCGAAGGCGGTTTGGCAGGCAGCTGCATAAAAGGTATTCATGATGCCACATTTTAGCGAGTCGCCAAGTCAATTGGAATGACCCAATGGTCGCAGGGGGGGCAGGCATTTTGTTTTGTGGCGAGAGCAAACGCTTGTTAATCGGTTTAATAGGTCGCGAAAACTCTGATTAATTCCTTGATGCGAACCCGGTAATTTTTCCGTTTGACTGGTTTTTGTTTCATTAAGCTTGGCAAAAAAGCTTAGTTCTGATCAGAAACTTCCGACTGGCTTGCCTGGGCGCGCAAGCCAAGTCCAGCCATGACCAGCAAACCGAAATCGCGCAGCAACAACATGTACTTATCGTTCCAACCTGAAAGAAAGGTTTGGGTCAGAAAGGTTTTTGTTGAGGTGCAGCCGCAGTTAAAGTCATGGCCGCGCAAGACGTTGAAGCCCACCGCAACGATAAAAACCACCAGCAAGCTCAGCAGGATACCGCTGGCACCGCGCCTCAGCAAAGGGACCAGAATGGCCAAAGCAGCGATCAGTTCCAGCCACGGCATGCCAATGGCGCCGTAATTGATCAGGATGGAGGGCGCAATATCGTAATTCCAAATGCTTTTGGCAAACTCCAAGGGATTGCCGATTTTGGGGATGGCCGCAAAGATAAAAAACGCTGCCAAAACCAGCATCGCCAATGTGACATGGCGTGGCTGTATCTGCTTACGCATCCACAAAATGAACAAGAAGACGCCCAGTACAAACGGAATACTGTCGCGCAAAATGTGTTCCAGGTACATGCCTTTTTTGGGATCGGGCTCTGTGCTTATGCCAGCCTCTGGGCTAGCAGCATTGGCTTGGGTTTGGCTTAATTCGCCTTCGATGGGTAGGCCTGCCTTGAACCAATCATCAAAACCGTCCCGATACACAAAAATTTTGCTGTAGCCCATTTTGAGCAGGTCTTCAGCTAAAAAGTGCGAATCGTGGCAGTCTTTGCCCTTGCAGTAAATGACCAATGCCAAGGGCTGTTTATCGCTGTATGCCGTTTCAAACCCCTGCAGGTAATTGGCCTGTTCGTAAAAATACAGTTGGATGGCGCCTTGGATATGGCCCTTTTCAAATAAGCTGTCTTCGCGCGCATCGACCCATAACAAGAGGTCATTGGCATACAGAAAGAGGCGGCGTGCCTGGGTCAGGTTGATGTCCTGAATGCCCTGCAACCCTTCGATCTCTGCCGCAAGTTCGCCAAAAGCTTGCTCAGGATCTTCTTGTTCCACCGCTGCCAAATCGTCTGAGGTTTCGGGTTGTTCCTGGCTTTGAAGGCTGGAAAAGGCCGGCCATTGTTTTTTGAGATCCAACTTCCCTGTTTGCAATCGGTTGTTGATCAGGCCGGCTATCAAGGCCACGATACAAATTCCGCTCACGGTCCAGGCGATCGATTTCATGCAAACCTCATTTCCAAATTCGTTTGGGTGCGGGACCCAGGTAACAGGGTAAAGGTGAACCTGCCAACCAGGTTTGAATGGCGGCATTGATCGGGGGATACAATGCTTCCTGCTCAAGCGATTCTCGATCCAGCCAAATCCAGCCATCGGCCTTGGTTTCTGCGGGGTTGACCTGAGGTTCACCCTGCACTTCGACCGAAAAAACCAAATGTAAGGTAGGCATTAGATTGGGCGCATCCAAAACCTCAGTTGCAAAGGTGAGGGGCCCGATCCGCGGATCTTCAAATCCCAACTCCTCTAGCAATTCCCTGGCCAGGGCCTGGGTCAAAGTTTCACCCGGATTGAGGCCCCCGCCCGGCAAACAATAAACAGGGCCTCCCGCATAGTTGTATTGGAGGAAAAGTAGTTTATTGTGGCGGAGAATCAGGGCACTGCAGCGAATCTTCACGACCATCCCCTTTTTTGCGCTCGGATTATAACTGGTTCTGATCTATTCGCCGACAAAAAAGCCAAAAAACCCAAAGGATTATGGAATGTCATCCCCTGAGCCAGAATGACCTACCAGGATACAGTCGAGGGCATGGCCCGTTTTGGCCGGTGACCAAATACAGCGTACTTCGAATCGTTTGAGCAGTGGACTGCGCCATTCGATACGGTTGGCCAACACTTTCTGTTCGGTTTGTGGCGCCCATTGGCTGGGTAAAAGCGCTTCTTCAATTATTTTGGGATAGGCTGACCCACGGAATCCAACCATCCACACCACCTGGTCCTGGTCGAACAAAAAAGTACATAAGGTTCCATCTTCCAGGCGAACACTCCATTCCCCAAAATCGCGGTTGGGGAATAGGGTCAAATACTGGGCCGGCTTTTGGGTCTCTTGAACGGTGATCCAATCGGGATTTAATCGCCGAATTTCACTTAAATTAAAGTTCAGGCCCTTCTCCAAGGCGATGTGGACCAGCTTTTCAAATGCGGGCATTTCAGCGCTATTTAATTGTTTGCGCAAGCTGCTTTCAAAAAGGAATTGGCGAATGGGGTTGCCATGCGGCAGAAAGTAAATGCCGAGCGGTGCCGCAAAGAGCAGTGCGATCAATAAAATCACAAAGGGCTTTTTCGGTTTTGAGACCCGCAAATTGATGACTTTTAAATGTCGCGGGCGCGGTTTGGGTTTGCGTGCAGAGATCGCTTTGGGTTGGAAAAAGGCCGGCTTGAGCTCTTCATACAGGTCGGGAAAGGTTTGGATTGCGCCGCCCGGTCCATCTTTGGTCGGACTTGTCACGGTGCTGGGCTGAATTTGACCGGCAGCGGCATAGTTCTTCAAAACCTGCACGCTGAAGGGGCCGTACCATGACCCGTTTTTTTGGATGTACCAAGTGGGGATTTTCCGTTCCATACGCCCTCACCCGGAACATCGAATTTTTACTCGAAAACTTAAATCAGGTCGGGCGAATGCGAGCCGAACCCCACGGTTCCTTGCCATCTGGCTCAAAAATGCGAATGGCAATGCACGACAAGCGAATTCCGGCAAAGCGCGGATTGGCTTTCAGGGCGGGTTGGGTGCGCTTGAGGAAGTGATAGGCCAAGGTGTCACAGGTCGGGTATTTGCGGGTCACCGCGTCCATCTCACTGGTGCTTTTGAGCACCGGCGCTTCATGTAAATTCATCCCGTCGAGTTCCTGCACAAAGGGCTTCAGAAAGTCGGATAATTCCAACATATCGCACAGCATTCCCGTTTCCGGATGGATTAGGCCGGCAACAGTAAATTCCACCTGCCAGTCATGGGTATGCAATTCAGGTCGCATGGGCAGTGCGTGACTGGCCCGAAACTGGTGGCTGACCGTAACTTCAACTTCGTAGGGAAAATCTTCCTGACTCATGGGCTGTCCTTGTATGCGGCCACCTGCCGAACCATCCAGGTATTGCCTGCTGGATCTGTGAGCGCAGTGTCCTTCTGGGCCTGAATGGTTTTCACCATGGCAAAGGCCAACGGTTTATTGAGTTTAGGTGAATAGTGGCCAGAAACCAAAATGCCTACCTCGTCTTGTGCCTTGAAAAGGGGCTGGTCGACCTGCGGGAAACCTTCGAATTGGCCTTCAACCTGACACAGGATTCGGGGTGGGCGGCCGCGGTCCCGAGTCATGGCCACCGTTTCCTGGCCCAAGAAACAGCCCTTGCTATAGGAAATTCGATTGCCTTGCCCATACAGCAGGGGGTTTTGACCGGGTTGAATCTCGATGCCCAACCAGGGCAGAAACGCTTCGGTCCGCAAAATATCCAGTGCGGTCAATCCAAAAGCAACGACCCCTTTAGCCTGAAATTGTTCAGCAAACAAATTCAGTGTCTCTGGTTGGATGGCACAGTCATAACCACCCAAGCCAGTTCGATCGTGTTCGAAGGATTGGCTTTCTGCCGGCAGTATGTCGCGCAAACGACCTGCGTCGGGGCCCTGCAAGGTGATCCATTGCAACGGTTGAGGCGTTAACCGGACATCTTCCATGATGAGGTATTTGTCCAAATGCTTCTGTAGGGGCTCCAAATCGCGTGTGGCAACCTGAATAAGAAACCCAGATTGGTTGCGTGCGACCTGAACCAAAAACAGGATCTTGCCGCTGGCGTCCAAAAAGAAACTGGGTAAAACCGTTCCGATTTTTTGGTGCAGAAAATCTTGGGACCCGAGGCCCTGAAGAAAAGAAGCTGCATCCTTGCCCTGCACTGCCAAGGTGGCCAATGGCAGGGGCATCCAACCGCAATGGGATTGAACCTGTTCGTACTCACGAATAGGATGGTCAAACCGTTCGGCCCAGACCATGCCTAAGTAGTTTAAACTAAATTCGATTTTCATCCGACTTTTTGGGTATTGTGTTGCAGCCAGGCCTGATGGAAGCCCGGATCTTCTGCCAATTCAGGGTGGTAGGTGACAGCGGTTAAGTTGCGGTAGGAAACGCCTGTAATATCGCCTTCATAACTGGAAATGACTTCAACCCCGGGGCCTAACGCCAGAAATTTGGGCGCGCGAATAAAATAAACCGGTTGATCAACGAGTTGCCAGGCGGGAACTGAGATGGGGGCTTCAAAACTCTCGCGCTGACAGCCATAGGCATTGCGTTCAATGGTGACGGGCAAAACGCCTAAGCTTTCCTGTTCGGGATGAACCACTTTTTGGGCGAGAAGGATTGCGCCTGCACAGGTCGCCAAGACTTGGTTGTCGCCGTTTAAACAAAATTGGCGAAGCGGATCCATGAGGTTAAATGCTTTGAGCAATTTCAGCATGGTGGTTGATTCGCCACCGGGCAGTATGAGAGCCGAACAGGCATCCAGGTCCTCGGCCAAACGCACTTCGCGTGCTGCTACCCCCAGTTTCTGGATGGTTTTGAGGTGGGCCTGAAACCCACCTTGAACGGCCAGGACCCCGATCATGCGTTTACCAACCGCGATCGGCCATTATTTGCGCAGCCGGGATATCGCTGATGTTAATGCCGACCATGGCTTCGCCCAGGTTCTTGGAGACCTCGGCCAGGATGGCGGGATTGTTGTAGTGGGTGGTGGCTTTGACGATGGCCGCGGCACGGCGCGAGGCATCGCCGGATTTGAAAATACCGGAACCGACAAACACGGCTTCGGCGCCGAGCTGCATCATCAACGCGGCATCGGCTGGTGTTGCCAATCCTCCGGCAGCAAAGTTGGGTACGGGTAATTTGCCGTTTTCGTGGACCCAACGGACCAGCTCAAACGGAGCGCCGATTTCCTTGCTGTAAGTCATTAACTCTTCGCGACCCATGACGGTTAACTTTTTGATTTCGGATGTAACCGAACGCATGTGGCGAACGGCTTCGACGACATTACCGGTGCCGGGCTCACCTTTGGTGCGGATCATAGCGGCACCTTCACTGATTCGGCGCAGGGCTTCGCCCAAATTTTTGGCGCCACACACAAAGGGTGTTTTGAAATCCATTTTCCAAATGTGGTTGGTCTCATCGGCCGGGGTGAGGACTTCACTCTCGTCGATATAGTCGATGCCAATCGATTCAAGGATTTGCGCCTCCACAAAATGGCCGATACGAACTTTGGCCATCACGGGAATACTGACTGCGGCCTTAATGGCGTCAATGAGTTCGGGCGGGGACATGCGCGCAACGCCACCTTGGGCGCGAATGTCAGCTGGTACCCGTTCCAGGGCCATGACGGCGGCAGCACCGGAATCTTCGGCAATCTTGGCTTGGTCTGCCGTCACGACATCCATAATGACGCCACCTTTAAGCATTTCTGCCAAACCGGTTTTTAATTTTAAGGTTCCTACTTCTTTCACGACATTCCTCCAATCGGGGCCGACCCTTGGGCGGCACATTATCACCCTATTTTCCGGCCATTTCAAGCAGTGATGGGCGCTGGCCCGCCCGCCCTGTTCGCTGCTAGAATGGGGGCCATGCAGAACCTGGGTCGTTACGAATTACAACTTTTTGCTTCTTTACGGGAACGTCTGGCCATGGATCGGGTCGTGTTGGAGTTGCAGGTCCCCATTTCTGCCCAAAATCTTCTGGATTCGTTTTTTGAGGCGTATCCTCAGCTGTCGCCCTTAAAACAGGCAACACGTTTGGCTGTGGCGCAACGGTTTGCCCGGCCAGAGGACTTGGTAGAGCCAGGATTCGAACTCGTGTTGATTCCGCCGGTCAGCGGAGGCTAGGGTGATTGATCTGATCTTTTCGCCGATTGATGAAGCCGCTTTGTTGGCTTCTGCGGGAACGCCGTCCTGCGGCGCTGTTTTGTGTTTTTCGGGTACGGTTCGCAACCACCATAAAGGCCGTTCCGTGCTGCGCTTGGCTTATGAAGCTTATGAAGCTATGGCCGTTAAACAACTTCAGCTTTTGGTGGCAGAATGTTGCCAGAAATGGCCCAGTATTGAGAAGGTTCAAATCGTGCATCGATTGGGTGAAATTGAGGTTGGCGTTTCCTCGGTTTTTTTGACGGTGGCAAGCCCGCACCGTCAAGAGGCGTTTGCTGCTTTACAGTTTTTGTTGGATCGATTGAAACAGGACGTTCCGATCTGGAAAAAAGAATTTTACGCCGATGGCGATAGCGGTTGGATCCATCCGACGGAGTGACCACAAAACCCAAATTGAGCCCATTTTTGGGGTGCAGTTATGCGCTTGGGCGGGTCCATTTATGGGGTAGGGTTGTGGTATAGTGCGCACTTTGGCGGGAGGATGCCATGCGAAAACTAATCACGTCGGCTTTGCCCTATGTCAACAATGTCCCCCACCTGGGCAACATCATCGGATGTGTTTTGTCAGCAGACGTTTATGCGCGTTTTTGCCGGGCGCGCGGCTATGAAACTTTGTACATTTGCGGCACCGATGAATACGGCACTGCCACTGAAAACAAAGCCCGAGAGGAAGGCCTCAGCCCGCAGGAAATTTGCGACAAGTACCACGCCATCCACGCTGAAATCTACCGCCACTTTGAGATCAGTTTTGACGCGTTTGGGCGGACCTCTCATCCCGAGCAAACCGAAATTGCGCAACAGATTTTTAAGGATGTCGACGCCAATGGCTTGATCCTGGAAGAGACCACGCAGCGCACTTATTGCGAACATGATGCGATTTTTTTGGCCGATCGCTATGTGGAAGGGACTTGTCCCAATTGTGGCTATGAGGATGCGCGCGGGGACCAGTGCGATCGCTGCAAGGAATTACTCGATCCCGAAAAACTCATCAACCCGCGCTGCAAGATTTGCGGAAATGTCCCCGTGTTGAAGGCGACCGCTCATCTCAATCTGGATTTGGCCAGCTTGCAGCCCGAGCTCCAAGCCTGGTTTGAGCAGGCAAGTAAACAAGGCCAATGGACGCGCAACGCGGTCCAGACGACGCAGGCCTGGTTGGACCGCGGTTTGGCACCGCGCCCGATCACCCGCGATCTAAAATGGGGTATTCCCGTGCCCAAGCCCGGCTTTGAGAACAAGGTCTTTTATGTATGGTTCGATGCGCCGATTGGCTACATCAGCATTACCGCCCGTGCGTTTCCCAACTGGCGCGAATGGTGGCAGAACCCCGAGTCGGTTCAGCTTTACCAATTCATGGCCAAGGACAATATCCCATTTCATACGGTGATGTTCCCGGCGTCCTTGTTGGCAACCCGCCATCAATGGACCCTGCTTCACCACATCAACTCCACGGAGTACCTGAATTACGAGGACAGCAAATTCTCCAAGTCGCGCAATATTGGTGTGTTTGGTACAGACGTTGTGAAAACCGGAATTCATCCCGATTTATGGCGCTTTTATCTGTTGTTCAATCGACCCGAAAAAAACGATACCAACTTCGTCTGGTCCGAGTTCTTCACCAAGGTCAATTCTGACCTTTTAGATAACATTGGTAATTTAGTTCATCGAACCCTCGTTTATTTAAAGAAAAACTTTGATGGTCAAATGATGGATAGTTGGCCGGAACCACATCAAAAGCAGGCTGAAGCGTGGCGAGAACAGTTGGGGATTATTACTCAAGCCTTTGAAAATGTATCTATTCGCGAGGCATTGCGCCTGATTCTTTTATTGGGTAATGAAGGCAATAAATTTTTCCAAGATATGGCGCCGTGGGAACAGATTAAGGCGGACCCTAAACTGGCGCAAGCGACGGTCTCCCTTTTGACGTATCTGGTTCGCGCGCTTGCACGGGTGCTTGAACCGTTTATGCCATCCACTGCTCACCGCATATTTTCCATGCTGAACCTTGAAATATCGGATTGGGATTCCGTTGCCACTTTTTCTGGATTAGACGGCCACCAAATTGGGACGCCCGAGATTCTGTATCCCAAATTGGACCTGGCCCAAGCCGAGAAATGGCGCAAACGCTTTGGCGGCGAATGGGTCGATCTGGACCGCGCCTGTATCCGGGTTGGCCGCATCGAATCGGTTCAAGCGCATCCGCATGCCGACCAACTCTACGTTTTGCAGGTCGACCTGGGTACCGCACAAAAACGTGTAGTGGCAGGCCTCGTCCATAAGTTTTCTCCCGAACAGCTTTTACAGCGCAAGGTACTGGTCGTCTGTAATTTGGCGCCGGCAGACTTGCGCGGGGTCATTTCTGAAGGCATGGTTTTGGTGGCTGAAAGCCGCAAATCCACCGACTTGTTTAACCTGACCGACTTTGCTGTTGGATCCCTGGTTTCAGGCTGCAATCCCGAGGCGGAAACTTTGGCCTTTGCCGATTTCCAACAAATCCAGCTGAAAGTGAGTGACGGCCAACTCCGTCATGACGATGAGCCGTTGTTGATTGATGGTTTAGCGATTCGCACGGAATCCCTGCCAAATGGAAAAGTCCGCTAAAAACATTTCCCAACGCAAGTTCCTCAAGCTCAGTGTGTCTCAACGGCACAAGGTCTTGGCCCAACTGGCTGTGGCGTATGGTCCAGAGGCCTGGCCGCAATTTGTGGTGCGTTATGGCGAAATGCTCACTTGGTCCGGGTTGGATCATTACCTACCACCAGAAAACCTGCCGCCAGAACAGAAGCGAATCGAGTGTTTCCACTTTCACAACCGCTTGGCTGGAAACCCCCTGGCGGATCCTGGTCCAGCCGTCCAAAGCAATTTGCGCTGGGTCCCGCGTTTCCCCGTGCTGGTTGCGGTTGATATCTTGCGCACGCCCTACAATGCGGGTTCCCTGCTGCGGCTAATCGATAATTTTGGTTTTGAGGGATTGGTCTACAGCGGGCCGGAACTGAGTCTGGAGCACCCGCAACTTATTAAAGCGGCCCGTGGCTGCCAACACTGGATTCCCGTCCAGCATGTTGACGACTTGAGCGGTTTTTTGGCAGCGAGCAAACGCCACATCATTGGCTTGGAATGTGACAACCAGACGAAACCGTTGGCCGAGTTCAAACCCGCTGGCCCCATGGTTGTGGTTTTGGGCAATGAACAGTTTGGGATTGGACCTGAAAGCCTCGCTTTTTGTCAGACGCTGTTTGAAATTCCGATCTTTGGTCAGAAAAGTGCCATGAATGTGACCCATGCCTTTGCGATTTTCGCGTATCATGTAGCGCAATCCTGGCCGAAGGGGGCGATATGAGCGAGGAGCAAAAACCCGCTTGGACCGATGATTTGGCAGTTTTGCGCGAACAGATTGATGCCATTGACGATTCCATCATGGATTTACTCAACCGAAGAGCGCAATTGGTGGTGGATGTCGGTAAGTTGAAAACGGCGCATCAACAGGAATTGTATGTGCCCAGTCGCGAACGAACCATTTTTGAGCGATTGCGCGCCCAAAACCAAGGCCCATTTCCCAATGATGCCATCCGCCGCGTGTTCCGTGAGATCATCAGCGCTTCGCTTTCTTTGGAACATCCCATGCGCGTGGTGTTCCTGGGGCCTAAGGCAACCTTCACCCACGTGGCGGCCATGCAACAGTTTGGTCATAGCGCCCAACTCATGGCGGTAAAAAGTATCCCGTCTGTCTTCGATGAGGTGAGTTGCGGGCGTGCCAATTTTGGAGTGGTACCTGTCGAAAATTCCAATGAAGGCGCAGTCAGTCATACCTTGGACATGTTCCTGACTTCGCGTTTGGCGATCATTGCCGAAAATTACCTGGAAATTTCGCATGACCTGCTTTCCAAGTCCGGTCGATTGCAAGATATCAAAGCCATTTATTCCCACCCCCAAGCCTTGGCCCAATGCCGCAATTGGCTGGATGAGAACCTGCCCGATATTCCGCGCATTGAAGTGCCGAGCACGGCGCGAGCGGCGCAAATTGTCGCTGATGATGAGTCCGGCGTAGCGATTGCTTGTGGTGCGGCGGCCAATTTATACGGGCTTCAGGTCGTCGTCAATAAAATTGAGGATTACCACTACAACTACACGCGGTTCCTGGTTATCGGTCCCGAGATGCCGGCGCCAAGCGGTAATGATCGGACCTCGATCCTGTTCAGTTTCCGCGATGAACCGGGGATTTTGAGTAAGATGTTGGAACCATTCCGGCAGCGCGGAATCAATTTAATGAAAATTGAGAGCCGGCCGGTCAAAAACACGGCGTTTGAGTATGTGTTTTTCCTGGATGCGGCTGGCCACATCACCGATGCAGATTTGTCGGCAGCCATCGAGGAACTTAAGCCCTATTGCGCCCTGCTGAAGGTGCTGGGCTCCTATCCACGCGCACGATAAAACAAAAAAAAGCCCGACCTCCAGAGAGGTCGGGCTGAACCAAGCGGTTCATTCTTGTCAATCCAGGCGGAAAACGCGTCCGACCCAATTGCTGCCGATAGAATTTAGTGTTTCTTGATTGCTGAAGGCCCCCACATATTCAAGGCAGAAGGCCAAGCGGTCCAACCCATCTAACGTCTGGCTGGTTCCGGCGGGCAATTGGAAGGTATAGGTTGCTAATGCCCCATCGACATTGATGAAGGGCGGTGTGTTCAAATTGATGGAGAGTTCCACCGAGCCATTGGGCTTGTTTTGAAATAAGGGTGAAAGTCCGCGGGTGGTATAAACGCCCGCAGCCTGTCCGCTGACTACTTGAGAGGAAAATGCAGTCTCACCCGGAATGGTCCAATAGCCGCGGATAAATAAGGTATCTGGAGCAGGGTAACCGACACTGGCCAAGTTGGAAACAAAGACGGTCACGCTGAATTGGTCGTTGGAGAGCGGTACCAACTGACCGCCACCTGGACTTCCAAACTCTACAGCTATTCCACCCGTGCGTAATTCCAATTCAAAGGTTGCTTGACCGGATCCGCCATTTTGGATCGGAACCAATTCAAAACTACAGGAAGGCGATCTGAGCACATAACCAATCGGGACATTGACGGTAATGAGGTAGTCAGCATCGGGTAAGTTGTTAAAAGTATAATGTCCATTACTTTGGGTTAGGGTTTGAAACGTTTGACCATTGCTGGCCTCGGCCTTCACGCCGACAAACGCCATTGGATTTTGAGCACTGTCTTTTACTGTGCCAGTAATGCTGCCTTGTGCCCAGCAGCTCAAGCCCGTGAGGGCGCTAATTAACATCACCAAACCGCGCATACTGACTCCTTGCGTGTTTACCTTTAATTATGGGGTTGTGGATAGAGAAAATGCACGGAGCGGTTGTCACGAATCTTCGTTACAATAATCACGCTCAGGTTCTTTGAGGATCCCCAGGGAACGCGCCATTTCGGTTGCGATGAATCGCTGGGAGAACTCACCGGTTTTGGGAATATCCAATTTGAAATAGAGTTCCGTAACGATATTGCGAATACGGCCCGGCGCCTTGTGAACGCGCCGGGCAATTTCTTCGTTGCGATAGGCCAGGTATTGCCAGACTTCGCGCTCGGATTCGGTTAAATTCGCTGCTTCCACTTGGGCTACCAAATCCAGGTAAGCCTGCGAGTGGTCTGGATTAATAAATATCTTGCCCGGTGTGTGAGTGACACACATTAGGGCCGGGATGAGCATTTGATGCTTTTCTTTGGGGACATAGCCGTTTGCGCCAGCGGCTTCGGCCGCTTTGATACTGCGCGATTCGTTGGTCAAGGCCAGGATCGCCAATTGTTGACCGTCTGCGCGCAAGCGCCGGATGACTTCGATCCCATCGATCCCGGGTGGCATTCGGATATCCAATAACAATGCGTCGGGATTTAAACTTTTGACCAGGGAAATCGCTTCTTCGCCCTGATTGGCTGTTCCGATAACTTCAAATTGAGGGTCAGCGCTGATCAAACGGCTAATACCTTCTCGGGTAAAAAATTCATCCTCAGCGATAACGACCCGTTTGACCATTTAACTCACCTGCGCTTTTAAGGGTACGGAAATCGTGGCCCGACACCCTTTGCCCGGTTGAGAATCCATGACCAATTGTCCACCCAGCCCTTTGCAAAAGGTGTGGGCAAGGTAAAGACCAAAATGCTTTTGTGCTTTAAGTTGATCCCAGTCCTCAGGAACCTCAAAACCAATACCATCGTCTTCCAGGATTAAGGTGAGCTGGTCTTCATCTTGGGTCATTGAAATGGCAACATGCTTGGCCTGGGCGTGTTTTCCCACATTGCGCAGCAGGGTGCGGAATACGCGAAACACAGTCGCTTTGGTTTCACTGCTTAGCACCGATTCTTGCGCGGACCAATGGCAGCTGAACTGGGTGTTGGGATACAGGCTCTTCATGAGTTCCACGTGTTCTTCCAGTTCGAGGATGAAGCCTGATTTAAAATCCGGGCTGACCAGTTCGCCACATAAATTGCGCAGACCTTCGCAAATGGATGGTATTTGCGTCTCGGCGACGGTTTGTAGTTGGTTACGCGTGGTTGTTTCCTGGGACTCCTTGCTGATGAGATGAATTTGAAAGCCGAGCCCCTGTACTTTGCCAAGCGGACCATCGTGCAGATCGTTGGCCATTTCATTCAAGCGTTGGTCCATATAGTTTTGCAGAATTTTTTGGTTTTCGACCAGCAAGGTGCGGGCCTGAATTTCCAATTGATGCTGACGCTCTGCTAATTCGGCGCGTTTGCGTTCAAACTGGGCCTGTTCCATCAGTTTTTGTTGGCGTTTCTGGTGGCGGGAATGGGCCAGGGCATAGGTGGCCATGGAGAGGAGGCCGACGGCCAGGAGGATCCACAACGGCAAAAATCGGAACCAAGTTGGGGTTGCGACGTGGAGTTTGAGGGTGGCTTCATGCCATTTGCCGTAGGTGTCGGCTGCTTGAATGTGCAAATTGCCAGTTCCGCCAAAGCTGAGGTACTGGGTGTAATTCACCGTGTTGCCGGAGACCCAGTCCGCGTCGATACCCTCGCGTTGGTAGCGAACAGCCGAGGGGAATGCCGGTCGAAAATCGAGCAGCCGAAACGTGAGGGCAAAACTCTTGTGTTCGGTGGTTAGTTCCAAGGTTTCGTCCGGCAACATGAATTGGCGTTCGTGTTTGTTGCCAATTTCCAGGTCGGTGAAAAGAAGGGGTATACGCGTCTGCGGTTGAATGGCCTCGGGCAAAAGTGCAGTGACGCCATTGGTGCCACCGAACCAGAGTTTTCCCTGGGCGTGGAGCAGGGAGCCCGGGATGGCGCTACCGAGTAAAACGCCGTGGTCGTGGGTGTACAAGGTATAACTTTTTTGCACGGGGTCGAGCTGCACAATGCCAGCAGCGGAATAAACCCAAACCTGGTTTTCGGATTGTTCCCAAACGCCAGCGACTGCATTGTCGGGCAGGCCATCACTGGCTGAAAAGCGCTCGAACTCGGATTGGCCCGATGGCAAGCGATTCAATCCACCGCTCAGGGTGGAAATCCAAAGGGCGCCAGACTTGGCCAAGGCGATGTGAACCACATCATCGGCGCTTAAGCTGGTAGGATTTTCCTTTTCATTGCGGAATTGTTGGATGACCCGGCCTTGGTTGTCGATTTTATTCAGGCCGCCGCCATAAGTACCCACCCACAGGTTCCCAATGGCATCGCGGCACAGGCTGGTGATGACCCGATTGGAAAGTTGGCGTTCGGGCGGTTGGTCCGGCCCATAAGGCCATTCGCTGCCATCTTGTAAATCCAAAAGGACCAAGCCGCGGTCTGTGCCGATCCAGAATTTGCTGCCGCGTTCTGGCAGGATGCGCCAGACCCGGTTCTGTAATAAGAATTGTGGCTTATCGCTGTCCGGTAAAAGCACCAATCCCGCGTCCGTTCCCACCAGCGTTTTCTCACCCCAAACCTGGATTGAGCGCACGGTTTGGTTGCTGAGTGGTCGGCGGATCTCTTGCGTTTTTGTGTTGAACGCGGTGATCCCGGTTTTGCCGCCAATCCAAATTTCGGATTCGCCATGTTGGCTCAAGCACCATGCGCCGCCTTGAAGGTTGAGGAAATTCTCGAACCAATCCCAGTGCTTGTCGTACAGGGCCAAGCCCGGATTGTCGGTGGCAACCCAGATTAAGCCGTCGTTGGTGGCATAGACGTTTTTGGGATTGGTCAAATTGACATCCCCATTGGTGCCGATGTCCGGAATAAGGTTGAGGCTTTGATCAATGCACAACAAACCCCCTTCCGTGGCTACCCATAAGAGTCCCTGCCCGTCTTGGGTCAGGCTGCGAATGGGCGTGTCGCCCACAAACGGCATTTTGCGCCAACCTTCATTGGCCTTGAGCCATAGGCCCGAATTTAAGGTGCCGGCCCACAATTGGTTGTCCTTGTCCCTGAACAAGGTGCTGATTCTGGCTTTTGGCAATTGAACGGAAATCTGCCAATGGCCGTCTTGGTATTGGTAAAGGCCGCCGCGGTCAGAGCCCATCCACAGCGTCCCTTGGGCATCTTCACCAAAGGCGACCACGCCGCCATATGCATCGCTCATATCATAGGCGGTTCCATGATCCAGGCGCTGGAGCCCAAGGTCCATTCCTATCCAAATTTGGCCTGAAATATCTTCGTAAAGGGTCCAAACATTATTACTCAGCAGGGGTCCGGTTTCTGATAGATGTTGAAAGGTGGTGATGTTGCCCGATTCGCGATCGAGCAGGCTCAAGCCGCCATTGGTCCCCACCCAGAATTGACCTTGCTTATCCTCCAAAAGGCAGCGAACATTGCCCGGCGTAAGACTGGCGGCCGAGTCGGGGTCATGTCGAAACCAGCGGGCCTGTTCCCCATCGTAGCGGAACAAGCCCTGCGTGGTTCCAAACCACATGAACCCTACTGAATCTTGCAACATGGACTCAATTTGTGATTCGGGAAAGGAATCCCCACCTCGCCCGCGTGTTTGCCATTGAATTGGGTTTGCATAGAGTTGAAGGATGCCCCCAATCAGGCAAATACCTGCCAGCCAGAACGACACTTTTCTGTCTCCCCAAGTCCAGAAGGTGTCGAAATTCAGACTCCAGATCATTCGGCCCCGCGATGGAACCGTTGCATGCCATGTGCTCATCAACCTTCCCCTAGGCCGATCTCCGCATGAATTTGCGAGAAGTTCAATCTAGCGAGAAAGTTAAGGTCTGTCAAAGAGTGATTCAGCTTGGTTTTGGATCGGGGCAATACCCCGAAGCCGAACAGAGCTAAATGTTATGGCTGCCAACCTATGGTTCATATTTCAGAACCACCGATCTCTCGGCGACCTCTTGGGTCAAAAAAGTTCGAGAGTTCCACTATCGGACCTGATTCAATGCTACTACCAGGGTTTATCAGGTTTTGGTCAGCGGGTCCACCTCACATTCGCTCGTTCGACTTCGGGTGCTGCGTCGATCCGTGTTGGATAACAAGGTCTATGCTAAGTCCTCCATTTATTGCGGTTAAGTGTTAGGGGTAACTACTTTTCGTGACATTTGTCATGAAGAATGGCCCCTTGCACTTGAATGCTCTGCAATTGATCCCTACATTGTGGGTGATATGCCAATGTTTGCGTGATCTTTTAAGGTTCTCCTGGTTTAGGAGGCACCTGTGGCCAAGAAGAATATTCCGTCATCCATTCCATCACTTTTGGAATTGGCCTTTGTCCTGGAGCCCTTGCGGGGTGCTGGCCAAAATTCCCAATTGTTGGCGGCGGCCATTTGTGAGCATTTTCCTGCCATTCAACCGGACCAAGCTCAGCGATTAGCTTCCCGATTCAGTTTGAGGGGAAAAGGTCAAACCATAGGACGATTGGCCAATGGGACCTACCAAATTGGGGTTTGCCGCACCCTAAAACAACCGCAGGCCCTTCTTTGGTTGCGCTTGATTTGTAGTGAGGGCTTGGGTTTGTGGATGGACGGAATCGAGCATTTGCCCCAGCAAAAGGGTGAATCGGTCCTCTCAGCGCGCGGCTCTCGGGTTGAACTCCGCTCATTATGGCCCGGCTCCCGAATTCGGGTGCGGCGTTATGGTTTTGGCGGCACAACCACCATTCAAGTTACTCTGCAGGCGAAGCCCAACGGGACTCAGATCCGTTTCCACGAAGAGGGCTTGAGCAGTGCCAGTCAGCGGGAAACCCGCAAGCGTCATTGGGAGTCCGTGATTCGACACCTGCAACTAAGGGCAGTTGTTGAGTGACCAATCATAGGGTAAATATTGGATTTGGGTAGGCTCTGGCCAACCTGTGACCGCGCGAATCATGGCCACCATATCTTTCCTGCCGCCAAAATCCTTCTCATACCAGTTAAACAAACTCGATAGGTGCCAAATCCCGCTTTGTGGGTCGCAGAAATTTTTTTGTTTGTCGCTTAGGAATTGAGTTCGGGCCAAATCAATCTGCTGGGACAACAGCTTTTCCCGAAATGGTTGCTGCCTCAATTGGGGACAAGACTTGCTTGCACAATTGAGCATGAAATGGCAGTTGGGGTTCAAAGGCCGGATCAACTCAAGTTCTAATCCGTTGAGCGAAACGGCTATTCCGGCCAGGTTATAACGTTTTTCGCGGAAGAATTTGTGGTTGGCTCCAGCTTCGGCGATTCCCTGTTGAATATCCTGATCCAAAACGCCTTTAATGACAAAGGCGTTGTACGCGTTAACCAGCATGGCCAAACGTTTACTGGGCGACCATTGACCAGGTGAGCAAAACGCTAAATCCGCCAGAAAGGTATCCAGATCCGCCTGGTGTTTGCGCGCCAACGCGTAGTCCACGCCACCTTCACAGACCACGCTTTCGAGGAAGTTTGCAAAGGCATCCAAGTTCGGTTCTCGCGGCGGGCGCTTTTGGGCCAGCACTTGTTTTGCCCCTAGGCCGGCAAAATGAGGCCAGTAAAACCAGGCGCCGAGTCCACCTAAAAGCATGCCAATGGTCAGAAAAACCAGGCGGCGTTGGACTATGGACATGGATTTTGAATGTCCTGATAGAGCCTGTTAAGCTCACTCAGCAAGGGCGAGGGCAGATCTGATTGCAGGGCTGAAATATTCTCTGCAAGTTGGTCCAAGCTGGTGGCCCCAATAATGACGGAATTACAGAGCTGGTGGGCCTTAACGTACTGTAAACTCATTGCCGTCAGACCGTAATCTCCGGCACAGTCCAATAGTTGCCGAATGGCCCGTTGCAGGTTGGGTTTTTGGTAGCGTTGCCCAAATTGCGGAAACAGGTTCAATCGGGCGCGCGCATCGGCGCTGCCCGTGAGATATTTGGCGGTTAAATGGCCAAAGGCGAGCGGGGAATAGGCCAATAACCCAATACCGTCGTGGTAACAGTTTTCGGCAAGGTGGATCTCAAACACGCGGTTGACCAGATTATAGGCGTTTTGAAGGGTTTGAATTCGCGGTAATCCCTGGGTTTCGGCTGCGCGAATGTACTGAGAAAGGCCCCAAGGAGTCTCGTTGCTCACGCCAATAAAGCGAATTTTGCCAGCTTGAATCAATTCTCCCAACACGGCCAAGGTCTCTTCTATGGGCATTCCAGGGCGGGCCATTTTAGGGTCGAATCGATTCTGTCCAAATTTGGGGCTGTACCGGTCCGGCCAATGAATTTGATACAGGTCAATGTAATCGGTCTGCAGGCGTTTGAGGCTGGCATCGACAGCTGTGCGAATGCCATCTGAACTCAAGTCGGACGTTGTGCGAATCCAATCGATTCCAGAATGGGCAATGACTTTGGTCGCAATAATCCAGTCCGCTCGATTTTGGTTTTTGAGCCAACTGCCCAGGTAACGCTCTGTGCTGCCTTGCGTTTCGGCTCGGCCCGGAACCGGGTACATTTCCGCTGTATCGATGAAATTAACGCCATGTGCTTTGGCATAGTCCAATTGCTGATGTGCTTCGGCTTCGGAATTCTGTTCACCCCACGTCATCGTGCCCAGGCAGACAACGCTCACATCCAGGCCTGTCTGACCTAATTTCCGATACAACATCATTCGCCTCCGCCCGTTTTGGCGCAAGCCTATCAGAAGGGCAGGATCTCTGCCAAATCGGAATGGCCCAAAACAACCAAAACCAAGCGATCCAAACCCAAAGCGATCCCTGCACTCGGCGGCATGCCCTGCTGCAATGCTTGGAGAAAGGCTTCGTCCAGTTCATAGACCGGCTTACGCTGCGCTTGACGCTCCAACTGGTCCATCTCAAAACGCTGACGTTGCTCATTTGCATCACACACTTCGTAAAAGGCATTGGCCAATTCCACCCCTTTTACATACAGTTCAAACCGATAACAGGTGGCAAATTCGCCCGATTGCGGCTTGCGTTTGGCCAATGCGGCCTGGCTGGCTGGGTAGTCCTCAAGAATAGTCGGTTGTTCCTGGCCTAAATGGTGTTCAACCAGGTTGAGGAACAAGCGGAAATACAGCGTGTCCCAGTCGTCCGCCGGGTCAATATGGATATTGTGCAGTTTGGCGGCGGCTCTCAAGGGTTCACAGTCTTTATGGTCCCTTAAATCTAAGCCAACCCATTTATGGAAGGCTTCCTGGCAGGTGATGCGCTGAATCGGTTGCTTAAAATAGATCGGGTCTTTAGCTTGAGGGGCTAAATGGTTCAGAAGGTGTTGGCAATCCTCGATCAGGACCTCCAAGTCTGAAAACGAACGATACCATTCCAGCATGAGAAATTCTTCGCGGTGCAGCCTGGAGAAATCGCCTTTGCGGAAACTGGGTGCAAATTGGAAGATGCGGTCATAACCCCGGCACAACAAGCGCTTCATATGCAACTCTGGCGAGGTGCGCAACCACTGGCCCGCTTCTGCCGAGAAACTATCCAAGAAAGGTTCCATGCCAGGATTGGGAACACGTACGGGGGTATCGGTCTCCAAAAAATCCTGGGCAAGGAAGTATTGGCGAATGGATTGAATCATGCGGAAACGACGCGTTTGTGGCTCAGAAAGCGGTCCGCTTAAGGGGCGTTCCTGCCAGTAATCCAACTGAACCTTTTGGGGGCCAATGGAAAAGGCTGCCCATGCGGGGCTGAGCTTGGGTAACAGTGCGATCCAGGCCGCGGGCAATTCTAGGGTTGCTGATTGATCTTGTAAGTACCACAGATCACCCTGTTGGATGATCTGCCCGGCGATCTGGCCGCTTTGTTCCTCGACAAATTGAGCGATGGATGACCGGTTGTGAAACCGGCCAATCCACTGCGGCATGTTTAACGACCCTCAGGACGTTTGGTTCGTTCCGAGTATTCGCCCGTGCGGGTGTCCACCCGAATCCACTCGTTCTGATCGATGAAAAGGGGTACGTTTACCCGGTAGCCTGTGCTTAAAACCGCGGGTTTCATCGTATTTGTGGCGGAATTTCCCTTGATGCCCGGTTCGCACTCGGTGATTTCCAATTCGACAAAATTGGGCACATCACAGGAAATAGGCATACCGTTGTAGAGAGAAATACTGACTTCGAGGCCGTCATACAGGTAGTTGACGGCATCACCCAATTGTTCGCGCGTCAGGGCGATTTGCTCATAGGATCGGTTGTTCATAAAGGTGTAATCTTCGCCGCTGGCATAAAGAAATTGAGCATCGACATCTTCGATCCGCGCGCTGGGTACGGTATCTCCGGATTTGAAGGTGCGTTCCAAAACTTGGCCAGAAACCAGGTTTTTCAATTTGGTGCGAACAAAGCCTTGACCCTTGCCAGGCCTGACGTGTTCGACGTCAATCATGACCCACGGTGCCCCATCGATCTCAACTTTTGCTTTTTTGCGAAACTCATCCGTTCTTAACATGTTTTCCTCTTTTGGAAGCACCGGCTTGGGAATCGAAAGGGGAAATAAAACCGCGAAATTCGTCCGGTGCTTTTATTCAAACGGAGCACATTCTAATATAGAAAGGTTGTCTTTGGCCATCGGCCGGAAAGAGAAAGGTGGATATGCCTGCACCCCCAACCCAGTCCGTATTTGCGCCACGAGCCGAAGTGTGTACCGCGTTAAACGTCGATTCCCAGACGTTTGCGCAGGCGCACGCCCGTTTCCCCGTATTGTGGCCGCAAGCTTATTTGGATGCTGCGCTTGGTTCATCTGCTATTGCGGCAATGGGTAAACCGGACATGCGTGAAACCCTTGTGAATCCTGCGGATTTGGCCGATCCGGTTTCGGATCTGGCTTTACGGCCCGTGCCCTTTTTGGTGCGAAAACACATCGATCGGGTCATTTTGTTGACCACAAAATCGTGTCATTTCTATTGTCGCTTTTGTTTTAGGCGGGCCGAATCCCATCGCCAAGCGGGCAACCCGAGCCGAACAGATTGGGCTCTTATTTTTGATTACCTGCGGGCCAATCCTGAGATTAGGGAAGCGATCCTCAGTGGGGGTGATCCCTTGACCCTCAGCAATCAAAACCTGGCCTGGATTCTCGAGCAATTGGACCAGATTCCATCTATTCAAAAGGTGCGTATCCATTCGCGTGCGCCCGTTCACTTTCCCCAACGGGTCGATGCGGAGCTGGTTTCTGTTTGTGCTCAGGGCAAACCCTTGCGTTTGGTCTGTCACTTCAATCACCTTGACGAATGTCAAAACGAGAATTTGCGGGTCATTCAAATGTTTCAAACTGCAGGGATTTCGGTTGGTAACCAGGCAGTATTATTGGCAGGTGTCAACGATTCACCGGCTGATCAAGTGGCGCTGTGGTCGCGCCTCTGGGATTGGCAAATTTGGCCCCACTACCTGCATCACCCCGATCGGGCGCCTGGCAACGCCCATTTCCGGGTATCGATTCAAAAAGGCTTGGATATTTATGGGCAGATGCAAAAAAGTGCTCAGGTTCCGCTGCCCAGCTATGTTTTGGATTTACCGGATGGTTCAGGCAAAATCCCAGTGGCCGAAATGGATCAACTTTCAAACTGCGCTTACCAATATCGTCACCCAGATGGCCGCATTTCCACTTATCAGGATGGTGGCGTTTGAGAAATCCTGAACCCTCTAAACTTCTGGCTCTGCGCGCCTTGCATAGTCAGATCCCGGCAGATATTCGCCAAGCAGGCGAGTTTCTCATGCCCAAATTTGTGCTTTCGCGCAAATCTGATCACTACATGGGCGCGATCCAATTGGACGATCATCCCAATTTCATGACGCAAATATCTTTCGATCCGGATCGGGACACCATAAATGGCTGTGCATGCAATTGTACTCGCGGGAAACGCGGACAGATTTGTGAGCATTTGGCAGGTTTTGTGGCCGCTTTGATGGTGGAATTGGATCGCAGTCCGAATGAATCGGCCAGCACCCTGGATTTTTTGGATAAATATTTACTAGTCACCAAGGTCGACCACCGTAACATCCAATTGGAGATCGATATAGAAGCCAGTGATTTGGGCGTAACGCCTCAAATCCATTTGGTGCGCTTCCAGGATGGTATTCCCAGTCCGCGCCGACGTCTGACTGCGGCCGAATCCTACAAACTCGACCAAACCGACCCCTTCGATCAGAACCTGGTTGAATACATTAAAAACTTCCGCCAGATCCTCTTTTACTCACAATACGCGCCTTATCGGAAGTATCCGTGGGGATTTTGGTTGACCTTGAGTGGGCATCCGCGCTTGCGTTTTCAAGGTCAGGACGTTGAGCTGCATCCTGCCGATTTGGAACTGGTGGTTCAGGAATTTAAAGGCGGCTTTTGGTTGGGCACCAATTTAACAAAATCCGGAACGCCGATGCACAGTTTTCCCGTGGAGGGGGGCTTGCTCAATTTCCTGCCCGAAGAGAAGCGTTTGCTGCTGTGCCAAGTGGATGGGAATCGGGCGGGTCTCGTGCGCGAAATCGTTGAGCAAAATCCGGTTTTGAGCAAAGAGCTGTTATTGAGTAACCTGCACCGCTTGGAGAAGTTACAGAAGATCTTTCATGTGCGGATGCCGGAGAAACTGCTCAAATCGATGTCCAAGGCTGAGCCTGAGCTCATTTTAATTGTGGACTTAAATCCCTTCCGCGGCTTTTCCTTGCGGCCGCGGATTGTTTATAACCGAGTTAAAGGAGATGTGCTGCCCGGTGAAGGTCAACTTTATTTGCAGGCGGGCAATGATGTTATTCGGCGTGAATTGGAAACCGAACGCGAGATGTTCCGCCAGTTCCAGATGAAATTTCCCGAGGAGTGGGGCGATTTAGATAGTTTTGAGTGTGAAATCGCTGACCTGGACGAAGCCTTCCGCGTGATTGATTGGTTGAAGAGTGAAAGTGGGCTCAAGTTGGTTTGGACGCGAAAAAAGCCCAAAATTCGCAAATGGCAGCGCAATGCCCGCATCGCGCTGCATATGAAAGGGCCATCTTCCTTAAAAATTGAACTGACACACAAGGGCGAAAAACACGATCTGACGCCCCTGTTCGCAGAGGAGCAGGGACCGCTATTGCAAAAATACCTGCCAGTCGGCGAAAACGATTGGTTGCAAATCGATGCGCTCTTGCGCGCCCAACTCAATCGCCTGCGATTTGCGCTCGATCGTTCGAATCCCCAATTGGACCTCAAACGGATCGCGCCGGCCCTGTTGGCGGACATGCCGTTTGAATTGGTGGGCCAGAGTCCGCTGCTGGAGCGGGTCCGTCGCATGCAATCGGCCAAGGCCGCTGCCCAGCCGCCGGAGGGATTTCTTGGCGACTTACGCCATTACCAATTAGAGGGTTATGCCTGGTTGTCCAAAATGTCGGAGGCTGGCATTGGCGTTTGTTTAGCCGATGACATGGGCCTTGGCAAGACGGTTCAAGCGCTAGCTATCATGTACGCCCGCAAATCGGTGGGCCCGTGTCTTGTAGTAGCACCGGCCAGCGTTGTATTTAATTGGAAAGAGGAGATTGACCGGTTTGCGCCCGATTTGGACACCATGGTTTACAGCGAAGTGGGTAGATCGCGACGTTTCAACAAAATCGGACCCGGCCACGTGGTTTTAATCAGTTACGCCCTTGTCCTGCGCGATTGCGAAAAATTGAGCAAGGTGAATTGGGGAACGCTTGTTTTGGATGAAGCACAATTTGTCAAAAATGCCCTGAGTAAGACGGCGCGTGCGTTGGCCCAAATTCCACGCGATTGGACCCTCGGTCTGACGGGCACGCCATTGGAAAACCACTTAGGCGAGCTTTGGAGTATTTTCCGCATGATCAGTCCGGATATTTTGGGCGATTGGTCTCACTTCAAGCGACGTTTTATGGGGCCGATCGAAAAGCAAAACAACCAGGAACGCCTGGACATCCTTAAATCCTTGATCGGCCCGTTTGTGCTCCGACGGACTAAAAAGCAGGTCCTCAATGACTTACCGGATCGCACAGAGGTACTGCTCAAGGTCGATTTGGGTGACCAACAAATCAAACGCTACGAGGAAGAACGCCTGCGTTTGTTGGGCCAACTGGACAAAGGCGGTGAAAACCTCGGTTTCAAGGTCCTGGCCGGAATTACACGGCTGCGCCAGATGGCCTGCCACCCTATTTTGGTTGACGAAAAATACAAAGGTGATTCTGCCAAAATCCGGCTTTTTTCCGAGCTGATCCAAGAGCTGGTCGCTGAATCGCATAGTGCTCTGGTCTTCAGTCAGTTCACGGGCTTTTTGGATCAGATTGGCCTTGAGCTCAACCGCATCCACGTACCTTTTTTGACCATGACCGGTGAAACGCCCGTTAAACATCGCAAATCAATCATTAAACGCTTTCAATCGGGCGAAGTTGGTGTGTTTTTGGTGTCGCTCAGGGCAGGCGGTACCGGCCTGAATCTGACCCAAGCCAATTACGTTTTTCATATGGACCCGTGGTGGAATCCGGCCGTTGAGGAACAGGCGACGGACCGGGCCCATCGCATGGGCCAGACCCGAGCTGTGACCGTTTATCGCATGATTGCCGCCCATACCATTGAGGAATCGATTTTGCGCATCCACGAGAAGAAACGCGATCTGGTCGATCGCATTTTGGAAGGCCAGGAACAAGCCGAAAATCTGGATGTGGATGCCATGATCCAGTTGATCCGCGATCAGGCCCTTGCCTGACGGTTAGGATCGAGCTTGGATCAGCTCTAATATGGCTTGTGCATGGCCTTTGCTTTTTACCCCGCGCAAGGCCTGAATGAGGTTGCCCTGCGCATCGAATACAAACGTCGAGCGCACCACGCCCAAAACTTTTTTGCCATACATGTTTTTTTCTTGGATGACATCGAAGTGCCGGCACAGTTTTTCATCGGGATCGGATATCAGCGGGAACGGGAAGCCTTGTTTTTCGATAAATTTTTCATGGCTTTTGACGGAATCGCGCGACACGCCAATAATCTCAGTATTGAGACCTTGGAACTTTTCGTAAAGCCCTGCGAACTCAAGTCCTTCGGTGGTGCAGCCCGGGGTTGAATCCTTGGGGTAAAAATACAGTACCAAATTTTTGCCCAACTGCTGTAAGGTCCGGTCGCCACCCGGCACCCAGGTCACTTCAAAGGGAGGAAGGCTGATGGATTCGGTCATGTTCGATCCTTTCTTTCGGGTTGTTTTGGAGGAGTGCGGGCAGCAGAACTGCATCGCCGATCCAGGCGCAAACAATACCAATGCCCAGCAAGATTGCAAAGTGTCGAACCGGCAAAAATTCAGTCCAGGCCAGGCAGAAAAAGCCGAGACCTAAGATGCAACTGGTCGCTGTAACAGCCGTCCCGTCTTTAGCCCAGACGAGTTGCCAGGCTTTGGGTCCGGTTTGATTTTGAAAGCTCGAGAGCAGATGGATGGTGTCGTCTATCGCGACGCCAAAGGCAATTGAAAAAACCATAATACTGGCGATGGAAAGTGGGATGGCGATCATGGCCATGCCAATTGCCATCATGGCCAAAGGAAACAGGTTGACGATTAAAGTCACCCAGGCCCGGGATTGGTGTCGAAAGATCAACCAGACCAAGGCGCAGATGGTCAAAATCGTGGTGATCAGGCTTTCGGCCAAATTGCCCAGCAAATGGGCCTGGGTCAGGGAAATTGCGCGCAGTGGACCGTGGAGCTCGGCCCGAATTCCAGGCAAATGCTGGGCGACGTGTTGGAGGATTTGCCGTTCTAAATCGAAATACCCGTCGCTGTCCAGTGCGTGGACCCAGAGTTGGATCGTATTTTGGCGGTCTCCAAATTGGCGGATCAACAAGGGACGAATCATCATTTGTGCGACCAAAGGAAGCGTCTCGGGCGACCAATCAGCGGGGCAGCTGGCCTGTTCAATGACGGGGCTATTGCGCAGATCGACGCACAATTGTTGTAGAGATTTTGCAGCGACCGGCTGATCCAAGGACAACGTTAGGCGATTGGTGCCGCCCACGCGGCGCTCAAATTGCTCTGTAGATTGGCGCACAGGGTGGTGGACTGGAAAATAACGGATTCCATTGGTTTCCAGCGGTTGGTGAATCAAAAAAATGGTTCCAAGTCCCAAGATGGCCACCCCAAGACAAAGGAGCGTTTTTGGATAGCGTAGGACGGGCAGGCTGGGCGCTCGAAATTTTGGGCGTATCCTGGGGATCCAGGGCGCACTGCACCACGCCAGGACATGGATCCAAACAAAGCCCAAACCCAAGCCAAGGGCCGTAAAAAGACCCATGGCTTGGACCGGACGGGCATCAGACCACACTAAGCTGATAAAACCCAAAATGCTGGTCGTGGTGACCCAAAGATTGGGTTTAATTTTTTGGCGGGTCGCGGTCCAACCGCCCTGGGCTGCAGCCAAGCTTAAATGCATTTGCATGGCCGTAATAAGCACCAATACCAGGGCAGGAACCATGGACGTTAATAAATCGAAAACAAATCCCAAGTGTGCTGCAGTACCTAAGAACAGAGCTTGGGCACCACCAATAGCGGCGATATGCCAAAACGCATAACGCGGATGGGGAAATAAAACCGCAAGTAAAACGAAAATGACTGCGGCCATGATCGGCGATTGGCGAAAACGAATATTGCGCGCCGATTGCTCCAATTGACCATTGACCCAGGGTTCTCCGAGAAGCGTTACACTTGGGTTGCCTTGCTGGGCCTTGGACCAACTATGCAGTTGGGTTTGCAGGTTGGACCAATCGAGATCCGGCTCCGATTGGAACAGAAAAACCGCATCTGTGTTGGAATCCTTTTCAACCGGTAACCACAAAGGGAGTTGGGCCGCGCTAAGGGCGGGCAGCAACATTTCCAACTCGTGGCGGCCAATAATGTTTAGCCGAAGCTGTGTTTGACAGAACTGGCGGAATGCATCGCGGGTAGAAGCGTTGAGTTGGGCGTCTTGCCCCGGTCTAAGCCAGAACAGGCAAAAGGGCAGCACCTGGGTGTCCGAAACCGAGTTTGAGAAACGCGTTATTGAATTGTCGTGCTGAAGATTCCTGATCGAGGGTAATGAAATAAGGAACAGCAGCAACAGGATAAGTAACCCACCAAGTCGGGCCAGATTCATGCAAATGCTCTCATTATGGATTCAACCTTCCCGGTGAAAAATGCTGTCATGTCGACCAGTCTGTGCTATGTTACCGCGGCTGCCCTTGTTTTTGCGTGTGGCATCGGCGAGGGCGCCAATATGGGTGACCGCGGGAATTCCGTCGGTCTTTTTAACGAATAAAGGGACGATTATGACTAAACGCAAAGAGGAACGCCGAGAACTGCTTAAGCAGGATGAATTTTTAACCCGCATGGAACGTGCAATCCGCTACAGCCAAGATCACGCCAGCCGCGTGATGATGTTGGTGGCCGCAGGAATTGTGGTTGTAGGCCTTATTTTTGGGTTGCAAGCTTTTCGTTCGCATCAGGACCATCAGGCCGCCCAGGTCCTTTACAAAGGCGAAAAAATCCTGTTAACGGAGGCGGATGATCCTCAGGCAGAACTGAAGTTTGAGGATGAAAAGGCCAAAAACGAAGCCGCATTGGCTGAACTTGAGAAAGCCATTTCCTCAACAACGGGCGAGATCCAAGCCCAAGCGCGTGTTCGCGCTATTGGCTGTTTGGTAGCCCTGGGTCGCAATGAGGATACGCTAGCCCATTACGAAGCTTTGTCGAAGAGTAACGGGATCTATGCCTCATTGGGCTACATGGGTTTGGGTGAATATTACCGTGCCAAAAAAGACTACGCTAAAGCTTTGCAAGCCTTTAATGATTGCTTTAATACTTTGAGCGGCACAGACGGTCTGGCCGACCTGCTCAAATACAGGATTGCCATGACTTACAAAGATCAGGGCGATACCGCTAAAGCCATCCAGGAATTAGAAGTATTGATAAACAAGTACGCTGAAGACACGTCCAAACAACCGACCTTCTACAGCAAAGCAAAAACCCTTCTGGACGACTTGAAAAAAGAGACCTAATCGGCAAAAAAACCAATTGAGAAAATGGGCCTGATCGGGCCCATTTTTTTTAGGGGTTGGCTAGCCATTCCAAGAGGGTCGAAACCACCTGCGCCTGTTGGACGGTAAGGCCAAAGGGTCGCGGATTTTTATTTAAAAATGCTTGTAGGCCAGGCGGCGTTTGGGTAAAAAGCTCTGAAAAGGCCGTTGTTTCTTGGTGAAATCGCTCTTTGCGGGACAGGCTTTCTTGAAAAATCAAATGTTGGGTTACGGCGAGGAGTGTCGAGAGATCTGCGCTACCGTCCAAGAGATTTGTCAACACATCGCGAATGGGTTGGATGTTGGGATCCAAGTGACAGGATCCAAATGGTTTGTGCCATTGCCACAGCACACCGTTTTCGTTTTTTACGAAGCCCAGACCCACGGCCGGGTTTTTTTCAGTCAAGCACCAATCCTGCAAATCGAGCCCAATTTTTCTTCGATCCAGTGGTAAATTCATGGTTCCTTTTGCCTTCCCTTTAATTTACGGTTTACCTGTGCCGTCCTTTAAAATAGAGTTACTTGTGAAAACGGGGTGGTAGACACTCGTTTTTACGCCACCGAGCGGGGACGGTTCATGACCATTGGTGAAACGCTAAAAAAAGAGCGCAATAAGCGGAAGATAACACTGGATCAAATTTCCACGGAAACCAAGATTGCCAAAATGTATCTGATCGCCTTAGAGGCCGATGATATCAAGGCACTCCCGGAGGGCGTTTATGCACGCAGCTTCTTGCGTGCCTATGCCCAATATCTGGGCTTGGATACCGAAATCATTACGACTGAATTTCACAAACAATTTGAGATAAAACCGCACAGCTTGTTGATCATGGAGCAAAACAAACAAGATGAGCAGAGTTTTGTGCGGGAACGTCGGCGCAATGCCTTTTTTTTGACGGTACTGGGCATCGTGGTCGCAGGTGTGGCCTATGTTGTCTGGAGTTTGTTTTTTGCTGTCAAAATTGATCGCTCCAACCAAGTGTTGGATCCGGTTGATGCCGGATTGGCAAATCAACCCTATTTGGGTACCGCAGTCCCCCAGGGCCCCCAAGAAGCGGAAAATTCTGTCGATCCCGCAAACCTAGCGGCGCCCACAACGGACAATGCCGAGCCGACACCTGCTCCCATCCCGGAATCGGCTCCCGAAAACGAACAGGTTTCTCAGGTACCCACCTTGCCTATTCAAGGAGACCAGGTCCAACCCGTTAATGCTGAAGGGCCCGTGCCGATTCAATCCGTTTTTGCCATTGAGGCGATTGAGCCGGTTTGGATCGAAGTGACGATTGATGGCAGTATTTGGACCCGAAGGCTCCTCTCTCAAGGCGAGACCCGTGTTTACCGATACGGTACTCAGCACATCTTAAAGATAGGAGATGCTGCCGCCATACGGGTTCAGGAGGGCGCTCAATATCGCGAGGTGCTCTCTGAAACAAAAATCTACCTGCCGCGGGTAGAGTTTGGGCCCGGAGGGTTCTACGCGGCAGTAGACCAAGCAATGGCCGATGCAAGGACAAAGGTTCCCTAATGGAAGAAGTCATTTTACAAATTAAAGCGGGTCAGATATCCGAACAGGCAAAACGGGCGATTGTCATGGGCTTTATGCCCTTGGAACCAGAGGTTTTGCTGGAGGCCATATACCACATCGTCTCCAAGCAGATGGATTTGATTGAAGAGGCCAAAGCCGCCGTCGAATCCATGCCCGAAACCGTTCTAACAGGCTTTTTCGAGAATCGCGAGCTGGTGCCCGAGTTATTGGGTTTTTATTTGGTCAACTTTGAGATCAAATCCGAACCCAAATCGCAAATTTTGCTTAATCCCAACACACCTGCGCCCGACCTGACACGGGTTGCCCCCGGCATTGACCCTAAACTCCTCGATTTGGTTGTTAATAACCAAGTGAAAATCCTCGAGGATCCAGAATTGATTCAGGCTTTGCGCCAAAATCCGGGCATCGGGGTCAACCACATTCAGCGCTTGGACGAATATGAACGCCTGTTGCTGCGTGAATTGGTGGATCCCGCCGAAACACTTGAGCAAAAAAACATTGAAGATGTTGAAAGGGAAGCACTGGAGCACGCCAAAGATTTTGTGCGGACCTTTGGCAAAGAGTCTGTTTCCATTCGCGACATGGTTTCGGATGGAGACGAGGAGAAAAAGGATTCTCTGATTAAACAACTCAGCGTGATGACGGTTCCGCAACGGGTTCAAGCGGCCATAAAAGGCAACCGGGAAGTTCGGCAAACCCTCATTCGAGATGCCAATAAACTGGTTTCCTCAGCAGTCATTAAATCACCGCGGATTACCGAAGCTGAGGTGGAATTCTATTCTAATATGCGCTCCTTGAATTCTGAGGTCATTCGCAGCATTGCTCTGAACCGGGAATGGATGTCCAATTACAAGATTATTCACAACCTGGTCAAGAATCCACGCACCCCCATTGATATCTCCTTGAAACTCCTGCCCCGCTTGGTTCAACGCGACATGAAACAGCTTGAGATGGATAAAGGCGTCCCTGATGCGATTCGGCGAACAGCCAAGCGTATGTGGAAATCGGCAAAACGGTAAGATTGACATTCTGTTTGACAACCGTTAAAACAGAGAAACATTCCACGAGATTGAGTCAAATATGGACTACTACCGAATTTTGGGAATTGATCGCAGTTGTGGGGCGGATGCAATCCATCAGGCCTTTCGCAACCTTTCAAAAACGCACCACCCCGATCGATTCCGCGAACAGGATCGGGCCAAAGCTGAAAAGGAATACCAAGAGATCGTCAAGGCCTACAATACGCTCAAGGATCCGGTTCAGCGCCAAAAGTATGACTCCACGCTCTCACAACCCACCCAGGCGCCCGCTATCAGTACCGAACAGCAGTTTCAACAATTTTACAAAGCGGGCATGTCGCGTTATCAGCAACGCCAGTACGATGCTGCTGCAGAATACCTGGCAAAAGCTGTTTTTTACAAGGACCATGCCGAATCGTATTTCTACAAGGGAATGGCGGAATATCAGGTTCCGGCCAAACGCAAAAATGCCTTGCAAAGTCTTCAAAAGGCGGTGGAATTAGACCAGTTTAGCGGCAAATACGCCAAGTCTTTTGCCAAAATTCTGCGCGAGCTGGGCATGACAACACGAGCCAAAAATATGGTTTTAAAAGCTTTAGAGTTACTACCGGAGGACACGGAGCTGCGCGAATGGCGCGATGAATTGGATCCCAGTCAGAAAAAAGGTTTTTTAGGCGGCCTTTTTTCGAAGTTAAAAGGGGATTGAGATGGCGATGGAGGCCTTTGTTTCAACAGACGTTGGCATGAAGCGCCGCATTAATGAAGACAATTTCTGTGTCAATATGGAGCTGGGTCTTTTTGTCGTCGCGGATGGTATGGGCGGCCATGCTGCCGGTGAGGTGGCCAGTCGCATCGCTGTGGAAGAAATTGAGGCTTCGCTCAATCGCACCCTCAAAGACGAAGAAGTGACTTATCCCGGGGACTTTGATCCCAATATGACGCGCGCCTCCAATATGCTGCGAGCGGCCATCCTAGCGGCGAATGAAAAGATTCGTGGGACGACCCAGAACATGAGCGAAACCCGCGGTATGGGAACGACCATCGTTGCTGCTGTAATCGGTGAGATGTCCGGCAGTATCGCGCATGTTGGCGATTCACGCGCCTATTTGTTCCGTCAAGATGAGCTCCGCGCGCTGACCTCGGATCACAGCTGGGTCAATGAGCAGCTCAAACAGGGCTTTATTACCTTGGAGCATGCCCGGACCCATCCATTTCGCAATGTCATCACCCAAGCCTTGGGCAGTGGATCAGACGTACGGGTCGATTCCCAGGAGGTCCATTTTCAAACTGGAGACCTACTGCTTCTGTGCTCCGACGGATTGAATTCCATGTTATCCGATTTTGAGATGGCGCGATTATTAAGAGAGCGCAAATTCTTCCCACTGGATCAAATTTGTTCCGACCTCATTGAGGGTGCCAAACAAAAAGGCGGGGACGACAATATCACGGTTGCACTAATCCGATTTACCAAGCCGGTGTAACGGGCCAAGATGATATAAATCACATTGTGGAATTCTTGGCTAATTATGTATTGGTATTAAGACCCGTCTATGTCGGGATTAACCAGGTTTTTTGCTCATTCACTGACATTAAAGATACTAAGGATAAAAAACCTGGTTTATAATTATCTATAGTGTTTTTATTGCTTGACGATCCTATATAAGGGTGTTAGCTTTCTATAATAACCAAGAACTTTAACCTCAAATAGGTGACTCATTCGAGAGGGGGAAGGCGTGTTATTCGGAAAATCGAAAGGTCTTGTAGGTCTTGATATCGGTTCAAGCGCTATTAAATTGGTTGAGCTGAAGCCCCTTTCCAAGGATGGTCGCAATTGGAAATTGGTCAACTTAGGCTATATTCCGCTGTCGCCTGAGGCGATTGTGGATGGGTCGATCATGGATTCCACCATGGTGGTGGATGCGATTACCCGAGTCTTTGCTGAGAATAGGGTAAAGCCAGGCGAAGTAGCGATTGCCGTTTCAGGCCATTCGGTAATTATCAAAAAAATTACCATGGCGTTTATGTCGGAAGAAGAGCTGGCGGAGTCTATTCACTGGGAAGCTGAAAGTTACATTCCTTTTGATATAGACGACGTGAATTTGGATTGGCAGATCCTTAACCCGATGGGTCGGGGCGATGGCAACATGGATGTTCTGTTGGTTGCCGCCAAAAAGGAAAAGGTTTCAGAGTATGTGAGCGTGGTCCAACAGGCAGGTAAAAATCCCGTCGTAGTCGATGTCGATTCCTTTGCTTTACAAAATGCCCTGACGGCCAATTACCAGCTCTCAGACCTGCAAATAACGGCCTTGATTAACATTGGGGCATCCGTAATGAATATCAATATCCTGCAGGGTGAAAACACCCTGTTCTGGCGTGACATTAGTATGGGTGGCAACATGTATACTGATGCCATTCAGAAGGAATTGGGTGTTGATTTCGAGACCGCAGAAATTTTGAAACGCGGTGAATCCGTGGATGGCATGAGTTTCGAGCGGGTGACGCCCATACTCAAAAGCGTAACCAACGATTTGGGTATTGAAATTCAGAAAACATTTGATTTTTTCAAGGCCACCACTAGTTCGGAGCGCATCAACCGCATTTTCATCAGTGGGGGCGGTAGTCGTACGCTCAACCTGGATACGTATTTAGCTGAACGTTTTGAGGCACCCGTTGAGATCCTCAATCCCTTCCAAAACATTTCGTTTAATGAGAAGCAATTCAATCCGCAGACCATCAACGACCTGCGGGCGAGCTGTGCCATCGCGGTCGGCTTGGCCATGAGAAAAGGATAATGCCATGATCAAGATTAACCTTATTCGTGAGCGAAAAGCCGCGGCTGTCAAATCGCAAAAAAAGAAATCCCAGGCTTCCTCAGGGGTTCAGGAAAATCTGATTCTGATTATTTTTGTTGCCCTGGCAGCGGGCGCTCTGATTGTGCGCAATATGATGCTCAGTTCCACCTTGGATGAAAAACTGCGTATCGCCAGTCAAAAAGAAGCTGAGTATAAAAAGCTTGAGCCCTATAAGGAAAAGCAATTGGATTATGAAATCCGCAAAGAGTTGCTGAACGAAAAGATTAAAAAAATTGGCGAGCTCAAAGACCGCCGTGAGGGTCCGGTAAAGCTGCTTGAGGACATTTACAACAATCTGCCCTCGAGTGTTTACCTGCTTACGATTGAACAGGGCGTTGACTCTAAGCTGCTCGATAAAACAGACAAAAATGCTAAAACTTTTACGGTCAAAGGGAAGCAGCTGGGTGCACCTAACATTATCCGCATTACGGGTATCTCTAAAACGATTGACGGCGCCTCCACTCTGGCCAACCGCTTACAAGCCATTAGCCAAAGGTACAGCAAAGTTGACCTCAATACGATCGAAACGGTTAAAAGCAGCCAAGACGATTACAAATTCACCATTCTGTTTGTTACCAAACTCGAAGATGGCGACACTGACGGTGCCGCCGATAACCGGAAATCCAAATAGAGTGGGGGGGCGCGTCCTATGAAACTCAATCAGGTTCAACAGGCAATCATCGGCATCGTCATTGTCCTAGTGGCATTGCTGGTCGGTGAGTTTTTTGTGTTCCAAGGAAAAAAAGAAACCATTCAGAGCACAATATCCAGAATCGAAGATTTAGAAGTCAAAATTGGTGAAGCAGAGCGAATTAAAAAGCATGCGGCTGAACTCGAGGAGGAGATGAACCACCTCCAGGCCCAGCTGGATCGCCTGAAGAAGATTCTCCCGGTCGAAATCAATAAACCCAAGTTTTACCAGGACATTAAACGCTACGCCAATGAAAATCAAATTGAAGTGGTGAGTCTCTCGAACAACAAACCGGTTAAAAGCAATGTGGTAATGGAACACCCATTCACTTTTTACATGAATGGGGGGTATCACGATTTGGGGAACTTTTTCGCCAAAATCAGCAATTATCCCCGGATTCTAAATGTGAAAGGGCTTTATGTTTCCCGACCTGCAAAGGATTCACCCTATTCTGTAGAAGCCCAGTTTCTTGTGTCCGTTTACACTTATATTGAGCCCACTGAGGCTGAACTAAAGCAGCAGGTGGAAGCAAGAAAGTTAGAAATGAAGGGCGACAAATCAAATAAAGGCGGTAGAAAATGAGAATAACGGCGTTTTTTACTCGAAGGCCGCTCGCATTTTGTTTGGCCATGATGCTCTTTATACCACTGTGGGCTCAAGATCCTGCTGAGCCTAAACCGCCGGAAACGGATGCTGTAGAAGAACCTGCAGAGGCGGAGCCCATTTCAGGTGGAGTTACCTATGAGCCCAAAATCAATGTCGAGACGGGTGATACCCAATTGCGCGACCCTTTCAAGACCCCGTTTGAGCTGGCAGCCGAGAAAAAAAAGAACCGGCCAACGATTGATCCGACAGGTCGCAATGAATACTCAGTAACGGAGCTTCAGTTAAAGGGCATTTACCTGGAAGCGCGTTCTGGGTATTGGGCCATTTTTGATATTGGCGGCAAATACTTATGGTTCCAATCTGGAGAGAAATTTCAAGACGGAGACCTGGTTAACATCGACGATGAATCCGTTTTAATTAAGCAGTATATAGACGATGAATCTCAAGAGTTGGCCCATCGTGAAATCAAGTATGTACTTCACCGGGGCGAGGAGTAATCTATGTTTAACGTTTGTTTTAAATTCCATCGCTTGATTTTGGTTTTTGCGGTTTCCAGCTTTTTATGGGCGGAAACCAGCATTACCAATGCGGAATCGGTGAGTCATGGAAATAAGAGTTCTTTGATGATTCGGTACAAGGGCGCAGAGAAAATTCAGTTTTTCGCTATTCAAAGTGCGCCCAACGTGCTAACCCTGGATTTCCCAGGGGTTGTGTCCATGTTTGATTTCACGAAGGTTCAACTAACCCAAGTGGATCGCATTGAACAATTGCCTCTTGATCCAGATAGCTTCAAAGGGATTGGCCTTCATTTTTACCTGAAGCCAGGTGTCATTTATGATGTGTACGAAGGCGAGGCAGGAACGCTTATTGTTTATTTGGAGTCGCAAGACGAATCCGCTGCCGTTGAAACTGCCCAAGTTGAGCCCGTCCATGTGGAGGATGAGCCTGCCCAACAAAGTTCAGTCACAAATGAAACGCTCTCCACTGGCAGTCTGATTGAAATTGATGGCGTGCGAAAAAGCCAGCAACTTTACGGCATCAGCGGATGGGTTTCTGAACAAGGCGCCCAGTTGGAGCTGCTGATTGATGGCGAATTCAGCCATAAAAGTTTTTATCTAGATCAACCGGATCGCTTTGCGATTGATATTACGGGTGTGAATTTTGGTTTAAATCGACGTTCGATAAGCCTGGCACAAACGGGTCCCACTGGGATTCGCGTTAATCAGTTTCAGGTTCATCCTGAACCCATTACTCGTTTGGTTTTTGACCTAACGGAAAAGTTGCCCTTCGATCTTGAACCAACCGAAATGGGTTTGATTATTCGCTGGGGAATCGCTCCACAAGCTTTAAGTGAACCCATGACGGTCCAAAACAGTGAACCGGTTCAAAATCGGACTGATTTACCGGTTGCGTCCGACTCTGTCAGTGCTCCCGAACCTGAACCTGTTATGGAACAGTCTCTGGCAACAGACCAACCGGTCGCGGAGTCCTCCGCGTTGGAAGTTACGGTAGTAACCGAGGAGCCAGAGTTGGTCGCTATGGCGCCTCAACCGGAAGTCCAGAAGGCGACAGAAGCGCCAGTTGCTAAAGTTGAAGTCAAAGAGGTAAAACCCTCAATAATGGATTCTGCTTTGCAATCTGCAGATCCAATCGAAAATGAATTAAACAAATTTCTGCAACAGGAAAAAAGCCTGTATACAGAAATGAAGTCGACCAAACCAACTCGGCGCGCGCCTAAGCCTATTCAAATAACCAATGCGGCGATTAGTGCACCTGCACCTCTGGCAGAAACGCGTTCGATGCAAGAAGATATGTTTAAGGGTTCCCTGTTTGATCAAGTCAGTTCGGAAGAATCCTACGAGACGATTGATGGTGGTCAAAGGAAGTATCGCGGCATTGAAATTCAAAAAATTGATGTTAAAGATGCAAACGTTGTCGACCTCCTGCGTTTCCTAGCGGATCAAGTGGGCTTTAACCTGTACGTAGACCCGAGCGTAAAAAACCTGAAGGCAACATACAGCTTTAAGAACATTCCCTGGGACCAGGCCATGGATATCATCCTGCGCAATGCAGGGTTAGCTTGGGAATTTGAGAATGATGTACTTCGGGTGGCAACTACCAAAAAGTTTAAAGATGAAGAACTTGAACGACGCGAACTTCAGCTGCAAAAAGAGTTGTCTGTGCCACCCGAAACGGTTACATTCCCGCTCAATTACAGTAAAGCAGAAGAAGTGCTGCCACTTGTACGGTCCTATTTAAGTCCACGCGGAACCATCCTTTCGGATGAACGCACCAATACCTTAATCATCGAAGATATTCCCAAGCGTATGCAAGCAATTCGGACTTTAATCAAACGTCTCGATAGCAAAATTCCCCAGGTTTCTATTGAGGGACGTGTGGTGGAAACCACCCTGCGTTACGTAAAAGAAATTGGTGTTCAGTGGGGTGTTAGTGGGGACTATCGCCCGGAAATTGGAACGGAGACTGGCGTTACTTTCCCCAATCGAGTGGGCATCGGGGGACCAACCATTGGTGGTTCTTCACCCGGTGGACTGATCGGTGGTTATGCCGTCAACTTCCCCACTATTGCTGAGAATCCGAGCGGAATCGGCCTATCCTTGGGCAACTTCCTCGATAACTTTAAACTCGATTTAAGCCTGCAACTGCTTGAACAAAATGGTTTGGGTAAAATCATTAGCTCACCCAAAATCACAACCCAAAACAATCGTTTGGCCAATTTGGTTAACGTCCAGCGGATTCCATATTTGTCCCAGGACCGGGGCAGAATCTCGATTGTTTGGGTCCGCGTCGGTTTGGAACTGGAAGTAACGCCGCATGTCACCAATGACAAAAATGTAATTCTTGACATTGCAATTGAAAAGAGCGACCCGGATTATACCCGATTGATTAACGGCAACCCGATTTACACACAAAGACGGGCAGAAACGAGGGTGATGGTCAAGGACGGTGGCACTACCGTCATTGGTGGGATCTTCGTAAGTTCAGAACAAGAAAACAAGTCCGGGATTCCAAAGCTGAATAGGATTCCTCTTATTAAGTATCTTTTTGGAAATGAGCGAAAGCTGGTAGAAAACCAAGAATTGCTGATCTTCCTTACACCTCGGGTTGTTCGAGAATAAAAATGGCATAGGTGGTGGTGATTTATGTTTCCCAATAAACTCAAAAATATATTGATAGTTTTACATTGCTTCTTGCTGCTCTTGGTTCTTTCCAGCTGTGGCGGAGGTGCCAATGACAATAGTGAGGACGTCTCCATCTTTATCCGGATTAACTTCCTCGGTATTGTGGGTACCTCACCATCGGACAATAATGAGTATGTGGAAGTAGAGATGGTTAAAAACGTTACGGCGACTACCGGCGTTGTCGAGATAACCTCTGGTTCCGCATTTGACTCCGTCAATCCAACAGTCGGCACTGTTGTAATGGACAGTTTCGAACTGACCTTCACACGTACGGATGGGGGGACTCCGGGACTTTCCCGAGTCACCGGCCCACTTGATGCGCAGTTTGCCTTTGGAGAATTTGCATCCTCCGAATTTCCAATTGTTTCGACCTTTGAAAAAGTTTTCGGGGCTTTAGGCCAATCCTTCGCTGCAAACCCGCGTCAAGGGGTAGAGTTCCAAGCCAAGTTGACTTGTTACGGCCACAATTTAGCCGGGCAAAAAGTCCAAGCAACCACTGGGTTCGTTATCTTGTGTGGGACGTTTTTGCCTTACGATGACTTACTGCCTTCCATTATCTCCTTCAATTACCTCCAGGATTTTGCTTTGGGCAGTGATTGGGCAGCCACTTGGGTGGCTGGTGGTTTCATTACTGGCGGGTTCTTAGTATCACCATTCGGCAGCACCTACTCCTTGTCGGGCAGTGATTTCCCCGTGGGTGATTTCAGTCTCAATACAAGCTACTTGCTGCCGCAATATCAAAATCAAGCAGCTGTTGCATTCCCTGAGGCAACTTTAATCGTTGCCAATCAATTTGGTACCGTTCAGCAAACGGGTGGTCCTGTTATTGCCGTGGTTCGCGATGCACCAACAACGAACCCGGTTGCGATCGATGAATTTTTCTCTAGCCGCTATGCCATTACGGCCGGCGACTCAGTGAATCTGAGTTGGGTGGTATCCAATGGTCCAACTGGCTTGGAAATGATTCCCAGCAGTTTCTCGGGTGTGCCCGTTGATTTCACTGGGAAAAACCTCAGCTTTGACAGCGTAACTGTTACACCAGAGGCCTCTGTCCGGCCCATCCTTCGCGCAACTAAATCCTCCAATCAATCCGAAGAAAGCCAGTTTTTGGATCAACCGATTTCGGTAACAGGTGGCGTGACCACCGAGGATCCGACTATCGTTTTCTTTACTGCCTCTCAAACCTCCGTTTCCCTGTACCAACAAGTCGCCCTTTACTGGAAAGTTGTTGGTGATTATGAAAAAGTCGAACTGTTTCCCATCAATGGCCAGGCCAAGGACGTAACTGGTCGAGAAAGTTTCCTGACCCCACCGTTAAATCGCATGGGAGCCAATCCGTTCACCTTAGCCGTGACAGGAGTAGGTGGCGGAATTGTGGCAAATGCGTCTTTATCGGTTACCGTTACTGCAGAAGACATCAATGATCCGGTAATAATCAGCAACATTCAACAGTCGCCATCGGCAAACATCGATAACGGGGATGCTGGTGCCTTCTCATTTCGGCTGGATGATCCTGAAAATGAGGATTGTACTTGGACTGTGAAGTTGATTGCAGGTGACAATGCATTCTTTGGCCCTTCGTTGGGACGTGTTGATGGTGGACATGGTGATGGCTCCGTCAGTTTTGCTGACCAAGATGATAACAACAGTGGTCACTTAACGTTCCAAATCAATGCATACGACAACACCAGTTATGGCAATACAGCATTTACTAATCGAAGCGTTCGCCTAGTAACCTTTACTACCAATGGCGGTCCTACCTTTAACGCACCCGTAATTGACCGGGTCCTTTTTACACCGGGCAACCCGGGAGCGGGTTTGTTGCCGGGTCAGGATGGGGTGCTCTCGTTCCGTGTCACCGATCAGGACACTTCAGTACTGAGCTACACTGTTTCGATCATTGCGGGTGACCGCGGAGGTACCCTCGACGGCACCGTAAATGCGACCACCGGTGTGATCAATATGGGTGCTGAAGGAACCCGCGATGTGGCCATTCAGTTCCAGGACGATCCGGACTCGACCGATGACGCTGTCGTTTTCAAAATTGAGGTCAGTGAAGAAGGTCCTGAACCCAAACAAACGGCAATTGCTATTCTGCGGGTTGAATATCAGACCACAACCGATGGCACGATCACCTTTCCTCACATTGGCCTATACAACAACGGAACGGGTACGGTCACTGGTACCGACCGTCTGGCGTTTTACCTCAACTATACGGGAACCTCAACCGGTGTCGCTGGAGCTTTCTTTGTCGACCACGAGTTAACGATTCCGGCTCCTGCACTTTCGGCCGTGCTTGACCTTGAGCATGGCAGTGGTAACCCTGGTTCGATTGCCAGTATTGAGTTCACCCGAAATTTCATTAGTCCAAGTACAGACAATGAGAATTTTGGGGAGCTCATCTTCCGAAACTATTGGCCGTCGCCTGCAGCTGATACAGGCTCAAGCACGGCGCCAATTTCGAACGGTGTTTCACGTTGGAGCATGACATTTGATGTGAACAGCTTCCAATCCAATAATGGCGGCACCTACAATCTGCCAATTGTCAATGGCCAGGTTCGTATTTACCAAATCGACTTCGAAGCCCAGGACGAAGACAATGTCTTTGAAAATGTACTGGTTACCCTTCAGGTTGAAAGCGTAAACTAATGAACCAACACCTGATCGAATTGCTGGAAAACCAGTGGAAGAAAGACCCGAATTCTCGGGTCTTTCTTCGTTTGGCCGAGGAATACCGTAAAAGTGGGCGGTACGGCGAGGCGATCGGGGTGTGTCAAGCGGGGTTGGTCAATCATCCCCATTATCTTCCCGGATTGGTTTGTTTGGGGCGTAGCCAGTTGGCTTGTGATCAGCTCAATGACGCTGAGGCAACGCTTCGCCAAGCCAATCAATTGGATCCGGACAATATTCCTGTGCTTCACAGCTTGGTTGAACTATTTCAAAAAATGGAGCGGCCAACGCAAGCTATTCCATTTCTTGAACGCCTTTTGTTATGGGACCCCAGCGAGCAAATTCAAGATCAACTTGCCGCTTTGCGAGCTCAATTGGCGCCAGTTGTCCAAAAGAAGCAGCAAGAAGAACCCCAAGCTGAGCCGTTTCCTGAGACGCCTGCAGTAGAACCTGCGGTTTATGAGGATTATCACCAAGAACGGTTTACCCGAAATGAACCCTTTTCGTCCGCACCTGCAGTTCCTACTGTAACTTCCTCTGAACCGGATCCGCTTGCGGAATTTGAATCATTAATGCATCAGGCCCATGAAGGGTCCTTGCATCCAGCCCATGATGTCCAGCCAGCCACACCCTCGGAACCTCAGGTTGTGGCGGAGGAGCATACATCCTCCGATGATTTTGATAACCTACTGGTGGCCCAACTTTATAAACAGCAAGGACACCTGGAAGATGCGCGGGCAATCCTGAATCGGATACGGCAGGGTGAAGAAGATCCCGACTTACACTCGCAGCTCGAAAAAATGGATGCTATGCTCCAAAACGAAAGCAAAAGTGCCAAAAAAATCAGAATACTCTCGCATTGGTTGCGCCGAATAAAGGAAATGCATCATGTTTCGTGAGATTCTCGTCGAGATTTCGGATCGGGTACCTGGTATCGAAAATGTTTTTCTGGCTGGGACTGATGGAATCGTAGTGGCCAAACTCAAAGAAGGCCCTATGGATGAGTTGCTGATTGTTGAGGCTACGACCCTTCTGAATGAGTGCAATCGCTTAGGTACCGAATTGGGCTCCGGCGCGATCAACCAATTCACTTTCTGTTTCCGTGATCGTCATCTCGTGTTGCAGATGGTCAATGAAGAGTATTTTCTATTGGGTACCCATACCGATCCAACTGAAATTGGGAAACTGAAATATCTGCTTAAAATCAAGTCTTTGGAATGCTACGTGAATGTCACCTAAGGCCTTGCCTTACTTGACTTTTTTAAGAGATCCGCTAAGATCCAAAAGTCCGTTTTGAGCCAGTATTGTCAAAAGAGAGAGGGGTTTCCACATGGAATTCGCCGAAATCAAAGAGATCATGCAGCTTTTTGCCAAAAGCAAGATCCAGTACCTCCACATCGAACGTGAGGGGTTTTGTTTCAAAATGAAACAAGATATGGCGGGCTCTGTGGCTCCAATCGCCCAGCAGATTGAAAGTATGGCCCAGCCTTCAGTCGGGTCCATTCCGGTTACCTTGCCTGCCGAACCCGCAGAAGACAATCTGCTTTACGTGACATCCCCAATTGTTGGTACTTTTTATGCCGCACCAAACCCTCAGTCCGAACCCTTTGTGAAAGTGGGTCAGCACGTATCGCCAGGTCAAACGCTTTGTATCATTGAGGCGATGAAACTCATGAACGAAATTCAGAGTGAGTATTCGGGGGAAATTGTGAAAATCCTCGTTGAAAACGCTCAACCCGTTGAGTTTGGCCAAAAAATATTTGCCATCAAATCTGTTTGAGGCAAATATGTTTGAAAAGATCTTAATTGCCAATCGCGGTGAAATCGCGCTTCGAGTTATTTGGGCCTGTCGTGATCTAGGGATTCAAACCGTTGCGGTCTACTCGCAGGCCGACCGCTATGCCTTGCATCGTCGGTTTGCAGATGAAGACATCTGCATCGGTCCTGCGCCCTCCGCTCAGAGTTACCTTAATATTCCGGCCATTATTTCTGCAGCGGAAATTACCGGCGCACAGGCGATTCACCCCGGGTATGGCTTTTTGTCGGAAAATGCGCATTTTGTCGAAGTTGCGGAGTCCTGCCAACTGCAGTTTATTGGACCTACTGCGCACTCTATTCGGTTGATGGGCAATAAAGCTGAGGCCAAACGCACCATGCAAAAAGCGGGTGTGCCGATTTTACCCGGATCCGATGGTCCGATTGGCGATCTCGAATCTGCGGTAAAAGTGGCCAAAGCTATTGGCCTACCGGTCATTGTTAAGGCCAGCGCAGGTGGTGGTGGACGCGGTATGCGCATCGTACGTGAGGAATCGGATTTAGAACGATCCATCTCCACAGCACAATCTGAAGCTGAAATTGCCTTTGGTAACAGTGAGGTTTATATAGAGAAATACCTCACGAATCCCCGTCATATTGAAATTCAGGTTTTGGCCGACCACCATGGCAAAACCCTTTATCTAGGCGAACGGGAATGTAGTATCCAACGCAGGCACCAAAAGATTATTGAAGAAGCGCCCTCTCCTGTGTTGTCCAGTAGCCTGCGCAAAAAAATGGGTGAAGCTGCAGTTAAGGCTGCAGAGGCAACCCAATATCGCGGTGCTGGAACCGTTGAGTTTTTGCTGGACGATGACGGCAAATTTTATTTTATGGAGATGAACACACGCATTCAGGTTGAACACGGGGTAACCGAACTGGTTACGGGGGTCGACTTGGTGAAATGGCAAATTCGAATTGCAGCGGGTGAACATTTGGATTTTGATCAAAAACAAATCCAAATCCAAGGTCATGCCATAGAGTGCCGGGTCAATGCGGAAGATCCATTTAATTTCCGCCCCTCTCCCGGCCTAATTGAACATTTTCATCCGCCCGGTGGGCCTGGAATTCGAGTTGATAGCGCCGTATATGCAGGCTACCGGGTGCCCCCGAATTACGACAGCATGATTGCTAAAGTCATGTCGCATGGCGCCAGCCGCACAGAGGCAATCGCCCGGATGAAACGCGCTCTTGGCATGACGGTAATTGAAGGTATCAGCAACAATATTCCGTTACACTTGGCCATCCTGGAAGATGCGAACTTCCAAAAAGGCGAATTCTCGACCAAGTTTATGGAACTGTTCATGGAGCAATACCGCAACAAGTAGGTACAAGGTGAACCTTTACTTAAACGGTTTTATGGGTTCGGGCAAATCCAGTTTGGGGTTGCAACTTGCACAGGCTTTAGGCCGCACTTTTGTTGATTTGGATGCCGCGATTGTTGCAAATGCAGGCCGATCGATTCCGGAAATATTTAACCAATGGGGCGAAGCCCGTTTTCGCGAGCTGGAAACCCTAGCGCTTCAGTCTGTTGGTAGTGATTGGGTTGTGGCTTTGGGTGGTGGAACTTGGCTGAAGGCGGACAATCGCGCATTGATGGCGCGATCGGGTAAAGTCATTTATTTGGATTGGCCTTTGCCTGTCTTACTCGCCCGTGTGCGGCAGGATGCCAATCGCCCACTCGCTGTAAACCCGCTACAAAGTGTCTCTCTGTTCCTTAAACGCAAGGTTTATTATCAACAAAGCGATTGTATCGTTTCGTTCCCGGCTTGCTTTCATGCCAGACCGATACAGTCGGGAGCCCGTCTTTTAGAGGTACTGCGTGCTGGAATTTTGAAAGAGCTGTGACATAGATCATAGACGGGTTGGCCAACAGCGGAAAAGCGCTAGGCAAACCCTTGGTTTAGATTGACATTACCCCCTTAAGGAAATTAGGCTTTATAATACTATTACATTCCATTCTGGAGGGCTTGTGAGTAAACTAGGCGAATTACTCGTCCAAGCAAAACTCATTTCGAAAGAACAATTGCAGGAAGCCATTTCCGTTCAAAATGAACACGGGGGTCGGCTTGGTTATACCCTGATCAAACTAGGGTATTGCAAAGAAGACGAAATAACTCAATTTCTGAGCCAACAATATGGTGTACCTGCCATCAATCTCAATGCCTTCCAAATCGAAGGGGACATTATCAAATTGATCCCGGCTGATGTGGCTCAAAAATATCAGGTTTTGCCTATTAGCCGTCAGGGCGCAACCTTAACGTTGGCGATGACCGATCCGAGCAACGTGTTTGCAATGGACGATATTAAATTTATGACCGGGTACAACATTGAACCAGTTGTGACCAGTGAAATCGCGCTGCGAGATTCCATCAATAAATATTACGGATCGACTACGGCCTTGGAATTAAAAAAGGTCATGGATGATATCGAAACCGAAGAGGTTGAAGACGCGGGCCTTGAGGTGATCGAAGAAGCTGAAGACCTGGACATCAATACACTGGAATCTTCCTCGGAAGAAGCGCCAGTCGTGAAGCTGGTCAACATTGTTTTAACGGATGCCGTGCGCAAAGGGGCCAGCGATATCCATATTGAACCCTACGAAAAGGAATTTCGGGTCCGATATCGTATTGACGGTATTTTACACGAACAGATGACGCCTCCCATGCGCATGCGCGATGCGATTATCAGCCGGGTAAAAATCATGTCCAAACTGGACATTTCTGAAAAGCGATTGCCACAAGATGGCCGGATTAAATTGAAAATGAACTTGGATGGGCGACGCAAAGAATTGGACTATCGCGTTTCCGTTCTGCCGACCCTTTTTGGCGAAAAAATTGTTATGCGGTTGTTGGATTCCGACAAGTTGATGTTGGATATGACCAAGCTTGGGTTTGAGCGGGAATCTTTGGATAAATTCACGCGCGCCATCAATCGGCCGTGGGGAATGGTTCTCGTTACAGGGCCTACCGGATCGGGTAAGACCAATACCTTGTACAGTGCGATTCAACAGTTAAATAAACCTACTACCAATATTATGACCGCTGAAGATCCGGTTGAATTCAACATGGCCGGGATCAACCAGGTTCAAATGAAGGAACAAATCGGCTTAAATTTCGCCGCTGCATTGCGCTCGTTTCTGCGCCAAGATCCCAACATTATTTTGGTGGGTGAGATTCGCGACTTTGAAACGGCTGAAATTGCGATTAAAGCCTCTTTAACTGGCCACTTGGTTTTATCCACACTGCACACAAACGATGCGCCGAGTACGATCAATCGTCTCATGAATATGGGTATCGAACCGTTTTTGGTGGCAACCTCCGTCCACTTGATTTGCGCCCAACGATTGGTTCGCCGGGTGTGCAAGGACTGTAAAGCACCTGTCAGTCTGCCGGCGAAAGCGTTGCTCGATATCGGTTTTACAGAGGAAGAATCGGCCAACGCCACCATCTATGAAGGTAATGGCTGTCCGACCTGCAATCAAACGGGGTGTAAAGGTCGTGTTGGGTTGTACGAAGTGATGGAAATGAGCGATGCCCTGCGCGAACTGGTTTTGACAGGCGCTAACGCGGTTGAGCTGCGTGAGCAGTCCATTGAAGAAGGTATGATCAGTTTGCGGCGCTCCGGGCTCATGAAAATCATGGAAGGTGTCACCAATATTGAAGAAGTCGTTAAAGAGACGGTGCTTTAAGGGGGTCTGAGTGTCCATTTCACTTTCACAGTTGCTCAAGACGATGGTTGAACAGGGTGGATCCGACTTACACATCACCACCAATTCTCCGCCTCAAATCAGGGTTGACGGCAGATTGATCCCCCTCAAGTTACCACCCCTAACGCCTAGTGAAACCAAACAATTGTGTTATTCCGTGCTCACCGATGCCCAAAAGCACCGCCTGGAAGAGGAATTGGAATTGGACTTTTCTTTCGGGGTAAAAGGCCTTTCTCGATTTCGGGCTAACGTATTTAACCAAAGGGGTGCCATTGCAGGTGCCTTCCGAACCATCCCCCACGTAATCCCCAATATGCGCGAGTTAGGCATACCTGCCATCGTCGAGAAGTTGTGTGAAAAACCACGTGGACTGGTTTTGGTGACGGGTCCTACCGGTTCGGGCAAATCCACTACCTTAGCCTCCATGTTGGACAAGATTAATAGCGAGCGCCACTCGCATATCATCACCATTGAAGATCCAGTGGAATACTTGCATACGCATAAAAAGTGTTTGGTTAACCAACGCGAGCTGCATGCCGATACCCACTCATTTTCCAACGCGCTACGTGCGGCCCTTCGCCAGGACCCCGATATTGTGCTTGTCGGCGAGATGCGCGATCTGGAAACGATGGAAACGGCGATTACGATTGCGGAGACGGGCCATTTAACCTTTGCGACCCTGCACACCAACTCCGCCCCGGAAACCATTAACCGCTTGGTGGACGCTTTCCCCGCCCACCAACAATCGCAAATTCGGGCACAGATTTCGCTCGCGCTAGAGGGCATTCTGTGTCAAACCCTGCTGCCTAAAGCTTCAGGCCGAGGTCGGGTATTAATCATGGAGATCATGGTTCCCAACCCCGCTATCCGCAACCTGATCCGCGAGGATAAAATCCACCAACTTTATTCTGCCATGCAAACCGGCCAATTAAGGCATGGTATGCAGACCTTCAATCAAGCTTTGGCAACGGCTTATTTCAAAAAAGCCATCAGCTTGGAAACGGCTTTAACTTCCTCCAGTAATGCCGAGGAACTCAAGGAAATGATCGAGCGCGGTGCCGGTTTAATCGAGACTACTGAACCTGTTGGTAGTGACCGTAATCCCAAAATCCGCTATACCTGATCAAGGAGAAAAAAATGGCTCGTTTTGTTTGGAAAGGGAAAACACGCAGCGGAGAAGCTCAAAGAGGGGTAATCGCTGCGCGCAGTAAAGAGGAGGCAGAAGTTCTGCTTCGGCAACGTCAAATCACCGTCACCAGCCTTCGCGAAGAAGGAAAGGAATTTAGCATTCCGAGCATTGGGGGCGGTGTAAAAGAAAAAGACGTGGCCATTTTTACGCGCCAATTCTCAGTCATGATTGATGCTGGTCTGCCCTTGATTCAATGTTTAGAAATTTTGGGCAGCCAACAGAAGAATAAAAATTTTGCCAATATGATCAACCAAACGCGAGCAGATGTGGAATCGGGCGCAACTTTGTCCGACTCCATGCGCAAACACCCAAAGGCCTTTGATCAACTGTACACCAATATGGTTGCAGCGGGTGAGGCGGGCGGTATTCTCGACCAAATCCTGGAACGGCTCTCGATTTACATTGAGAAAGCCGTAAAACTCAAAGCGCAGGTGAAATCCGCTCTGATTTATCCTGTTGTGATCTGTTTGGTGGCAATCGGCATCGTTGTTTTGATTATGTATAAAGTTATTCCCACCTTTGAAGCTATGTTCAAAAGCTCGGGCCAGGAACTCCCGGGCATGACTCGGGTGACTTTAGAAGCCTCCCGTTTCACACAGAACTACTTGATTTTTATCATTGTAGCCATGGTACTCATTTTCATTGCGCTGCGCCAATATCACCTCACTTATCACGGGAGACGGGTTGTCGACAAGGTAATGCTTAAGATTCCTGTGCTTGGCGGGTTATTGCAAAAAATTTCAATTGCCCGGTTTTGCCGAACCTTGAGTACCTTAATCTCTTCAGGTGTTCCAATTTTGGATGGGATTGAAATTACCGCAAAGACATCAGGTAATGCGATTGTCGAAGACTCCCTAATGATTGTGCGCAAAGACATCGAGGAGGGCAAGACGATTGCGGAACCGCTGAGCAAGCTGCCTCTCTTTCCGCCAATGGTGGTCTCCATGATTGGTGTGGGTGAGACAACGGGTGCTATTGATGTCATGTTATCCAAAATTGCCGACTTTTATGAAGACGAAGTCGATGTGGCGGTTGCCGGTCTCATGAGTCTTTTAGAACCCATCTTGATCATCTTTTTGGGTACGGTTATCGGCTTTATCGTTATTTCGTTGTACCTGCCAATCTTCAAGTTGGCCACGACGATCGGTTAACCACAAGCGCCAGGGGGGCTCGCCTCCCTGGCTTTCTGCTCTGCCTATATGCTGCGCAAAATTCTGTATCTTTTAGTCTTGCGCGAAGTCCTGGTGTGTTTGGCCTTGCTTTACGAAGTGCTGGCCCTCTTGCTCGGGTTACAGGCGTTTCCCTATGGTCCCTTTTTTATGTTGATGGGGACCATTTTCCTATTTAACCTGCTCTGTTTTTTTGTCTTGTTTTGGGTAAAGGGGCAAAATGCCTTGAATACCCACGCCAAATCTCAAATCATTTTTGATGCCTTTTTTATTTCAATTTTGGTGGGTGTAACGGGTGCGTTTGAGTCGGATTTTGTGGTGGGCTACTTAGTCATCATTCTTGTGAGTGGGATTTTTTTGACCCGCACCGGAATCCTGATTTTCACGTTATTCTGCTTCTCGCTTTACTACTTCACGTCCCAATTCGTGCTGTATGGATTGAACTTTGTAACCGATTTCACGGTATATGAAAATTATAACTACACCATTGCCGGTCAATTTATTGCCTTTTTCACCGTTGGTTTTATCTCCGGCTATTTTCATCACGCTTTCACCCTCCACCAATCCAAGATACGCGAGCAAGCAAATCGGCTTAAAGTGATGCGGGCATTTCGGGATCGAATTGTTGAAAATTTGCAGTCTGGTCTTTTAACAACAGACTTAAAGGGAGAAATTACGCATATTAATTCGAGGGTTGCCATCCTGCTGAATCGCCCCGAGCCGGAGATTATTGGCCATCTTATTTGGAATTTTTTTGCTGTTTCTCCTGATTTAGTTCAGTCTGGCGTACAAGCCGGCAACGCTTTTCGATTTGATTGTTCGTTGCATGGATGTGATCGCTTAAAAATATTTGGTGTCTCATGTACCTCGCTGGAGTTGGAAGCAAATCGGCCGGGCTACCTGATGATTTTCCAGGATTTAACCGAAATCAAGATGCGCGAACGCAGTCAATACCTAGAGGACAGAATGGCAGCGATTGGAAAAGTTGCTGCTGGTGTTGCCCATGAATTGCGCAATCCGTTGGCTTCCATAACGGGCAGCATTCAAGTTCTGCGTGAAATGGTGCCAGAAGGGCCGGCCACCGGAGAATTGATGGATATCATCGAAAAAGAAGGCGGGCGTTTGGATCGAATTGTCTCCGAATTTCTGGCCTATTCCCGGGCAACGCCAACCGTGGGAAATGTCCCCTTTGATTTGAGAGCGTGCTTTGAAGATTTTGCCACATTGGCCCAGCATGATAAGGAAATCAAAAATGTTTGGTTGCAAAACCAATATGATGCGGATGCCTACTGGATTCAGGGTGACCCTTCACGCATTACGCAGGTTTTTTGGAACCTCGTTCGCAATGCCGCTCAAGCCTCCAAGCCGGGACAACGCATCGAAACGGAATTTACCACACATGGTCATTCCGTTCGTGTTTCCATCCAAGATTTTGGCTGTGGAATCCCTTCCGAATTGCTGACAGAAGTTTTTTCCCCATTTGCGACCTACAATAAACCGCAGGGGACCGGTTTGGGCTTGAGTATCGTCTACGACACCATACAAATGCACCATGCTAAAATTGACCTCCAGTCCGAACCCGGCAAGGGCACTCGGGTCCTTTTGGAATTTCCCCTGATAGAAATGGGATCTTCATGAAAATTGGCCAAATTCTGGTGGTCGACGACGAAGAAAGCATGCGTCGCTTCTTTTTCCTGACCTTGGAACGCGAAGGATTTACTGTTGATACGGCTGAAAGTGTTGCGGTAGCGCTTCAAAAGGTTCAAAGCCAGGACTACGATTTAATCCTTAGCGATATTCGACTCGGCGATGGCCAGGGCTTGGAAGTTTTGGCAGCAGCAAAAAAGAAGGATCCCGACCTGCCTGTAATCATGATGACTGCCTATGCCAGTGCCGAAACGGCCGTTGAGGCCATGAAATTAGGCGCCGCAGATTATCTGGCAAAACCCTTTAATGTGGACGAGGTCCGCATCGTTGTACGCAATAATGTGCGAACCCGCAAACTGGTACAGGAAAACAAACAACTGCGTGCCCAATTACGCGGCAAAACGGAAAGTCGTTTCATTTCTGTTTCCAAAAAAATGGAACAAGTTCTGGCCATGTTGGATCGAATCGCCAAAATGGACGTCACCATACTTGTGACAGGCGAATCGGGAACGGGCAAGGAATTGGTCATGCGCATGATTCACGAAAAATCGCCGCGCGCGCGTGAACCTTTTATATCGGTTAATTGCGGCGCCTTACCGGAAACGCTTTTTGAAAGCGAGTTATTTGGCTACGAAAAAGGCGCTTTTACCGGCGCTGATCAGCGTCGCATGGGACTGTTTGAGACTGCGGGTAAGGGCACGCTTTTTTTGGATGAAATTGGTGAAATGCCGCTTGCGGTTCAAGTCAAGTTACTCCGCGTTCTGCAAGAAAAATCCATTCGCAGGGTGGGTGGCACTTCTGAAATCCCCGTGGATGTTCGGGTCGTGGCCGCCACCAATCGCAATTTAGCTGAAGAAGTGAAAGCGGGTCGATTCCGCGAAGATCTTTATTATCGGATTAACGTGGTTCCCCTTGAAATTCCGCCCTTGCGCGAGCGTCGCGAGGATATTTCGCCCCTCATTCGCTTTTTCCTTGAAAAATTTAGTGACCGATTTGGGGAGCCACTTAAATCTTTTGACTCAAGCGCCTTAACCCAGTTGGAAAGTTATACCTGGCCGGGCAATGTACGCGAGTTGGAGAATACAGTTGAACGGATCGTTGCCTTAAATCCCGAAGAGCGACTGGGTCTCGGCCACCTGCCGCCTTATATTGCCGAAGTCGACAAACCGAATCCAAATCTGTCCATTCATATCCCAAAGGATGGCATGGCGCTCGAAGCATTATTGGATGAGTTGCGGTTGGCCTATATGCAGGAAGCTCTGCGCCACACCGAAGGCGTGCAAACCGCAGCAGCTGATCTTTTAGGGATGACGTTTCGCAGTTTCCGTTATTACTATGCGAAATTGAATCAGGGCGATGACGAGGCAACCAGGCCAATCGACCTAGACTGAGCAAAATTTTTAAAGCTTTTGTAACAAACCTAGGTATTCAAAGCACGCTTTGCTACAATAGGGCCCGATAATCAAGCCACCGTGAGGATGAAGGATGAAAAAAGGTTTCGGAATCATCGATATTTTGAATGGCATCTTAATCTTGGCGCTTGCCGCTAGTTTCGTTGTGCCGGTCATTAAACAGAAAGATGAAAAGGCCAAGTACAAGGAATCCGTCAAAATGCTGCGCCAAGTCGCTGCGGCCATGGAGCGGCACTATCTGGAGACAGGCAGTTACCCCGTCTTTGAAAACTTCAGCGAAATTGCTGGCACAGGCAGCTCTCTCGTATCGGGCGAATACATTGAAAATGTACCCGGCACAGACGCGTGGGGACGTCCATTTCAAGGCAAATCTGATGGTAAAGAATACACCTTGGAAGGCTTTTCAGTGCGTTCCAGCAATGAAAAAATGGTCAGCCAGTACAACGATTACAAATTTTCTACCGGCTCCAAATTCAATATGAAAGGTCAGCGGACTTAATCTTTTTCAGGGCATAAAAAAACTCCTGATTCCCCGTCCGTCCCTTAAGCATACTGGGCCTGCTCAAAAGCAGGCCCAAGCCATTTTCCCGCGCCCACGTCTCAAAATTTTGGCGCGACTGTTGAATCGCCTGAGGATCCCGAACCAGGCCACCCGGTTCAATGGCTTCGCGTGGGCATTCAAATTGCGGTTTAAGCAGACAAATCAGAATGCCTTCCAATTCCATAAGGGGAAACAGGAAACCCAAGACTTGATGAAGAGCGGTGAAACTCACGTCGACGGTGGCCAACTCAATCTTTTCAGGTACCCGTTCCGGATTTAGGAGCTTTGCATGCGTTTGTTCTAGGCTGATAACTCGCGGATCACTACGCAAGCGCCAATCCAACTGATTGGTGCCCACGTCTACGGCATAGACGCGCTGGGCACCCTGCTCCAAAAGAACTTGGGTGAATCCACCGGTAGATGCGCCCAGGTCCAAACATACCTTGCCTTTTATGGGTAGCGGAAAATCGGCGAGGAATCCCGCTAGTTTGGAATGACCTCTGCCGACGGTTTTTTTCTGGTCTTTTAAGCGGATTTCTAGCGCGCAATCCACTGGCTCTTGGGGTTTACTTTTGCGGTGTTCACCCACCACTACTTGACCGGCCATGATCAGAGCGCGCGCCTCACCTTCGTCAACGGCCAAGCCTGTCTCAATTACCCGTTGCCAAAGGGGGATTTTAAGCTTCTTTTTGGGCTTAGCCATCCCGTACTTGAACCCTTTCGCCAAAAAAGTTAGAGTCTGGACTCAACGAATTATTTCACCTGAACGTAATTAGCTAGAACCCGCGACATTGGGAGGAATCCACTTGATACTCGAGATTGAACATTATACGGTGCGTTTCGGGTCCTTTACCGCTCTGAATGATGTTTCTTTAGGTTTACCGCGTCAAGCAATTGGTCTTTTGGGCCCTAATGGTGCAGGGAAAAGCACCTTGATAAAAGCCATTTTGGGTCTGATCAAGCCCGACCAGGGGCGGGGTCGCTTTATGGACTATGACCTGTGTCAACCCAACAAAACCCTGCGCAAATTTGTGGGCTACATGCCGGAGAGTGAGTGTCTGATCCCGGGCTTTAATGCGGTCCAGTACGTCAGCTATTGCGCCCAGCTCAACGGAATGGCGCCGCGTGATGCCTTTAAGCGCGCCCATCGCGTCTTGTACCTGGTTGGCCTTGAAGAAGCGCGTTACCGCGCTTTGGACACCTATTCAACCGGCATGAAACAGCGATTAAAACTGGCCCAAGCCCTGGTTCATGATCCCCATCTGATTTTTTTGGACGAACCCACCAATGGTCTCGACCCCGATGGCAGAGAGGAGATGCTGGAACTTATTCGCGACTTGGCTCATCGCGAGAACCGCTGTGTTGTGCTCTCCTCGCATCTGATGCGCGATGTTGAGCGCTGCTCCGAATACCTGGTCATCCTCGATAAAGGACAGGTCAAGGTTCAGGGCTCGATTCGCGAGTTATGTGCAGGCGAAGCCTATCGCTACCGTTTACGGGTTCACCCCGAACAGGGCAAGGAAAAGGCTGTCGCGATCCTAAAGGAAAAAAACATTCACGTGGACAATGAACACCCACGCGAACCGCAATTTGAAGTGCGTCTCTCTGCGGATCTGAAACCGGCTAACCTCTTTGAAATTCTATCCGCGCACTCGATTCAGATCCGCCAGTTGATTCCACGCAACTACACCGTTGAAGAGATTTATCGGCAAAACGTCGAACTGACAGGGGAACAGGTTTATGCAGCAAAAAAGTGAGATTTTTGAAGGCGGCCTCGAATCCTGGGATGGCGATCGCAAAAGTTCAACCCCTCCTGCCGTTCTGATTGGTTATTACGGGTTTCGCAACATTATTGCCTCGAGTGGCTGTATTGGCCGTTCGCTCTTCTTCACCACCTTGAGTATCTTTTATGCGGTGTTGCTCTTCATGACGGTGGTTCGCCATCAAGCTGAAGCCATCGCCCGGATTGACTTTCTCGCCTTCCTGGCCGATTGGGGTAAAACCTTGCGGGAATACGATGAAGCGTTCTACCAAAAGGGTTCATTAACGTATCCGGCCTTTATTATTTTGTTTTTTATGATGATTTTCTGGGGCAGCCAACTCATCAGCAAGGACCGGGCTGCCAACGCCATGCAAATCTATTTCAGCAAGGCCCTTACGCCAGTTGATTATTTGCTTGGAAAATACATGACGGTTGGCATCTTGATTGGCTCTGTTACCCTGATTCCTTCCATCTTTATGTTTGTGCTTGGCGTCGCGTTGAGCCCTGAACTGGGGCATTTCCTGGCGACGAGTTGGTATGTGCCCATCATCGGTGGCGTTTATTGGCTATTCCTGACGTTATCGATTGGAACAATGGTTTTATTCTTTTCATCTCTTTTCAACCGAAGTTACATGGCAGCTGTTGCCTTTGCCGGATTTTTTGGTTTTTCTCTGGCGGTTTCCGCCGCATTAACAAAAATCATCGGTGCGCGCGACATGGTTTTGGGCCTCAATTGGTGGAGCACGTTGCACGATATTGGGGTGACCATTTTTGATTTGGAAATTACGCCTGGAACGCCCTTCTTCTGGCAGCTTATTGACTTAAGCGTTGTGTGCGGTGTGTTCTTATGGTTCATTTGGCAACGTATTAAACCGGTGGAGGTGGTCCGATGAATGCACCCAAAAGTCCATCCAATGCCTCAATATTGGTTGAACATGTTTCCAAGTGGTATGGTCAAATATCGGCCCTAAACGATGTCAGTCTGGAGATTTACCCCGGCATTCTCGGCCTATTGGGTCCCAACGGTGCCGGCAAATCGACCTTGCTCAAAATTTTAAGCGGTGAGCTAACGCCCAGTATTGGTTCTGTGAGCATTGCCGGCCAGGACTTTGCTGGAAATCCCAGTCTTTACCAGCACATTGGGGTGTGTCCCGAAAATGATGCATTGTGGGATGAAGCGAATGGTTTTCAATTCCTGGTTGGTAACTTGCGCTTGCAGGGTTGGCTAACCATCGATGCCGAAAAAAGGGCTCGTGAGCTCTTGGACCAAATGCAATTGAGTCAAGCCGCGCGCAAAAGGGTAACCGGCTATTCCAAGGGCATGCGACAAAAATTGCGCTTGGCCCAATCAATTGCGCATCGGCCTGCATTTCTCTTTCTCGATGAGCCGATGACCGGTTTGGATGCGACCAGTCGCGTGCTTGTGACGGACCTGATTAGCGAATTGGCCGCAGATGGCACCACGGTCGTCTTCAGTTCCCACATCCTGCACGAAGTGGAAGCGCTGACCAAGGAAATGGTGCTGATTCACCAGGGCCAGCTTCGCGCGCGTGGCAACGTTTACGAAATCCGCGAATTGTTGACCGATCATCCACTCCAATTGGAGATGACCGTATCCGATCCGCGGGCTATGGCCACTTCCTTATTGCAAAGTGACCACGTGGTTCGGGTGGAATTTAACCCGCGCAAAGAAGGATCTTTGACCGTATTTACGCAACATCAAAACCGGTTTTTTGAGGAGCTGCCCGATCTCCTGAAATCGGCGCAGGTCGATATTCAACGGCTTAAAGCGGAAGATGAAGACATGGAATCGGTCTTCAAATACCTGGTACATTGAGGAGCGCCATTTTGGAACGTCGTTTGTCCCAACCTTATCTGACCTGGACTCTAGCCAAATGGACCATGCTGCGCATTCTGCGTCGCAAAAGCACCTACTTTTTTCTGGGCTTGGGTCTCCTACCGTGTTTACAAATCATTGTGTTGGTTCTGGCCAAATTAAAAGGGGAAACCCTCAATACCATGCCCTACGGCATATTTATTTATATTGTCGGTTACTATTTCTTCACGTTTTTCCTGCTCATCCTTAGTCTTTTCATGGGTTTAGGTGTTGTAAATGACGAGTTGGACAGCGGCAATTACGTGTTTTTACGCGTGCGTCCAATCGGCTTCTTGGGCCAGGTGGCGGGTCGCTTCCTCGGATATTGGATGCTGGGCAGTTTGTTAATTGGATTATGTTTGTCGGCCACCTATTTCACAAATATGATTTTCCAAATTGATGAGCTGTTCAGCAATTTGTTTTTTCTCGCGCGCCTCATCCTTTTTTCGATCCTGGCCTTTGGCGCCTATTTAGCGGTGGTGACAGCGTTCGGAACGACCTGGAAATGGTTCAGCGTCTTGGCTTCCTGCCTGTGGCTGGGCTTGGATATTGTCTTCTCGTTGCTACCGGCGAATACGCTTCAAGCCATCAGTATTCGCGCTCACCTGCAAAGCCTGGCTGGAGATGAAATACCGCGTTTCATTCCTACCTTGGTGCAAGTGGATACGGGTAATGTCCTCACTCACACGCTCGCGTTACTGAGTTTTATTGTACTGGCTTGGTTATATGCAACTTTTTGGTTATCTCAATACGAAACCAAAAAGGCCAACGCGAATTAAAACGGCAAACCTTATTCTTTAGGCTCCGTGTTGCTGGTGGTTGTTGTACCTGTTCGCATCACGGGGCCGGGCAGGAAAACATAATCGGGATAGGCACCAGCGAGCTTGGTGCGGGGTATGGCTTTGCCGCCCAATCGGTAGTCCTGTTCACTTGACTTGACCTCGTAGGGTCGATCCCATTTATCCGTTTTGGGGACCTCGTTCATGTATTCGTTTAAGGGCGAATTGGCAGCGCTGAGCTCTTGCCAGGAATTAAAGCTGGGATATTTGCCTTTTTCAGAATGGTAGAGCTCAAAGGCTTCGGCAATTTTCTGAAGATTTAATTGGCTGGTTTTGTATTTACCCTTGTCCAAATAAGCCTGGTATTTGGGGACAGCAATTGAGGCCAGAAGCCCGAGAATGGCAAGGACGATCATGACCTCAATCAAGGAAAATGCGTGCGAGTGTCGTTGGGATTTCATGCTTGAAACTCCTTTGTTTTATCTACCATACGCAGGGAAGACCCAAAAAGACTAAAAGCCCGGCACCCATTTTTGGGGCCGGGCCTTTTAGGTTTTATCAGACGAGCATGATTAGTCCAAATCTGCGTCGTCATCTCCATCATCGTCGCGATCAACGATGCGTTGTTGGCTGACTTTGATGATGTTATCGAGCGAGTACTCGTCATCCTGGTCCTCATTGGCTTGGGCCAGGGTTTCGTCCTCTTCGATCTCAACATCGCGGTACAGGGCCATACCGGTTCCGGCTGGAATCAGTTTACCCATAATGACGTTCTCTTTGAGGCCACGCAGGGTGTCAACTTTACCTTCAATAGCGGCTTCTGTCAGAACCCGAGTGGTTTCCTGGAAGGACGCGGCCGAAATGAAGGAATCGGTTGAGAGAGAGGCCTTGGTGATACCCACCAACAGCGGATGGCCTTTTGCAGGAGATCCACCATTGGCAATGACCTTCTCGTTAACCCGTTGGAAGTAGAACTTATCGACCCGTTCACCCAGGATCAGCTCGGTATCACCGACATCATCGACCTCCATCCAGCGCATCATCTGACGGATGATGATCTCGATGTGTTTGTCGTTGATGTTAACGCCTTGTAAGCGATAAACCTCTTGGATCTCGTCAAGCAAGAATTTTTGCAGTTCTTTTTCGCCGAGAACGGCCAGAATATCGTGGGGGCTGCGCGCGCCGTCGATGAGCTGTTCACCGGCCCGAATGTTCTCACCCTCTTTAAAGTGGATAAACTTGCCTTTGGGAATGGAGTATTCGCGTTTGACCCCGAATTCGTTTTCAACATGGATTTTTTGCATGCCGCGAACGATGTTGCCGTAGCTGACCACGCCGTCGATTTCTGCGATGATTGCCGGTTCCTTGGGACGACGGCCTTCAAAGAGTTCAACGATTCGCGGCAGACCGCCGGTGATATCCATTTGGCGGGTAGTGTCTTTCGGAATCTTGGCCAGGGTTTCACCGGCTGTGACCATGGCATCCGTTTCGACCACGATCAGGGCATCGTTGGGCAGGGGATACTTGGCGGCGATTTTGCCATTTTCATCCTTAATGATGACGGAAGGCGTAACCTTCTCATCACCGCAGGGAATGATCTTCATCCGCGAGAGGGCAGTGGCTTCGTCCACTTCCTCAATCATGGTGACGCCAAGAATGATGTCTTTCAACTCGATGCGACCAGCAACCTCGGTAATGATGACGAAAGAGTAGGGATCCCACTCAACCAGAACAAAGTTGGGATCAACTTTCTGGCCTTCGTGGCACTTGAGTCGGGCACCCACCACGGCGGTGTAATGCTCTTCGCGTCCTTCGCTGTCGGTGACGACGATGCTGCCGTTCCGCGAGAGACAAATTTCATCGCCATCTTTGTTGATAACGGTTTTCATGTTCTGGAATGAAACCACCCCACCGCGTCGCGTTACGTGAGTGGACTGTTCGTCCACCGCGGATGCTGTACCACCGATGTGGAAGGTCCGCATGGTCAACTGGGTACCGGGCTCACCGATCGACTGGGCCGCAATAACGCCTGTCGCTTCACCGATTTCAACCAAGTTCCCTGTTGCCAGGTTCTTGCCGTAACAGAGTTGGCAGACGCCGCGCGCTGATTCACAGGTCAGAACGGAGCGAATGGCCACTTCCTGAATACCCGAATCTTGGATCTGCTGGGCAATGGTACCGGTAATCAGTTCATTGGCCGAAAGGATCAGATTGTCATTGTGCGGATCGTAGATATCGTTCAGGGCAACCCGGCCGATGATGCGATCGCTCAGCGGCTCAATCACTTCACCCTGCTCGATGATCGCGTGGGCGGTGATGCCGTCCAAGGTTCCGCAATCAAATTCGGTGATGATGACGTCCTGGGCCACATCGACCAAACGGCGGGTAAGGTAACCCGAGTCCGCGGTTTTCAGTGCAGTATCGGCCAAACCTTTACGCGCACCGTGGGTCGAGATGAAGTACTGCAATACCGTCAAACCTTCTTTGAAGTTGGCGGTAATGGGCGATTCGATAATCTCGCCGGACGGTTTCGCCATCAAGCCGCGCATGCCCGCCAACTGACGGATCTGCTGTTTGGAACCCCGTGCACCGGAGTCGGCCATAATGAAGATGGAGTTGACCAAATTGTTCTCTTTGGTGGTCGCATCCATATAAGTGAACATTTCGTGAGCGATTTCTTCGGTAACGTCCGACCACAGCTGAACAACTTTGTTGTATCGCTCGGCGTTGGTTAACAGACCTTCCTGATATTGGCTTTCCACCTCGATAACCCGTTGACGGGCGGTTTCCAGCAAATGCTCTTTTTTGGGCGGAATGACCATGTCGTCGATCCCGAAGGAGATACCGGCCTTGGTTGCCCAAGTGAAGGAGAGGTCCTTGAGAATATCCAACATTTCAACCGTTCGGGCACGACCGTATTCCGTGTTCCAGAAAAAGACCAAGTCGGTTAGACCTTTTTTCTTCAATAAGCCGTTGATGTAAGGCATTTCGGTATTGCGGAACTGGTTGTTGAAGATAACGCGGCCGACGGTGGTTTCGATCAAGGCGTTATTCACGGTAATGACCGAGTTACGGCTGATTGCCTGTTTGTCGTATGCGTGGTCCAGATCCATGACTTGGCCGTTGTAGCGCAAGCGAATCTTGGTGTGGGTATTCACCAAACCTTGTTCCCGAGCGGCCAGAACATCTTCAACCCGGGCAAAGGTCATGCCTTCGCCAATTTGGTTGTCGCGGGCCAAGGTAAGGTAATAGGCACCCAAAACGATGTCCTGGGTGGGAACCGTTACCGGATTGCCGTGAGCCGGGGAAAGGATGTTGCGCGAACTGAGCATCAAGGTTTCCGCCTCGATGATCGAGGTCGGGCTCAGGGGCACGTGAACCGCCATCTGGTCGCCGTCGAAGTCCGCGTTGAACGCGGTACACACGAGCGGATGCAGGCGAATCGCTTTGCCTTCAACCAGAATCGGGTAGAAGGCCTGGATCCCCAAGCGGTGCAGGGTAGGAGCGCGGTTTAATAAAACCGGATGCGATTTAATAACCTCTTCCAAGACGTCCCAAACGATGGGCACTTTGGCTTCAACCATTTCCTTGGCAGTTTTTACCGTAGAGGCGAAACCGTATTGCTCCAAGAGGTTGTAGATAAAGGGTTTGAATAGCTCAAGCGCCATATCTTTGGGCAAGCCACACTGGTCGAGCTTGAGTTCCGGACCTACCACGATAACGGTACGACCCGAATAATCTACCCGTTTCCCTAACAGGTTCTGACGGAAACGACCCTGTTTACCTTTGAGGGTATCGGAAAGCGATTTTAAGGGGCGATTGTTTCCGCCTTTTAAGACACGACCGCGACGACCGTTGTCGAACAGAGCATCAACGGCTTCCTGGAGCATGCGTTTCTCGTTGCGAATGATCACATCTGGTGCCCGCAACTCAAGCAGTTTTTTCAAGCGGTTATTGCGGTTGATGACCCGGCGATACAGATCGTTTAAGTCCGAGGTCGCAAAGCGGCCGCCGTCCAAGGGTACCAAGGGGCGCAGTTCGGGCGGAATGACCGGGATAACGTCCAGAATCATCCACTCGGGCTGGTTCTGCGATTTGATAAAACCTTCAACGACTTTCAAGCGCTTGGCAATTTTGGTCCGCTTTTGGGCCGACGTTTCGTGGCGCATGTCATAGCGCAATTCAACGGCCAATTCAGCCAAATTGAGGCTTTTGAGCAGTTCCTTGATGGCTTCTGCACCCATTTTGGCGTTGACAACAGGGCCGTATTCTTCGCGGATTTGACGGTAGCGTTCTTCGGTTAGAAGTTCTTTTTCTTTGAGGGCAGCGACGCCACCGGGGTCGATGACAACATAAGCTTCAAAGTACAGAACGCGCTCAAGATCCTTGAGGGACATGTCGAGCAGGTAGCCGATACGCGACGGCAAGCCTTTAAAAAACCAAACGTGGGAGACGGGTGCTGCCAGTTCGATGTGACCCATGCGGTCACGACGAACTTTGGAAAGCGTGACTTCAACGCCGCACTTGTCGCAAATGATGTTGCGGTACTTCATGCGTTTGTATTTTCCGCACAAGCATTCCCAGTCCACGACAGGACCAAAAATACGAGCGCAGAACAGGCCGTCTTTTTCCGGTTTAAAGGTTCGGTAGTTAATGGTTTCGGGTTTGGTCACCTCACCGTACGACCAAGATCGGATTTTCTCGGGAGACGCCAACCGGATACGGATGGCGCTGAAATCGTTAATAGCTTGCTGCCGATTAAAGAGCTGCGTGGAACGTTGCATGTTCGATTCCCCTTTCCCTTAGTCGCTCAGGGCAGATTCGGTTTCTGCCCCAACGGTTTCGAGTTCTTCTTCTTTGTAGAGTTGGACGTCGAGGGCAAGACTTTGAAGTTCTTTGACCAAAACGTTGAAGGATTCAGGGATCCCGGGTTCGGGTACCGGTTCACCCTTCACAATGGATTCATAAATGCGGGTCCGGCCGGTGACATCGTCGGACTTCACAGTCAGGAGTTCCTGCAAGATATGAGCTGCGCCATAGGCTTCCAGGGCCCAAACTTCCATCTCCCCGAACCGTTGTCCCCCAAACTGCGCTTTACCACCCAAGGGTTGTTGCGTGATCAGAGAGTAGGGACCAATCGAGCGGGCGTGGATTTTGTTGTCGACCAAGTGGTGGAGCTTCAACATGTAAATGACGCCGACTGTAACAGGTTGTTCAAATGATTCACCGGTTTTGCCGTCGTGCAGACGGGTTTTACCGCTGGGATCGAGTTGGGCTTGTTTGAGCCATTCCTTGATGTCCTGTTCACGGGCACCGTCAAAAACGGGGGTCGCGAAGAACTGGTTGAGTTTCTTGGCGGCCATACCCAAGTGGGTTTCCATGATCTGACCGACGTTCATACGCGAGGGAACACCGAGTGGGTTGAGGATAATTTCAACCGGTGTACCATCGGGCAGGTAGGGCATGTCTTCTTCAGGAACGATCAGGGAGACGACACCTTTGTTACCGTGACGGCCGGCCATTTTGTCACCGACCTGCAGTTTGCGTTTAACAGCGACGTAGACTTTGACCAATTTGATGACGCCGGGTGGCAACTCATCACCTTGTTTCAATTTGTCGACATCGTCCTCATAACTTTGGCGTGCCACTTCAACCTGTTGGTTAATTTTGGAGATGATATTGGCCATTTCCAATTGGGCATTGGGGTCGGAAACTTCAATGCGACGCAGGTCGTCGAATTCAAAGTGTTCTAAGGCCTTTTCGGTAATTTTCTGGCCGGCTTTAAGGATGATATCGCCGCTGTCCAGGTCGAATAGGTCTTCCATCAGCTCCATGCCTTCAACGGCGTTTAGGATCTGCTTGGCGCCTTGACCTTTAATGATGCTTTCCTGATCTTCCAAGTTGCCTTGGAAGCGGAAGGTTTGTTCCTCCTCGATTTGCAAGGCGCGCGAATCTTTTTCGACGCCTTTACGCGAGAAGATTTTGACATCGACAACGGTACCTTCGATACCGGGTGGGCAGTACAGCGAGGCATCGCGAACATCGCCTGCTTTTTCGCCAAAGATGGCGCGCAGCAGCTTCTCTTCAGGGGTCAGCTGGGTTTCGCCTTTGGGTGTGACCTTGCCAATCAGGATGCTGCCTGGCTTAATCGTGGCACCAATGCGGATGATCCCGGCATCGTCCAGGTCCTTGAGGAACTCTTCGCTCATATTGGGAATGTCGCGGGTAATTTCCTCGGGTCCGAGTTTGGTGTCGCGTGCCTCGATTTCGAATTCTTCGATGTGAATGGAAGTGTAAACATCCTCGCGAACGACTTTCTCAGAGATCAGGATCGCGTCCTCGAAGTTGTAACCGCGCCACGGCATGAAGGCCACCAGCAGGTTTTTGCCAAGTGCCAATTCACCTTTATCAGTACAAGCGCCGTCTGCGATGACTTGATCCTTATGGATATAGTCGCCGCGTTTGACCAAAGGCTTTTGGTTGAAGCAGGTATTTTGGTTGGAGCGACGGAACTTGTTGAGTTGGTACACATCCACACCAAAATCGCGCATTTCACTGGAACCCGCCTCGCCTTCAAGGCGAATGACAATGTGTTCCGCATCGACCGTTTCGACCCAACCCGAATTGCGGCACAGAACGGTGGCACCACTGTCGCGTGCGGCAATGTATTCCATACCTGTTCCGACCAGAGGTGCTTCTGTCTTGAGCAGAGGTACCGCTTGGCGTTGCATGTTGGAACCCATCAAGGCGCGGTTGGCGTCATCGTTTTCCAGGAACGGAATCAGAGAAGCGGCAACCGAAACAACCTGTTTGGGCGAAACGTCAATGAATTGGATTTGTTCGCGTGGGAACAATTTGAATTGGCCACCACAACGCGAGTTGACCTGATCGTGGACCAGATAGTCGTGTTCGTCCAACATGGCGTTGGCCTGAGCGATGACGTATTTGTCTTCTTCCCAAGCGCTTAAGTAGTGGGCGTAATGTTCGTAGGTGGCCGGATGTTTGGCCGTTTTGTTTTTCTCTTGAATATCGCGCAGGGCAACGACATCGCCAATAGCGAATTCGGTGCTGCCCGGGCTAATAACCCGAACTTCGCGGATCATGGTTCCGTTTTCAACCCGGTAGTAAGGCGACTCGATAAAGCCAAACTCGTTGATTTTGGCATAGCAGCTCAAGGACGAAATCAAACCGATGTTGGGACCTTCAGGCGTCTCAATTGGGCAGATCCGGCCGTAGTGGGAGGTGTGAACGTCGCGCACTTCAAAACCGGCCCGCTCGCGGCTCAAGCCACCGGGGCCAAGCGCTGATAAACGGCGTTTGTGGGTGATTTCGGAGAGGGGATTGGTCTGGTCCATAAATTGTGACAATTGACTGGAACCAAAAAATTCCTTGACCGAAGCCATAACCGGTTTGGCATTGATCAACTCGTGCGGCATGATGGTGTTGAGATCGTGGTAAAGGCTCATCTTTTCTTTGATGGCGCGCTGCATACGCACCAATCCAACACGCAGCTGGTTTTCCAGCAATTCGCCAACGGAGCGCACACGACGGTTACCCAAATGGTCGATATCATCGATCTGACCGATCATTTTGGGCAGGCGCAGCAGATAGCCGATGGTCGCATAAAAATCGATGGGGGTCAGGATCCGCTGATCGAGATCTGACTCTACCGACAGTTTGGTGTTGAATTTCAAGCGGCCGACCCGCGAGAAATCGTAGCGTTGTGGATCAAAGAACATTTGGATAAACAACTTGCGCGAACTCTCGATAGTCGGGGGGTCACCGGGGCGCATCTTGCGGTAGATTTCAACCAAAGCTTCTTCGGTAGAGCTTAAGGGGTCCTTGGCCAGGGTATCGGTCAGGAAGCTGCCGCATTCGTCCAGCTCAGGACAAAAGACTTCAACTTCGGTGACGTTGTTTTCGGTCAGTTGGTTGACCAGTTCGACATCGATCTTGGTGTTGGACTCGCACAGGATTTCGCCTGTGTCTTCATTAATAATGTCTGCCAAAACAAACAGGTTAGGCAAGGTCTCCATGTGGACAGGCACCCATTCGATGCCGGCCTTTTTGAGGGCCTTTAAGGCACTGCGGGTAATTTTCTTGTTTTCAGCCAGCAGGATTTCGCCTTGTGCGTCGACCAAGTCTTTTAAGGCTTTGGCCCCAATGCCCACATGGGAATGGTTGACCAGGACCTGACCAGCTTCGATGCGAATGCGTTCTGATGTGTGGAATTTGCGGATGATGGACTCGGTCGAGCTCATTTCCTTGTCGATACAGCCGAGTGCGCGCAGGAAGGTCGAGCCAAGAAACTTGCGTTTGCGGTCGATGCGCACATAGAGCAAGCCTTTGCTGTCCGTTTCAAATTCAACCCAGGAACCGCGGTAGGGGATAATTTGCGCGTTAAAAGTACTGGGCTCCTCGCCATTGGAGAAGAAAACGCCAGGCGAACGGTGCATTTGGGAAACGATAACCCGCTCAGTACCGTTGATAATGAAGGTGCCGTGTTCGGTCATCAAGGGCAAGTCGCCAAAATAGACTTCCTGTTCCTTAATGTCGCGCGGATAGGGTGTGGGATCTTCCGAGCCCTCTTCTTTATCCCAGACGACTAAGCGAACGGTGACTTTCAGTGGCGCGTCAAAGGTGAGTCCGCGCTCACGGCATTCCTCTACCGAATATTTCACTTTGAGGCGAACCGAGGTGCCGCATACATCACAGATGGAGCGCTGGTTCTCGTTCTGAACACCGCAGGAATCGCAAATCAGGAGGTGGCCGGCACTTTGCTCAGAGAGAATCATGTGGCCACAGGAATGACACCGGGTTCGATTGTGATGAATCCCCTGCAACCGGCCACATTGGCATTCCCAGGTGCCGAGCGTAAAGTCGACAAATTCCAGGGAGCAGGTTTCTTTAAAGTCTGAAATGGGGAACAAGGATTCGAAAACGCTTTTAAGGCCCGTATCTTCCCGTTCAGTTGGCAAAAGGTCCATTTGCAGAAATTTCTGATAGGAAGCCTTTTGAATATTGATCAGGTTGGGTACGGGAATCGACGTTTTAATCTTGGAAAAGTCGAGGCGTTTACGGTAAACGTTTTCGGTAGATTCATGCATATCGAACTCCTGTGTGATCGCGGTGGTAAATGGGGTTCCCGTCTATAAACACAAAAATACCGATCCACACCGGGTGTGGTCGGTTTCAACTGAGTTAAAGAGAGTAATGGGTTTGATCAGCAAAAAGGTGTTACGCGGGGTTTTGGAACGTTGAGTTTTAAAGGGGCCCCGAAGGACCCCTTTGTTTTGGTGAAACCAGAAGGATTACTTCAGGACGACTTGAGCGCCTGCTTCTTCCAATTTGGCTTTGATGTCATTGGCTTCTTCTTTGGAAACGGCTTCTTTGACGTTACCAGGAGCGCCATCAACCAGAGCTTTAGCTTCTTTCAGGCCCAGGTTGGTGATTGCACGAACCACTTTAATGACTTCGATTTTCTTTTCGCCAGCAGCTTGCAGAACAACCGTAAATTCGGTTTGTTCTTCAGCAGCAGGAGCAGCAGCGGCACCGCCAGCAGCGGGAGCAGCAACAGCAGCAGCAGCTGCGGATACACCGAACTCTTCTTCGATGGCTTTAACAAGTTCAGCGAGTTCAAGTACGGTCATGCCTTTGATATGTTCGATTAACTCGGTTTTGGTTAAGGTTGCCATTTTGATTCTCCTTTATCCCTTAAGATACTTTTTCTTTATTTTGTTTTACCTGGTCGAGGACCACAGCCAAGTTGCGGATCACGCCGCTGAGCGAAACAGCCAGACCTTGGATTGGGTAGTTCAAGAGGTAGAGCAGCTTGGAGAGCAATTCCTCTTTGCTGGGCAGGTTAGAGATGGTTTCGAGATCTTTGACCTCAACCACCTTGCCTTCGACTACACCGGCTTTGAAGGTGAACTTTTCGTTTTCTTTTGCGTGTTTGGCAATGAGCTTGGCGATTGCGACGAGATCACTTTCGTGATACGCGATAGCGGTATTGCCCTTAAGATGGTCGTTCAATTGATCGAAGCTGGAATCGGCAAATGCCAATTTCAACAACGTGTTTTTGACGACTTTATAAGTGCCACCACTGGTGCGAATATCGCGCCGCAGTTGCGTGTCTTTTTCTACCGACAAGCCTTGGAAGTTGCACAGGAAGATGTGAGTCTTGCCTTGCAGTTCCTTTTTCAGGCTATCGACGGCCTCTATTTTGGTTTGACGTTCCACCGGTCACCTCCTACACCTGAGCCGTGGTGCTGGAGTCGATATCGATTCCAGGTCCCATGGTCGAGCTAATGTGAATACTTTGGACGTACTTGCCCTTTGCACCGGCAGGCTTTGCGCGCAGCACGGTGGTGATCAAGGCATTCGCATTGTCCGAGAGTTGAATGGTGGAAAAGGATTTTTTGCCAATGGGCGCGTGGATGATGCCGGTTTTATCGACCTTAAAGGCGACCTTACCTGCTTTGATTTCACGAACCGCTTGTGCGACATCCATGGTGACAGTTCCGGTTTTGGGGTTGGGCATCAGGCCACGAGGACCCAAGACCTTCCCGAGTTTGCCGACAAAACGCATGGTTGAAGGTGTCGCAATGACAGCGTCAAATTCCAGGTAACCGTTGAGAATCCGGTCGACCAGTTCTTCTCCACCGACGACATCTGCACCTGCATTTTCTGCTTCCTTGATGCGCTCGCCATCGGCGATGACCAGTACCCGTTTGGTTTTACCTGTGCCGTGAGGTAACTGTACAGTTCCTCGGACCATTTGGTCAGCACGACGGGGGTCGACACCGAGTTTAATCGCGACTTCCACTGTCTCATCAAATTTGGCAGTGGCGAAGGTTTTGAGTAAGTCAAGCCCTTCAGTCAGATCATACGGACGAGCAGCAACTTTGGAGGCAGCCTCGCGGTATTTTTTTCCCCTGCGAGCCATGATTCCTCCTTTCACTGTTCTCCCACTCTGAGAGTCAAGGTTAGGCAGGAGTGGTTTAACTGCCTAACCCCATTTCGGATACGGCTTAAACGGCGACTTCGACTTCGACGCCCATGGAGCGGGCGGTACCGCGCACCATCAGGCATGCAGCTTCAACACTGGTCGTGTTGAGGTCAGGCATCTTCGTTTTGGCGATTTCTTCGATTTGTGCGTTGGTCAGCTTGCCCACTTTATTTTTGTTGGGTTCAGCAGAGCCTTTCGCCAGGTTCAAGGTCTTTTTGATCAGAACCGGAACGGGCGGGGTTTTGACTTCAAAGGTAAAGCTGCGATCAGCGAAAACGGTGATCACCACAGGAACGATCAGACCGGGATTAGCGGCCGTGCGCGCATTGAACCCTTTGACGAATTCCATAATGTTGACGCCGTGCTGACCCAATGCAGGACCAACTGGCGGGGCCGGTGTGGCTTGTCCGCTGGGCAATTGCAATTTGATATAGCCGGTGATTTTCTTAGCCATGGTGATTCCTCTAACTTAGATCTTTTCCACTTCGTGAAAGCTCAACTCCACCGGAGTCGAGCGACCAAAAATGGTTACCATTACTTTGAGCGTGCCCTTGTCCTGATTCACTTCGTCGACATTGCCGATAAAGTTGAGGAAAGGACCGTCAATAATTTTGATTTTTTCTCCCAGGTCAAACGAATATTTCGGTTTGGGCTTTTCTTGCGCCATCTGGACCTGGTTGAGAATGTTGTCGATTTCACTGTCGGTTAATGGGGCTGGATTACGCCCGCCGACAAAACCGGTAACGCGCGGCGTGTTTTTGACCACGTGCCAGCCGTCATCGGTTAAAAGCATCTGTACATAGATGTAGCCGGGAAAAAGTTTCTTGGTGGTGACGACTTTTTTGCCGTTTTTGAGTTCCATAACACTTTCGGTAGGGATCAGTACTTGGCCCAGCAAATCGCCTTTGCCCAACGCTTCAAAGCGTTGTTCCAAGCTTTCTTTGACTTTTTCCTCATAACCCGAATACGTGTGGATGATGTACCACCGCATGCTTTCTTGTTCCATGAATATAGGTTCCCGACCGTTCTTGGTCTAGTTGTAAAAAAAGGTTTTAAACAGTTGAGCGATTCCGATGTCGACAAGCCACAAAAAGGCAGCAAAGATGACAGTGCTGATGCCTACGATGATTGAGGTTTCAATGACCGTCGGTTTGTCCGGCCAATGAACTTTTTTTAATTCTTTAATGGAATCGTTCCAAAAGAGTTTTAAGCTTGCCACGGTTATTCTCCCATGAAGTGTACTGGCAGGGGCAGCAGGGCTCGAACCCGCGGCCTACGGTTTTGGAGACCGTCGCTCTACCAACTGAGCTATGCCCCTGTAAAGACAATCAGTCCCATGGCGATGTTGGGCATCACCATGGGACCCAGGTTAGATTACTCGACGATTTCGGATACGGTGCCGGCACCAATGGTACGGCCACCTTCGCGGATTGCGAAGCGCAGACCTTTGTCCATTGCGATCGGGGTGATCAAAGTGCCAACTAAGCCCAGGTTATCGCCTGGCATTACCATTTCCGTGCCTTCGGGCAGGGTGCAAACACCCGTAACGTCTGTGGTACGGAAGTAGAATTGCGGACGGTAACCGTTGAAGAATGGTGTATGACGACCACCTTCGTCTTTGCTCAGGATGTAGACTTCAGCCTTGAACTTGGTGTGCGGGGTGATAGAACCGGGTTTCGCGCAAACTTGGCCGCGCTCAACGTCTTTCTTTTCAGTACCGCGCAGCAACAGGCCAACGTTGTCGCCTGCTTCACCACGATCCAGCAATTTACGGAACATTTCAACACCGGTAACAACTTTGGTTTGCGTATCGCGAATACCAACGATTTCGATGTTTTCACCCACGTTGACAACGCCTTGCTCAATACGACCGGTTACAACGGTACCGCGGCCAGAAATGGAGAAGATGTCTTCGATCGGCATCAGGAAGGGTTTATCCAGTGCGCGTTCGGGGGTGGGGATGTAAGTGTCAACAGCATCCATCAGTTCCATGATTTTAGCTGAATGGGCGGCATCGCCTTCCATTGCTTTCAGAGCGGAACCGCGGATGATGGGGATGTCATCACCGGGGAAGTCATAGCTGGACAACAGGTCGCGAATTTCCATCTCAACCAGTTCCAAGAGTTCTTCGTCGTCAACTTGATCAACTTTGTTCATGAAGACAACGATGTAAGGTACCTGTACCTGACGTGCCAGGAGGATGTGCTCCCGCGTTTGGGGCATCGGACCATCAGCTGCACTCACAACCAGGATGGCGCCGTCCATCTGGGCTGCACCCGTGATCATGTTTTTTACATAGTCAGCGTGACCAGGGCAATCTACGTGGGCGTAGTGCCGTGCATCGGTTTGGTACTCAACGTGCGCGGTATTGATAGTGATCCCGCGCTCCCGCTCTTCGGGGGCGTTGTCGATCTGGTCGTATGCTCGGAATTCTGCGTATCCCTTTTCCGCCAGAGTTTTCGTAATCGCCGCCGTGAGGGTCGTCTTTCCGTGGTCGACGTGACCGATGGTACCGATGTTTACGTGCGGCTTGCTGCGCTCAAATTTTGCTTTTGCCATGGGACGATCTCCTAATGCCCTCTTTCATTTAATTTTCATGGAGCCCTTAGCCGGGCTTGAACCGGCGACCTCATCCTTACCAAGGATGCGCTCTACCACTGAGCTATAAGGGCTTGGTTTTTTTGGAGCGGGAAACGGGATTCGAACCCGCGACCCTTAGCTTGGAAGGCTAATGCTCTAGCCAACTGAGCTATTCCCGCGTTGAATTGGTGGGGAAAGGCGGATTCGAACCACCGAAGTCGTAGACAGCAGATTTACAGTCTGCCCCATTTGGCCACTCTGGAATTTCCCCACGGAACGAATGTTGCACACCAGTCGACGACCGTGGCGCAACAAGTTGAATAAACTAGCACAAGCGATTTGGGCGAGCAAGCAAAAATTTCAAACAACAATTCCACTTCCATCCAAATAGACGGCCTGACCACCCAATCCCGCAACATAAACTAAAAGTCCACTGATTAATAAGCTAAGCGCGATGAAGAGCCAGGCATTGACCGCCGTTTTTTTGAGATAGAAATGGCCGCGCAACAAAAGGCAGCCGATCATAAGGAACGGCATTAAGATGCCCAGACTCTGGTGGCTCACCAAACGCGGACTTGGCGTTTCAATCCCCGAAAACGCCTGATAGCCGGACACGGCTGCGCCAATTGCAAACAATCCGGCCCAGGCTAACATCCACCATGCGGTGGCTTGCCAGTGCGGTTTCCATTTGGCCCACAACAAGGTCAAACTACCGGCCAGCCAGAGCGCGATGGGGAAATGAACCAAAAAAGGGTGTAGTGGAGTTGACAAGGGCGATCTCCTGATCTAAAAGGCGGGAGCGAGGTGGATTCATGAAAGTTCAAGTGGACCTGGTCAAAGAGGTTGTGCTCCTGATCGGATCGGATTTTAACATTTGCGATGCGTTTGCCGTGCAGGGCAAAGTCGAGCATGAGGCACCTGAGGGCAGTGTGTATTACACCTATCGCAGTCACTTAGTGGCCGAGGGGGCGTGTTTGCTGTGCGGTGTCGGGCCACAAGAGCTAGAAAAGCCATGTACTTCGCGGCAAGGATTTCATGCTTTTGTTGGGGCTGGTCCGGAAGTGCCTGCGCTGCATCGCGCCGAAGCTTGGGACCTACCGGTCATACGCCTGGCTTATGAGGAACTTAATTTTTTCCTTGAGCGTGACCATTTGTTCCCCATCGAGGAAATCTTGCCGCATTGGTCTGTCTAATTCGCGTTCGTTTCACCCAAGCGCTCAATCCAGTATTCGGTTTGTTTGACCTGTTCCTGGATCTGGCGTTTGGTGAGAGGGGCGAGCGTGTTGTTGGCCAGGGTACATTCTGCATCGCGAATCTTTTCAAGGTGTATGATGGCCTGGTCGCGTTTGCCTTGGAAAGCCAAAAGCAGGGCCTGGAAAAATTGGACCCGATGGCCTTTGTGTGCAAGTCGTTGAAATGGCCCCAACCATTGCTGCGCTTTTTCGGGTTGTTCCGCAAGCAAGGCCAAGTGTATCGCTTGTTCCAGAATGGAAGCATCATTGGGGAAGGCGTCCACAAGCGGTTCGATCAGCGCGAGCGCCTGCGGGAACACGTTTTGTTTAACCAGAATACGGGCAGCTACGACTCTCAGATGCCGCCCTGCATCCTCTTGTAGGGGATGGTATTCCAACACCTGCTGTGCCAGTTCGAAAGCCTCCGCATTTTCCAGGTACTCCAGGAGGTCGAGGTAGTTGGAACGGGGGCCCGACACAAATTGGATCAATCCCTGCAAATCTGAATCTTCGTGATAACGGCGCAGGACGGCTGCTATGCGAGTGCGCTTTCGGGCGCGGAACCAGAGTGAGACCATGCCTACCACCAAGGTTAAGCCTAACAGAGCAAAAAAGAACAGGAGCGATGACAAGAAACTGGTCATTAGGGTTTTCCTTTTAATCGAGCGCGAAAAATTGTCCAAAGAATTTTGGATCCGGCCAAAACAACGCCGCGTAGGGTGCCTGATATTTTACTGATACCAATGCGGCGGCGATAGTTTGCAGGAATTTCCACGCAACGCAAGCCCGATTGAGCCGCTTTGATTTGCATTTCGACCGTCCAACCGAAGTCGCGGTCTTCCATATTCAAAGCCATTAAGGCCTGCCAACGAATGGCGCGGAAGGGGCCTAGGTCGGTGAACGTTACCCCCCAAAACCAACGGATCAACCGGGTGGCCAGGCCATTGCCAAACCGTTGCTGAGGGGTAAGGCTGCCTTTTTCGGCTCGACCCAATACGCGAGATCCGATCACTAAATCGGCTGTGCCGTTTTGGATGGGCGCAATGAGTTCTGGCAATTGGGTGGGGTCATCAGAGCGGTCTGCATCCATAAACACGAGGATGTCGGGTGGGTCGGCCTGCAAATAGGCCAATCCGGCCAGACAGGCTCCTCCGTATCCGGGCTGTTCATGAAATACGACGGTACAACCGGACTGACGCGCAATCTTAGCTGTTTCGTCCGTACTGCCGTTATCGACCAGACAAATTTGGCGCAAGGGGAGTCCTTCTAATTCCGGCATGAGTACAGTCAAGGCGGGTGCTTCATTGCGCGCTGGGATCAATAAATCAACGTTCATGCGGCTCCAAAAGAACCTCCTTCTTTATATAAGAGGTAATACACCAAGTCAGGCCTATCCATTCCGGCAGGAGCCACCACAGATTTTCCTGCCATACGCCAGTAGCGCGGTAAGGGATTAATATGAGGTAGGACAGCATCGCTGATGCGAATAACCCGTTTACGGTCTTGGCAGGCAGAAGTGGAACCAACCACATCAAGTACCATGGGTAAAAAGTTGGACTAAATACGATCAAGGCCAACCAAACCAATGCCAATTCTTGACTTAATGATTTAACCCGAACCCGAAAGATGAGGCCCAGGCTCGCAATTAAAGCAAGCCCGAACCCGATTCGCAACAAATGGGCGGGTACCCAGGATTTGAGTAAAAAATACAAAAGGTTATTGAATTGCCAGCTCTGTGAATAGACCAAAAATGAGTGGAACAAGTCTTTCCCAACGTGTAAGTAAGGAAGGTAAAGAAAAAGCAGGGCCAGGCAGCAAGTTAAAAGCAAAACAATGCCTTGCCGCGTGTTAAAGCGACGCCATACAAACGGGACCCAAATGGCCGGCAGGGTTTTGATGCCAATCAGAACCGCCAAACCAAGCCCTGAGCTGCGCGCCTTGGCTTTGGAAATGGGATAGAGTGCCAGCAGGAGCAGGGGCAGTACCGCCACATCCAAGTGGGCATTCCAAAGCCCCTCGATCAGCACGAGCGGCGAAAAAGCGATGCTGCGAAACGACTTAAATTGCCAAAGCGTGAAGAGCCAGATCAAGAGGACCATTAACTTCCACATGCGCCAATGCGGCCAAATACTGGCCATACCCCAAAACATTTCCTGGGCTAATGGCGGGTAAATGGCTGGCAGATGGGGATGGTTTACAAGTGGTCCGCTCGGGTGCGCAAGTCCATGGTTCATCAAATCCTTAGGCGAATGGCTGTAGGGATCAAAGCCTTGGGTTTGGACAAATCCCTCCCAAACATAACGTTGAAAATCATCCGAAAGGCTCGGCTGGGTCCAAACCAGGAAAAGGGCGCAAATAGCCCAAACACAATAGATCCATTTGGGCATTCGTTCAGGCTTGATGCCCAAATAAAGCAGGCATGCAGCAATCGCCCAAATAACCGAGTGCGAATAAGCAGCCCAAGCCAGGCTTACAGCGTAGAGAAAACCGGCACTCCACTGAAAGGTGCTGCTGGCGGGAGCTTCAGTCATTGGCGATCGGCAGATTATCCAGGCGGTCCAAAATCAAGCGATCAATTTTTTTTCCAATATAGTGTTCTTCTGGCAGCGCATCTCGGAACCGGGTCAAATTTTCTAGGTCATCCAAATCGAATTTTTCTTCCAACTGCTGGACTTTGAGTTGGAGTGCTTCAATTCGGTCCAGAGTGAGGCTCAAGACTTCAGCAGTGCTCCAGGGCATACGCTCAAAAAGAAGATCCTGGGCCTGTTTGAGGCCGATCATGTAATAGCCACCATCCGGACAGGGTCCGATAACCACATCATGATCATCCAGTCTGGCAAATGCAGCTTCATAAAAGGTCTCGTCCATACCAATGCAGTCGGAGCCGATTAGGAGAACCTGCTCATAACCCTGTTGAAAAGCTTGGGCAAATGCGTGGATCATGCGTTTGCCCAGGTTTTCACCCGCCTGGGGCCAGAACACAAAATGGCCGCCGAGCCAGGCTTGGTATTCTGAAATCGCGGTTTGGGGATCCACACACAGAATGAGGTCATATTGGTCTTCTGTACAAAAAGCTTCGGTGATGACCCGTTCGGTTAAATCGCGATAGAGTTCGGCCGCGCGTTCGGCGCCCAAGTCAACCGCCAAGCGGGTTTTCACCTGGCCAGGCGCTGGATATTTGAGGAAACATAAAAGCGCGCGTTTCATTCGTGAGGGTCCAATAGGTTGAGCTTGAGTTCCTCTATCAATTCGTTCATTGAACTAAAGCGCAAATCTTTATTTTTACTGCAGCAGCGTTTGATGATTTCGGATAACCAATAGGGGATGCGCGGATTAAATTCTGCCGGATCGGGCAGTGGGCGATTGATCTGCATGAGCAGAATTTCATTGGCGTCCTTGCCGACAAATGGCTCTTTTTTGGTGAACATATAGAACATGATGATGCCCATGGCATAAATGTCTGTGCGGGGATCCGCGCCGGTATTTTGGATTTGTTCCGGTGCCATGTATTTGGGGCTGCCTGAGATGCCTTGGGCCGGCGTGACCTGATTTTTGCGGCGGGCAATCCCGAAATCCAAGAGTTTGGGGTCCTTCTTGGCATCAATCAAAATGTTTTGCGGTTTGATATCACGGTGAATAATTTCGCGATCATGGGCGGCCTGAAGGGCTTCGCAGATTTTGATCAGAATTTCGATTTTGGGTTCAACCGGGTCAAGGGGTTCAGTTTCGATAAAACTTTTTAGCGAAACGCCCTGAACCAACTCCATGGTGAAGTAGCAGACGTTTTTCCATTCACCAATATCAAAAACCTTAATGATGTAGGGATGGGTCAAGTCACGGGCATTGATCAACTCCATCTTGAGTTCTTCAAAACTGCCCCGATTATGGATCAGCATCTTGAGGGCGACATCGCGGTCCAAACTCATGTCGCGGACACGAAAAATGTAGCCCATCCCGCCCTTGCCGATCTCACTGATGATCCGAAATCGTTCCGCGATAATTTCTCCGACCTGAAGTTGGTTAGGCATTAAAATGGTCGGATCGGTCATGGAAGTCGGTTTGCTTTTGCCCAGTTTCCGGGTCACCATTTCCAAGCGTTGGCGCACATCCAAGTAGGTCGCTTTGCGACTGCACACCCGTTCAAAATAAACTTTTGCTTCCGTTAATTCGCCGAGCTCCTCGTAACTTCGCGCCAACAAGTACAAGGCTTCCAGGTTGTCCTCGGCAAAATTGTTTCCGGACGTGACCAACTCATCGAGAAGTTTACACGCAACCGAAAAATAACCCTGTTTAAAGAAGATGCGTGCCATCAAGTATTTGGCTTTGGGACCTTCGTCCTGATGTTCATCGATAGACTGCAACAGTTCCAATGCCTCTTCCAACTTGGCGATGTGGAAAAGGCAGACGCCCGCGCGATAATTGTTTTTGGCCAATTTAAACAACTTAGCCGCAAATGCGAACTCGTTAATTTGTTCGTAACACTCGCCAGCTTCGTTAAAATAGCCTTTTTCCTCGTAGAGCAGGGCGGCACGTTTAAAGTCGCCACTTTCGGAATAAAGCTGCGCGGCCTTTTTAAATTGATTGACCCGTTCAAAATATTGCGCCGCGTTGGCCAATTGACCGAGTTTTTCATATGCCTCTGCCAGAAGTGCAAATTCCTGGGAGCCCTCCAGAAATTGCACTGCTTTGCGATAATCTCCTTTTTCCAAGAGGATCTGACCCAAAAGGACGCGCGCCTCGGGCAATCCGCTTTGACCGAGAATGGTTTCGGCTTCCTGCACCTTGCCCAGCTTAATCAAGATTTGGGCAGCGCGAATTTCCTGGCCAGCCTTGAGGAAACAGCGTGCGGCTTTTTCCCGTTGCATGAGTTGGTCAAACAGTTCACCGGCTTTTTCAAAGTGCCCGAGTGCAATATAAAAGTTGGCGATCCAATCCTGGTAGCGCGCTATTTTGGCCTTACTGGCCGGATTGGCCATGCTCTCCAGTTGTTGAATGGCCAAATTCAGGGCTTGGATGGCTTTGTCTAACTGTTTGGATTTGCCGTATAAGATCCCGGCTTTCTCAAAAAAATTAAGCTTGCGATAGAGATCAGCCGCACGTTCCAATTGGTTTCCGCGTTCCAATAGTTCTGCCGCTTCAAACTCCAATCCGTTGCGCAAGTAAATGTCGACTGCTTCTGTTTCCCGGTTATGCCGTAAGAAAAACTGAGCAATATCGTGAGGCGTTCCTTCTTTAAGCAGAATTTTTTCCGCTTTTTTGACCTTGCCCAAATCCTCAAAAATTCGCGCGGCACGAACAGGCTGGTTGGCCCGTTCATAGGCCTTAATCGCCAAGCGAAAATTCCCGTCCATCTTGTAGAAATCACCGGCTCGCAAGTAATCGCGTTGGGACCACGCCAGTTTTGCTTGCTTTGCCCAGTTTGACATATCGCCTCGTAATAAAAATCAGACGGTTAAATCCGTTCCGCTTCCAGAGAGTCAGGCTTCACCATACCAAAAATGACCGCATTTGGGGAGGCCTAACGCTGGCTCAGCACCCGCCGTCGACCATATCGCGAATGGCTTTTTTGGCTCTGATCGCGTGGGGATGAGTCGGGTCTCCGCCCAAATTATCCAGAACAAAACGGTAATCGCGCAGAGCTGCCTCCAAATCTGAAAACCCGTAATGCAGCAGTTCTCCGCGCATCAAGTGCAATTCCGTGCGGCCGGGCGCAAAAACAATGGCCCGTTCCAGAAAAGCCAATGCTGTTTCCAAATCGCCTTCAATCAGGGCGTCCTTGACCCGTTGCAAATAGGGTTTCAGGAAATGGGTCGCATCTAATTTGGCGCGTTCCGGTGTTAACATCCGCAGCAATGCACGCATAGTATCCGTTCCAAATATAGTATTTCAAAATACTTTATGAATTATAGTATCACAACGCGAATTTGGGTGAAAAGCATAATTGTTGAAGCGGTTTAACTCGGCTTGTTGGGTAATACCGTTCGTGCACTTCGCTGGTGACGACTTTCAGGCATGCTAGAATTTCCTCCCGTTCATACACGGGATGTGATTTGGCAGGATTCTTGTTACAGGCAAGCAAAAATGAGGAGTCATACAACATGGCAAATTGGAAATTGACCAGTACTTTGATTTTGGGCTTTGGGCTGGTATGCGCTCAAAACATGCCGTTTAATCCGGGCGAAGATTTTTTGACACTGGTTGAACCCTTAATTACCAAAGAAGAAAAGCAAATTTATGACAGCCTCTCAAATTACAACGACCGCGACTACTTTGAAGCCATTTTCTGGGTCAAACGCAATCCCGACCCGGCCAATGCGGGTAATCCCTTTAAAAAGGCCTATTTTGAACGACGCCAACAACAAATTAACCGATTCCGCGATGGGGCGGTACCAGGTCATAAAACCGAGCGCGGTCGGATTTTCCTTTTGCTCGGGGAGCCAGATGACGTGGTAGCCACCACGTCAGCAAGTGGTGTCTATCAAGAGGAATGGCAATATGAGTCGCGCAATCTGAAGTTTCGGTTTCTGCTGGAACCCAACAGCAACCGATTCCGACTCGATGTGAGTGATGCGCCCCAGGACATGATGGAAAACCTCAAGCGGTCGTTCATCCTCGATCGCGCCGAAAGTTACCGTTTACAAAAAATCCCAATTTCGTTGCCCAACGTGGGATCCACCAAAGACATCGAAAATTTGGTGGCCGAGGATCGGTCAGATTTTCCTGCCGATGTGGTTTACAGCTTTGTTCAAGGCGATAACAATCAAACCCAAGTACTGGTACATCTGACCTTGCCCCAAGCGGGGTTGCGTGGCCTAGAGGTCAACTTGACCGTATTCGACCCCTACGAAAACAAAGTCATTGATTTTAAAAAGCGCATGGATTACGAACCCGGAAAGACCCAGACCTTTTCGGTTGTGGTCGAGCCGGACCAGTATGAGTTTGTGATGCGTATTCGCGACAATAAGGGCAACGTCAGCGTGCAGCGACAGGTACAGGACGTACCGCGTTTGGTCCTGGGTTTGGAAGGGTTTTCCAGCCTGATTGGCGGTGGACAACTGGAACGAATCCCGCTCGAGGGCTTCCATGAACCACGCCTTTTTGTCGTAGGGGATCGCTATTTTCGTCCTCAATCCTACTGGCCGCAACCGCCGCAGCAGGCTTATCTCATGCAAGTTGTTTACGGCCAAAGCGCTTTACCCTCGGCGATTTGGGTGTCTGGAACACGACTGGAACGCCCTGAGCTGACCAAAACAGCCTGGGGTGAAAATGACACGCGCTGGGTAATTGCCCTGCCCCCGGGTTCATTAAAAGCATCCAATCCAGAGGTGCGCGTTGCTTACAGCATGGGCAATGGGCTTGAACGCACCTTTTCTTACCGGTTTGGTCAAGCACCGCCGCCTGCCGCAAACCAGCCTGACCGTGTTCGATGGGTTCTGCCGGATCCGCCCAAAGCGGAAGCCATGGGCATTGTTCAAATTGAAACCGAGAGCAAAGTCGACCAGGTTGACCTTTTGCTCAATGGCCGATTAATTTACACCCGCAATCAAGCGCCCTGGCGCTTCGTCCTTGACGATGGGCTCTATTCCATTTCAGGCAAAAATATACTCACTGCGGTGTGCAAGGCGGCTGGCCAATCCTATTCCTCGCAACTGGAACTCAGCCCCTTAAGGGCCGATGAAAGTGTCAAAACCCGCGCCATCCAAGTCTTTTTTAATGCGTTTGATCAAGACCTTAAATTTCTCAAGGACCTGGATCTGGATTCGGTAAAACTCGAAGTGGATGGTGAGGCCCAAACCCCGGTGGAATTGGTCAGGGTGGATGATCCCATCACCTATTGTTTTCTGGTCGATGTGTCGGCAAGTATGAAGGAAGCCTTCTTCACCAATATGGACGCCTTGAGGCGATTTATCGAGAATATCCGTCCCATTGACCAAGGCTATTGCATTGCCTTTTCAGACAATTACGCTCAATTTAATCAGCCCACCACTCATAAAGGTGTGCTGCTGGCTGCGGCAGCTGGCCTTGCCCCGGAGAGCCTTAAGCCGAACCAAAGCGACGCCATTTATGCTGAAAATACGACCTATCTTTACGATGCCGCAATCGCAGGCATCCACTCGTTGGTTCAATACCCGGGCCGCAAAGTGATGGTGATTATTTCCGACGGCATTGGCACGGAGGGTAAATTTTCCAAAAACGCGCTTTGGAATTACGCGGCGGAAAATGACGTCGTCATCTATTCACTCTGGATTGACAACAACCCACAACTCACAACCGAGGATCAACAATTCCTCGCCAAGGAAATGGGGTCGGGAGAACGCTTTGCTCGCTGGATTGGTCTTTCGCGCTTTTTTGCCAACAAAGACCACCGCAAGAACATTATTAGGGAAAAGATCAATTACACCAGTATCAATGAGGGTACCCTGAAATCGCTGGCAGAGGATTCCGGTGGCTTTCACTACCGAATTTTTAAAACCGATCGCAACCTGGTCAAGACCTATGTGGAAGACATCAGTTCCGCTGTTGGCTCGCAATATCGGGCCACACTCACCTTACCGGTTTCGGATAAACGCCAAGAGGTGGATGTCTATTCTGAGGATGAGTCGGTTGCAATTCGCTGTAAATCTGCTATTAAGGTTAGAAAAACCAATCCGCTCAGCGATTAAGGTGTGTGTATGTTCTGCTTAACCCTGTTCTGCCTCTGGGTCCCTTCCGATCCAACGCTCGCTATTCAAATGCCCGATCCGAGTGGCTTTAATGTGCTGTTCCAGGACGACATGTGGAACCAAAAGGCCAGTGGTGTGGGTTTTCAGATGCAAGCAACTTCAGAGGCCCCCTTCAGTTTATGGTTTGGTCCAGCTATTCAGTTCCCGGGCAAAGGAAAAATCATTTTGAATGGACCCAAGGCCACCTGGAAAATCACCTGCAGAGAATCCAAACGCGAACCGCGCCAACTCGGGGTTTTGGCCGACCACGTCGCTGTTTTGGATTTGTGTTTTGAGCGGGATGAGAATGGTGTCATCCACATAGCAAGCGCTGATGCGGAATCGGACATCAGCCTGGAAATCAAAACCTTTCCGGATTTGAAAAGCCTCAGCAGCCAATACGCCCAAGGCCGTATTGACGGTTGGTTCGGCGTTTCGACCTGGGATTCCTGGTTGACCCATGCCAAAGGCGAGCAGCAAATTTGGGAAAAGGATGAACACTGGATTCTGGTGGCCGATGATTCGTTAGCTGAAGACCTGTTGCGGCGCGTGTGTCGGGTCGCTCAGGATCGACTCGCGGATTTGGGGCCCGCAAAAACCCCGGGTCGTTGGGCAGCCTTACTGCGCTCGGCTAAACTCAGCGCCTCAGAGAACGAAAAATGGGCAACTGCTGTAGTCTTGGCGTGGCAGCAAGGGCCCTACGAGCCTTTCGCCATCCAGGCTATCGCCTTTGACGCCAACCCTTATCGCAGTGCCCTGAATTGGATTCCAAGTCAAAAAGAGAAGGTAGTCGTTTCCCGTTTAGCAGCCGATGACGCCAATCAATAACCACTAGCCGGTTTGGTGATCATGCGATCGACCAGATAGCTGGCTCTCAGATCTTTCAGAAAGGCCTCAAGCTTGGTTTGCAAGCGCGGCTCTTGAAGGCGGTAGCGGATCTCTTCTTTGACTTCATCAATCCCTTTCGGTTTAGCTTGGGTTTTGGCGGTAACTTTGATGATAAAAAAGGCGGTATCCGTCTCGATGATTTCTGATACTTGACCTACCGAAAGCGCTTTTACTGCCGATTCGATGTCCTGGTTGAGGTCACCGTAAAGGACCGTGCCCAAGTCGCCGCCGTATTCACGCGAGTTACTATCGGACTGGGTTGATGCCACGTCGGCAAATTCGGCACCGTTGCGAATCTGTTCCAGACTGGAAGCAATTTTAAACTTCGCAACCGAGGGGTTTTCACCCTTGATGGCCACGATTTCTGAAATTCGATAGGTTGCAGGTTCCATGAATTCGCTCTGATTCTCTTCGTAGTACTTGGCGATTTCTGAATCCTCAATATCGATTTTGGAAAGGACTTGGCTCTGGATAACGCGCTTGGCGCTCTCGTCCCGGCGCGAATAGTCCAGGTATTCGTCTATGGACATATTCGTTTGTTCGCGCAGAATTTTTTCAAATTCTTCGTCCGAAAAGCCATTGGCTTCCTTGACGCTTTGCAGGCGGCTCTCCAAGGCATCCTCGCTGATGGCCACCCCAATCTCCACCGCTTTTTCGAACAATAAAAGCTGATCGACAGCGTCGTCCATGGTCTGTTTCCAGGCATCTTCGAGAGCGGCTTGAATGTCCTCACCCTGATAATTGCTCACTAGCTCCTTTTTCCGCTGGCTGTAAGTGTGCAAAAGTTCGCGTTCGGTGATGATTTTATCGTTTACTTTAAGGGCTACACGGTCGACCATGACCGGATCCGAGAGGTTGGTGTCCTGCCAAAATAACCAAAAAAACAGACAAATCGTCATGGCTGGCCGCTCCTTTTATCTTCGGGAATGTAATTAAAATTGAGGTTTTCGGGATATAGGGTCATTGGAATGACCCGATCCAACTCCTCGAGCTTTGCGTGGAGCAAATTTCTTGCCTCCACTTTTTCAAGATCCGTTTTGATCTGATCGTAAACTTCGTCCACCCCGACTTCAAGCGCCGGAATAACACTTTCCAAGTACAGGACGTGGTAGGTCGTAATTTCGCCAAACTCCAAGGGGATCACCCCAGAAATTTGACCGGGTTGCAGACGCTTTAACGCCTCGCCGAAGGGCTTGGGCACTTCGTCAGCGCTCAAGGTACTGGCCATCAAGTAACCTTCGTGTTCAGCGAATTGAGGGGCAACCTCTAAAAACGTTTTTTTTGACGCCTTAAACTCGTTGATGAACCCCTTGGCCTGATCGTCGGTTTGGCATTTCAAGCTGCGAAATCTGAATTTTTCTGGGACCTGGAAATCCTCTTGGTGCTCGAGAAAATGCTTTTCGATCGCCTCGTCCGTAATCGTCACATTTTGAATGATCTCGCGTTGCAAAAACTTTTGTATGGTCAAACGCCGGCGAATTTCATTGCGCCATAATGTTTGTTCGCTCGGATCCATTAAGTTAAAGGTAATATGCGTCATCTGTTCATTGATGAAGGCGTCGACTTGATCGTCAACGACCCGCATGCCCATGGCCAGCGCATAACCATAGATTTTTTCAGCTTGAACGAACTGGTCGAAAACGTAGGACATCATTTCTGGATCGTCCTGACCCGCCAATTCGGGATAACCTTTTTCGAAATAGAATTGAAACTCGGCCTGGTTCGGCGCCAAATCTGCAATTTTGAGTAAGGGCCGATCCTCGGTCGTGGATGCGGCCGGATTCGGCTTACTGCAATGCCAGACCAAAAGGCTCAGTCCCAACATGCCAATCGATAATTGCCGCTTCAAGATTCTCATGCCCCCAGACAAAAGCAGCAACCTAGCACGAATTTCCGACTTTGAACAGGGGCCGGTCCGGTGTGTTGGCCGGCTTTAACGACTGTGAGCCGCACGAACAGGCTGTGCTTTTCCGCTTGGCGAGCCCGAGTTGAAGCCGGACTCCAGGTCCTTATGCTAAAATGGCCGTGACTTCTGCTGGATAATCGAGGGATCCGAAGCAAATGCAAACTTCCCGATGTAAAACGCATCCCACGATGCCCACCCATCGCTCGTGCTCGCGCTGTGGCCGTGCCCTGTGTCGCTTGTGTGTGCAGGGTATGAGTCGTGCCTCGGAATGCTCCAACTGTGCACATGCGCAAACCGATGCCCCCTCAGAGGCCCGAGCCATTTGGATTGTGCAGGCGCAAATGGGCCTTTTGGCCGTTTTGACTTTGGCTTTTTTTGTGTGGAGTCTAACTTGGCGGACTGCGGCTCGGCCTGCGATCCAGCGCCCAACCGTTCCTGTCGATACGGCGCCTTTTCAACCTGTTGCGCCGGTCCTGGGCCAGGTTCAACTACCGTCAAGTCCGGATTTGGACTTGTTACCTGTTGTTCCAGAGATTGATACCACCTCCAAACCAGCAGAACCCGAGCCCATCTTTGAACCAAGTTCCCTGGATAAGGCCGAGAAACTCGTGGTTGCCCCGCGTCCCAAAAGCCCCATTCCCACCCCGGTCAAAGAGCCAAAAGTGACGCGAAAGCCCTTGGACTTGGCCGCCCGATTCCACACAGGAAATCGCCTTTATCGCTACAATATTGACGAAATCCCGGGTGCGGACAAAACCATCGTTTTGACTTTTGATGGCGATCAAATGGCCAATTGTGTTTATCAACTACTCGCCATCCTTGAAGAAAAAAAAGTGCGCGCCAATATTTTCCTGACCGGCTATTTTGTCCAAACTTTCCCACAAGAAACGCTGGCGATTGTTCAAGCAGGTCATGAGGTGGGGAACCATACCTACGGTCACCCACGTTTAACCAGCTATGAACAAACCCGTACGCAAAAAACTTTGGAAAACGTGGACGCTGCATTTTTAAATGACGAATTGACCCGCACCGAAACGGTTTATGAACAATTGGTTGGCCATTCCCTCAGCCCGTTTTGGCGCGCACCCTATGGGGAGCACAATGCCCAAATACGCAGTTGGGCTTACGCGCAAGGCTACCTCCATGTGGGCTGGAGTTCGGGTTACGATTCCATGGACTGGTTCACTAACCAGCAAAGCAAATACTATTGGCGACCGGAAGCCTTGCGCCTGCGCTTGTTGAACAAATTGGATAATAACCCGGAACCGGGCAAAATATTACTTTTCCATCTAGGATCCAAACGTCCCGATGCAGATCAGCCCTACCACATGCTGGCCCAATTCATTGACGACTCGCGCCAGCGCGGTTTTAGTTTTACGACCATTGCCGAGTTGTTAGATGGCAATCTCGGCGTAACAGTTCCCAGCACCCAGGCCCAGATGCCACCCGTCCCCGCACGAAAAAGCCATTAGTCAGCTGAATTTGGTGCATCCTTCCGTTCTTCAGGGCCGTTCTGAAATCGCTTGGCATTTGTGACTCTGTGACATTTTTTGCATTTTGTTGAGTTGTCTCTGCAAGCAGGAACAGCTAGAATGGCGCCAAGACAAGAAAGGGATCTGAATGGACAGCAATGAAGTAAACGTCTGGGCCCAAAAGGTTGCCGCGTGGATCAAGAACTTAAATTTTCTTGATTCTCAGCATTTGCCGCCGAGTCTGGCTCAGGGCCTGCCCGATTTGACCCACGTGACCCCGGCAGTTTTGGAGCAACTCGAAACGCAAAAACGCTGGAAGGCCTTGACCGATGATTTATTGACCTTGGAACATAGCGAAAAGCAGGTCAATCGCTGGTACTTTTGGACCCATTTCGCGCACGGCATCAAAACGCTGACCGACTGTGATGCGGTTCAAGTGTTTTTCCGAGGATTGGGCGGCAGTAAGTGGATGCGTCTCAATCCTTTAGGCGAGGATGAACTCGAAACTACTCCGGATTTTGAGGAAACCCCAGAGGGGGTTTCGGTTAAAGGCAACCTGCCTGAAGTGGCCCAACATGCCGTGCGCCGGTGGGTCCTAGATGGCGATCATACCTTGCTGGTCTTGTGCACCCACAAGCTGCCATTCCCACGTATAAAAGGCGAGCGTCTCCTGGTCATTGATCAGGATTTGGCCCTGGTAAACCTTTTAGTGGCCCGCCACTTTTCCCCGCTTGAAATGCCCATTAACCCGACAAAACCAACGGCTCAAAGTCTCGTACCGCGCGCCAACCGTCCCATATTAGGTGAGGATGAACGCTTCCTCGCAGCCTTGGAATCGATTGAAAAAGCTGCCAATTCAGAAGCCACCGTTTTTATTCACGGCGAGAGCGGGACAGGTAAAGAACTATTCGCCAAACACTTACATCAAAACAGCCCACGCAGTAAAGGGCCATTTATCGCCATTAACTGTTCGGCAATCCCTTCGGAGCTGATTGAAAGCGAAATGTTTGGCCATGAAAAGGGCTCATTTACTGGCGCCTACTATCGCAAAATTGGCCGGGTTGAACAGGCCAACAGCGGCACCCTTTTCCTCGATGAAATCGGCGAGATGCCGTTGGCCTTCCAAGCCAAGTTACTGCGTTACCTGCAAGAAAAAACCTTCACCCGTGTGGGTGGGAATCAGACCATTCATTCCGATGCGCGCATCGTGGTGGCTACCCACCGCGATTTAAAACACTTGGTCGAAAAGGGTCGGTTCCGCGAGGATTTGTATTACCGCGTTCATGTTATTCCCGTCGTAATCCCTTCTTTGCGCGAGCGCGGAAAGGACTTGCACATTCTGGCCGAGACCTTTTTTCAGCGCTTCATCTCCAAGAGCCGAGCGTCGCGACGCACGGTTGATCCACTGGTTTACGATTGTCTGGAACACTATCACTGGCCCGGAAACGTGCGCGAATTAGAAAATGTGATTCAGCGGACAGTGGTAATGGCCAGTGGTGAACAAATTGAGTTGCGCGACCTTCCCGAAGAAATTCGCAAGAGTGCTACCCAACCGATTCAACCGACCTATCGTTTGCACCCCTTTGAAAAATACGATACCTACGTGCCGACCGATCGCGATAGTTTAAACGACCTCAAACGGGAAGTTGAGCACCTCGCTCAGACCTACAGCCGTGATTTGGAACGTCGTTTTCTCATGCAACTTCTGGAATCAGTGGGTAATAGCCCGCGCAAGGCGGCTGAACAGGCCGGCATTAACCGCACCTTGTTCTACAAACTGCTTAAACGGGCTGGTGTTGACGTTGGGATTTTGAGCAAGGAGGATACGTGAAACCCATTCGGCTCGGCATTTTGATTTCGGGTTCCGGAACCACCTTCCTCAATTTACACAACCGAATTCTGACTGGCGAACTCAATGCCGAAATCGTGTGTTTGGTCTCATCCAATCCCAACGCGGGTGGGCTCGAACACGCCGCGCGTTTGGGCGTACCGCATTGGGTAGTCAGTTTACAAAATGGTGATGTTCAAGCCTTCAGCACTGAAATCCACCGGCTCCTGGTGCAAACCGGAGTCGATTTAGTCGTGCTTGGCGGTTTTCTGAAACCGTTCTTGCCCCAAGAGCCTTATTTAGAGCGTTGCATTAACATCCATCCCAGTTTAATTCCCGCTTTTTGTGGCAAAGGTTTTTACGGCATGCACGTCCACCGCGCAGTTTATGCACGCGGATGCCGCGTGTCCGGGTGTACCGTCCATTTGGTCACGGAAGATTACGATGCAGGCCCTATCCTTTTGCAGCGGGCCGTTACGCTAGAGGACGACGATGATCCGAGCAGCATCCAGCGCAAGGTGTTTGCCCTGGAATGTGAGGCGTTGCCTGAGGTGATTGAATGGTTTCGCGCCGATCGAGTTCGATTTGAAAACGGTCGCGCTTGGATTAGCGCAGCAAATTGACTTTGCCGTTACCGGAAACAATATCGCCAATCACCCACGAAGGTTCACCGACTTTTTCCAATGCTTTTTGCACTGCTTGGACTTGATCATGGTCAACCATCAGAATCATACCGATGCCCATATTAAAGACCTGATAAGGTTCATTGGCGTCCATCCCACCTTTTTCCACCAAATAGGCGAAAAGCGGATCTTTGGGAACAGCTTTCAAATCAATACTGGCACAGCAGTCGGGCGGCAATACGCGCGGAATATTGTCCAGAAAACCACCGCCGGTAATATGCGCCATGGCGGCGATTTGATTGGCTTCCAATAAAGGCCAAAGCAGCGGATGGTAGTTGCGATGCACAGCCAACAACGCCTGCGCTGCGGTTTTCCCGGTGCCGGGAATTTCGTCCTGTAATCCCAGACCTTGTTCTTCAAAAATGATTTTTCGGGCCAGTGAATAGCCATTGGTGTGCAACCCGCTGCTCTTGAGCCCGATTAGTTTCTGACCTACCTTTACCCGATGCGCACCTAGAATCTTCGGCCGATCGACAACGCCGACAATAAACCCGGCCACATCGTAATCCCCAGTCTTGTAGAAGCCGGGCATTTCAGCCAATTCACCGCCCAAAATGGCACATTCGCTGGCACAGCAGGCATCGGCCATTCCTTTTAAAACCTGTTCAACCACTGCGGGCGCGAGTTTCCCAGTTGAAATGTAATCCATAAAGAATAGGGGACGCGCACCTTGCACCAGAATATCGTCGATGCAGTGATTGACCAGGCATTGACCAATGGTGTCGTGAATGCCCGCATCGATGGCAATTTTGATTTTGGTACCCACCCCATCGGTTGAGGAAACCAGGACAGGTTGACTCAGGTTGGGAAACGAGATGTCAAACAAGCCCCCAAAACTGCCAACACTGGAAATGACTCGTTTGTTTTCCGTACGGGCAACGTGGCCTTTTAAGCGGTGGATGGCCTCGTCCTGGGCTTTAATCGAAACACCAGCTTGTTCGTAACGAGAATTGCTCATAGCATCCGCTCCTGGGGGTTTGGTGGCCTCATTTTGCCGGCCCAAGCTTAGCACAACTCGGTTGGGCTTTCGGCTTTTTGGCCCCAATGAACAGCGATGGTCCCAAAGGAAAATTTTTGAAAACCAACCGCTTGAAAACCTTGATCGCGCATCTTTTGGGCCAGTTCCTCAGGCAGCAAAAAGGCCTGTGTCGAATCGCTCAAATACTTGTAGGCTTGTGGCGCCCTTCCGATGATCCAACCCAGTGCCGGAATCATAATGCGGCAATACAGGGTTGCTGGCAGGGCCATGATTCCGTGCGGGGGGCAGGTGTCCAGGCCAACCATTAGGCCACCGGGCTTGAGTACCCGACACACTTCGCTCAAAACTCCCTCTAAATTTTCGACATTGCGCAGCAGGAAGCCAAAAACGACGCGATCAAAACTGGCATCGGGGAAGGGGAGTGCATGAGCATCTGCTTGGACCCATTTAATTTGGTCGGCATGATTGCGCTTTTGCGCATGGGCCAACATGCCGGCTGAAAAATCGGCCCCAGTGACTTGACAGTCGCTTTGCGCGCGGATGGCCAGGGCGATATCGCCGGTTCCGGTGGCGATATCCAACACCTTGAGACCGGGTTTTAACTCGGCGCGTTTGATCAGAAATTGTCGCCAACGCCGATCCTGGCCCAGGGTCATGATGCGATTCATGCGATCGTAGCGATCGGCAATAGAATCGAACATTTCCTGGATTTGTTGGCCTTTGCGCATTAGCTTTGACTGCTATCCGAGCCCGATAAAATGCGGAAGCGTTGGATCGGTTTGGACGCAACTCGGTTGCCTTTTGAGGAGGCACCCTTGACCAGCAAGGTGCTGAAGTCGACTACTTCATCATTGACCTTCTGACGGGCCGCCCGCGGGAAATAGACTTTGACTCGCGGTGCCGGATCGGGACAGAGCACCAACACTTTTGCGTTTTCGATGGTGTACTCGTATTCCTTTTCCATGATGAACTTTTCCACTCGGAACCGTTTCATGTAACCAATGCCATGGGTTTGGTCGCGGTACATACAGTTGAAAACCGTGTTTTTGTCGATCTTCTCGAAATGCAGCAAGTCCTTGCCTACAAACAGCTTGGTCGGGACGGGGATGACTTTGTAGTAATCGTTTTTAAAGATCAGTATCTTGTCGAATTGCGAGCAGGCAATCGGTGTTTCCGATTTGACATCCGTGCCCAAGTAACCCGTCTCGGGATCGTAGCCGAGTTTGAGTGAAGCCAAGGCGACTTCGCTGCGGTTAATCGCTTCAAATTCCAAAATTTCAGTCCGGCGTTCGCGGCCGGCACTGTACTTCTTCAGCAACGCTTCGATGTAGTTAATGGTGGTACCGACCATGTCGCCCAACAGGGCTTTCACCGCTTCAATACGATCGAGAACCTCCTGAATCTCCTGGCGGTTTTTGTTGATGTCGTAACGCGAAATGCGTTTAATGCGAATCTGTAGCAGGCGCTCAATATCGTCGTCGATTACTGGTCGAATGATCCGTTCCGAAAAGGGCTCTAAACCCTCATATACGGCCTGAACCACCAGCTCATAAGTGGTTTTTTCTTCGATATTTTTGTAGATGCGGTTCTCGATGAAAATTTGCTCAAGAGTTTTGTAGTGCAGCTTGTCGTAGAGCCGTTCCAGCTCGATCTGGTATTCTCGGGTCAGATCGGCGATTAACTTATCCGTGTTGTGGGTCAACACCTCGCTGACCGTCATTTGGACGGGTTTATCGTCCTTGATCAGGATGAGGTTACACGAATGGGACATCTCGCAATCGGTAAATGCGTAAAGCGCTTCGATTACCGTATCTGCGTAAATGCCACGCGGCAAAGCCAGTTCGATTTCTACCTTGTCGCTGGTGTAGTCCTGAATGCCGGCAATTTTGATGCGGTTCTTACGCGCCGCGCCTTCGATCGAGGCAATCAATTTTTCTGTATTGGTGCCGTAAGGAATATCGCTGATCACAATGTGTTTGTCGTCGCGTGACTCGATTTTCGCCCGTACCTTTACCTTGCCATTGCCGTCTTGATATTGGCTGACATCAATGGAACCACCGGTTTGAAAGTCGGGGTAAAGCGCAAAACTCTCGCCTTTCAGATAGGCAATTTGCGCGTTCAGGACCTCGACAAAATTGTGCGGCAGAATGGTGGTCGCCAATCCAACCGCGATTCCATCGGCACCTTGTAAAAGTAAAACTGGAATTTTTGCCGGAAGGGTGACGGGTTCTTCATTGCGTCCATCGTAAGAGGGAACAAACTCGGTCAGGTCCTTATTAAACAGAACTTCCTTGGCCAAGGGGCTTAAGCGACACTCAATGTAACGAGCCGCAGACGCATCGTCGCCTGTGAAAATATTGCCAAAGTTCCCTTGTTTCTCAATGAAATACTCGCGATTGGCCAGGACTACCAAGGCGGAAAAGATTGAGGCATCGCCGTGCGGATGGTATTGCATGGAACGACCGACTACGTTGGCGACCTTGTGGTATTTGCCATCGTCCATCTCATTCAAGGTATGTAAGATCCGCCGTTGAACCGGTTTTAGGCCATCATCGATGTGCGGGATGGCGCGTTCCTTAATGACGTAGCTGGCATACTCCAAAAAGTTGGAGTCCATCATGTTGCGCAGGGTCGGTGTCACATCTGGCTCCTATACCAAATTTTCCATAATGTAGGATTTGCGGTCCGGCGTATTGTTGCCCATGTAAAAGGTCAGGACCGGTTTGACTTCCTTGAGATGGTCCACATTGACCTGGACCAATCGGATGTCCTTACCGATGAATTGGCCAAATTCGTTGGGCGAAATCTCACCTAAACCTTTAAAGCGGGTGATCTCCGGTTCTTTGATCCGTTTAACGGCCTTGTCCTTTTCGTCCTCAGAGTAGCAGTAATGGGTTTCCTTTTTATTGCGCACCCTGAAGATGGGCGTCTCCAATATATACAAGTGGCCACTGGTTACCAGTTCCTCAAAAAAGTGCAGGAAAAACGTAATCAAAAGGTTGCGGATATGCAATCCATCCACGTCCGCATCGGTGGCCAGGATGACCTTTTCATAGCGCAGATAGTCGATGCTGTCCTCAATCCCCAAGGCCTTCATGACGTTGTAAAGCTCGGCGTTGCGGTAAACGGCATCGCGTTTCATGCCAAATACGTTGAGCGGTTTCCCGCGCAAGCTAAACAGAGCCTGTGTTTCGGCATCGCGCGAGCTGACCATGGATCCCAATGCGGATTGACCTTCGGTCAGGAATATGACCGATAATCCACCTTTGGCATTGCTGTCGCCACGATGGTATTTGCAATCGCGCAAGTTGGGGATTTTAATCGCAATTTTTCGCGCTTTGTCGCGGGCCTCTTTTTTAACGGCCTGCAGTTCTTTGCGGATTTTTTCGTTGAGCGAAACCTTTTCCATCACGATGCGGGCAATTTCGGGATTTTTGTGCAGCATGTCTGCGACTGCATCCTTCACCACGCCCGTTACCCAGCCCTTGATGTCCGAATTACCCAATTTGTTTTTGGTTTGTGATTCAAAAACCGGGTCTTTTAACTTAATGGCAATCGCGCCGACAATCCCTTCGCGGACGTCTTCACCTTTAAAGTTTTTGCCACTGTAATCGTTAATCCCGCGCAGAATCCCTTCGCGGAAACAGCTCAAGTGGGTCCCGCCATCGTTGGTGTATTGACCATTGACGAAACTGAAAAAGCTCTCACCGTAATTGTTGGTATGGGCCATGGAAAATTCCAGGGTCGCATCGCGGTAATGCAACGGCTCATACATCATGTCCTCTGCCCCAACCTCTTCCTGCAACAGATCGCGCAGGCCATTTTTCGAAACGATTTTTTCGCCGTCGAGGATCAGGGTCAGCCCTGCGTTGAGGTAGGCGTAAAAGTCGATGCGGCGACGCAGGTACTCCGGTTTGAGCTTCACCTTGTCGGGGAAAATGCTGCGATCCAACAGGAATTCTACATAGGTCCCATTCTTCTCTTTGCTCTCGCCGCCGTGTTCCTCTTCCAGGATCCCGTTGCGGAAACTGGCCTGGCGGAATTCACCTTCACGCACCGAGCGCACCATAAACCGTTCGGACAAGGCATTCACAGCTTTGGTACCGACACCGTTCAAACCTACACTGAACTGGAAAACATCGTCATTGTACTTGGCGCCCGTGTTGATGCGCGAAACGCACTCCACAATCTTGCCCAAGGGGATACCCCGACCATAATCACGCACGCTGACAGTGCCGTCCTCCTGGGTTGCAATTTCGATCTTCTTGCCGTGGCCCATGATGAACTCGTCGATGGCATTGTCCACAACCTCTTTGATCAGGACATAAACGCCATCATCAGGATGGCTACCATCGCCCAATCGACCGATGTACATGCCGGGCCTTAAGCGGATATGCTCCAAAGAAGAAAGGCTCTTAATCTTGCTCTCATCGTAGACGGCTTGGCTGGCATTCATCTCAAATCCCTCATTCCTGCGTGGCTCGCCACAACCTATAGTGGTATGATGGTTGTTAGCCCCATGATACCAGAGCTTGGGTGCATCGGGTACCCGCTACATCTTAGAGGCTCTTGACTTTCACGTCGAGACCTCCGTAAAGGCATTCAGGCAAGTGACTCCAAATAAAAACCTTGGTTTTCGGCAATTGGGTGGCGTGCTGCTCGGCTTGGTGATCGGTGGGGGGTTAATTGCCTTCAGCTTCCGAAAGATGGATTTGGGTCACATGTTTGCCCAGTGGCGAAATGTGCCCTGGACCGCCCATTGCGTGATGTTGGCTTTGGTCCTTGCCGGTTTGTTTTTTCGCGGTTGGCGCTGGTGGTTCACCTTGCCCCATGCCAAGCGCTCGGAATTGTGGCCGGCCCAGCGATCTTTGGTGGTGGGTTATGCCCTAAACAATGTGGGACCGCGGATTGGCGAAGTAGCCCGGGTTTATCTGCTGGGGAAGCGGACCCGCCGACCTTATGCCCAATTGGCGAGCAGCGTCTTATTGGACAGATTCGTGTTTGATTTCATGGCCTTGTTTGTGTTTTTGGGATTTGCCGTATGGGGCGCGCGTCCGTTACTGGAAAAAATGCTGCCCGGTTACCACAACCAATTCGGATTGTTGGCTGTCGCGCTGAGCATTGGTTTGGTCGGCGCGTTGGTTGGGGTACTTTTCCCGGGTCGCGTATTAGGGTTGTTGGGTCATCTCGGGTTAAAACGTGTGCCCAAATTGTGGTCAATCATCGAACGGCTCTTCCGGCAGATGATGGATGGCTTGTCCATTTTGGGTTCCCCGCGAAAATACCCGGCCCTGCTTGGATTGTCCGTCTTAATCTGGGCCAGTTACCTGGCCAACTTTTTTTACGGCTTGCATTTATTCGGTATTCATGGGGCTACCGACCAAATGCTCTTGGTTTACACCATGACCTTGTTGGGTATGGCCGTGCCCTCGCCAGGCGGGATTGGGACCGTTCATGCGTTTGGTCAATTGGCATTGACCAGTGTCATGGGCATTGAACCCGAATTGGGCTTATTGGCAATTACTTACATCCATGGCCTAAACTATATTGTCTTAAGTTTATTGGGCTTAATCGCATTTGTTTGGGAATTAATGCGCCCCAACGATTTAGAAAGGGAAAGGATAAAGCATGGCAGCCAAGTCGAAGCGAAGAACGAAACGTAAAACTAAGGGTGGGTTCCGCTTCGCCTGGATTCTGAGCGGCATGGTCCTTTTGGCAGGTCTGGTTGGACTGTTTGTCCTGGTTGGAAAGTTTCGGTCTTTCCCCGATAAACGCATGGTGGCCTCTATTGACGCCATGTTGATTGGGGCCAATGTGGATATCGACAAGGCGGTCGAAAAAACGGTGGACGAACATGGGGTCCACCACTGGAAGATTCGGGTTGCAAACGAACAAATCCATGCCCGCTTGGTGCGCGCCTTGGAACAATGGTGTACCGGTCAAGGCGGCTATTTGGAGAAGGGTAAACCGCAACAAATTCGTGGGGTTACCCATCATTTAGTCAGTCTGGTTTTTGGTGCTAATCGCATGAACTTGGTTTTTGTCATTGAAGCCCAAGCACCGCAACGGAAACCGACTTCTCCGGCGCCAACCAAGGTGCCTGAACCGGTGGCCCAAGCCGAACAAACCAGTTCACCATTGGAAGAGCCATCACCTAAAGTGGCTATCATTTTGGATGATATCGGGCACCATCCACCCTCGAGTTTGTCGCCGGTTTTGGATCTCAAATTCCCAATTACGTTTGCTGTTCTACCCTTTTTAGCCCACTCCAATCAGGCGGCGACCTACCTGCACCAAACCCATTACCAAGTCATGTTACACATGCCCATGGAACCGGACAATTTCCCCAAAACCAATCCTGGGCCGGGCGCCATATACGCCCATTTAAACCGCGCTGAAATTTTGGAAGCTTTAGCCAAAGCCTTAGGGGATGTGCCTTATGTGGTTGGCGTGAATAATCATATGGGCTCCAAAATTACGGCCAATCGCACACTGATGGAAATTGTCCTGGCGGATTTAAAACGGCGCGATCTGTTTTTTATCGATTCGCGAACCCATACCACCACGGTTGCCTTTGAAACGGCTCAGCGTCTGGGTGTGCGCTCTGCCGAGCGTCAGGTGTTCCTCGACTCCGAAGAGAGTTTGGAATTTACCCTGGGTCAAATGGAAGAAGTTAAACGACGGGCTTTGCAAGGTGAATCCATTATTGCAATTGGACACCCCTACCCGTCGACATTAAAAGCATTGGTACAAACCATGCCGGCCCTGGACCGTGAAGGGATTCAATTCGTTTTTGCCAGTGAGCTGGTCAGTAAAACGGTTGCCAATAACTGATAGAGGGCTTGCTTTTAATCTCCTGATTCAACCGCCGCACGTTTTATATATTAAAAAACTTAATCATACTAATTTTTTTAGTATTTTTTGTGGTATGTGTACTATTATGACTTAACACCAAGTGAGGAGTGTGTTTTGTCCTACAGGATCGTTTCCATCCTGGTTTGTATAGGGTTATTCGCTTGGGGTGCCGAATCCGGCATTCGCCAAAAGGTGGACGAGCAATCTTATGCAACCATCGATAAAAGCAATGGATTACATTTGGATGTGAAAGTCGCCAATTCTTCGGAGTTGGAACCGGCAATTCGCATTTACACCGGCGTCCTGGATGGAAAAAAGTCGATCAAGAGTCTTGGGCTCAAGATGATTGGCCAAAACCGGGTATTGATTCCGTTTAATAAATTGACCCCTCCCTTCCGACGCAGCTTGGTGCGGGCCTTATGGCCCAAAGACGAGGTGGATGGCGATGTCTGGGTCCACCGGGTCGTCTATCGCGGCAATGAAACGCTCTGGACCCTTGCCGAACTGTTTACGGGAAGTGGTTCCAATTACAAAGCTATTCTGAAAGTGAATGGCAAAAAGCGCTCGGATCTGGCCGTAAATGAACGCATACGCATTCCCTTGCATATGATGTTGCCAGCCTTTCAACCGCGCAAGATTGATCCTCAGATTCCATCCGATCCCGTCACCATTTTGCCGCCCGTGCAGAGCAGTGTCCTGATTGAAGAATCAGTATCGCTACCCAAACCAACCGACCCGCAGGGCAAAAGTACCGCGCCTGCGGATATCTTACCGACACATCCGGTTTCCCTACCCCACGACGAATTGGATGAGGGCGCCCGTACCGAATTGGAGCAATTGCGCAAGCTGCGCGAATTGCTGCAGTACGGCGAAGATTCACAAGGCAAATATGCAGTTTATCGGCTCCAACGCGGGGAGGCGATTTATTCCGCGGTAGTTGTGCGATTCTGCGGTTTGATCAGTGGGGAAGAGGTGAATCGCGAGGCGCAAAACATTATTCGCCGCAATGGAATTCGCGATGAAACCGACATGGCCGTCGGAACGCCGATCAAGATCCCCTACGAGTTGTTGCAACCGGAATTTAAAGCACTGGATGATTCAGAATATCAGGCCTACATTGCCAACTTGGAAGCCGTAGGCAGTATCGATACTGATTCGGATGCGCGCAACCTGGAAGGCATTTATATTGTGCTGGATGCTGGCCATGGCGGGCGCGATTCAGGTGCTAAATTCGGCGATGTTTGGGAAGATGATTACGTCTATGACATCGTGTGTCGCATCAAAACCAAACTCGAAGCCGAATCCAAGGCTGTGGTGATGACGACGGTCCATGACCCCAGCGTTGGCTACCGGACGCAAGATGTCAACCGCTTCATTTTGGATACCGATGAACACTTGCTGACCACACCGCACTATCCGTTAAGTGATGCCAACGTGACTCGCGATGGTGTCAATCTGCGTTGGATGATGGCTAACCACCATTACGAGAAACTGACCCAAAAGGGTGTTCGTCCCAACAACATGGTATTTGCCTCCTTTCACGCCGATAGCCTGCACTCCAGCATCCGCGGAAGTATGGTTTATATTCCCGACGCGCGCTATAGTCCGCGTGAAGTTGGGCCACCCTCACCGCGGCTATCGCGTTATGCCGAATACAAAGGCAATCAGTTTTCGGTGAGCAAAAAAGAATTGGAGACAGCCCAAGCGCGCAGTTTGGTGTTTGCGCAAAAGTTTTTAAACCACTTGCGCAAGGCGGACCTGATTGTTCATCCTGACAAACCGATCCGTTCGGTCGTACTGCGCCGCGCAAAATCGACGCCATTTGTTCCGGCAGTCATTCGCAATAATCGTATGCCCACACGGTGTTTGGTTGAGGTCTGCAACCTAAACAACAGCCATGACCGTCAAAAAATAAAAGATCCTCAATACCGTCAGGCCGTCGCTGACGGATTTGTGGCGGCCCTGTATGAGATTTATGGCGACGAGGAACCCTCAAACCAACCGGTGGTCACCAGCGTTCGCGCAGCTAAGTAAGCGCCGATTTATCCAACTGAGCCAAAATGTGTTCGGCCGCTTTTAAGCCATCTACCGCAGCGCTGACGATGCCACCTGCATAACCCGCACCTTCGCCCACGGGATACAGACCGGGCCAGCCAATCGCTTCACCGGATTCTTCGCGGGTCAGTCGGATCGGGCTACTGGTGCGGCTTTCGATCGCAAACATATTGGCTTCCTCGCTGGTAAACCCGTGAATTTTTCGGCCAAACGCACGCAGCGCTTCTGCCAGAGGTTCTGCCACTGCATTGGGCAGAATCTGCCAGAGATCGTGCGCGACTGCACCCGGTCGGAAATGGGTAGGTGCCAGGGTTTGCGGTGTTTTTTTGGCCAGAAAGTCGGAGATACGGCTGGCAGGCGCATGGTAGGGCGTTGGGGTTGCCTCAAAGCAGGCTTTTTCCAAGTCACGTTGGAAAGCTATGCCGCACAGGGGCGATTCTGCATAACCCATTTGGACCAGGTCACTGGGTTCGATTTGAACGACGATGCCCGAATTGGCGAAAGCTGTCGAACGATTGGCGTTGCTCATCCCATTCACGGCCATGTGGCCGGGTTCTGTGGGGCTGGGCACGATGAATCCGCCCGGACACATGCAAAAGGAGTAAATGCCTCGTTCACCAAACGCGTTTTTGACGTTGTGGGTTAGTCGATATTCTGCGGCGCCCCAAATGGGGAAACGCTCGGCCTTTCCAAACTGGTTTTCATTAATCAGAACCTGCGGATGTTCCACCCGCACGCCAACCGCAAACGGTTTGGCTTCCAACTTTACGCCCTGACGGTGCAGTTCTGCCAAGGTCTCACGCGCCGAATGGCCTATGCCGAGAACCACCGCATCTGCCAACAGCTCACGACCATCTTCCAGTTCGACCCCTGCGACCCGCTCCTGGTGACGCAGCAAGCGTTTCATCTTGTTTTCGAACAATATCTCTGTGCCGCGCTGCTGAAGGTGTTCGCGCAGTTGGATCAGGATATCCATAAGCTTGTCTGTGCCCAAATGCGGATGGGCTTCAACCAAAATGTCATCTGGCGCACCCCATTCGACCAGACGTTGCATCACACAGCGGACCCAGGGATGTTTTATCCGGGTATACAGTTTGCCATCGGTGTAGGTACCTGCGCCGCCTTCGCCAAAACAAACATTACTCTCGGGCAGGAGGATGCCCTTGGAGCGCAGTTGGCCGATGTCGCGCATGCGCGGTTCAACTGCTTTGCCGCGTTCCAGGAGGGTGACTCGAACCCCGGATTCTGCCAGTAAGACAGCCGCAAACAAACCCGCTGGTCCACTTCCGACCACAATGACATGAATGGGTGCTGAAGGGCTTTGACGCTTGGGAAGTTCGGGTTCAGTTGTCCACGTGGGGATTTGCTGCCAACCCTCAGGAACCGGGTTCAAAGGCTTAATGGTTTCGATTTCCAGGCGCAAAATCTGAAAGATGCGTGGCTTCTTGCGCGCATCCAGCGAAGCTTTACGCACCCGTACCTGAAGGATTTGGCCTGTTGCCAATCCAGCTCGTTGGGCCAGCAATTCCGGCAATTGAATGCGTGTATATGGTTGATCGATTCGAAAAGCATCGATGGCATAATAGGCAGGCATAGGCGCTCCGATGCGCATCATAAGCCATTTATGCCCCCAGGGGCGGCTAAAAAGGAAGTTTTCCCGTTATGGCGCTACAGTTGGAAACGGTTGCCTTGAGACAATTCTCCACTATGGGCGTCGGCGGGCTGGCCGAAATGGTCCGGATTACAGATGAGGACACCTTGTTGCGAGCGCTCGACTTTGCCGAGACTCATAATCGAACGCCTTTTGTACTCGGAGGCGGTTCCAATATCCTATTTCCCGATGAGGGCGTTTCTGATCTCATTTTCTATATGCAAGACCAACACGTCCATTATGAAGCGGGTCAAGTCACCTGCGGGGCCGGTGCTGTGTTTGACGATGTGATAAATACGGCCGTGAAACGCGGTTGGGCGGGTATTGAATGCCTAAGCGGAATTCCTGGAACGGCTGGTGCCGCACCCATCCAAAACATTGGTGCTTATGGTCAGGAGATTGCCGAAACCTTGGTTCGGGTTCGCGCCTGGGATCGGCTGACCCAAGCCTGGGTTGATCTGGATCGCGATGCGTGTGCCTTCTCTTATCGAGATAGTCGCTTTAAACGCGAGGCCAATCGCTACATCATCACCCAGATCCAATTGCAATTGACTCCGGGCGGATCTGCGCCCCTGCGCTACCCCGATCTGCAAAAAGCCGATTTGGACCCTTCAGACTTAAGGGCTGTGCGTCAAACGGTTCTGCAGATTCGCGCTTCAAAGGGCATGGTTTACGATCCATTCGATGTTAATTCACACAGCTGTGGATCTTTTTTTACCAATCCGATCCTGACGGCTGAAGAATATGCCCTGATTCTGCCGCGTCTGCCTGCGGACCATCCTGTTTACCCGGCTGGCACCTGTTTCAAATTGTCGGCGGCTTGGCTGATTGAACGGGCAGGCATTTTTAAGGGCACCCGGCGGGGAAATGCCGCGACCTCTCAAAAGCACAGTCTGGCTTTGATCAATCCTGGGCAGGCTAGCGCACATGATTTAAAAGATTTAGCGCGCTGGGTGCAAGAAAAAGTGCGGACCCAGTTTGGCGTGAATTTGCAGCCCGAACCTTTGGTTTGGGGTGGTTTGTGAAACCAATTTGTGGGGTGTCCGCATGTTTGTTAGGTCAACGCGTGCGTTATGATGGCCAACATAAAACCATTCTGGATCTGCAAACGGTTTTGGGGCCCCATGTGGAATTGGTTCCCATCTGTCCCGAATTTGAGGCAGGCTTGGGCGTTCCGCGTCCGGCCATGGGCTGGGTTGAGGTAAAGGGTCAAGAACGGCTGGTTACGGAATTGGGACACGATGTAACCGACCAACTCCAAAGCTGGACGCGTGGTTTTACAGCACTGGTTTGGGATGCCATGGTCCTCAAATTGCGTTCACCCTCCTGTGGAAGAGGTCGTTTGCCGCTCAAAAGGGCAGATGGGTCAAGTGCCTGGACGCAGAACGGGATTTGGGTACGTCATCTGCAGCAGAATTTTCCCCATTTGGTTTTGTTTGATGAGGAGGGCTGGTTGGATATGCCGCGGCGGACGGCCTTTATTCAAGCCCTATTTAAAGCTGCCAGTCAGCGACTTGGGGTCAAGCTCTTGATTCCACCCGAAATCTCCGAAACAATAAATGTGTCTCTTAACTGACCCGCCTAAAGGAATCTGTTGTGTTAGAAGAATTTCCGCTCCTCAATCAGCAACCCCAAATTCCAGAAAGTTGTTATATCGACCCGAGTGCGCGCATTAATGGCGCTGTCCAAATGGGTGAATTTTGCTCGATATGGTTCCAAGCGGCCATTCGCGGCGATGTGAATACCATCCGTTTAGGCAACTACACCAATATCCAGGACGCCTGTGTTTTGCACACCACCTATCGCAAATACCCGCTGACGATTGGCGATGATGTCACTTTTGGCCATGGAGTCATCGCCCATGGGTGCACGATCGGCAGTCGTGTGCTTTTGGGCATGCAAACTTTGATTCTGGACGCCGCAGAAATTGGGGATGACGTGTTGATCGGCGCAGGCTCGCTGGTCACTGAAGGGAAAAAGATCCCCAGTGGTGTTTTGGCCTTCGGTCGGCCTGCAAAAGTGATTCGCGACCTGACCCCGGAAGAGGTCCAAAACTTGAAGCGTCACGCACGTCACTACGCCAATATGGCTCAAGCCTATCGCGAAGCCGGGCGCTGGTACGGCTGGCAGGACAATCCATTTTTCCCGAAATAAGGGTGATTAAACCTACCCTGCACCTTTTTACATGGCAAAACGGCATGGGATTTGAATCTTTTTGAGCTAAAGTACGTTCATCACCCTTTATATGGGCAGAGCTGCTGCCGATGAGGTGATGAAACGTTGGAGGTCACATGTTACGAGGAATTGTTTTACTGGGATGCTTGGTTTCAGGAGCCATCTATGACAGCACCCCTCATTACAGCAAAGGGCCCTATCAGGCCGAGCTCACCCGATTGGTCACCTCGTATTTGGCCTATTACCATTATTCGCGCAAGAACATTGACGACGAAATCTCAGCCAAAGCGTTTCATCTCTTTTTAGAAAACCTCGACGCAAACAAACTCTTTTTCCTGCAATCCGACATCGATGAATTCAAAAAATACGAATTGGCGATCGACGACGATCTGGAATCTGCAGAGAGCAAGTTGGAGATTCCGTTTAATGTTTACGAGCGCTACGCTCAGCGTGTAGATGAACGGGTCCAAGTGGCGCTCAAATACATTAAAAGCGATTTTGATTTCAACAAAGACGAATCCATGGTTTTGGACCGTGAAGATATGCCTTGGGCCAAATCCAAAGCCGAGTTGGACGAGATCTGGCGCATGCGCATTAAGGACCAAATTATTCGCTTCCTCCTGCAGGATCGCGACAAAGAATACTACACCGACCTGCTGTCCAAACGTTATGAACGGTTGGCAAAAGAGGTCCGTGAAAACGATTCCATCGATATCTTGGAACGGTTTTTGTCCAGCGTGACCCGCGCTTACGACCCCCACAGCCAATACCTCAAACCCGCCACCAAAGATAATTTTGATATCGACATGGGCCATTCGCTGGAAGGAATCGGCGCCACCCTGCGTAACGAGGGCGAATACACCATCGTTGTGGACTTGATTCCCGGTGGGCCGGCGGCGCTCAGCGGCAAAATTAAACCCAACGACAAAATCATTGCGGTTGGTCAGGGCGATGAAGAGCCGGTCGATGTGGTGGACCTGCGCATCGATAAGGTTGTCAAACAAATCCGCGGCAAAAAGGGCACCGAGGTCCGCCTGACAATTGTACCTGCCACATCGGTGGATATGTCGGATGCCTCCGTGGTCAGCCTGATCCGCGATAAGGTCATCATCACCTCCCAGGACGCCAAAAAAGAGGTACATGAAATCAAGGATTCTCAAGGCCGAAACCATAAATTTGGCGTGATCAACGTTCCCGGTTTTTACCTGGACTCCAACGCTAAATACAATGGCGAAAAGGACTTTAAGAGCACGACACGCGATGTGCGTAAGTTGCTAAAAGAACTGGAAGGCGACAAGATTGAAGGGTTGGTAATCGACCTGCGCAACAACAGTGGCGGTTCGTTGGACGAAGCTGTTGAACTGTCTGGTCTGTTCATTAAGAAAGGCCCGATTGTGCAGGTTCGAGCCCAGGACGGCGATGCTCGGGTACTTGACGATCCCGATCCGGCCCAAGTCTACGATGGCCCCTTGGTTGTATTGACCAATGTTTTCAGCGCCTCGGCCAGCGAGATTTTTGCCGGAGCCATTCAGGATTACCGCCGCGGAATCGTGGTGGGTGACCAAGCCACCCATGGTAAAGGAACCGTTCAAAAACTGATCGGCCTGGAACCGTTTTTGCGTCGCCTGGTCGATGGCGAACTGCCAGATAATCTGGGCGGTGCCTTGAAGTTAACCACCCACAAATTCTACCGGGTCTCTGGCAGCAGCACCCAACTGCAAGGTGTGCGTGCAGATATTCCGCTTCCCTCCGTTTATGATCAAACCGAATTCCGCGAATCCAAATTGGAAAACGCCCTCAATTGGGACCAAATCAAACCCGTGGAATACGACCGTTACCAGGTTTCCGCCGATATGGTTGCCGCTCTGCGGTTAGCCAGTGAGAAACGCGTTACCGTCCATCCGGAATTCGCCTATGTACGTGAGGATGCCAAACACTTTTCCGAGCTCAGAGCTGAGAATCGGGTTAGCTTAAACCTCGCCAAGCGCAAGGCCGAAAAAACTCAGCAGGAAACCCTTGACGAACAGCGCAAAAAAGAACGTCAGGTCCGGAATCCAGTTGAGGTCGACAAGGACAAAAAAGTTGAAACGGGTGATGCCCCTGATTTTGTTCTGCAGGAAGCCATTGAAATCCTCAATGATTATCGCCTCTTCCAAAACGGTCAATCCTTGGCAACTGCCCAGCAGGAAACGGTCCCCAACCGCAATAACTAATCCAAAACATTTCAGAAATCGCGGGTTTTTTACCCGTGATTTCTGGCTTGCAGCGAGAATGCCCCGATGGCAAAAATGAGCTCTGTGGGTCGGCCTGCTTGGCCGACAAAACCTCGTTTTTTTTGGTAGTTGCCTGCTCCCTGTGTTTTGCGAAGTCAACCGGGCCGAAGGCAGGGTTTTGCCTAATTCTGTTGGGAGGCGAATATGACAGATTTTGAACCTTTTGAAGGTGGGTGTGATTGCGGCCAAATTCGGTACCGCTGTCTGGCACCACCGCTGATTGTGCACGGCTGTCATTGCCGCTGGTGTCAACGCGAGACCGGTTCCGCATTTGCCATCAACGCCATGCTCGAAATGGAAAATGTAATCCTGCTGAATGGCGAACCCGAAGCGGTCTTGACCCCTTCCGCCAGTGGCAAAGGTCAAACCATCATGCGTTGCCCCTCCTGTCGCATCGCTGTTTGGAGCCATTATGCAGGTGGCGGAAAAAGAATCGCCTTCATTCGGGTCGGAACCTTAGACCTACCGGATCGTTACCCACCCGATATCCACATCTTCACCAGCAGCAAACAACCCTGGCTCGTTTTACCTGAGGATGCGCAGGTTGCTGAGGCGTTTTACGACATAGACCAAGTGTGGTCAGCCGCCAGCCTGGCCCGTCGTGCGCGCCTCCGTGAAAAAAAGAATCAGGACTGAAGGGTCTACAGGAATATCAGCACGTAGGCGGTTGCCAGCACCAAATGGATCACGGCTAACGGGAAACTGGCTTTGATGAAGCCTACAAAACTCAATTTTAGTTCGTGCTTGTGCATGATCGTGACCGCAACCAAAGTAGATGCGGAACCGATTGGGGTCAGGTTTCCACCCAAATTGGCGCCAAAAACGACCGACCACCACGAGGCCGCATCTTTGCCCTGATCCATGCCGGCCAGGATTTTGGCCAACATGGCCGAAAGCGGGATATTGTCGGTGACCGAACTAACTAAAGCCGATACGATCAACAACAAACCACTGCCCAGCCGTTCACCTGCACCCAGAATCGGCGCAATCCCCTGGCCAATCAAGGCCAGTACTTGCGCGTGTTCCATAACGTTGATGACCACAAACAAAGCGACAAAGAAACCGACCAGGTCCCAATCAATTGCCTTGTAAAATTGGTCGACTGAGGCCTTAAAGCGCACCAACATAATCGCGGCAAAACTCAATGCAACAAAGCCCATACCCAGCCCACTGACAAATGGCAGAACGGAGGTCGTTGCGATCGCCAGAATGAATAGCACGGTCATGACCCCGCTGAATTTGAAGAAGCCGTGGCTTTTGATGCCGTCGCGTTCATCAAAACTTGCCACCAGTTTGGCCGCTTCTGCCCGTTCCTGGTCGCTGGTTAAACCTTTGATACCAAACAGCTTTTTGCCAACCATCAGGGTCGCAAAGGTGCTGATGGCCACATAAGGTGCGGCGACCAAGAAGAAGCGCACGAAACTGATGCCCGCCGTCTGGCCGATGATGATGTTGGGCACTGAACTGATCAAGGTCAGTAGACCCCCTACATTGGTCAACAGGCCTTGGGTCAACAAAAAGCCCAGAAGATAGTTGCTGCGGTTCAGTTTTTTTAGCGAAACGCCGGTCAGGGACCCGACGATGATCATAGCCGTCACGTTGTTCAGGACGGCAGAAAAGAGCACGGTCATCAACGCGTAGTAGATGTAGAGCTTGAGCGGATCGCCTTTGGAGGCCTTGGTTAATTTGATCGCGATCCAACTGAACAGGCCCGATTGTGAACTCACGTCCACAAACAAACTGGAGCCCAAGATAATCGTGATCACGCCCCAATCCACCGCTGACACGTAGACCGGAATTTCCATCTTCTCGCCAAACACATTCAGCATCGGACCGATGGGTAGCAAATGAAAAACTTGGCCTAAAACCAACGTTACAATCGCAAAAAGCCCGACGATCAAGGATTTTTTGGCGTGGATTTTTTCTTCAAATGCCAGGGCCAGAATCATCAAGACTAGGAAGCCCAAAAAGGTCAGGCTGGTGGAGAGGGGCACGAGGTGATGGGCTGTTTCCGTCATTTTTACAACATCAAAATCGGGATTTGGGTCAGTTCAACGGCCAGGGGATAGGCCATGCCGGCCATGGCCAATTGGTCATCGTCCTTGGTGTTCATGACTAAGAGGTCAATATGGTGGGTTTGAATCAAATTTTTGTATTCGGACAATCGATGACCCATTCCGACCCACGACGAAACCTTGATGGTCGGGTTATGTGCCGTTACATGGGCTTTAACGCTTTCGATGTAATCGGTGGGTTCTTTGAGCAGGCGAGCCTGAATCAATTCCCGCGCCTGCTGCGTTTCGATTTGTGGGATTTTGCTAACGATCTCCATGTAGCGCTCAAAATGCTGCTGCTCTTCCACATGGGTCAACCACAATTGACCTTGGGCCGGTGTGAAATCCAGAGCGGCACTGACCAACGCATTATCGCCCGTCAGGTGGTTTGTGACGGCCATGACATCGCGGCAATCCGTTTCTGGAAAGCTTAATTGACCGGAAGGATCGGGGTGCGGCAGGACCAAAACCGGGATGGTTGTCGCCTGGGTTAAAACATCCAAATAGGATCCTAGACTGTAGGGCCATTTCCAATTATCTGTCTTTAAGTTGCGGTAGGTCAGGATCAGGTCCGGGTTCAGCGTGTTTACCTTTTCCAGCAAATCGCCCAGTGCCTGGTAATCGGCTTGGGTCAATGTGCTCCGCTGGTGGCAGACGATTGAGAGGAAATGTGCGGTTTGATCGCCCAACCTTTGCGTGAAATCGGCGTCGCGGTCCGAAATGAAGAGCCAGTGTTTCCACGGCCGTTTCAAGTCCTCAAAGGGGGTGCGGGCCGCAGCCTTGAACACGCTTTCAAATTGGTCGATCTGGGTCATTTCAGGGCCCCGACTCCGTGTCGAACATGCGATCCAAAGCAGTGTAGACCGTGTCTAAATGTTCAGGTTTGGTCGCCACAAACACCGTGTCATCACCACCGACCGAACCGAGGATGAACTCGATGCCAGCTGCATCAATGCGATAGGCCGCCGCTTGGGCGTGGCCCGGTCGAGTACGCACAATGATCAGGTTGGGTGGCGCCGTCATAAGCCGCGCCTTCATGGCGACGGCGACCGGATCGCGCGGCAAACTGTATTGACCTTCAATTTTCTTAATGCCCAAGCGATTGAGATGGCGGCTCAAGGTCGACTGATTCACCTCCCAGCCGTACTGGTGCAGCAGGTCCAGGAACTCCGCTTGAGTCGAGATGGTCCGTTCCTGAATCAATCGTTTAATCAACATGTCTGGGTTCATGCGCATATTATGCATAAATTTGAGCGGGCCCGAAACCTGAACCTCATTTTTTTGTTGACAATCCGAATAACTATGCATAATATCCCAAAACTTGCAGATTAATGCGAGTGTATGCGCATAAGCGAGGTGATTTATGAAAGTGGTTTTGGCTTATTCCGGAGGATTGGATACTTCAGCAGCAGTGGCCTGGCTGAAACAGGAGAAAGCGGCATGGGTTCATGCGGTCCTGGTCGATGTCGGTCAGCAGGAAGATTTTGAAGCCTTGCGTTTGCGCGCGTACCAGCTGGGTGCAGATCAGGTCAGCATTGCAGACAAAAAGACTGAGTTGGTGGAGAAGGGCATTTTACCCATGCTCCAATTGGGTGCGACCTATGAAAAAGATTATTTGCTGGGCACGGCCATTGCACGTCCGTTTATTGCCGATGCCTTGGTGGAGGCTGCGCTTGAGTCTGGCGCATCTGCGGTGTGTCATGGCGCAACCGGGAAAGGCAACGATTACCTGCGTTTTGAGCAACGCATCAAAATTCTGGCGCCGGGCCTGCAAATCATTTCGCCCTGGCGGGAATGGAAGTGTGGGGGGCGGGAAGATGCCTTGCAATGGGTGGAATCGGCTGGGGTCCAGATCGCCAAGAAAAGTTTCGATTACTCGATTGATGCCAATCTCTGGCACAGCTCGTATGAAGGTGGCTGTCTGGAGCAATTGGACCTTGCTTTACCCGACTTCTTTCAAAATGCCATGACCAAAATGGGGCCTTTGGAATGTTCAATTACATTTGAAAACGGTCTGCCGACTCAACTAAACGGCCAGGACATGACAGCGCTGGCGATGATTCAGAAGCTGAACGAAGGGGTCAAACAGACTGGATTTGGCTGGTTGGACCTGATCGAAACCCGAACCAATGGCCTGAAATCACGGGGAATCTACCACACACCTGCCGGATCTTTGCTTTATTTCGCTCGGGCAGCCTTAAACAAATGCTGGTTCCCAAAACCGACCTTGGATGTGTTGGATCAAATGGGCCAAAAAGTCGGAACGCTGCTTTACCAAGGTGTTTGGCAACATCCGATTCAGGTTGCCTATGAAGCTGCGGCCAAATCCCTCTACCAAAACACAAAGGGTACGATCCAAATCAAAATCGTAGGCGCCCAACCCTTCATTCAGAGCAGGGTAGCAACGCCCAACCTGTTCAGTGATAAATTAGGAGGCTTCTCACACATGCAGGAATGGCCGAGCCAGTTCAGTGAAGCGTTGGTTTTCTTCCAGCACCTGCAACACCACAGCCAACCGCCGGTTGCGCAAAGTCTTGGAGTTTCATTGTGACCGAAGTCTGGAAAACAGCGCTCAACCAAGGACTCTCGCCCGAATTGCACGCCATGCACCGCAGTATCGATTTCGACTGGGTGTTGTGGCCCTACGATTTAAGTGGCAGTCGGGTGCGCATGCACATGCTGCGCAAGGTTGGCCTGATTTCCGAAGCGGATTTTGAAACGATTCAAACGGGATTGGACAGTCTGGAAACCGAGTTGAAACAGGCTGTCCATCAACCACAAGATCGCGATGAGGATGTACACGGCTGGTTAGAGCGGCTGCTCTGCGAGAAGGTGGGGCCGATCGGTGCCAACCTGCACACCGGTCGCTCGCGCAACGAACAGGTCCTGTTGGATGTCAAATTGTTCCTGGTCGATCAGGTCCACCAATGGATCCAACACATGCACCGGCTAACCCAACAGTTGGCGGGTTTGGAACAGGCAGCAGGCGAGACCCTACTACCGGCCTACACCCATCTGCAACGCGCACAACCGATCTTCCTGCACCAATACTGGGCCGCACACCGGGTGACATGGCAGCGACGACTCGATCAGTTATTGGCCTTCTTTCAACGCTTGCGAAAAGAGTGTCCCATGGGTGCTGGCGCTATTAATGCCTCCACTTTACCCTTGGATTATGCATTTGAAGCCAAAATGCTGGGGTTTGAGCATGCCTCCGTTTCGCCGCTTGCCACGGTTTCACTGCGTTCGGAATGGTTGGAGTTTTCCGGCTTGGCCGTGCATTGGATGCTGGAAGTGTCTCGATTATTGGAAGATTTAATTTTGTGGAATACGCGGGAATTTGGTTTTCTGCGCTTCAATAACACCGTTACGACCGGTTCGAGTATGATGCCGCAAAAACGCAACCCGGACCTGTGTGAGCTCTTGCGAGGCAAGGTCAGCACGGCGCTCGGCCATTACAACGGGCTTCTGGCCTTGACCAAAAATTTACCGATGGGCTACATGAAAGATCTGCAAGAAGACAAACCCATGTTGTTTGGTATTTGCGCCCAACTGGATGCCTTTTTTGTGGCCCTGCCGGCCATTTTGGACGGACTTGAACTTCAGGCGGAAACGATGATCCAAGCGGCTGGCGACCCCAGTTTGTTGGCAACGGATCTGATGGAGTTCCTGCTGGCCAAGGGTGTGCCTCTGCGTCAAGCGCATCATCAAGTCGCGGAATGGGTCTATCAGGCCAGTAGTCACCCACTGGGCCTGCCGGGTGTGGCCAAGGCAGCTTTGCCGGATTTGCCTGAAGACTTTTTTGAACCGATCCGCAGTTGCCGCGCTCGTTTGCGACCCCAAACCTAAGTCAGGTATCCAAAAAAGCGTGAAAATCCTGCTGCTCAGACTGGCTGCCCGAAGCAAATGCCTGCCAATCTGCTAATGCTTTCTCGAAGGGGGGTTGTGGCGATTGAGCTTTGAGCTGGACCAAGTGCTGGTCAAATGTGTTGATACGCTGATGTTTTTGGGCCAGTATTTGGGGTTGTTCGCGTAACGCATCCGCAATTGATTCAATGAGATCCGCTCGGTGGCAGACAATTACCAAATCGAGCCCATTCTCCAAAGCCTGGAGGGTCAGTTCGGGTAAGCGAGTCTGGTCCAGTGCTTTCATTTCAAAGTCATCGCTGATCAACATGCCTTGATGCCCGAGTGCTTGAGCGGCTTTGGCCGTGTGACCGGACAAGGTGGCGATTTCTTGATCCCAGAACGGGATCGTACAATGGCCGACCATGATGGGCACATTGTGCATGCCCAATTGTGCGCAGCGCTGATACACCTTTGCTTCTTGTTGTTGCCACTGTGATTCGGGCAACTCCAGAGTAGGTAAGTGGAAATGGCTGTCCGGAATTGTGCTGCCTAATCCGGGAAAATGTTTGAGACAACCTTCAATTCCAGCTTTACGCAGGCCTTTCACATAGGCCACCGCTTTGAGCGCTACCTCCTCCGGGTCAGAACCTAAATAGCGTAAATCCAGCGCGTTGCCAGGATTTCCGTAGTTGAGATCAATGACTGGGGCAAAGTTGAAATCAATGGCCAGGCTGCGTAAGAGCTGGCCCATAACATAGCCGTTTTGCCGGGCAATTTCAGGTGTGTGCATGCTGGGTGGACCCGGAAACTCGCCCAACAGGGTTTTAAGTCTGTTGACTCGACCGCCCTCTTGATCAATGACAATGAACAGGTGCGGGTCAAAACGGTGCAGATCCAGGGTAAGTTTGCGCAATTGTTCTAGATCCTGAAAGTTGCGGGTAAACAGAATGACCCCGGCCGGTCGAACCCGTTCCAGCCAAACCCAATCAGGCTCCAAACCTTGAAATCCCACAATAAGCGGTAAACGCAGCATCGCCAAACCTCCACCAAGTTCCGGGCATTATAAAAGCAATCCCAACCCAGCGGAAAAATTTCAGAAGCCCTTTCCTAAACCATGCGTTTGAGGCTTAATTTTCCTTCACTGTGATTTGGCTGCTGAGAGTCGTTATCCCTATTCCACTTCGAAGGACATTAACTCCACAGGCAGACCGTTTGCATTGGTGAACATACAGGTAGAGGGTCCGGTCAGGTTGGTTCTAACCACGAAACGTGCAGAGATATTCGGGCTACCCGGATTGGTTATGGTCACTGATGCCGTGCAGGTTTGATCCGTCCCGCTGTTTTCGCAGCCTGCAGGGGTGAATCCGTTGAAGGTGACATCGGTTCCTGCCATGAACGCTAAACCGGTAAAGCCTGCTTCACCGGTGGAAAATTGAATGTCAAAGGTATTAGCTGCCATGCCAGGTGTTAGGGTTGCCAATTCGCAATTATAGGTTTGAGTGGCTTGACAGTCAGCGCCCGGTGGGGGCTCGACCAAGCTGCTATTCACCGTAACGTTTGCGTTTTTGGTATCACCGGGCGGGCCCGGTCCAGCCGGGTGACCCCACCAATTGTCATCGGCCACAAAAGTGCCCGTGTTTACAAAAAACGCTGTATCGCTATTGCGGATGAAACAGCTGTCGCTGATATTCATCGCGCCGCCCTGACCAAAAATGGCGCCACCTGCTGTCGTCGCTGTATTCTCGACAAACTCGAGGCCCGTTGCGGTGACAGTAGTCCCGTTGGTCCAGAACCCTCCGCCCCTCCCGGCATTGCCACTTCCAAGTGAGACGTGGTTGCCTATGAAAACCAAGTTTGTAAGTGTGGTGGGACCCGTGGAGCCTAGAAAGAAGATAAAAAGGCCACCGCCCTGGGCTTCACGGCCATTACCCCCGAGCGCACCATTCTGCTAAAAGCGACAATTGGTAATGGTCTGGTTTGCCGAAGCTTCCGGGTCTTGAATAAAGATGGCACCGCCGCGGGCCAGTCCACCCATCGACCCACCGGAACCCCCTTTTGCCTGATTGTTGATGAAAGTACTGCCGCTTAAGGTGATTTTGGCCTCGTAGGAACACAGAGCCCCACCTACCGCCTCGCCTTCGGTTGTGTTGGAGTTTCCGCCCTGGGCGGTGTTGTTCTCGAAGGTGCAACCTGTGATGAAAGCGGCAACGCTTTGCCCTAATCCCGATCGATTGAAAAAAAGTGCCCCCCCAGCGCCCTGGCCCGCATTGTTGAAAGAGGTATTGGAGCCTTGGCACTTGTTGTTATCGAAAATACAATCATCGAGGAGGACAAAGGAGTCAAATCCGCCATAAATGGCACCACCTTGGCCATGGGCGTTTGAGGAACCAGAGCCCAAAACCTGATTATTGCGAAACGTGCAGCGAATGGCATGGACTCGGGTTCGGTTGGCATCCAATGCGCCATTGTCCCGCACTTCAATGCACCCGCCCCGAGCGGTGCCGCCTTGAACGAAACCGTTTTCTAAGACCAGGTCGATCAAGGTTAGATTTCCTTTTTCCGTGCCATTCGCGCCGATGGTAAAAATCCGAAAATTGGGAGTTCCTCCCATAGAGGAGCGAAAAATGCGAACGCCTGGTGCGACCATGGGGTCGGGTTGGATGGTGATTTCACTGGTGACCAGTGGCAGCGAGGCCGTCAACTCAATATCCGCAGTCAGCTCAAGAATGTAGGCGTTCATGCTGTCGGAATTAGCATCGTTAATAGCCGTTGTAAGGTCACTTTCGTTAGCGACATCAACGGTTACTTGGGCCATGACGGACCCGAAAAAGAGAAGTCCTAATACTAAGACTTGCGCCGCTTTGTGCATTTTCATTCTGACCTCCCGCATTGCCATCGAAAGCGCCATTGATTCGTCAAATCCCATTTTGGACCAAGGCTTTGAAGTCTAGAAGAGAATCAGAAAAACTTAAAATGCAACTTTTTTGGTAAATTTGCGATAATGCGTTTGAGGCGTTGGCAAGAAAAGGCCGGAAATTTAGGAGGTGGTTATTCGATGATTATTCCTGTCGGTCATGAGATGGGTAGTGTTAAGCGGATTCCCTATGTTTCGATTGCGATTGCCCTGCTGTGTTTGGGCGTGCAAATCCTGCATCAGTCGAGCCGACAGGACAAGGTTTTTGAACAAAAGCTCGGTGCCTTGCGCCATTACTGGGCTGCTCATCCCTATCTTAATCTGCCGCAGTCAGAAATTCCTTATCTCCACAAGGTGTTGGGCGATGGATCTCCTCAATACCTGGAACCGGATTCAGATGGAATTTTGACCGTGTCGGGGCCGGACGGCGATTATTTTTTGTCTGTCTCAGAACTGGCGGAGGAACAAGCCCAACTGGTGGACTTAATGACCGATACCGAAACGGCTTTTGCAAATATTTTTACCCAACGCTGGGGACTCTCGGTCCAGCACCCTAAACCACTGAATTTTTTAACCAGCCTCTTTTTGCATGCCGATTGGTTCCATCTTTTTGGCAACCTGCTGTTTTTTTAACTTGCGGCTCCCTTTCTAGAGGATCGGTTGGGTCGGTTGCGTTTCTTGGGTTTTTACCTGGCTGCAGGTCTGTTTGCCACGATGGTATTTTTGGGCATGAGCTACCGGCCCGGCACCTTGATGGGTGCATCGGGCGCGATTTCGGGTTTGCTCGGCTTGTTTTTGGTTTATTTTGGTCGGGTCAAAATAACCTTCTGGTATTACTTCAACGTGTGGTGGCGCGGCACCTTTCAAGCGCCAGCCTATTTGGTCATCCCGTTCTGGGTCGGCTTGCAGATCCTGGCTCAATGGGTGGATGGCGATTCCTCCAATGTGGCCTATTCCGCACATATCGCAGGCTTTGGTTTTGGTTTGGCCACAGCTTTTTTGTTCAAATTAATCGGTTGGGACTTTGCCGCGACAAAGAGCAAGGCGCCTGCAGCAGATCCTGTAAAACAGAGTTTTGAGGTGGATAAATGGGTCCAGGCCGGTCAATTCGACAAAGCCATGGCCGTCTTGAATCAGGTCTGCCTGCATGATGATTGCCCACTGGAAACGCACATCCGACGTTTCCATCTGAGCTTAGAAATGGATGATCCTGTTCAGACCAAACGCAATTTCACGGCACTGGTCCTGGCCGTTCAGCGCAGGAACCAGTGGCCAATCTTAGTCGAACCGATGTTGTTGATGTTGCGTCGGGACGGCAGCTTCAAGCCGAGTATCAACCACTTAATCAAGCTGAGTGAAAGCGGGATCCAAAGCCCCGAACTGATTGAAGTTTTGTTAACGGCCTTTGAGCGCAAGATCGATTTGGGATCGCGAGCCTTGGCAGATCGCATGTTGAAAGTTCTGCGTTCATTTCCCGACCTTCAGCAGCAGCGCCTCATCCCAGCCTTCCTCAGCTTGCCGCATCCTCCTGGCTTTGCTCCTGAATCTGAGTTGTCGCAACCCCCTGCAGTTGCTGCAGTTGAGAAAGAAAAGCTGCCGCCAGTTCCGGTCGAAAAACCGGTTCATCAAAGACCCTTACCGGCTCAAACTTTTGCCGCGCGCTTAATTGGGGTGGAGCGCGATGCACTTGTTTTCACTGTGGCCGAGGCGGCGGGTGCGCAAAAAGCTCCGTTTCGCGCCTTGCGCCGGGTGGCTTGGGGCGCCATGGTTGAAGGACAGGGCTGTATTCCCTTTCTGGAACTGGAAATGGACTCGCGGGGTCGCGCCATGTATTTGCGCTTCAGTGGACCCGACATGGAATTGCAATCGCACCGCTTACCGGGCCATTCGGTCCTGGACCAATTCTGCAATTTGGTACGTCAATTAGCGGATCAGGCTCGAGATGGTTTGGCCAATGGACGGGACCAGTTGGCAGCGGGCAGCATTCCGCGATTCCGGTCGGAACAGGCCTTTGCCGAGGCCAAGCATTCCGGCCAAGCACAAGAGGCTGTTGGTTAGACTCTTGTGTAGAATGAGGCAAAACAGCTGTGGGGGAATCAATGAAGCGGAAATGGTTGATCCCGATCTTGGGACTTGGCTTAATTGCGGTTTGGTACGGCTGGGTTTACCATCGAAGCCAAGTACTGGGTCGTGATCAGGTGCCGCAGGTTGCCGAACAGTGGCGATTGCTGCCGCGAGATCCGGCCGATCAGGCTTATGAACACTTACGAGCCTTCTGCGCGCCCTTTGAATCCTTTCCCGGCGGACCGGTTCTCTTGATGAGCCGGCCTGATCTGACGGATCAACTCGCAACCTATTCCATTGACGAAGAGGGTTGGTCAGCCTTGGAAAATGCCTTAACCCAGTCCTACGACCCTCGATGCTGGCGCTATCCCGGCGGGAGAATGATGGACAACATGCCCCAGTTGAATGGCGCTGTCAAACTCGTCAATTACCTGCTGGCTCATTATGCAATTCACCACGATAAGGAGAGCCTGCGGCGTTCGATTGTGTTGGCTCGCTTCTTTTATGGCGCTCCCGATTTACTATCTCAAATGGTTTTTGTATCCCTCATGAGTCGAATCCTTGAATGTCAAAGAATGGAAGGAACCCTTTCAACCAATGCGTTTTTGAGTTTGCTGGACTTTGATTTTGAAGATGCGCCCTGGAAGCGTTCGCTATGGGCCGAATTTCAAAATGAGGCAGCGTTTTTGAATCCGAAAATTTTCATGAAAGATGCCGCCTGGTCACAGCGGATGCTTACGAGGTTGATGGGATCCTACAATTGGTACCTGACTCAAATTGATTTGTATGATCAGTATGATCAGTTGGTCAAACAAGTTGGGTTGCCCTTAAATGAAATCTCCTTTGAAATGGCGGCGCCTAAAATAGATCGTTCAGCACCCAACGCTATGGGCAAAATTCTGGTCTATACGACAGGCGTTGGGCGGTTTAAGGCTATATTTGAAAAAAGGGCCTGGGTTAAGGTTCAATTGGATTTGCTTAAAGCGCAGGCTGTTTTAGAAACCAATCAAATCCCGCTATCAGGTGCTAAGCTCAAAGAAGCTTTGGATCAGCTTGGTGCCAAAGATCCTGCGAGCGGGTCGGCATATGTCGTGGACGAAAATGGATCGATCCAATACCAAGGCGTTGAGCCAACGGCCAAGGCTTCAGACCAAAATCATTTGCCCTTTGTGGCAGATCGGACAGGTCAGCCGTTTTATCGTGCCATCCAAGTTTTGTGTGAACATCCCGACTCCCTTATTTCAGAGACTATCTTAGAAGGTCAGTGGTCCGAAACATTGGGGATCCCAACCCGATTGGAATTCCCAACAAACGAACCTTTGGACATGTACTTAATCGCACAGGATGCTAATTGCCCAATCCGCTTCCTACTCGATTCGGGGCCTGAATCTCTGCATATCTCTGACCTGGGTAATCTGACTGGGACCTGGCCTACAGGCAAAAAAGAGCTGTCGTTAAAACTTTATGTCACGGTTTTGGAACAAACCCAGGCTTTAGAAATCACCTGCGTCGCCAAACCTTAAACGACTGAAGCCTGATTTAATCTTACAAAGTTCGGCGGTTATCCAGGGCTTTGGTCATGGTGATTTCATCGACGTAATCCAGCGAACCGCCCATGGGAATCCCCGTCCCGATACGGCTCAGTTTGACCCCACTTTCACCTAAGAGTTCGGCCAGGTACATAGCGGTGGCTTCCCCTTCCAAAGTGGGGTTGGTGGCTAAAATGACTTCCTGGACGGGCATTGTTTTCAGACGGGCCAATAATTCCTGGATCCGCAGTTCTTTGGGCCCGATGCCATGGATCGGCGAGAGAGCGCCTTGTAAGACATGGTAATAGCCGCGGTAATGACCGGTTCGTTCGATTTGGTTCAAACTCATGGCATCTTCAATGACGCACATCAAGCCTGTGTCACGGCTGGTTTGGCTGCAAACCGAACACAGTTCCTGATGACAGAAATTGAAGCATTGCGGACAGGTTCTCAAGTTTTCTTTCAGTTGACGGATGCTTTCGGAAAGGTCAAGCGCATACGGTTCCGGCTGGGCCAGAATGAAAAAGGCCAGTCGCTGGGCGGTTTTTCGGCCAATCCCGGGCATTTTTGCAATCAGGTCAACCAGCCGGTCGACGATGGGATCGCCTGTTTTCATGCGCCAAACATTTTGCCGATTTGCGAAAAATCCAGGCCGCCCAACATGCCGCTCATCTGGTCTTGAACCTTTTCATTGACCTGGCTGTAGGCAGATTGTAGGGCAGAGAGGATCATGTCTTCGAGCATTTCAGGGTCTTTAAGCGCTTCTGGGTTGATTTGGATTGAGGTCAATTCGCGGTTTCCATTGACCACGACTTTGACCATTTCGCCGCCAGCGCTGCCTTGAACGCGCATTTTCTCCAAGTCATCCTTCATCTTGCCTTGGAACATTTGTGCTTTTTGCATGAGGTCGTTGAAATCAATCATGGGTGTTGCCGTCCTTATCTTGGTTCAGTTCTTTGAGGTGAACAATTTCGCCTTTAAAAAGTTCCAGTGCTAATTTTACCTTAGGGTCAGCTTCTACAAAGGCATGGGCTGCATCGCGTTCCTTGCGGGCGCGGATTAAGTTGGGGTCCGGCGCGACCCGAAAGGCCGGTTTCAAAGGGCGTTTTGCTTGATGTTCGATGGCTTTGAGCAGGGGTAGATGGTGGTGATCCGCTTCCAAAAGGGCAATCAGATTGGCTTTGCTGGGATCAAACCACAGGAGCAATTGATCCTCGGATGCCTGCATGCGGAAGGCGTTGGCGACCAAGGCGGCCAGGGCCGGTTTTTCCGTTTGGCGCAGGTGGTCGAGAAAGGCGTCGCGGTCCCAACTGGATGGGGATGTGCTGACGGCTGGCTCTTCCGCTTCAGGCGTTAGGTGGCTTCGTTTTTTTTTTCGGTCAGGCCTTCAGATCCAAGCCGTTTGAGGTCGTTGATCAAGGTTTCCAACGGGACCAGGCGTTTGAGTTCCATGATTTTGAGTAGGACGAGCTCAAAGGCGTAACGCGGTTCATTCGCGGCGCGGAACATGCTCTCGTTCTGGACCAACAAATCCAAAATGCGAATCAGGTCCGCATCGGTGATTTTGGTCAGCAGGTCCTCATGTTGACTGCCGTGCCCGTATTTGCGCATGACCATATCGCTGGCGTTTTGCGTGGTTTTGAGCACCAGCGAATCGCGGATCAGGCCAGTAAAGGCATCGTAGACCAAACGTAAATCGTGGCCGTAATGGACCAACTCGCCGACCCGGTTAAACATTTTTTCCGGGGCCAGGTGGATGATGGCGTCGAGCAGGTCGAGCAGGGTAGCATCTTCGACAACACCCAAAATGGATTGCACGTCCAAGCGGGTGATTTGTTCGTTGGAGGCGGCGATAACCTGATCGAAGATGGACAAGGCATCGCGCAGGGACCCACCGGAGGATTGCGCAATCAAGGGCAGAGCATCTATGTCGATCTGAATTTTTTCCGCATCGGCAATCTTTTTCAGATGATCTTCAATTTTGAAAAGCGGGATCTGGCGGAAATCAAATTGTTGGCTGCGCGAAAGGATGGTGGCTGGGATCTTGTGCAGCTCGGTGGTGGCCATGATGAAAATAACGTTGGGCGGCGGCTCTTCCAAGGTTTTGAGCAGGGCATTAAAAGCCGAAGTGGAGAGCATGTGGACTTCATCGATGATGAAGATTTTGAAGCGATCGCGGGCGGAAGCATAACGCACCCATTCGCGTAATTCGCGTACATTATCGACCGAATTGTTGGAAGCGGCATCGATTTCAACCACATCCAACGCATTGCCCTGTTTGATCTCTGTGCAGGGTACACAGGTCAAGCAGGGGGTTGCCGTTGGGCCTTGCTCGCAGTTGAGTGCTTTGGCGAAGATGCGCGCCGTAGAGGTTTTACCGGATCCGCGCAGACCCGAAAACAGGTAGGCGTGGTGAAGGCGATCAGATTGAATGGCGTTTTGCAACGTCCGCGTGATGACCTCTTGGCCCACCACATCTTCAAATGTTTGGGGTCGCCACGCGAGCGCGGTTACTTTTGAGGCCATGCCCTGCCTTTTTCCTCGGGTGAACAGTAAGACACCGGCACACGACTGAATCTACTTAGTGCTGCTCCCGTCAAGGCCTGACACGGTTCATAGCCAATCGTTGCCGATGCCCAATTCTTCATCCGAAAATGGCGGAGAGGAAGGGATTCGAACCCCCGGTGACGTTCCCGCCACACACGCTTTCCAGGCGTGCACCATCGACCACTCGGTCACCTCTCCGCAAGGACCCGAAATATAGCACAGCTGTTTTGGGCGTGCAAGCGGAGAATCCCAGCTCGGATTTCGCCTGGATCTGGCTTGGAAGGGCGCCAAGCCTTGGCTACAATGGCGGCGGGGAGGGCGGCATCCATGTTGAACAAAACACAGTTAGAATCCTGGTTTCAATTGAGTGTGGAAGCGGCAACCCGCGCAACGGCGCGCATCCTTCAACACTACCAGGGCGAATACGAAGTCTACAAAAAAGATATTGGAACGCATACCGGCGATATTGTCACGGAAGCCGATCACGATGCTCAGGCGTTGATTCTGGAAGTGCTTTATACCGCGGCAGATGAATTGCGCGAACAGACGGCCATCGTGGCCGAGGAAATGACCGATCACCATCCCGATGATCGCTACCGCAAACCCTACGTCTTTCTGATTGATCCATTGGATGGCACCCGCGGTTTTGTCGACCGCACCAACTCTTTTGCCGTTTCGATTGGCTTGGTCGAACAGGATGGCACGCCCGTTTTTGGCGTGGTTTCTCTGCCGGCGATTGGCCGTTTTTACACCGGCTGGGCCAAGGAAAAGAGTTCCTGTAATGGAATTGCGTTGAATCCGCCCCAGATCGGCTCGGAACTGGTGCTTTGGGTTTCCGAAGCAGAGATTTATCCGCAGGAAAAAAATCCACTCTGGCATGCGTTGACTGCAGATTTAAAAGCCCAATTGGGCATCAAAAAGTGTCGGCCCACGGTTTTGGCTTCACCTGTGCACAAGGGCTGTAACCTGTTGACCGGCGATGCGGGTCTCTACCTCGGTCTACCGCGCCGCAACAAAGGGGTATCGCTCTGGGACCTGGCCGGAGTGGCTGCTGTTATTCAAGGGGCTGGTGGCTGGGTCAGCGATGTGGCTGGTCAGCCTTTGGAACTCAATCGACGCGAAAGTGTGTATTGCCACCACAAAGGGTTTGTCATGGCCAGCAATCCTGAAGTCGGCAAGGCAACGGTCGATTTTTTGCAAAACCGCTATCCTGACCACATCTTTGATTCCTGATCGGGGGCAATAATGTTCATGCTTTTGTTTGCGATGATTCAGGACGTTGGCGATTGGTCAGCTTATGCGGCTGACCTGGAAGGCCGTGCACCCGAACTGGGTAAATTGGAAGTCGCGCCATCCAATAGGGAGGCCTTTTTTGCCCTTATGGCTGGGGAGGGTGTGTATGGTTCTTTTTGTGGCTTTGCCGGAACCCATCCACAACAGCGTTTGCAGATGGAACGCTTGGAATCGGGTTCGGAATGGCAAGCCTTGCGGTTTGTCCTGGTGCTCGGTCCGGCCGTTTCGCGTTTGTACGCTGCGGAAGCGTTGTTGCGCCACCAACCCGAAAAGGACCCCTTGGATGCTGCAGTTAGAGCCGCAATCCAAAAATTAATATCGGAACCCCAGCCCGTGGATGTGTGCCGCGGCTGCGAATACGAAAAAACGAATACCGCACAAGTCCTGCAAGATAAAACCCTGCCAATCCAGCAGATGTGGGTTATCCAACAATAGGATCAAGTGCCCGCCTGAAGCGACGATAATAAATGAAACGTTTGGATTTTTGATAGGTCAGGATCGCTGCGTTTGGGCGCGGTGGTTAGAGGAGGTTCTCTTTGGGTTGGGTGGTTTACGAACGGATGACTGGCGACAATGATCCCGAACTGGAGCCGACCCCGGTTACCGAGGAAGCCTTTTACTGTGATCATTGTGGATCTTTTAAGTTTGAAAATTGGTACGAATCGCGTGGTGCCGGTGCCCTGAATCAGCAGATGGAACAAGTCGAACGGCGCCAAAGCCGATGGTCTCGTGTGCTAATGTTCAGTTTCTTGGGCCTTTTGGTTTGGGTTGCAGCTTGGTTCTTCGACGCCCAAAATCGACAGGTCGGTATTGGGTTGGGCATCCTCTTTGGGCTAAGTCTGTTCGGTTACTTGGCCAGCGCTGGCCAAGGCCAACAGGTGAGAGATCAGCTCAAAATCCGCGGTTCCAAGTGTTGCCAATGCGGCGCCACCTACAGTTTCACCTCGCCAACCGTTCAGGACCGAAAGCACAACCCTCGGGGTCTGACCCAAAACGATATCCCCAAAATCCCCATGCACTTCCCAGGTGACCCCAAAGAAAGCTGACCCATATTTGCCTGAACCCCAACCCGACATTATTTATTGCGATTTCGCATTCTTTTGTTCACTGATTGAGGGACTGACAGTTATTAACGGCAATAATAAAATCCACGAGGTTGATAGGCGTTGTCGTCTCAGAACAAGCAATTAGCCAGCTTTGAAAGGCAAGCATACACAATTCATAACGAAGTATCGTTTCGAGATCTCCAATAAAAAATTGAGCGGCACCTGTTCCAATAAGGCAGGTTTCGTGGCCAGGGACGGTGGAAAATATATCTTGAGTGACTTCGTCCACATCACTTAACCCAATACCAGTGGCCTCGGGTGGGAATGTTTGAGTGATTGTCCCGTTTTCGATGCTGAGGGTGAACCCATTCCCGCCCGGATCCAATCCCGCGCAAAGCAATTTTATTTGATTGGATTGGTTTCTAATTGCCCTAGCTCCAAATAGCTCAGTTAAGGCTGTAATAAAGTTCCAATCTTCCTCTAGCTGATAAATACCGGTTTGATTACCTCCATAGGCTGTCATTCCTTCTCGTTTGCTGGTGTGTAAGAAGAAGTCTGCTGCGGCAAATCCTAAAGGATTCATATCGTCCTGATCGAAAACAAAATTAAAAATCAGAGTGTTGTCGGTTTGAACGATATCACCAGCGCTGCCAATAAAGTGCATGAGCCCATTTTCCTGCTGAAAATTGAGTACAGAACCCGTTCCGGTCACAAGGCCTAATGGACTGGAGCCGTTGAGGTTGCAACGGCCAACAATTGGGAATTGGTTGCTTGGGATGCCGTACCAAATGCGGTATTGAGTCAAAAAAACGGGAGTGTAGGGGGTTGATGGGTTCTGCAGGATGATGCTCCAACTCATACCATCCCACCGCAAAATTACATCCTGACCTGAGGCGACCACATTATCTGGGGCCAAGCCGTGAACGTCATACAGATCGTTCCCGGTTGGGCTGGAAATGGGGAACCAGTCGTCTCCATCCCAATGCAGAATGGTTCCTGCCGTGCCTACGATGACGCCGAAGGAACCACCTTCATCCAACCATATCCCCGTGTAATTTTCGAGGGGCCCGATTTTTTTGGCCGCTGACCTGAGGCCTGGTTGTGCTATTGCGGTAAATGTCGCCAATAAGAACCAACCTGCAATAATTTTTGGCATAGTTATCTCCTTTTTTGATCTCCATCTCCTCAACGCAAGAAAAAATCAAAAAAGTGATCAAGTTAAATGAAAAAAAATTCGGGCTCACAACCCAAATGAGGGTTCAAATAGGGTTGGAGGTCCCATATTTTCTCATGGATCATGTGGCAGATCGGGGGTTGCGGCCAGCCACTTGTTCGAAGCCATTTGTTTTCCCCAACAACCTGATTTTGCTTGTTAATCCGAATCAGGCGGATTGGGGAGTTGGGTCCAAAACTCGGAGGATTCGTCGCCGCTGGGATCTTTCATCATCCACAGGCTACCGTCTTCACACAGGGCAAACAGGCAGGTGCGCGGGATGATGTTGGCGCCGTCCTGGTCGTAACTGCCGTAGGTACCCGCCGTAATCATTTTTATGGCTCGCATATTGGGTTCGCTTTTTCCTTTTATTCGCTTTCGTGGGTGACCGGATTTTTGGGTAGGTTCTCCAAACCGGCAGCGCGGTACAAGAAGGCGGCCATGGCCACCGTACCCAATTCCAATTCCCGGGGATTGACCCCATCAATCGTATCGGTCGCAGCGTGGTGAAAGTCAAAATAGCGCTGTGCATCGGGGATGTAACCAACTTGAATCACGCCACTTTTTGCCATCGGTCCAATGTCGGCGCCTCCGTGCCCCAGTTCGATATGGTCGGCTCCAATCTCGCTCAGTTCCGCGACGATTTGGCGAAAGGCTTCCATGACTGGACCACTGGCATCCGTGCCAAAACCGCGTGGGGTAAAGCCGCCGCGATCCGACTCCATAGCCAACACATGTCGGTCCATTTCAGCCAGATGCTGTTCGTAATAACCGCGACCGCCGCGCAGCCCGTTTTCTTCGTTCATGAAACAGACGACCCGTAACGTGCGTTTGGGGATGAAACCTGTTTTCTTTAGCAGTCCTAACGCGTGCATCGATTGGCAAACACCGGCACCATCATCGTGCGCGCCTTGAGCAAGATCCCATGCATCCAAATGGCCACCGACCACCAGGATCTGCTCGGGAAATTGACTTCCTTTAAGTTCACCTACCACGTTGTAGGAGGTGGTATCAGGGAAAGTCTGACAAGAGAGTTCCATTTCCAATTTCAGGTTGGGGTCACGTTTGAGCAGGTGGCTCAGCCGCTCGGCGCCCAACGTTGAGACGGCCAGCGACGGGATTTGCGGGATGTTCTCGTCGTAACGCATGGCGCCGGTGTGGGGGTAATCATCCAAGCGATTGGTCATGCTACGCACAATTGCGCCGATTGCTCCAACTTTGGCCGCTTCAATGGCGCCGCGCGAGCGTTGGTTGACGGCACCCGAATAGGCTTCAAACGGGTTGGCCAAGGTATTGTCGAAGGCACGATTAAAAAAAATAAATTTGCCCTTGGCCAGCGCGGCCTTCTTTTGCAATTCCTCAAACGATTGGACTTCGATCACTTGTGCGGTGAGAGGGCCATTGGTTCCGACGCTTCCGCCCAAGGCGGTTACGGGAAGGGGAAACGTCTCTGCAAGTTTCGCGTCCTGAAACCTCAATGCTTCCACAGGTCCGCGTTCCCAATGTGGCACCTGAACCGCTTCCAAGCGAACATTTTCCAGACCTAAAGCCTTCATTTCGGCCTTTGCCCATTGGACCGCAATTTCGGCGCCAGCTGAACCAGATAGCCGTTTAGGCGCGACCCGACAGAGTTCGGTAAGGCTGTTAAAGGTCGGTTGGTTAGCCAACGCTTCGTTTTTAAGCGATTGGACCAGATTGGGCTCAGTTTGCAGGAACAGGCAGAACAAAAAAAGCACAGAGATTCTCCGGAAAAAAATTTAGGGGCAGGAACCAAACAGATCCAGGATCTGGACCAAATCGCGAATATCGACGGCGCCATCGCCCCAGGTATTGGGGCCAGTCGCGGGCCAGACATCAACACTTTCCTCGCTGGACAGCCAGAATCCGATGGCTACTAAAAGGTCATCCTGATCGACGATGCCATCGCCGCCGTTGAGCGGTGCAGCATCGCCGCGACAGACCGTTCCCGCAACACTGAACGGTGCAGTCGTATCGATGCCACTCAAACCCGCTGCGTCCCAGGCGGTTACGCGCAGGCGGACATTATTTGAATTCAATTGGGGAATGTTCCAGGTGTGATTGCCCAAGGCGGGCAGGCTGTTGGCAATTTCTGTAAAAGGCCCATTGTCAACGGAATAAGCCAAATCTACGTGCATGACTTCCATATCGTCATCGCTGATCCAGCGCAGGTTTGCCGTGTTCCCCCCCTGCAACGTTTGGCCTTCAAAACGGGTTTGGAGGTAGGCGGTCGGATTTTGGCCACCTAAATGAACGGGCACATGCATCGCAATACAATGCATCACGCCAGCTGCTGTCACAATAGCCTGGCAGTTGATCTGTACGATGGTCTTGCCTGGCATTGCGTTTTGCCAGATGGTTAAGGCTTCACTGTTGTGCGGGGCCACGGTCGAATTGGTGTAACTGGGCACCAACACCAGGTCATTACAGATCACCGCGTTGGTGTAGGTGTAGTGGGTGCCACCCACCGAAAAAGCGGGGATACGCGTGACCGCATAACCGGCATTGATCAGGCTTTGAGCCGTGCTGTCGCAAATCTGGTCCTGGGTCGAACCGGCATTATTGGGCCAATCACTGATCAGGGAGGTGTGGTCAGCCAGGGCAATCATCCACATATCAATGTGCTGGGTGGAGTCAATCGAAGTGGGGAATGGCGTGTAGAAATGGGTGTCTACGTTTTGGTAATTCAGCCATAAATCGTGAATTTCCTGCTCGGTGAGGTCGGGATTTTCGTTGTTGATCAGGCGGGTGGCATGCGCCTCGCCATCGGTGTGCAGGTGGTAGTTGCCCCCGCCGTGTACCAAGGGGATTTCATAAACTGTGTGGTGTTTGTAGTTACCGAAGAAAAACGGTTGCGCATCGTCATTGGGGCGCGGTCGGTTATAGGTGTGGTCGATAATGCTGCGGCAATTGCCTTCGTAGACATAACGCGGTCCGTAATCGCGGATCCAAATAGAATCAGTTGCCGCCACAAGGGGTTTAACCCGGCTGGCAACAGCTCCTGCATTGGTCATATTGGTTAGGATGGTCGTGGCCTCACTCGCGGAATCGGCCATGACGTAAACATCCGCATTGCCAAGGGTTGTAATTTGGGCGGCCATTTGGTCGAGAATGCTCTTCCAACTTGAAGAGCCCTGATAACTGAGCAGGATCCCTTCAACGGGATCGTATTCGGCTGGCGTTTGGATGGGACCACTGGGCGGCGGCGTTGTTTTGCGCAGCGCAATAGGCGGGCCCATGGCTTTTTCTGCTTCGGTCGCATATTTAGGCAGCGCTTGCTCTTGGGCCCACAAAGAGCAAGAAACCAGCAAAAATCCCCACACAATCCAGCGCATTTGTCTTACTCTCCTTGACAATCTGCTAGGGATCTTGCCAAGCCTGAAGCCTTTTCGCAAGGGTAAATCCTGCTTTGGGTTGGATTAGGGCCCCATCATCGCTTTCATGGCTGCTTCCATTTCTTCTGGGGTTGGATCGGCGATATGGGTGGCAATCGACCAATGGTGTCCAAACGGGTCAATGATCTTTCCATACCTGTCGCCCCAAAACATGTCCGCAGCCGGCATGGCAATGGTTGCGCCGTTTTCTTCGGCGCGTTTCATCCAGGCATCCACATCATCTACATACAAATGAAGTGTGACGCAGGAACCCTTTAAGTCCTTGGGACCGGTTCCACCCCATTGAGGGAATACGTCGGCCAACATAAAAATCGCGCCTTGAATATCCATTTGGGCGTGGATCAAAAGATCGGTGCCTGGCATTGGGGCACTGGCGTGGAGCTTGGCGCCAAAAGCGCGTTCGTAAAATGCGATGGCCTCTTTGCACGGACTGACCGACAAGTGCGGGGTCAACGCAGAGAATCCTTGAGGAATGGGTTGGACCATGGGTGCCTTCCTTTAATCAAATTTTGGAATTGGGTTTCCACTCCTAATTACGCATACAAGTTTGGATTGGTTCCTAACAATTAGGGGTTTTTCTTCATGGAAAGGCTGACCCGTTTGCGTTTCAGGTCGACTTCCAAAACGGTAACCTTAACGATTTGACCGGCCTTAACAACCTCGCGCGGATCTTTGACAAAGCGATCAGCCAGATGGGAGATATGGACCAGCCCGTCCTGATGCACGCCAACATCGACAAACGCGCCAAAATGGGTGACATTGGTGACAACGCCTTCCAAGACCATTCCAGGTTGGAGTTGATCCATGCTCTCCAAGCCTTCTTTAAATTGAGCGGTTTTAAATTCGGGTCGTGGGTCCCGGCCCGGTTTAGCCAGTTCCAAAAAGATGTCCTGCACGGTTGGCAGGCCGAATTGGCCATCGGTAAAGTCACGCGGATTCAGTTGTTTAATCAGATCGGCATTGCCCATGACTTGGGTGATGGGCCGCCCAACCACCTTTAAGACCCGTTCCACCACGGGATAGGATTCAGGGTGGACACCGGACGCGTCCAATGGGTTTTTCCCGCCTTGAATGCGCAGGAACCCGGCTGCTTGTTCAAAGGCTTTTGCTCCCAGTCGCGGCACCTTGGTCAGGTTTTTTCGCTCCTTGAAGGGTCCGTTCTCATCGCGGAAAGCCACGATGTTCTGGGCTGTGGTTTTATTTAATCCAGACACCCGCGAAAGCAGTGGTGCACTGGCCGTATTGACCTCAACGCCAACCGCATTGACACAATCTTCAACGACGGCATCCAGACTGCGATTCAGGTCGGTCTGGTTGACATCGTGTTGGTACTGGCCGACACCAATGGCTTTGGGTTCAATCTTCACCAATTCGGCCAATGGATCCTGCAGGCGACGGGCGATGGAAACAGCACCGCGCAAGCTGACATCGAGTTCTGGAAACTCTGCGGCTGCCAGGGCGCTGGCCGAGTAAACGGAAGCGCCAGCTTCACTGACGACCACCTTCTGAGCGCGAATGTCCGGGTGGTCTTGCAGCATGTCCGCCACCCATTTTTCAGTTTCGCGACTGGCTGTACCATTGCCAATACTAATCAATTCCACCCCGAACTGCTTACAAAAACGCGCCAGTTGATCCTGGCCCTGTTGCCATTGATGCTGCGGTGCGTGTGGATATAAGGTGCTGGTTTGAAGTAATTTTCCGGTCGCATCCACAATGGCCAGCTTGACTCCTGTTCGAATGCCCGGGTCCAGGCCCATGGTGACCTTTTTGCCGGCCGGCGGAGCCAACAACAAATCTTTGAGATTGGTGGCAAATACCCGAATCGAAGCCGTTTCGGCGTGACCGCGCAGCTCAGACATCAAGTCGGTTTCCAGATGGGGTTTGATTTTGATTGACCAGGTCCCGCGCACCACTTTATCTAACCAGGAATCGGCAGGGCGATTGCGGTTTTGGATGCGCACGTGTTGGCCAATCAATCCGCAGGCTTGATCGGTATCGCCTTCAACCAGGTTCAATTGAAGGAAGCCCAGGTTCTGGCCGCGCAACAAGGCGAGGAAACGATGGGGCGCCATTTTGCTCAAAGGCTCGTCATAGGCAAAGTAGTCTGAGAATTTGATGCCTTCCTGCTCTTTGCCCTCAACGACTTTGCTCGTGACGGCTCCGGTTTGGGCCAGGTACTTTCGCATTTTTCCAATCAATCCGGCATCCTCGGCAAAGCGTTCCATTAGGATGTAACGTGCACCATCTAGCACCGCTCGCACATCACCAAAACCCTTTTCGGGATTGAGAAACTGGGTAGCAAGCGTTTCTGGGTCCTGGTTTGGGTCCTGGTAAAGGCGGTTGGCCAGGGGCTCGATGCCGGCCTCTTTTGCGATTTCACCCTTGGTCCGCCGTTTGGGTTTATAGGGCAGATAAAGGTCTTCCAACTCGGTTTTGGTCTTGGCGCTGGTTATGGCTTTTTCCAGGTCGGGCGTGAGTTTGTCCTGTTCACCTACAGATGCCAGGATGACCGACCGCCGATCCTCTAATTCGCGCAGGTAACGCAAACGTTCTTCGAGGGTGCGTAATTGGGTATCGTCCAGGCCGCCCGTTGCTTCTTTGCGGTAACGCGCAATGAAAGGCACGGTGCAGCCTTCGTCTAGCAGCTTGACTGCCGCTGCAACCATGCTGCTCGATACCGCCAGTTCCTGAGCCAGAATTTGTTCAATCATACGGGCCTCCAGCAAAAGCCTCATGCTACTGAAAGTGTGATTTCTTGCCTATTCTTTTTTTCTTGTGGCCAAGTACAATTTAGAAAACCGTGTGAGGAGAATAACATTGTTGCCTGCAGGCACCGAATTGGGGCCGTATCGAATTGAAGAGGCGCTGGGTTTTGGCGGTATGGGTCAGGTGTATCGGGCCATCGATACACGTTTGGACCGGGCGGTGGCAATCAAAATGTTGTTGGGCCAATTGGTTCGCGATGAAAAATCCATTCGCCGATTCCATATGGAAGCAAAAGCGGTTGCTGCGCTCAACCACCCCAATATTCTGGCCCTGTATGACTTCCGAACCGAAAACGGTCTCACCTTTGCCGTTACGGAATTTTTGGCGGGTGATACCTTGCGGGCCTGGATTCAGGCTGGTCCTTTGCGGCCCGATCAGGTGCGTGAGATTGCCATGCAGGCGGCCCAAGGCTTGGCCGCTGCCCATACGCGCGGGATCATCCACTGTGATTTGAAGCCCGATAACATCTTTATTACCCAAGAGGGGGTGGTCAAAATCCTCGACTTTGGGTTGGCTAAGTTTGAACGCGATAAAGCCTCTGAATCCCAGTGGTCCGGCACCTTGGCTTATGCGTCGCCCGAACAATTAAGTGATAACCAGAGCAGTGCCGCAAGTGATTTATTCAGTTTGGGCGTCATTTGTATCGAAGCGTTGACAGGGCAACATCCTTTCCTTGAGGCCGCACCCCTCAAGACCCTGTATGCGATTCTGCATCGCGATGTGGCTTGGTCCAATATTCAATTGCCTTCGGAATGGCGCCAGCTTCTTCAACAATTGGTCGACAAGGATCCGCACAAACGCTTTCACGATGCTGAAATTCTGCTTGCGGCTTTCCGTTCGCTCAAATCCGTGCCGGGCGCAGCACCAACCTCAAGTATTTTGGAGCAACCGCCGGTTCGATATGCCCAAAGCGGCAACGTGAACATTGCTTACCAAGTCGTCGGCGATGGGCCAATCGATATGGTTTTTGTTATGGGCTGGGTCAGTCACCTGGAATATTTCTGGAACGAACCCCACTTTGCTGGGTTTTTAAGTCGCTTGGCCTCCTTTACTCGCTTAATCGTTTTCGATAAGCGTGGAACGGGCCTTTCGGATCGGGTTCCCATCGACCAGTTGCCCTCGCTTGAGCAACGCATGGACGATGTGCGCGCTGTGATGGAGGCGGTTGGTTCAGAACGAGCCGTATTATTTGGTGTTTCTGAAGGTGGACCACTGTGTAGCCTGTTTGCCGCAACTTATCCTCATCGCACCTTGGGTTTGATTATGTTCGGCTCCTATGCGCGACGTATTTGGGCACCGGACTACCCCTGGGCGCCGACTCAGGCCCAACGGGAAGCCTTTTTTGAAGTGATGCTCAAAGAGTGGGGTGGACCAGTGGGCATAGAGGAACGAGCGCCCAGTTTGGCCCAAGACCCCGCCTTCCGCGAGTGGTGGGGCAAATACCTACGCATGGGCGCCAGCCCCGGCGCCGCGCTGGCTTTGACCCGTATGAACGCTGAGATCGACGTGCGTCACATCCTGCCCACTATTGAAGTGCCCACCTTGGTTTTACATCGTCGTCAGGATCGCTGTTTGAAATGGGAAGAAGGTGCGCTCCTGGCCGATCGAATTCCCGATGCCCGCTTGGTGTTGTTTGAAGGTGCAGACCATCTGCCCTTTATTGGCCAGGTGGAGCCGGTCCTCTCCGAAATCGAAGCGTTCTGTCAGGACCTGCCCGACCAGCCCGAAACCTCACGGATCCTTGCCAGTGTACTCTGCCTTAAACGCACACCCGTGCAACGCGATACGCCGCTTAAGCGTCAATTGTCGGATCCCTTTCGCCAGGCCATAAGCCGGGTGGTAGACGATTGGCGCGGATCGGTTTGGTCCTTGGACGGCGGTAAATTTTTAGCCAGTTTTGATGGACCAGCTCGCTCGGTACGTTGTGCGTTGGAACTCTTGCGCTTGGGTCAAACGCATGGTGAACGTCTATCGGCAGGCATTCATACCGGCGAATGTTTCATTAAACACGAGTCCGTGACGGGATTGACTCAGGTCGTCAGTCGCCAAATTGCAGCACATGCGCCCGCCAATACGATTCTGGTCTCGGAAACCCTTAAAGATTTGGTTGCAGGCTCTGGATTGGTGTTTGAAATGTGGGATAGCTGCACGATTGATGGTTTGGCATCGCCGCTGAATGTGTTCCAGGTCAGTACTGAATCCTAGAGCCCCTCGCATTTCATGTCGGCGCAAATCTGATCAAATAAATGTTCGAGTTCGGCTTCCTGGACGGGTTCCGAATTATCAAAATCCCAGCGGATGCCAAAACCATCCGTTTGGATGCGTTCATCCAACAATTGACTTTTGAGGTCATAACGCAGCTGCGATTCCAGGCGGTGCTTGAGTTGCAGGCTGTTGAGCCCGCGCTCTTTTAGCCGGTCCTTTTGGGTTTTTTTATCGACCTTGACCAGGATCATACAGTTATTGGAGAGCGGTGCCAGATCGGCTTCCATGAGCAGGGCCGAATTCAGCAGAATTAAACCGCGTTTGCCTTGTAATTCCTTTTTGAGGCGCAGCAGAACAGGTTTTTCCAGGATGCGGTTGAGTTTGCGCAACTGCTCAGCGTTTTGAAAAACGACGTTGCCAAGCGCTTTGCGGTTGACGAAGCCATCCTCACTGGCGATTTCTGGCCCAAAGGCCTCGACCAAGTCCTGGCGGACTTTGACGTAATAGGGCTCGGTATAACGTTCAAGGATGCCGAGCGCGATCGCATCCAATTCAAACGGCCACACCGTAACGCCTTTTTTGTCACCGAGCTGCTTGAATTTCTGGCCAATAAACGATTTTCCGGCGCCGACCTCGCCACTGATACCAACCAGGACCTGACCGCTAATTTTGCGTTCGAGCGCTTGTTTGACGGGTAGGGGAACGTAGTCGTGGATAAAGCCGTGTTCCAATTGGATGGCTTTAACCACCGAGGATGAGATGTGGGCCAGGTTGGGGCGGGCCATGAAGATCAGGGTGTCTACCCCGGCTTTTTGGCTTTCACCGACGCCAAAGAGCGCGTTTTCGTAATCGAAATCGGTGTTATTGCGCACGCCTTTGATAATAAAACCGGCACCTTGCTCCTGGGCGTAATCGACCAAAAGCCCGGTGAACATATCGACCCGTACTTGCGGGAGATGGACCAAAGCTTTTTTGGCCATATCGACACGTTCTTCCAGGGAGAACAAGTACTTTTTGGCCGGATTGCGGCCGATCGCCACGATCACTTCATCAAAGGCGCGCACCGCCCGCTCGATAATGTGGATATGGCCAAAAGTGATGGGATCTCCAGAAAAGGCATAAACCGCCACACGTTTCATAAGCGCTCCTCGAATGCCAGCAGTTTACACGATGGCTTTGAATGGCTCCAAATCCAGCGGGACATGGATGCGTTCGATGCGTGTCGTTTGGCATGGAAGGAAAATCTTTTAAGGTTCAATTGATTTAAGTTTTTTGCAAATTAAACTGCAGCGCTAGCTACTTAAAAAAGGATTGTCTTATTTTGCTGAGGATTCCCTAGTGTCCTGTTTCCAAGTCACCTACACAGCTTTAAAAGCAATTCAATTAATAAAGGCTCGACTAACTCTTGGCCGCGCAGGGCGTTGCGCCATTTTTGGGGGATGGCCGAAATGCCGAAGCGCAGGCCAGCAATGCCGCCGGCCACGCAGGCGGTGGTGTCGGTGTCCCGACCCAATAGAATTGCCTGTTTGACGACTTTCTCGAAACGGTTGTGGTTTTGGACGGCGAGTGCCGAAAACAAGCAATCGACCACATAACCTGTGCCCTTGCCGGGCGGCGGATTATCCGGTTGGATCGCTGTCTCCAATTCCTCCAGGTAATCGGGCTGTTTGGCGTAAATTTGGCGCAAGCTGGAGACGGCACCTTCCCAGGGGTTCCGTTTGTCCTGCATGATGCAACGGGCCCACAGGCAATAGAGCGCGCAACAGACTTGCGAGCGAATATGGCCATGGGTAACGGTAGATTGTCGCTGAGCCAAATCAACCAATTCCTCATCGGGTCCGCGGTGCCACAGCGCTAAGGGCAGAACGCGCATGAGTGAGCCATTGCCATTATCCTGAAGACCCCTTGGCCCTGCCTGTTCAGCAGGAACACCTGAACGGATGGCGGCCAATGCGGTTCGCGTGGTGATGCCGATATCAAAAACATGGGCATCGACCGCCATGTACCCGCGATCGTACCAGGCTAGAAACTTTTCGCCCAAGTTGTGGAGATCTAGACCTTTACATTCGAGGAGCGAACTGAGCAGGCAAAGCGCTTGGGCACCATCATCCGACCAGGTGCCGGCTTGGATATGGGCATGAGCGCGCACAAATCCCGTAGGCGGATTGAATTCGATTTCCGCCTCCTTGGGGATTTCGGACGGTTCATGAAACTCATACGGCACGCCTAACGCATCGCCGATCAAAAGCCCGTAAAGGCCGCCTGCAATCCGCTCCCTCAGGTCCATGTGACCTCCATTTGTTCCTAATACTAAATCGCCAGCCTTAAATTCATTTTTCTGTTTATATATTTTCTTGGTAAAAAGTTTAAGGTTTAAATTCGCAGGTGGAATGGATTTTTGGAATGGATTCAGTCAGGTGCAAAAAAGACAAAATGTTGATTTCTGGCCAGGATGGCCATGCCTCTGAAGATAAGAGTCGCTTTTTGTGACTAAACTTCCAAACCTTTGAACCCGCTCCGAAAAAGTTTGAATCACCATATGGGATCAATTGAGCGATTCCAGGAGATGCATCCAGGATTTCCGTGACAACAGGATTTTGTAAGTCAGCATACTCGATCACAATCACGTTTTCGCTACTCCAATAGAGTCTATTATTCATGAAAAGGCCGCAGGATATAAAATTGGAATTGGAAAAAAGTGGAATTTGCATATGAGAAATAAGAGTTGGAACGGCCGGATTGGCAATGTTTAAAAAGCTGAGGTGATTTCCTACGCTTGCGACCAATAAATCTCCCTCAATTGCCATTCCCTTGGTAGAAGAACTTCCCTCAAGGGGTATTTCGAGGGTCATTACCGGGTTTATTGGGTCGTCCAGCAACCAGACCTGTAAATTTGAAGCTAGGGAATATAGGACATTTCCATGTGCCAATATGGTTTTCCCAGAAGATCCGGGAACAGTGTTAACCATTTGCGTATTGGGTGGATCGGAAACGTCGAAAACTTCCAAATTACCATTCACATTCAAAGCATAAATGTATGGATAAGCTAATGTAAGTGCATTGAGATCAGAATGTATGTTAGAGGTAAATAAGAGTTCAGGCAGAAATGGATTTGAAATATCATGGATGTAAAGATTATCAAATGAGCTGAGTGAAAATAAATACTGATTATACATGTGCATTGAATGCATTGAATTTGTTGAAGAAAACCACCCTTTAAAATCCAAGTTGTTTTCACTAGTGTCTAATACTGCTGTTCCTCTTTGACAGGATGCTAAGAGAAGATTGCCAGTCATAGAAATTGAATCAAATTTATCCCCACTGTTCATATAAGGGCCTTCTAAGGTCCAGCTAGGATTGGCAGGGTCCATAGGAACACTGAATCCAGAAATAGTATTATAACTTGTGCAAATAAGTGTGTCCCCAAATACTGCAATGCCTTCGCTTCCAAAGAAATCAACCTCCTGGTCAAGAATTAAATCGGTTCCATCCATGGAGAAAAAGTGTAATCGAAACTCATCACTGGTGACCACGCCTGTTCCCCAAGCACGAATGTCTGATCCCCTGAAGTCAACATGCAAGCTTTCTGTATCTAATTCCTGGGGGTTTGGTGGATCCTGCAAATCCAATGCGACTAAACCATGGGAAGCAATTACTAAAAAAAGACGGCTTCCATTGATTTTCATTAGATCTATTGATTTAAACATTCCTAAATAGTTTATCGTGTTTTGTAAAATAGGGACTGCTGGATTTTCGATGTTATAAATATTAAGCACACCACCGGATGGTGTTTTGTTTCCTACGTACATTTGGTTGTCATAAAATTCAAAACAATTGCCTCCAACATTATCAGTGTGAAGTAAAATGCTCATATCATCAGAGTTTATAACGTCCAATTCATTCGGACCAAGTATGTATACAAAACCGTTATGAAAGGCCAAACGAGAATTGTAGTTGCCTACCGGGGCCTCTCCGACCTGTTGTGGGTGCAATGGGTCGGAGAAATCAACCTTAATTAACCCGCATTTGTTATCAATAAAATAACCGAAATTGCCATTGTAAGCCGTATACTCGGAAATCGAATTAGCGTTTGGGAGAGTAGCAATTAGAATCGGCGCATCGTTCTCATAAAGCTGAAAAAACCGGATTCCGCCTTTTAGTGCCGGCAGAATTGCTTTGTCGCCTACCACGTCGACATTAAAATAGACACCGGCGTGCCACACTGCTTCCAGCTTGAATTCGTTGGAAAGAAAAATAGATGCCAGAAAAAAAAACAATTTGTGGACGCTCCTTACCCTTCTCTATTGTTGTAATGTTTTTACAGCAATTTGAGCGGTTTTGTCTATCTCGTTTATTGTCGTATTTCAACTTTGTCGATTTGATGGGTTTTGGATCCGCTGTGAAAGTGTCGTTTTTTGGGGTTCGTGCCATCCGAGAGCCTAATGTGCGACTACTGAAAAATTCCTGACCAAATTTTTTAGTCCTTCAGAGGTGTCAAGCTTCGGACTTCAGTTTTTGCCAGGCGCTGTGGTACTTGCTGAGCCGGGCTTTGTCTTTGTCGGAGATGGGTCCGTTCAGGCGTTTGAGGTCCATGTTATCTTCCAGGTCGGCGATTTTGACCTGACGTGCGATGGGATTGACCGCAGCGCGTTGCACAAACGTTTCGTAGGGTTCACCTTCGCGTTTGGTCAATGCATCGACCGCGGTTAGGATCTCTTCGGGAAAGCCGGCTTGACCCAGGTCGGCAAGGCTGATCGGCGTGTCTTCGACAACATCGTGGAGCACAGCGGCAATACGGGCCCGCGGATCTTCCAATCGAAACATCATGCGCAAAGGATGCAGAATGTAGGGTTTTCCCGACCGGTCAAATTGGTTCTGATGTGCGGTAGCGGCCACTGCGATTGCTTTGGCCAGAAGCGTTTCCCAGCTCATGGTGGACCTCACCTCTATTTTCTCTGGGAGTTGCCGATAAGAAAAGCGATTTGTGATCGCTGCAGCTAACCAAAGCATTTTGATGTGAAGGATGATTCATTTTTATCGGTTTTTTGCCCGCTTCCATTTTGGCTCGCGTTACAATATGTCCAGATCAACCCCAAAGGAAAGGCCATGGAACATACATTAAATCAATTTGAAATGGCAGCACAACGGGCCAAGAATTTGCCCAAACGTCCGGACAACAACAACCTCTTGTTACTGTATGCGCTTTACAAACAAGCCACAGTTGGCGATGTGGAAGGGCCTGAACCGACGCCGTTCGACTTTGTTGGCAAAGCCAAATACGATGCCTGGGCTAAGTTGGAGGGGACGGCATCGGCGGATGCCCGCCAACGCTATATTGATTTAGTGGAAAAACTCGCCCAAAGTTAATGAAAACCGCTGCGCTTGCTGGGATTCGTGTATTGGATGCCAGTCGCATTTTGGCCGGTCCTTTTGCCGCCCAAATCCTGGGCGAATACGGTGCGGAAGTACTTAAAATTGAACCGCCCGGCGGCGATGATACGCGACAATGGGGACCGCCCTTCCAAGGCCCCCAATCGGCCTATTTTCAGAGCTGCAATCGCAATAAGAGCTCGCTGGTTTTGGACTTGGAAAAGGTCTCGGACCGTACCCGGTTCAATCAACTGTTGGCCAAGGCGGATATTTACCTGGATAACTTCCTACCGCACAGCCAAAGCAAGTGGGGCGTTGACGAAGCCCGTTTGAATCGTCAATTTCCAAGATTGGTCCACGGCCATATCAGCTCCTTTCCGGTGGGCCATGCCAGGGCCGAAGAAAAGGGTTACGACTTGGCCTTGCAGGCCGAAACGGGTTGGATTGCCCTGAATGGCGCGCCCGATGATCCGGTCGGCTCCAAGGTGGGTGTGGCTGTTTTGGATGTGTTGAGCGGCCAAATGTTGGCGAATGCGCTACTGGCCGGTTTGGTTAAACGCCTGCGCACGGGCCAGGGCTGTGGCGTTTCGGTTTCGCTTGTGCAAACGGCGCTGTACTGTTTGGTGAATGTGGCCAGTAACGCACTTGTCTCGGGCAAACCGAGCCAACGCTGGGGTAATGCCCACGCCAACATCGTACCTTACCAGGATTTTGCTTGTCGCGATGGGCGTTTGGTTTTGGCGATAGGCAACGATCGCCAGTTTCAATCGTTTTGTGGAGTGATGGGCTTGGGAAAAGACCCGATCAGCCAGATGAACAACCCGCAACGGGTGCAGAACCGGGATTTGGTCGTGCGAACGATTGCCAAGGTCCTGGCTGATCAACCCATGGAGCGCCTGCTGCGCCAATTGCGCGCGATCGGTGTGCCGTGTGCGCCCCTGCTCAGTCCATTGGAAGCCTTGCAGCGCTTTTCAGAGGGCGTTGTGGCCATTCGGCACGATGCTTTGGGCGAAGTTAAGTTCCCGCGTTTCCCTGTCCAAAGTATGGGCATTGCAGCAAGCACGGCCCCGCCCTTGTTAGGAGAAGGCGGTGCAGAGATGGCGGATCGCTGGTTAACCGAGTAGGTGCGGCCGGCGAGGTGTGGCCGGCGAGGTGTGGCCGGCGAGGTGCGGCCGGCGAGGTGCGGCCGCCGAGGCCCCCCAGCTAGGCGCCCCCAGCTAGGCGCCCCCAGCTAGGCGCCCCCAGCTAGGCGCTCCCTCCGATCAACGATTCCGAGAAGCTGGCCGCATCGAAGGGCAGCAACTGGTCCATTTGTTCGCCAACCCCGATGAATTGGATTGGTAACGAGAGTTCATTGGCAATGGCAACAGCCACGCCGCCCTTGGCCGTGCCGTCCAGCTTGGTAATCACCAGATCGGTAACCCCGACTTTTTCAACAAATTGTTTGGCTTGTTGCAAGGCATTTTGGCCGGTGATCGCGTCCAGGATCAGGAAAACGCGATGGGGCCCATTGGGGAATTCGCGCGTGATGACCCGCTTCACTTTGGCCAATTCGTTCATCAGGTTGGGGTTATTGTGCAGGCGGCCAGCCGTATCGATAATCAGAATATCCTGTTTTTCAGCCTTCACGCGCTCCAGGGCATCGTAGACAACAGCAGCCGGATCGTTGCTGTTTTCTTTGATTTCAATATCGGCACCTGCCCGTTTGGACCAGACTTCGAGTTGTTCCCGCGCAGCGGCGCGAAAGGTATCGGCTGCACAGATCAGAACGCGTTTGCCCTGTTCTTTCCAGTGGTGGGCCAGTTTGCCGATGGTCGTGGTTTTGCCAACCCCGTTAACGCCGACGACCAGAAAAATGCTGGGCGCTTCATCGAGGGGAATTACCGGTCGGGGGACTTGGTTCAAAATCGCTTCAATTTCCGCTTGCAACCGTTTCTTTAACGTCACGGCATCCAGGTCTTGGCCTTTGTTTTTGCGAATCTTTTCCAGGATCATTTGGGTGGTAGGGAACCCGAGATCGGTGGAGATCAAGATCTCCTCCAACTCCTCTAAAAGCGATTCATCAATCTTGCGCAGGCCAGGAAAGAGCTGGACAATTTTTTCGCCCAGTTGGTTGCGCGTCTTCTTTAGACCGTCTTTAATGTGCTGAAAAATTGATTTTTTTTCTGATTGGACAGGTGCACTCTGAACCGGTTCTGGGGCCGAAAGGTCGGGATTAGGCACCGCTTGAGCGGGCGTTTCCGCCTCGGGCTCGCCCTTCTTTTTCTTAAAAAACGAAAACATGCCTTTGCCGGACATAGCTGCCTCCCCATTCAAAGCGGCTATTATACGTCAAGCAAGCGTTTCATTCGGATTAGATGATGTCGCGGTTAAAACCTTTGGCCAATTTAAACAGATGGCGGCGCAGGCGGTAGCGCATGCTTTCATTGCGGAACACGGCCGTCAGCGAATAATCCTGATTGAGGTTGATGTAGAGCAGCCAGCGATTTTCGAGATTCATCTCGATCCAGCCGGGCTGGGGCCATTCCGTGCCCGTCTCAAACGATTTGACCAAGAGATGCATTTTGGCGCCAGCCAGGCGGATATTGAAATTGCTGAGGCCCGGTGCCTCAAAGGTGATGGATTCCCCGTCCGGGTCGACAAAAATGATGCCGTCCAGTTGGGGAAATGCCTGAATGGTTTCTGCAAAAGCGCGATGAAAATCCATGGCTATTGATACGACTTTCCGATGATTTCAAGCATCATTTGAGTGGGCCGATCAATTTCCGGGTCGGGGAAGAGAATCGAAACCTGGGATAAGTAACGCTGTGCTTCTCTAAAATTTTTTGCTTTGAAAAAGGCTTTACCAATTTCATACAAAACCTCGACATCATTTGGATATCCTTTTTCTGCCGTTTGGAGATGTCGAATTGCTTTTTCGTATTGCTCGTCTTCTAAAAGCATTTTGCCGATTGCGAGATGAGCGCGATAGAATTCTTTATTAATAACAATTGCCTGCTCGAATGCTGCAATTGCTAGCTCTTGTTTACCCATTGCTAAATAACACAGACCCAGATTGTAATAAGCCAACTCAGGTGCGTTAAAAGCAGTGTCTGCCAAGACTTTTTTTAGATTTTCAACAGCTTCCTTGTAACGTCCTGTTTCAATATAGATGGTCGCCAAATTGTTGTAAGAATCGGTGTGCTCGGGATTTATTTGAATGGCTTTCAGCAGGTGCTTTTCGGCATTGTTCATATCGCCCATGTTCATGTAGGCAAAGCCCAGCCAATGGTTGTAGTAGCAATTTTCCGGCTCCAACTCCACGGCTCTTTTGAGGTAGGGCAAAGCCTCTTGGTACTTCATTTCGGTCAAATAATTTTTGCCCATATTATGCTGATTCAGGGCTTCTTTGTAATCCAGGATGGGTTCGTTGTTCAGCTTTTTTTTAGGGCCGCCACAACCAACCGTGGCTACCAGCATCAGTGATGCCAGAAGGGTTATCCAGATTCGGAATCCATTTCTCAGTTGCACAAAGGACCTCCCTGAGAGATGTGTCATCATTTTGGCCAATAGTAACATAATTGCAAAACTAAGCGTCAATATTAGTATGTTTCGCACGAGTAAAACGAGCGGGCTTTACAATCGACCGGCAAAGTAAGCATTGGAAAGCGCTTGAACCACGGTGGGATCGAAACGTAGGCCGGCCAAATCTTGAAGGCGCGAAATGGCCGCATCATGGCTCATGGCAATTTGATAAGGTCGGTTGGTGGTCATGGCATCAAAGGCATCGGCCACTGCGACGATGCGGGCCTGAAGCGGGATTTCTTCGCCTTTGAGGCCGTTGGGGTAGCCTTTGCCATCCCAATTCTCGTGGTGGAGCCCGACACCGTCCGTGATTTCGCGCAATTCATCGATGGCACCCAGAATTGCCATGCCTTTTTCCGGGTGTTTTTTCATGATCGTGTACTCGGCATTGGTTAGGGGCGCGGGTTTTTTCAGGATTTTGTCTTCGATGCCAATTTTGCCGACATCGTGGAGTAGAGCGCTTAATTCAGTTTTTTCCAATTCCTCCACGCTTTGGCCGAGTTCACGCGCGATGATCACGGAATATTTTGAAACGCGTTGGGAATGGCCTTTGGTGTAGGGGTCTTTGGCGTCGATGGCCTGAATCAGCGCTTGCAAAGCCTTGATAAAGGTTTCTTTGTTCTTTTGGGCGGCCTTTTTGATTTGTTCAATGTAGTCGAGGATGGAGGCGCGCATCTGGTTGAAGGTTTGGGCCAACTGGCCGAACTCGTTGCTGGCATCGACCTCAATTTGTTTTTGGAAATCCAGATGGATCAGGTCATTAGCGCCTTTAACCAACTGCTGAAGCGGTTTGCGGAAGGCAAAAACGAGCAGTAGGGTCAGGGCCAGACTCAACCCGACGATAAAAGCGAACCAGGCCAACAGCCGTCGTTGCATTTGGCTGATTGCAGAGAACGCAATCCGTTCGGGGACCTCGCTGGCCACCATCCAGGGCAAGGTCCGGGTGACGCTGAAGGTGCCCAAATAGGTCAGGTCCGCCCGGTCATAGGCGACCAATTCGTTCCAGCGCCGACCATTTTGCATAAAGCGCTGAACCAAGGGGTGGAAGGTAAAATCGTCGCCCGGTTGACCCAGGGCCGGTTCGCTATTTTCAGAACCAGCCGTAGTGGCAATCAAGCGACCTTGATCATCGCACAGGAAAACGCGGTGCCATTTGGGAACGGTGGAAACGATTTGGTTAACCAATGCTTCCAATTGGATGACCACGCAGACGACGGCCACGTGGGTGCCGCCCGCATCGGTGACGGGTTCACTGAACACGACGAAAGGGAAGGAAAAGCCTTCCATTAAAATGAGAGGTGAGACATAGCGCTGGCCTTGGAATCCCGCTTTGCGACCAAGGGCAAAATAGTCATCAAACTGGAGCGGGTCTAAATTGGATGAGCTGCGATCGGCCAAGGTGCGGCCCAAACCATCCGTTATGGCAATGACGGCGTATTGCGGGTTGTCTCTGAGGGTTTTTTGCAGTGTTTGTTGCGCCAAAAAGAAACGAAAAGCACCTTCAATCCCGGTCAATTGCAGGGCATTGGCCGTTGCGGCTGAAAAGTTTTGAACACCTTGTGAATAATGGTCAAAAATTTGGTCGGTTTCGCGCGCCATGCGTTCGACCAGGTGGAGTTGCGACTCTTCTTCCCAGGTGCGCAGAACGCCTTGGCTTTCCTGAAGGTTGACAAAAGCAAGGCCAAAACCAATGGCCAATACAGTGCTGATCAGCAGGAACAAACTCCAGGGGATGGGCAGGTGGCGAAAGGGCCAGGTCAAACTTGCCATCAACGGTTTCATGGGGTCGCTCCTGCCTGAGGGTTATTTGCGGCGAATCACCCGGTAAATGTTCATTTCTTCGGTGATACCTTTGAGGCGCATGGGCCCTAAATCCTCACATTCGAAAAGGTCTTTGACCCGGTCGTATGTTGGGGTTCCAATGCACAGTTGATTGGGTTTACAGGCCATGGACTCAATGCGCGAAGCTAAATTGACGGTGTTGCCGAGTACCGTATACTCCATCCGTTGGGTAGAACCGATATCGCCGGCGACGACCCGGCCGCTGTTGATACCAATGCGAATCGAGAACTGGGCCTCACCGTTGCGGTTGGCATTCATGATATTCAAGCGTTCCAGCATATCCAAACCCGTTTGAACTGCGCGGATCGGATGATCCTCCATGATCGTGGGGGCGCCAAAAATGGCCATGATGGCATCGCCGATAAATTTGTCCAAGGTTCCGTCATAGCGAAAGATGATGTCGGTCATTTCAGAAAAGTAGGCGTTGAGCAGCAGCGCCACGCGCGACGGCGACATTTTTTCGGCCATGGGGGTGAAACCGACCACATCGGCAAACAGCACACTGACATCGCGTTCCTGCACGCTGAGCGTCATCTCATTGGAGAGCGCGGCATCAGCCGATTGCAGAATGCGGCTGACAACGGAAGGTGATTGATAGCGTTCGAGATGTGCGCGGATCTTGCTCTCCCGTTCGATTTTCTCGGTTAATTGGGCCTGTTCAATGCCGACCGCGGCAAAGTTGGCCAAGGCGGTCAACATGTCCAGATGCATGGCACCGAATGCGGCCGTGGAGGTCGGCGAGTCCAGGTAAATGATGCCGATCGTTTTGTTCTTGTGGAAAAGTGGTACACACATAGCTGACTTAATCCCGAGGAAACGGATCGATTCACCGGCCGAAAAACGCGGGTCGACCTGGGCATCGGTGGTCAGGATGGCCACGTCTTCGTTGAACACTTTCTCAGCGATGGTCTTGGAGATTTCGATGTTCTCGGCCTTGTTCGGGTCGCGGTGTTTGACTACTTTGGGCTCAAGGAACTGGTGTTCATTGGCCAACATTAGGAACCCGCGATCGGCAGGCAGGTACTCGAAAATGAGGTCCATGACCTTTTGAATGATTTCGTTGAGCGATTTTACGGTTAACAGCGCTTTGGCCACTTCGATCAAAACGGTTAGGATGCGTCTACCGCTCTCCACATTTTCGTTCGGCGCGATGCTTTCGAATTCGTTTTTTTCGTATTGAGCAATCAGGTCTTTGAGTTCGTTGACCCGACGGATGATGGTGCCGGCCTCTTCGTAAAGCTCCTTTTCTTCGGAAAGAATAACCTGCTTGGCTTCGGCTGTACTCAACTCGCGGCGGAACAGAATATTGTATTCGCCGATCTGGATCACATCCTCTGGCTCGAGTTGGACAGATTTAATATAGATGTTGTTGACCTTGGTACCGTTTTTGGAATTGAGATCCTCCAGCACAAAAGTGTCGCCATTTTTGGATAAGCGGCAATGGTGTCTGGAAATGCCGGCTTGGGTCAGGATCATGTCGCAGTCGGGGGCTCGGCCCATTAAAACGTTGCGGTTTTCCACGGGAATCTTTTTGGGGATACCATTTTCCTGATAGGTCAGATAGTAAGGGGATGCCAAGCGGGAAGCCTCAAGCGTTCTCGTGCTAGCATGTCCGCTGCGTTTGCGGAGAAGGGCACGGAAGATGTGCAAAAATCATAACAAATCGAGGTGGGAATCGAAATGAGAGAATCGGCAAAGCGCGAAATGTTGACGGAATTAACACCTTCGTGGTTCGCGCTGCTGATTTGTCCGCAATGTACGGGACCGTTGATTTGCGAAGAAACCGACCTGGTTTGTAGCCGGGGCCATCGGTTTCCCCATCGCCAAGGTCGCGTCTATTTCCAGATTTCCGAGGTTGCAAAGGCGAGTCTGAACAGCTCAGCAGGTCAGGAGATGAGCCAGGCCTATCGGCAGGGAAACCGCTGGCTTCAGGTATTGCGTCGCATCATCAGTTCGGAATACTTTCCGGGCAAGGCTTGGCGGCAGGCCAAAAAAGAAACCCTTTCCCGCCAGCCCACTTTGGTTTTGGGCAGTGGTGTTACCCACTACCCAAATTGTATTCATCTGGATTTGGATGATTTTCCGGGTGTTGATGTGGTTGCAGACGGTCAGCGCTTGCCCTTTGCCGATCAGAGTCTGGCGGGGGTGGTGTGCGAGGTGGTACTGGAACATGTAGAGCAGGCCAATCGACTGATTGGCGAAGTTTTTCGCGTGTTGCAGCCCGGTGGTTCGGTCTTCATGATCGTGCCGTTTCTATTCCCCTACCACGGCCATCCTAGCGATTATCGACGCTGGTCTGCAGAAGGGCTCAAGGCTGATTTTTCCGACTTTGTTGAGTGTGAGGTGGGTGTCCACGCCGGTCCGTGTTCGGCCATGGTCAATTTGCTCAGCGATTGGTTTGCTTTGGTGCTGGGCCAAAGCGCAGGTTTTGGTTATGTTGCTCTGAAAGGTTTTGCTACTGCCATACTATTTCCAATCAAGTTTCTAGATGCATTCCTGAACCGTTCGCAACATGCGCATCGTATGGCAGCGACCTTGTATATTCGGGCAGTGAAGCCGCCCGCGCAGATGGTTTAAGTGACTGGGAAAAGTTAACTTTCTTTGGTTATTTGCTTCCACACGAAGGACTGGCTTGTCGGTTTTGACCGCTTGACGGCCTCGGGCACTCAGAGTAGACTTGCTGCATTAAGTTGATATGACTGCGAAGTGAAATGAGTCGAGATGTAAGCGCATTTGAAGAACCGATTATCCAATTGAAAGCAACGATTGAAGGTCTGAAAGCTCAGCCTCCAAACGCCAAAACCAGTCGCGAAATCTCTAAACACGAGCAGCGACTGCTCAAGCTTCAAAAGGAAATCTATTCCAACCTGACCGATTGGCAGCGTTGTATAGTGGCCCGTCACCCCAACCGGCCCTACACCCGGGACTATTTGGAAAACCTGTTCACTGACTTTGAGGAATTGCATGGCGATCGTCGCTTTGCTGACGATCCGGCCATCATGGCGGGTTTTGGCCAGTTCCAGGGACGAACCGTTTGTTTTGTAGGCCATCAAAAGGGCCGCGACATGAAGGCCAAGCTGCATCGCAACTTTGGCATGCCGCGTCCTGAGGGTTATCGCAAAGCTCTGCGGATTATGCAGTTAGCTGAAAAATTTGGCAGACCCATTATTTGCATGATCGATACACCGGGCGCCTATCCGGGCATCGATGCCGAGGAACGCGGCCAAGCCGAAGCGATTGCCTATAACTTGAAGGTTATGGCCATGCTGAAGGTGCCGATCATTGTTTATGTGATCGGCGAAGGCGGCTCTGGTGGTGCATTGGCCATTGGGGTCGGCGACCATGTTTGCATGCTGCAAAATGCCATTTATTCCGTGATCTCACCTGAAGGGTGTGCCTCCATTTTGTGGAAAGACGCGGGCCAAATGGAACAGGCGGCAGAAGCCCTCCACTTGACGTCGGACAAGCTGCTCAAGTTGGGGCTGATTGACAGTGTTTGTGAAGAACCACCGGGTGGCGCACATAGTGATCCAGCCGGCATGTTTGAGCGGTTCCGCGATCACCTGTCGAATTGGTTGCAAAGTCAGGGTACGGTTGTGCCACAAAATCATCTCACTTCACGGTATCAAAAATTCCGAAATATGGGGATTTTTTCCGAAGAAGGGTGAGATGGAACGGTCATGGCAACTCCTTGAAGCCCCCGAAGACATAGTAGAAAATACAGCCCATCGCATGGGCATTGATCCGCTTTTAGCGCGGTGCCTGGCCCATCGCGGTTTGGCCGCGCCTGAAGAAATTGATGCTTTTCTGAAACCGGAATGCTACGAACCCCATTCACCATTCCTGATGCCCGATTTGGAACGGGCAGTGGATCGGATCGGTCGCGCAATTGCGTCCCGTGAGCGGATTTGCATCTATGGCGATTACGATGCGGATGGCGTTTCTTCGATCGCCATTTTGTTGCGTGCGATTCGAACCTTGGGCGGCTGTGCTTTTTACTACATCCCCGATCGGTTTTTTGAAGGGGTGGGCTTAAATTGCGACCGTTTGGCCAAACTCAAAGCGGAAGGCGTGGGTCTGGTTATTACGGTGGATACCGGTTCTCGTGCCTTTGAAGAAATGCACTTCGCTAAATCGATTGGTTTGGACGTGATTATTACGGATCACCATACACCGACTGAAGAGCGACCGGATGCGTTTGCCGTGCTTAATCCCAAACTGCCCGGCAGTCGCTATCCCTTCAAAGGATTGTGCGGCGCGGGGGTTGCCTATAAATTGGCAGCGGGCCTGGACCTCAAATTCCCCAACCAAATCGATGTGGCCCAATTGCTGAAAATTGCGGCGATTGCAACCGTCGCCGACATGGTGCCTTTACGCGGCGAAAATCGCTGGATTGTCTGGGCCGGTTTACGCGAAATGGAACGTGAAGAAAAAGGCCCGATTCGCGCTCTGTTACGCCGGGTTGGTGTGAAAGGGGCCGTTCAGAGCATGGATATCAGTTTTCGGGTGGCCCCACGCATCAATGCGCCCGGTCGGTTGGGCGACCCGGACACCGCGATTGCACTGTTGGATGATCCGGCCCCACGCGATGTCGCGCGCTTGATTGAAATCATGGAAGGCATGAATACGGTTCGTCAAATGATTGAACGTGATTTGACCGACCGGTTAGAGACGCAAGTCCAGTCGATTATGGCCAAGGATGTACCGCCCTTTGTCCTGTTGGCAGGACGCAATTGGCATCGCGGCATTCTCGGGATTATGGCCTGCAAAATGTTACGGCGATTAGAACGCCCCGTCTGTGTGCTGTCCTATGGCAAAACTGAAGCGCATGGCTCGATTCGTTCATTGCCGGGCATTGATCTGATGCAGGCGCTGGGCCAGTTGAGCAGCCTATTGACCTCTTTTGGTGGGCATCCTGAGGCTGCGGGTATTTGTCTGCCGATTACCAATATTCCCCAGTTCAAAATGCGCATGAACGAGTTGTTACAAGATGCGGTGGCGTCCTATTTGCAAAAGAATATTCAGTTGGTGGATGCCATTCTGGATTGGTCCAGATTGGATAGCGATCTTTTTCGGGCGGTGAGCAAAATGGCTCCCTACGGCATAGGCAATCCAGCGCCGGTATTCTTATCGCAGAATTTGATTCTGGAGAATGATCCATTGGTAAAAGGGCCCTGGATCCACCTGGAAATATCGGACGGCGATCACCTGCGGAAATGTTCGCTTTACGCGCCTCATGGACTTGGATTCCCTCTGGAACGGTTTGATTCGGTGGATTTGCTGTACTCTCTGATGCCTTTTCGCGATGGCTACCAAATACAGGTCATCGAGATCAGACCTTCGGCTTCCTGATGAGTTTGCGGCGCGGCTGGCTCTCGCGGATCGCCATTGTCGGTGTTTCAGCGCTGTTGTTGTGGCTCCTGGCCTATCTTTTCCGGCAACCGCGGGTGACCATCAAGGAAGAACCGCCCAGTGCGGCCACCGACCAGATGCAATCCGAGCAGGTCGAGGTGCGCGTCTTTGACACGACCGGACGCGCAACCGACCAAGTGAAAGCCCAGAAAGGGCGGCAGGGCTCGGACCAAAGCCTGCATTTACAGGGCGTTGAAGCCTCGATTACGACGGCGGCCGGTCGCACTATCCATTTCTTTGCCGATCACTACGATCAAGGGCTTAGCGAACGGATCTTGCGCGCTGAGCCGGACTCGCGTATCGAAATGGAAGAAGAGTCCGGCATGAGCATGCAGACGGTTGGCCCAATTGTGATGGGTGAGCAAGACATCATCTCCACCCAAGCCGCTGCTCAATTTCAGTTTGGTGACTTTCAAGGCCAAACCAACGGGCTTAAGTACCTCAGCCAAAACTGGATGATCTTGGAATCGGATATTGCGTTTTGGGTGCCCGAGCGATTGCATTTTTCGGGACAACATATGCAGGTCGACCTGATCAAAAATTACGGAACCATGCAAAGGGGTGAATTCCGCCAGTTAGGCGAGCCACTGGCCAAACTCCAAGCACCGACCTTGTTGTTTTTCTTTGTGCCCGGTCGCAGTGGATTGCAGCAGACCCATCTGGAAAGCATGCAATTGTATGGGCCTGACTGTATGTTGCAATGGCAGGAAGGCTCGTTTGTTTCCAAGAATCTTTCGGTTTGTATGGACGCCCAAAATCGCCTGGCCCAGGTAGACTCCCGCACATCGGCCCTAATCGATTTGGCGGCGGTGGACGGATTTCGCATGCGCGGCCAAACCGGCAAGCTCAGTTTGGTATTTCAGAACGGCAGCCCGGAGCATTTGGAGGGCCAGGGTCGGGTCAAGTTGAACGGTCGATTGGGTCCCGCTCAGTTTGTGTTGGAAAGTCAGGAGGGCTTACAGACGGAATTTGAATTGGGCCAAGTCGCAGAAACCACGTTGAGCGGCCTACCGGTTTTTCAGTACGAAGGTCTCAAGGGTGAGGCGGGTCGCATTCGTTTGTTGCATCGGGAAAATCGGATTTTATTGAGTGAGAATGCCGAATTGGATCACCCGGGAGAGCAATTCCACCTGTGGGGTGAGGAGATCCTGATCGCCAATTGGAGTCAAGGCAGCCGGGAGGTTTACGGCAGAGGATTTGTGCGTTTGGTGACCCAACGCGGTGACGCGCCGATCGAAGCAAAAGGCGACAGTATTTCCCTGGTTTTCCCGGAGCGTTGGCTGCGTTTGGAAGGCCATCCAGCAGTGTTTGCGCAAAATGATCAACGCATTGAAGCAGAAGTGGTGCGGGTCCTGCCCACCTATGCTGATCAGCTAAAACTCTTTGCAGATGGGAACCTGGTGTTTTCCTTTCCGCTCAATGGTCAACCGAGCACGATTCGCGGCGCAAGCCTGGTGGCGGAAACGGGGACCGGTACGGTGGTTCTGCGCGATGTCCAGGAAGCCTTGCTTGGTCAAATTGGCAAGCTCAGTGCCCGCGAACTCAAACTGTCCACCCACGAGGATCGCAGTCTGGATCAATTGATTGCCCAAGGTGAAGTTCATTTCTCAGGTGTGATTGAAACGGAGAGTGGGCCGCAACGATTTTCGGGCCGTTCTGATCGCTTAACTTACCAACAATCCAATCAAGAAGTGGTCATGGAGGGCCAGGACCGCGACGTGGTGCTCCTGCTCAATGAACGCAACGAATTTCGCGGCCGTTCGTTGACCTATAATCTGATCGATGGTAGCATGCGGGCCGATTCAGGACCCCATGCCTTTGGCAAAACCATATTTGTGATCCCCAGAAAGCAGGAGCATGACTAAACCCCAATCCTTGTGTTTAAGGGCAGAATCCTTGAGCAAACAATATGGGGGCCGCCGAGTTGTAAAAGATGTATCGGTGGAAGTACACAGCGGAGAAGTTGTGGGTCTGCTCGGTCCCAATGGTGCAGGGAAAACGACGTCTTTTTACATGGTGGTCGGATTAATTGCCCCAGATTCGGGTCGGATCCTCCTGGGAACAAAGGACATCACCCGTCACGCAATGTACCGTCGGGCCCGTGCTGGATTGGCCTATCTACCGCAAGAGCCGAGCATTTTTAAGCGCATGACGGTGGAAGACAATCTGCTTGCGATTCTGGAATTGTTGGATATTTCGGCGGATGAACGCATTGATCGCATGGAGGAACTACTGGTCGAATTCCAGATCGAGCACATTCGCCGGAGCATGGGTTATGCCTTAAGTGGCGGTGAACGGCGACGGGTCGAAATCGCCCGCGCATTGACGACAAAACCGGCCTTTATCCTGCTCGATGAGCCCTTTGCGGGCATTGACCCCAAAGCGGTCAGGGATATACAATTAATTATCGAAACGCTGAGCCAAAAAAACATTGGCGTCCTCATCACGGACCACAGCGTTCGCGAAACCTTAAAAATTACACAACGAGCCTATATTTTGAACGATGGGGTGATTTTGAAGGAGGGCACTCCTGAAGATTTGGCTGGAGATGAACAGGTTCGACGCATTTATCTCGGTGACCAATTTAAACTGGATTAGGTTGTGAATTTATGGCACTCGAACAAAGACTGAACCTGAAATTATCGCAACGCTTGGTGATGACGCAGAGTCTGCAGCAAGCCATTCGGTTGCTGCAAATGTCGCGCTTGGAACTTCAGGACGAGATCCAAAACGAACTGCTGGAAAACCCAGTTTTGGAAGAGAATGAATACGATAACGATCCGCCCGGTGAGCGCGAATCCGCTGGTGAGGAAGAGCCGGCCCACGACCCGTTTGAAAAAATCGATATTGATGCCTATTTCCAGGATTATTTGGGTGATTATCAACCCAATTATCAGCCCGGCACGTATGATTTTTCCGATCAACCCCCGTTCGAGAATCTGGTTACAAAACCGGAATCCCTGCATGATCATTTAGAGCGCCAATTGGGCTTGGCACCGCTTTCGCCCGCAGGATACGAAATTGGCATCGCCATTATTGGCAATATTAATGAAGATGGCTATTTAAGCTGCAGTCTTGAGGATATTTGTACCTTGACCGAGGCCTCCCTGGAGGAGGTGACAGCGGTCTGGCAAATGATTCGTGAGTTTGATCCGCGTGGGGTGGCCGCACGCAACCTGCGAGAGTGCCTCGAAATCCAAATTGCCTTTTCCGAATGGTGTGGTTCTGATGTGGAAACCATGCTCTTGGATCATTTTGATCTAATTGCCAAACAGAAGTACCGCGAGTTGATGGCTGTTCTGAACATTGACAAGGATCAACTCAAAGATTACCTCAAAGTGATTCAAACCTTTGAGCCCAAGCCGGGCCGGGCGTTTGCGCCCATGCCGCCCCAATACGTTCAGCCGGATGTCTACATTGTGAAGGTCGATGGCGAATATGTCATTCAACTCAATGACGAAGGCATGCCGCGCCTGCAAGTTTCCCACGGCTATCAGCGCATGATGGAACAGTTAAAAGGTCAAGACAAGGAAGGTGCCAACTACATCAAAGAGAAATTCAAAAATGCGATGTGGTTAATCAAGAGCCTGGATCAGCGCAATCGAACCATTTACAAGGTTGCGGAATCCCTGGTGCGGCACCAGCGCGATTTTTTTGAACACGGTTTAGAGCACATGCGCCCTCTTGTTTTGCGAGAAATTGCCGAAGATATTGGTATGCATGAATCCACCGTTTCTCGGGTCGTCAACAATAAATTCGTGCACACGCCACGTGGCGTGTTTGAACTGAAATTCTTTTTCCGTTCGGGGATTACCTCTTCCATGGGTGAAGACGTTTCTTCGCTAGCGGTCAAAGAAAAAATTCGCAAACTGGCAGCGGAAGAGTCGCCGAGCCACCCTTACAGCGATGCGGCGTTGGTGAAAATCCTCACCCGGGAGGGTATTCACATCGCGCGCCGCACCGTGGCGAAGTACCGGGAAGAATTGGGGATTCCATCCTCAAGTAAACGTAAACGCAAACTTTAGAAAGTCCAGGAGGCACCTATGAAAATCGATTTTACGGGTCGCGGATTTGAAATTACGCCGAGCATTCGCTCGCATACTCAAGCAAAACTGGAACGCTTGCTCAAACATTTGGACGGCATTCAGGATGTAACCGTAGTGTTTTCGGTTGAGAAATACCGTCAGAAATGCGAGATCAATTTCCTCTCCAGCAAGCATAGCTTTCACGGTGCCGAAGAAACAGACGATATGTTGGCCTCCATCGACGGTGTTATTGAGAAGCTCGAAAAACAAGCGCGCAAACTGAAAACCAAACGGGTGACCAGTAAGCGCAAGGGTCAGGAGACCATCCGTGTGAATGGCGAAACGGCCTTAACGGGCAGTTCGGAGCCGGAAATTCGCATCATTCACACCAAACCCAACGAGATAAAACCCATGACTGTGGAGGAAGCAGTCGAACAGCTCCAGAAATCGAGCCACGAGTTCTTGGTCTTCCAAAACAGTGAAAGCGATCGGCTTGGCGTCGTTTTTAAACGCAAAGACGGTCACTATGGCTTTGTTGAGGACCGTGCCTAATCAGCCATGAACCAGCCCAAGGAATCCTATTTTGAATTGCTGAGCAAATCCTTTGCTCAGCCGAGTGAAGACCAGCAACACCAACTCAGTGTTGCTGGTTTAATCGAAGATGGGACCGCCTTGGGCCTTTCTGTCCTTGCGGGCAAAAAGGGTGTCCGCAATGCTATTACCAGCAATAAGATCCAAAAACCGGGCTTAGCGCTTGCCGGATATTTAGATTATCTGGAAAGCGGTCGGGTCCAGGTCATTGGCCGCGGGGAAGTGGCCTTTCTCAACCAATTAGGTCAAACACTCGAGCAGGCTGTGGTCCCGCTCATGGAATCTGGAATTGCCTGTATGGTTGTAACCCGCGACCAAATCCCGCCGCGCCGCTTCTTAGACCTGGCCGACCAGTTCGCGGTCCCCGTTTTGAGTTCGCCGCTTGCCGGTGGCGATCTGGTAGAAGGGCTTATCTCTGTCCTAGATAAGCGCATCTCACCAACCTTACATTTTCACGGCAATTTAATTGCGGTTTACGGTATGGGCGTTTTGGTGCTTGGCCGCAGCGGCGTTGGCAAAAGTGAGGTGGCCCTGGATTTGGTCATGCGCGGCCACCAACTGGTCGCCGACGATATCGTCATGGTGCGCCGCACAGCGAATGCCCAACTGATTGGCAGCTGTGATGAATTGATTCGCGACCACATGGAGATCCGCGGTCTGGGGATCATCAACGTCAAAGACCTTTTTTCGATCACCGCGGCAGCAAACGAACATGTTGTTGATTTTGCGATTTACCTGGAGCGCTGGGACCCCAACCACGATTACCAAATGTTGGGTTTGGATGTGGAAGAAGTCGAAGTATTGGGTGTACGCGTACCCATCATTCATTTGCCGGTAGCGCCGGGCCGAAATATTACCAATTTGATTGAAGTTGCGGCTCGCGATCAATTGCTCAAGCGGATGGGTCACCATACCGGTCGCGAGTTCTCCAAAAAGCTGGAACGACGGCTCAAGGAACGCCGAGAACGCAACAAGGCCCGCAACGAGGAATCTTAATCCAGAGCATGGTGCATGCATTGCTCCAATTGCTGCTTGCTATAGGGCTTTTTGAGGAAGGATTTGGCGCCCAGCTCCATGCAGGCCTGAGTGCGTTCCGATTCAGAGTAACCCGATGTGATGACCACATTTACTTGGGGATCGATAGCTTGAAGCGCCTTAAACGTGTCCAAGCCGTCCATGCCCTCTTCCATGATCATGTCGAGCAAAACCAAATCTGGCTTGGTTTGGTCATAAAGGCCAAGTGCCTCCTGTCCGGTGCGGGCGACCGTCACCTGGTAACCCAATTTTTCCAGGACCAGCATGGCAATTTCCCGTTGCAGTTCCATATCATCGACCACAAGAATGTGGGCCGTCGTTCGGTGTTTGCCCTTGATTGGTTCAACCTTTTGGGCTGGTTCAGCAATTCTAGGTAAATAAAAAATGAAATGGTTGCCGCGTTCCGCACCAAAGGCCACATCCAGATAACCTTTGTGGTCTTTAATAATGCCCCAAACCACGCCTAACCCCACCACACTTCCGACAATTGCGCCATCCTTGTGATGGGAAAAAAAGGGATCGAATAAGCGATCGAGGGAATCGGCGTGGATACTTGGCGCCTCATCCTCGATTGAGAGCATGACATAGTCGCCCGAAGGTACCATTTCGTAGCCCGGAGTGGGCAAATGCAAGGTCATTGATTTACATTGAACTTTGATGGTTTGGGGGTTGGGTTCTGCCGCAACCGCGTTTTCGATAACCTGTAAGACCGCACGGGTCAGATTGGCCTCGTTGCCATGGATGAAAAGCCGCTCTTGTTTTAATTCGAATGCAAAGCTGACCTGTGGGTGACGGGCACAAAACTGCCGAAATGCGTGAGATTCCTGGAAATGCATGATCCACGTGGTCAAGTCGAGGGCGGCTTTGGGCACGACTGGTTGTAACGAAACGTTTAGGAGATCCTGCACAATTGCGGCTATTTTTTCGCCCGCATTTTTCATTTTGAGCACTTTGGCTTGTGCTTCGGGGTTGTGTCTGACCTCCTCCATCAGGAATTCGGGGTAATTAATCACACCGCTTAACAAGTTGTTTAATTGGTGGGCTAAGCCCGCAGAGACGTGGCTCAAATAGGCCATTTTCTGACTGCGCGAGAAAAGCTGCTGCAGTTTTTGTTTCTCTTCCAGGGATGTGTTTGCCGCGTGGACCATCTGTTCCAACGCATGGTTTTGGATTTTGAGTTCCCTTCGGATTTGACATAATTCGCTACCCATCCAGGATAGAAAAAAAATGGCAATAGTAAACGCGCTCCAACGGATCAAGCTCAGCTCTGGCTCAGCGGTTAACCCAAACCGGTATTTCAGGACTAACATCAGGCCGTAAATGCAACTGGCCCATAAGGCCATGGCCATGAATTGTTTCCAGCGCAATCGAAAAGATCCAAACATGGTGGAGACGAGCAACAGCACCAAAAAAATGGTTTCGGCCTGCATAAGGAAAAACAGGGTTGTAACTGTGCAAAGACTGGCCCAACCCATTTGGAACATGGTCAGGCTAGGATCCGAAAATCGCTTGTTCCAGCCCAAAACAATGATCACAATGGTGCTGAAATGCACGGTCCAAATCAGCACCCACAACCAAATGAAGCCCTGACGCGAAATCCAAAAATAGCCGAGCGAAAAAAACCAAATACTGTAGAGGAAATGAATCAAACCCATGCCCAAGGCGCTTAAAGAACGCCTTAACCGTAACCTTTGGTTGGCGTCTAGTGGGGCAGTCACATTGCCTCGAACAAGCCGAATGGAATTCTTTTTTTCAGATCAGCAGCGTAATTCTTATTACCCTAACGCAATTTTACTTTCCTGGGTGATTTTTTTGAAAAAAATCGTTCATTTTTGTTTTTCGCCCTTGCCTAACAACTGGATGGCCTGGAGAACCGCGCGTGCGCCCTTTTTTACCGGAAAAGATGCTTGAAGAAAACACCATAAGGCCTCATCCAATACCACTTGGGCAGGCTCAGCCAGTGTTTGCAGGTGGCGAATGGCTCGAAAGGTCTTGATGTAATGCGCTGGAAAGATGGGGGGCTCAAACCCGTGATCCAAAATTTTTTGGCGGATTTGACTTTCCGTCATCGCTTGCGGTTGAGCACGCGAAGTGAGGTAAGGGCGATTGCGCCCAATGAAACAGGCCAATTGCAAGAGGCCAGCAGACCAGATTTGGGGGTCCTTTTGGCCAAAATGATAAACGGCCTCAGCAAAGGTGAGGGCATGGGTGAAATCCAACCAAGTCACGTTATCCTGGACGGGATTGGCATTGGCCAAAATGTACCTGGCATCGAAGCAGAGCAGTTGCTCCGCCGCCTGGCCCAAAAGCGATTGCCAAAGGGCTTTGGGCGTATGGTTTTGGGCCAGTTCAACTGTTGCGGCCAAGGTCGCTTTAATCGAAGGGAACTGGGGCGGTCTGGGGACTTCCGGATTGGAACCGAATCCCTGTTGTTTCAATTGCGCTACCAGCGGTCCATAACTTTGAAAGTCAGGGATGCGATCTTCCTTGGTGGCGTAGACCCAATGGCGTACCCAATTGGCCAATAAGGGTCTGGTCACCGCTGGTCCCAGCATACTGACCAGACATTCAATTTTGAGCAGGTAAATCAGGGCATGGCCGAAACTGGCATAGTGGCTTAAAGCAACTTCGACCAAATGCGCTAAAAGTTCGGTAACGGTAATACCCGCCTGCAGGGCCGCATCGATTTGGCCCAGCGCATTTGCTTCATGCTCATTCGCCAGGGCTAATTTCAAGGAATCCAAATCATAGGGAGCGGGTTCACTTTTGAAGGGAAATCGCGGTTGACGCAAGGTGTCGAAGGCGATGATGTCTAACGCTTCGCATTGCGCCGTGATGCGATCAGCAGGGGCGAGGTCCGGCTCCTCACTGAAACTCCACCAGGCTTCTGCTGCGGCATAGGCATGGGTCATGCCGTATTCGAATCGGTCCTGACGACTGATAATGGCCCAGCGCAAAGGTTCACGGCTATCCAATTTGGCCTCCTGCCATTTGACCAGAATCCGCGCTAAACGCTCAAAGTCTCGATCGTTCATGGCCTCATCCAAGTCGGCCAGTAACTCCTTTTGCAGCAGCGTCTTATCCTTGGGTGTGAAATCGAGATAAACCTTTCCATGCTCAATCCGGGTCGGGTAAATCGGTAAGTGATCACCCGACCAAATGTTTCGACCGGTGCGCAAATCAAATTTCCATTGGTGCCAAAAGCAGGTTAATCGGCACTCGCCATCGACTTGGCCCAGGCTGAGCGGGTAACCCTGGTGGGGACATTTTTGATCATAGGCAAAAAGTTCAGAGCCACGCTGAAACAGGACAATGGCCCGTCCTTCGTGACGAATGACCTTTGGTGTGTTTTCGCGTAACTGATCGGCATCGAGAACGGGTGTCCAATTCATACTCACCTCCTGATCCCAGCTTACGGATAGGCATCCGATGTGTCGCCTTTTTGGTCGATTTATTGGACAATGGTTGTTATGTCAGAGTTTTCGATTCACCTGGCCCAAAACTTAATCGCATTGCGTACTCTGCGCGGCATGAGCCAAGCTGATCTGGGCCGAGCCGCTCAGGTGCCGCGCTCCACGCTTGCCCATGTGGAGTCGGGCCGTGGTAACCCGACCTTGGATGTATTAGTCCGCCTGAGTCGCAGTTTAGGCGTGGGCTTGGAAGAGCTGGTTTCCCCTCCAGTTCCAGGTGAAATCCTGATTAAATCCAACCAATTGAACCCGATTGAAAAAGCAGGTGGCCAGGCTCGCGTTTTGGCTTTATTGCCGGAAGCGACGCGTGGCGTTCAAATGGAGCGCTTAGAGCTTAAACCGTTGGGGCATTTAGGTGGTGTGCCTCACTTGCCGCACACGCGTGAATTTTTCCACGGCTTTGTGGGGGTTTTTCACATCCATGTGGCCGGAAAATGTTTCTGTGTGGAACCGGGCGACTTAATGGTTTTTGACGGGAATCAAAAGCACAGCTACCAAAACCGAGGTCAGGAAATGGCTCTGGGCCTAAGTGTTGTGGTTCAGGATCCGCTTAGCCTTCAAAATGGTTGAGGTCGCGGATCATTCCGAATTTGATCACAAATTCGCGGGTCTCTTTGACTTTTTGGCTTATACCGCCCGTTTCGGGCATGTATTTGCCTGGGCCACCATTGTAGATGGCAGCGCGGATCTCGTTAATGGACTCCATATCCTTGGCTTGGAAAACGGCCCAGGTTTTCGATTTGCGTTGGGCTCGGTTGATCACCGTGCTCAAATGGTCGTCGAACACCAAAACACTGGCTTTCACCGCATTCACAATATCGATCCGACCGATATTCTCCTCCGGAAACAGGTCGGCGCTGCCATACCGTTTCGCCACGAGTCGATAGGTGCCGGGCATGATTTGGGCCAAGCCCAATGCGCCAGTTTTGGAGAAGGTGTAACGGAACGTATCGGCACCATTGGCGCCTAATCGGGCAAAGACGCGTTCGGTCAGATACAGGCCCCCGTCTTCGGCTTCTAGAATCCATTTGGGGTCGGTTTGTTCGGTTAAGAATATATTTTTCATAAACGTTTCGCTGATGGTGTCGACTACCGGCACCCCTGGAAACGCTTCTGAAAAGACTTGTCGTTCGCGCAGATCGCGAAAGGCTTGATGTACCTTTTCGTTCAGAAATTGGCGGCCCTTCTCAATCAGCGCGCGGTCATGTAAGTCCTTGGAATATGGAACATAAATGATTTCGGAATAACGTCCGCCGGTTCGATCCTCGCGATAGGCCAATTGATCGGAGACCATTAAATATTTATTCGCAACCACGATATAACGATGGGGATCCGGGTCGTGGCAATCCATCACCCATAGGTCTGAGTTGTGATGGTTCCACCAACGGACCGCCACTTCAAACGGGTTATTGGGCAGATCCGGTCGAAAATTGGGCAGGTTGAGCGCGTGGTTCTGGTAGGAACGCCGCAAGCGGCTGGCCTCATCCATTTCATCTTGATTGACCCAGTAGCGCAGTTCAAAAACTTCACCGCTGTGGCGGTCCAGAACGGCAAGGGCAATTTCCCGCTCAATTAAGCTCAATTTCTTGTCGCGATAGTATTTGCCATCACGTCGCTTGGTAAACGAAACCTTTTCTTCTTCGCGATAGCCGAGCAGCGGTGATTGGGCCAACAGGGTTCTGCCCTGGTCAATAGCATCCAGAAGATTCCAGCGAGGCGGCTCGGGTTCAGGTTCCGGCGTGTTGATTTGCTCTTCAGACTCTTGGGCTTGTAGCTGGGTTTCAGGTGTGGCCTGCGGCTGCAACTCCAAATGGTGGCAAGAACATAAAATGAAGAAACAAAAAAAGGTAAATCCTGCGGGCGGGAGAATTTTCCGGATCATGAACGCCTCAAGCCTTGGTGAGAATGGGTAAACCACTCCAACCATAACATGTTCTTAAACTCAACATCGGAAAAAGCAGAGAGAAACATAAGGGTTTTACTCCCAATCTGGCCAGGGTGAATCGGAAAAGGGGTCACTTGATGGGTCTTCCAAATCATAAGGTTCCTCTGGCGGATTGGGGAAAACCACCAAGACCTGGAGCGGTCCTTCAGCCGCGGGCGGTTCAAACAAGAACTGGATTTTGCCGTTCTCGTACCAGGCATGTAGGGCGAACATCAGGACACCTCCTCTGCTTGCAGACTGCGAACTTTGGGTTTTTGGTCGAGTTTGCGGAAGGCCAGCGCCTCGCGCAGATGTTTGGCTTCAATGTGCTCTAACCCCTCCAGGTCGGCGATGGTTCGCGCCACTTTGAGGATCTTGGAATGGACTCGACCGGAATATCCCAATCGATCGATATGGCATTCGAGCATTTCCGCATCACCATCACTTAAAGGGCAAAATTGAGTCAATTCCTTCTCATTCATGTTGCCATTGGTTTTGAGACTACTGCCAAAGCGTTCCAATTGAACGGAACGTGCAGCCAATACACGTTTTCGAATGACTTGACTGGGTTCCGCGGGTGGCAATTTGCGAATCGAACGCAAGGAGACCGTGCCCACCTCCACATGCAAATCAATGCGGTCCAACAAAGGGCCCGAAATTCGGCCGCGATAGGTCTGAATCCGTTCCGGGGAACAATCGCAGGACTTGCGCGGATCGCCATGCCAACCACAGGGACACGGGTTCATGGCCGCCATCAACAAAAAATCGGCAGGGAAGGTGACCTGATTGGTCGCTCGTGAAATGGTGACATGACGATCCTCCAACGGTTGACGCAGGACTTCCAGAACGGTACGCGGAAACTCTGGAAATTCGTCGAGAAACAAAACGCCTTTATGGGCCAGGGTCACCTCACCCGGTTTCGGAAATGTTCCTCCTCCGATCAAGGCGATTGGCGAAGCCGTGTGGTGTGGCGCACGGAATGGGCGGCGCGACCAATGTGCCAGCGCGACCTGGCTTTTTCCCGCACTGCTGTAAATCCGCAAAACCTCAATGAATTCGAGATCGGAAAGCGGCGGCAGAATGCCGGCCAATCGTTTGCTCAGCATGGACTTCCCGCTGCCGGGCGGACCGTATAGGAGCGCATTGTGTTGACCGGCCGCCGCAATTTCCAACGCACGTTTGGCCAAGGTCTGGCCTTTGACTTCGGCGAAATCGGGTGGCGGCTCAATGGGTTCCTGGGGGCGACCATCGGTATCCGGCGGCGATAATTCCGCATGCCCGCGCAAAAAGTTCACGACCTGAGCCAGGTTGGCTGCGCCCAGGACCTCAATGCCTTGGACCAGATTGGCTTCCCGGGTGTTTTCATGAGGTAAAACAATGCGTTTCAGACCCTGATTCTGAGCACATTCACTGCAGGCCAGCACGGCACGAACGGGTTTTAACCCACCATCTAGCGCCAATTCGCCCAAAAACAGCGTTTCCGCTAAGTTCGCCTGCGGGATGATGCCTTTACTGGCCAGAATGCCGATGGCCATGGGTAAATCATAAGCACTGCCTTCTTTGCGCAGGTCGGCCGGGCTCAGGTTAATGACGATGGAACTCTCATCTAGGGCAAATCCACTATTGGTGATGGCGGGCAATAGCCGATCTTTGGATTCACGGGTGGCGGCATCGGGTAGCCCGACAATGTTAACGCTTAAGCGATTGGGCCGCACATCGATTTCAACGGTGATCGGAACGGCTTCAACGCCTTGTGGGCAAGCAGAAAAAACTTTCGACATCATAAGTCCTCCAGAAAATAGGAAGACCCGATTCATCAAAATTGTGCCGTGTTCTAAAAATCATAAACTCTTGCCACTCACCTCGCAAGCTTTTCCTGGAAATGAGTAGAACCTTGTCCGTTTTCTTCGGAAAGAGCAAGCGGTAGATTTTCTGCTCTTTTTTGCGTATTTTCGCTGAAAGTCCGCGATGGTGCAGGTGGGTTCAGGGCGCATCGGTGCTCTCAGAAGTCCCGTTGGCGGTTGAACTGGGAAGTTGGCTACTGTGGGCGATTGCACGTGCCCAGGTTTGGCTCGTTTTTTTGGATTGGCCAGTGCTGAATATCCAGTCCTGGCTGCGGCTTGGCTGACAGGTTACTGTCATTAAAAATTGCTGGTTGAGGAAGAGAATGTGTTGCTGGGGTTGGTCGAAAACGGGACCTGACGGGGCTTGGCGCAGGTGCATGCCTACAACCCAATCGGGGCCGATCCGATCGACCCAGGAATATTCGATGTCCAGGCCGGTCAACAGCGGGTCTGGCGCGTAATAAATGGGATTCCCATTTGCGTCCAAGGCTTCCAGCCAACCGCTTTTGGGGTGGGGACTGGCGAGATGCACGGCAAATTGCTGATCCGATTTTGCATTTGGGTAAAAAGCGAGATAAGGGTTTGGCTCGAATCGCTTGAGCCAGCCCATGCTTTGAGCCAAGACGAGCAAGCCGGCAAGCCCAGCTATGGCGGGAATGATCAAGGCAAAAATGCGCCAGAGGGAGGAGTCCCTCGTGGCTTGCACCAGGCCCATCCCAGAGACCGCTAAGGTTACGAGCGGGAGAACCGCCAAACCCAGGGCCAAGGCAAAAGACGGTTTTTGCGGCACTGTGGACATAGCCATGCCCAACAAGACAACGTAAATGGAACCCAAACTAACTACTGCCAAAAGCCATGCACCCAGAATCATGCGGAACTCCAACCGAACATTTGAAACCTCAGCCCTCAATCCACTAAACGTTGTTTCGGAATTTTACCGGACATGGAAAAGCAGTTCTTTTTTTGGAGATGCGGTGGTTGGTGTATAAATCGTTTAGACAATGAAACAGACAGGAGGCAGGTATGGCCTATGACGAAGGGTTGTCCATTCGCATTGAGGAATGTTTGGCTGAGCGACCGTTCCGGACCCGCAAGATGTTTGGCGGACTGTGTTTCCTCCTCAACGGAAACATGTGTTGTGGCATTGTGGGCGATACCCTGATGGCCCGGGTCGGACCGGATCAATATGCTGAAAGTTTGAAGGAACCCTATGCTCGGGAGATGACGTTTACCGGAAAGGCAATGAAAGGCATGATTTACGTGGATCCAGAAGGCATAGACCAAGATGAAGACTTAAGAAACTGGATACAGCGCTGTCTCAATTTTGTTGAACAACTCCCCGCAAAATAGCGACCCAAGCGCTCAGGGAAATTGACGGTTTGGGATCTGGCCGCTTTAGCGCTAAAGGCTGAGCACCATTGGCCATTTCCGTATTCCCCATAAAACCGAATGGTACGTGGACAAAATCAAAGTGATAAAAAAGGAATTTCCCTTTGGCCGCGCTGCTTTGTAAGATGACGGCAGAATGAACCCGTATCCAAGCCTTCCGGATTGATTAGGTTTTTCGCCAACCCGGTCTGCTACAACCCCTCTGAAATGAAGTACCCATGGCTTTAATGATTCCTGTGCCGATTATGCGTTGTTATCGATTCGACGGCCTACTGATCGATTTTCCGCTTGGTTTTCCGGGAATTTCGCGGGTCGGGGCCAATCCAAAAACCAATCTCAAAGCCCTGAGTCTGGAGTTGATTGAGCGTTTAAGCGATCAGGCGGAAAGCCTCCTGCAGCACTGTCTCTCGGCGCCTGAAATTGCCTGGATCCCCTTTGAATTAAACGCCCATCATCTTGCCTTTAAACAGTTGATTCCCGCCTGCACCTGGTCGGCATTGGACGGCAGCCAGTACCAGGCAGTTCCCCCACTCGAATGGGTCGTCAAGTTGGGCAAAAAAGAGGATGCGTTTCAGGCAGTCCAGCGCGAATTGCCTGCCTTTATCGCCGCGCAAAAACCGGAAACCGTGTCTGAGTGGTTGCTGCGCCTAGCCCAGATTGAAAAAGTGGAAATCGCGATTCTGAACCTGGAACTGCACCCCAAAAGCCCGGTGCAACGCTTACGTGAAGAAGAGGCACCCGAAAAAGTGGATGTCCTTGCGGAGTGTGCGCGCAGGGTGACGGCCCAGCACAAACACTTTTTCGGACTGGAGGATAAAACCCGTCAACTGGCAGATGTTTTGGCTGGGAACCCGCCGCGTTCCGTATTGTTGGTCGGCCCATCTGGCGTTGGCAAATCTGCGCTGTTTGAAAACCTTGCGCAAAATGCCGGTGTTTTCGGGCTTGCAGCCGTTCCTTTTTGGCAGACGAGTGGTTCAGAGCTCGTCAGTGGCATGAGCGGTTTCGGTATGTGGCAGGAACGCTGTCTCGCTTTGGTTCATCAGGCTGCTCGCGACAAAATCATTCTCCATTTGGGGTCCCTAAAAGAACTGGTCCAGGTGGGTCAATACGAGGGCCAAGACCAAGGCATTGCCAGTTTTTTGCGGCCCTTCATTTTGCGCGGTGGTCTGTTGGTGGTCTGTGAATGTCAATCGGAGGAGATTGCTGCGATTGAGCGGCACGACCCGCAACTGGTCTCTACATTTGAGATTTTGCATGTAGAAGAACCGCGGCCGGAAGTGATTCATGAAATCTTCCACAAGGCGGTTGACCGTTATGCACCGCACCTGAGGCTTGAAGAAGCGCGCTACCAAACGGTCCTTGACCTTCACCGGCGGTTTGCACCTTATTCCGCAATGCCGGGCCGTGCGTTGCGGTTTTTTATCCGCATGCTTGAAACCCAACCGGAAGCGTGTCAAACAGATGCCGGGATCCAAGGTCAGTTTGCACTGGAGACGGGATTACCGTCCTTCCTTGTCGTGGACACGGAACCCTTGGACCCTCATCAGGCAGAAGCCTTTTTTAAGGCATCGGTGCTTGCCCAGGACGCGGCCATTCAGAAGGTCATTTCCGTTCTGCTCCTGACCAAGGCCAAACTCACCCGAAAAGGAAAACCGCTGGGTTCGCTTTTGCTAATTGGTCCAACGGGCGTTGGTAAAACCGAATGCGCCAAGGCACTCAGTCGATTCCTGTTCAAAAGCGAAGAACGCCTTACCCGATTGGATATGAGCGAATTTGGCGATGCCGATGCCGTTTTCCGATTGGTCGGGGGTCAGGGCAGGGAAGGCCTATTGATCAAAAAGGTCAGAGAAGAACCCTTTTGCGTTTTGCTCTTGGATGAATTTGAAAAGGCCCATCCGGCCGTGTTTGACCTGTTGTTACAAATCTTGGGCGATGCGCGTTTGAGCGATGGAGCTGGGAAACTGGCCGATTTCACCAATTGTTTTTTGCTGATGACCTCGAATTTAGGGGCAGAAACCTTTCAACGCGGGCGTTTGGCGCCGATCACGTCTGATCTGGCGATAGATGCCGAACGCCATTTTCAGCAGGAAGTTCAAAAAACCCTGCGGCCTGAAATCTTCAATCGGATTGATGCCATTGTGCCCTTCCTGCCTTTGGATGCGGAACAGATTCAGCGCTTGGCCCAACGAACCCTGGATCAACTGGCTCATTCCGAACCGCTCGCTCTTCGGGATTGCCACATCACCTGGGCACCCGAGGCGGAGCAGGCGCTTGCCCGTTCCGGTTATTCGCCCAAATATGGCGCACGCGCCTTGCGCAGAACCTTTTTTCAAAGGGTTGGTGTGGGATTGGCCCAGTTGCTCAATCTTTCAGGCAAAAAACACGGAACGCTGGTCTTGGACGGCAACCTGAGTTGGAGGTGGCAAGGGGAACTTGCCGCACCCCATGTCCCCATTGGGACCGGATCGCTGCTCAACCTCAAAACGCTAAGGCGCAAGGTGGTCGCTCTTCAACGATCTAATGCTTACATGGACCTGCGCAATGAGTGGTATCGAGCAACGCGCCGACTTAAAAAGGGCAAAACCATCGATGACCCCAAAATAAAGCCTGTTGGCAAAATCCTGACCCAAACCGAAGCCCTGCTTTCCGATTGCCAAGGTTTGGAATCAACCTGGGAATTGAATTACCTGGAAGGTCTGGAAATGGTGGGACCCGAGCAGGTTCTTCCCTTAAAGGCGCGTTTTCGCGAATTGAGTTTACAATGTCTCGCTTTTGAATCCGATTATCCACACGCCGTTACCCTGAGCATTTTTAGCGAGTCGCCACCCTTGATTGAAGCGCTCGTCTTGGACTACGCCCTGGTGGCCCGCCATTTTGGCTGGACGACTGAAACGACTCTATTTCAAATTGGAACTAATCCGCATGAGCCTGATCCCAGCTTTTGGCAAACTTACACACGGGACCGAAATATCTGCAGGGTAAGCGTTCCTGATCCGATTCAACACCTGCCGATCACTCTGATGACCTTTGGCGCCAGTTTCTATTTTTCGGGTTCCTACTGTGGTCTATACCTTCAAGAAGAAAGCGGGGTCAACCTGTTCATTCGCGCGGCTGGAAGCGAAAAAGCCTTGCTTTTGGTCACCCAGGACAGTCAAGGGAAAATGGTTCCACCGGAAGGTTTTGAACGAAAGGGCAAAATTCCTTCTGGAAAACCCAGCCGAGAATGGCACATGGAGGCCAGGAGCTTCATTTCCACGAAGGATGGCAGTTCCCGGTCGTGGGGACGCGGTTCCAAACATATGGTTTTGGTTGAATTCCTGGAACAACAGCTGGATCGCCGCTTAGAAGGAATGCTGAAATGACCGAGTTGCTGATTCCGGTTTATGTGGCGCACTACCAAGAGAATTCCCATAAGGAATATCGGGTTCGGCCCTTGTTCTTTGATGAGCCTTGGGCCCGCAATGTCGATTTGGAAAAAGCCATGAATACCCTGCGCGGTAAGTGGCAGGCCCACATCACCAGTCTGGTCAAGGATCAGGATCATTTCCCATTGGAAAATGCCTTATTCAACCCCCATCTGACTGAGGAACAGTTGGATTTATCGCTCATTCACCAAAAGAAAACCTATCCGGTTAAGGCGCTGCTGGTGCGCTTCAAGTTGGGCAACCAGGAGATGGGGTTATTACCCGGCATTTGGGAACCTTGGTTTCCAATTCCAGACCCGGAAGATCGCTATCAGATTAGTTTGGCAAAATGGAAAGAAATCGTTCGGCGTGAGGAAAATGAGGATCCCTTACCGATGCGGCGTTGGATTGGGGATTTGTCCTTTTCGATTGGCTTGACTCAGCCGCGGCCCAAACCGCAAGGCCTGTTCTTTTTCTTTACGGGCGACCGTCAGAAGTTTGATGGTCAGGAGGAACTTTCCAAATGCGGGACATGCTTGAACTGGGGCGAAAACAAGGTCCAGGATCAGCCCCTGGGGTTGGGTGCCAATCTTAGCCGTCTGGACCAGGCGTTCGCCAATCACCATCCAGTGGTGTTGGTCGGTGAAAGTGGCGTGGGAAAAACCACCCTGCTCAAGGTCTGGGCCCACCAGAATGCTTCCAAATCGAAAAAGAATAAAAATCAAACCTGGCATCTAAGTCCAGGGCGTTTGATCAGCGGCATGTCCTATGTGGGCCAATGGGAAGGTCGTTGGCACGCCATTCTCGACGAAGCACAAAAACAGAAACATCTGCTTTATTTCGATGACTTTATGGGCCTGTTCCAGGCCGGGCAAACTTCAAAAAGCAGTTTGAATATGGCCGTGTTGCTCAAACCCAATCTTCTGGAACGCCGGTTACGCCTCGTAATCGAAATGACGCCAGAGGCCTTTCAAAAGCTCCAGGAACGCGATCGCGGGTTGGCCGACTGCTTTCACATCATCCGCATCTTTCCGCCTGAGGATCGCCAGAATTTGCAAATCCTCATGCAGGTCATGCGCAAGTTGGAAGCGGAGCGCCACTGTGTCTTTGATTTGTTTGTCCTTCCCGAAGTTTTGCGATTAACCAAGCAGTTCGTTCTAGACCAGGTTATGCCGGGCCAGGCTGTGGGTTTTTTGAATCATCTTGCACGCAAATGTGCGGGGAAAGACATTTCGCGGACCGATGTTTTGCAGGCCTTTCAGCAATTGACGGGTCTGGACATTTCCTTTCTGGACCCCCAAATGGTTTGGGAGCCCGATGCCTTTTTGAACCAGCTCAAAGCCCTCGTTGTCGGTCAGGATGAGGTCCTGGCCCGCTTAAGAGATCAGGTTTCCCTTGCCCGCGTGCGGCTTCAAGATTCCGGCAAGCCCATGGGCTCCTTTTTGTTGACAGGTCCAACCGGCGTTGGGAAAACGCAAACGGCCAAGGCACTGAGCCGGGTCCTGTTCGGTGAAACCACCCCCCTGGTTCGTTTTGACATGAACGAATATGCCGATCCCTATGCACCCATGCGTCTGGTTGGTACGCCCGAGCAGCCCGAAGGTCTTTTAACCCAGGCCCTTCGCCAAACCCCATTTTGTGTGTTGCTTCTGGATGAAATTGAAAAAGCCCATCCACATGTTTTTGACCTTTTGCTGCAAGTGTTGGGCGAAGGACGGCTCAGCGATGCGCTCGGCCGGGTGGCCCATTTCCAGCATTGTTTCATTCTGCTCACCAGCAACCTTGGCGTTCGGGAGGCCAACCAAACCATGGGTTGGGCTGAAACGCTCCCAAACCAGGCCACCGCAGGGTTTCGGCGTGCACTTGAATCGTTTTTTCGGCCCGAGTTCATCAACCGCCTGGATTACGTCTTAATCTGTGAACCTCTCGTTCTGGACGATTTACAGCACGTCACCGGCCTGGTCCTGGCGTCTTTTTGGCAACGATCCGGTTTAAAGCAGCGGATCTGTCTACACGAGGTTGAACCTGAAGCCCTCGCTGTCTTGGCGCGCCGAGGGTTCGATGCGCAATTGGGTGCTCGGGCCTTGAAACGGGCGGTTGAATCGGATCTGGTCACTCCGCTGAGTCGTAAACTGGCCGAAATTCCTTCGGATACGCCGCTCTTCCTGCGGTATTGCCTGCAGGCGGGCCAACCGGAATGGGAAGTTATTTCCCTCAGCCCGCAACGCGTTCCCTCCCAAGACCGAGGTTCCGAAGCCGATTGGTTGATTTTTTTGGAGAATTACCTGCCAGCCCTTCATGAGCGGCTTGCGGAAACGGCTCCTGAAGGTCTGATCCCACTCGATCAGTTGGCGGATAGCGCCTACTTTTTGCAGAAAGAACAAATCACCCGCATCCAAAAGGGCCTTGCCAAAGCGCGCTACCTGCATCGTCAGGGTGGCAGTCATGCCGGCGAAAGTCCTGTTCTGGATTGGTCAGACGCATTTCCGTTTGCTTCTGTCTGGACCGAGCGCGACCTCTTTCGGGTGATTTGGCCCTGGCGTGCCCAATGTGAACGCCAAGGTTTGGAACTGCTTCAACTGAATTACCCGCTTTCCCGCAGTTTACAGGAGGCTTTTTGGTTGGATCAAAGCCTGAGGGCGCTTCCTGCCCAATCCACCTTTTTGATAACCAGTAGCCGGCCCGACCTGGCTAGCGCCATGCAATCCATTTTTACCGAGGCCTTGACGGATTTGGGGGTCAAGGTCTATTCGGTGCCTGGGCAGATCAGCGTGGATGGGTTGCCGGGGGTTCGCCTTTTACAAATCCAACGCGGCTGGCACCTCATCCTGGACGGTAAGGGTGGATTGGAATGGGTCTGTCTCGGTTCAGCCGACCACACACCGGCCAACCTCAAACGGGTCTGGCAGTTAGAAGGGCCATGCATTGACTTGGCCAGCGGTTGGATTTTTGTGGAAAAAATGTCGCCTGCAGCATGGCGTTCATTGCTGTTACATGCCTTTTTTGTCGAGGAGTGCCCATGGCCGTTGAGCACTTGACTGTTTATGTGCGGGAATCAAATGGTTTGGTCTGCGGCCAAGCGCTGGAAACCTTTCGCTTGTTGTCAGCTGTGGGCAGCCATTGGCGCCAGGTGAAAACCCAAATTTCGGCCCTTTATAACGAACAAAACAAACGCGATTATTCGTGTTTCCCCCTGGAAAATGTAGTCTTACACCCTTTAACTTTCGAATTTCACCCGCAAGCCTCATCCAAACAACACAAACAGGGCTTTGTGCGGTCCTGGCCGGTTTTAATTGCCTGCCTGACGGGAACGAGTGAATGGGGGCAAGATTATTTGGTTTTCCCCACCCTAAACGCGATTCGGCCTATCCCCGACATATCAGATTGGGAGATTCGCGCCAAACCCATAGCTGCTGAACTGGTGCAGGGCGAAGATCCTCAGATTCTGATTGGCTTGGACGGGCAATTGGGCCGTTTGGAAATGCTGCACTTGCAAACCCATTACCGGCCCCAAAAACAGCGACCCAATGCGCCGGCACTTCTCAATCAGATTGGGGAATCGTTGGGCAGCAGAGCCTTGCGCAGCGTTTATCCACCCCCGCTGGGCCGAGAACAGCAGGTTGCCGACCTACGTCGGCGGATTGAGACGGAACGGGCCAATGTGGCCTTGCTGGGTCCGGTCGGGATCGGGAAAACCTGTGTCCTGGCCCAAGCCTGCCGTGAAATGACTTCAGACCAACCCGAGCGACCCGAACGTTTTTGGCTGACCCGAGCCGGTGCTTTGATTTCTGGCATGAAGTACCTGGGCGAATGGCAGGAGCGGTGTGAGAAGGTCATTGAAGTCCTTGACGATATCGACGGTGTGCTGTGTATTGACAACCTTCTCGATTTGATTCAGGTCGGCAGTAACGCGGGTTCGGATGGATTGGCCGCCTTCTTTCAACCCTACTTGGACCAAGGTGGCTTGCGCATGGTGGTTGAAGCGAGCCCGGAGGCGTGGCTGCGCGCTACCCGATTGGTTCCAAATTTTTGTCGCTTATTTCAAGTGATGAACTTTCAACCGTTTACTGAGCAGGAGACCCTGCGCCTGATGCAATTAAAAGCCGAGAGTTTTGACAGTAAATTGGAAGTTCCGCAGCTTTCCATGGCCCGGACGTATCGGCTCTTCCAACGCTTTCGACCCTATGATTCGTTTCCCGGTCCAATCGTTCCGTTCCTGAAACGCTGTGTCCAATCGGCCAAACGCGCAGGATTAAACACATTGGCGCCGGGGTGGGTTGCCCAACAGTTTGGTGCATGGACGGGTTTGGCCGCCGAATTGATCCAGGATCAAATTCTCTTGGCGCCGGACCAAGTTGAAGCCTTTTTTACCCAACGCTTAAAAGGCCAGGACCAAGCGTGTAGGCTTATGGCTGATTGTGTGCTTCGATTTAAAACGGGTTTAAACGACCCGTTGCGACCCTTGGGTGTCTTCCTTTTTTGTGGTCCAACCGGGGTCGGCAAGACCGAATTGGCCAAATTAATGGGCGATTACCTGTTCGCCCAACGGCCGGAACGCAGCGATCGTTTGATTCGGCTGGACATGAGCGAGTATCAGGGTTTTGATGCGGCAAATCGGCTGCTGACCGATGGGCGAAACGGTCCGAGCTCGTTCATCCAAAAGGTCCGTCAGTTTCCTTTTTCGGTGGTCTTGTTGGACGAAATTGAAAAAGCATCACCCTTGGTTTTTGATGTGCTGTTGGGCATGTTGGATGAGGGCAGGGTTAGTGACCCGATGGGTCGCGTCACGGATTTTCGCAGTGTGGTTTTGATCCTGACCTCTAATGTTGGCGCCAGTTCTACGGCGCCTGTGGGCATAGTGGAGGCCGGTGGAAGTGTGTATCGTCGGGCCGCTTTTCAATTTTTTCGGCCCGAATTCATTAATCGGCTGGATGCCATCGTTGGTTTTGACCCGTTGAGTCCGCAAGTAATGGCCGCGATTGTTGAATTGGAGCTGGACCAGCTGACTCAACGGGAAGGCTTACAAAGACGCGACCTTCAACTGCGCTGGGATCGGGATTTGGTGGAAGACCTGGCCCAGCGCGGCTACGACAAACGATTTGGCGCACGACCTTTGCAACGCGTCATCGAACAAACTGTGGTTGTACCCTTAGCGCGTTACCTGCTCGAAAACCCGCACTGTTCTGGCACCCTGCACCTTGCGTTCAATCCCGACTTCCAAATCCAATGGCGTGCACCATGAGTTCCATGGCCTGCAAAGAGACGAAAATAAAGGGTATGGATGATGCCAAATCGGAAGGCACTAAGGAAACATCAAACCTCAAGTTTGCGCCAAACCGGCATTCATTTTGGGTAAACCAATCCTGCCAACGGCCTTAGGTCGCTGGGGGAACCTTGGTTTTGGCCCGGCGCACGATCGGGGCCAGGCCGGCACGGATTGAAATGCCGTCATGGAGCCTGGCATTGATGTCCTTTGCAATCAGGGCCATGACCCAATTGGAGAATAATTCTGGAACCGCTGGATTGAGCTGCAAGGGCGGCTCGGGGTTTTCATTCAGGACCCGGTAAACAAGGCTAACAAAATCTTCGCCTTCAAATGGACGTTTCCCTGCAAGCATCTCGTAACACACGATGCCGAACGCGTAGAAGTCAGTCACATAACCCGATGCCGGTTCTCCGCGCAACGTTTCAGGTGGTAAATAACTGATCGTGCCAAACATGTCACCCGTCTGGGTAATCGTATCCAGTCCAGCGGCTTTGGCTAGGCCAAAATCTAAGAGTTTAATGCGGTTGCGCATGGTTTGGAGTAGGACAGGGTAATCCTCTGGCCAATCTTCGGTACTGTTTAAGATCATGATGTTGTCCGGCTTTAAGTCGCGGTGTTGAATGCCGAGATCGTGGATGCTTTTCAGAATATCGAGCAATGCGTCAGCCAGAGCGAGCGAGAGGGTTACGGTCCATTGACCCTCCTGGATCAGGCTGGAAAGCGTAGCGCCTTTAAAGAGCTCCATGCTGAAATAGAGCCTGCCCTGGGAACTGCCTTTTTCAAAAACCTTAACCACGTTGGGATGGCTAATACTCTCGCAAATCAAACCCTCGCGAATGAAGCGCTTGATGCGATCCGCATTCTGGATGCGTTGATCGAGAATTTTCAATGCCACTTCGGTTTTTTGATTCCGTTTGCGCGCGCGATAGACCGTGCCCATCCCGCCTTTCCCCAAAACTTGGATCAATTCATAGTCGCCAAAAAATGTTGTTTTTCGCCAGCTGCGAACAATATGAGCCAGGCGTTTGCCCAGAATAAAGAGCAGATGAGTCAGTGCAGCCAAAACGGCAAGCATAACCAGTCGAAACCATGTCGTTTCCCAGAATGGCGGTTTTACATGAAAGGTCAGCGCGATTTCCTGCGGGGGTAAACCGCGATCACTCAGGGCTCGAACATGAAGGGTGTATTGACCGGGCGGTATCAGCGGCAGATTGAGCTCGGCATTTTTCCCGAGGGGAACCCAAGAATCGATTTTTGATCCGGCCAAATAATAGGCGTAATGGACTAACTCGGGATTGCGGAATTCCAAAAGGCTGAAACCGCAGCGAATATTATAATCTCTATAATCCAAATGGATGGCACCATCACGGCTCGGCTGAATTGCCTGCAGGCGACCTGCCCGCCAAGCTTCCAAGTGGTTGATGACCAACCTTGCTACTTCCACTTGCTGGGGGATGGTTTCGGGTTGAATCTGATTGAATCCATTGATTCCACCAACGATGAGACTGCCATCTTTTAAGGCTAAAAATGCGCCCCCGTTAAATTCATTGTCTTGTAGGCCATCAGCCCTGAAAAACCCCTGCAATCCGGTCTGATTCGAATTGAGGCGAAACAGACCGAGCAAGCTGCTAATCCAGATCTGCTGTTGGGAATCTTCGGCAATTGTCATCAGGTTGGGTGTTGGGAACGGCAGTTGGCTTGGCTTGAGGCGGATGTCCTTTAAATCCGCCTTGAGTGGGAAAGTAAAGAGGCCCTGACCATATGTTGAGAGCCAAGCCTGATCCTGTCTCAATAAGAGGCTTTGGCATTCGATGGGCATGACGGCCCCGGTTTCGGCGGATTCGAAGGGAATCGGTACAATGTGCGGTTCGGGCCCCGGTTGCAGTGCGGCTAATCCTCCACGTGTACCCAGCCACAGGCGGCCGAGGCTGTCGAAACGCATATCAAAAATGTGGTCATTGGGAAGGCCTTGTGGTGTGGTGCTGGTATAGGTTTTTTGCAGACCCTGTTCGGGACTCCAGACCATTAAGCCCTGACCCAGGCCAGCCAAAAAATAACCGCCCTGACCATTGGGCAGCATTTTTTTGAGCTGTTTGTTGGGCAAAACACCGATGAATTCATCGCCCTCTAATCGATACAAACCCCCACCACCGCCCATCCACAATCCGAGATCGTCCTCAAAAAAGAATAGGGCGTAGCGAAAATGAGGGTCCGCGACCGATACGCTCAATACTTCATCGGAGGTTGGCCTTTTTCGGTAAATTCGTCCCAAAGTGGCCACCCATAGCGTGTCTTTGGCATCCTCAAAAAAGCAATTGATGTCGGAATCGTCTTTGGTGGGATTGCTTTCGAACCAAACTTGACGAAAGCCCCAGAGCCTTTGGTCCACATAAAACTGTCCCAGGGCACCCTGAGTTGTGCCGATCCACAGATGGCCTTGGGTATCCAATGCCAGGTCCGTTATGAAATTTCCGGGTAGTCCATCTGGATTTCCTGCGCTTTCGACAAAACGGGTTTCGCGTTCCGGTTCACAACGCAACAGTCCTGCGTTGGCACCGACCCATAAGGTTTGGCGGGTGGAGTCCCATAAAAGGCTATAGATTTTCCCTAAATCCTTGTTTTGGGTGGGTAAACGGGAAAATGCCTCCGTATTCGGGTTGAATTGATACAGGTTTCCTGTGGTTGACCCGCAAACCAGACTGTCATTTTTGGCCACCAACGCGGAAATCGGTTCAGGACAGGCAATTGAAACGGTTTTTTTATGGCGCAATGCAGATAACTGGGTGCCCGATGCCACCCAAAGGGTGCGATTCAAGGGGCAAATGGCCTGGATGGGGGTGCCTTGGAGGTCGGAGACTGCGGTCATCGGGCTTGATCCATTTCTGGGACCGCGGAAAAGTCCACTTTCGGTTCCGACCCAAAGTTCATCGTTTTCGACCACAATTTGAGTGATGGACCAGTCTCCTGTATTGGCTACAAGCTCTGCCGGTTGGGTAAGCAGGAGTTGGCCCGTTTTGTCGAGCCGCCCTAATCCCGCCAACGTCCCGAACCACAAGGTTCCTTCTGAATCAAAACACAATCGGGTTACCGAGGTGGATTGGATAGGTCCCTGCGGCAGCGCCTGAAATCGAACGCCGTCAAAACGGAATAAACCACTGGTGGTACCCACCCAGAGCCAACCGTTTGGACCCATGCGCACGCATGAGGCAGAAATGGCGCCTAACCCCTGGTCCGGTCCAAAACGGCTAAACCGTTCCGGACCGATTAAATGCCCGCGCTCACCGGAAACAAACAAAAGTCCAATGAATAAATACAACATCCCCAAAACCAACAAAACTAAATGTTTGTGCCGGTATTATAAGCGGTGGCGAAAATCCGTGCTGGTTTATTGTGGAATGGGTGTGGGCAAAGGCGAGGGTTCGCTATCCAACGCATCCCTTTCGCTGCTTTTTTCCGGAGCCGGGGCGTCTGTTGGTTCGTCGCCGGGTTGCGGTGTGGGACTGGGCTCTGGTTCGGTCGGAGCCATTGGCGCGCTACCCGTAGGTCGGCTGTATTGCGGTTCTGTCATGGGCTATCCTCCGAATGGCGGTCGAATGTGCAATGGGTGGGGTCGATCCACTCAAACGCATTTGGAAAAGAAAAGTGGGTCAACGCTACGCTTAAGCTGGGACTTAAAGATTCTACCTCGTGCCACCAACCGACCGGCAGGAAAAGGGCCTGACCGGGTTCGAGCACCATTTCCGTTACATGGGGAGTAGCGTTTTTCGCACCCGCCTCCTTTGGCAATTTGCCGAATACGCCCTCTTGGTTTTGCATCCAAACCCATTCCGTTGCTGGAACTAGTCGAATTCTTTTGTGGCCCCAGATTTGGCAAAACAAAATATTTAAACTGTCATGGTGCCATGGCGTGTAGGTTCCACTCGGGCCCATCCACCAATGAGTCTGGATCAGGCGATTCGGTCCGCACATCCAAGACGGGAGGGGTTCGATCCCCTCAATCAGTCCTTCAAATCCGGTTTGTTGGAGGAGTCTGTTGTTGGCCACAATAAAAGCGCCCTGGACATCGTCTGAAATGAAATCGTGCAAAACTTCAGAAAATGGCATAACGATGGCATCTTTTTCAGGACAGCGAACGTTCTTGGGCCGGACCAAATCTTTGCGTTGGCAGCTCATGCTCAAAGAGCCCCACCGGCGTCGGAGGTAGGGAGGCGACCATTGGCGAAAAACGGGCCAATCCTGGATCAAGCCGTCTAGAAGAATCGGCCGGTTCTGGCTGTAATAATCTCCGAGGAAACAGGCCGCTGAGATTTTTTTGACTTTTGGAATTTCTGGGGGGATCTTACCCCATTGGGCCTGGGTCATTAGGGTTAATACCTGACTTAAGGTTTCCTCCTGCGCGCGCCATTGTTCATGAAGTTTTCGGATCGGATGGTCTAACCATTCTTTTTGCCAGGTCTGGCTTTGTGTTTGGTGCGGACTCGGAAGGCGGGAGCACAATTGGCTAAAAGGGATGCCGAGTCCTAAATTTTCGGCCAACCAAAGTCGATAAGCCTTTTCATTCATGGGCATTCCTTCGCGTACGTCAGCATCATGCTGGGTTGGATCGTTTCCACGGCATGCCAAACGCCGCTGGGCACCAATAACCATTGATCCGGTTTTATGGTCGCAACAACCACCCGTTCTGCTTGGTATTTGGGGAACTTGGACCTATTGGGTTGGCGCGGATCGATGGGCGAGAAATGCCTTTCGGGGTAAAGCATTTCGGTTTCATAGGGTGCAACCATCCAAATTTTTTTGGAACCTTCTAACACGGTCCACAGATGGTTGGCCCTATCAAAGTGGAACCCCGTGAAATCTGAGGAGGGTTGAAGCCATAGAGTTGGCTTCTGGAATTCCTTAAAGGGAGATGCAGGCAGGTGCGGAATCAGATCCGTAAACCCGGATTGGGCCAAGAGTTGGTTATGCGCGCGAATGGAATACTGGTTGCCCTGATGGAGTTCGGCCAAAAACGAATGACAAACGCATTCCATATCCTGTGGATACTGATAGCACTGGACGACCTGGCTCTTTTTGGTGGCGAAGAGCGCTTGAAACCAATCCATTTGCTGAAAGCGTGTGGGGAAAATTACCGGGGATTGGGTTCGGATAAAATCGCTCAAACGTGCGGAGGACGGCGTTTTGCGTAAACGCGTCAAGCGGATGGGTCCGCGCAATTGGGCTAGGCTAGCTAAAACCGATTGGCGTTTGCGCAGCCGGCTCCAATGGGTGTGCGCACCTTGAACCCAGGGGTCCAATGCCAATTGAGTCCAATGCAGCTCAAAGTCTGCCAATCCAGCCGCCTGCCACAAGGCACGGCAGCGATCTGGCGCAACGCCAGCCAAGTAATTTTCGATCAACCAAAGGTTCCAGGCTGTGGAAATTGCCACCGCTCCCCCTTGGCTAATCTTTCGGATGGCTAGGAAAAATATTGAATGCGGGTGGCTTTGTGAATGGAAATACACCAAAATCTTCCAGCTATGCGGAATGGGACTCATTGTCTAGTCAAGTGAGGGGTAATGGTGGTTTTCTCTGAGATTTTGGTGGTGGTTGCTGGCATGTACTTGGCAGGGCTGGGCATTGCTGCCTTTGTCCGGCCTCAATCCGTCTCCAGCTTTTTGCTTAAATTTGCCAGTTCAGCGCGGGCACATTATCTGGAAATGGCCATTCGCCTCATTTTGGGCTTGGCGTTTATTCTTTCTGCACCCGGCGTGGTCTGGCCCCTTGGATTCCAGGTATTTGGTTGGGTCCTGGTTCTGACCACCGTGCCGATGGTCTTGATGCCCTGGCAATGGCACCACAAATTTGCCCAACGCTTTGTGCCACCTGCGTTGCGCTTCCTCAAAACAATTGGCCTGATCTCCTTTGCGGCAGGTCTCTTCATCTGCGCCAATGTGTTAATGGCTGGTTTTTAAACCAAAAATGCTGTCACGAGAAACATCAGCCCTTGCCGGGGTTATGTCCAGCCTGGGATCGGGTGAATTTTGGATTTGGCTGGGTTGTGTGGGACAGGTCGCCAGTCGGTCGACCCAGGTTTGACAAGCTGTGCTTTGGGCTTCTGCCTTCCGGCTCAGACCTTTTTGGTGTTGAGAAAAATCAGGATCCAGCCAGTCAGCAGGCACAGGCCGCCGAGGGGCGTGATGGCGCCTAGGATTTTGATTCCGGTCACGCTGAGCAGGTAAAGGCTGCCGGAGAAAATGACAATGCCGGCCAGAAAACAATAGCCGGCTCGGTTCAGGGCTTGACCGCCACGTTGACCCAAAAATAATAAGACCACTGCGTGAATGAGATGGTAGCGAGCTGCAGTTTCCCAAATCGCCTCGGTTTGATTGGCGATCAGGGTCGCTTTCAGCGCGTGTGCGCCAAACGCGCCCAAGGCAACGGCCAGAAATCCCAGGATGGCGGCAATGCGTGTCCAGTTCATGGCCCGCATTGTATGCTTTCTCGGGTTTTCTGCCAACGCTTTCCTCTGTCAGCGCAGGGTACTTTTTTGAACTTCAAATGGATAGGAAGTGCACCAAAGGAACAGGCGAGTCAGGAAGCCGCATGATAAATGAGCGGTCGAACCCTTATGTTTTGAGCGGAAATAAAAGAAATGGGGCCCCTTTTTTTAACCACAGAAAGCACGGACGAGCCCAGAAGCCTTTCGCGTGATTTGGCGTTTTTCGCGGTTGGATAAATGAAACCGCGAAAGGTGTGAAAAGAGCAAGCCATCCCCTGAACGGCTGGCGGGGTGCCGGATCCGGCCTTGACTTCTCGGACGAAATGACCAAAATGGGCGCGTGGAGGGGACTATGCGCGACCTGATGGCCGATCGGCTTCGCCCTTACGGCGCCAGTATTTTTGCTACCATCGGCCAAAAAGCGATTCAGCACCAGTCGGTCAATCTGGGGCAAGGCTTCCCCGACTTTGATTGCCCAGACTACTTGAAACAGGCCGCCACAGATGCGATGGCGGCTGGTCACAATCAATACGCACCGCCGCACGGGGTCGAACCTCTTCGTCGCGAATTGGCCGATTTTTACCAACGCCAGTATGGGCTCAGTTACGATCCTCAAACGGAAATCACCGTTCAGGTGGGCTCCACCCAGGCCATGTTCTCGACTTTGAGCGCGTTAACCAATCCCGGCGATGAATGGATCGTTTTTGAACCGACTTACGATACCTATGTGCCGATCATCGAAATGTTTGGTGGTAAAGCGGTTCCGGTCGTGTTGCATCCACCTACGTTTGCCTTCGATCCTGAAGAACTCAAACGCGCTTTTACCAACAAGACCCGTGGGATCATCGTCAACACACCGCACAACCCGACTGGCCGCGTTTTTAGCCACGAGGAAATGACGCAAATTGCCGACTTATGTCAGACCAACGATTGTCTGGCTGTCACGGATGAGGTCTACGAACATTTGGTTTTTGAAGGTCAACACATTGCCATGGCCAGTTTGCCGGGCATGCGGGAGCGTACCATCACCATTTCGTCTTTGGCCAAAACCTTTTCGATTACGGGCTGGAAGATTGGGTATTGCCTGGCTCCACCGGCAGCGACCCTTGCCATTCGACGCATGCACCAATTCATCGCCTTTGCCGTGGCAACGCCCTTCCAATACGCCGCAGCTCAGGCGATTCGCCATATGGACCAAGTCCTGCCGCCGCTGGTGGCGGATTTGGCCGCCAAACGTCTGGCTTTCGGCCAGGCCTTACGCGACTTGGGCTTTTCGGTTTTGGACCCGCAAGGCACCTTTTTTATTCTGGCCGATTTCCGGGCCTGGTCGGCCAAAAAGGATGTTGATTTTGTTTTGGAACTCATTGAGGGCCCAGCTGGCGTCGCCAGTATTCCCATCAGTGTTTTTTATGGGGCGGCGGATCGGGCGCCCAGCCAATTCATTCGCTTCTGTTTCGCCAAAAAGGAATCCACATTACAGGCCGGACTGGCTGGTCTGAAACGCTATCAAGGAGTTCGTGCATGAAAGTGGCGCTTGTTCAATGGGACCTGGCCTGGGAGGACGGCGCGGCCAACATCCAAAAACTAAAGGAATTGCTGAAAGACATGGAGCCCGTTGACCTGGTCGTTTTGCCGGAGTTGTGGCCATGTGGCTTTACCATGAGCCCAGAAGCGCACACTCATGGGTCGGATGCAGGTCAATTCATGGAGGAATATGCACGCAACCAGGGCTGTATGGTCATGGGTGGCATTCCGGTTCGCTATGGTGAGCATCAGTTGAATCGGGCCATTTGCTGTGGACCGGATGGTTTGGTCGGGGCGCCGTATACCAAAATCAAGGCGTTTAAGATGGCCGGCGAACACAAGGCTTATCAACCGGGCAAGGAGACGCGGGTCTGGTCATTGGGATTCACGTCGATTAGCCCGTTTATCTGCTACGACCTGCGCTTCCCTGAACTGGCGCGTCGTTGTGCTCTGTACAGTCAGATTCTGGTCTACATGGCCAATTGGCCAGAGACACGAGTTAGTCATTGGCACAACCTGCTCGTGGCTCGCGCAATCGAAAACCAATCCTATGTTATTGGCGTGAATCGGACTGGTACCGATGGCAATGGCTTGGTCTATCCGGGTCATTCAATGGTGGTTGATCCGTTGGGTGAAGTGGTGTTGCAATGCGGTCGCGACGAACAAATCGGCATTGTTGAACTCGATTTGGATGCGGTCAGTGCGGTGCGTAAACGCTTGCCGTTTCTGGCTGATTTCGAGCCGCGCTCCGTCAGTACAGAACAAGATTGGGGCTAACCGCCCGTGCGCTGATCGCTTACCCGATTCCGTGATAAGCTGAACCATCACTTAAATGGTTTTAGGTCGTTATGTTTGAAAGCATTCGGCACGTGTGGGATGCAGCCAGTCATTTCGATGTTCTGGTTTTCACCCTTAACCTGCTGCTTTTTATTTTTGCTAAACCGATAGCCGCCCTTTATCCGGGCGGAAAAGAGTCACCCAGCTATTCCACCCGGTTGTGGAGTTTGCGCATCTTAAATGGCGTACTCTTTATTTTGTATTTCCTGATGGCTTTTTTTGTGGAGGCTGCCCAGGAGATTTCGGCCACAGGTTTAATTCTCTTGTTGGGTTATCTGTTTAACCATTTCATCCAGGTTTACATCGTTAACCGCTTTGGTCGTGAGCGCGATTTGGATGGGGAAAAGGTGCTCGTTCCGACCTATCAGAGCCAGATTTTTGGTTTGTTGGCCCTAATCCTCTTAATGGTTTTGACCCTTTTGGGGGTAATCAATGTGTGGGGCATTACCAGCCTCCTGCATGCGACCGGGGTGGTTGGCGGATTGCTGATCATCGCCTTCTCAACTAAGGATGTCTGGGCACCTGACAACATCAATGCCCTGATCATGCTCTACAACAAAAATTTCGATTCGGGTAGTGTGATCCGGGTCGACGAATTGGGCATCCTAGCCATTGTTGTGAAATTGACTTTGACCCAAACCGTGTTGCGCGATTTGCGTACAGGCCACCAAATCCTGGTGCCCAATGCGAAACTGCGCAATGCCAAAATTGAGGTCCTGTCCCAACATGTGGGCAGTGGTCTCAAGCAGTTTATCGACTACAAAATCGGCTATGGGGTGCGCGCTGAACAGGTCGAACAGCTGTTTGAGGAGGCTTACAAGCGCGCTGCGGAAAAGGAAGCGGCCCTGCACGCCGAGAAAAAAGTGACCATTGCGTGTTTGGAGACCGGCGATCATGCGGTAACCTGGCGAGTTTTCTTTTCTGTTTCCAACGTTTATCGGCTTTTGAAAGCCCATTTCGCCATGAATCGGGCCGCGTATGAGGTCAGCCTGGAAATGGGCATCGGACTCAATACGCCGACCACTCACCAGATCCTGCCCAGTGACCCGACAACTTGGGAGCCTGATTCGGACTCGAATCCCAACGGCACAGCAGGAGTTGCGCCCGAATCTTTCTCCGATTCCACATGAAAATAAACTTTCGCCGGAATTTTTACGTACCTTGATCTTGCGTTATGCAAGGAAGGAGAACTCATGAAACTTGTGTTCATGTTGTGTGTGTCGATTTGTTTATTTGCAGGGGAAGTAAAAAACGGTCTGGTTCCGCAAGGCAAACCCATGACCCTAGAGCTGAAGCAAAACTTGGTGATCAATGCCGATTCCGGCGAAGATGCCTACATTTGGGGCGGTGTTATCGCCTTTGATGCTGATAAAGAAGGCAATATTTTTGTCGGTGACGCTCAGAACGTTCGCGTTTTGAAATTCGATAAAAATGGCAAGTACATTAAAACAATCGCTTCCAAAGGTGCAGGCCCTGGTGAAATTCTTGCGGTTACAGGGGTTGGTTGTCTTGACGATGGCCGGCTGGCTGTCTTTCAAATGCTGCAAGGTACCATAAACTGCTCCATTCACCTGTTTGACCATGAAGGTAAATTCATCGAAGTTAAACAAACTCCTAGTCTTCGGTTTATGAACGTTCAAAAATTTGGCAGGCAGGGGAAATATATTTCCGGAATGCTAATCGATTTTGATGGAGCAACCGGTGGCATGAAATTTAACCCTGCGGTTGTGGATTATAACCTCCAAATTATTCACGAAACGGGTGCTGTCGACCGTGGTGTTCCCGATTGGGCAAATGCCGGTCAACCCTCGTTTTGGGGCGATTTTTTGGGTAATAACATTCGTGCAGCCTTAAAAATTGGGATTGTAGGGTTAGGGGAGGATGGCACTATTTACACCATTCCGAATCGCAAGTACGAAATCAGTTGTTTCAAAGCTGACGAAAAAACGCCGTTTCTGAAAATCAGTAAAGAATACAAGCCAATTCCACAATCCGAAGAGGAGATTCTCGCCGCAGTTGAACCCATCAAAGACAGCATCCTGCGACAAATGCCGGCGGAAGGGCGCAGTTTGATCACCGCAAAGGTAGTCGAAGAAGCCCTAAAAATAGCTGAGTTCCCTTCTGTGAAGCCACCTGTGTACGGATTTATCAGCCTCGGAACCGATGGCTTCCTTATTATTCGGGATATCAATATGCTCAAAAGCTATATTGAGTTTGATATTTTCAGCCTAGAAGGTAAATTCCTTGGTGACTTCAAGTGGGATTGGTCCGTTGCCGATGTGGGGCAAGCTGCTTCGAGTTTTCTTGCCCGAGACGGACAATTTTATTATGTCGGCTTTAACGAAAATGAAGAGCCGCAGCTAACCCGTTATGCCTATAAACTCGTTCCGGCCAAATAAGGGCTTGGCCATATTCACTTTTGCCAAAGGGTCGCTGGATTCAGCGGCCCTTTTCTTTTTTCAACAACGGGTTCAAGGCGGTCCATACGGTTTGGGCAACGATTTCGTGGCCTGCTTGGTTGGGATGGATACCATCCGCCTGGTTTAAGGTTTCGTCGCCAGCCACCTTGTCCAATAAGAAGGGCAAGAGTTTGACCTGCTCTGACTGCGCTACTTGGGGAAAAATCGCTTCAAAGGACTGGCTGTACGATTCACCCATGTTGGGCGGTACTTTCATACCCATCAACAAGACCTTGACCTTGGGGTTTGCTGCACGCACCTTTTCGATCATCGCTTTGAGGTTGGTTTCCGTTTCGCTAACGGGTAAACCGCGCAGGCCATCATTGGCGCCCAAGGCCAAAACGAAAACATCGATTGGCGCTTTTAATAGCCAATTCAGGCGGCGTAACCCGCCAGCGCTCGTATCTCCACTCACGCCAGCATTGACGATGGTTACGGCCAACCCTTCAGCATCCACCTTTTTCTGCAGCAGGGCCGGGTAGGCCAAGTCCGGGCTCAAACCGTAACCGGCGGTTAAACTGTCGCCTAAAATGACAACGCGCTGTGGGGCTGAATCTGCTGTTTGTAAAAACCAAAGTGCAATCAGGACGTACATTCTTATTCCTTATTCGGGTTGTTTCGCGGATTAAAGCCCGACCCGCCATTGTATAAGATACGTATGTCTTTCGGAAAAGGAGCCGGTTTTGATTTTAGCGGTTGAAAATTTGACGCGAACCTATCCCAGCGGAGCAGGTTTATTAACGGTACTGGACCAGGTCAGCTTCCAAGTGGCCTTGGGTGAGACCTTGGCCGTCATGGGCCCAAGCGGTAGCGGGAAAACCACCTTGATCAGCCTCTGTGCTGGCTTGGACCAACCCTCTGGTGGTCGTATCCTTCTGGAAGATCAGGATTTGGGCCAACTCTCTGAACGGGCACGCTCCGAACTGCGCAATCGCAAAATTGGTTTTGTTTTCCAATCCTTCCATTTAATCCCCACTTTGACCGCTCTGGAAAATGTCTTGGTTCCGGCCGAGTTGGCCGGTCGTTTTGATCAGGAAGACCAGGCGCGTGCTTTTTTGACTCGGGTCGGATTGGCTGAACGCATGAACCATTTCCCCAGCCAAATGTCCGGCGGTGAGCAACAAAGGGTGGCGATTGCACGTGCCTTCATCAATCAGCCCAAAATTGTCTTTGCCGACGAACCAACCGGTAACCTGGACGATCGCACCAGCGAAACCATTGAAGACCTGCTTTTTGAAATGAACCGCGAGATGGGTACGACCTTGGTCATTGTTACCCATGACGCCCATTTGGCCCAAAAAACACACCGCATCCTTTCGCTACGGATGGGCAGGGTCGATTCTGAGTCATCCACCAGTGCTCTGGAGCATTCGGCATGAGTCCTAGCGAATGGTATTGGAGCTTGCGCATGGCCTGGCGCGACACGCGAGGTTCGCGCTTTAAACTCTTTTTCTTCTCGCTCACCGTTACCTTAGGCATTGCAGCCCTGGTTGCGACGAGTGGGTTTGGCAGTAACCTGCAACGGGCCGTAGCAACTCAAGCCAAATCGCTGTTGGGTGCCGATCTGGTCCTGAGTGCCAATAACCAACTGCCGGAAGATATTCAGGCGCTGACCCAAGGCCTTGCGGGCCCGCGCTCGCGTTGGGCCAGCTTTGCCTCAATGGCCTATTTTCCGGCCCAGGACCAGGCCCGCCTGGCCCGGGTCCGTGCCTTGGAAGGCGAATTCCCTTATTACGGTACCTTGGAAACCGATCCGCCTCAGGCACGCTTGCGATTTGATCACGAGGCGGCAGCCTTGGTCGATGACGGGTTGATGACCCAGTTCGATTTAAAGGTGGATGATCGGGTCAAAATCGGCGAGCAGGAGTTTGTCATCGCCGGTCGCCTGCTCAAAATACCCGGCGAATCGGCCATGGCTTCAGCTGTAGGCCCGCGCATCTACATTCCTTTTCGCTACTTGGATCAGACACGCCTGGTTCAATTTGGCAGTCGCATCCGCTATGCAACCGCCTTTCTAGCGGACGGGTGGGATCCCGACCAATGGCTGGAAACCCACGAAAAGGCTTTGCGTGCAGCGCGCGTTTCCTTCGATACGGTCAAAATCCGCAAGGAGAACCTGGGCAATGCCTTTGAGAATTTAGAGACTTTCCTCAGCTTGGTGGGCTTAGCCGCTTTGGTGCTGGGTGGGATTGGGATTGCCTCATCAGTACACCTCTATGCCAACCGCAAGATTGAAACCCTGGCCGTTTTGCGCTGTCTCGGCGGGCGAACCGGTTTGACCATGTGGATCCCCATTTGGGTTAGTTTGGGCATGGCCTTGATTGGGGTTTTGGGTGGGGTCTTACTTGGCCTTACCATCCAATGGGTTTTTCCCCTTTTGTTTCAGGCCTGGTTACCCGTTGATCTGGATTACCAAATTGATGCAGGTGCAGCAGGACTTGTGTTGGTGCTCGGTGTGGTTCTTGCCGGCGCGTTTACCTTGTTGCCCTTGAGTTCGGTGTGGTTTACCACGCCTGTTGCTCTTTTCCGGAAGGGAACCGAACCCGACGTGCGGGCGACCCGCCGTTTGCGCCGATTGCTTGGCTTTCTGCTTATCTTTTGTCTGATGGGTTTCATTGTGATTCAGGCACAACGCCCCTTATTGGGCTTGTTGTTTGGCGGTGGGATCCTGCTGCTCCTGGCCCTTTTATTTGGCCTGAGCTGGCTGCTGTTAAAACTGCTGAAACGGTTTCGTTTTCGTCGATTGCCGCCCATGATTCGCATGGCCCTCGCCAATCTACATCGACCGCATAACCAGTCAGCCTTGGTCATGTTGGCGCTTGGCCTGGGCGGATTCTTGATTTTGAACCACACCATGGTTCATCAGAGCCTGATCGCCCAATTTACGCGAACCGGTTCTAATGATCGACCCAACATGATCCTTTTTGACATCCAAAGTGATCAAGTGGATGCGCTTCAATCCTTGCTCACGCGACAAACACTACCCAAGGAATCGCCCATTCCTATGGTGACCATGCGCATCCAAAGCCTTAAAGGCAAGCCGATACGCGAATGGATTGGCGAGGATGAATCCACTCAGGTCCCGGAATGGGCTGCGCTTTGGGAGTACCGCAGTACCTATCGTGCGGAGCAAAGCGATACGGAGGAAATCATTGCCGGCGAATGGGTGTCACATTTTTCTGGACAAGAAGCCGTGCCGCTCAGCCTGGAGGAAAGCATTGCCGAAACCCTGCATTTGACGGTAGGGGATGAGGTGGTTCTGGATGTACAGGGTGTTCCGTTCACTTGCCGTATCCAAAGCCTTCGCAAGGTCGATTGGCAAAGCATGAAGCCCAACTTTTATATGGTATTTCCGGCTGGCGTTTTGGAAGAAGCACCGCAAATGTTTGTGCAAGCCGTGCAGACGCCTTCCTCACAAGCTGCGGCAGAACTCCAAAAAAGCCTATTCATCCAGTTCCCCAATATTTCGTCCGTCGATTTGCGGTTGTTACTGAAAACCATCGACGATATTGTGCGCCAGGCAACTTTTGCGATCCGGTTCATGGCCCTGTTTTTTGTTGGTACGGCCCTGTTTGTATTGGGTAGCTGTTTGGTGAATTCGCGGCAGCAACGCCTGGACGAATTGGCCATATTGCGCGCGTTGGGTGCGCACCGCAGCCAAGTTCGGATCCTGACCATGAGCGAATATGGGTTCTTGGGATTCCTTTCTGCGCTATTTGCCTCAGGCCTGGCCCTTTTGAGTTCATACCTGATTACCCATTATGGGTTTCGCGTGGATTGGGTTTGGAACCCAAGCCTGATTCTTTGGGCTGTGCTTGGTTCCGTGCTGCTCACCACGGCTACGGGTCTAATGACCGAGCTGGGCTGGAACCCCAATGCCATTTTGGAGCGCCTGCGCGCTGAAGTGCGCTGACTGAGAAAAGGTAAAGCTCTAGTAAACCAAAAAAGTCTTTATCCGTATGGTGAAAGGATACAGATGAATCCAGTGTAGGAAAAAGAAAAAGGAGTATGTATGAAACGAATCTTGTTTTTGTTGGTGTTGGTCGTCCCGGTGTTTGGCCAGGAGCCCAGTGTGGACGATATTGTGAACACCTATTTTGAAAATACTGGTGGGGTTGCTGCCTGGAGCAAATTGAATGGCATCAAGATGACCGGTGAATTCAATCAAGGCGGTATGAAACTACCCTTTGAAGTGGTGCAAATGAAGGATGGGAAAACCTATACCAAGCTCTCGGCACAAGGCAAAGAGTTGCGGCAAAACGTGTTTGATGGGGAAACCATGTGGAGCACCAATTTCATGACCATGAAACCTGAGAAAGCGGATGCGGAAGCAACGGCCAACCAAAAGTTGGACAGCAACGATTTCCCAGAAGCACTCTTTGACTACAAGAAAAAAAAGTACACGGCGGAACTGCTGGGCAAAGAGGATTTTGAAGGCACACAGTGTTATAAGGTCAAATTGGTCCAAGAACCAATTACCGTGGATGGCGCCCAAGTTGAGAACATTTCTATTTCCTATTTTGACGTGGAAACAGGCGTTCGTTTGGCCCAGGAATCTGAAGTGCACCAAGGTCCAGCCAAAGGCCAGACTCAACAAGTTAAGTTCAGCGATTTTCAGGAAGTTGATGGCCTGTATTTTCCATTTTCATTAACCCAAGGGTTAAAAGGTGGACCTAGCGGCACCATTACGATCACCAAAATTGAGTTGAACCCAGATGTCACCTCGGCTGATTTTGCCATGCCGGCCGTTGAACCTGAGCCTGCACCTGCAGCTCAGGAAAGCCAACAAGGGGGAAACTAACTTGAGCACTTTTGCCAGACCCCTGTGGATGCTACTTTTCTTATTCGCGCTGCCCGTCTTGGGCGGTGACGGTGACTTAGAGAGCGAGGCCCTGTTTGGGGCCTTGCGCGCCCGTCAAATTGGTCCTGCCTTGATGAGTGGCCGGATCAACGATTTGGAATTGCACCCAACCGATGCCCGCGTTGTTTATGTCGGCGCGGCAGGTGGTGGGGTCTGGCGCTCTCGCGACGGTGGGGCCTCGTTTCGGCCTATTTTTGATAAACACGTTCAATCCATCGGCACGGTGGCAGTTGATCCTGTGAATCCCGATCAGATCTTGTGGGTGGGAACGGGCGAGACCTGGACCCGCAACAGTGTCACCACGGGTGACGGCATTTTTAAATCGACCGATGGCGGTTCCACTTGGAAGTTAATGGGTTTGGAAAAATCCGAACGGATCGGCAGCATTGAAATCAATCCGCAAAACAACAACGAGGTGTTTGTAGGGGTGCTGGGCGCGCTGTGGAGCGACAGCCCTGATCGCGGGGTTTACAAAACCAACGATGGTGGCGCCACCTGGACTCAAGTCCTCTACCAAGCGCCGGATACGGGTTGTGCCGATTTGGTAATGGACCCCAACAATCCCCAGGTTCTTTATGCATCCATGTGGCAGTTTCGGCGTACCGCTTGGTCTTTTAGTTCGGGCGGAGCCAAAAGTGGTCTGTACAAAACGACGGACGCCGGCAAAACCTGGCAAAAAATTCATAACGGCTTCCCTTCAGGTAAGTTAGGCCGCATCGGCTTGGCGATTGCGCCTTCCCAGACACAAACTCTATATGCTGTTTTGGAAACGGAAAAGGAACAGGACCGCGGCTTGTACCGTTCCGATGATGGCGGTGCCAATTGGCAACACCTCAACGGCGATTTTGGTTTGGTCGTGCGGCCGTTTTATTTTTCCCGGTTGGTGGTTGATCCGAAAAACCCGGATATTATCGCTAAAGGCGGTCTCAATGGTTCTATTAGCCGCGATGGAGGCAAATCCTTCCGAAATTTAGGCGAAATGCATTCGGACATTCACGATATTGTCTTCTCTAATGACAACTCCGATCGCCTGTATGTCGCTACCGATGGGGGTCTTTACCGCAGTTGGGATGGCGGCAATTCGCTTGAAATCGTGGAAAATTTGCCGTTGTCCCAGTTCTACCACGTGAGTTTTGATCTGGCGGAGCCCTACAACGTTTATGGTGGCCTGCAAGACAACGGTTCTTGGTATGGTCCCACCGCTTCTCCGGGCGGGAAATTCCCCAACTCTCCCCCAGGCATAAAAGCACGGGATTGGCAGAGAATCGGCGTTGGCGATGGTTTTCGGGTCTACCCGCATTTGACCAAACCCCTCATATATTCCGAAATGCAAGGTGCAGAAAACGTTTGGCGTTTCAATAAAGAACGGGATGAGCTTAAAACCATCCAACCCTTGCCCGAACCCGGTGACCCCAAATTGCGGTTCAATTGGAATGCTGCCATGGCCATGAGTCCCCATAAGGTCGATCGCATTTATATCGGCAGCCAATTCCTGCACCGCTCAGACGATACCGGTGATACCTGGGTCAAACTCTCGCCCGACCTGACCCGCAACGATAAAAACAAACAAAACCAATCGGATTCTGGCGGACTCTCCAAAGACAATTCGGGTGCTGAAACATATGGCACCATTTTTACCATTGCTGAATCCCCGCTGGATGAATCGGTTATTTGGGTTGGCACGGACGATGGCAATGTCCAGGTTACCCGGGATGGTGGGAAAAAGTGGACCAATGTAGTCGCCAATATTGCCGGTTTACCGAGCGAAACCTGGTGCTACCACATCGAAGCAAGTGCGCATGAAAAAGGCCGCGCCTATGCGGTATTTGACGGTCATTCCCGCGGTGATTTCGCACCATATATTTTCCGCACCGATGATTTTGGTGCAAGTTGGCGTGCGATCGCCAACCAATCTATACCCAATTTTGTGCGTTGCCTGCAGGAGGATACGGTGAATCCTGACCTCTTGTTTGCAGGAACGGAACGCGGCTTGTTCATAACCATTGATGGCGGCTTAAATTGGAATGCGTTTACCAATAACGTCCCGCCTGTGGCTATCCATGCCGTCGAACTGCATCCCAAAACGCATGACCTCATCATGGCTACCCATGGTCGCGGCATCATCATCCTGGACGATATCAGTCCTTTGCGACAAATGACTCCTGAAGTGTTGGCTGAAGAGGTACATTTTTTCAAAACTTCACCCGCAGTTATTCGTTCTGAAAGTGGGTTTGGTGGCTACAGCACTGAATTGGAATTTGTTGGCCCCAATCCGGATCGCCATGTACGTATTGTTTATTACCTTAAAAAACGCCATGTGTTTGGCAAAACAGAACTAAAGATATTCAACGAACAAGGCGACCTTGTTGCTGAATTAACTGCTGGCAAAGCCAAAGGTATAAACGTTGTGACATGGCAAGGTCTTTTACAACCACCTAAAATTGCAAAGGGAAAAACTTTTGCGATTTCGGGCTTTGAGGCACCACGTGCACCTGCTGGAACCTATCGGGTTGAGTTCACAAAGGGTAAAGACGTATTCGAAAGTACTATCGAAATCGTAAACGATCCCAACTCGCCTTATAGCGATGCCGATCGACAGGCTTTGCAAAAAACAACCATGGAACTCTACCGAATGACGGAAGATCTGGCATATTTGGTTTACCAAATTGACAGTTACAGCGAAGCGCTTAGCGGTTTAGAAGCAACGAAAAAGACTCAGAAGCTGCGCCAGGAATTGGAGCAGCTGAAAGGGACTTTGGTTATTACCACAGGTGATAACTACGTTGGCGCTGCTGATCCGCAGTTACGCGAGGATTTGGCTGATTTATTCGGCAAAGTGGTTCAAGGTTTTGCACCGCCCTCTGTGCCTGAACTGGCCAATCAGAATGAGGTGGAAGGCCGCTTCCAAGCTGCTCAGAAATCCTTTTCTACGCTGCAAAAACAAGCGATCGCCTTGCTGGAGAAAGCAGGGAAAATGCCCGAACTCCAACCGTACGATCTCTTCGTCAAAACCAAAAACTAACTTTGGGGGACGGCTGCGGCCGTCCCTTTTTCAGTTGGCTTTATTTCGATCGATTTGTTTGTGGGTGTTTTTGCATAAGTGTGGTTAGACCCGTCGGCCCCTTGAGCTGCGTTGCTCCTAAGCCGATAAGATGGTTAAATCGGTAAATCGCACACTCCACAGTGAAACGAACCCCCATGCAAGATGTACCTTATCCGTTTTTTTTAGGGCCCGGAAGCCTTCCTGCCCTTGTGGCAGGGCATGATTGGCAACATTCCGAATTGGGGCCATGTGCGGATTGGTCGCCTACCCTGAAAACGGCTGTCTCAATTTGCATGGCCGCACATTCGCCTATGGCCTTGTACTGGGGTCCTGCTTATGTGCTGATTTACAACGAGGCGTGGCGCCCGATTGCCGGGCATAGACACCCGGATGTTATCGGGAAACCTGCGGCCCAGGCATGGTCTGAAGTGTGGTCCGACTTAAAGGACCTCTTTGATGGGGTTTTGCTAGAGGGGAAATCCCATTTATTCGAGGATGCACCGTTTACCCTATTCCGTCACGGTTTTGCGGAGGACTGCTTTTTCAGTTTTAACCTGAGTCCGGCGCGTAATGAGGCTGGCCAAATCGAAGGCATCATAAACACCGTTCGCGAAACTACCTTTCAGGTTCAACAGCAGTTAAGGGGCCAAATTTTAAGCGCCTTAAGTGAAGGTTTAACAGGTTATGAAACCGGGAAAATGACTGAAGTTTCGCTGGAGGTCTTAGCCGGCTTTAGCCAAACCATTCCCTGGGCTTGTCTTTATGGCGAGGCGGATGGCACCTATGTTTGCAGCCAATCTGGGGCGGCGGGATTAACTGAAATACCCACTGCATGGGTTTCGCTGGCCCAGTCCCAAAACAAACCTGAACCCCTCGCTATTCGTCTTTTTTGGCCGGGCGCTCCCGTCGAACAGGTCGCCTTGGTCCCGATTTGGACCGCCAAAACGCTAACCCATATTTTGCTGGTGGGCATTAATCCGCGCACGTATTATGACGCGTCCTACCAAAGGTTTTTTTGCCAAATCGGGCAGGTGCTTTCCAATGCCTTGACGACTGCCGAAACCCTCCAAATGGCGCAATCGCGTGTCAAAGATTTGGAGGAACTCAACCGGGCCAAAACGGAATTTTTCTCCAACATTAGCCACGAAATCCGAACACCCATGACGGCTATTCTTGGGCTTTCCGATTTGATTTTGGACCAGACCATCGAAGACCCAAATCGGGACCTTTTGCTCAAAATCAACCAGTCCGCCAAAAATTTGATTCGCATTCTGAATGATGTCCTGGATTACGCCAAACTGGGTTCCGGACGAATTCAAATCCAAAATGAACCCTTCTCCTTGGACACGTTGCTGCAACAATCGGCAGACTTGTTCTCCGCCGACATGAACCAAAAAGGCATGGACTTTTTTATTGAGGTCGATCCGCAGTTACCTTTGCACGTCATTGGCGACAGCCATCGGGTCAGCCAAGTACTCAATAATTTAATCGGCAACGCCATTAAGTTTACTGAAAAAGGCCATATTCTGGTCAGCCTCAAAAAGCTTGATCGGGAGGGCGATGACGTTTGGATCCAATTTACGGTTCAGGATACGGGCATTGGGATTCGAGCAGAGCACCTTAAGCATCTCTTTAAACCATTTAAACAGGCTGACGGGTCCATTACCAGGCGCTTCGGCGGGACCGGTCTTGGTCTGGCCATTTGCAAACAGTTGGTCACGTTATTGGGTGGAACGTTGACTATCGAGAGCGCATTTGGGGTGGGTACGGAGATGGTCTTTAAACTGCCTTTTCGCCTTCAGCACTCAGATGATGTACTGTCCCAGCAATTTTCGGGTCTCAAAGCTCTTGTGGTTGATGATCAATCCATTTCCCTCGCCATTATTGGCAATTATCTGAAACGATGGGGCATTGAGCATCGGTTGTGCGCTTCGGGAATCGAGGCTTTGGAGTGTGTGCAACAGGCTGAGCAAGACCAGCAGCCTTTCGATTTATTTCTGCTCGATTGGAAAATTCCGAGCATCAACGGATTGGAGTTGGCCAAACGCATTCAAGCGCTCTCGGCGACACGACCACATCCTTTTTTCCTCATGGTTACAGCGTTTGGCCGGGAAAGGGTGATGGCTGAGGCCGCTTTAATGCAGCTCCAAGTAGATGGTGTGGTGACCAAACCCATCATTCCATCCGCTTTGGTTTCCTGCATCCAAAAAAAGTTCCAAAATCCGGGAACACCCAACCCGACCAGTCGTGGCGCCAGCTCCATTCAGGAACTATTGGCCCCTTTGTCAGGCAAAAAAATTCTTTTGGTTGAAGACAATCCCATCAATATTCTGGTCGCAAAGGGCTATTTGCTGCGTGGCGGTGTCGAAATTTTCGTTGCTAGAGATGGGATTGAGGCGGTTGAAATGGTTGCCCAGCAGCCTTTTGATGCGGTCTTGATGGATTTGCACATGCCGAGACTCGGCGGTTTGGATGCGACCCGCAAAATCCGCAGGTCCCAGCCCGGGCCTCTGCCCATCATCGCCATGACCGCATCCGTCATGGAAACGGACCGCCAAGCCTGCCTGGCCGCAGGTATGGACGGCTTTATTTGCAAACCGATTGAGATCGAAGAGTTGGCAGCGACTCTTTGCCGCGTCCTACGGTGAATGCCTGAAGACCCAACCCGATTTGGTCGGGTCGACACGGCATTGGCGCGAACGTTAGGTCCCTCGAATTTGGTTGAGAAAAGCTTCCGCCTGACGTTCCAGGTGACCAAACTGCTGACTGAGCTCTTGGGCGGCTCGCCGCATTTCCTGCGCGTGCGATTCGCTTTCGTGCGCTGCGGTTTTACTGCCTTGAACGGTTGCGCTTAACTGGGCGGTTCCCTGGTTGGCCTCCTGAATGGCACCGTTGATGGCGTTGGTTGCCTGATTCTGATCGGCAACGGCTTGGGCAATCAGGCGGTTGATATCTTCCAGGTTTTTGATGACTTCCACAATATCGCGGATATTGTGCTCGGTCTTGGCTGCTGAATCCTGAACATCACTGACTTGATCGGCGATTTCGCCTGTAGCGGATCCCGTTTGACCGGCAAGAGCCTTTACTTCGTTGGCGACAACCGCAAAGCCTTTCCCCGCTTCTCCAGCGCCAGCTGCTTCAATCGACGCGTTTAAGGCAAGCAGGTTGGTGCGTCCCGCAATCCCGCGGATAAGATCTGAAATTTCATTGATTTTCTGGACCGAATTGCGCAACTCCTCCACACCTTGGACCATGGTATGCGCCCGCTGTGACGCCGTTTCAGCGACGGATTGAGAATGCTTGGCGCGCTCATTAATGTGCTCAATTGATTGGCTCAAGGCTTGAATCGAGGACAAAACGGTTTGCACATGGCGCGCGACTTGGGTAGCGAATTGGGCGGCTTGGTTGGCCTCTTTTTGAGCCCGTTGAACAGCACTCTGGGTGTGTTCTGATTTGGCCGCCAAGGCATTGACCAATTGAGCGGATTGGGTCAACACATTGCGCACTGAATGTTCAAAACTGCCAGCTGCAGTCAATAGGGCCTCGCGCCGTTTTTGTTCCCCTTCTCGTTCCAAGCGCGATGTTTCTTCGTGTAGTTTCTTGTTTTCCAGGGCGTTGCTTTGGAAGCGTTCCAAAGCCAATCCCATCAAGCGGATCTCACGGATGGCGGAATCGGCTTTGACTTCAAAATCCAAATCGCCTTCCGCCAATCGATTCATGGCGTTTTCGATTTCCAGAATGGGTTGGGCCATGCGGTGACCTACAACCCAGGCCAAACCCATGGCCAGAATCAAGCCAATGACGCCCACCAAAATGCTGAATCGTGTGGCCGCATGGGCCCGTTCAAGGATGGATTGTTTGGGGACGACCAATCCCAGATTCCAGCGGTTTTGTGTCCCCTCAAAATAGATTGGGACATTGGCAACAAATACTTCTGTCCCCTCGATTTCACCTGATGCTTCTCCCGGATCCTTGGATTGCAATAACTCTGCAAATGGTTTGAGCGGTTCAATCGCACCTAACGCTTTTGAGTGAAAGCTGCGATCGGGATGCGCAATGATATTGCCACTTTGAGATACCAAAACGGCATAGCCTCCGGGCATCAAATCAAAGCTGGCCAACTGCTCTTGCATTTGAGACAAACTGAGATCCACGCCGGCGACACCGACACAGCCGTTTGGGCCGCGTACTGGCACACTGGTCGAAACCATGAGAATTTCAGTTTTTTGCTCATCGGTTAGGGTTTCCAGGTATGGCTCCGTCACCACGTCGCGGCAGCTCTCAAAAGCTTCCTTAAAAAAAGGTTCTTCGTATTCCACGCTGACATCATAGGCTGGGTCTTGTGTGTCTTGGGTTACTGCTCCCTCTGAACGCACATAATAGGGCGTAAAAATCCCATTGACATCATTGGGTGGAATGCCTTTAAATTCCTCATCTTTTCCGTCCAATACATTGGGCTGTAAGGTCAGCCACGTACCAAACAAATCTGGATGATCGACCAGCATTTTTTCAAAATAGGCGCCCAAAGCATCCCGCGAAATCTGACCCCCCGCAATCGTGTTTTCTGCCAGTCGCGCACAATCTTGGGACAAAAGGCGGTACTCATTCATTTTGCTTTGAATCATTCGTGCGGATTCATTGGCCTGGCGTTTTACTTGTTGGGTGCCTGCTTTTTGTGCGTCATTGCGGGCTTTGACCCCCGTTGTCAGCACCAAGGCTGCCACCAAGACCAATGTCAATAAGGAAACAAACAAGGTGAGCCGTTGGGCATAACTCATGCGGGTCATGGGGGCCTCCGATCGCTGTGGAACTCTCTATGTTTGTCGGGATTTTTATAAAAATCCTGAGCATTCAAGCAAAAAATTTTTGAAATCGCTTGCCTCCAATTTTTGATTGGCTCGGAGAAAGATGACCTCAACATAACCAAAATTACATTCCAGTCATCTAGGTTGAAAGTTGATGAAAATCACGGTGATTGGCTTGTGGTGCGCTATTTTGGAACCGAAGTTACCCTTTAGGTGCGAATCCATTCAGGTTGGTTTCTTTTCATGTCTAAGCCCCGTTTCATCCCTCGCTTGGCCTATGGTCTGCTTTTTTTGCTTTTCCTGATCGCTTTGATTTGGGGCGGGGACTTCTATTTGACACCTTATTCTCTGCGGCCTCGTCATCCAGACTATCGGATGCTGCGTCCTGCAGGTACCTGGGGTCTTGTTTACGGTGTGGTGGGTATGGCCCTGATGCTCCTGCTTTTGCTCTATTCACTGCGCAAACGAACCCGCTTGTTTGGCCGTGCGTTCAAATTAAAAACTTGGTTGGATGTGCACATTTTTTTTGGTGTTGCGGGACCCTTACTCATTCTTCTGCATACCTCGTTTAAATTTAACGGCATTGTGGCTTTGTGCTTCTTTGCCATGATGGCTGTGGCTATCAGCGGGGTGCTGGGTCGGTACCTGTACCTCCAAATCCCCAAAAACATCCAGGGGCGTGAGATTTCCTTACGAGAATTAGAAGCGGACCTTCAATCGAGTAGTGAACATTTGGGTTTGTTTTTGGCGCCAGCGCCACTCGAACACTTGCTCCAGCTCCTGGATTCTGGTCAGCCGCCTAACGGTAATTGGGCGACCTTAAACTGGGCCATCCGCTCGGACTGGTCTTTGCGCTCGCGCAGCCATCGTGCGCGCCAATTCCTTTTGCAATCGGGTGTTGCCAAGGACCGCATCACTGAAATCCTGGACCAAGCGCGTGAGCGTGCCCTGCTTAAACGCCGAGTTGCCTCGTTGCGCGTGGTTCACGATTTATTCCATTACTGGCATGTCATTCACCGACCATTTGCAGCAGTCATGTATCTGATTGCCTTGGTCCACATAGTGATTGCTGCCCTTTTTGCCATGAGTTGGTGAGTAATGCGGTCGGTTATTTTCCTTCTTATCAACCTTTCGCTTTGGGCCCAACTTTCTCCCGGTCCTTTAGCCAAAGCCCATTCCAACTTGGAAGGTGTAGCCAAATGTACCACCTGCCATCCCGTCGGCAGTAAAGACCTGGCACCCAAATGCCTGGAATGCCACAAAGCCTTGGCTGAGCGGGTCCAAGCAGGCTTGGGTTTTCACGCATCAGTCACGCAAAAAACCTGTAACGAATGTCATCCCGATCATCACGGTGCGGATTTTGAGCTGATTTATTGGCCTGAGGGAGTAGCTCAATTCGACCACACTCTAACCGGTTGGAAATTAACCGGAAAACACCAAGGACATACCTGTCGCGACTGTCATCAAGCCAAATTCACCCAGTTTCAGGGTACACCTGAAGCTTTAGCTGTTTCCTCCGCCCGCACATTTTTAGGTCTCAAAGCGGATTGCGCGGCTTGCCACGAGGATGTTCATAAAGGCCAATTAACCGCCAATTGCCAGGAGTGCCATGTGGCCGAGGATTGGCATCAGGTTAGCCAATTCGATCATGAGCGAACCCAATTCGCACTGAAGGGTCAACATCAACAGGTCGAATGTGCCAAATGCCACCAGATGCAAGCCGGACAGCCTTCCGTTTTTCGCGGGTTGGCCTTTCAGCGCTGTGCCGATTGCCACCAAGACCCCCATCAAGGCCAATTTCAAAAGGATTGTGTCAGCTGCCATGATGAAGAAAGCTTCAAGCAGGCGCGCCTGTTCAATCACCAAACGGCCACCTTTACCTTGACCGGAAAGCATCGGACTGTGGAATGCATGGCCTGTCACCCCAAACCTAGTGGGCAAATTCAGCGGTTTAAACCTATAGCCCATCAAAAATGCCAGGACTGCCATACCGACCCGCATCGGGGCAAACTGGGCTCGAGCTGTAGCGAATGTCACGCAACCCAAAGCTGGCAGGCCGTTGAAAAGGGAGCCTTTGATCACAGTGCAACCGCTTTTGAATTGAAGGGCCAACACGCTCAGGTCGCCTGTGCCAAATGTCATCTGAATGGCCTTAAAGTTCAGGCATTTGGTCAGTGTCTGGATTGTCATCGCAATGAGCATCTGGGACAAATTCGCGATGCAAAAGCTTGTGAAGCCTGCCACAGTGAAGCAGGATTTATTCCGGCCCAGTTTAGTACCCAACGCCACCAGGAAACCCGATTCCCATTGGACGGCAGTCATTTGGCCACGCCATGCATTGATTGTCATGTGCCCGTTCAGGTCCAAACGCGTCGGACGCGCCAATTTCATTTTGCCAACCTTAACTGCACCACCTGCCATACATCCCCGCATGCGGAATCCTTGGCGGAAACCGTTACTGGGTGTACCAGTTGTCATTCCGTTGATAGCTGGTCCAAATCCCAGTTTGACCATCAGGTAACCGGTTTTGGATTGGTTGGTGTCCATTCCGATCTCAGCTGTCAACAATGCCATTCCCAGATAGAGGGCGACTTCAAAGGGTTAGGGCGTTTATGCCAGGACTGTCATGCCCAACCCCATCGCGACCAATTTTCGGGGCGAGCCTGTCTGGATTGTCATCGCCAAGATTAGGAGGTCTTTTTATGCGTTTTTGGATTATTTGCTCTTTCATACCCTTCGGGCTTGTTGCGCAATCTGAGAATCCGCACGGCCCCCTCGATTTGGCCTGCGCTGATTGTCATAATGCTGCTGCCTGGTCGCCGCTACGCTCCGATCTGGTCTTTGACCATGCTAAAACTGGCTTTGAACTAGCCGGTGCCCATGGTTCCGCCGATTGTGCCGCCTGCCATGAAAAGCTGATTTTTACGGCCGTTCCTAATACCTGTTCCAGTTGCCACACCGATGTCCATCGCGGACGGCTTGGGCCGGATTGCGCCGCATGCCACGATAGCCAAACTTTTGATAATCGCCCGGCAATGTTGTCCGCCCATCAAAGCACCTTATTTCCATTGCTCGGCGCGCATGCTCGGGCAGATTGCGCCGATTGCCACCGCGGTGAAACGGCAGACCCCTTTTCCTTTACCGCTTTAGATTGTATTGGCTGCCACCAATTGGACTATAACCAAGCCAGCGATCCCAATCACCTCTCTGCAGGTTTTCCCACCGATTGTGGGTTATGCCATAACATTGCCGGCGACTGGGAACCCGCGACCTTCGATCATAACCAGACGAATTTCCCACTAACGGGTGCGCACAGTCCGCTCGATTGTATGGCTTGCCACGCCACCGGGTACAACAACACGCCGACAGATTGTTATGCCTGCCACCAAACGGACTTTGCCAATGCCGTAGATCCCAACCACGTGGAAAACGGATTCCCGACAACGTGCGAGAGTTGCCACACGACAGCGGCTTGGCAACCCGCCACTTTTGATCATAACCAAACCAATTTCCCGTTAACCGGCGCCCACAGTCCGCTCGACTGTATGGCTTGCCATGCAACCGGGTACAACAACACGCCGACAGATTGTTATGCCTGCCACCAGACGGACTTTGCCAATGCCGTAGATCCCAACCACGTGGAAAACGGATTCCCCACGACCTGTGAAACGTGCCACACGACGGCGGCCTGGGAGCCAGCCAACTTTGATCATAACCAAACCAACTTCCCGTTAACCGGCGCCCACAGCCCGCTTGATTGTATGGCTTGCCATGCGACCGGGTACAACAACACGCCGACAGATTGTTACGCTTGCCACCAGACGGACTTTGCCAATGCCGTGGATCCCGACCATGTGGAAAACGGATTCCCAACCACGTGCGAAAGTTGTCATACGACAGCGGCTTGGGAGCCTGCAACCTTTGATCATAACCAAACCAACTTCCCGTTAACCGGCGCGCACAGCCCGCTTGATTGTATGGCTTGCCACGCGACCGGGTACAACAACACGCCGACGGATTGTTACGCTTGCCACCAAACGGACTTTGCCAATGCGGTGGATCCCAACCACGTGGAAAACGGATTCCCGACGACCTGTGAAACGTGCCACACGACAGCGGCTTGGGAACCGGCCAACTTCAACCACAACCAAACGAGTTTTCCCCTGACGGGCGCGCACACCCCGCTCGATTGTATTGCTTGCCATGCCAACGGCTACAACAACACCCGACAGATTGTTACGCTTGCCACCAAACGGACTTTGCCAATGCGGACGATCCCAACCACGTGGAAAACGGATTCCCGACGACCTGTGAAACGTGCCACGACAGCGGCTTGGGAACCGGCCAACCTACCACATAACCAAACGAGTTTTCCGTTAACCGGCGCGCACACAGCCCGCTCGATTGTATGGCTTGCCACGCAACCGGGTACAACAACACGCCAACGGAATGTTACGCCTGTCACCAAACGGATTTTGTTAATGCGGACGATCCCGACCATGTGGCCAGTGGATTTCCGACAACCTGCGAAACGTGCCACACGACAGCGGCTTGGCAACCGGCCACTTTTGATCATAACCAGACGAATTTCCCGCTAACGGGTGCGCACAGCCTGCTCGATTGTATGGCCTGCCACGCAACCGGGTACAACAACACGCCGACAGATTGTTATGCCTGCCACCAAACGGACTTTGCCAATGCGGACGATCCCAACCACGTGGAAAACGGATTCCCCACGACCTGTGAAACGTGCCACACGACGGCAGCCTGGGAGCCAGCCAACTTTGATCATAACCAAACCAACTTCCCGTTAACCGGCGCGCACAGCCCGCTCGATTGTATGGCCTGCCACGCAACCGGTTACAACAACACACCGACGGATTGTTACGCCTGCCACCAAACGGATTTTGCCAATGCGGACGATCCCAACCACGTGGAAAACGGATTCCCGACGACCTGTGAAACGTGCCACACGACGGCGGCCTGGGAACCGGCCAACTTCAACCACAACCAGACGAGTTTTCCGCTGACAGGAGCGCACACCCCGCTCGATTGTCTTGCTTGCCATGCCAACGGCTACAACAACACCCCGACGGAGTGTTACGCCTGCCACCAAACGGATTTTGTTAATGCCGATGACCCAGACCATGTGGCCAGTGGATTTCCGACAACCTGCGAAACGTGCCACACGACGGCGGCTTGGGAACCGGCCAACTTCAACCACAACCAAACGAGTTTTCCGCTGACGGGCGCGCACACCCCGCTCGATTGTCTTGCTTGCCATGCCAACGGATACAACAACACGCCGACGGAGTGTTACGCCTGCCACCAAACGGATTTTGTTAATGCCGATGACCCAGACCATGTGGCCAGTGGATTTCCGACAACCTGCGAAACGTGCCACACGACAGCGGCCTGGGAACCGGCCAACTTCAACCACAACCAAACGAGTTTTCCGCTGACGGGCGCGCACACCCCGCTCGATTGTCTTGCTTGCCATGCCAACGGATACAACAACACGCCGACGGAGTGTTACGCCTGCCACCAAACGGATTTTGTTAATGCCGATGACCCAGACCATGTGGCCAGTGGATTTCCGACAACCTGCGAAACGTGCCACACGACAGCGGCTTGGGAACCGGCCAACTTCAACCACAACCAAACGAGTTTTCCGCTGACGGGCGCGCACACCCCGCTCGATTGTCTTGCTTGCCATGCCAACGGATACAACAACACCCCGACGGATTGTTATGCCTGTCATCAGTCCGATTACGTCAATGCAGACGATCCCGATCATTTGGCTAATGGCTTTCCGACAACGTGTGAGACCTGCCATTCCACTTCGGGTTGGGAGCCTTCAACCTTTAATCACGATCAAACCAATTTCCCGTTAACCGGCAAGCATCGCAATCGCGACTGTTTGGACTGCCACAGCGGTGGGTATTCCAACACTTCTGCTCTTTGTTACTCCTGTCATCAATCCGATTACGAAGATGCCGAAGACCATGTCCGCAACAACTACCCACACACCTGTGAAGACTGCCACAACACCTCCAATTGGGATGACGATTGAGACGAAAAGAAAGGAGGCCCAGCATGCGATTTCTACTACTTTTTCTGGTATTTCCCCATTGCCTGGCACAACAAGAACCGATTAAGGTGCGCTATTTGGCCGAAGGAAAAGTCTATCTGGACGCTGGTGCTGATCGTCAGCTTCAGGTCGGCGATACTGTACTCATCCGTCAGGGTGCCATTCGTTTAATTGTGGAAGCCGTGAATTCTCGAACTAGTTTATGCCGATTAGAGGCCGGTCCAATGCCAGAAATTGGCGAGGTTTGTCAGTGGGTAAAGCCCGAAGGAAAGCCAGGAGATGCTGCGGTCCAGGAGCCTGACGCGGTACAGGCTGAGCCTGTGGAATCAGGTCCTAGTCCCCCAAAGTCAATGCGTGAGCGTGCGAAAAAACCGCTGCGCGGAAGCGTGGCGCTGGAATACGCGGCATTTCAGTCGGACCTAGGTGAAGATCGCGCACAGCAAGGCTTACGCATCAACTTGCGCAGTACAGAAGACCAATCGGGTAGCTTCTCCTTTCGGATTCGGACCCGAACCCGCTTCTACGATGAAACGCCGTTCCGGGTCGAACGCAATTTGGAGCGCACCGAAAACCGAATCTATGTGGCGTATGTCGAACAAGGTCGGCCCGATGCTCGCTTTCATTGGGCTCTGGGTCGAATCCTGGATGCAGATGCTGCCAGCTTGGGCCCCGTTGATGGTTTACGCGGGCGGGTTACCTGGGGTCAGGGCCATGGATTCAGCTTCTTGGGTGGCTTACAGCCGGAATGGGAGTATTCCAAATTTTCTTCAGACATCCAAAAATACGGCATGGTTTATACCTTTGATACGCCAAAAGCCAAGGTCTCATCTGGTGCTTGGCACTTGGCCATCGGTGCAATGGGTGAGTACCTTGATGGTGAGGTGAATCGCGAGTATGTGACGATCCAAAATCGCTACCAAGGCACTCATTTGGGCTTATTTCAGTCCTTGGAATGGGATGTGAACCGCGATTGGCGCAAGGACGTAACCGGAAAAAGCAGCCAACTGACCAATTTGTTCCTTCGCGCCGATTGGCGTACGGGCGGATTGCGGTTTGGTCTCCAGTACGACACGCGCAAAAATGTGCGCACCTATGAACTGCTGACCGAGCAAGAGCAGTATTTTGACGATTTGTTCCGCCGCGGACTGCGCGCAACCCTGAGCTATAAATGGTCGCGACACGATTTGATTTATCTGAATGTGGGTCAACGCGAACGCGAAGATGGTTCCGAAGATGCGACGACATTCAACCTGCGTTATAACCGCACCCATTTCTTCCACCGTCAACTGGGTTTTAATGTATCTGGCTCGCAATTCCAAAATGGATTGTCCGACGGGCACCAATGGGGCGCCGAGTGGACGTGGCAAATTCCAGCGGGAGGCGATATTCGCTTGGGCTATACGGTTTCTGCTTATGACTATCTGAGCCAAGCCATGCAGCGCGAAAACAATTGGTTAACCTTGGCTTGTTACTGGCCGCTTAGACGGCATTGGTTTATTTCGGGTCAATTTGAACAGCACAATGGAGACGAATTACCGGGTCAACGTATCTTTTTGCAGTTGGGTTATCGATTTTGAGGAGGTCCTAAATTGGAATCGGTATTGATTTGGACTCTTGTTTTGGGCGTAACGGGCCTAATCACGCTGCCGTATTGGTGGCGTCATTACCGGCGTGACCAACGCAATCGCTCGGAAAAACAGGAAGCTGTCCACCTGGGCATTGATAAACCGAAAGCTCAATATCCAATGGTTGATACCAGCTTGTGTATCGGTTGCGGATCCTGCGTCAAGGCGTGTCCAGAGGGCGGAGTTTTAGGCCTGGTCGATGGCAAAGCCACAATTATCAACGGGTTTCGTTGTGTGGGTCACGGTTTGTGTGCAGCTGCTTGTCCTGTGGAAGCTGTTCAAATCGGTTTGGGCGACTTGAAGCGCCGAGATGATATTCCCCTGACCGATTCTGGGTTTGAGAGTTCGGTGCCCGGCCTGCATATCGTGGGTGAGTTGGGCGGATTGGCCTTAATCAAAAATGCGATCCAACAAGGAACCCGCTGTGTTTCAGGCATTGCTAAGAGCCTTGAACGCGGGCGATATCCTTTGGATGTTCTAATTGTCGGTGCTGGACCTGCTGGCCTTGCTTGTGCGCTGACGGCCAAACGCGAAGGGCTTCGCTACTTGGTGATCGACCAACAAGCGCCCGGTGGGACCATCCTTCAGTATCCTCGTAAAAAATTGGTGTTGACCCAACCTGTTGAAATTCCACTGGTTGGCTGGTTAAAGAAGTCCGAATACAGCAAGGAAGAACTGTTAGCTATTTGGCAGAAAGCCATTATTGATCAGGCGGTTCCGATCGAAACGGATTGCCGTTTGGAACAGGTGTCGCCGATTCCGGGCGGGTTTGAGGTTTTTGCAGGCAGCCGGCGATTTGAGGCCAGTCGGGTGGTTCTGGCTCTGGGTCGTCGTGGGACGCCGCGAAAATTGAATGTGCCCGGCGAAGATCAGGCCAAGGTCGCCTACCAATTACTGGATGCGTTCCAATATCAGAACGAACACGTGCTGGTTGTGGGCGGAGGAGATAGTGCCATCGAGGCAGCCATGGCTCTGGCTGCCCAAACGGGGAACCAGGTAACCCTGTCCTATCGCAAAACCAAATTTTTCCGCATCAAAAGGCGCAATGAAGAACGCATTTACGCGCTGTTGGAGAAAGATCAATTGCGGGTCCAGTTCGAATCGAATGTTTTGGAGATTGGCTCCGATTTTGTGCTTCTGGAAACCCCGCAGGGGCCCCTGCGTTTGGCCAATGATCGGGTGTTCATCTTTGCAGGCGGCACACCGCCGTTCGACTTGCTCAAATCGATGGGCATCGCATTTGGAGCTGCTTCTGTATGAACTGCGCAGCCTGTGCTATTGAACAACGACAGGGTCACCGATTTTGCACAGCCTGTGGTGAACGGTTATCCAAATCCCGTCATCGGCGGGCTTGGATGGGCATCAGTCTACTCGGCTTACTCCTTGGTTTTTGGGCCTTATGGCAATGGAGCCGCCCCATTTTAGGTGCAGACCCGATAGTACCGGACCCCGCACCCAGCCGAGCCAGCTACCTTTCGCGCAGCGAATGGGACCAACTCGAAGGTGCGCTCTCAAATCCTCAGGAAATTGGGGTTACTCTTACGCGGATGGAACATTGGATCGGCTCCCGACCTTTTCCCTATCTTGAGCGATTATTGGCCAACCTCTTTGCCCAACAGCAGGATTGGGCCCGCGCTAGTCACTGGTACGCCCGCTATCTCAAGCAGTCCCCGCAGGACGGATTGACCCGATATCGCTACATTCAGGCCTTGATGAATTTGCGGGACACAGATCGATTGACTGCCGAAATTACTGCTCTGCGCGAGGGTTTTCCCTGTTTTGGTGAGGCGCGCCGGTTCCTGGCCGAAAATGCCATTACCCGCGATTTGGCCACTGTTCAGGGCTGGGTAAAACAGTCCGTGCTTTGCCAAGGGGATGAGCGACCGGCCCGGGTCTTCCACGAACGCGAACCGGAAACGCTCTTTGGACCTAAGATGCTAGACTAACGGCTATTATTGGATTTAGTTGAGATGGCGTCGGAGGATGGGTAATGCGCTTATTACATACCATGATTCGGGTCGGTGATTTGGACCGCTCTGTCCGATTTTATTGCGAAGTCTTGGGCATGAAATGCCTGCGCACCTCGGTCAATGAGGCCTATCGTTATACCCTGGCGTTTGTAGGCTATGCGGATGAATCCGAACAGGCGGTCATTGAATTGACCTACAACTGGGACCAAAAGCAATACGATTTGGGCACCGGATTTGGACACATTGCCCTCGGTGTTGACGATATTTACGCGCGTTGCGCCGAAATCAAACGCCTGGGTGGCAACGTCACGCGGGAACCCGGTCCGGTCAAAGGTGGCACGACCGAAATTGCGTTTATCACGGATCCGGATGGCTACAAAATCGAGCTGATCCAGATGAGATCGGCCAAAGCTGGGTTGGGTTCGCCTTAACCGCGCATATTTCTGCGGGTTTGCCCTCATCGTAATCTTATCTGGGCCCCATTTTCGCCTAATTTAGGCTGTGTACGCTTCCTCCTGTCAACCTGGAGGAAACCATGCTTGTTTTTTTATATGACTTTCATTCTGGAATTCAGGACGAGCCGCTGATCTCGGATGAGACGACCATCGGCCAGGCGCGAACCGTCGGATTTTGGACCCATCGCCCCGACCTGATCCGCGTGCCCGATCGGCACATGTTGGCCGAGAGCTGTGGCGCCATGCCGATGGATTTGTTTCGCTACGAGTTGATTGGGCGCCTGTATGCCGATCGATGGTTTTGGCCGCCTTATGAGGAGTATCAGTGGATCAATGGCTTTTTGATGTGCCTGGACCCGCAGACCCTGGCGCGCCTGGATGAACGCATGGGTCTAAAAAATGGCAGAAAAGGTGCACTGCGCAGAATTCTGATCCCAGTCTTCCATGGGCATTGGCAACCGGCCTGGTCCTATGTGGAAAAGAGTAGCGTCCAACCGGGCTCGTTCCGCACCGACATGCGTACCTCCGCCTGATCAATTCATTGGTTTAGGGTGCTGGTAATCTGCTGTGCGCCGAGCACCATGGAAAAAATCAACCTGCCTTTTGCATCGATGTTTGGAATCTTCTTGGGTCCAGGACTACAGCCGACAACTACCCGGCCTGGAGGCACTTGTTGAACCCCTTGTGAAGTCTCAATATTGCGCCAGTGAACACGGATCAATTATCCTGTTCAAGGGTATGGGGTAATCCTTTTTAGTGGATTCAGATGCAAGGGCCAGAAAACCATGAAGATGTACATTTTGATTCGCGAGTCGGTTCCAACGGGTTTTGCAGTATTAGCGGCCAGCCACGCTTCTTTAGCCTGCTACCTCAAGTTTAAGGCCAGCCCTGAAATCGCCGAGTGGTTGGCGGGCCCATTCTATAAAGCAGTGTGCCGAGTGAACGATAGTGAATTTGAGAAAGCCAAAGCGTTTGAAGATTATGTTGTCCTGACGGAATCAGCATTGGACCATCAAGAAGTCGCATTGGCGTTTAAGCCTCGGGAGGAATGGCCAAAGCCCTTCCGCTTTTTTCGGCTATACAAATAAGCCGTGATCATCTGATTTCTTTAATAAATGATCAAGGTTTGCTTGATTTTATTTAATCGTTTCCAGTGCGGCCAAAAAAGACTAAGGTAGCTCCTTAAGTAATCGGGTTTTGGACGAGTCATGTCCAATTCCTTGAACAAAACCGGAGCGATTAGAACTGAGATTCGAGGCCAGAATGGGACTCTTTAAAAGGATATTCGGCGGGCGAAAAGTGACCGAAGAGTCGATTGATAATGGACCTTCTCTTGAAAAAAGCGAGAAAACCAATCTAGCATTCGTTTTGCTTTCCAAACCACACCTCCCAAACGCAAAAACGATTGTCAAAGCATTTCGCGAGTTTGCCGATTCGGGCGAAAAGCTTATCCCATTGGATGAACCTTCAGGGCAGAAGGCGGGCGAAAAAGCCATTATTTTGGACTTTAACAGCGGCGAGCGCTCATTTGTGGCCCTTGTGCCGTTTGCGGTGCCGGATGGTGAAGCAGAACACGGGGTTCAATTCAGTCTCTCTGGTTTGAAAAAGAACTTCCAACTCCAGCCTCATCATGCCCATCTGATTGTCTCCTATAATGCGGAAGCGGATTCGCCGCCATTGGTTCAATTATCGCGATTCACCTCATTGTTAGCTTCCGTAATCAAGGTTGCTCCAGCTGTGGGCGTATATTGGGCCAATGCTGGGGCCACACATGAGGCAGCATTTTTCACTTCCATTGCCAAGGCGTCTGGAATATCACCGCGAATGATGGTGTGGTCGGGGGTCAGTATTGCTCACGAGCCCGATGGTCGACTTAGTCTCTTGAGTCTGGGCATGCATCAACTCGACTTACCAGATCTACTATTGGTTGCGGGTAAAAGGTCAGAAGGTGATGCACTCCCAACCCTTTACGATTTGCTGACCTATGTGGCGGGTCGAGGGAAGGCTTTGCCAGAAGGGGATACCGTGGGTCGCAGCCAAAAACAACGTCTACCTGTGCGCTACGTTCCATCCCCAATTGATCCAAATGTCCAAGTATGGCGAGTCGAGTTGCCTTAATTTATCCGACATTTTACCACCCGCCTGAACTTCCAAGGTTTTGGTATGTATCTTTATTATTTCAGGCGCCTTTGTTGGGGAGTGTAGTGCTCATGATGGTTTTGAGCAGATTGGCTTTGGCGTCATAACCTCGGGCGACCGTGCGATGAATCATGATCTCGTCGGGGTGTTCGGCCAAAAGTGCCTCAGAATTGGAAATGCTCGTGTTGATTTGGTCTAACTCATTGCTAAAGAGGTCGCGGTAAAAGGGCGGGAAGGTGGCCAACCGTGCGGTGGCACGCTCTTCCAGAACCTTCAGACTGCGGTCATAGCTGTCGCGGATCTGATCAATTTGATGCAACAAAACTTCGGACTCACCAGGTGGGCTGGTTTGGGAGTGGTTCATTGCAACTTGCTGGGATTCGCTAACATAAGGCGCTGAGTCTTTTTGGTCATTGGGCTGCCAAAACAGCCAAACGACCAGCATAAGGGTTGCAGCGGTTGTCAGAAAGAGCGGTAAGCGAAAGTTGTGTTTTAAACCCAGGGCGCTGCGGATTTTAAGCCAAACGCGGGGATTGGCCGGCACTGATTGGTGCGTCAATCGGGCGATTTGGAGCATATCCTCCTGAATGGTGCGCCATTCGGGATGTTGGTGCAGGGATTCCGGTTTGATCAGACCGGATTCGTCGGTGTGGGTTTCGTACCATTCAGGGCTGAAGGGTTCATCCGATAGCTTTTTCATGACCAATTTCCTTTTTCTGTTGCCGCACCATGAGGGTTCTCAGGTTTGTTCTGGCACGCGCCAATTGGCTGCGCGAAGTGGGTGCTGTTATGCCTAAGATTTCGCCGATCTCATCGTGTTTAAAACCTGCGACATCATGCAGAAGAAGAACATGGCGATAACCGTGCGGCAAAGCGGTTATGGCTTGTTCCAACCACAGGTTCAGGGTGGGTTCAGGTTGATGGCGAAGGCTACCTTCCATATCGGGGTCCAATGGCTCAGGATCGGGTCCGTAATGGCGAGAAATACAATTTAGGGCAATTTTGTACATCCACGTTTTAAATTTGGCTTGACCGCGAAACCCGGGAAGCGCCGTGTAGAGGGCCATGAAAATTTCTTGGAGGCAATCCTCCGCTCGGTTCTGACCCAGGTTTCGCAAGCACAACGTGAAGAGTTTGGCCTGGTGGCGGTGATAAAGCGCTTCAAAAGCCTGTTGGCTACCTGCCTGAAAAGCTTCAGCCCAGGCCTCATCGCTTTTTTCGCTACGCGTGAACCAGGTCCCCATGGCGTTTAGCGGGCTACGATGCGGATGGATCCGCTCAGGGTTTCACCTTCAATTGAGCCTTTACCATCGTGATAACTGCCCTTGAGCGATTTGGATGGCGTGTATTGTTCTTTTTTGAGGCTCATATTAGCGCCTTCGGGATAATCGACATTGCCGCTAAACGTATCAAAGCGGACCCGGTAACTGGCATCGCGGCTGTGGCTAATCGAAATATTACCACTGGTGGTTTCAAAGCGGTATTCGCCGTCCAAAGTGGCACTGCTTAAGGTTAGATGACCCGAAACGGACTCGGCTTTCAGGGTGGAATGGTCCATTTCCTCGACCATTACGGAGCCACTGACGCTGCCCAACCGGTATTGGCCGCGTGCTTTGCGCACCACAACATCGCCACTGACCGAACTGGCTTCGAATTCGCCTTGACTATCGTCCAAACGAACATTGCCGCTCACGGTTTCCAGTTCGCCACCTCGGGCTAGACCTTTGGCCGTGATGTGCCCGGAAATCGATTTCAGTTCGACCTCGGTTTCAGGCGGTAAAGTTACCTTAAACGAAACGCCGCCCTTGTTGTGGCTTCTGCGCGGCATATCGACTCGCACGGTCACCCGGTCACCGCTTTGACTAAAGTCGACTTTCACATCGTCGTCTTCCTTTTCATAGCGGATCATGATTGCACCCGGTTCGCCAATGGTAACTTCTATATCACCGGCAATATTGCTCAGGTCCAGGTGTGGTAGGGCCCCAACTTCAAATTGTTTTTGGTCTTGGCTCAACAAGAACTGGCTACATAACATGAACAGGATCATTTCGACCTCCCTTTATCTGTCTTCAAAAAGGTTAGTGGAGGGAATTGCGCAAAACGCTGCATCGACCTTTCATTTTATTACGGCCGATTCTCATCTGCTTGGGTCATCAGACCATCGCGGAAGGCTTGTCCTATACCTTTGTACAAATTTGCTGTGTTGGTACACAACTCCTGTTTTTCCGCATCCATTTCGGTAGGACCATTTGGCCAAATTGGATTAACGACTGTACCTTGGCTGTCTATAAATACGATTGCCTCATTGGTGAAAAAAACGGTCGCTGCTTCGCCCATTGCTGTGTAGATGGGGGGGTAGGGCAAAACGCGCAGGCCCTTCAAAAACAGGTGAAAACCGGTGATTTGGTCTGGCTGCTGCCAATCCAATAAGTGGAACAAGGTCGGCGTAAGGTCCATGAGCGACCCGACTATGGGAATTTCCGAACCCCCATAACGGGCTTTAATATCGAGTAATTCTGCTTGTTTGCTGGGGATGTTTACCCAAAGTGGTAGAAAGTCTTGGGTGGTATCCCAAGGTACGGTTCCGCACAAGGCTTTGCCCACATCCAAATCCGCTTGCGTCAAATTCAGGTTTTTCGGGAAACCAATGCTGCGGTCACCAAAAATCATGACCACACTGTCCTGACCTGCATCACTCTTGAGAAAAACATCCAAAGCCGGGCCCAATTGGGCATCCATGTAGTGGAGCCAATTTAAGTATTCGGCTAGAAAACCAGTCTCATCCTTAAAGGGTCTATCGACGCTATCGGGAACGGTGAGATCCGAATTGTTGTTATTGCGCCACTGAATCCATGTGAAATAAGGACCCGTTTGTTCTGCTGAAGTGGTGAAGGCTTTTTGAAACAACTCCGATTTGGGCAGGTACTGGGGACTCAACGGGGCAAAAATACCTTCCTCACCTTGAGGCTCTGACAAAAAAGGTAAAACCTTATAGCTTTTGGCCTGCATTGCGTTCAGCAATGCCGAGTCGTTCAGATTTGGCGGGCTGAAAACGATACCTTCTTGGGTGGAAGGCGGAAAACGGCTATGTAAAAGGGCGTAATTAGCTTGGTTGGCAACACCCTCCTCCCCAATGTCGACCAAGTGGCCCCAATAGTAGCTAGCGCCGCGTAAACGGTTCAAATTTGGGGTAATTTCGATGTCATTCCAACTTGCGCCTACCAGACATGATTGCAATCCTTCTATTTGAATCCAAACGACATTTTTGTCCTTAGCCATACCTAATGAAGGACTTTCAAGTGCGTTTGCGTGGTGGATATCCTGAAGGATTTCGTTAAACAGCGCTTTAGTGGTTGTGAGTGCATCCGCATCGGTATTGGGCGTACTCAAATAATGAAAGGTCTGCGAGGATAAAACGCCAAATATACTGGCTTTCGCTGCGGCCGTTGGGGCATCCAACCATTTTTCAGTTGCGCTAACCCGAGAACCGTCCAAACTCATCGCCGTGTTCAAGGCAAATAGGGCGATTAATGCGGCCAGGAATATTTGTGAAATGGAATAGCCAATGATGATTTTGGTCGAGATTTGCGCTTGGGTTATTTTGGGTCGCAAAAAATGGAAAAGCAAAGGCCAGAAGGATACGAGTAACCAGATCCAGTCCGACAAGTGAAAAGTGTGAGCTATGCCAAACTTGGTATCGAACAATTGTCCAAAAATGTCGAATGAGGGTGATTCTTGAGTTGCTGCAAAGCCAGCGGCCATGCTACGCGTAATCAAGGTTGCAACAAGGTTGAACATGGCCAAGACCCACAAGCGGTACTTCTGGCCTAAAAGATATGCCAACCCCAAAAATAGGAGTGGCCAAAAATAGGAAAAACCAAAGTTGGCGCTTTCCAGGCTATTCAAGTCGGTTTTGGCTTGCCAATCCAAAAACCCAAAATAAACCAGAGTAATTAAGATGGTCAGAGCTTCATAGCCGTGGAGGAGGGTTTGGTCGCGTTTCATTCCAGATCCTTTTACTTATTTAGCCTCCTAGTATAGGTTTCGGATCTCGTGAAACTCAAGGAATTTAGGGCAGATTTGCGTTCAAGATGGTATCGGCTTGATGGGCTGCATGTTCAAAAGCGTCAAAAATGGCAAGCCACTTCATCCCATTCATATCCGCCTTCTCAATCTTGACACTTAAACTGAGTCCATACCCCCCTTCAACTGTTTTGGCGCGGAAGATAACCGGAAAGATCCGTCGATTTAATCCTTTGAGTTGACTGACGGTTTGTTCTGACTCGCCATCTGCTATGGAGCCCAAATCCAGCTCGAATCGCAAATGCGTTCCACGCGCATTCAGGACAATTTTGGGGCCTTTGTCTCTGCGCACTTCAAACTGTGACGCCCCCAGATTAACAATCGAAAAGCCATGTCGGTTCAGAAACGCATGGGGTAAACCCGTCTCATCAACAGCGAATAAGGCTTCGGGTTTAGGGCGTAACTGGTCCAACACAGACACAATGTGTTGCCATTGATCTGGCGCGAACTGGGCTTGAATGGTCTCGGAATGCGAGGCCTGCTTTACATGGGCTGAAACCTGGTATTTTCCCACTTGACTTATGGTTTCACTGATTTGGCCCAGGCCTTCCTGAAACAAGCTCAGCTGGACCAATACCTGGCTCATTCGGTCTTCATCTGCGCGGAAAAGCTGGTTGCGGTCATAAGTTTTTTTGATGTCCTGCCAGCGCTTTTGCTGATCCGGCGTCAGCCAGGCCATTAATTCGCGGAATTTGAGCAAATTCGCTTCAGCGCCACGGGCCAGGGTTTGGGCTTCATTGTTGTAGTGGTCTTGAACCAGGCGCTCCAATTCAATTTCGTTGGTAATGGGCAATATTTTTTCGGCCAATTTGTTCATGTTGCGGTAGGAACCTTGTAATTTGAAGGCGGGCTCCGTGCGATAGGCGTCGGCTTGAGCCGCGCTGGCCATGTAGGCCTGGTTGACCTGAAGCAGTCGATCGCGGATCGGCATTAACTTGGCCAATACTTTGACAGCATCTTCGAGGTAAGTGTCTGAATAATCGCCCTTTAACTCCATTTCGCTTAAGCTGCGTTTGCCTTGGGCCACTTCAATTAAAGGATGGATGTCGGCTGGAGCGGTCTGGGCTAACCGGCCCAGGTGCGGATTCGAAGTCATACAATTTTCCAGATAACTACGCGCAAACGCTTCCTGGCGATCGCCGATGACCTCGCCCAGGTTGTAGGTATCGGCTCGGTTGGCCAGCATGTCCGGAATCTGGAAACGCTCGCCGCTCTCTGTATAGGGGTTACCGGCCATGACCACACAAAATTTGCGGCCGCGCAAATCGTAACTCACCGGTTGCCCACGCCAAACGCCCTCAATTTTGCGCTGCGCATCGCACAAGGCGATAAACTTTTGGAGGAGCTCCGGATTACAGTGTTGAATATCGTCCAGATACAGCATGACATTATCGCCGAGCCGTAGACCGAAGTTGAGTTTTTCAAGTTCTTCTCGTGCAGAAGCATTTGGCGCTTCGGCCGGGTCCAAGGACGTGACCGCATGGCCTATACTGGGTCCATTTACCTTGACAAAAATGAGCCCAAGCCGCATAGCGATGTATTCCATCAGGGTGGTTTTTCCATATCCGGGCGGTGAAACCAAAAGCAGTAAACCCATCAGATCCGTGCGTTTTTCCTTGCCGCTGGCCCCAATTTGTTTGGCCATATTGTCGCCAATCAGCGGTAGATAGACTTGGTCAATGAGTTGGTTGCGAACAAAGGAACTGAGTACGCGCGGCCGGAAGCGATCCAATTTCAGCTTGGCGAGTTCCTCGGCCAGGATTTCTTTTTTTAAGCCTGAAAATGCCTTGAATTGGGGTAACAGCACATTGTGATAGTGGTGCAGGCGCTCGAACCATTCTGCAAATGCCAATCGCAACTGACCCTGCGCCAGGGTTGGATGGTCTCCGTTAAGGCCATCGACCACCAATTGGCCAGAATGGGCGGTGGCCAGCCAGGTTTTGGCGTCTGGTTGAAGCAGCATGGCGATACATTCGGTTGAATCAATGGTGCGCTCGGCTCGCCAGGAATCGAGCCAAGCGCGACACAAGGCTTCTTGGCCCTCAACATCTCCGGTGAGTTGCTTGATCGCTTGTTCAAAATCCGCCAATGCGCCGGATTGATGCAAGTGCTGGCGAAAGCTGTGGAACAATTCAAAACTCTCGGATCCGACCTCCCACCAGTGCGGACTATTCAGTGTTTCACAAACGTATTCGGCCATTGCGCTTGAGGCTTGAGGGTCAGCTTGTTGCAGGATTTGGCTGGCCATTTGAATGGGGTAGGTAGGCAAACTTTGGGGCTGAATTCGCCTCAGAGGCGCAAAGCTCTCTAACAGGTGGGTCAAACGCAGGCGGTCGCGTTGGGCGATACTGTGGTTCCAGATCAGACGCGCTTTCCCGCGCGAATACGTGCTGTAGCGCAAAATGCCCAACGAACCACTTTTTTGTCGCAACTGTTCCAGGATGCGGGCTGCGTCGATGTCGTGAACACCCTTGATGTAGCCGGGCTCGCGCAGTTGGTTTAAACGTTCCTGTACCCAAACCAATCCTTCCTCTGGTGAAGCAAAGGCCAATGGCGCGTCCGGGTTAAGTTTTTGTTCCTGCCACAGGGTGAAAGCCAAAATGCTGCCCGCATCCACGACCGGATTATCGACGGCGCTGTTCCATAACCAAACTTCGCGATAAGGTTCGAGCCGGCCGGCATCAACTGGCTCAAAGTATTGACTGCCTGAGAGTTGGAGGCCCCAACTTCCATCGCGCAGGACCAGATTGGCGTCCAGGCTGCGACTTTGAACGGCAAAGCGGTGTCGACCCAATTGAATGGTGTTTTCTGAAGCGAACAGGTCCGAGCGGTCGCGCATTTGGCGCAAGGCTTCAGACTGTGCGGCTTTAAGCTGCGAAAGCAGGCTTTCGGCCCGACTTGTCTCGCCCCATGCCACCAGTTGTTGGCTGCTGCTGCGGACCTTTTCGATCATTAAATCCGATCCGAAGAAGGTTTGGAGTTCAGCTTCGCTTTGGAATTGCTCGGCACGTTTGCGGATACCCTCCAAAACCCGCAACGTGGCCTTTTCTAAATTGTTGACTCTTTTCAGGCGCTGGTTATCCAGTTGCTGCATTTTGTTTTCAAATGCGCTGGAGATGTCGTAACGCAGGTCGGCCAGTTGCAGTAAAAAGCGTTCCTGTTCGGCAAAGCGCGCTTCCATTTCTTCCATTTGCAACAACAACTTATTGAGATTAGCCTCACAACTCGGCCTGTCCTCGGAAAGGTCGAGGAGGTGCGCCTGATTTTGTTGCAGCAAATTGATTTGGGCGATGAAGGCCTGTTCGTTTTCAGCTTCGCCCAGCTGTTTGGTCAGCTTGTTTAGCTTGGCCTGAGTCTGGTTGGTTTTGCGAAATAGCGCACTCAAACGGTCGAGAATGGCACTGATCTGGACGGGATCCCCAAACGGCAGGCCGTTCAGCACATCCAGCAACAGTTCCAGGTCATGAGAGGTTTGGCGGATGTCCGCTTCAATCGGTTTGCTTTGGGCTGTTCGCCGAACCTCACTGATTTGGCCGTCCATTAATTCGATTTGTTTTTCAAAAGGTGAGAGGGCCGCGTCGGTTTGCAGGAACTGGACCAGATGTTCGGACAGGTTTTGGATGCCGACCGAAACTTGCGCGGCCCAGTTTTCAAGTGTTTCCAGGTTCAGATAAGGCTTTTCGCGTAAGGTCTCGCATGACCCGCGTGTACGACGCAGGTCAGCAAGTCCTTTGAGATAATCGCTGAGTTGGGCAAATGGCGCCCGCTTGGCTTGGTCCAAGGCGGTCTGTGCTTGTAGGGCCAATTGTTTGAGGCTTTTTTCAGCATCGTTTTGGTATTGGAGCACCTTGTCGTAGGCCTCAATGGCTTCATGGCTGGTCGACTTGATCTGGTTGAGCGGTTCCTGGATCACCTGGGCTTGGGGATCGCGCAGCCAATGAAAGGTTTCCTGACAGGAATTGACCCGCTTGGTCAGGTCGGCAAAGTAACTTGCATATAATTGACCGTCGCGAACCACCCGAACGAGCTCTTGGCATTCGGCCAAGGCCCGCACGAGGTCGCGATTGCCGACTTTCTCAATAAATGCGTCATTGTGGCTGCGATCCGCGGCAACCCGTTTGCTAAAAGGCGTCGTCCACACCTGCAGGTGATGGTGTTTTTGCGCCTCTTCATCGGCACGCATGAACAGGAGTGAGCCATCCGGAAAAACGCTGTAGCCGTGACACAAAATGGGGGGCCGCATAGACTGTTCAATGGCATTGTAGGCCATCAGTACATATAGGCCTTGGCTTCGTTGATAAAACACGTACAAAAAGTCTTCGCCGTTGGGTGCGTTGACTTTTTTCTCAAAAGTCAGGCCCGCCACCTGGGTCTCGAATTGGACCACTTGGCCGCTTAACAAATACATACCGTTGGCGAAGACCAAACCGGCATCACTGGGCAGCAGAACACAGCAGTCGGCCATGCCATCTGCGCGATGAACGGTCTTCAATTTCTCGTTGAAAATCAGATAACGAAAGGCTTTTTCCTGAAATGGCCTAATTTTCAAGAGGATCAGGTGCCCTACGCGTGCGTAGAAAATATCCGCATCGTCAAGGCTCTGATCGGCGTGTTCCACAGGCTCCGCATAAATGCCCGAACCGTCCTCGGTATTGTCTTCGACTTTGACGGTGAGGTCGCCACCAACCGTTTCAACAAAGACGCGGTCCTCGATCGAAACATGCGGGTGGGGCCCGCGGCGATGCCAATCTCGGCTGGTTTTTAACCAAGTGAATTCAAAGGGGTTGGGAAAGGTGTATTCGTGGTCGCTGCGATTATCCAAATAGACAAGCCGCTCTTCCTCGATTGCCCATTTAAACGTTTTAATGTCCTGAACCGAAGGGCCGACTCTGAAAACCATGAACAAGCAAGGGCCAATAATCGAAAACTTGGAAAAGGTCGTGCCTTTGTAGTATTTGTAAAGGCTTTTGAAATCGGCCTGGAAACGCCCGTCGCCAATGAAGTCGAGACTGGCTGGTTCCAGGCGATCCTCCATCCAAGTGGATACGCTGAACACATCCTCCAACAAGGTTTCGGTTTTGAGGCCCATCCGCACGTTAAAACCGAATATCAAGTGGTTCTGAATGGCCACCAAATCAGCGGGAACACAATTGTGCTCCGTGATCAGGCTTTCGGTCGCCCGCAATGCCATAGGCACCGAACCATAAACTTTTTTGCGCCGTTCATTAAGTGCTGAACTGCCCTGGTCCAGGCGTTCACAGTGTTCACGCAAGCGGTTTTGCAGAATTTCAAATGTGCTGGCATCGAGCGGGGCCACTTTGGAATCAGCCATGATGAACTCCTTCAAAAATTAAGCAGGCGAAATTTGAAAAAGCGGGGTGGTCAGGCCACCCCTATTCCGTTTAGAGCAGGCTGGAGATGGGGAGATCGGTCCAACCCTTTGCGTCTGCCAGTTTTCGCAATCGCGAAACCTGAGTTTGAGTGGTTTCATCCAATTCGGCCTTTGAGAGTTTCAGGAAAAGATGGGCCATGCTCAAATCCTTGATCTCCTCGGGATTCAGGCCCAATTGGCCAATCAGGCCGCGAATCCGTGCGCCGACCTGGCCGGGTTTTCCGTCCAGCACCGCTTTTTTGACTTGGGTCAGGTTCTCTGAATTGGCAAAGACCCGGTCCCAGAACCGGCCGTGGCTGATACCGCTGGTGATCTTGTCGAAGAAGGTGTTTTCTCCGCCCACAATTTCGATCTTGGAATGGCGTAAGGCTTCGGAAATGACTTGGGCCTGGGCCTCGGCAATTTGTTCCTGGATGTGGATGTGCGCCAGTTCGACTTCCTTCTCTTTGTTGAGTTTGAGTTTGAATTCTTCGTGTTCTTTACCGACCCCATCCAGCAATTTCATGCTTTCAGCTTTCTCGCGTAAGCCGTTGGCTTCGGCTGTGAACTTCTTGGCCATGACCTCCGCTTCGGCGAATCCGCGTTTTTGTTCGGCTTCGGCCAGGGCGGTGAGGCGTTGGGCTTCTGCTTCCGCTTTACGGCTGATGATGACGGCCTCGGCTGTGCCTTCCTTTTCAATGGCGGAAGCTTTGGCTTCCATGACGCGGGCTTCACTTAAACCAAGGGTCGCTTCTTCGGCGGCGCGCGCTTCGGCCAGTGTTTTCATGGCCTCGGCCCGTTTGGCCGCGGCATTAAATTCCGCATCAGCCTCGATCAATTTTTGGGCAGCCTGCATTTCCGAGGCTTGGCGGGCCGCTTCGGCGCTGCGGACCTGGCGGACAAGAGCTTCCTGCGCTTCCATTTCTGCGCGGGTCAATTGCACCGATTTTTCGCGATCCGCGGCGGCTTGTGCCTGAACGTCCTTAATGCGTTCCTGCTCTTCTACCACTGCTTTTTCGACCATTACCCGTTCGCGGATCAGGTCCTGGATATTCTTGCGTTCCTGTTCAATGGCGCGGTTTTTCTCAAACTGGGCCAAAGCCACAATGCGTTCTCGTTCATTGACTTCCAACAAGCGGTCTTTTTCAACCCGTTCGCTTTCCACAGCATCGGTGCGCGCTTTACTTTTTTGCGCCACAATGACTTGGCGCATTTTGACCTCTTCCGCGACCATGAGTTCTTCTTCGGTTTGAATGCGGGCCCGTTCGGATTTGAGTCGCTCCTCTTGGACAATTTTTTCAGCCTCGGCCTGTTCGCGCGCCTGTATCGATTCCACTTCGCGTTTTTGGCGCGCTTCGGATTCGGCCAATTGGCGGTTGAGTTCCAGAATGGTTTCCTTGGCTTCAACATCCTGTTTGGTCATGGTTTTTTCGCGTTCCCGTTCAATCTGATTAGCCAGAATTTTTTGTTGGGCGGTCAACGCAGCGATCTTTTTGATGCCTTCGGAGTCTAAGATGTTGTCCGGGTTCAGGTACTCAAGGCTGGTCTGTTCCAGGTAATCAATGGCGCAATCGTCTAACACAAATCCGTTCAGATCGGTGCCGATGATTTGTAAGATCTCGCTTTTGAAGCGGTCGCGCGCCTCGTATAATTCGACAAAATCAAACTGTTTCCCCACGGTTTTTAGTGCTTCGGAAAACTTGGCATCGAATAGGTCGACCAGGGCTTGTTGTTTGGAAGCCCGCTCACAGCCCAAACTTTGGGCTACTTTCAGCGAATCTTCGGCAGTTTTATTGACCCGCACGAAAAAGGCGACTTTGATATCGGCCCGCATGTTGTCTTTGCAGACCAGGCCTTCTCGGCCAACCCGGTGAATCTCGACCCGTTTGACGCTCAGGTCCAGGAGTTCCGCTTTGTGGATCATGGGAAAGACAAATGAGCCTGAAAAAGACACCTTGGCGCCCCCCATACCGTTTCTTATGAGAGCTTTACCTTGGTCGACCTTGACGTAACTTTTGATTAACATTGCCATTAGGCCCAAGGCCATCAGCAGCAGGGCTCCAAAAACCAATAAGAACATTGCTTGCGGCATGTTGTTTCTCCTATTCTTCTAGTTTTTCAACTTGATAGCTATGTGCATCGAGCTTTTGGATGACTCGGACCCGATGCCCTTTTTTTAATTGTTGGTTGGATTCCGCCAATACATTGAGGCGTAAAAACGAGTTTTTTTCTTGAATTTCCATTTGGCCGAGCCGGACATCGTCTGCTGCGCTGAGCATGATGCCTTCCAGGCCCAAAACGTCTTTCACCTGCTGGTCCTCTGCGTTTAAGCGGCGGAACAGGGCGCGGAACGGGATCAGGGCGATTCGGGTAACAAAGAAACTGATCAGGAGATTGGGTAGCACGATGAGGGCCGCCATTTTCCAACTGCTGGTGCCAAGCGCCCAATTGGTACTGACAACGCCGATCCAGAGTACGAGGCAAAAGGCGCTCAAAACCAAGGTCAGCGGGACTTCACCGACAAACAAAAACTGCAGGAGGCCGCGAAGCGCGCCACCGGCTTCTAAATCTGCATCGCCTTCCACATCCAGATCGGCATCCAGGTCAACCTCTGTGTCCAGGTCTGCATCGATATCCAAAACATTTAAATCCAAAACACCGACAATGACGCTGAGCCAGTAGAGCAGGATTATGGCCAAAACGCCCGTAAATAGGATGTTGTAGGGGTGAACGGCAAAAGTGAGTAACTCGACCATAACCTGCCTCCTCGAGCGAAGTTTGTTATGCGTTCTTGTGGATGATCGGCCGTACTTTACCCGATTAAAGACCCACTTGTCTTGTGAATTTCAAGTGAGCTACAAAAATGGTTACAAGTGAAATGACCGAAAAGGATAAGGATTTATGTTTGCCAAAACGTTGAAGACGGATAGTTAATAGGTAAAGTTTAGACCCGTGCAAATTATCTGTGCGGCTTTTTGGCAAATCCTCCTGCGGGGAAATGATCTCTTTGTTGCCTAATTTATACGCATTCGCTAATTTTTGGTTTCAAGATCTTGTTCGTTTTTTCGTGATTTCGTATTTGCCAGCTTGGTTTCAAGGTTTTGGGCGGCGCGCATGGCGGTTTGAAGGGCATGAGCGGCAGTAGTGGAGGGCCGGCCTTGTGCTTCGAAAAAGAGCGGCGCTTCCAAGGCGGTCAATTCCAAGGCGCTACACACTGCACGGACTTGGTCCAACAGGTCCTGGCGATGGCGCCGCTGTTTCTCGTAGGCAGCGCGCACGGCGGGATCCTTGGACCTGGGCGGCTCTGGCGTCAATTTATTGGCGCGCGCGAGGAGGCTCAAACCTTCCTGATAGGCTGCGTTTACCTTGCCAAGCCAATCGGCAAGCAAATGGCCCGAATTTTCTTTTTGAGCGTGCTCCAGGGCTCGGGTAGCGCGTTGAAACGCGCTTTCCAAATGGTCATCAAGTGGGGAGGGTTTGGTCTGGGCGACCGCTCCTTTTTTGGGTCGGAAAATCCACCAGGCCATAAAGCCCAAACAGCCAGCATAAAGTGCCGCTATTCCCAACCATTCCAGCACGAACGCCTCCTGAGCGATCATTAAAACATATTCGAAGGAGGACGGGTGCGTGGGATTTAATTGGTGGCTATGCAGGGATTTGAACCCCGGACACCACGGTTATGAGCCGTGTGCTCTAACCCCTGAGCTACATAGCCACGCAGGACGGAAAGTCTACAACAACCCCGAGCCGAGCTGCAAGCGAAACCTGAAGGATCTGCATTTAGAGGAAAAACGTATTGCTGGCCAGGCAGTTGGCGAGCTGGCTATAGACATGATGCAGCGCGGCATGATTGGGCTCAGGGCCCAAGGCTTTAACGATGCGCTGACTCAAACAACCCGCGTGGATCAAGCTGTCCAAATCCTTTTTCCAGGGGGAATCGGCAGGGATCAGGCTGTGGTTGAGGTGTTGCCATGTCTCGCCCAAGGAAGTGCCTGCCGAAACACCAAACTGTTGGGCCAGACGTTCGTCTTGAATGACTGCATTGGGTCCAATGGACCAAGCACTTTGGAACAGGTTGGCCAATTGGTCCTGTGAAAGCGCATCCAAATCGGTTGCGGGTGCAAAATGGCCGGACACGAGCGCTTTGATGGTTTCAATGATCAGATGTGCATAGGCCAGATCGGCACGGGGACATTCTTGGATGTCCAGGACGCGGATCTCGATGGCCATGCGTTCAAAACGGGCAATCGCGCCGCGCGCATTCAGCCATTCATGGGCAAGGATACCCTTGGGATCGAGGGGGTGGATAGCCTTGTAGATCGGTTCCAAAATGGTTTGATGGTAACTATCGATGGAGGGAATCGGTTCGGGTACCACGCGGCCACTGATGAGTGGGATGCGTTTACAGTTGTTCTGGTAATAGGAAAGACGGTTGTCCCACTTGCCGGTTACCTGGCCTTCCACGACGGGTGAACTGGCGGCTAGCGCCGGCAGGATGGGAATAATGGCGCGAATCGAGCGGTGGAGTTGGTAAAACTCCTCGTCATTGCTAAATGGCAGGTTGATATGCATGCTCTGCAAATTGGACCAACCATGGCCCTGACAGTTAAAAATGGTGTTGAACTGATTGTAGATTTCGTTGAGTTCGTGTGGCCACAGGCGGGTTTCCGTGTGCGGATCCATCCACGGATGCATGGCGGTCGGCAGGAGACAGGCGCCGTGCTGGGCCAGGATTTCGTTGATTTGACGGATGTCCTGGTGGAAATGTTCGATATAGCCATGCAGATCCAAGCTGGGTTTGGTGAATTTGGTTTCGATGACGTGCAGCGCCAGCTCGTTACTCCAGGAAGTTGCGCCTTGGGTAATCTCGTTGACGAAATCGCCGGCAACGGCATCGATGATGCGATCGGCAATCGGCTGGATGTTCAAGGTTTTTGCATCCACGATCATGTACTCTAATTCGATGCCATAGGCCTCAAACAGTTTCAGGGTTTGACTCAACTTTTTTTCTCCTCAATTCGGCGCAGAAAATCGCCCATGATGGTGTCGTAAAGTCCGTCTTTCAGGACTTGGTCCTCGACATCGGCGTCCAGGCTTGGATTATCATTGATTTCAATCAGGTACGGTTTGCCGTTATAGGCTTTGATATCAACCCCATAGAGTCCATCGCCGATGAGATTGGCCGCCTTGGTAGCGACTTGCACGATGTTTTTGGGCGCCCAGGCAACGGGTATGGTTTCAAACCGACCGTAGTTGAAGCCTTTTTTGCCTTGCTTGATGATCTGCCAGTGCTTGCCAGCCATGTAGTATTTGCAGGCGTAAAAGGCCTTGCGGTTGATAACTCCAATTCGCCAATCGAAATCGGTCGGCATGAACTCTTGCGCGATGACCAATTCGGAGCTGTCGAATAGCAGTTCCAGTTTGGTTTCCAAGCTTGCGGGATCTTCGGCCTTAAAAACCCCTTGCGAAAAACTGCTATCTGGCTGTTTAAGGATACACGGAAAACCAATTTCCTCGGCAATTTGTGCGGTATTGCCGCGGTGCACTACCACCGTTTTGGGGGTTGGGATCTTGTGGCGGGCCAGTAACTCAGCCAAATAGACTTTGTTGGTGCAGCGCAGGATCGATTCTGGATCGTCCATAACAATCAAACCTTCCGATTGTGCGCGACGGGCGAAGGTGAAGGTATGGTGGTTGACCTGCGTGGTTTCTCGAATGAACAACGCATCGAATTCGGCCAGGCGCGAAAAATCGCTTTTTTCAATCATCTCGACCCGAATACCCAAACGCGCGCCTGCTTTGACAAACTGTTTGAGCGCTTTGTTATCTGAAGGTGGGTGTTTCTCCTGCGGATTGTGCAGGATGGCCAGGTCGTAACGCCATTTGGTTTGGTTCACGATGGTGCCGAGCCGTTTACCACCAAAAAACTCGACGGCAGAGCGGGTTAAGAACTCGTGGTGCTCGGGGGGTACATCGCGAATACTGATCGGTTTCAATTCGCTAATTTTCCACTGTTTTTCCTTGCGAAAATGGGCGCGCATCAAGGGGGCCGGGAACAAGCCGTACAATTGGGAGCACAAACGGTCATAATGCTTGGCTACGTTTCGTCCAAAGTAGATGCTCAAAACAAAATCGTTTGTCTGAATATGGCTCAATTTTTCTTGGATTAAGTCTTGAATGGATCCGGCGAGATACTTGATGGTTCGTTGCGAGTTGAAGTCCTGAATGGTCGCAATGTTGGGCAGGGGCCGATGTCCACGTGCCTCTGCCAGAAGCGAGACGTAATAACCCAAACTCTGGTATTTAACCGTGTTGCAGAGGTTATAGACCTTGGCGTGTTTTTCACGCACCAAGTCGGGTTTCATGATGTATTCACGTGCCGTTAAGTGCACAACGTTCGGATCAAAATCCTTGGGCCAAATGTCAGGGAAATTGGAAACGAAATAGATCTTCATAAACTCCTATCTTCGCGGCTGAAGAATCAACATATTGGCATCATAAGTTAACACGCCCAAATATATCGCACCGACCAAGCGGTTGATCGGAATAAAGTAATAAGGACTGGGACTAAACGGGTTGGGACTGGAAGGATCAGCCACCTTCACCGTTTTGTCTTGGCGATGGTACCCGCACAACACCACAAAATGGCCACACGGATAGCCGGCAATATCGTCATCGGCACAGGTTGCCTCAATTTCGCGTTGACTGCGGTAAAGAAACGTCGAAGAAAGACCGGTCAGAATGGGGTGGTCCTGTTCAAGGATCTTGCGAATCATAGGCGGTGTTAAATCTTCGTATTTGACTTGCCCCCCCAGTTCGAGGAAGTCCAGGTAGGCCTGGGTCGCCAATTTGAGTTTGGGCTCAGGTTTAGCTGCGGCTTGTGCTTTAAGCTTTTCAGCAAGCGGTTGCGGGTTCGGATGAAACCAGGTCGGATCAAAAATTTGTAGATTATAGGTATAAATGGTGGCCGAAAAACCGCGTCTCATAGCGTGATTGGCCAGATGAACTGCCAAGGTTCCACCGAGTTCCAAGGCTGGGATTTCAGCAATAATTTGATCGAGCGGAAGGGGCCGATCATAGTAGTCGTAAAGCGCGTGCAAACAGGTTGGACCGCAAGTGGTATCCGTCGGTTGGTTAACGATTTCCAATTGGAGTTCACGCAAAACCATGGCCCACTCCTCAACTGTCATTTTAAGGGGGATTCCACCACAAAAGATAGGACTTCGCAGGGACCCAAGATTTTATACAGTTCAACGCCTTGGTGACAGATGGCCGAGGGATATTGGGTTAAGACCCGGCCCGCTTTGGGGGCGTGAACCGGTTCCAATTGCGGATGGGCACCATCCAAACGCAGGAGCGTGCCCATCCGGTCGCCGGCTCGGACCGAGCTTCCCGGCTGCACCTCGAATTGGAATAAACCGCCGGAAGGTGCATAGACCGGATGGAAATTCTGGTCACTGGCCACGTGAAAAGATTGGAAAAGTGGCTGGGGCGGGCCCGTCAAAACCCCGTTCAGCCTCAAGAGACTTAGGATGCCTTGCGCATCGCGTTTGGCTTCTTCCAGGTCGATCTGCTCCTGGTCACCGAGTTCCAAAGTCAAACCAAATGGCATTTCCGAGTCGCTGCCTAAGCGGGCCCGGTGGCGGATCCATGGGCAACTGATGGCTTCGTCCAAAGCACCATCGCAACGCCCGCTTAAGGTAATGAAATCAGTCACATTCAATTGGGCCATGGCAGTTTGGGCATAGGCGGGTCCGTAAACATAACGGTTTCCCCGCGCTGATGTGTGCAGGTCCAGGACGATATCCGCCCTTTGAGCCATACGCTGCAAACTGAAAGCATGGCGTTGCATGGCGCTACAGGAAGCGGATTTTTTGGACCACATCTCCTCCAACCGATTGACCAGTAAAGTTTTGTAAGCAGATACGCTGGAGCCTTTTGGCGGTTCAAGACTCGAAAGATCGCTGTAGGCGCGGTTCCAATTGAGACCTGTAGCTGGATCAAAAGGACCCACGGTATGTTCTCCGGATTTGCTGTTCAGGCCGTGGGGGTTGGCATTGGGGACCAATACAATTTCGCCAAGAATCGAATCCTGCGGCAAGTTTGACAGCTCTGCGAGGAGTTGGGCGACCACTGCGGTCCCTTGAACCTCTGTACCGTGCACGCCAGCCTGGATATAGACACGCGGTGCCTCAACGGAACATCCAGAAAATCGAAAACTTCTTACGGTCAGCACATGGCCAGATGGCAAAGTTCGAACAGGTATTGCTTCTGAGGTTGGTTGCATGTTTGACCTCCAAAATGGCACTCAGACTAGCCTAGCCGCGAATTGGGGTCAATTGCTGCTGATGGCATTTCGCCCGCTACCTGTTAAACTTCCTAAAAACGGAAAGGCGCTTTATGAAATCCCCAAAAGGTAAATTGGTAAGGCCCCAGCTCCTGGTACGTTGCGCAACCATGCAGGATGTGCCCGAAATTTATGCATTGACCGAACGGGTTTACCCCAACATGCCGCCCTACAAGCTCGATATGTTGCGCGGCCAAATCAACCATTTCCCCCAGGGTCAGTTTGTCGCCATTTACCAAGACGTGATTGTGGGTTACTGCGCGACTTTTCGCGTCGATGGCCAAATGGCGCTGGTGCCCCACAAATGGAAAGAAATCACCGGCTACGGTTATGGCTCGACCCATGATCCCGATGGCGATTACCTCTACGGCATGGAAGTGTGTGTGGATCCCCACGTGCGGGGCTGGCGCATTGGCAAGCGGCTGTATGAGGAGCGCAAGAAACTGTGCAAGAACCTCAAATTAAAGGGCATTGTATTTGGCGGACGCTTACCGGGCCTTTCGCGACGCATCAAACAGTTTGGTACCGCTGAAAAATACGTCGAAGCCGTTCATGCGCGAAAAGTCCGCGATGCGGTCTTGACCTTTCAACTGGCCAATGGATTCAAGTTCTTGCGTTTAATGCCCGACTACCTGCCGTTTGACAAGGAATCTATGGGTTATGCGGCCCTCATGGTCTGGGAGAACCCATTGGTCCTCTCTGCCACTGAGCCGAATCGCACCCCCACCGGTCGCTTACCGGACACGGTCCGGGTGGCCGCGATCCAGTACCATCAACGACGTATTGAAAACTGGGACCAGTTCAAGACCTATGTGGAATATTTTGTCGATGTGGTCGCGGATTATCGGGCCGATTTTGCTGTTTTCCCTGAGCTGTTCACCTTGCAATTGCTATCCATGGAGCCAGAAAACTTAGGGCCCCGAGAAGCGATTGAGGCGCTGACCCATTATGCCCAGCAGTTTGTGCCCTTTATGCAATCCCTTGCTATTCGCTACAACGTGAACATTATTGGCGGTTCGTTGCCGACCCATGTCGAAGGCAATGAAGTCCAAAATGTGGCCTATGTGTTTCTGCGCGATGGGTCGGTGCATACCCAATCCAAAATCCATCCGACACCCAGCGAACGCAGTTGGTGGAATATCCAAGGCGGCGATGAGTTGCACACCATTCAAACCGATTGCGGTCCGATCGGTGTGTTGATTTGTTACGATGCCGAATTTCCCGAGTTGGCCCGGCACTTGGTCAATCAGGGTGCTTTCATTTTATTTGTGCCCTTTTGTACGGATGAACGCCAAGCCTACTTGCGGGTGCGTTATTGCGCCCAGGCCCGGGCTGTGGAGAATCAGTGTTATGTGGTTTTGGCTGGCAATGTTGGCAATTTACCCAGCGTGCACAACATGGATATCCAGTACGCCCAATCCTGCATTTTAACGCCATGTGACTTCCCCTTTTCACGCGATGGCATTGCAGCCGATACCACGCCAAATGTGGAGATGATTTGCCTCGCCGATCTGCACCCGTCGCACATTCGTATTGCACGTCATGAAGGAACCGTTCAGAACCTGAAAGACCGGCGACACGACCTCTACGAAATCCGCTGGAAAAAGTGAAGCTTGTTGTCTTTTGGAACCAATAGCTTGTGTTTATAATGGGGGCAGCTCGCAGGGACAAGCAGGATCACTGCTTCTTTTTAAGAATTGCAGGAATCCCTTCAGGTTAGGGCTTGGTCTCGCTAGGGTCGGTTTTTTTAGGAGGAAGGTGGGGCATGTCCAAATCAATTTTGGTGATCGATTCCGACCCCAAATTTCTCAAACGGCTGAACTCTGCGGCACGGCCACATGATATTGCGGTCTTTAATGAATTGACGGGCAAAGGCGGCTTGGATCAAGCCAAAAACAAGGCCCCGGATCTGGTCATTCTCTGCCTGGAAATTGAAGACATGAACGGCTACATGGTCTGCAAGCGTTTGCGTGAAGCCGATAATACCGCGCAAATTCCCGTCGTGATCGTTTCGGCGGAAGCCAGCGAGGACGAATTCCTCAAAAACATGAAATTCAGTTGGCGCGCTGATGAGTACTTAAAAAAGCCTGTGGGGGAAGACAAGCTCAATAAAATTTTTAAGCAGTATTTGGGGCTCCAAGGCAAGGGCAAGGAAAACGAGTATCAGGACCTTTCCGAAATTTTTGCCTTTGATGATCCGGACCTGGATATCAAACCCTTTCCAGAATCTCAGACCATGGAAACTCCCGCGCCTAAATTTGAAGAAAAAGAAGCTTCCAATACTGATGAATTGGCCGAAAAGGACCGGGAACTCGAGTATCTGCGCAAGGAGCTTGCGGCCTTTAAGCCCATGATGAAACAACTGGGCGAAATGGAGAAAAAGAACCAGTTGCTGAGCAAGGAACTGGAAGATAAAAAACAAGAGCTCAAAAAGTTTGTTAATGAACAATCCTTGAAGCAGGGTCTAACAGACGAACATAAAGAACTCACCCAAAAGCTGGCAGAAACGCAAAAGGCACTTGAGCAGAGAGAGTCCCGCATTCACGAAGCCGAACAGGTTGCCAGCCAACAAGCTCAGAACTTAAGCCAAGTCATCAAGGAAAAGGAAGGCCTGGAAAACCAGCTGGCGGCCCTGCAAAAAAATCAAACCGAGGGCCAAAACAAGTCGGCCTGTTTAGAACGCGATTTGAAACAAGCCCTCTCCGAAGCTGAGAAGGCGCAGCAGGAGCTTAAATCGCTTAAAGCCAAAATGTCAGAAAACGAGAAGGTCGCCTCCAATCGGATCGCATCTGCCCACGAGGAATTGCGTGAGTTGGAGAGCGCTCTGGAATCAGCGCGCAAAAACAATCGCGAACTGGAAAACCTGCTCAAAGATGCCCGTGAAGGCCATGAAAACAATGCAAGTGAAGTCGAAGCCCTGATGACTCAGGTACGCCAACTTGAGAAACAAACAGAACGCTTGCAAGAAGATTTAAGTCGCAAGGAACAGGAACACCGGGCCGCCATGTCCAGTGCCGAAGTTCAGTTCGCCCGACGTTTCAGCGAAAAGGAAGCCGAACTCAATAAACAGATCGATCATCTGGAACGCGATAAAGAAGCGCTACAACTCCATTTGGAAGATGCCAACTCCGAACTGGTCCAACTCAAAACGACACATAAAAACCAACTGTCTGAAGCTCAAGAGGAAGCGCAAAAACTCCAAGAAGCGCTGGATCGACTCAGTGAAGAATTCAACAACCGCCTGGAAGAACTGGAACAACAAAACCAGACTGAAATTGACCGCTTAAAGAATCAGCTGGAAACCCAGGACGCCGAATGGACCAAAGACAAAGCCAAGCTTCAGACCCAAGTGGAAATGCTTCAGGAAGCCTTGGACAAAGAGAAATCAGCCCACAAAACGACTGAATCGGAACTGAAAACTCAGCTGGGCGATCTTAAAACCAGCCATGACAAAGAGTGGGAAAATTACATCAAATCCGTTACAGCTCAGAAGTCCGAACTCAAGGACAAAATCGAGCAATTGGAAAGCGAACTTCATGCGGCGCAATCCGAATTGGCCGAACGCAAGGGCGATTGGGAAAACCGGGAAGCCCAATTACTGGCATCCGCGAAACAGAAGGAAAGCGCCCATCATCAGGAAATGGAATTGCAAATCAAGGCCATTGAGAGCTTGACCTCACAGAAAGAGACTTTCCAAGGCAAGCTCAGTGAAGCACTCAACCGGATCAGCAATCTGGAAACCGAAATCAGCAACCTTAAAACCCAACACGAAAATGAACGTTCTATTTGGGACGACACTCGATCGGCGATGGAATCCGATTACAAAGAGAAGAGCCAACAGCTTGAGGCCAAATTGGCGACCAAGGCAAATGATAATGACCGGCTCGAAGTTGAAATCGAAAAGCTCAAACAGATTGCCGAGGAAAAGGCGGATTTGGATCGACAGCTCAATCGGCTTAAGTTAGGGAATGACACCTTGAAACACCGCTTGGACCGCGCCATGCAGGTCTTGGAAACCGGTATCCGCGAAATTCAAGGCACAAGCGAGGAGTTAGCCTTTGAGGAATAAGCACACCGCGAGGCGGTGTTGGCTAGAACAGGGAGGCATGTATGCCTTTATTTGATTTTAAATGCTGCGAATGCGGCAAAAAATTTGAGTTTTTGGTCAGGGAATCGGGCGAATCCGTTACCTGTCCGCAATGCCAAGCCACTTCGGTGACCAAATTGGTTTCAGCGTTTGCCATGGCCGGTGGTAAAGGGCACGTTCATAGCGGACCCGGTCCGTGTGGCAGTTGTGGTGATCCGCGTGGACCCGGCTCCTGTCACTTCGACGATTAAACAGCACGAGGTAGTATTTTGCGTTTTCTTCTGATTCTGTGGAGTGTGGCCCTCTGGGCGCAGCATCCGTTTCCCGTTCAAGGTTCCCACGGCATGGTTACTTCGCGATCGACGTTGGCTTCACAGGCCGGGGTTGAGATCATGAAGAAAGGCGGCAATGCCATTGATGCTGCCGTTGCGACCGGATTTGCTTTGGCCGTCACCTATCCCTCCGCCGGTAATTTGGGTGGCGGTGGTTTTATGGTCATCCACTTGGCCAGCGGGGAAGTGGTGACCTTGGATTTTCGCGAAGTCGCACCTTCTGCTGCATCTCGCGATATGTACCTGAACGAGAAGGGTGAGGCCCAGTCCCAACTCTCGCGCAAAACCCATTTATCCAGCGGCGTGCCCGGAAGCGTGGATGGTCTGATTAGCGCGTTGGAAAAGTACGGAACCATGCCCCTCAAGGATGTCATCGCGCCGGCCATCCGACTGGCCAAGGACGGCTTTGCTCTGCCTCCCGATATTGCCGAACAATTCGCCGAGTTACATGAAGAAATGGCCAATTATCCGGGCTCCAAAGCCAGTTTTTATAAAGCAGATGGCTCGAATTACCAAGCTGGTGAGCTTTGGAAACAAGCCGATTTGGCCCAAACCCTCCAGGCTATTGCCGATAAAGGGCGAGCCGGCTTTTATCAAGGACCCAACGCTGAACACATCGTTGCCGAAATGAAACGCGGCAATGGTTTGATCAGTCTCGAAGATTTGAAGAACTATAAGTCCAAATGGCGCCCTGCGATTCACGGCACCTATCGCGGCCTGGAAATTTGGAGTATGCCACCGCCCTCTTCGGGAGGGGTGCTCCTGATCAACATGCTCAATATGTTGGAGCCCTACGACCTCAAAAAAGCCGGGTTTGGTTCGGCTGAACTGATTCACCTCATGATCGAAGCGGAACGCCGCGCTTATGCCGACCGGGCGTACTACCTCGGCGATCCGGACTTTGTGAAGATCCCCGTTGAAGAACTTACCTCGAAGGCCTATGCCAAGCAGCGCTTTAGCGATTTTGATGCCCAAAAGGCCAGCATTAGCCAAGACATCCAATACGGGCAGGTCCATGAAAGTTTGGAGACGACCCACTTTAGTGTGATGGATGAAAAGGGCAATGCGGTTGCCTGTACGACCACTTTGAATTCAGGCTATGGCAACAAAATTGTTGTCCAAGGTGCGGGTTTCCTGCTCAATAACGAAATGGATGACTTCTCGATCAAACCATTTACACCCAATTCCTACGGTTTGGTCGGCGAGAAGGCCAATGAAATCCAACCGGGCAAACGCATGTTGAGTTCCATGACCCCCACCATCGTGACCCGCGATGGCAAGGTGTACCTGGTCTTGGGTTCACCTGGTGGGTCCACCATCATCACGACCGTTTTCCAGGTTTTTCTCAACTGTGTCGAGTACGACATGAACATCGCCCAGGCGGTTGCTATGCCGCGTTTCCACCATCAATGGTTACCCGATCGCATTATTTACGAATCCTTCGCGATAAGCCCCGACACGTTACGCATCCTGGAAAAAATGGGCCATCAATCGCTGACACCGACCCGCTGGTCTCTCGGTGATGCGAACTCGATCATGGTCAAGGATGGATTGCTTTTTGGAGCCACGGATCCGCGTAACTTGTCCGAGCCGGTCGGGTACTGATCGGCCATGATCGATATCACCACCAGTCAGCAACTCCAGGAATTTTGCGACAAGCATCGCAACGTCCCGCGCCTGGCCCTCGATACCGAATTTATCCGCGAGAAAACCTATTATCCCGTGCTGGCCTTGATCCAGGTCGCGGTCCAGCCCGGTCAACCCGTGTTGATCGATCCCTTGGAAATCGATCTGAAACCGTTATTAGAACTTCTGGCCGATCCAGCCATTCAAAAAGTTGTCCATGCCGGCCGCCAGGACATGGAGATTTTTTTGAATCTCATGGGCGAGTTGCCCACAAATGTGTTTGACACGCAGGTCGCCTCAGCCATGCTGGGTTTTGGCGAGCAGATCGGTTATGCCGCGCTGATTCAACGGACCTGTCAGGTAGAACTCGGCAAAGGCGCCCGGTTCACGGATTGGTTATCGCGGCCCTTGCATGAGACGCAGTTGGACTACGCGCGTAATGATGTTCGCTACCTCTTGCAGGCGCATGATTATTTGCAAAAACAAATTGAACAATTAGGCCGCGCAGAGTGGGTTGAAGACGAGTTGGCCCACCTCTACACCTTGGACCAGTTTGTTGAAGCACCAGAGGATCTCTGGCTCAAAGTCAAACGCTGGAATACGGTCCACCCACGCGACTACGTGGTTTTACAAGGTTTAGCCGCCTGGCGTGACGCAGAAGCGCGTCGCCAGGATCGGCCCGTGCGCAACATCCTCAGCGATGAAGCCATGATTGAACTGAGTCGGACGGCCAAATTGGATGCGAGCAGTTTACAATCCAAACGCTTTGCGCATGGCGGCCTGATTCGGCGCTTTGGCGATGTTTTGATCGAAATTCATCGGGCCGCGCGCGCCAAACCCAAAAGTGAATGGCCCGTGGGTCCGCGTCCACCGATCGTTTCGGGCAAAGCCGAAAAATTGGCTGAGTTCGCCTGGTTACTTGTCCAAGACATTGCACAAGACCAGCAAATGACGCCCACATCGCTGATTGGTAAACGCGATCTGGTCCAGTTGGTCGATCGTCTGCTGCGCGGCAAAGAACCCGATCAAGACCTGGAACTGTGGCGTAAGGAGTTGCTGGTGGCACCCATGCGGGATTTGTTGTCTGGGCAAATGGCGTTGCGGATTCGAAATGGCGCCATTGAGTGGTTTAAGGCTCCTCAGTAGCACCACCGCCCAAACACTCCAGAATGGCATTGAGTGGCACGCGGTCAACCAGTTTTTGACGAAATGCCGGGTCGCGTAATACCCGTGCCAGGCTTTTCATGATTTCGAGATGCTGCTCTGAATCATGGGCAAGGATGAGGAAAAGGGTATGCACCGGTTGGCCGTCAAACGCACCAAAATCAATCGGTTGGGTTAGATAATGGCAGGAGACCTGTGGTCGTAACCAGCCGCTGCGACCCGGTGTAGCCGGGTGGGGCAGGGCCACACCATTTCCGACCCCAGTTGAACTGATGTCTTCGCGTTCGATTAAGGTCTCTGCCAAATGATCGCGATCAAAGCTGGGCTGATCGATTGGACCCGGGATCTGCTGTGCTGCTGACCTCAGCACTTCATTTACGCGTGTGCCTGGGGTCTGGAAAAGACCGCCTCGCGTCAGGGCGTTGATCAAATTCATGAACAATCCGTCTGAAAAAGTGACGGGCCAAAGGCCGCCCTAAAAGCTTAACGACTTTTGAGTGACGGGGCAATCTGGAAAGCATAAGCATTTGTATCCAAAAGGCTTATGATTGAGGCGTATTGCTGGGCTTTTCAAAGTGAGCACGATCGGTTTTGCCCACCTGGTACAGGGTGCATTGGTGAATGCAACTTTTTGTGTCTCTTCGCATCGCCTTTTTGGGAAGGTGATGGATGGTTCTTTTTTTGGTGTTTTCAGTTTTGGCTTGGCAATCGGACCTTGAGCGGTATACCCAGACCCTCAACGAAATCGAGGTCTATCGCAAGGCCGTATTAACTGAAGACAATGTTAATGGACGGGATTTTGAGCCCATGCGCCGACAGGTGTTTCAGCAGCTCAAAAACCAAATATTACCCGCCTGGTGCGGCACAGCCTGGGGCTTTTACGGGACCAGTCACTGGCCTCAGCAGGGTGAAATTGCCTGCGGTGTTTTTGTTGTGCGGACGCTACAGCATGCGGGTTTTGTCATTCCTGATCGCATGGCTGCGCAACCGGCAGAGAACATCATCAAGAACCTAGTGTCGGCAGGTCCGATCCAACGCTTCTCGCGTGCACCGCTGGATCGGGTCCTCGAGTGGGTGGCCGCGCAGGGTGATGGGTTGTATTTGGTGGGGCTCGATTGTCATGTGGGATTTCTGATCCGCTTTGAAGGCAAAACCGTCTTTTGTCATGCCAATTACTATCCCCCACAAAAAGTGGTTATGGAACCTGCGGACGGGCCTTCACCCTTACGCGACTCCCAATACCGGGTAATTGGCAAACTCCTAGATGACGAAATGATGCGCCACTGGCTGGAAGGGCGCACGTTCACCCAGCGCTACGATTATTTTCGCGAGTAATTAAGGCGCTTGCGCCATTTAACCAGCACCTTTTGTGATGGGGATGGGTTTTCCTTCGCCAATTGGACCTGTTAGGCTGGTAGGTGTTGGATCGGCCAAAAGATCAGAGGAGGACGCGTGCAACAGCTAATTGAAGCGTATTTAAATCGTGCGGTAGAGGGCTGGGATGACGAGGCCATCATCAAAGAACTATCTGATGCCTTTCCAGACGAAGCCGTGGCGGAAGTGATCCATTTTGTGCCGATCATTGCGGCCCGCATTTTGTTCCGCGAATTGGGCCCGGTTTTTCCCATGACCTATTTCGTTTTGGACGCTGAAGGCAATGTCCTGGAGCAGGGCGATTTATTGGCCGACCGGCCGCTCTTGAAAGCGATTCGCCAGTTCTCTTTTTCGCTGGAACAACTCAAAGCGGCTGCCTTCCGTTCCTCCGATGCCCAGGCGCTCAACAATGCCTTAAACGCCGGAGCCAAGCCGGAGGATTTGGTGATGGCCCCGCCGGTCATTTTCTCCGAGCCACCCAGCCAGGCCGGCCTGCTCAAAGCCCAAGAAACCATGCAAAAACTCCTAAACGACCAGGTTGGTGAGCAAGATTCTCCTGACTGATTTTGTAATATACCCAATGCCATTGATTGCCCAGTTTAGTGGTTTAAGCTGGCCTGAAACGAGTAATTATTAGATGGGCAAAATCTTTGATGTTTTCAGCCAAGAGTAGTCAAAGCCTTGAGAAGGCTCTCCGTTCGTCGATGCGATCCGGTTTGTGGGTTTTCATGCCAAGTGTGTCCGCTTTGCTAAGAATTTCTTAAAACACAAAAATCCCCTAATTTGAATTGCCCAGCCCGATGCAGTTGGCTGCGCTTAAGGTCCTGTAATTTAAGTGCCGATCTGCTAGGATGACTCGGTCGGACGGGCGAGGAGAAGGCGATGAGCGAGCAGGCACCAGCAAAACCAGTCCACCCCATTGAGGCCCTCCGCCAGGCCTTAACTGAAGCCTATGGCCAATCGGATCGCTTGGGCTTGTTGCGGATTTTGGCCGGACACCATCCCAGTGATACGGCCGAAGCGCTGTTCGGCACCGATCCCAGCCTGCTGATTGAAGTTTTTCGCAGCCTGTTGTTGACCGATGCCGTCCTGTGCGCCGATATCCTGGTCGAATTGGACCCCGCTCAGATCAGCCAACTTTACCCCAACCTGACACCCAAGGAATGGGCCTGGATCTTTAAAGAACTCTCCGACGATGACGCCGTGTTCATCCTCGACTATTTCCCCGATGGCGCGCGGGACCACCTGGTCGCACGCATGCCGGCCGAGGACAAGGTTGAAGTGCTTGAATTGATGACCTATCCGGAAGGGACCGCTGGCCGCATCATGACCAGCGAGTTTGTCGCCCTGGAAAAAGGTGCAACCGTTGAACAGGCGATTGCCGCGGTGCGTAACCGCCGCGAATTCGACCAGACCAACCTGTTTTTTGTCTACGTGCTCGATCAAGGCAAGTTGATTGGTCATGTCAGTTTGCGTCAACTGCTGCTCAACAGTCCTAAAATCAAGTTGCAGGACATCATGCGTACCGATACGCCACATGTTTTGGTTGATACCGACCAAGAAGAAGTGGCCGATCTCGTTTCGCGTTACGACAAGGTCGTAGTGCCGGTTGTCGACCATCAAGATCGACTGCTCGGCATTATCACCGTCGATGACGTTATCGACATCATCAACGAGGAATCCGAAGAAGATCTCTACAAAGCGATCGGTTCCTCGGACGAAGAATTGGTCGTCAAGGATCGGGTGCGCAAGATTGTGCAACTGCGCCTGCCCTGGATCATGGCCTCCTTTTTCGGTAGTCTGATGGTCGTGTTTCTGCTCAAGTTCACGGAAGGTGGCGTGTTGGGCGCTAATGCTGCATTCTTCTTTGTTTTTGTGCCTATGATCTGCGCGATGGGCGGTAATGTCGGCGTTCAATCCTCGACCATTATGGCCCGCAACCTCTCACTTTCCTACGTGGATTGGCAGGAAGCTCGGCGGGCCACCCTGCGCGAACTCAAAGTGGGTGTCTCGTTGGGCATGATTTGCGGCACCTTAATCGGGATGGTCGCCTGGTTCTGGGGCGGGCCCGTTATGTTGATCATCATCTTGCTGGCCATGGTTTGTACCATGGGCGTGGCGGCCACGACCGGCACCTTAATTCCCGTGGCGCTCAAGAAATTTGGTATTGATCCTGCCATCGCGACCGGACCGTTCGTCACCTCCTTTAACGACCTGGTCGCCAATTGTGTCTATTTTTCAATCATCTTTATCTTCCGTTTCCAGTTGGGGATCGTTTAGGTTCACATGTTCCAAGTCAAGGATGTCGGTTACGTGGTCGAGGTGCTGGCCCTCACCGAACACAAACAGTTGGTCACCCTGATCAGCAGCGAATCCGGACTGTTAAAAGGGATCTGGCACCTGCGCGGTCGTTTTGCCTCACGCGCTGCCCTGGCCCATTTCAGCAAAGTCGATTTCGACTTTCGTCAGAAACCCCAGCAGGATCTCGGTATTTTTGAATCGTTTGATCTGGCCCAGCCCAGTCCCATCCTCAAAGATCCCAGCTATTTGCGCTTGTGTGTCTTGCAGCATTGGGCCTACTTGGTCGGAAATGCTTTTGCCGATCATCACGCCGAACCCGTCGTGTGGCGCCTGCTCGAACACGTGCTGCCGCATGCCATGCCCGGTGCGCCCGCATTACGCGCGGCCAACCTCTACATGGAAGCTTGGCTGCTGCACGCCTCGGGCTCTTTTCCCAAACCGCATGGGCCTCAAAGTATTCAGCGGGACGGTCAATTCTGGCGGATTGGCGAACTGGTCTTACCCGAAACACGCGATCAGCCAAGCGAAAGCGAAAGGGCTCTGATTAGCCAACTTTTTAAACTTAAGATTGAGCAATTCTTACCGCTTGCCCTAGAATGTGAAAGTTTGTCTTGGTCAGTGGAGCTCTTTCGGCAACTCTGGCGCCACTTTTTTCAACGAGCTTTGACCACAGACGAAGCGATCCAATCCGCCTTGGCTACAAAGGGGTTTACGTGAAATTTCAGGACTTAATCCTCTCTTTACAAAATTTTTGGGCGCAGTACGACTGCGTTATTTCTCAGCCTTATGACATCGAGACGGGTGCAGGTACCATGAACCCGCACACTTTTTTGATGGCCCTGGGTCCCGAACCTTGGAAAGCGGCTTACGTTGAGCCGTCCCGCCGTCCGGCTGATGGCCGCTACGGCGAAAACCCCTTTCGCGTCCACAAACACTACCAGTTCCAGGTCCTCTTAAAACCTTCACCTTTGGACATCCAGGACATCTATTTAAAGAGCTTGGAATCGTTTGGCATCAAACCGGAAGAACACGATATTCGTTTTGAAGAAGACAACTGGGAAGCACCGACCTTGGGTGCTTGGGGTGTTGGCTGGCAGGTCCTGCTGGATGGCATGGAAATCACCCAATTTACTTATTTTCAACAGGTTGGCGGCATTGATCTTTCGCCCATTTCGGTTGAAATCACTTACGGCATTGAACGGTTGTGTATGTTCCTGGGCGGGGTTGATAACATCTTCGATCTGAACTGGACCAAGGAAGTGACCTACGGTCAGGTGCGCAAGATGGAGGAATACCAATTTTCCAAATACTGCTTTGAACACGCCGACATCGAACTGCACCAGCACCTGTTCGACCTGTACGAAAAGGAAGCCTTTAGCCTGTTGGAAAGCGATTTACCGCTGCCTGCCTACGATTACGCCTTGAAATGCTCGCATACCTTTAACGTGCTGGATGCACGCGGAGCCGTATCCGTGACCCAACGGCCGGCCTACATTCAACGGGTGCGCAAATTGGCCTGTGCCGTTGCCGAAAAATACTTAGCCCAGAAAGGGGCCCAAGCATGAAGCCGTTCTTATTTGAAATTGGGGTCGAGGAAATTCCGGCCCGCATGATGGCCAAAGCGGCCAGCGATCTCAAGCAAGCGGTTTCTGCCAAATTGGAAGATGCCGGTTTGTTATTCGAAACGCTTGAGGCGCAAGTCGCCCCGCGACAAATCGCCTTATGGTCACACGGTATCCAACCGCAACAGCCTGACCGGACGGAATGGATCCTGGGTCCGCCTGTCAAAATTGCCTATAAACCGGATGGTTCGCCCAGCCCGGCGTTGGAAGGGTTCATGCGCAAGTTCCCCGATTTAGATCGCAACCAATTACAAACCAAAAGCGAAGCCAAGGGCGATGTCGTTGCCGCTGAGCGATTTATTGCCGGTTCGGCTACCCGCGATTTATTGGCCTCTATCCTGCCTGAAGCCTTGTCCGGCCTGCATTTCGCCAAGAACATGCGTTGGGGTCAAGGCGAGATTGCCTTTGTGCGACCCGTCCACAGTCTTCTGGCCTTATTTGATGGGCAAGTCATTCCGTTTCAGTTTGCCGGGATTCAATCCAGTAACACCAGTTTCGGCATCCGCTTCCACGGCAAATCGTCTTTTGTGGTTTCAGGCATTGAAGATTACCAAACGCAAAAAGCGCAAAACGGCATCCTGATCAACCACGCTGAGCGGCGCACCCGAATTCAAGCCCAAATGCAGGCGCATGCCCAATCGGTTAATGGTCAAATTGTTCCTGATGAAGCGCTGCTCGACCAGATCTGTGACTTGGTCGAGTCACCCTACGTTGTCTTGGGTGCGTTTGATGCCATGTTCCTTGAGGTCCCCCGTGAAGTGTTAATTACCTCGCTGCGCGAACACCAAAAATCCTTCTGTCTTCAGGATGAAAAGGGCCAACTCATGCCCTATTTCCTGGCGGTCGCCAGCGTGCCAGGCGATCCCAAGGGCTTGATCCGTAAGGGTAATGAATGGGTGCTGCGTGCCCGATTGTGGGATGCCAAGTTCTTTTGGGACGCCGACAAGAAAAAGGACTGGTCTGCACTGCGCGAGAAATTAGCCCAATTGATGTTTCAACGCGAGTTGGGTTCTTACCTGGTCAAAGTCGAACGCATGGAACGTTTGGCCGAAGTGGTTGCCAACCATTTAGGTCTCGCGGAAGCGCAAGCCTCAGCGCTTTGGCAAGCCTGTCATCACGCCAAAACCGATCTGATGAGCGAGTTGGTGTTTGAATTCACCGAATTGCAAGGTCAAATCGGGGGCTTGTTATTGAAGCACCACGGTGCTGAACCTGCGGTTTCCGAAGCTGTCTACGATCATTACCTGCCCGTTTCCAACGATGGCGAGATGCCACGCACCTTGCTCGGAAACCTGGTTTCCCTTATTGACAAGCTCGATACTTTGGTCGGCTGCTTTTCCGTTGGCTTAATTCCCACCGGAACCAAAGACCCGTTTGCCTTGCGCCGTGCGGCCCAAGGCATCGTGCGCATCCTGATGGAACGCGGCCTGCCCCTGGGCTTGGAAGCGTTGTTGGATGCGGCCCTGGCCCTCTTCCCACAAGCGCCCGCTGAAACCAAACACCATTTGTTGGCCTTTTTCCTGGATCGCACGCGCTTCCTGCTCAAACAACAGGGCTTTGATCATTTCCAGGTCGAGGCGGTTGTGGCCGTCGACGCCAATCGGATCGACCAGTGTTTACCGCGGATTCAGGCGCTGGCCCAACAAATGGAGAAAGACCATTTCCGGGCCCTGGTCCTCAACCTCAAACGCATGAAAAACGCCTTTCAGGACGAACAGGACCAACTCGGCGAATTTGATCCCGCAGGTTTGACGGAAGCACCTGAAAAAGCGCTGTGGAGCCGCTTCTCTGAAGTGCGTCAACGGCTGGAAGCTGCTATCAAAAGTGGTGCCTACAGTAAAGCCATGGATGAGATGGCTGTGCTGGCCGATCCAGTTGAATCCTACTTCGGTAAAGAAGGTGTGTTTGTCAACGTGGATGATGCCGCCATTCGGCTTAATCGCAAAGCCATGTTGCGCGAAATGAGTAATTGCGTCGGTCAAGTCGCCGATTTCACCCTGATCGAAAGTAAATAATTCAGCCCAATCGCTTCCGCGTTTCCCTGGGGTTTCGCGGAAGCCGCCCTTCTCTTGTTTATGGGTCGCCCTGTTTTTGTCGATGGGTTCAACAGGCCGAACGTGAATTTTAGGTGGCGTTGTGCTATCGTGCCCCCATCTCGAACACGATGCTACGAACAGGGAGTGGTTATGGAAAAGCTCGTTTTTCAATTCTCTCAAAACGAAGCCGATGGTCACGCCAAAATGAAGGATTTATTGGGCGGGAAAGGCGCCGGTTTGGCTGAAATGTGCCGAATTGGGGTTCCTGTGCCGCCCGGCTTTACCATTTCCACCCAAGCCTATCACGTCTACCAAGCCGAACAAGGTGTTGGCGAAGTCATCCAGGTTCCCGTGCGCCAATCGATTACGTGGCTGAGCGAGAATTTGGGTAAATCGTTTGAAGGCCACGGTTCGCCGCTCTTGCTGTCGGTTCGTAGCGGGGCACGTGTCTCCATGCCTGGCATGATGGATACGATTCTCAACCTCGGCCTGAACCGCACCAATGTCGATCGTCTGGCTCAAGAAACCGGAAACCGACGATTTGCGCTGGATTCCTATCGTCGCTTTATTCAAATGTACGGCGATGTGGTACTCGGTATCGATATTGACGAATTTGAACGTTTATTGGAACGGACCCGCCATGGACAAGGCGTGGTCAACGATGCCGATTTGAGCGAATCCAGCCTGGACCGTTTGGTCGACCAGTACTTGGATTTGGTCATCGAATCGACCGGGAATCCCTTTCCCGAAGATCCTTATGAACAGCTGTGGGGCGCAATCCGCGCTGTCTTTGAGTCATGGCAAAATCCGCGCGCCCAGTTCTATCGCAAGATTCACGGCTACCCTGATGAGTGGGGCACAGCGGTTACGGTGCAGAGCATGGTCTTTGGCAACTTGGGCGATGATTCCGGTACAGGCGTTTGTTTCTCGCGCAACCCATCAGATGGTGTAAACCAACCGTATGGCGAGTATTTGATCAATGCTCAGGGCGAGGATGTGGTTGCGGGAATCCGCACTCCACATCCGATTGCTGGCGATGACGCCAAATCTATGGAACGCTGTATGCCCGAAACCTACAGCGAGTTATGTGCGACCATGACGCGTCTGGAAACCCATTTCCAGGATATGCAGGACATCGAATTCACGATTGAACGTGGGAAACTCTTCATTCTGCAAACCCGCAACGGGAAACGCACCAGTCATGCCGCGCTAAAAATCGCGGTTGACATGGCGCTTGAAGGCCTGATCAGCAAGGAAGTAGCCCTGAAACGGGTCGATCCCCAATCGATTGCGCAACTCCTGGCCTCCGAATTCGATCCTGAATCTAAGAATCGCGTGGTGGAAAGCGGCAACTACTTGGGCAAAGGCCTGAACGCTGGACCGGGGGCAGCAACCGGTATGGTTGTCTTCAATCCTGAACAAGCCGTTTTGCACGCCGAGCAAGGGCGAAAAGTGATTTTGGTTCGCGAAGAAACCTCTCCCGAAGATATTGCCGGCATGCATGCCGCGACCGGGATCCTGACCCAACGCGGTGGGATGACCTCCCACGCCGCGGTGGTCGCACGCGGGATGGGTAAACCTTGTGTGGTTGGTTGTTCCGAACTGCGGGTTGAAGCCTCCACAGGCACGATGCATATCAACAATCGCTTGATCCGGCTGGGCGAATCAATTTCGATCGACGGGTCCACCGGTGAAATTTTCCTGGGTGAAATCCAAACCCAACCCTCGCCATTAGTTTCCAAGATGTTGCAAGGACGTATTGCCGAAGGCGAGGTTGGGTTTCCCTTCCAATTATTAATGGATTGGGCCGATGAGGTGCGCACCATTGGCATTCGCACCAACGCCGATACGCCAGTGGATGCCAAACTGGCCCGCGCTTTGGGCGCAGAAGGCATTGGCCTGTGCCGTACCGAACACATGTTCTTCGGCGAGGACCGCATTCAATTGGTGCGTGAAATGATCCTAGTGGATGGACCGGCCCGACGTAAACGTGTGCTTGACCAATTACAACCGCTTCAGATGAACGATTTCTACGAGATGTTCAAGGAAATGAACGGGTTACCGGTGACCATCCGGCTTTTGGATCCGCCTTTGCACGAGTTCCTACCGCATACACCGGCACAGATCAAAACCGTGGCCGAAGGTATGGGTGTGGACGAAAACGCGCTGATTCTTCGTGTCCATGAATTGAGTGAGGCCAACCCTATGCTTGGCCATCGCGGCTGCCGATTGGCCGTTAGTTTCCCTGAAATCTACACCATGCAGGTCCAAGCCATTATCGATGCCGTGGTGAAAGCGCGCGGAGAGGGCTTTACGGTTCGGGCTGAAATCATGATTCCGTTGATTACGACCTCCGCGGAACTGGCGTACTTGGTAGAAGGCTACCGACCCATGCTGCAACGCGCGGGTTTGGAAGATATCCCCATTGGGACCATGATTGAAACCCCCAGAGCCGCTCTGACCACCGATGAAATTTGTCAAGTCGCTCAATTTTTCTCGTTTGGCACCAACGACCTGACCCAGTGCGGGTTTGGTCTGTCGCGCGACGATTCGGGCAGTTTTTTGCCGCTTTACCTTGAGAAAAACCTGTATGAGGCCGATCCCTTTAAGACCATCGATCGTAAGGGCATTGGCAAACTCGTAAAGATGGGAATCCAAGCTGCCCGTGCGCTTAAACCCGACTTTAAAGTAGGTGTGTGCGGCGAACATGGCGGTGATCCGGAAAGTGTTGGATTCTTTGTAGATGCTGGGGTGGATTACGTGAGTTGTTCACCCTACCGCGTGCCTGTCGCCAGGCTAGCCGCGGCCCAATCCCAACTGGTGGAGTGATGAAAAAAGTGCTGAGACCTGAGGTTCAGAAAAAGAAAGACAACCAAAAAATTGTGCCCTTGGGCACGCCCGCTTCAAGTTATCCGATTGCCGAATTATCCTATCTGCGCGGTGACTTTGATGCGGCTGGATTGGTTCTGCGCAAACGGCTCAGCCAGAGTGTTCAAGATTTTCAAACCCACAATCTCTACGGTGCGACCCTGGCCCAAGGTGGTCAGTTCCAGGAAGCGGAAAAGGTCTTTTTAAAACTAAGAGCCTCCACCAAGTCGGCGACCCATAAGGAAAAAGCCAGTTTTAATTTGGGTTTGGTCCAGTTTTATCAAGACCTGCAAAAAACAGGCGATATCAGTGTCAGTAAAACGGCCTTTTCCACGCGAATCATTGCCGATTTTGTGATCCGACCCGGTTTTGTGCCATTTGAAAATGCCATCCAAACTTGGCAATCCATCAAGAAATCCAGCCCAAATGCCAATGTTGTGCTGACCTATTTGAGCTTTGCCCATCTGCAACACGGCGACATCGATAAAGCTCTGAGTTTGATCATCCAAGCGATGGAACGCAGCGAATCGTTTTACGCTTCGCATTATGTAGCCGGTAAGGTTTTTTTGGACCTCTACCTGCTCGGCCTGGAAGAAAATGATTATTTCATCTCCAAAAAAGCGGTCGATTTTTTTGAGATCGAGCCTGCAGAAGTTCTGACGGAAAAAGATGGCCTTTCCTGCGTGATTCGCGAGACTTTGCTGGAATTAGCCATGCAGGCACTGCATGCCGCCCGCGAGATGTCACCTTATTCGCCCGAAGTTTTGTTGGGCCTTTACCATGCCTACATGTTGGCCGGCATGTACGAAGAAGCGCATATGGCCCTGATGCAGGCCGAGTCAATTGCGCCTGAATCCCTGGGGGTTTTGGATGGGATTCTGCGCTTTTATGAGCACGTTCAGAATCCGCCCGAAACCATTGAGTTTCTTATGCAAAAGCTCAAGAAACTGAACCTGCGCAAAATGCCAGTGCAGGTCCAGTACCTGATGCCGTCTTATTACTTAATTTGAGTCTTACCAGGAATAATTGGCGCTGAGTTGGGTCATGCGGCCAATGACGGCGCCACCGAATTGGGCATAGTGGTCGCGATCCAAGAGGTTGGTACCTGAGAGACGCAAGTCCCAGTGCTGGCCCATCTGGTAGCGAAATGAACCGTCCAGGCCGAAATAGCTGGGCACTGGTCCGGCATAAATACCTGCAGCTGAATAAAACCCGTCTCGATAGGTGCCTTTCAGGTTGGCTTGCCAGTGTTCAGCTTGGTAGGTACTGCCTGCACCCAGCGTCCATTCCGGCGCATTGGCTTCAATTAATGCATCGCTGCGGTCAAAGTCCAGGTAGGTTCCCATCCATTCCACCTGCCACTGCGGGCTCAAAAAACCCGTTAATTGGAATTCGAATCCGGTTAAGGTCGCAGCTCCGGCATTGGTATAGGACAGTACAATTTGGGGTCTTCCGTTTTCATCCAACGCTAATGCGGGGTAGTAGGGGCCTAAAGCTTGGGCCAATGCACCCAAAATGGCTTGGGCCAGCGGTTCGGGTATCCCTGCCGGGAGTTGGTAGGACGGCACGTTGGGGTTGACGCCCGGCAACAGCTCGGTCACAAAGTCTTCGGCCTCAGAGCGATAGACATTGCAATCCAGTACCCAGGAGCCCCAAACCATTCCGCGGTAACCCAATTCCCAAGTCTCGATCTGTTCAACCCGCAAGCTTTCATTGCCCAGTGCGACCACCGGCGTCAGACCAAAATCGGTGGGCAATGGAACACCCGTAGCTGCCTCCAGAGCGGCTTCCAGGGGCGTCAAATCCAACACACCGGCTGGTGCATACAGGAAAAAGTCGGGGAAGCTGGGTGATTGAAAGGCGCGGTTATAGGTTAATCGAACACTTTGATTGGCTTGCGGTGTCCAATTGATGGCCACTTTGGGCGAATGCTCACTGTCGTGGAGGGTCGATTGATCAAATCGGTCAGCCAGAACCAATTGCCAGGCCGCGTTGGGCTGGTAGCGAATCTGACCAAAAAGTGCCTCTTGATGAGAATCTACGGGTTGGGAAATCGACGATTGGCGACGGGTTGGGTCGCCTGGTTTTGAGGTGTCCAAATCCTGCCAATGAGCACTGCCGCCGATGACCGCTTGCCAGACATCTGAGAAATCGTGCTGGTAGGTTAATTCGAATTGCTGATCGTAACTTTGTTCCCACAGTTGACCGCCAGAGGCGAGAAAGTATTCATCCTCGGGTGTGTTCCGTTCTGTTCGCCAATACGAAGCATGCAACGCGCGGTAGTCCGCACTGACTCGGTAAAACGGACGCTCGACTTTGCCGATATGACCGCGACCAATATCGGCCACGCCCACAAAGTTTTCGGTCTCGCTTGTGCCTGCTTCCAAACTGAACTGAAGGTCCTGGGTGGCCTGATAATCCAGGCGCAAGGAAGCGGCCCAACTCTTGACATCCGTATCGAGCAGAATGGATTGGCCCGCGCGATTGGTGGTGGTGCGGTTCAAGGCCAAGGCTTCGGGTCTCAGGCCGGCATATTCAACCGGATCTTGGGCCGTTCGCGATTGTTCCCACTGGTCGGATTGAAAGGTTGAGAGTCGAACCGCCAGGGCAAAGCGATCGGAAAGGGCCTGGCCCCAGGAGAGGCGGGCGGTGGCTAAGTTATTCTCGCCAACGCCGAACTGCGCGGTACCGCCGGCCAATTCAGTGGCCGATTTGGTGCGAATATCCAGCACGCCATTAAATGCATTTGCGCCATAAAGGGCCGAGCTGGGCCCGCGTACAAATTCGATTCGGTTTATGTCGTCAGGCGCTAATCCGAGCGCAAACCACTCTTGGTTCCCGAGTTGGGTGACAGCCGTGTTTCGACCATCGACGAGGACCACAACACGGCGGTTGAGAAGGGTATTCAGGCCTCGGGCATTGACATTGAAATCAAAGGTACCCGTCTGGCTGATGTCAACACCGGGCAGATGGCCCAGGAGGTTGGGCAACTGACCTGCACTTTCGCCCAGGTACAAATCTTCACCCTGAAGCACCGTTACGGCTGCTGGTGCATGGACCAGGCTTTGGTCGGTGCGTGAAACGGCATGGACTTGAACGGTTTCCAGGTAGTTGGCGGCAGCGCGTAAATCCAGGTCCAACGAAAGCGTTTGATTGGCGACAACGGTGACAACCCGGCTCAAGCGCACAACGTTGTTTTGGCGAATTTGCAATTGATATGTGCCCGGGTGGATATCTTTTATGCTGAATTCGCCAGATTGCGAAATCGGTGCAGAAAAGGCGGTGTCTTTTAATTGCGCCGTCAATTCTTTTGGATCCGCGGGTAACCCCACCACCCGACCCTGAATTTGGCCCACCGGACCTTCCAAAACGCACCATAGACCTATCAGCCAGATGATCATTTCTGGACCTCCACAAACGGTAGCTGCATTATCCCGCCCCCATTTGACTCGATTCCTTTTTAATCGTCAAGTCCGCATCAATCCTTGAGTTTGAGTGGTTTTGGCATTAACAAAAAAGGCGTTTTGATGCATTTGAATCGAATCTGTGTACCTGTGCAATTTGGGATTTTGGATACGCAGGTCAGGACGAGACAGCCATTCGGGAGCGCTAAGAGGGGATTGTCGGGCTGGCTAAAGACCAACGTCGGTCGGCCAGCTTGGCCGACATTCTTCAGCGCGCGAATGGGTTCCGCACCACATTAGCCCAGTTTCAAGTCCTTCCGTCATCCAGGCGATCACGTGTCTAAAACGATACTTGGGGTTCATCTAGGGTATAGTTTGCCAGCGGGAGAGAACATGGATTTCCTATTTTTGGGCACCTCCTCTGGCACACCGACCCGAACGCGGAACGTTACGGGTCTGGCTATGCGCAGCGGACGGCGCTGGATTCTGATTGATTGTGGAGAAGGCATCCAATACCGGTTGATGCATTCACCTTTGTCACCGGTTCACCTGGAAGCAGTTCTGATCACGCACCTGCACGGAGACCATGTTTACGGGTTGCCCGGTCTGCTCGGCTCCATGTCCATGTTGGGTCGAAAAATGCCATTGGTTTTGGTTGGACCTGCTGAACTGGAAGCCTTTCTGAAACCGATCATTGAATTGACCCAACTGCGGCTGTCTTTTCCTTTGCTTTTTAAACAGGCTGGACCCGATTTGGATCTGGAACTTTTAGGGCACAAGGTGTCTGCCATTGAGCTCTCGCATCGGATCCAATCGTTTGCTTACGGGTTCACGGAAAAAAGTCCCCCTTTACACTTGAACATTGCCAAACTCAAACAGATTGGCGTTCCCGACGGCCCTATTTTGGGACAGCTGAAACGAGGGGAGACAGTCGTGTGGAATGGGCAAGCTTTGAACCGAGCTGATTATTGTTTGCCGCAGTGCGCACCCCTGCGTTTTGCCATCGGTGGCGATAACGATCAGCCCCAACGTTTGGCTGAATTCTGCCAGGGTGCAGATCTGCTGGTCCACGAAGCGACCTATCTGCATGCCGACTGGCAAAAGGTCGGGCCCGGTCCCATGCACAGTTCGGCCCAAATGGTTGCAGAAATGGCCCAGGCATGCGGGCTGCGCCAATTGGTTCTGACCCACTTCTCGCCCAGATATGCTGATTCAAAAGGACAAGGCAGCTGGGTAGGTGACCTTAAGAGCGAGGCCACTCAACACTTTTCCGGACCCGTGTTCCTGGCTTTTGATGGCGCGCATTTTGACCTTGATGCCTACGGGAATCTCCAAAGCCAGCCTTCCTGGCTGACGTAAGTCTTTTGTGAATCTCAACATTTCCTGATTCCGCTCGCTTGTGTTTCGGGTTATGGTGGCCGCATCGGAGGCGCCTGTGGAAGAAGCTCTCTGGATCCACCGTTTACAGTTCGGGTTCACTTCGGCCTATCACTATCTCTTCCCTCAATTGACCATGGGTTTGGCCATGATCATTTTCCTGATGCGTCTGCGTTCGGGAAAAAATCCGTTGTGCCATGCGGCCGCTGATTTTTGGACACGTATTTTTGCCCTGCACTTTGCTTTTGGCGTTGTTACCGGGATCCCGCTCGAGTTCCAGTTCGGTACCAATTGGGCCTTGTTCTCGGAGAAGACCGGGGGCTTGATTGGCCAGTTGCTCGGCATGGAAGGTATGTTTTCCTTCTTTTTGGAGTCCACCTTCCTTGGGTTGCTGATTTACGGTCGCGATCGGCTTTCGGCTGTAGCCTTGCGCTGGGTTTCTGGCCTGCTTTTCCTCGGTACTTGGCTTTCAGGCTATTTCATCATCGTCACCAATGCCTGGATGCAGCATCCAGTCGGCTACGCATTGGATGCCAATGGCCAATTTATCCTGACCGATTTATCGGCAGTGATGCTGAACCCATGGGCTTTTGCTCAGTTCGCCCATACGATGTGCGGCTCCATGGTAACGGCTAGTTTTGCTGTAGCGGCAGTTGGCGCTTTTTATCAGCTCAACCAGAAACACAGCCCTTTTGCCCGTTTGTTTTTGACTTGGGGTATCCGTTTGGGCTTTTTGTTCAGCGTGTTGCAAATCGTGCCGACAGGTGACATTCAGGGTGCACAACTGGCGCACCATCAACCAATTACGTTGGCCGCCATGGAAGGCCATTTCGATACGGAGGAAGGCGCCGGAATCGCTATTCTCGGTCAACCGGATATGGATAAGTTGACCTTGGACAATCCTTTGGTTGTGCCCAAAATGCTCAGCTTTTTGACCCATAAACGCTGGAATGCCGAAGTGAAGGGGCTTAAGGATTTTCCCCGCGAAGATTGGCCTGACCAGATCCCGTTGCTGTATTACTGTTATCACATCATGGTTGGGCTAGGCACCTTCTTCCTCACCCTGATGGGCTTCAGTTTGTTGTGGTCGCTGCGTAAAAAGCTTGAGCAATCCAAAGTCATTTTGTGGGCCTTAATGCTGGTGTTCCCGTTCCCGTACATTGCCAATACGGCCGGCTGGATGACGGCTGAACTCGGGCGCCAGCCCTGGTTGGTTTACGGTCTGATGCGTACCCACGACGGTGCCTCTCCACAGGTCAGTTCTGGCAACGCACTTTTCTCCTTACTCGGGTTTTTTGGGCTGTATACCGTTCTGACCCTGCTGGTCGTGGCATTGACGGGTCGGTGCCTGGTCAAAGGACCACAGGCCCAGGAGGTTCCAAATGCTTGAAACGCTCTGGTTCTTCCTGCTCGGGATTCTGTTTATGGCGTTTGTCGTAATGGATGGATTTGATTGGGGGGTTGGAATTGTCCAACCTTTTCTGTGCCGAAATGCGCACGACAGGCAAGCCGCGCAGGCGACCATTGGGCCGTTTTGGGATGGCAATGAAGTCTGGCTGATCGCGGCTGGGGGAACCCTATATTTCGCTTTCCCAAAACTCTATGCCATCAGTTTTTCCGGCTTCTATTTACCGCTCATGTTGCTTTTGTGGATTTTGATCCTGCGGGCCTTGGCTTTGGAACTGGGACATCAATGGGAGCAACCCTTATGGCAACGATTCTGGCATTTTGTTTTTGCATCGTCATCAAGCCTGATCGCCTTGGTCTTTGGCGTCGCTCTGGGCAATCTGATTCGCGGTGTGCCGCTGGATACCACCGGATATTTCCTTTTGCCGTTTTGGACCAATTTCTCGCCGCGCTCTAGCGAACTCGGCGTATTTGATGGTTTTACCTTGGTCTTGGGTGTGTATGCTGTTTTGCTGTGTGCTGGTCACGGTTTGGCCTGGCTCGAGCTCAAAGCAGAGCCTGAACTTGCCCACAAGGCCGGTCAACTATTGACCCGAATCTGGGCAATCGTTTTGGTGTGCGATGGGCTCATTGCCGGATTTACCTATTGGATCCAACCGCGCTTCTTCGGCGCCAATCAATGGGTTTCCGTGCTCCTCGGGTTAGGTGCGCTAACCGCCTGGGTCGTCATGCGCTGGTTGCCGCATCAACGCTTCCTATTGAGTTGCTTGCATCTGGTTGGCCTCTTGTTGGCCTGTTTTTGTGCCATGTTACCGTTTGGTTTGTTGGAGGCGGGCAGTGCATCGGGTATTCGGCTTCAGGACTTGGCTGCGCCATCTGGCCAATTGAAACTAGCGCTGTTTTGGTGGGTGCCAGCACTCGGACTTGTATGCGGTTACTTTGTTTTTGTGCACAAAAAGTTTTGGGGCCGAATCCTCAGCCATTAGCGCTAAACGTTTTTCTGCTGCTGTGGTAGGGTTTTTGCCTGGAGGAAACATGACTTTGCCAGATTTGCCTGCCGAACGGTTGGTTTTGCGTTGGCTGGTTCAATCAGATGTGTCAGACCTGTTTGAAATCTTTAGTGATCCGCAGGCAATGCGCTACTGGAGTTCACCACCCATGACGGATCCCCGCCAAGCCGAACAACTGGTTGCCAACATCCAAGCCTTTTATGAACAGGGCAGCTTGTTTCAATGGGGGATTCAGCACTTAACAGATAACCGGATCATTGGTACCTGTACCTTGAACCATATCGATTTAGCTCAGGGCAGAGCAGATGTGGGCTATGCCTTGCACCCCCAATACTGGGGTCAAGGACTCATGCGCGAAGCGTTAAATCGTTTGTTCCAATATGCTTTCCTCGCGTTGGGACTGCGCCGGCTTGAGGCTGATGTCGACCCGCGCAATACGCCCTCGATTAGTATCCTAAAGAGGATGGGTTTTCAGCAGGAAGGTCTGCTGCGCGAACGTTGGCAGGTGGAAGGCGAAATTCAGGATTCAGCTATTTTTGGACTCCTGCGCCGGGAATGGGAATCCAAAACAGGCCAGCCCAAGTTCAGCGTTGAGGGTACAAATCCGGGATAGCAGGAACCCCCAATTTCCAATCTCGAAGTTTTGCGCATAATCATTGGGCCATCGGATTCGAGCGGCCGTCCTTGAAAACGCTCAATTTCCAACCCTCAACGCTCAATCATCAAGTTGGAAATTGAGGGTTGAGCGTTGGTGTCTCGTCCTGGCATAGGTTGACAGTTGTCAAATCGAAAGAGGAGGGCGAGGATGAAAAGACAAGTGAAGCGTTTAAGTTCCAAGTGATCAAAGGGTTAGAAACGGGAAAAGTATCGAGCCCGTTTGAAGCGAGTCGAAAATTGGGAATCAAAGGGTCCTCCTCGCCATGCCGTAGTGTTCCGACCCAGCTGCCTTCAGTGCCAAACCTGAACGGTCCCAAACATTTTTTTAAGGCCTAAGTTCTTGGTTTTGTAGGTGTTCCGCCGTTTGCATCGGCTAAAGCGTCAAGCGGACCCAAACTTTTTTTCATTTTTTTGGAACAAATCCCTCTGGATTATCGTTTGTCTATGAAACGTCCATGATTTTAATGGACAAAAATTGGAGGTTGCCATGTTGCGTTCTGCATTGTTAGGAGGATTGACCCTGTTTCTGTCCAGCTCACTTTGGGCTCAGGAACGAAATATTGTTGAAACGGCAGTTGCTGCCGGGAATTTTCAGACCCTGGTTGCTGCAGTGACTGCAGCCGATCTGGCGGAAACCTTGTCCAGTCCAGGCCCTTTCACTGTTTTTGCGCCGACCGATGAGGCTTTTGCCCAATTGCCTGCAGGCACGGTTGAAGCGCTACTCAATGACATTCCAACCCTTACCGACATTCTGCTTTACCATGTGGTGGCGGGTTCGGTAAAAGCTGATCAGGTGGTTACGCTGACCTCAGCCAACACCGTTTTGGGTGAACCGGTTTCCATAACGGTCAATTCCAATGGGGTCTTCGTTAATGACGCTCAGGTCATCGTGACCGATATCCTGTGTTCCAACGGCGTGATTCACGTCATTGATTCTGTGTTACTGCCGCCTGCAGGCGAGGCTCCGGCAGGTGATATTGTGGATACGGCGGTAGCGGCTGGCCGTTTTGACACCCTGGTCACGGCGGTGGTGGCTGCGGGATTGGCCGATGCCTTGCGTGGACCGGGACCTTTCACTGTATTCGCGCCCAATGACGAAGCGTTTGCGAAACTGCCCGCAGAAACCCTGAATGCGCTCCTGGCCAATCCTGACCAACTTGCACAAGTACTTCTCTACCATGTGGTTAGTGGCTCGTATTTGGCAGCCGACGTTTTGAGCACCCCGGCCTTGGAAACGCTTGAAGGTTCCTTTGCCCGCATCAGTGCCAATGACCAAGGTGCGTTTATTGAAAACGCCAAAATCATCGCTACCGACATTCAGGTTTCCAATGGGGTCATTCACGAAATTGACAGTGTCATTCTGCCCCCGGATTTCTTTGGGGAAACTTACAAAATTACGGTCACCAACTTGACCAAAGGCCAGATCTTTTCCCCGCCCTTGGTCGTGGCCCACAGTGAGGCGATTGCCCTGGCCACGCCCGGTACGGCCGCATCTCCTGGACTGGTTGCGCTTGCGGAAGATGGCGATGTCAACCTGTTGCGATCTGAAATTGCAGGATCTTCAGAAGTTTTTGATTCGGTTGCCTTTGCGGGACCAATTCTGCCTGGGGCAACCCAATCTGTCACGATAACTGCCCGTAACCCTTTCCGCCGCATTTCTGTAGCTGGCATGTTGGTTGTAACCAACGATTCCTTCTTCCTCGCCGAACTGAAGGCTCCCCAAGCTACATTCCTGGGCAAGGCAGGCTTAGCCGATGACAATCTGGTTTACGCCTTCGCCTACGATGCAGGTAGCGAAGCCAACAGTGAGCGCTGCAGCCAAATCCCGGCGGGTCCCTGCAATGGTGCTGGTGTGCGCAACACGGATGGTGCTGAGGGGCTGATCACCATTAGCAATGGCATCCACGGAGTTGGAGATCTGGATCCCGCAAAATATGACTGGCGTGGACCGGTCGCGCTGGTCCGCATCGAACGCCAATAATTTTTCTCTGCCCCTCCTCCTCGGGCCCCGCTTCGGCGGGGCCTTTTTTGTTGTTAGGGTGCAAGGCGCTGAAAGTGGTAGGTCTGCGTGCCTTTTTCGGTGTAGAAAGGCACTGCGTTACCGGTTCGGCTAACAGCCATCACTGCGGTCAACACTAAATGGTTTGCTTGAGCATCAAAGCGAAAAAGTTCGTGTCCGCCAACAAATTCGGGACTTTTGGCCGTGAGCGCATCCAAACGCAAATGGCCGTTTTCGAGTGACCATTTGCCACTGTGGGCAATCATGGTGTTAAACGAAACCAACTTTTCCGCATCGGTTGCCGCCCAATGGGTTGCCGCATCGGGTCGCGGCTTGCGCGTCCAGATCAGGCTGTAGTGACTCTCAGTTAGAATCAGGATCCCAGTTTGCACTTCGGGTTCATAAACAACTTCACCCGCAGCGTTCATGGCTCGGGTCGATTGTAATTGCCATGTACCAACCAGGGTTGGCGATGTTTGGGTGGCTGGTTGAAACAGGGTCAAAGCTATCAGGGCAGATATCATTTCATTCACCTCAATTGGGGTAATGATCGAAATGTTATGGAATGAAAACTGTTTTTGCCAGCCAGGATCCGCCTTTTTACATCTTTTTTCACCCAAACAGGCTGAAGGGTGGCATCCAAGGGCGTGATAGGATGATTGATGTTTCGAAAAAGATAAAAGTGACGCAGGCATGGACTTCACCTTTGACGAGCGAATCAATCCCTTCGCCTCCTTTTTTGCTGCTTTCCGGTGCGAACTCCCTTATTTTTTGTATTTTTGGTTTATGTCCTCCTTTTTGGGATGGGGGCTAATTGCCATATTCGAAATGCGTATTGATTGGTGGCCCTTTGTTTTCTATTTAGGAATGACCATTCTGCTTGCTGCTCAAAAAGCATATCCCCACTTCAACAGGCCCTGGACCGTTTCTGTAAAAGCAGATCAGTTTTGGTGTCAACAAGGCGATATCGTCTTTACGGAGTCCTTGTCAGAGCTAAAAAAAGTCGTTCAGTATCCTCTTGGTTTGCAGCTGAATTGGATAGACCAATCCGTTTTTGTGCCAGCAGTAATGCCGCATTATGCCGATTTTTGGGTTGAGATTAATTCGGTGCTCCCGATCGAAAAACTAAATGTGAAACGCCCACCTTGGAAGGGGTTTTTCGTTTTCGTTATCATTGGGCTTGGGTTTATTTTTGTTCAATCCCCCTATTTGTTGATTCCAATCGCACTATTTTTGAGCTGGGCGAGTTGGTTTGCATTTGGGCAGGAATCTCGAACCTGGCGGAAGCTGGCTATGTACATGACCTTTTTGTTGGTATTGACCTATCGAATTGTCAAAAGTTTGAACGGATAAGGCCCGAATCGGAGTAATGCCGCCGCAGGCCGGCCCGCATATACCCTCGGGAAGCGCTAAAAGTGCCCCACGGGCTACAGGGGGTTCCAGATGGGAGTAATCAACATCCATCGGATCATGGGACCAAAAAAGGGTTTATTTTGGCCTTGCCCGTGGGTCTACTCGAATAGGTTGGTCCTGCCGCATAAAGCGCTTCCCGGTTATCGAATTTATTAGGTGTAGGATGCTCGAAAACTTTTTCTATTTTGGATTAAAAAAAGGGTGGCAGAGCCACCCTTTATTCCGTCAGGAAGGTATTGGTCGAAGGTTGTTTAACCCGCCGGTGCCATGTCGTAATAAAAGGTTTCTTTGACGACTTTGCCGTTTTCCACTTCGTAAAGGCCTACTTCGTTCATGGATTTCTTTTCACCGGTCGGTTTAAAGGTCACATCAAACGACATGTGAATGCAGAACTGGTTAGGGTAGGGAGCGTTATAGTAGGGGCCCAGGATCTCTGCCCGGTGGACTTCGTGGTTGCCGACCCACCAAGCGGCTTTGCCGCGTACCGCTTCTATGCCACGCATTTCGGCCGGCATTTGCTCATCGCCAACCGCTTCAATGCTGATGATGTCATCGGCGTAAAAGGTATTCATCGCTTCTTCAAATTTACCGGCGCGGCACAGGGCCACCAATTGATTAGCTACGTCTCGAACAGTCATGTGCGTTCTCCTGAAATGTGATTCGCCTGCAAGCAAAAATAAGCTTAAGCCATGAAGCCTGGCGATTCCAGTCATCACGCCAGCCCTGCTGACAGCAGTCTGTCAGGGTGGGTGTCCTCAGGCCCCAAACATTCAACACTTCAAATAAGCCCATAGGGCCGAGTTGCGCCGCTTTCAGGAAAACCTGAGACCACGGGTTACTGACTTGCGTCAGGCATTAGCACGTCAAAAAAAACCGACAGTGGGGCAGTCAATTAAAATGCCGAGCAATAATCATGGTTCGAATCGGTATTGGAAAAGATCGGAAGCAAAAATCTTGGTGGGCTGCTGCGGGAAAGTCAGACCTGCGAGCAATTCGTATCCAACCCAAACGAACCGCAATGACCCAAGTTAAGCATCCATCAGGAGGCCAGAGGCCGATTGACCCGTGAACCCACACCGACGCAGGAGGTGTGGGATAAGGCGACCCCCCAAATCGGGAGCCCGAATGGGCGATTGAAGGCCGGATGCGACCAACAAGGCGAAATCATTCGGGGAATCGCGCAAACCATGACAGGGCAAACGGCGATGGGTGTTTATTCGGATTGGTTTGATTGTTTGAATCGCGCCAATAAAGCAGTGCGCTCAGTCGCCCGCTGGGCTCTGACCAACTCGGGCGGCCGTTTTCCCACCCCTGCTGTCGTCGGGGTGGGCTCATGGATCATTCGGCCTCTGGCCTCCTGGTAGATGCTTGATTTGAATGAAATCGCTTGTGTCGGTCTGTTCGATTAAATGGGACCACAGGGTGCCATCCCGGGCAATTATCGAATGGCCAAAACGCATGTTCCGGCCCTTCAAGCTGAAAACCAGCGTTTCCAGGAAAGGTGTGGATTTGCAGATTTGGCCAGCATATTGATCATCTGCGGCCCAGATTAGGTTGTTTTCCTTTAACATCCTATTTGAACCCGGATTTTTCGATACCAGACCTCTTTTTGGCTTTCACGGGGTTTGAGCAGGCTAACGGCCTGAGAATGTTCAGCGAAGGGTGGAGCTCAATCAATGAGGAACGAATCCATAAGCGCAACCCGGGTAACCCGCCCAGGCCTCGATAGGGCAGCGCTCAAGGCGCATGATAGTTATGCCAATTCGAACCGTTTTCATTGTGGAGATTGCTTTTTCAGGTTGGTTTGGTTTTTAATCATCCGATATAAATTCCCAAGATAGGTGCAATCGAAACAAAGGATGCGCAGCCTTTCCGAACCCCAAAAAATCTTTCTTTTTATAATTGTGATGGTCCTCCTTAATCTGGCCATTGTTGCATTTGGGTTTTCAAAACCTGATTTTTCAAGTTCGGTTTTGGTTTGGTTCCCAATGCTCCTCCTCTTTGAATGGCTGCTGATTTGGCCGCATGAATTGGGCCATGCCTTGGCGGCAAAATATTGCGGGTTGCCAAATGTCCGGATTTTGATTGGTGTTGGCAAACCGATTTTTTCGTTTCGTTGGCTGGGATTCGATTGGCTAATCGGTTCTATCCCTTTTGGTGGTTTGACCTTGACGGATAACAGCGGTGCCCTTGCAACCCGACGCAACCTTTTTTGGTTTGTGGCTGCTGGACCCGCTGTCAATCTCTTGATTGGAATTGGTTTATGGGCCGGGTTGGGTGGTATTCCGCTGCAAAAGGATTTGGCCTCGCTCTTTTTTTGGGCGAATGTCATGGTGCTAGGTTTTAACCTTTTTCCTTTTCAAATAGAAACCATTATGGGGAAAATGCCAACGGATGGGATGTACTTGTTATTTCTCCTGTTTAGATGGAACCGCCCTTTTAGATTTCAGGAGCAAAGCCGCCTTAGTCCTCCCAAGGTCTTCGCTAGTATGTTTCGCGCCCTATTGGTATTTTTTATGGGTCTGGCCACCTGTTTCTTTGGGGCAATAGTTGTTTTGCTGTTGGCGCCCTCGACCCGACCCCATTGGTCTCTTTCCCAACAGGGTTTCTTTGTTGCTCTTTTTCTTTTTTTCACGCTCGCAAGCAGCTGGTCTTTATACCGCCTGCTAAAAAAGAAAAAGGTATCGACTCGGCCATTCGCAGAACAAGCAAAAGCGGAGTTATTTTCACTCAGTCCATGGCTGGCAAAGGAAACACTCGAAAACCCTGTATTTAAGGCATTGGCGGCTCAAGAATGGGATCCTTTTGAATCGCTAATCCAAGAGCAGCTTTCTCTATACCCAGACGATTTGCTCTTGCAATTGCTCCTGGCGGATGCCTGGGCAACTCAACAAAAATTTGAGGAGTCGGACCAGCAACACATTAAATTGCTTGAGAAAAATATGGATCTAAGTGAGCCGATCCTTGGTTCGGTTGTTAGGGCTCTTATGTTCAATTCTATGCAGGTCAACGAACCGGATCGGGCCGAAGCGCTTTTTGAAAAATTCTTCCTGAAAATTTCTCGGGAGGACATTCAGCAAGGTCTGCTCCTGGATTGGGTTTTGCTTTTCCCCCGATTAAATGATCCTTCTGCATTTTCAGGGCTTGCCAAATGGGCCAAACAAGCAGCAGATGCGCTACCCGACTCGGTAGACGCCCAGATTGTTTTCGGTTTTGCGCTTTTGGAAACGGGTCAGGTTGAAGGAGCTGACGCGGTGCTAAAGACCTGCGAGAAAACCGGCAAAACCGTTAAGCAGCAGAGTCTCGTTCAGTTTTGTTTGGGGCGAATAAGTTTGGTGCGCGGTGAAACCAAAAAAGCAACGACCCGTTTCCAGAGATGTTTAACCCTTGCGACCGAGGAATGGTTAAAAACCCGGGTTAAGACCCAACTCCGTGCCTTGGCGATAGAGACCGTTTAAAGAAGCTGATGAAGGTCTCAAAAATTCTGGATTGTGAACCTAATCCATGAGCGTCCCAAGTTGCGCCGCTTTCAGGGCTCCCCGAGGTGTGTGGGCTTGGGGACCCAGGCCCGCGCTGGCTCGGAGCGCTCGATATTCGGGTCAAGGCTTCCACCTGTGCTTTTCGGTGTCTTCTGTGATTTCGGTGGTTCATTTGGCTTTGGAATCCATGGATCGCAGCGAACCATTTGCTCAAAACCATAACCGTGAACGGAGTCCATGAAGGGACGCACTTTCTCCGGGTAGGTGCGGGTTGCCTTTTTCTTATGGATTGCGCCACCCATTCATTTTCTTACGCTTAAGTTTGGCTTTACCTGCTCCGATAACTAAGGTGATTGCCCACATTCGGGTGGATCGACTCTGAAAAAGGCAAACCGTTCGAAAGGACGGGACGCAAAACCAACGGCCTAACACCTTTCCAGGTCACGGCGGCAGGGTTCCCAGAGGTTCCCATGATTCACACCCATTTCTGCTACTCCCCATTCCGTCGCGTACAGGAGGTCGTTATGCGTCGATGTCTGTGGTTGGGGTGTGCCTTTTGGTGCATGCCCTGGCTTTTTGGCCAAAATACACCGGACCCCAAACCTCAATCCGATCCATCAAAACCCATTGAAACTCAGCTACCTCAAACCGAGACTATGCGAACGCCACAGGCGGGTATGCTGTACCAACTCGATCAGAACCGCAACTTTGGCGAAGCTGAGCTAGCACCCGAACTCCAGGACGCGCTTGCCCGCTTGGTCAACACCTCCAGCGAAGGGTTACAGGAACAGATCCGACCTGATGGCACTGTGATCGTCGATTTACAAGGTCGATTCCAATCCGCTTCGGTTGTGGTGATCGGTGCCGATGGCAAACCGGTTGTTACCTGTGTTTCGACCGAACCGCAGCACCGTTGCGCCCAGCATCCCGCTCCCGAAAACAAACCTGCGCCAAAAAATTAATCCCTTTTCAAGGAGCGTGGTATGTCTCGATTCCTGCTGCTCGTCCTGATGCCCAGTCTTTGGGCGACCGAATTCCAAGTCCAGGTCTTTGATGCGGCTGGACAGGGTTTTAACAGTACCACCCCGGCTACGCCGGTCGGCGGCAACAGCGGAACGACTTTGGGACAACAACGCCTGATCGCCTTGCAATACGCGGCCCAACTCTGGGCCAAAGAGTTGGATAGCTCCGTGCCGATCATCATTCATACCCGCTTCACGGCTTTGAGTTGTGATACCAGCTCGGGTCAGCTGAGTTGGGGTCGGCCGACCACTTATTCCCGCAATGATGTAGCCTATCCGTTCAACAATACCTGGTACCCAATCGCCTTGGCCAATGCCATTAAGCAGAGCGATATCTTGCCAGCCCAACCGGACATTGAATTGGAATTCAACATTAATCTCGGCCAGTCAGGGTGTTTCCAAAACAAGACCTGGTACCTGGGTCTGGACGGTAATCCAGGTGCCAACCAAATCGATTTTGTAACCGTCTGCCTCCACGGCCTGGCCCATGGGCTCGGCATTGCCACCGATACCAACCTGGCCAATGGCCATCCCAGCTTTAATACTGTTTCGGTTATGGAGCATTTTTTGGAGGATGGCTCGCTCGGTCTGACCTGGGATCAGATGAACGATGCACAACGCATGGCCTCCGCTATTGATACCGGCGACCTGTTCTGGATCGGAGCAGCTGCCTCCAGTTTTGGCGATAAACCAGGCGAGTCGGGCGAATCTTTGGGTGGCGGGCTCAGCATGTTCGCGCCGAATCCTCTGCAAGCCAATGAATCGGTGATTCACCTGGATGCGGCTTATCCCAATGAACTGATCCGTTTTGGTTACCTCGGTGTTAACCACAACCCAGGTTTGGCCCTACTGATGTTGCTCGATCTGGGTTGGGAACGGGCCAAACAGGCCGATCTTGAGCTTTCCGCCAGTTGGTCACAGACCCAGGTCCTGACCGGAACCACCTTTTCTGTGGACATCACCTTAAGTAATCAGGGACCCGGTAGTGCCAGTGGTCTCTCGGTTCAAGTGGATTTGCCGACTTCCTTTTCCGTAATGGGCAGTTCAGGGCCCGGTACGTTTAGTGCCGTTACTGGCATCTGGCAGCCACCCAACCTTAATTCCGGCAATTCAGCGGTCCTGACCTTACAACTGCAAATGGGTACGTCCGGCTATTGGACGGCCCGCGCCCAGGTCATCAGCGCGATTCAGGCTGATCCGGACTCAACCCCCAACAACGGCTATGGCGAGGACGATAGCTTCAGCCAGCAGCTGACCGCGATCCAAAACCTGACCAATGGACAATTGGTCAGCAACCTGAACCTGAATGCCGGGGAATGGCGACTCTTCCAGATAACGCTGCCAGGCGGTCTCGCTTATTTCGATACGAATACTCTGGGCGGGTTTGGTGATGTGGATCTTTTTGTGCGTGCGGGTGCGCTGCCCAGCACCAGTCAATACGACGCCGCTAGCTTGAACCCCGGTAATTGGGAGTCGGTCCATCTGCTTTCACCCAGCAACGGGACTTATTTCCTAGGTCTGCATGCGGGTCTGGACGCGCGTGATGTCAATCTTTACAGCGAATGGAGCAGCAATGATTTGGCGCTTTCCATCGACCAGATCAGTCGCGCCGGATGCCCGCAAATCCAAATCGAGGTGCTCGCCACCCAAAACGGAACACCCATCTTGGATGCGAGTGCCTTCCAGATCAGTGAATCGGGTGGGGCTTTCTTTCCGCCCAGCCAGGTTTTTGCACTGGGTCAAGGTCATTATCGGTTGACCTATACGACACCGATCCTGCATGGCGGCGCGGTGTATCCGCGTGTTCAATTGAGCTACAACAGCAAGCTTGCCTCGGTCTTGGGTGTCTTCCACAACTGCACGGCGGAAGGTGGGGCAATTGAGACCTGGGTCGATCAAGCGATTCCCGTTTATCGCGGGACGACCGTCATTGTGCCGGTCCGAGTCGAACCGATTGAAACAGCGTTTCACGTCAATTCCTTTGAAATCGACATGCACTACGACAAAACCTGGCTGACCTACACCGGCCTCGAAAAATCGGGCAGTTTGGTGCATGCCTGGGGACAGGTTCTGGCCAACGGAAATGAGGGTGGCCATATCTACATTGCGGCCGCCAATTCGCAAATGCTGGAATTGGAAGCGGATACGGATGCGGTCCTGTTGGGCTTGGTCTTTGCGATTAAGCCAGATGCGCCTAATGGCGCTTGTGCCGATATTGGCTTTGATCGCCTCGTCTACAACAATGGCGAACCCTTGGGCCTGACCTTGGACGGCAGTGTCTGTTTGCCCAGCGGTGGGGGAGGGGCACCCAGCGCTGATTTGAGCTTGCGCAAAGAGGGCAGTACCTCCGTTCTAACGACCGGTCAGAGCCTTAATTTTGAATTGACCGTTTTTAATGCCGGTCCTAACTCTGCTTCGAATATTACCGTTGCCGATGCGCTGCCAACCGGTTCTGTGCTTCAAAACCAAACGGGAGATGGCAGTTACAACGCCCAAACCGGTGTGTGGACCGTGGGTGTCGTGCACGCCAATCAACAGGCGCGCATCCAACTTCAGGTCCAGGCCAACCAAGCAGGCGCCAAATCGAATATTGCCGAAATCCGCACTGCCCAACCCGCGGATCCGGATTCCACGCCGAATAATCAGAACCCGGCCGAGGACGATTACGATGCGTTCGCTTATACCGTCAACCAGATCGTGACCTCTGATCTGCGTCTGGCCAAATCCGTCAACCTCTCGACCCCCAAAGTGGGCCAGAACGTGGTGTTTAGCCTGTCCTTGACCAACGACGGACCCGATCCAGTGGGAAGCGCAACCGTCACCGACTTTTTCAACGAGATCCAACCCAGTGGATTGGCCTTTGTCTCCGCATCCGGGCCCGGCAGTTTCGACCCCAATTCCGGTCAATGGGTAACGGGCGGGTTGGCCTCCGGCGCCAACCAGCAACTGGCCCTGACTTTCACCGTGACCCGCATCGCCGCTTTGACCAACAAAGCGGAAGTGACCTTATCAAGTAGTGCAGATCCCGATTCAACCCCAGGCAACCGGGTTTCCTCCGAGGACGATTTCGCCCAGGTTTCGATCACGCCCCAATCGGCTGATTTGAGTATGACCGGCATGGCCAGCACGACGGCCATGGAATTAGGCGATCCCGTCACCCTAAGCTGGACGGTGACCAACAATGGACCCGACCCAGCCGCATCTGTAACGGCCCAAGTTACCTGGCCCAGCGGTTTAACCTATTCCGGCCACAGCGGCGATGGGACCTACACCAGTAGTTCAGGTTTGTGGTCAATCGGCAGCCTGAATGCCAGCCAGTCCGCCACCCTGAACGTGACCGTCAGCGTGCAACGCACCAGTCCGTTCTCGGTTTTTGGCGAAGTTACGGGTTCGGATCAGGCCGATCCGGACTCCAAACCGGCCAATGGTCCTAAAAATGAAGATGACGAAAAGACCTTGAACCTGGATCCCTACCTGGCCGATCTGTCCCTTAGCCTGACCAGCGATACGGCCAGCCCCAACATCGGCGAAACGGCTAATCTGACCTTGACGCTGCAAAACGATGGACCCGACCGCGCAGCTGGCGTTACTGTTTCCCTGCCCATGGCCGGTCCTTTCAGCTATGTTTCCGACGATGGCGGTGGCAGTTACGATGGCATGACCGGTCTCTGGACGGTCGGCACCTTAAACGCAAGCAGTTCTGCTGTTTTGGTTGTGACGGTTCAAAAGGACAGTGCCGGCTACGCTGCCTTTATAGGCGAAATTCAAACCAGTGCCACGGCCGATCCAGACAGTTCCCCGGGCAATTCCGTTGCCACGGAGGACGATTACGCGGTGGTGGGTTTGGGAGCAGCCGACCTTTCACTCAGTTCAAACTTAACCGATCCAGAACCCGGTTTGGGCGAACAAACCACGTTCCAGGTGACCTTACACAATGCCGGCCCCGACCCGGTTCCGCAAGTTCAGGTCCGATTTGGCCAAACGCCAGGTTTGCTGCTGGTGGCGACCAGTGGACCGGGCAGCTTTGACGGCAATAGCGGGATTTGGAATCTGACTTCCACTTTAGCTGCAGGCGCCGATGCCACTTATGAGCTGACCTACCAAATTTTTGGCGGTGCGCAAAAAGATCTGGTTGCTGAAGTTTACGCCAGCCCATTCCCAGACCCGGACTCTATACCGAACAACGGCAACCCCGGCGAAGACGATTGGACCAGCAAAACGATTGCACCGGCCTGTGCTGGTGCCGCTGTGATAACCATCCAGAATCTGGATGGGCCAGGCGAGGGCTTTAATGATACGCGGAGTGCGGCGCCGGTGGGCGGTAATAGCGGAACGACCCTGGGTGAACAGCGCTTGAACGCCTTTTCTTATGCCGCGAATATTTGGGGTGCCTATCTGACCTCCAACGTGGAAGTGGTCATTGAAGCCAAATTCGATCCGCTGACTTGTTCCTCCACTTCCGCAGTCCTCGGTGCAGCCGGGCCCAAAACCGCCTCGCGCGATTTTGCAGGAGCAGAGTATCCGGGCACCTGGTACCCAATCGCACTCGCTAACAGCATGCACGGATCGGATCTGGCATCTGGTGTGGCTGATGTGCAAGCCACGTTTAACGCGTCTATCGATCAAAACAACAACTGTCTGGCCAATACCAATTGGTACTACGGACTGGACGGAATGAACCCACCGGGCACAATCGATTTTGTGTCCGTGCTCTTACACGAGTTGGGTCACGGACTGGGTTTCCTCTCCTTTGTCAATGGCCAGACCGGCGAACTCTTCATGGGCCGAAAAGACATCTACACTCACTATTTGGAAGACCACAACACGGGCAAAAAATGGCCGCAAATGAGCAATGCCGAACGAGCGGCCTCCGCCCGAAACGATGCTTTACACTTCACCGGCCCCAACCTGGTCGCCCAATCGGGCGGATTAACCACTGGCGCTTCACCAGAAGGTCACGTAAACATTTATTCTCCAAGCACTTACGCGCCAGGCTCTTCGGTTTCACATTTTTCGACGGTTTTAGCGCCTTACGAGTTGATGGAACCGTTTTATACCGGAGCCAACCACGATCCCGGTTTGGCCTTACCGCTCTTCCAGGACCTGGGCTGGAGCTGTCAAAATCGTGAAGATGCGGTGATTGACCTCGCTCTGAGTTTGCATGCGTCCAGCTCAACGCCGGCCTTTGGTCAGACGGTTCAGCTTGATTGGGTTTTACGCAATGATGGACCGGATTCTGCCGATTCGGCCATGGTCGATATTCAATTGCCGACCGGATTGGATTATGTCAGCCATTCAGGGGCGGGTTACACGCCGGGCACGCATACCTGGTCGATCAGCAACCTGGCCTCAGGTCAAGAAGTCACGTTATCGATGAGTGCAACCGTCAATTTAAATGCGACTTTGCTGGTCTACAGTGAAGTTGTGGCAGCCAGTGCCGCCGATTCGGATTCGACGCCCGGTAATGGATCAACCAATGAGGACGATGATGCGGCGGTCACCCTGATCCCGACCCGGAACCCCAACGCCGATCTTTCGCTGAGCTTAGCCGTGGATGATATGGGCCCGGCCGTTGGTGATACGGTCCAGCTTTTTGTGTCGATTCAAAACCGTGGGCCAGATGGGACCGACAACGTTGCAGTTCGGGTGGATTTGTCCGCTGACCTGCTGTTTCAAAGTGCTGATGGCAGCTACAATTCGGGAACCGGTGTATGGACGGTGGGCGCACTTGCTGTCAATCAAACCAAAACGTTGACCTTGGACCTGCAGGTGGATGCGGCGGGGCCCTTGCCGATCTATGCTGAAATTACGGCCAGCGATTTGCCCGATCCGGATTCCGTTCCCAACAACGGTTCGACCCAAGAGGACGACGACGATCAGCTCAGTCCCTACGGCCAGCCCAATTTCCCGGCGTGTGACCGCTGTGCCATGGTCAACATCATCAACGGGGATGGACCCGGCGAAGGCTTTAATGATGCGACCGTGGCCGCCCCGATTGGCGGCAATAGCGGAACGACGCTTGGCGATCAACGCTTGATTGCCTTCCAATACGCCGGCAGTCTGCTGTGTCAGTACTTAAAAAGCGATACGGAAATCAACGTTTTGGCCACATTTGATGCGCTGATGTGCCAAAGCGATGGTGCGATCCTGGGTTCGGCCGGTCCAACCCACGTCATCCGCGATTTCAGCGGTGCTCCTCTCGCCACGACCTGGTATCCCGTCGCTTTGGCCAATGCCTTGGCAGGCGGCGATTTGAATGGGATGGATGCCGAGCTGGTCGCCATGTTCAACAGTCGGATCGATGAAACCAGTGGTTCCGGGTCCAGTGGGACGTGTACATCCAGTAACATGAATTACGTCGTGGTCCGCGATGCAGCCTATAAGATCAAATTTGAAAATGCTGCTGTTGGCACTGGCGAAAATCGGACGTACATGAAGGATACCTTTGTCATTCAAGTCAACAACGGCAGTGACTCGGTTGGGGTTACAACCAAAGCAGCCACCTCCAAACAGACCCGTACATTGACGGGTGCTGGCGCAACCCAGTTCATCGGCCAACAAGGCTTCCGCATCACCTTGGAATCTATCCAGGGCTCAACTTACACCCTTAGCGTTGAGGCTGTTTGTAACTACCACGCCCTGAGCCACATCGAGTTTAATTTTGGAACAGGCGCCTCGGTTGTCAGTCCAACGAGTTCCTATTCGGCCACTCGTTTGACCTGTGCTGGTCGTTGGAATCCGGAATGTAATGAGAACCCGGGCGGCGGCGAGGCTTGTCTGCCGCAAACCCATTGGTATTACGGCTTGGATGGCAATGCCGGTTCCGGAATTGATCTGGTTTCGGTCGTTTTCCACGAGATGTTACACGGATTGGGTTTCCTCTCCTTTGTCGATCTCGACCCGCAAAGTTCGGGTTTTGGTCATTTGTTATTGGGCTACCCCGATCCGTTTACCCGTTACTTAACCGACCATCCTACCGGCTTGACCTGGTCACAGATGAGCGATTCGGAACGGATCGCCAGTGCGCAAAGTGTTGGCAATTTGAGCTTTTCAGGACCCGAAACCCAAGCTGCCACCGGTGCCTACAGTGCGGGAATTTTTGAAGATGGTCAGGCCAAGATGTTCGCCAGTCAACCGATTGCGGTCGGTTCCACCGCCAGCCATTTCAGCCCGGAAATCGCGCCAGCCGAGATCATGGCACCCTTTTATACCGGCACCAACCACCGCATTGGCCTGGCTTTACCCGTCTTGATGGATTTGGGTTGGGCTCGGGTCGGTTGTGTGGATTTGGCCTTACAACTGTCCGTCGATAATGCCAATCCCAACCTCAATGATCCGATCACGTTTAGCTTGACGGCCGTCAATCAAGGCACCCAGGATGCGCACAATGTTGAAGTGCAAATCGATTTGCCTGCTGGTTTCCCTTACCAAAGCCATTCGGGACCCGGCACGTTTAGCTCGGGAACAGGGCTTTGGCAGGTCGGCGATATTTCGGCAAGCTCCAGTGTCCAATTGGACGTCACAGTACTCTTTTCAGCCGGCAATAAGACTTTGATCGCTGAAGTAGTTGCCGTTGATGAACCCGATCCGGACAGTATCCCCAATAACCAGAACCCAGCCGAAGACGATTACGTTTCCATGACTTTGGGTTCCGCCGACTTGAGTCTCGATTTGACGATTAATAACGCAAATCCCGTGCAGGGTAGCAGCGTGACCCTGACGGTTCAGATCAGCAATGCCGGGCCCGATCCGGCCAGCGATGTGGAAGTCAAATTATCGATCCCCAGTGGTTTAACCTGGATCAGTGATAATGGGTTGGGCGATTTTTTCCCCAGCAGCGGGGTGTGGCTGGTTCATTCATTGGCATCAGGTGCCAGCCAGAGCCTGCAGATCCAATTGCGCGCCCAAAGTTCGGCTGCTCTTTACGGCGAGGTGGATCATGCCTCACCCAACGATCCCGATTCGACCCCAGGCAATCAATCCCAGAACGAAGATGACGATGACCAGGTTTCTGTAACCGTTCAAGTGGTTTCACATAGCTTAACCGTTGAAATATTGGGGGTTTACCCAGTTGATTGTCCCGATGCCCAGGCCTGGGTTCGCGTTCTGCGCGATGGGGCCGGTCTTTGCTGCCTGACGGCCGGCCAGTTCACCCTTTCGGAAGACGGCGTGGTTCGACCTGTTAGCTTGACTGCAGGTGCTCAAGCCGGGACTTACGGCTTGAGTTTTGAGAGCCTGGTGCCCGATGGTCGTTTGCATCAATTGGATATTCGTCTTCTGGATAGTGGCGATGAAGCCTACACCAGCGCCGTCTTCACCCAATGCGATGCCAGTGGCTGCACGGAACTGCAGAATCAGGTTGTGGTACCCAATATTTCCGGGTTCCAGAACAGTTGGCGTTGTTTTTATATCGATGTGCCGGCCCATCAACGCTTATTGACCTTTGACAGTTTCCTCGGATCAGGCGATGCCGATATGCTAGTCCGTTACGGCGCTCCACCAACCCTTCAAGATTTTGACTACCACCTGCGCCAATCGGGCAATGACGAACATATTGCCGTCAATTACCCAACGGGCGGAACCTGGTGGGTCGCGCTGTGGGGTTACGATGACTATGCGCAAACCAATTTGGTCGCGGCCTATTATCCCAGTGTGCCGCAAATTCAGGTCCTGCAAATTAATACAGCCAATTGTCCGCAAATATCGGTTCGGGTTGCAGTCCAATTGGACCAACAACCCGTCAGCGGTTTAACCGCCGGCGATTTCCAAATACGCGAAGATGGCTTGAACCGCGGACTCAGTATGGCGCCCGGTCCTTTTAGCGGCGAATACGATCTGACCTTTACGACACCGACGCCCAATGGGGCCACCCACGGCCTGCTGATCGGCGCACGGGTTCAGGGCAACTGGCTGTATGCCGGGAGCCAATACCAGAACTGTTTACCCGATTGTATGGGTCTGCAAAATGGCCAAATTGTTTCGGATCTAACCGGGAACACGGGTAGCTGGCGCTGTTTCTATTTGGATGTGCCCAGCGGCCAGGATTATGTGTTTTTCCGGACTTGGTCCGGTTTAGGCGATGCGGATCTGTACGTGCGATTTGGGGCAGAAGCCTCCATTGGCACGTATGATTTTTTCCTCAACAAGGCCGGAAATGAAGAGTATATCCAAGTGGCAACGCCCAGTGCGGGCCGCTGGTACTTTGCCATGCACGGTCATGGCCCCTACGAACAGGTCAAGACCCAAGCCCAATACGGAACGAATGACCTGGCTTTGAGCCTGAGCGACGTTTCCGCCATTCAGTGCCCAGAAATTGCGGTGACCGCTGCGGTTTTATTGAACGGCAATCCGGTTAGCGGGTTAACGGCCAGCAATTTCAGTATTCGCCAGCGTAACGGCTCGCCTACGACACCCAACGCGGCGACTTCGTTGGGTAATGGTGCCTATCGCTTGAAGTTCCAAAGTGCCTATAACGATGGGTCAACCGTGGATTTTGTAGTGGGGGTCTCGACTTCCGGAAAGAACCAATCGGCGACCAGTCAATTCCAGAACTGCACCCGAGCAGGTGCCGCAATCCCGGTAACGATCAACGACGACAACAGCGTACCTGCGGGGTCCTTGGTCCTGATCCCTGTGATGGTCGACCCGATTGATGTGAGTCAGGGTGTTACCGCGTTTTCCTTTGAATTGACCTACGACCCCAACCTGTTGACCTATTTACAAGTCGCTACCCAAGGCAGTCTGTGCCAGACCTGGGACGTATTAGACGATACCGCGACCCGGCCCGGTACGGTTCGCCTGTTCGCCACCAACCTGGCCCAAATCCCCCTGAGTTCGGCTCAGGAATCAACCTTAATCTTTTTGCAATTTGAAGTAGATCCTTTGGCAAGTGCCGGAACCTGTTCCGATTTGGATTGGCTGGCCTTTGAATGGAATTCCGGGACACCGCCCAGTCAAACCGAAGATGGCCGGTTCTGTGTATCCGGCGGATGTGTCGGCGCGGTCGGTGATGTCGATCGCGATGGCAATGCACGCGAAGCCTTTGATGCGCTGCAGATCATCAAAACGCTGTTAGGGATTCCGACCGTTTACGATCCCATTCCGTTGTGTGTGGCCGATACCAATTGCAGCGGGGTGGTCACCGTCTACGATGCCAACCTGATTCTGCAACGGGCTGTTCGGCTCATTTCGGGTTATTGCCTGACCAGCAAATCGAAAGGTGGGAGTTCTGTTGCGGTTAGCCTGGATCCACTTTCGTTGACGGTTGAGCCGGGCCAATCCGGGTTCCTGGTCCTTCAGGTCGATCAGCTTCCGCTCGATCCGGTTTACGGCTACCACTTCCAAATCAACTTTGATCCCAACCAGATCAGCCTTAATGGTGTTGTCGATCAGCAAGGGACGTTGACCGAACGCTGGGATCCGCCTGTGCTGCATTTCAGCGGACCGGGTCAATTGCGGGTCTTGCATTTGAACCCCTACGAGCCAATGCAAGCGCGCGGGGCGTTGTTGAAACTGGCGTTTAGTGCTGGTTTCGAGAGTGGAACCACGGAGCTAAGCTTCCCCTTCTTCACCTGGGCCAACCAGGCCGAAGACAGCAATAACCTGGGTCCGTTCTCGCTCGAAATTGACGGATCTCTGTGCTTTGACCTGCCGACCTACCAAGGCATGCTCAGCCAATGGCCCAACCCTGTCGATGTTCTGGACCTGATCGATTTCATCAGTTGCCTAAACCGCAAACGTTGATTGTGCGCGTTGGGCATAAGATCAAAACGCAGGGTGACAAGCGCAGCACGGTACCCTGGGATGCTGGAACTTGATGATTCAGGGTTGGATATTTTCGTCATGAATTTGAATCACGAATGTCGAAAAAAAGGGAAGATCGAATTTCGAAGTACAAGACATCGCTCACCGCTTAGCGGGGAGCGGGCTAAAAGCCCATTGTAGTGTTGTGGCCATGGGTTCTAGGCTTCAGGAGGCCAGAGGCCGATTGACCCGTGAGCCCACCCCGACGGCAGGAGGGGTGGGTAGCGGTTGACGGTATGTGGAAGAGCCCAGCGGGCGATTAGGCGGATTGGAGACGAACGAATCTGTGGTTCCTTGGGTCCTGTCGCGCGCCTTCAGCGCTTCCTGCGATAATGTGCCTGGGTTACCAGGGTTACGCGCCATCGATTCGTGCCTCATCGATTACGCTCCACCCTTCGCTCATCTCTCTCAGGCCGTTGGCCTAAAAAAACGCTTAACGCTCAACACCCAACGCTCAATATCCAACTTGATGATTGAGCGTTGGAAATTGGATATTGAGCGTTTAAAGGACAGTCGTCCGATGCCAAATAGCCGTTGGCCTGGAAAACTTTATGATGCGATTTTCTCCCGGCTTCGAATCTTGAATGTCGAGTGACGAAATCAGAACACACAACCTTTACCGTTTCAAGGTCAGTGCTTCGCTGAGCAGGCTGTCGACGGTCGTAATGATCTTGGAGTTGGATTGGTAACCGCGTTGGCTAATGATCATGTTGGTGAACTCTTCGCTGATATCCACATTACTGCTCTCCAGAGAACTGGACAACACATGACCGCGCCCACCCGAACCGGGAATATCCACACTGGCGGCGCCTGAGGCTATTGTGGCAAAGAACTGATTATCGGCAGCTTTGCGTAATCCATGGTCATTGGTAAAGGTGGCTAGGGCCATTTGGCCGACCGACAGGATCTGGCCATTGTCATAAAGCCCGTAAACCCTGCCATCCGTATCGATATTGATATCCTGTAACTTTCCGCTGCCATACCCGTTTTGGAAGAGCGAACCCGTCACGCTGAAATTGCCGTAATTGCTGATACGGCCCACATTGGGTTGACCGGGTAGGATATCGATCAGGTCCCAGGTGAATACCATGTCATTGGCCCCTGAGAGAAGGTTGTTTAAGCCAATGGTGCGGTTGGCGATGCTGGGATCCTGAATACTCAAACCATCCAACAGGATCAAGTTGCCGGCGCCATCAAAGGTGATTGTGCCATCGCCTTGGGTAGGTGCCGTATTGGAAACGGTTCCATCCGGGAAAACAAATTGGTAGGCCCATTCACCAATCGTTGGATTTTTGGTCAGTTGTAATTGCAGGTTGTGGCTGATGCCGAGCGAGTCAAATATCTCGACCGAAGTTGTGTAGCTGTCGCCAGGCTGGGCATCCGAGGTCACGTTGGAGAAGAAACGCACCAAATCGGTCTGTTGCGGCGCTGAGGTCACGCCTTTGGAGACCTGCAAAGATTGTAAACCGGATGAAATATTGATGACCCCATTGGGGTCCGTGCGGTATCCCATCAGGTGCAGGCCAGACGGACTCACGATGTAACCGTCTTCATCAAAGGTGAAATTTCCGGCCCGCGAATACGTCATTTGGCTGCCATTACTCATGACAAAAAAGCCGGTACCTTCAATGGCGACATTGCTTTTGAGCCCTGTACTTAAGATGCTGCCCTGCAAAAAGGAACTGGAGGTTTGGCGCAACTGCGCGCCCATGCCTTGCTGCAGCGGGTTGCCAGAACCGGAATGACCGCTGCTGAATCCATTCAGGATCTCAGCAAATTGGGTGGTGCCTTTTTTAAATCCAACGGTGTTCACATTGGCCAGGTTCTCACCGATAACATTGAGTCCTTGTGAATTGACTTTGAGCCCGGAGAGACCGGAATAAAAGGCGTCGATCAGCATAAGCAAACCTCAGCACAGACGTTCTTGGCAGGGGAGAGCAAGACCAAGGCCAATCGAAAAGCCCTTGAAAAGCTGGCAAATCAGTCAAAACCGTAAACTAAAGCTGGTCTTTTTTGCCGGTCTCAGCAAAATTTGCCCAGCGCCCGGCTCATAACGCCGACCCATGTGGTTTTGCGCCTTTTCCTGCCTAACCCCTATAATCAAAATGGACGTTCGGGTTAGGGGGTATAGTTGGAATCCAAAAAGATTCAGATTTTTTCCGATTTTGAAAGTGAAAATGAAGCCGAGTACCGACGTCGAGCCTATATGACTCCGCAAGAGCGCATGGCTGAGCTGGCAGCCCTACAAGCCAAAGTTTGGGGTGCCGACTGGGTCAACCAACCCATGGACAAAACAAAAGTTTCCATCGACTGGCACTTTTTGGAGGATTTGGATAAATCCTAACGCTGCGGCAAAACCCCAATGCCAGCCCGCTTCAGAAAACATTTGGTTTGCCGATTCGTTTAGGGAATTAAACATCCATTTTCCTATTTGCGGAGGCTTCCTTGCTGCTGTTTTTCCTGTTGTCCTGTTTTGCCGAGCCCAAAAGCTTGATCCCACCGCGGGTCGAATCGGCCGATATCCGAGTTGACGGTCACTTGGATGAAGATCAATGGCAACAGGCACTTGCTTTTGAAGACTTCATTCAGGTTCAACCCGACGATACGGGTAAACAGCCAGAATGGCGCACAGAGGTACGCCTCTTCTATACGCCCAAAACGCTGTACGTCGGGATCTGGTGCGAGGAACCGGGCGATCGCCAAAACGGTCGGCTCTCCAACCGTGACAACGACCGGGTCGAACGCGACTTTGTGCGTTTGATCCTCTCGCCGCGTTATGGCCGCCAGGGCTATTACGCGGAACTGGGTCTGGGTGGGGCGAAGCGGGATGGCACAGTTTTGCCGGAATCGCGCTTCTTTTCCGAGTGGGATGGTCCCTGGGCTGGTGAAACCCATGCCAGCGCTGAAGGCTGGTCGGCCGAATTTGCCATTCCTTGGTCGATGATTGCGTTGCCCTATTCGGCGGACCCCGAGCGCCTGCTCGGCTTTCAAGTTGAGCGTTGGGTCTCACCTCTGGCCCAAAAATGGGCCTGGCAGCCGCTTTTTCCGCGTGATCCGCAGTATCTCAGCGCTTTGGGCCAAATGCGCATCAAGCAGGTTTCGGCCTCAGCCAATTGGGCCCTGTACCCCTATGTGGCGGGCATTCGCAGTGAGTTGCAGGATACGACAACGGGCAAAGTGGGAACCGATCTGTTCTGGAACCCCAAACCAGGCGTTCGGGTGGCTGCGACCTTTAATCCGGATTTTGGCCAAGTCGAAGCGGACGATATTGTCGTGAATCTCGGTGCGTTTGAAACGTTTTTTCCCGAGAAACGGCCTTTTTTTCTGGAGGACAAGGACGTTTTCGACACACGAAAATACGAGTTGATCCACACCCGTCGGATTGGGTCGGCACCCGATTACGAATCGGCTGGACCCATCGAATCACAACCGGGCGCTTCAGACATTTTGGCTGCGGTCAAATTAACGGGTAGTTTGGACCGCACCCGATTCGGCCTGCTTGCCGCGCAAGAAGACAAAACCTCTGTGACCGGCGCGGATGGTTTGAAACGGGATTTGGATGGACGGACCTATCTGGCGTTGCGCGGCTCCCGGGAATGGCGCGGTGAATCCGGATCTACCTGGGAACACGGGTCTTTGGTGACTTTTACGGATCGTCCAGAAGCGGATCGCCAGGCCACCGTTTACAGTTATGACGGTGCGTTTCGTAGTTCCCAGGGCAAATGGGACGTGCGTTGGCAGGCAATTGGTTCCTCCATTGATCAGCATGAAACGCAAAGCAATGGGTTTGGTGCCTGGCTTGATGGGACCTACCAACAGCGTCGCGGTGTGTATCACCAACTGGTGCTGCAGTATCTGGACGATCAACTGGATTTCAACGATATGGGTTATCTGCAGGCCAACAGTCGCCAGAGTGGTGCCTATTTCTTTGACTGGCGCAACCAGGAGAACCTGCGATTCAAATATGTGCGCACCCATTTCGAGGCGATCAGCTCTGCGGACTCCCATGGTTTGGATTTGGGTCGGGATTATGGCCTGAACCGCGAATGGGGCTTCCTGAACAATACACGGACCTCGATCAATATTGGCTACCATACCGGCTATTGGGATGATCGTTTCAGTTTTGGCCATGGCGATGTCTGGTTTCCCGATCGTTGGAACATGGAACTCTTTTGGGATTCGGATTCGCGCAAAAAGGTCGGTGCGTTTCTGGAATGGGATTTTTGGGAAGAACCCTTTGGCGATATTTCCAATGCGACGATCATCTTCCTGCGTTACACGCCAAACGACCATTGGGACTATCGGGTCTCCAATATTTACCAGCATCGCAATGATCAGGTGTTGTTCCGACCGGGTGGAACCTTCGCGCTGTTCCAGACCGATCAAACCTTGCCGAGCTTTTATGTCAATGCCCTGTTTTCATCGCACCAGGATTTGCGCTTTGCTTTGCAGTGGGTCGGCTTGCGGGCGCGTGCCTCGGAAATTCGCGATCTGGGCGCAGATGGTCGCTTGCGTTCATCGATGGAAGATCCGTCCGATCAGGATTTCAACTTGGCCTTTGGCGTATTGCAGATTCGATACCGGTTGGAACTGGCGCCGCTCTCCGAACTGTACGTCGTTTACTCGCGCGGCGGTTCGTTTTACGAACGGCCGTCCGATCCGGGGCGCGATTTCCTGGACCTGTGGGACGAAGCTCGGGCCAACAAAGATGCCGACCAGTTCGTCGCCAAAATCCGCTACCGGTTTTAAGAATGCTGTTTCACACACGAAGCATGCGGGAAAAAGTCTCACACGAAGGCACGAAGCCACGAAGCTCGCTAAGGGATTTTTTATTTAGTTATTGCCAAGCCATTGCATCATTGCTTATTGAACCAAATAATTTTTCTATTTGGATCTTCCCACATGATCCCGACTCATTTTCCCTGGGCCATTTTCCGAATTTTTTCAGTTAGTGTCTTGGTGCGAAAAAAGAAATCACAAATTGGGCACATGTTGGAAGTGGTTAGGTGCGTCATGTCTATTCGGGAACATATCGAACAAATTTTTGGAGGGAAGGCTTTTATTCGTCCACTGTTTTATGCGTTTCCCCTGGGGTTGCGGTTTGATTTCGTTAAGGGTGATGAATTTTTGGGCAAGTTCCTTTTCTCGCTCGGAAAAGGCTTAGAAATTTGTCGGACGATTTTTGGACCATCCGATGTTCTGGTCTTATGTATCCGTTTCCAGGGGAGGAAAAACCTTACATCCCATATTTCCACGATCCGTTCACTAAATAAACTGGGTTTGTGGCGGGGATTCCAAAAGGAACATTGGATAGAGACCCAAAAGGACCATGAAGGTATCAACCATTGCTTTCATCAAATTGCTTTTCGCCTGCCGGTTGCCTTAGTGCATATTCCACTTTGGTGTGCATGTTCTGCCGATCTGGCTATTTCGCCCCGTGCCGATGTTGAAATTCGCTTGTTTGACCTGCAACGGCAGATTCTAGTTTTTCCCTACGACGATCGCGGCATGGATGTAATCAGTTGGGACCGTGATTTTCTAATAAGGCTCTGTGCCGGAATGCTTAACTTCATGTTTGAGTGGCATTCCAGAGCGCCAGATTAGGGAATCCTTCACAACCAGCCCGCAGGGCGAAAGGACAAAGCCCAGGGTGACAAGCGAAGCGCGGAACCCTGGGTATGCTCCCAACAAGAGCAAGAGCCCGGATGGGCGACAGGTTTATCTTGAGCGTGTGGTTTTCTCAAAATGGGACGATTCTCTTGGTTCTTTTTGGCACTAACGGGCTCCACCGTTCTAGTTGGTTTTACCCGGGGCTCTTCACCCGGGGTTATGCCCTGTCGCCCCACGGGCTAGTTGAAGCCTTCTCGCTCCAAAGGCACACAAAACAAATCAAGGATGCTTTTGGGTAACGGATTCATTACTCGCCAGCCAGCATCATAGCTCGGGCAGTGGCGCGATGA
>JACJWC010000027.1 GCA_020637335.1 Acidobacteriota bacterium | reverse complement strand
CTTTTGTGAAATTGGAACGTTCGTGTTCGGATTCATATTCGTCGGCCCATTGTTGGAAGATGGGAATTAATAATTTTGGAACCTCAATGGCAACCATTTGGAACCCCCATGTGGTTGGTTATAAACATTGAAACGTTTCAGGTTCCGGAATGGTTAACTATTTTTCAGTAAAATTTAGGTAACAAAAATCACAGGTTTGAAGATGCAGCCCGATGAGGGCCAAAAAAAGGGAATTTTTTCATTTTAGAGGGCGAAAGGAACTAATTTGCAAAGGTGACGGCATAGATGGGAGGCAGGTGACTGGAAAAGTTTTGCCACTGATGACCGCCATCGGAACTGAACCAGAGCCCGCCTGTTGTCGACCCAAAAACCAGGCGCTTGCCATTGCTATCGGCAGCCAGTCCGTGGCGGTAGACCAAATCAAAGGAGGGGCTATTGGGCAATCCTCGGTCGGTTAACTGGTAGGTTTTTCCGCCATCTCCTGTGTGTAAGACCACCAGGTGGCGATTGACGGGAACCCGGCATTCATCTTTTGTGGCTGGGATGAACCAGGCTTGGTTGGGATCTTTGGGATGGGCTTGAACAGCGAATCCGAATTGGTAGGGTTCAAATGCACAGGTTTTAAAGTTGCGTCCGCCATCCGTTGAACGAAACACGCCACAGTGATGCTGGACCCAAACGACCTCGGGGTAATCATGGCAAATACTGACACAGTGAGGGTCCTGAATATTGGGATCTTCTTGTCGTTCCGGTGGCATGAAGGTGGCCAGGAGCCCTTTGCCGGCTGCCTCAAACGTTTTGCCGCCGTCCTGACTGATCCAGACGCCGCCACAGGAAATGCCAATGGTCAGGTGGTTTGGGTTGGAAGGATGGACCAGGATGCTGTGAATCCCCGCTTGATCATAACCGCCGCCAAACCATTCTTTTCGCCTTGCATCCTCCCAAAGAGAAGTGCAGAGGTTCCAGGTGTTTCCGCCATCTGTACTTTCGAAAAATCCCGCCGGAATGCAACCCGCATAAAGGTGACCGGGCCTGTCGGGGTGCCCAGCGACCAAGGTCCAAATTTGAACCAAGCTGGCTTTGTCCTGTTCGTTCTCTGGAAATTGGGGCGTGGTCAATTCTTTCCACTCAGCCTGCCCAGCTTCGCGGACGCGCAATTTTGGACCGAAATGGCCCAGGTTCAAGCTGGCATAGAGTCGGCCATCACGCGGATCCGGCAGGCAATTCACGACTGGATCGCCCAGAAAATGGGTTTCTTTTAAGGTTCCTTCGTCATCAAATCCCAACAGTCCTTTTCGGGTGGAAACCCAGATAGTAGTCATTTTGCCTCTCTAACCGCCCGAAAGGGCTTGCATGATGTAAATCTGATCGTTGTCATTTAAAGGAATATTCCAGTTTGTCCGGCTCTTTAAGGCCTGGTTATTGATAAAAACAGCAACGTGTTGGCGGATTCGGTTTTGATCATCCAGCAAATAGTGTTTTAGGCTGGGATAGGTTTGGAAAAGCGCATAAAGGCACTCCGAAAGGTCTCTGCCCTGAGGCTCGAGACTTTGAACGGGAAGATGACGTTGAAAAATGGGTGCAAAATGAACGGAAGGCATGGTTTTATTCTAGCGAAAATCCGCGCAGTCCAGGGTAAAAGGCATTAAAAGATTTTCATTTTTAAGTGAAGATTCCCCAGCTTGTTTGTGCGTAAGGCTACCTTCTCCAAAAATTTTATTCCCTCACTTGCGTTCTTAGTTATGCTTTCGCGATTGTCAGAACTCATGGAGGAATAGTGAATGTTGATGACCCTTCTGCTTTTTGTTCAGGCCCCCTTTCAAATCCTTGCCCCAGACCATGCAACAGCTGGAAGCCCATTGGCGATTTCCTGGCAAGGACCTGCCCAAGATTCCGATTACCTAACCGTTGTTTCACCGGAAGCGCAGCCAAATGAATACGGGCCGTATGTATACACCCGAGAGGGGCATAATATATCGCTGCCAATGCCCACAGAGCCGGGTCGTTATGAAATTAGGTTAAATCGTGAGTCGAATGGCACGGTTTTGGCCCGACACACGCTGGTCGTAACGGCACCCAAAATTGAAATCTCTGCGCCTAAAGAAGTTAAAGCAGGTGCCACCGTAGAAATTCGATTTAAGGGTCCCTTGAACGAAAAGGATTGGATAACCTTTGCGCCGGCTGGGTCTGAAGCCAGTACCTATTTGGATTATGCATACTGCGAAGGTAAGGAAAGCGTCTCCATCCAGGCCCCTGCCGAACCGGGCTCGTATGAAGTCCGGTACATGGCAGGAACCGCCAACACGGCATTAGCGGCCATCCCCATTCGGGTCAATTCGGTAAATGTCTCCCTTGCTGCGCCAGCCAAAGGGCAGATTGGTGCCAAAATTGAGGTCTCCTGGCAAGGCCCAGGGCATGAGCGGGATTATCTGACGGTTGTTCCAGCGGATGCGCCTGAGGGCAATTATGATGCGTATTGGTACGTGGCCCGCGAACCCAATCCTGTGATTATTGCCCTGCCATCAACTCCGGGCCAATTCGAGATCCGATACCAAGTTGAACCTTCCAATCAGGTGTTAGCCCGCCAGCCAATTGAAATTGTGGATGCAAAAGCCTCGCTAAAAATTCAAGGATCTGTGCGCAGTGGTGAACCGTTTTTGGTGAATTGGGAAGGGCCCAATGGTGAAGGTGATTTTGTCTCGATCCTCAAAGAAAATAAGGACAGTTGGTGGAACTGGGCGTATACCAAATGGGGTAATCCGGTTGCGTTACAGGCTCCAGATCTGCCGGGTACTTATCAAGTTTGTTACCAAGTGAGCAGCAATAGAATTCTGGCAGAAGCCAAGTTAGAAGTTCTTCCAGGCGAGCAACCGGGATCTTTGGTGGTTCAAGAGACTAAGTTCGATTCGGGTAAGGGATTGGCTGTCGAGGTCATTTTGGATGCATCGGGAAGTATGTTGAAAAAGGAGGGCGCTCAAACCCGGATGGAAACCGCAATTGAGGCCATTTCCGCACTTATTCAGAACGAACTCCCGGCCGAGTGCAGTTTTGCATTGCGCGTATTTGGCCACCTCAAAGCCGATTCCTGCGATACCCAACTTGAAATCCCTTTACGTCCTCTGGATCGCAATTTGGTTTTGGCAAAAATAAAGAGTATTCAGGCCAAAAATTTGGCGCGAACCCCGATTGCAGCTTCGCTTGACCAAGTGGACCAAGATTTGGCCGGCGCTAGCGCCAATAAGTTGGTAATTCTCTTAACGGACGGGGAAGAGACCTGCGGCGGGGATCCAGCCCAAAGCATTAAAGCGTTGCAGGCGAAAGGCACCTCTGTGCGCGTGAATATTGTTGGATTCGCGGTGGCCGATTTGGGACTGAAACGCCAATTTTCAACCTGGGCCCAAACGGGCAACGGCGTTTTTCTGGATGCGAGCGAAAGTCGGCAATTGAAGGGGCGACTGGCTCAATCTTTAAAGACACCTTTTCGCGTGGTGGATTCAGCTGGTCAGGTGAAATTAGAGGCAACTGCTGATGGCGAAACCCGAGCATTGTCGCCCGGAGCCTACCGTTTACAGTGGGGGACTGGCTGGAAGTTGGAAAAGGCTTTTGAGGTCCGCGCTCAGCAACAGGTTGCCTTGACGATTCCCTAACTTTCAAGAAAAGCGGATCCGCGATTGACAGCGCGAAATTGAGAACTTACATTGAGATCGAATCTCATCTCCAATGAGGAGGTTTTTGGGTCAAAAGGGCGGGGTTTATTGAACCAACCTGTTCGCACCACCGAGCCTCGCCCTTACCCCCAAGCCGCTAGGGCGGCTTGACGATCCTCGAAGATCGGAAACACTTCATCTAAGCCAGAGAGTTGTAACAAGGTAAATACGCGTTTGGTCGGTTTGACCAGCCCGATACGGCCGCCTTGGTCGCGGAAGCGTTGTAAGTGACCAATCAGTTCACCTAAACCCATGGAATCCATGTAGTTAATTTCGGACATGTCCAAAAGTACCTTTTTGATGGAATCCACTTGAAGGACTTTTTCCAAGTATTCGGAGAAACGGTAAGCCGAATCTCCCATTTTGATCGAACCGCTGACTTGGATTAGGGTGATTTCGCCCATTTTTTCGTGTTTTAGGTCCATGATAGGTACCGTTCCTTTTTCATCCTGCATGGTGTGGGTTTCGCCTTGAAATTTTTGACAAGCATAACGCAAAAGTGTGTAAATGGCCTGATAAATCTTATTCTAACTGGCCAATTTCGGAGGTTTACATGAAAGTCGCCCTGTGGTGTCTTTTCTTCAATTTGATCTGGTTAATCGCCAATAAAGCGCCATTGTTCCGGGCCATGCAACGCGATGGATCCGGTTACGACAATCATTTGCCGCGCCAGCAGCAGTCGCGTTTAACCGGTTTGGGAGCGCGCGCCTTGGCCGCCCATCAAAACGGCTTTGAAGCGTTTGGCATGTTTGTGGCCGCATTATTCATAGCGGTCCAAGCGGGAACGGATCCCATTTGGCTCAATCGCTTGGCCGTGGTACATGTAGTTGCTCGGGTCATTTACACGGTCTTGTACTGGTTGGACTGGGCCAGTCTGCGCACCCTGATGTGGTCGATCGGCTATTTGAGCTTATTGGCCATGGCTTTGCTGGGCTTGCTCTAAATCAATCAGGCGGATGGATGCCGAGCTGTTGAAGGGCCAGCTCAACTTGTTCGACTAGTTGGGATTGAGAACCGCCATTGCGGACTTCACAGGTGGCATACTTGCGTTTCTGCCAATCGGGCATTTGGCGTTTGATCAATGCACGTACATTGGCAATGGCCATTCCGTCGCGCTGCTGAACGCGACGCACCCGTTGCCAATAGGGCGCTGTAACCAATAAGACGCCGTCGTATTGGCGATAGGAGCCCGCCTCAATCATCAGGGCCGCCTCTACAAATGCCACCTTATGGCCGGTTGCTTTTAATTCAGCCAATTGGTTTTGGATATGTTGGCGAATTTTGGGATGCAGGATGGCATTTAATTCGGCTTGGGCTTGCGGATCGTTTGCGATGCGCATACGCATTGCGCTGCGGTTGAGTGTGCCATCCGGCTGAATATAGGCGGGGCCAAATTTTTCCTGGATTTCCAATAAACCGGGTTGGCCCGGCTCCACAACGGCCCGAGCTACAAGATCGGCATCAATGACGGGCCAGCCGCGTTGTCGCAACTGGCTGGCAACCGTCGATTTTCCGGCAGCAATGCCACCGGTTAAACCAAAGACACGCACCTTAGGTGTGGTTGACCGTTTTTTTGAGTTCGCGGGCAATGACCATTTTCTGGATTTCGGAAGTGCCTTCCCCAATCGTACACAGCTTGGAATCGCGCCAAAATTTTTCAGCCGGATAGTCGCGCAGATACCCATATCCACCCAAAATCTGAACGGCTTCTTCGCCACAGCGAACAGCGATTTCGGATGCATAGTACTTGGCCATGGCGGATTCGACCGTGGTTTTTTTGCCGGAATCCTTGAGTTGCGCGGCGCGCAAGGTCAAAAGGCGGGCAGCTTCCAATTGAGTTGCCATATCGGCCAACTTAAATTGGATCGCTTGGAAACTGGAGAGGTATTGATTGAACTGTTTGCGTTGATTGGAATAGGTAAGTGCGGCATGAAAGGCTCCTCGGGCAATGCCCAAGGATAAGGCCGCAATCGAAATTCGCCCACCATCCAACACACCCATGGCCTGTTTGAAGCCTTCATTGAATTTGCCAATCAGGTTGGATTCAGGCACAAACACATCTTCCATAACTAACTGTGCCGTTTCCGAGCAGCGCATACCCACTTTGGTTTCTTTTTTGCCCCCGCCCCAACCGGGCATGCTTTTGTCCAAGATGAAAGCGCTGATGCCCTTGGTTTTGAGTTCCGGTTGGGTGTTGACCAGGACAACGGCAATATCGCCTGAAATGGCGTGGGTGATGAAATTTTTTGTTCCGTTCAGGAGGTAGCCGCCATCGACCTTTTTAGCTGTGGATAACATCCCACCGGCATCTGAACCCGAACCGGGTTCTGTTAAGCCCCAGGCCCCGATGACCTCGCCACTCGCCAATTTCGGCAGGTATTTGTGTTTTTGTTCTTCACTGCCGTATTGCAGGATATGGCCTGTGCACAACGAGTTGTGGGCTGCTACGCCTAAAGCGACGCCGCCACAAACTGCGCCAATCTCTTCAATGATTGCGACATAGTCTTGGTAGCGATAACCAGACCCGCCATATTGTTCTGGGACCAAAACGCCTAATAAGCCCAACTCGCCCATTTCGTGAAACAGATCCTTGGGGAAATGTTCTTGCTCATCCCACGCCATAACGTTGGGCAGTATGCGTTCAGCTGCGAATTTGGCGACCGTTTCGATCAGGACGCTTTGATCCTCACTGTAGACACGATGCATGAAAAGCTCCTTGCTGAATGGCAGGACGATGCTCCGGCGAATCCTGCTCTGATTTTTTACCCAACGGAACAGTCTACATGTCTAAAACGAATCGATCAACCGCGCTCAGGCCGGATTAAAAATCTGGCGGCTGGCCTCCAGGCACAAGTCAATTTCCTCCCATTCCTGCCAGAAGTGAGGCGAGAAGCGCAAATGACCATCGGGTGTCGCACCGATGACGCTGTGTTGTTCGTAGGCCAGCATGATCTGGCGCACGGTCCCAAAAACCGGTTCCGGTTGGAAGGAGACAATCGCACCTTGGGTAGCCTCGGTATGGACCGGTAACCCCAAATCCAACAAGCCGTGTCGCAAAGAATGGGCAAAGGCTAACGCGCGTTCGGACACCTCCTCCAGGCCGACTTCCAGCAGGATGTCGGTCGCGGCGCGGAGTCCGGCTATGCCCAGTTGATTGGCTGTTGAGAGCTCCACCCGTGAAGAATCTCTGCGAAATGGTTTTTGATAATTGACCAGCCCTTCGCCGTCCAGCAGAAAATCGATGGGGTTTTCAACGCCCAACCAACCTTCATAAACCGGGTTAAAGCGATCGACCCAATGGGGTGCCGCACTGACAAAGCCACAACCTTCTGGGCCCATTAACCACTTATGCCCACCACAACAGACAAAATCGATTGGGGTCTGCGCTAAATCCAAACGCAAGGGCCCGAGTCCTTGAATAGCGTCCAGGCATACGGCCATGTGGTGGTCTCGACCCAGTGCGCTGATAAACGCCAAGTCGACCGTTAATCCGGTTTGATATTGGACCCAGCTCAAGGCCATCAATTTGGGTTTTTGAGCTAAAACGGCATCCAGACTGGCATTGGGACCCAATAAATCTTCGGGTTTTAGCCACAAAATTTCGAGACCATAGTGTTGGGCAGCCAGTTGCCAGGGCACGATATTGCCCGGAAACTCACCTTCGACCAAAACCAATTTATCGCCAGTTTGCCAGGGGAATTCCAAGGCGATCCACAAGAGACCGGTTGTGGTTGAGGGCGTGATGCCGATCCAGCTCACAGGTGAATTGATGATTCGGGCCAGGTTAGCGCGCAGCTGATCTTTTTCACTCATGGCGGGGATTAAACCCTTCACCCCACCGCTTCCGTAGGCTTCCATCAGATGCTGGATATTGGCGCGGACCGGTTTGCTCAAGGGGGCTACAGCTGCATTGTTGAGATACGCTTTGTATTTTAAATCTGGGAAAAGTCGATCTTTATGCGGTACGGCCATGGATTCGCCTCCGGCCCCATTTTGGGCGCCCATAAAACCTTAACGAGATTGCATGGAGAGGGTCAAGCCTTCTCGGTTAGGAACCGATAAGTTTTGCGAACGCTTAACAAAAGGCGTGGAACTCTGGGTTTGTTCCGGCTAAAATCAAGGCTGAATTCAATGGGAGACTAACGGTGGCAACCGCCCTTTCAAAACTAGGACGCTACCAAATCCTGGGCGTGCTCGGCAAAGGCTCAATGGGAGTCGTATACAAGGGCATGGATCCCCAGATCAACAAGCTTGTGGCCATTAAAACCATGAACCAGAAGCACTTAAGTGATCCCAACATGCAGGAACGGTTTTATCGGGAAGGCAATGTACTCGGCCAACTGCATCATCGCAACATCATTAATGTTTACAATGTGGGCGAGGATCAAGATACCTGTTATATCGCCATGGAGTATCTGGATGGGACAACACTTGAACGGCAGATCCGAGCTGCCGGAGGGTTGTCCATGGCCAAAAGCCTGGAAGTAGTCCGCCAGGTGTGTGAAGGCGTACATGCCGCGCATCAACGGGGCATCATCCACCGTGATCTCAAACCTGCCAATATTTTTTTGCTGAATGAGGACCACGTCAAAGTCTTGGACTTTGGCGTTGCCCATTTCAAGAATTCCCAGCTGACCACTTCCGGTGTCGTCATTGGAACGATCAATTACATTGCGCCAGAGCAGATTACTGGTCTCAAAATCGACCATCGCGCAGATATTTTTTCGATCGGTGTGATCTTGTATGAGTTGCTTGCCCACAAACATCCATTTGAAGGCAAAAACATTTCTCAGACCATGGTGCGTATCATTAACGACGAACCTCCTCCTATTCCAGATTTGCCCAAATCGATTAATGAAATCGTAAAAAAGGCATTGTCCAAGGACCGCGATTTTCGTTATGGCGACTGCAAAACCCTGTCGGATGACTTGGAGCAGGTGATCCGCACGGAATCCATGGTCGACACGTTGCACGATGAAAAAATTGTCGATGAAGATTTGATGAAGGCCCAACAGTCCTACATTCGGAAACTGGTTGAGGAGCGGATCGGCACGATTACCATCGCGCTCAAAAATGAGAAAATTGAAGAGGCCGAGCAGATTCTCACCCAGCTCAAAGGCCTGGCCGGCAAAAACGAAATTACCGAGGATCTAACCAAACGGATTCGCGACGCCAAACGCAAACGCGAACAGAAATTGCGTTTTGTCTCGCAATTGACCCACGAGACCCTGCTTAAAGCCAATCAGTTTATGGACCAACGCCACTATGTCAGTGCGGTTGAAAACTGCATGAAAGTCTTGGAAATGGATCCTAAAAACCAGGATGCGCGCATCATCAAGGCCCGTTGTATTAAGCAGTTGCAAGCTTTTTTGGAACAGGTTGAAGATAAGACGCCGCCCTCTTGAAACGCGATTAGGCGGAAATTTTGACAACCGAAGTCCTTCAACAACTCCTGCAATGGCAATCCGATTGCGATGTCTATGAACCGGCTTTGCCCACTGTTTTTGCCTGGGTCCTATGGGAGAATTTTGGTTATTTGGCCCGTCCGGCTAACAAATTCAAGGCCTGGAAAACTTGGGTGAATTCAGTTGGCATCCGGCCTCAGGATATCTTGCGGGTTGATGCGCAAACACAGGAATCTGCTTTACATGTCGGTATATTGCCCCAAAATGATTTGGCCAAGATCCGCAAAGCAGCTGAATTGGCAATGTCGCGTTGGCAAGGTGATCCCGACAAAATCCTGGGCCTTTCACGTGACCAGGCCATTCGTGCCTTGCGAGAATTTCCCAGTATTGGGTTGCCCGGTGCTGAGAAAATCCTTTTGTTTTTAGGAAAATACCCATCCTTGGCGCCCGAATCCAATGGCTTGCGCGTTTTACAGCGCTTGGGCTGGATCAGCAATCTTGGTTCTTATTCAGCGTTATATAAGCGCGCCCAGGAATTTGCAGATGCACTTTCCGAGGATCCATCCGCGTTGCAAACCTATCACCGTCGACTCAAGTTTCTGGGCCAAACGATTTGCAAAGCCAAACGGCCTAGTTGTGGGAAATGTCCGCTTGATTCCTTCTGCCCTAAAGCAGGCGTTAAGGCTGATGTCTGACTTTTTTTTCCGTGGGCTTGCAGGTAAGCTTAGTCTTTATGTAGCCGCTAGGAGGATTCTTTCATGGTGACTTGGCAATCCATTCGCGCTCTGTTTGCAGCCCCTGAGCCAGATCATCAACCGTTGGACATTCAGACGGCGATTGCCATATTATTCCTCGAAGTTGCCAGCAGCGACGATGCCTTTGTGGCCGAAGAACGGCGTGAAATTGACCGATTACTCCAGAAACGCTTTGGTCTTTCCGCAGACGAACATGTAGCGCTGCTGGCCCAGGCTCGCGAGTATCGAAAAACCCATGCTGACGTATTTCACGCCACGCGAGAGATCGCAGAGCAATTTACACCTGAAGAACGGTTTGCCTTTTTGGTCGAAGTCTGGCGAGTGGTTCTGGCCGATGGTGTGATCAGTTTTGAAGAGGATAGCTTCATGCGGAAACTGGTTAATCTGCTGCGCTTGGACCGTATCGCCTGGGTCCAGGCTCGCGATGAAGCGCTCAAACAGATGGAAACCTTCAAACGCGAAAAGAAGCCTTGATATACCACGGTTCGTGTCATTGTGGCTCGATTCGCTGGCGCTTAGCGTGTGCGCCTATTGAGCGGGCGGTGCGTTGTAATTGTTCGATTTGCCATCGGCGCGGTGTACCTATGAGCGAAGACTATTTTGGACCCGAATCACTTCAGCTTGAAGCGGATTTGAACCGTCAGACTTACCAATTTGGCGACCACATGGTTGAGCACTTTTTTTGCGCTGTCTGCGGTGTTTATGTCTTTCATCAAGCCACCGCCCAGCCGGGGCATTTTCGTATTAACCTGGCCTGTTTGGACGGTTTGGACCTTTTCGGCTTGAAGGTACGTCATGTGGACGGAAGGGCCTTGTGAACAAAATAGAATAAAAAAGCTTCACCAAATTCTTTTTTCCCACATTCTCCTGGACAG
>JACJWC010000026.1 GCA_020637335.1 Acidobacteriota bacterium | reverse complement strand
GCCATTGATCCGTTCCCAGGTGCGGATCCCGTCCTCGTCGTAGCCGTATTGCAGGGTTTTCCCTGCTGAAACCGCTGAAATTAAATTGCTGCCATGGCAAACAATGCTGCAGCTTTATCCCTGCCTGTTGGAGCATTGATGAACTCCATTGTTGCTCCCGCAAAATAATCAAATAATCGACCCGACTGAGGCGGCCCAAAGCATCGTGCTGAGATGGTGGTGTGGCCGTTGAAGCAGCCTTTATTGTAAAAATTTCCTCAACAAATAAAAAAGGCCACCAAGAAGAAATAATATTATAGGGAATAGAATCATCCTGACAATATCAACAATCCTGGTATTAATTAATCCCTCATTTTGTTTTACAACTCTACCGACTAAACCCTGATCAAAAATATTCTGTTCTCCATTTTCAATCTTATTAATTGCCCAAGAGATGTCTTCAAATTCTTGGTACTCTCCAGATTCTTCACTTAAATATTGTGTTGACAGAACAATGCTTTTAGCAATTTCTTTTTGTGTTTTTGGAGTGAATTTACACCTTTTACATTCAATTTTAGGATATTTTTTAACGTAACCACATTGGATGCATATGGCTTTGGACATCACAAACCTTCCTTTTGACCTTCTTCAAGGAACACTCTCTCTAAAGAGAAATCAACAAACTCTATCAACCTTGGTGCAATATCTTCGTTCACCAATTCGTACCATTCGTAGGTGAAGTAAGGTAGAGCAATATTTAGCCCATTTTCAACAAACATAGCTGCAAATGCTCTGTAGCCTCCCCATCTTACAGCAAAACCCATCCATGAATTCAAACCGCCCGGGAAATTAATTATTCTCGGCATTTTTAAAAGATTAAACCCCGCATTTCTAATCCCTTGAGGGACCCATTGCCATCGTTGGGGAATCAACCAATGATGTAGGCTTTGCCCATTTGCTGGGCCATGAATTCGCCAATATTCTCGGGAAATTGCTCTCATTCTTCTGGGGTCCCAAAAGAACCTCCTCACTCTTGTCAACTTACCCCAGTTTGGTATTAGGTTCTAAAATAAGCACCTAAAGAGTCTACATTTGAGTCGATGACAGATAAGGGAAATTTTGAACTTATATATTGAAGAGCCAAGAGCGCCACATTAAATGTTTTGGTGATATACGAAAAACCTGTATAGTCCTCTAGTGGAATGATAATTTCCACATCAAATTCCACCATATTTTTCCAATCATCAAAACCATCTTTAAATTTGTTAACAGAATCTATTGTTGATTTGAAAATATAATTTTCCTCTTCACTGAAAATGCAAGGTGAAATTTCGGCCAAAACATTAGCGTTATTTCCTACCCAAACCAAAGGATTTGAGCAGGTAATTTCACCATGTACTTTCAAATAATGAAAAATATCATCAATTTCATACTGATCAAATGGTTTGACATTTGATTGAATTTCATACCAATCCTTTTCGAACTTAACAAAACCATTCATTGACAACGTATTAACCAAGTCTACGATCCCTCGATCAAAGGCAATATCCAACTGCTTATACAGAAGCAAATTAATATAGTAATATGGCAATTCCCTAATTTCATCTCTAATTGATTTCATTGTAGATTGTCTCTCGAATCTTTTTATTTTGTAACAATTCTACCCCAAAGCAATTTCCATATTGAAAGTTCATCAAGGAAGTGATGCTTATTAAAATCATTTTGCGACTCCTTTTGGCCAGATACAGTACTGAGCAGAGAAATCCTCAAAAAAACATAAACGGTTTAGTGCTTCTTTGTCCGCAGGTGTTTCATTGAAAAATAACCCATGATGTCTTGGATCTGAGAAAGATACAATCGTTTTGTCTCCAAGATCTAATTTGTCATACACTAAAGCACCAGAACAAATTGAAGGATTAAGTAAATATAAGTACTTCATTGACTCCTCATTTTTCTGATTTTTCTATTTGGTAATGGAAATTATAGCCGAAGGTTTGCGATTTCCATTCCCTGTCCGATACTGCATGATGAAAAGGGCCATAATCCATTCGAAATAGTTAAACTCGATTGGTGGGCCAGAGCAGGGGGGGGGTTGGCAGAGCCCAACCGAAGCATTATTTTGAAAATATAGTTTCTATCGCACCCTGATTTTCTTTTTTTAAAGAGGACAACCCCCATCGGCCCACTTCCACATAAAGGATCGTTTCTGGTTCGAACTTGGTTGATACAGATGGATCAGAATAAATACTTATCTTCATTACGCCCCAACCATTGCAAACTTTAGGGATGGTATCGAGGTAATCCGTTCTTTCAATTGTTAACAAGCCACGGCCAACACAGAAAACCTTATGACCTTGAGATTCAAGTTGCTTGGCCAGAATAACTTTTAAATCTTTTGGATCTTCTGGAGGACAATACGCATCACCAGCCAACATTTCTTCTGAGGCCGTGGTCAGATTGGAGATATCAATCATTGCTTTCAACTTTCACAAATAATTGTGGTTTTGCACCCGGATTTTACCCCAGAAAAGCCATAGGTTTCAGGTGGGATCACGCAAGGCGCGGGTGCTGTATTGGCTTGATTTGCGCAGTCTTTTACTGTTTGAAGTTTCCTTCCCGCATTGTCTACTGGCCCGGTTAAGGGTCTGTCAGGGAATGGCACAGGTGCGCGGGTGGGCGATTGGACCTTCGGTTTTTGGGGATCGGTGTACAATTTAGGCAGTTTGGCGGAGGCGAAAGATGACGGGTCATCACATCACAGCCTGGGCTTGGAAGCTCAGCCCCAGACCTGAGGCTTGGTGGCGCCCGTTGGGCGAAAAACCAGAGACCAGGGTGACAATGGTAGCGCAGAACCCTGGGAGCTACCTCAAGATGTCAGAGCCCGTGCGGGCTAAAGGGCTTTTTCTTTAATTCTTTCGAAATACTACGTTTCGCCTGTTTCTGTGTCGCACGTGCGGGCTCCCCAGTCTTTATTGGCTTTTCCCGGGGTTCCTCGCGTTGCGCGTCACCCCGGGCTCTGACCTTTTGCCCTGCCGGGCAGAGCGCAAAAAATGACCAAACGGATCCAACGGATCCGAACAACAGAGGCCCCCAGTTTAGCGAGCGCCAGCGAGCAACTGCGGGATGGGGACATAAACGAATCCAAACGGTCCCAAAATGATCGCTGAAAACTTAATTTGGGTCTCCCGGAAGAGCCGGTATTCAAGCGAATCCGATCGATTCATTGGCCATGAGTTCCGGGGCGGCCGTCTACCCGGGTTGGCAACCCGGGCCACATTTTGGAGGCGCTCCAATACTGGCAGTTCGCGACTGAGATCTTTTTGGCGCGTGACAGGATCCCGAAAGGGCTCAATTGTTGGAATAACAGCGCATACCCCAACTTAAGGTCAATCCGCGACCCTCCCCCCTTTTAAATCCAAGTCAGGTCAACCGCCAAGCGGATCCAACGGATCCGAACAATAGAGGCCCCCAGTTTAGCGAGCGCCAGCGAGCAACTGCGGGATGGGGACGCCACAAATCCAAACGGCCCTCAAGAGATCAATACGCCACCAACCGAAAACAATCCCAACTCCATCGAAAGTTCGTGGATCTCTAAACGCGTTTAAGGGCAACGCAATGCTTCCACCTCCTGCAGGTTATCAGGCCCCAAACACATGCCGTTTTGGGTTCGTAGCGCTCGATCCCTTCTCAGCCGTACGTCAAAAGCGGTGACACCTCACCCGCACTCCAAAACGTTACCCGAACTGCCGCCCTTCATTGGACGCCTACCGGACACCAAGCGTTTTTGCCTCCAAACTGTCCGGGTTCTCATCAAATCCCTGTCAGGTATTCAAGCGAATCCGATCGATTCATTGGCCATGAGTTCCGGGGCGGCCGTCTACCCGGGTTGGCAACCCGGGCCACATTTTGGAGGTGCTCCAATACTGGCAGTTCGCGACTGAGATCTTTTTGGTGCGTGACAGGATCCCGAAAGGGCTCAATTGCAAGAATTTCAGTACAAACCCCAACTCAAGGTCAATCCGCGACCATCCCCCCTTTTAAAACCAAGTCAGGTCAACCGCCAAGCGGATCCAACGGATCCGAACAATAGAGGCCCCCAGTTAAGCGAGCGCCAGCGAGCAACTGGGGGATGGGGACGCCGCAAATCTAAACGGCCCCCAAAAAGATCGGTGTACAATTTAGGCAGTTTGGCGGAGGCGAAAAATGACGGGTCATCACGATCACAGCCCGGGCTTGGAAGCGGACTACAAGACCGGTATGCGGGCAGCACGCCTCAATGTATCCGTCAGCCTGGTGTTGTTAACCATTAAATTCTACGCGTTCGCCGTTACCCAATCCCAGTCGATTTTCTCGGATGCCATGGAGAGTATTGTCAATGTCATCGCCGGGAGTATTGCGCTGATCCTGTTTGGTGTGGCTGCCAAACCGGCCGACCACGATCACCCCTACGGCCATGGCAAGGCCGAGTATTTCAGTTCGTCCTTTGAGGGCGGCATGATTGCGATTGCGGCAATTTGGATCATTATCCAGTCGGTCGAAGCGCTGATCGCTGGCGTTTCGCCACGCCGTTTGGATTTTGGCTTGATCCTGGTCGTGTTTGCCGGACTGGTCAATTTGGGTGTGGGCTGGTACTTGATCCGCACGGGGAAGCGCACCAAATCGCCGACCTTGGTCGCCAGTGGGCATCACCTGATCTCCGATTTTTATACGAGTGCCGCCATCATGGTCGGGCTGGGCCTGGTCCTATTGACCGGCATTACCTGGCTGGATCCCGCCGTGGCCATTGCGGTTGCGCTGCACCTGGGCTGGATCGGGTTCAAGATTGTGAAAGGCTCGACTGCAGCCTTGATGGATGCTGAGGATCGCGAGCTGCTGGAAACGATTCGCGCTACTTTTTCCAAATACATGGCGCCCGGCATCATCCGCATCCACTACACTCGAGTCATTCGGTCGGGCCGCCACCACCACATCGATGCGCATGTGGTCGTCCCCGAATTCTGGTCAATTGATCGGGCCCATGAGGAAACCAACTACTTCGAACACCAGGTCATGAACGATTATCCCTTTGAAGGCGAAATCCATTTTCATTTGGACCCCTGTCGGCGCGCCTACTGCGCGGTCTGCTCGTTGCCCGGCTGCCAGGTCCGTCAAGAACCGTTTAAAGCGGAAATTCCGCATAGTTTAGAGGAATTGACCTCACCGACGGAACCGCGCGGATTCAAGTTGGAGGTGTAAGGTGGAAGTCAAAACAGGTGGTCATATCGATCAGATGTTGCGCCAAACCCGTGCGCACCATGTTCAGTTGAGTTCCATGGCCGATTTCAAAGCCAATATCTTGATGACCATGTCCTCCGTGGTGCTGACACTTTCGATCCGTTACATTGGCGATCCGCTCTTGCGCTGGCCGATCTTCATCCTCATGGCCTTTTGCATGTTGACCTTGGTCCTGGCCGTTTATGCCATCATGCCGAAAGCGGTCAGTCCACCACACCACCACAAAAAGCCCGACCTGCACGATTCCCATTTCAACCTGCTTTTTTTTGGCAGTTTCACCGAACTGAGTTTTGAGGATTACCGCGAGGCGATGTGGCAGGCCATTCACAACCCGGAAGAAACCTACGAATTGATGATTCGCGAGGTCTACCAACTCGGTCAGTTCCTGGCCCGCAAAAAGTACCGATACGTGCGTTTGGCTTATATTTCCTTCCTCAGCGGTTTTTTGATCAGTGGTTTGGTCATGGCCATTCTGATGGTGGTCACGGGCGAGGTATTCCACTTCCCGGTTTAACCCATCAGCGTTCAGAAGCGAACCCCGCCTTGGGCACAGAAGCCCGGGGAAGATTTTCGGCAGGTTGGAGCAGGAACCCTTCGATCCAGGAAAAATCGTTGGCGCCCACCAAGGACAAACCACTAAAGGGCCGGTCACCCGCCAGATGGAGCCAGCCGCCTGAAATCGATTCGGGCCAGAAGGTTTCCAACGTTGAGACCCAGGTCTGGCCCGGTGGGATGTGGATTTGACGCATATGATTGGGGCCCGACCCTAAAAGCGTCGCCGTGATCTGCAGATCTTGCTCACTGCTATTGAGGAGGGTGATGCCTTGCCAATCGGAAACCCGACCTTGCAGCATGGGCACCTGAAAAAATCGGTTTTCCACATTGCCCAACGGATAACCGGCCATGGCCGCATAGGGCTGCGTTCCAAACAGAAATACCCCGTGGATAGGCTGATCGGATTCGCCCAAAAGCCAGGCACTTTTGGCGAGTTCGGGGAAATCGAGATCAAATCGTTGGACCACTTTAGTGTGCGGGGCCAGGACCAGTTCCGCGGTTTGGGACGTTTGTTCTTCCCGGGCATAACCCGTGAGGCGAATGGATTGGGGCTGATCGGAAAGGTTGGTCCAAACCAGACCGAGCCACCAGCGGCTTAGATCGGCTGGCACATGGGGAATCAAAATGCGCTTGCTCTCGGGAACAAGGGGAACGGTTGCAGCCAATTCCGGTTCACGCCTGTAAACCACCGAACCGGAAAAGCCACGTGAATCCGACCGAACCCGTTCCCATTCCAAGCCGGGTTCTAGAACAATGCGTTGCGGTTCATGCGGCGGCAAGGACACATTCGTTTGACTGCGTTCCAAGGTGACGTTGAGGGCCTGGTCCAATTGATTGGTCAGGACAAGTTCGGTTTGCCAGGGCGCGAGGGCCACATGGGCAACCACGGCCTCACTCAGGACCGCGGTTTGTGGTGAAAAAACAGTCATAGATGGGCCAGCCGGTTGCCACGCCTGCAAACTGAGCGTCCGATCCGCGATAACCTGGTTGGGCGCTTGGAAACGACCCAATTGCAACAGTTCAACTTGGTTGGGATCCAGACTGAAGCCAAAGGACTCTTCACCTGCTGTGACTTCAACTTGGTTGGGGTATTGGTGATTTAAAAGAAGCAGCCGGGTGTCGTCGGACAGGGGTAATAGGGTTCTCTGATTGCGGAAATAGGCGGCAATAGCATGGGCCATTTCACGGCCTAGTTGGCGATAGTCTTCAGGTTCCTGCCACTGATCGTCAGAATCGCGGGTCAAGTAGGTGAGTTCCAAGGTCAAGGCCATCACCGATTCGGCATAATGATTCCAGAAATAAGATTCAATGAAGGCACAACTGCTTAATTGGGAGGCGGCGGGATTCACGCGATTGAATTGGGTTGCGTGCTGGTCCAGGCCTTCGATCCAACGATCCTCCAAGGCCTCAAATGCGGACGACACGCTGGGTACCAGATGTTTGAAATGGAAATGGCCCTGACTGGCGTATTCCATGGAGCAATGGAGGTTCAATGCCAGATCCAGCGGTAAGCTGCTGGCCTGGATAAAATCCACTTCTCGTTTAAGGGCATCCACCTCAGGAACCGGGTGACCATCAAACGGGTTGGGTGCCTGGCACCAGATCGACTCCAGATTCGTCGATTGCGCATTGGTTCGGTAGTTGCCCAAAAAAACGCCAACCGGGTTAACCATAGGCACGACATCCACTTGCACATTTTCGCGTAACCAGACGAGGTCTGGATCGGAGCCATCGAGATACGCTTCAACCAAGCCTTCAACAGCGAAGGAAGTAACCACTTCACCGGGGTGCACCCGCGCGTGCACCCAGACATGGAAGGTCTTTTGGCCTGCCGACCCATTCAAACTGATTTTTTCAATTTGCCCGATTTGTGGGTCCAGGGGTGCAGGCACTTGGGCCAATCCAAGTGAGGTGACCTGGACACCTGGTCGATCGATAAGGCTGCTCAACCACGCATTTTTCCGCGAGACGCCATAGGGAAAGGTGTAGGCTAAAAAGACACTGTCCCGATCGGAAGGTACGCTTAAGCTGATGTGTTCGTCAGAGCTGTCGGGGATGCGGAACCACGTTTCGCCATCGTAACTGGCCAGTGGCACATTGCCGGCGTGCCAATACACTTGCTCAAATCGGATCTTGAGTTGAAGGCCAGCTACATGATCCACACGAAAATGGAAGTAGCGGCGAAACGAATCGGGCAAACCTGCATTTTGATTATCGTTGGCAATCTGGATCCAATAGGTTTGCAGGTCCGAATCGTAGCGCACGGCGCCAAGCGAGCCCGTTTCAAAGGATCCGTCAAAGGTCAGCCCATTCACTTCAACTTGGGCAAATAAAGATAAACACATCCACAGGACCAGCATGCCACCCGCCTTCAAAGGTTTTTCTCATATTAACCAAAAGCAAAAAGCGCAAGTAAAAAATGTGGGCGGTGTGGAAATCAGGGGTATTGGCGGGTTAGGAGTGGATGCTGTGGGTCGAATTGGGCCAACTGGGTCAAGCAGATCGTTTGGGCAAACAGGTCTTGTTGCTGCTCGGCAATCCTGAATTGCAGGATTAAGTTTTGGATCAGCTGCCAGCGGGCCCCTTCGGAACACAGGCGCTCGTATTGGGTGAGGGCAAAGTGCTTGGCCAATTCGTATTGGTGCATGAGCAAATACAGCTGGGCGAGCGCGCCGCGACACTGCGTTTCGAGTGCGCTCGCTGAAGGTGAATACACAGCGTCATCGAGTGCGCCCAGGAGAATGGTTTCTGCAGCCTCCATTTGATCTACGTGGGCTAGACACAACCCACGCCAAATTTGGGCCCGGATTTGATCTTCGCGATTCCCAGCCCACGACCATCGATCCAATTGAACCTGCAATTCTTGACCATGGCCCGTTTCCAACAGAAGCGGCGCGCGGGCCAACAGATTGGGCAAATTCATTTCTGGCTCGTGTCGATAAGCTGAATCAAGCCAAGCGGCCACACGGTTCGGGTCCTGGTTCCGAGCCAAGTCCAGTTCGATCCGCAACTGGAGAATGGGTGTGGCAGCTGATGGTTCCAATTGGGGGAGATGGTTGTCCAACCATCGTTCCGCCGTTTGGAAGTCGCCCGCCTCGGCAAAACACTTTCCCAGGCGAAGCGTCCATTCTCCTTTCAAACGAGAACACTTAAAGGCTTGCAAAAGTTCAAGAAACCGATTGCCGGTTTCGACCATGGGGCGAATTTGGCCTAATTGCTCATAGCAGCAAATCTGGTCATACAGGCATTTCAGTTGATTCCAGCGGTCATGGTTCTGGCTGAAATGCGATTCTGCGGCTAAAAAACAGTCCAAGGCCCGTTCGGGTTTAGCCTGGATTTGATAGGCTTTTCCCATCCAAAACAGCGATTCGGCTGCTAAATATGGATCCTGGATCTCACTGGCCAAGCGCAATACATTCTCGGCCCAGCCCAAGGCCTGTTCTGCTTGATCGGGCACCACGCCTTGGATTAAGCCCATCAACAGCATGGCTTGGCGGCGTTTCTGGGAGGCATCCGAATTATGGATCAAGGTTTCCAGGTGGAGTTGTGCTGAAGCACTGGGTTGCGTTTTGGCCAGAGCCAACCAACGATCCCGCGAGGCCCAATAAAATTCAGGATCCAATTCGAGGCAAATATCGAAGTATTTCAGAGATGCCTCATATTGCTGATTGTGTAGGGCCTCGCGTCCGATGATGTACATTTGCCATAAAAAGGGGTCTTTAGCCGTGTCTGCAAAGGGTTCAATTTGGCTGGTCGACAATTTTTGAACGAGTTGGCCGGCCAGTTCCATGCTGCCCAAAATGGCATTGGGCGATTGGGTTTTGAGTTGAAACGCGCTACCGCTGCGGGCCTGTACCCTTACACTTATCTCAAATTGATCGGCGGTATTGCGGACGCCAGGGAACAAAACATAATCAATGCCGGCCGGTAAGGGTTGGCCCGGCTGCCAATCACTGCTGGCTTGAAACGCATCGGGTTCAATAATGGCCAATTGGGGATCGAGCTGTAGGGCCTGCTGTAAGATATCGCTAATCCCAAACGCCAGCCACTGGTTGTGATCACTCAACGATTCCAACTGACCGGGCCAAATCAGAACTTGCCCACCTTTTGGATTCTGATGCCACAACCAAAACCCCAATCCAACGGCCAAAAACAGGAGTGGCAGGACAACAAGCGACCAATGAACAGAACGCGGGCCCGCCTCGATCCGCGCAATGAGCTTATCCAAAGCGTAAACCACTTCAATGGCACTGGGCCGATCTTGGGCCCTGTATTGCTGCATGGCCTTGATCAAACTGACCAGTTCGGGATCGTGACCTGGACTCATGGCTAATGTCCGGCCATTTCCTACGGCAAATAAAAGAGCTGCTTTAGAGAGTTCTGGGTCGTAAACGGGTTTTTCGTCAATGAGTTCCTGGGCCAGAACGCCGAGCGCATAAATATCCGAAGCGGGTTTGGCTTCCACACCGCGCGCTTGTTCCGGGCTCATGTAGGCCAGAGTTCCAACCAAGCTGCCGGGTCGGGTGTGGTCTGGTCCCGTATCAATGGATTCCTCGTGTTCATTTTGGAGAAGCGGTTCTTCATGCGAACGGGCCAACCCAAAATCGAGGACCTTGACCAAGCCCCCAGTTCCTACCATTACATTTTCCGGTTTCAGGTCGCGGTGGACCACTTTGGCCGCATGGGCCGTTACCAGGCTGGTGGCAATTTTCTTGAGGATCGTGAGCTTTTCCAGTAGGTCCAGCCCTTCGCGCATCTTGGTCTTGAGCGTTTCGCCGGGCACAAATTCGAGGACCAGGTAATCTTCCCCATCCAGGCTAATCCAATCGAAGATTTTGCAGATGTTGGGGTGATCGAGCTTGGAGAGGATACGGGCTTCACGTAAGAATCGCGCGCGGGCGATTGGACTCATGCGGCGCTCGTAATCCATTTCCTTAAGCGCAACTGGACGTTCGAGCAGCTCATCGTAGGCGCGCAGGACCTTACCCATGCCACCACGGCCCAACAATCCTTCCAGACGAAATCGTCCAACCGATCTTTTTTCCATTTTCGCCTCATATGAAGCTCAAATCATACCACCGACATTCGTGGTTTTTAAAAAAAGACGAATTTTAGGACTTGGTTGCCGTTGTAAAGTTACCACTCACAACCTGCGAACCCTCGCACATAATGTTGGCTTTAAATTTGGATAGCTTGCCGAACTGACCTTCCAGTTCGGCATGGATCAGCAGTTGATCGCCGGGAAACACCGGTTTGAGGAATTTGACTTGTTGTACTTGAGCCAAATAGCCGAGGCGCGGCGCCTCACCTTCAGGAAGGCCGACCAATGCGGCGCATTGTGCCATCATTTCGATCAACAACACGCCGGGCAGAATAGGATGGTCACCAAAGTGGCCGGTGAAAAATTTCTCGTTAACGGAAACGTTTTTCAAGGCCGTACAGGAGATGCCGGGCTTGCGCTCGATGATGCGGTCAATCAGTAGAAACGGGTAGCGATGTTTCAGGTATTGAAACAGCTCAACGCTCATGCACCCTGACCTTTGGAGGCCACAAAGGCTGCCAAAGCATCGACTGAAGCCAATACTTTTTGGCCCAATTCTTCATCTTGGATTTTGACACCGAACTTTTGTTCAATGCCCAAAACCAATTCCAGCGAGTCAATCGAGTCGAGACCCAATCCTTCGCCGAAAAGTGGGGCACTGTCTTCAATATCGTCTGGGGTCATGCCTTCCAAACGCAAGCGGTCAATGATCAGTTCTTTTATTTGTAATTTCAGGTTTTCCAAAAGGTCCTCCGTAATATTTAGGCCAGAATCATGCCGCCATCGATGCGAAAGACCTGACCGGTCATGAATTGGCATCGTGGGGAAATCAGAAACTCTACCAACATGGCCACCTCTTGCGGTTGACCAATCCGGTTCATCGGGATTTTTTCTAAAAACTTTTTCATTTTGGGTTCGGGAATCGCGGTAATCATTTCGGTTTCAATCAAGCCGGGCGCAATCGCATTGACCAAAATGCCATAACGAGCGACTTCCTGGGCCAAGGCCTTGGTAAAACCAATCATGCCGGCTTTGGACGCAGAATAAGCGGTTTGGCCCGGCAATCCGGTTACCCCACTGGAAGAAACCATATTAATGATCCGACCGGCTTTTTGGTGCAACATATTGCGCAACAGGTATTTGGTCGTCAAAACGGCACCATCCAGGTTGACTTGCAGGATTTGGTGCCAGGTGGCCATGTCCTGGAGCAGGAAATGGCCATCGCGGGTGATGCCCGCATTGTTGACCAAGTGATCAATTCGGCCGCGTTTCTGAACGAGGGCCTCCAGTTCAGATTCCAATTGGTCGAGGTTGCCCTGATCAATTAAAAAGCCTTCAGTTCCGGGATACTGAGTTTCGATCGCGCGGGCTTGGTCTTGGGCCGAGAAGTAAGTGAAGCTGACCCGGTACCCTTGACTGGCCAAAAGTTCGACGATGGCGCGACCAATCCCATTGCTGCCGCCCGTCACCAGCACGTGTTCCGTCATCTTGAATCCTCAATTGCGAATTGGGCAAGATCCCGGACTGCCCACAAAGAGACAGAGTATAGCACAGCTGAAAGCCTTGTCATCCAAGGATTCAGCGCAATTTTCCAATCCACAACCAATCGCTTTGAACCACAAATCGGCGGCGGTGGTTCCAACGAATATAAGTCAAGTCGTCTTGTTCGTGAACCGACTCGAAGTGGTCGTTTAAACGTTCCGTTAAATCGTCAAAATGTTGAGCAGATTCATAATCGCGGGGCGAGACGATTGAAAGCACGGCACCCGGCTTCAATATGCGCAAGATGGCATCGATGACCTGCTCGGGATCGACCAACAGGTCCAGGAGATGGCCACAATGGATCCAATCAAACAGCGGTTCCGAGAACGGAAGCGCATAAACGGTGGCACAACTGACCAGCGCATTGTTAACAGCCGGTTTGGATAAAACGGTTTGTTTCCAGCCTTGACACGGATCGAAATAGGGTATGTCGATTTTATCGGCCCGTAAAAGGTGGTTGGCCAGGGTTGCCAAATAGAGATTTTGTTCAATGCCGATCACGCGTTCACAGCTCTGGCTCATCAACTGGGTCATTCCGCCTTGACCACAGCCCAGATCCAGGCCCAGTCCCCGAAAGCGACTGCCCAAAATACCACCGATTAAGGTCGTGGCATCTGAACTGGTGAGCGGCACCAAATAGGCGGGGATTGGCATGTGGTCCCAGAAGCCCGGATAGCCTTCACCGCGAATTTCAGTATCTTGAGGCAGGCCTTCCGGCGGGTTAAACGGAACGTTTGCCAGCCAGGTCTGAGGACTTTTTTGCACGCCAAATTCGGCAATGACCCGGGTTAAAGCCATGTACTCATCGACCAAATAGGCTTCAGGGTCCGGATGCAAGATGGGCGTTCCAGCAATAATGGGGAAACGTGCATCGCCATCCGCAGACACCAAATATCCGTCCGATTCACTTAAACGCATTTGGGTCACGGGATCCACGAAGTTTCCGAAAAGCTCGCGTTGTGGCAAGGTAGGCACAAGAACCTCCTGAACAGGGAATGCAACCCTTTAAAGATAGGGGATCCAAAGCCGGGATGCACGTGACTCAGGCCACGGCGCGGTAAATTTAGGGGCGGGATTTAGGTCCCGCCCCTGTATTACCAGATGGTTCGGCCAATCCAGAAGCTGAAGTGACGGCTGCCGGTCAGGTCGTCAAAATTGGTTCGGGTCGACCAGGTCCAGTGCAGTTCCAGGCCCAAAAAGAACATGCTGATCTCAAAACCATAGGAGCCGAGCAGGTAATTGGGGTTGGGTAGTTCTGGGAAATAGGTATCGCTGCCTTCAAATTCGAAATTAAAGCTATCGTCATCAAACCAGGCACCACCCACTTCTGTAAAGAAGCGGCCGCGGATATTCCCGAGTGAGAAGCCGGGAAAAGTGATTTGATCGACGAGCGGGAATCGCAATTCCATTTGGGTCAGCAGGCGTTTGGTACCCGCAAATTGGTTGTAGAAGTAGTCGCCACGCAAATTGGAATTGCCACCGAGAAAGAACAGTTCAGGTCGGTCCCCGTCACTGTAATCCGCACGAACGCGCGTTGCGAACAGCGAGCGCCGGCTGAGTTCTTTATAGCCTTTGTAATCAGCGCGGTAGGTCGTGTATTGATTGAAGGTGTGGGTAGCGCCTATGTCAAGAACCATGCCTTGGATCGGCCCAAAATAGCTGTATCGGGCAGTGTCCCGTGAGAAATTGAGGTAGGCAAAAGGCTCGGTATAGTCGGCCACCTCGTATAGGAAGCGGTCAAGCTCCTCATTGTAACGGGGATAATACGAATCATAATCCACTCCACCTGCCCCGATATCCACCCGGGAAAACAGGCTGAAGGGATAACGCCAATACCCGGCCAGGATCATATTTTTGTAGGTGCGATCAATTCGGGATCCCGGCTGGAAGTAATAATCCACAAAGAAATACTGTTGCGAATCGAAGGTCAGTCCCCACTGGGCGCGGCCCGTTCGGTTCAGGTAATTGGCGTAATAGGATTCATAACTGGAAATGGAATAGGCGGAAATATCCAGGTTGTGGTTGCCCAAAACGTCGCTGAACGAAATCGAGCTATTGGTTAGGAAACGACCATCATCGGTAACGCCCGCTGTCAAATCCACACCACTTACACTGAAGTTTTTAAACGGCCTGTACTCACCAAAGCTTTCCGGCTCGACTTTGGTATTGGCCGTCATCGGATGGTCTTTTACGTTTTCATAGTTGTCCTGATCTGCGGAATAAACTTTTTCCCGATCGGACGGTTTATCCATGCGGTAAATCCGGTAACGGCCTTCATAAAATGCGCTAAAAACCAGCTGTTTGGTCTCCACCCCAGCTTTGTGGTCGAACAAGATGCGTTCCTGAGGCGAAAATGCACCGGTTAAAAGGTTGGTGTATTGGTGCATCAGGCCGGTTTCGATTTCGAGCGAATAGATGTTGTAGATATCATCATAGCGGTCAGAGCTGAAATAAATCCGTTTCATATCCTGGCTGTAATTGGCCTGAATATCGTTACCGAGTCCAGAGGTCAATTGCGTTTTCTCGCGCTTTTCCAGGTTGTAGGCGATGATTTTCATGAATCCCGCCCGCATGGAGGAATAAAGCAACTCGTTCCCATCGGGCGAGATTCGCGGATTGCGATCTTCCTGGGGATCGTTGGTCAGGTTAACCACGGTGGCAGCCTTGCGGTTGTAATAAAACACATCGATTGCCCCATTTTTATTGCCCGTAAAGTACAGTTCATTAGGGTTGCCACCAAAAGCCGGCGATTCCAAGGAACGAATGTCGTCAAAGGATAGATCTTCGGTAATTCTGCCGTTCAATACGTTCACAACAAGGATCCGGTTGGTCCCTTCTTTGCGCACGCTGAACGCGATTTCATTGCCGTCCGGGCTCCAACTCAAATCGTTTTTCCCGCTAAAGGCATTGACATTAATTTCGGTGTATTCGTTGGTGTAACCCTTGGTCAGATTCTTGAAAATCCGCCCATCCTTGGTCGAGACCAAAACCAGGTCCAACTCATTCCCCATCGGGACCACGGCTGCAAACAAATCACCACTCGGCGACAGTTCAGGCGACAAGGTCGTCACCACTCGGCGGGTGCGGATTTCTCGTGCGTAATCGTCTGGTTCTTCTTTGATCGGCAGTAACTCAATATAACGTTTGCGCAGGTACTTTTTAAATTTGCGGTTGAACTCGTTGGGTTCAAGTTCAAAGGCTTTTTGCAGGGCATCATCGACGCCGCCTGTGATGTCCTTGCGATATTCCCATAAGAAATTGCGCACCCCTTCGATGCCCCACTCCTCCTCCATAAAGTCAAAGGCCGCATGGCCAACCCGATAGGCCATGTAAGAGAGCGAATTGAGGTTGGATAGGCTGTTAAACCCGGCATTGACCGCAGCATCGCGCAACACCATACGACCCAAGTTGTCCTCGTCGTTAGCGATGTAACTGGCCATGCCCTCAATGAACCAAGTCGGTGCATTGGCGCGGATAATCGTGCTGATCCGGTTATTAAACAGCATGTCGTATTGGAAAATGTGGGTCAATTCGTGTGCGATCAGTTCATACAGGTCTTCGGGCGGTAAATCAATCGGAAGAACCATACGGCTCTGAAAAGGATCGGCAAACGCGCCCACGTAACGCGGAACAAACCCGCCAAAAATGTTGGTCTGTTCAAATTCTTCGTGGGTTTTGTAGATGACCAAGGGGATCTTGAAATTGATTTGGTGCTGAAGCTTATCGGAGTTGGCCGCATAAGCAGCCTCAGCCATATCCACAACGGCAGGCAGAAGGTGCTCCTCTTCCGTGTAGTGAAATACCTTAAAGTGAGCAGACTGGTACACCTTCCACTCAAATTGGTCATATGAGACCTTGTTTTTTCCGCCAGCAAAAAGGGGAAGGAAGAAAAAACAAACAAGCAAGGCATTTTTCATAAAGAACCTCCGAGGGCTAGAGCAAGTTTCGTTCGGCGCGGACCGTCGTGTTGCTGAAGAGACCCAAAACACTGGTCGACATACGATCGAGCAGGGCATTAAACGCCAGTTTGGTATCGCCCGGAGGTCCGTCCACATCAATTTCATCCTGAAGCGATTCGCGATAAAGCAGATTGCCTTCTTTTAACTCATAAACAAAGATGCGCAATTTGAGCAGGTAACCGGTCGCTTCGACAAATCGGGTTTGATAAAAACGATTGCCGCTGATATCGGTGCCTTCCACCTGGCGGAACCCGGACCGGTCCAAGATTTCGTAACTGACCTCACCGGTTAAGATCAAGGTATCTTCCTTGTTCATATCTTCAATCTTGGTGAACTCGGGTTGAACCCGATCAAAAAAAGAACGCGGGTCTTGGTCGGACAACTCCATGGGCGGATGTTCCACCACGTCAATAGCATTGCGGCGGATAAATTCGCGTCGGAAAAAGTTCAAGGTTTCCGCATCGCTGTCAAAGTCCTGGTTCTTGTCCGAGGCGATAAAGCCTGCAATGTAGATCTGGTTGTAGAGCGACAAATCCAGTTTAGGTGGTAAGGGCAGTGAAATACGCACGCGATTTTGTTCGCCACCGCAAGCCATAAGCAACAGAGCCAATCCAATTCCATATCGCATTATTGGTCTCCTTCTTCGTCGCTGTCTTGGGGTTCAGGTTCCACCGTTTCACCAGCCGCTTTGCGTTTTTCGCGTTCGATCTGTTTCTGATGCTTTTTATAGAAATTGAGAAACCGTTTGTAGTTTTTGCGGATTTCAGTGGAGTCTTCATTCAGTTCTAACGCTTTGCGGTAGAGCTCATGCGCTTTGTCGTAATTGCCAACCGATTCATAAGCGACGGCCAAGTTGTTAATGGCTTTACTGTTGTCCGGGTCCTGACTCACGACCTTTTCCCAGCGAAAAATGGCTTCATTCCACAGGTCGTATTTGGCGGCCTGACGACCAAATTCCAGTTCCTCGCCTAATATTTCCCGATTGAGTTTGGGATTTTTGGCTGGGGAAGGACCACAGGCTCCAATGGCTAACACCACCAATAAAAGGATCGCTTGGTTTCTCATGAGCAGGCTCCTCGAACTTGGAAACAGAGATATAGAAAAGATTATGCCAAGGATTGAGAAAGACGAAAGTATTTTCCTGCGAATCCTTTGCGAGCCGCATCAAACCTATCATCAGAAGGGTTCAGCCGAATCCGGGCCACTCGGGCGCCTGTGGGAATTTGTAAAAAGAAAATCGAGGTTTGGTGACAGCAGACCATGGAGCTGTCACCTAACGGGGACAACCGGCATATTTACGCCATGTCCCGATTTGGTTAAAGTTAGGATCGAACAAAACGCCGCCGAAACGAGGGAATCCATGTCCGCAGCGCAGCTCAACAGCACCTTTCTCAGACTCAAACCCAATGCCTGCATGGAACCCCTTCCGGTAGACGAGACCTTTTGGGCACGGCTCGGGTCTGGACAATTGGGCGATTTTCACAACGAGTATTTGGTAAGTAGCTTTGCGTATTCCGACGATTGGAACCAATGGGAAATGCACCCCAACGGCGATGAATTGGTGGTCCTCTTATCCGGCTCAATCGAATTCATCATGGAAATCGATGGCCTGCCCAAGTCCACCTTGCTCAATGAACCCTGCGCATTTGTGCGTGTACCCCAAGGCACCTGGCACACCGCCAAAGTCGCTGAGCCTAGCCATCTTCTCTTTATTACAGCCGGAGAAGGAACCCAGCATCGGCCAGCCAACCATGGCCGCTGACCTAGCGCCCCGCAGCAGCCTACCTAAATGGCTGAGATTCGCTGATCCGCTCTTGGCCCTCGCTGTCACCTTGTCCTTTTTTGGAATCATTCTCATCCTGGTCTTTTCCAATGGGGTTGGTTGTGCCGATGATTCCTTTTTTGCCATGGTTGCCAAGAACCTGGCTTTAAGCGGTCAATATGGTTCCACTCTTCAACCCGACTCAGCGTTTCGCTGGGTTGAACACGATCCCTTAATCGGAACCGGGCCGGGCCTCCTGATTCCAGCTGCGCTCTTCATTCGCCTGTTTGGGAACACCTACTGGGCGCCCGGCCTTTGCCAATGGTCGGTTTGTCTGGCGCTTGTGCTGGCCATCGGCTGGCAACTCAAAGGCAGGACACACGCCTTCGGATTATCAATCATGGCCGGTGGTTTTCTGGGCCTTATTTTTTTTGTTTTCCCCTATCACATGGAACAGTGGTACGCGCTTTTAGGCGAGATACCGGCCTGCTTGTGCATTCTTTTGGGGCTACTGCTCCTCACAAAGGACCATGCTTCGCTAGGTTTGGCTGGTCTTTTTTTTGGCCTAAGTCTGCAAATTAAGCTGATTAGCGGCATCGCTATAACCATCATTATCGCCGCATGGGCCTTTGAGATGCGCTTTGTTTCAGACCAAAAAGGTAAGATCTTTATTAATAAGTTTTTGGTTCTGGTATTGGCGATTGCCGGTCCAACCTGCTTCGTTGAAATCTGGCGGGCGATTGATCTGGGCTTATCTGCATACGCCCAGTATTGGTCTAATTACCTGCACTTCATTCATACCTATGGCGTAGGGCCGAACTTTTGGTCCGCGCCAAGAACCGTTCTTGAGCAACGGAGCGAAGTCCTGTGGTCCAGTTTTCATTTATCGACCTATACCCTCATTTTGTCCCTTCTCCTGGGTTATTTTCTGGTTAATTCGCATGAGCACAGACGCCTATATCTCTATTTAACAGCGCTATTTGCGATTCTTGCTGGCTATTGGCTCGTATTTTCGATCGGTTGGCCGCGCTATTTCATTTTTGCCCTGGTTCCCTACCTCTTTTTGATGGTTGTTCCGCTCATGCGCGGGGTTGCAACACCCAACCATGGCCTTTACCTGGTTGCTCTGTTTTGTTTTTCGGCTGCAGGCTGGAAGCGTATTGATTACCCCTTTCGGGCGGTTAAACACCAATGGTTTGCGCCAGCGGACCGTACCGTTGCCATGCTGGAAGCGAAGCAATTCATTCAAGACCACGCTGATCTCATTGAAAAACCGCTCGTCACTGAATGTTGGCAAACTGCAGCCGATCTTGAGTTTCTGCTACCCGATAGCTTGAACTTCACCAGTTATCAGGATCCCAGACTTCAGACCCGCGAAACCTATTGGATTGCCGCAAACATGAATTTTAGTCAGAAACAACCTGAATTCCTTGCCCTCTTGGCTACGGCCGAGGAAAAACACGAGTTTGGGCCCTACTTAATTGCCCGCATCCAGGATCCGACCACGGCCAAACGGCCAAACCCTTGATTTGCAGGCAGCCTTTTTTCGGACCCTGACGAACCTTGTTGGGTGATCCAGCGTACATGTCTTAACTAATAGCTAAGGAATCCAAATATGTTTTGCCTCATTGCATTTGTTTTGTGGGGACAGGGTCAGGCGCCAATCGTTGGTGGCCCGTGTGAAGGTTGCAATCTGGTCTTTCAAGGCATGCCCGAATCGCTCGAGCCCAGCGTACGCATTGCGCCCGCCGATGAGCCCGGCGAACCCTTAATCCTGCGGGGAACCGTGTTCGATGCCCAAGGCAAACCCGCTGCTGGCATCATCGTGTACGCTTATCACACCGATGCTCAAGGCTTATACCCAAAAGCAGAGACTCGGCATGGCCGTTTGCGCGGCTGGGCAAAAACAGATCCAAATGGGGTTTACGAATTCAAAACGATTCGACCGGCCGCCTACCCCAACAGCACCATTCCGCAACACATCCACATGCACATCATCGAACCCCACAAGGCCACCTACTATATTGACGATGTCCTTTTCAGCGATGACCCAAAACTCAAAGGGGCCACCCCGAAACGCAGCCCGCGCGGCGGCTTGGGCGTCTGCATGCCCCAAAAAGTAGACGGGACTTGGCAGGTCAGCCGCGATATTCAGTTGGGCTTGAATATTCCAGGCTATCCATGAAATTCTGGTTTGTTACGCTCAGCGCACTAATTGTGCTTTTTGCGCTGCTGGTGTGTTTGGTCGCAGCTGGCACCATGCGTTCAGGCCACCCCCCTGCCTCTGGCATTGTCGTTTTAGTTGTGTTTATGCTCATTGGCCCGCTCTCAAGTATTGCGGCCCTGATCGGTTTGTTCACCAAGCCCAGGCCCGACATGCCTCGCTTCAAATGGTTTTTTATTGCCACGGGGATCCATGTGCTTTGTGCGCTTTTCTGTTTGATGGTCTGGTTCTTCAAATCGGTATTGGGCTGGACTTTGTAACTGCTGTTACCTGAATTAGACGCACCCGCATAACGCAGCGTATGACAGGGATAAGAGGACAGCATGAGCGACTGGCAACCCTTATCCGACAAAGTATTAGCCCAAATCCGCAAAGAGCGGGTTAACCGGCGTCGCTTCCTGGTCGCTGGAACCACCCTCCTACTCGGAGGTCTGGTTTTGCCCTGGAAACGCTCCTCTGAGCGGCCCTATGACGAGCCCGTCTTTGAATATCACGCACCAGACGGTGTTAGCCTGGTCTATTTTGAGGTCACGCGTGATTTCTGAACCCTATCGGGCCTGCGTCATTTCTTATCACCGCCCACCCGGCTGTGTCGGGTCCTGGCTCCACACCGCGCAAGGTTATGAAAGTACGGGATTATCGGCGCATGCCTGCCTGCTCGACCTCAAAAATACACTCAACCACGACTATATCCACTGGCAACTGTTACGGGCTACAGACCCGCAATCCACATCAGGTGAAGGTTATCCCCAGGTGCAACCGCATCCCTCCATTCGCGGCCTGTTGCGGCACGACCAGTTTGAAGAGCTGGCGGGCACCATTGAAATCTTGAAAGGCGCCGTTCCACGCCGTTGGCAGATGGGACCGTTCCAACTCGACACGGTCCCCAACCGACCCAAGAGCCTTCCACCCACTTTTCAATTCGATCCGTTCATGGTGCGCCAGGCTTCTGCGCCCTTCCCGATCCTGGTGAAAACCCGGGTGGTCCTAAAAAATGGGTTGCCTTTTTACCTCGGTCTCGGCAAGGATGGGCCGGAACACCTCGTCCTCCTGGCGATGACCTTCTACGCGGTGGAAAATGACCAGCTTTAAAGTGCGGTATGCCGATCCCAATGGAACCATCCTGACCCGTACCCTGCACGGGTCCGATTCCGCATCGGTCAAACAAAACCTGCAGGACGATGGCTTTTTTGTATTCAGTATCAGCCGTGAGTTTTCCTGGTCCAGCCTCAAATCCGAACGCATCCCGCGCCGTCAGTTCCTGCTCTTCAACCGCGAATTTAAGTCCATGATCCGCTCGGGCCTGCCGATTGTGGAAGGCATGGACCTGCTCTTGCGGCGCATGAAAGAAGGCCCGTTGCGCACTCTGGTCGAAAAAGTGCGTTCTGACCTGACCCGCGGTGAACCGCTTTCACAAGCTTTTAGCCATCATGCCCATCGCATCCCGCCCTATTACCCCGCTCTGATATACGCGGGCGAACAGGCCGGTAACCTGGAAGAAGTCCTTGAGCGTTTCCTGGTTCAAGAGGATCGCATGCAGCGCGCACGCAAAAAGTTCCGCAATGCGTTGACCTACCCGTTGTTCCTGCTGGTCGTGGGTATGTTTGCGCTTTACATCATCCTTGGCCGGGCCATGCCGCAATTCGCAGGACTGTATGAAGGAAGCGGACAGGAAATGCCCGCCCTGACCGAATTTGTGATCGGGCTTTCCAATTGGGTGCGCGCCAATGGCTGGTTACTGGCCATCGGTTTGTCGATTGGCCTAATGGCTGTCCTTTTAATGGCGCGAACCGAATCCGGGAAGACCCGATTGGAACTGGCTTGGATGGGCTTACCGTTACTGGGCAAACTTTGGCGACTCCAAAACCAAAACGTTTTCGCGCGCACCCTGCGCCTGCTCTTAACCGGCGGCACGCCGCTGTCCGAAGCACTTGCCATCACCGCAGACGCCTTGCCCTCCAAAGCGATGGGCCGGCAAGTCCATGAAGCGCGCACATCACTTTTAGATGGCCAAGCGCTGGAACCGTCTTTGGCCAAGGTCCAAGGCTTCGATCCGCTGGTCGGGGAAATGATCCGCATCGGCGAGTCGGCCGGCTCCCTAAATGAGATGCTTGAACATCTGGCCGAAAACGGCGAAGAACAGGCCGAAGATCTGCTCGAACTCATTTCCAATGTGCTGGCGCCCTTTTTCCTTTTGGGCGTTGGTTTGACCATCGCCATTTTGGTTCTGGCCATGTACCTGCCCATGTTTGGCGCAGCCGATTTGGTAGCGGGGAATTAAACCATGACCACCGAACTACAAACCCAAGCCGAACATTTAAAGGTGCCCTATACCGATTTGAGCAATTTCCAGTTGGAAGGGGCTCTGCTCAGTCTTATGCCCGTAGATTGGATGTTGCGCTTCACGTGCCTGCCCTTGGGCACCTACGGCAACCAGCTCCAGATTGCCTTTTCCGATCCGGAACTGATCAACCACGTCGAAGAACTGGAATTATTGGCACGACGCCGCATCTCCCTCGTGCTCGCGCCCAAAGAAAAAATTGAGGCTATTCTCAAAGAATCACAGAGCAGTCAAAAAGTGTTGCAGGACGCGACCAGCGATTTCCGCATCCAGTACGTGCCCGATGAGGACAGCGATGAAGTCATCGACATCGACAAATTGGTTGGTGATCGTTCGCCGCTGGTTCGATTGGTCGATACCACCCTTTACAACGCGTTGGAACGACGGGCCAGCGACATTCACATCGAAACTGCTGCCCAACACGTTTTGATCAAGTACCGCATCGACGGCGTTCTTTTTGCCGCCATGGAACCGATCGACAAAAAACACCACGCCACTATCATTTCGCGTATCAAAGTCATGTCTCAACTGGATATTGCCGAGAAACGCGTGCCCCAGGACGGTCGTTTTAAACTCAAGATCAAGGGCCGCTTCATCGATTTCCGCGTTTCAATTATGCCGACCATCCACGGTGAAGATGCGGTGATCCGTATCCTCGACAAGGAGTCCACCCACGAGAATTTCCGCAGTTTGAACCTGGAAATCCTCGGGTTCCGCGGTCAGGTGCTTAAGGAATTGCGGCGGTGCATTCACGAACCCTACGGCATGGTTCTGGTAACCGGCCCTACCGGGAGCGGCAAAACCACCTCGCTTTACGCCTGCGTGACCGAGATTCAAAATTCAGAAGATAAAATCGTAACGATTGAAGATCCCGTTGAATACCAACTCCAAGGCGTGACTCAAATCCCGATCAACGAGAAAAAGGGCTTAACGTTTGCCCGAGGCCTGCGATCGATTCTGCGCCACGACCCCGACAAAATCATGGTCGGTGAGATCCGCGACAATGAAACCGCGCAAATCGCCATTCAATCCGCCCTGACCGGGCATTTGGTCTTCACCACCGTTCATGCCAACAATGTCTTGGATGTGATCGGCCGTTTTGTGCACATGGGCGTGGACCTTTACAACTTCGTCTCAGCACTGAACTGCGTCATCGCGCAACGGCTGGTCCGACTCATCTGCGACCATTGCCGCAAACCGATTGAAATCCCGCGCAGCGAATTGGAAATCAGTGGCATCAAGCCCGACCAACTCCTTGACGCCCAACTTTTTGCCGGACATGGCTGCTTGGCCTGTCACGGTACCGGCTACCGCGGTCGAACGGTTATCGCCGAAATCCTTATCCTCACCGATGAAGTTCGCCAAGCCATTCTGGAACGCCGTCCCCTTCGCGAACTCAAACAGTTGGTCCACGCCACTGGAATGCGTTTTTTGCGCGAGGCCGCGGTAGAAAAGTTCCTCAGCGGCGAAACCACCCTTCACGAAATCAACAAAGCCACCTTTATCGAATAACCCATGAAAAACCTCGCAACTTTTATCATCACCAGTTCAACCTGCAGTTTCAACCTCCAGCCCGAATGGGAATACCGCTGGTCGGAACCCGCTGGCCTACCCCACCCCAACCAAGTCCTTGCCGCCTTGCCCGAACTGCCAAAACAAGTAGGGTTCCTGCTGGATGAGGACCTGCTCCTGCCGCAAAAAGTCGATCGAGATCCCCAGGTCCAAAACCGGGATCTGGCGGGCTGGCTCCTGTGGAAAACCAAAAAGTTCTTGCCTTTTCCAGCCGATCAGGCGCGTCAGCAAGCCGTTCTGCTCGGCGAGAATTGGTTGACCTTCACGTTACCCAAACCGTGGGTTCAGAGCCTGTGCCAAAACCTGGAACAAAAAGGGATTCACTGTGGCCTGATTGGTGGGGTTTTTGATCAACTCAGCCGCGAATCGCATCTGTGGAACCAAGCATTGATCCTGCTCTTTCAGGATTTTTGGATCTTTGCAGAATTGGGCAGTAAAGGCGAATGGCAGCAGTTCCGGCTGCGGCGCCTGCCGCTTGAGCCCAATGGCGATTTGGATATTCAGACCCTGGTCCAAATTGACGGAACCCAGGCCGCCCAATCCTTAACAGAGGGGAAATCAACCCAACTCCTGATCCTGGACCGCCAGTGGGACCATCATGCCGACCAACTGGCTCAAGCCTTTCAACGCGGGTTCCCGACCCTGTCGGCTCCGACCCTATCCGGCACGCGGGCCCAGCGCTTAATCCAAATCCGCCTGGGGGCCAGCTGATGCGCGCTCCAATCAACTTTGCGCTCAAACCCTTTGTCCAACGCGATGCTCGGCTGATGGCCTGGTGGATCGCAAACGCTTGCGCCCTTTTGCTTTGCCTGTTTGTGCTGGTCCAATATTTGAGCCTGCGCAACACCAATCAATCACTGCACCACCAGCTCGGCGCCATGACCCAATCCGAATCAGAGCTCCAGGTTGAAATGGCCAGCACCCTGCGCCGCCTCGAGAGTCTGGACCTACAGCAGTACAAACGCGAAGTGGAACAATTCCACGCCATCCAAACCGCCTTCCAAGCCGATTGGGGCGAAATTCTGGACGGCTTGAATCGCCACCTCAATGACGATGTGCGCTTGGTCCGCTTGCAATCCAGCGAAGCCCCGCAAAACGAAGCCGAGAGCGTCGCCTTTGCCTTGGCCGCCGAAGCGCGCAACAAAGACGCCGAGCTGCGGTTTGTCCAATCGCTTCAAGCCGATCCCGCCTTTCGGGCCGTGCGTTTTGAAGTCGAAACCTATGGACCCGGCAAGGGCCTGATCCAATTTGAGATCCGCTTCCAATTTGAGCGCGGAGGTTCCCGTGGTTAGGCAATGGCTACACAACCCGCGTTTCCTCAGCTTATTCTTCGTAGGACTCATCCTACTGGCTGCCTGCATTTTCGTTTTTGGTGTTCAGGACGAACAACTCATCCTCGCCGATCAATCGGGCACCGTAAACACCTCGCGGCTCAGCCTGCAACGCACGCAAAAGGAACACGACAGTTATCAGACCACTTTGACCACCTACGAAACGAACCGCAAACAAATCAGCAGTTTCCGCAACGAGTTCCTGCGCCAGAAAGACGAAAGAATCATTGAAATTTCGCGGCTATTGCACCAATTGGCTGCTGCGCATTCCATCCAATTGGACCAGGTCCGATACACCTCTCAACCGCTGGCCAACCAGAATTTAGGGCTGTACCGCATCGATTTTCCGGCAGCAGGACCGTATGCCGATCTGCGAAAATTTATAAGCGATTTGGAAAATAGCCCACTCCTGCTCATGATCACCCAACTGGAAATGGAAGATTCCAACCAGTTTCAAGGTAGTGTGCGGGCCAAATTCCGCCTGGCCACCTTTTTTGAGGAGGCCAGTCAATGACCAAGAACCGCCGTATGACTATCTTGGTCGTCTTGTTCCTGGCCGTTCTGG
>JACJWC010000025.1 GCA_020637335.1 Acidobacteriota bacterium | reverse complement strand
GAGGCTGCATCATTGGCGCTGAGGCGTACAGGTAGATCGAGCTCATGAATCAGGTAGCGACCTGCCATAGATTCCGGGTAATCGCTGGCACCGACCTGAAGGTGATTGTCACCATCGATGTCGTCTGCAATGGCGGTTCTGAAGCCGAGTCCTTCGACACGAGCGGGCCCCGAGAATTCAGGAATAGTTCCGTAATCATCCCTGATAATCAGTTTACCAAAAGGAAAAGAATCTGGATCTTCAAAATAAATTGTGCCTGGCGAGGCGTTGCCCCCAAACACCGAAGCACCCGAAGCGTAATAGTCACCATGGAAATTGTTACCACCAGATTGAAGGACGCGGATTGCAATGCGCCCACCTGAACCAGCCACTTCCGTTGGGGTGGATTGCCCGTCGCTTTCGTAGTGGATCCCTCCTTCAGCATACAAGGACCCATAACCAGAAATTGAGTTTGTTTCAATGTAAATAGAACCTGCGGCGCCGTTGTTAGGGCCATATTGATCATAGTTATCAAAACCCGACACGTTGATTTCGCCATCGAAGGAGACCGAATCGGCGTAAATCTGCACAACCCCACCACCGTAGCCTGGTGTGTCGGGATAAAAAAGATTTCCGTAAGGAATTTCATTCACAAGCTGCGGCGTCCCGTCGTTATTATGGACACCGATTCCGGCATGCGAGTACCGATTCCCCAAGTATCCAGCACCGTTATGGGCATTGAGATTGGTATAGCGGAGATTGAGATTCTGATCGACATTTAGGATGAGTGGCCAATTTGGTAGATCTATCGGAACATAGATCTCGCCATATTCTGCAGGAAGGAAACGCTGGCAGTGGATTGTGCCGGCCAAGCCAATCTGAGAATTGAAATCCATGTCGGTGGAGAAGATATCCGATTCAATTTCGCCGACTAGTTCCAACGAGCCCCGAGAGAGGCCCGGAGGATTTATTTGGCTTTCCTCTAAAAGCAACTTTCCTTGTAGGCGAGCATCCATTAGGGTGAGGCGATTTCTTAAATCCACCTGACTCGAGGTCTCAAACTTTAACCAGCCACCATCAATGGTGAATGTGCTACCTGTCCAGGGATTGTCAAGCTGAACAGAGGCATTTTGAACTTGGAGGTTTGTACCCGCTAGAGGAGGCCCAGGAAGGGGCGTCCAACCAGCTGAACCCTGGAAATTAGAGACGCGAAGGGTCTTGGTCGTTGCAGATTGAAGATAGATAGTTCCTGCGCCAGATTGGGGTCCACCTAGTGCTTCCAAGTAACCCGAATAATCGATAGAACCCGCACTGTTCAGGGCGATGCGACCCCCACCGCCGGAAAGGTCGTTGGATCCAATCTCGAATCCATTGGCTTGAATCCGACCTACACCTGAAATCGAATTTGCAAAAAGGCTAACAGAACCGCCGGAGCCAAATTGCCCGGCATTCGATGAGCCATTTGCGCGTATGGTGCCATCCACTTGAATGTGATCAGCAGAAATGCGGATTCTGCCGCCGCCAGTTGCCGAACCAGGTTCGAAAGGATCGTAGGGATTTCCGTATGCACCAAGCGCCTCGCCCGGACCTAATCCGCCATGACCATGGGAACTGGGCAGGCCGAGCCCGGGGTCTGTAGATTGCCCCGGATACCCTCTGCCATTAAGATCAATAATCGCATCGGGCAGGACTATTAACGCACCAGAAAGGGTCAGGTCCATTCCAGAGGGATTGAGGTTGGAAGGTGAAGCAGTATGACTGAGGACCGCACCCGGAGCCAAAACCAGTGAGGCAAAGGTGTGTTCGCCGTTGATCACATGAGATCCCGCCAGGAGCGCAAGATGTTGGTTTTCTAAGGAAGTATCACCTTCTTGCAAATTTAGAGCAGTTAGGGATTGGGTTTGGCCCGCGAGGAGGAGAAGACTTCGGTCAAGAGTAGTCGATAAACCACTCGGGTCTTCGGCAGTGATAGAAAGCGATACCTGCCGCGTGGTTGGTTGAGTTGGGACAGGGAAAGCAAACTGGTAAGGGGAAATTGAGTCAGATTGGGTTTGACCCTCAAATTCGGAATCTACAATGGCAACTGGCCGAGTACTTGGATCTATCCCAGTCAAATTTAAGGCTTCTACGGTCCAATCGTGTACAGTTTCGGCCGGTGTATGGAACCAGATACGTAGTTCTATTTTCTGACCGGAAAATTCACTCAAGTCGATCGTGGTTTGAAAATTTTTGTAATTACCCACCCATGCCGAACGACCGTTGAGAGGATGACCAACCTGGTCCACTATGGCAGTATATTCGCCCTCAATCATGGCAGGCCCAAGGTCTTGCCAGATGGTGGCACCAGAAACGCGTGCTTCTAAAACAGCATAAGTAGTTTGAGAACCATTGACTCGATGGAAAATGGATAGGCGAGGCTGGAAAGCTGGCACATCAAATTCATTTAGTTGGGCAGTCCATTCAAAGGAATCCTGATTCAATGGCCCACGCCAGCGAACTGCGCCAGAAAGATTGAAAACCCATTCTACTGATGCAAAAGAAGAAGCCGTAGTCCATAAAATAGGATCAAGCAAGCTGCGACTCAGTGCGGCCCCATCCGAGACCTGAGGAAGTACTTCTAGGTCGAATGGAGAAGCTGTTGCCAAGACTTCAAAAGGTGTGGGGCTATCTAGGGCAATGAACGGCGGTGTCTGATCGACAATCGCCTCGAAAGGGAGCTCGCTGGTCCATTCTAAGCCACGACTATCAGTGGCAGTCAGGAACAAGGTCTGGGGACCCGGAATAAGTTCGGGAATCTCAAGCATTTGCCAATCGGAATTAACGTCCAAATTCAAATTGTTCCCTAACCCCGAAAGGACTAGGCTACCACCAGCCGGTCCGCCTGGTTTGATAACCGAGATTTCATCGATTTCCCAAGAGCCCGAGCTACCTGCAGGAATGCTGATGTCCCAAATCAACTGGATGGATTGCCCTTCAAAGCCTGAAAGATCCGCCATGACATGGTCAATGACGGAAATCCCATAAACCCAGGAATTTTGACCACTCGTGTAACCGCCATTTATCAGATACGGGCCGAGATTCGTCTCAACTCCCGTATCCCAATTGCGGGCAATAAGCGTAGCTGTGCCACTACCAATACTGAACCGGTGCAGAAAGTGCAATAAAGTGCTGGACTCAGGAATAATGACTGGAGAAACCAGGCGATTATGCATCGATGAACCTGCTGATCGCCAGATTTTGGCACCTGGGAAATTGGAGTTGCTGGCAATAGCCCATTTAGTAAAGGTGGCTCCAGATAATTGCTGCACCATCCATTGGCCCTGGCTACCCTGGGCATCCTCGTGTAGAAATCGCCATTCTGGAAGGAAAGGAATTTTTGAGCCCACCTCGATTTCCTGGTCAGCTCGAAGATTGTGAAAGACTATTTCTGGCAAAGCAAATTGTGTGGGGAAAACGGTCAGAAGTTTGCTGCTAACGGTTTCATCACCGGTATTGGACCAGGCATGAGCGACCAGGTTGGTCGACATCAAGGTTGCGGTGGGGGGCACGACCAGATCGGTTTGGTAAGGTGGGCTGCTAATTTCAACTGCGGTTTGACCTTCAAAACCCAGGCTGACCCGGTCGATACCGTTGGCGGATTGGGCATCAACCGAAACGGTGACGGTTGTTCCGGCCACCAGGTAGGTGGCAGTTGGTTGTAACCAGGTCACAACCGGGATGGTGGCTGGCGAGATGGTCAGGGTTCGGTCTTCGCTTTGAATATTACCAAAGATATCAACGGCCTCGACATGCAAGGTACGCGTTTCGGCAGTGGCAAGGTTGGGGGTTTGGAAGGTCAATGTCCATTCGACCGAACCATCGTTGGCCTGGACCATTTGGGTATGGACGGTGCCATCAAAGGTTGCACTGACCTGGTCGACCCAACGGTTATCGGAAATGGTGAAACGCAGATCAAATGGCGTATCGACCAGCAAGGTTTCGCCGTCGTTGGGGGCCAAGATGGTTAAAACGGGAGCCATTGTATCGGGCGGTTCGACGGGAATTATAACGGTTTGCTGGCTGGGGTTATTAGCCGCATCCCAGACTTCCATCAGCAGGTCGTGGTTTTCCAGAGCAGCGACCACCGGCGCAGCCAGGTTGAAGGTGAACGGACCGGCGCCGGTCAGGTCGACGGCCACACCGCCAATCGTGGCGCGAGCACGGTCAACGGCCACATCGTCAGACGCGGTCAGGAGCAATTGGAAATCCAGGCCAGAATCCAGACGATCGCCGTAGAAGGGGGTCAGGCTGTATTCGTCGATGGTCGGTGGCGTTGTATCGGCCGGGAACTCAACGACCGGCACATCGCCCGAGAGCTGGGCATTCTGTAAGACCAGGTTATCGACCCAGACTTCGAGGGCGAGTGGGTCTCCAACTTGCAGGTCGCTCAGGTCGCCTTCCACAACGATTTGCAGGTCGCCGCTGGTAGAATTACTGAGCACACGCGCGGCAGATGCCGGATCGTTGCGCGGTATCAGACGGTAGCCGCTCAGGTCATTGGTTTCGCTCAGACCTGGCAGGGTTATGCTGGTTATTCCATCCACAAAGGTGGCGCTGAATCCGGCAGGCACGGTAGTCGGCGCAAAGCCGAGGATGGGGGTTGGCACGCTGGTAACGGTGGAGTTGACGATGCGCAATTCACCGAATGTGTGTTGATCGGCGATATGGATAAAGGCTGTACCCGAAGAGCCCCCGTAGCCGGAGGTGTTGGTCAGAATCGCACCATCGGTAGTTCCGGCATAGACGGCAATGCGGCCACCGCCATCTCGGCCGATGGAATCGGAGCTAGCATCGCACTGCAAGTCCCCGATCAGTGTTTGCGCCTCAATCCAGATGGAGCCACCCGCTCCGTTGCCGCTGGAGCGGTCACCGTTAGCTGCGAAAACGCCATTTTGGATGGTGTTTGCAATGACGTGAACTCGGCCTCCGGAAAAATAACTCTGGCGATTTCCATATTCCTGCGGTTGGTAGAGAGAGCCAAAAGTAGTTCCTGATCCATTTGAAGGTAAACCGCCGTGCGTCCCGCTGTTTCCGAAAAGCGTGTTTTTATAAACCTTTCCATTGGCATCAATGCGACTTGAACCGGAAAAAGTGATTTGATGTGCTGTGAGTTCCAGTGCCGGTTCAAACAAGTGGTTCGCCGCATAGGCCATGTTGACCAGGGATTGGGTCACGAAACCATCAACAAGATTTAAGTCATGAACTTCAAGAGGTTTGGCCAAAACTAAAATGCCATTTTGGACCGTAATGTCTTGCGTTTGCCATTGAGGCTCTTCCAACGACAAAAGAAGACGCTCGGAATTGATAACCAAGGGATTGGGCAAGCCGATCAGGTCACGGCACCAAACCCCATTACCGGTGTTCATTTCAGGTCCCAAGTTGAGTGCGGCAGTTTCGATGAGGCCCGGGTAGAAAAGAAGCGCGCCGCCTTTGAGGGTCAAAGCATCTAATTTGAGGATTAATTCAAGCTCTGTTCCGGCAGGGATCGGTTTGGGTAAATCCTCACTAAGCATCAGGCCGGTATAGCTGTTGTCGACAATTTGACGTTGGTAGGTTTGACCGTCATAGGTGAGGCGAATCCATTGGAACGCCAGATCAGGCGCGAGTTCCCATGCGGGGTCAGAGATTTGATTGGCCGGACCGTTATCTTCGATTGAAAGGGTAATGCGCGAGTGTCCGGGGATGCCGGTCAAGCGTTGACGGGACTCGAGACCGTCTTCAGTGCCGATTCTGGAACCGGTCTGATCAATGACGAGTTCTCCATAGGTTTGGCCAGGCCCTTTTAGAAAAATAGTACCCGCGCCCCCTCGAGTGGTTATGCCTTGGTCACCAACTTTTTGGGTCGTCAAGCTCATGCTGGTCTTGAAGGCGTCACTGCCCTGGTAATGAATGGCGATTCGGCCGCCACCGCCACCACTAGACCCTTCGCGAGCGGCAATGGTTCCATTTCCAACCAGCGTATTCACCTCCAGGAGAACGGAACCGCCACTGCGGTAATTAAAAGCTGGGGCATCGGATTGGATCATTCCTTGGTTCTCGATTTGGTTGGCGACCAGGTGAATGACACCACCACCGTTTTGGGGACCAGGCCGCAATGGACGTACATAATTTCCAAAAACGGGTTCCTCGGCGTACCCAGTTGGATAATTTGCGTGGTTGCCAAGTCGATTAAAGCCACCATGCGTTTCTGTGGCATAGGCAACACCTGTGGGCCATTCAAACGCAGAGGATGGCGTCTTATTTGAACCTGATGAGGCAATTTCACTGTTGGTATCAATTAATAGAGTGCCATCGATTTGGGCGACAAGTTCGTAGAAGCTGGAGGCAGTAGGCCGATTGGCAACGGTCCAACCTGAGTTGATCAAAGTAAGGTCTTGAGCGATTAGGCCGGGATCGTGGCCGGGAACAGCGGCAATCAGGTCGGAATCGCTGACCATTATCGTAGTAATGACGATGGGCTGACGGTAGGTGAGAGAGCTGCCATTCACCAAGGTCAAAGTGTCCATATTCACCGGTTGGTCGATAACCAAGTCGAAATTGTCAAGGGTCAAATCGCTGACCGGTGAGATTAAGCGACCTTTGCCGTCCTTGAGCACAAGGGGTTGATCCATCTGCAGTTGGGGAACTTCCAAGGTTCCGTCATTAATGATCAGTTGGTCTAAAACCTCAATCGGATCGATGGAATAGAGGTGCGCTTTACCGCGAACTTCGAGTACATCCAGGCGATGTAAACCGTGGTACTCTTCGCCGGCCCCAATTGCGGGGAAACTGGTTTCCGGCGACAACGTATCGGCCGTATTGCTAGCGATTCGGGCCGGTGGGTTATTACCAGAAACGACATAAAGGCCGGCCAAACTATCTGGGAAATTCGAGCCGAGGATTTGGGCTAAGCCGGTTGCCGCGTCGGCCAGGCGCGAACCCAGGCCGGGCAACGGGGTGGATCGGTTCATGCCCGGCTGATAACCGCCATTGTCGACAATCAGGCGACCATTGGGCCACTGATCGGATTGAATAAAAATGGTTCCGGCTCCGGATTGATAACTCGTTCCCGAAACATAACCTAGTCCGTATGCATGAACGGAACCGGAAAAAGCATAAGTATTCGAGAATATGGCGATCCTGCCGCCTCCGCAAGGTTTGGATGAACTAAAAAAACCATCGGCATTAAGCGTACCGGTCCCATTAAAAAAAGGCGTCCGGATATGGATAGAGCCACCAGACCCATTACTTTCCTCTGTTTTTGATGAAATTACGCCATCGACAACTAGAGACTCATCGGCAAGTAAGGTCAGCAATCCCCCGCCGTAGCTGGCGCCGTTGCCACGCGATTCGGCTCGGTACAGTGAACCGTAAGTTTCAGTTCCATCCCCAAGACCACCGTGTGAGCGGAAGGTTGGACCCGATGCCACAGCTAGGCCACTTCGTGGAGCGGAAACAGTACCTTGAATATCCATAAGGCGGCTGTGCAGGGTGAGTTCTGCGCCGTTGATGTGCTGGGTGCGAATTTTGGCGGCACTGGCCACCGTTAACACATCGGCCTGGATCGAACCATCGGCATACACTTCGCCATCGGTTTGATTCCAGTTCTGAACCGTTGCAGATCCCGTTAAGGCCAACTTCAAGTCACTGGAATGGGTGAGGTTATCCCATTGGAAATTGCCGATCAATCTGCAGGTTCCACTTAAATCCAGCAAGTGACCACTGCTGACGTAAGTCGATTCGGATTGCAGTACACCCAGGTGCCCGAGGTAAATATCTACCTGCGGACTGTAGTCGAGCAGGTTGAGATAACCGTAGTTCTCGACCTGGATCGCGTCGAGCGGTGGGCGGATTTCAATTGTCTCGCCGCCAACAAAGGTACCAAACGGTTGGTTGGCCGGCGACCATAGTTCAAGGCCGACCTGTTGCGCAATAGATGTCTCGGCTGTCTGAAAGGCAACCAGGTAGCCGGGCAGCCCCTGGTAGGGTCCAAATGGGGCTAACAGGGTCAGGACTTGGAAGGTGTCCGATCCCATCACTTCTTCGCGCACGGTGAAATCGCTGTCTTCCTGCAGAGTCCAGGGCCCAAACAAGTAGGTCGGAATCGACGAACTCGCATCGTCGCGATGGCGGATCTGCAGGGTGTTGATGCGCTGACCCGGCTGATCGGGATCAGGCACGGAGCGGTAGATCGTGCCCGTTCCAGTTGGACCAAAGCTGAACGCTTCCACCTTTCCGGCAAAATCGCCGTACAAGGCGATGCGCCCGCCGCCACCGGCTCGACCGGAACCATACGAGTAGCCAAGCGCTCGGACCGCACCAAGGCCGTGGAACGCTTCGGCCTGCAACCAAATACTGCCGCCCGATCCGTTAAAGGCGGGCGAACCGGACTGATACAAACCGTTTGCGCGAATTTCGCCCAGCAACCAGATTTGGTCAGACGTTAACTGCCAAGCGCCACCGCCTGTGAAGCTACCCGGCAAACTGGGCTGAAACGGTGAACCGTAAATTTCATTGGGATCGGTTGAGCCATAACCCAGGCCGGCATGCGAGCTATGCGGTTCGCTGATGCCCATGGCGCTGGGCAATTGGTTGAAGCCTTTGCCGTTACCATCGATCAGACAGCCTTCGTCGACCACCAAAACACCGAGCACCTTGAGTTGGGTTCCGGCCACATGAGTTTCAAATTCGTCGGTTGCGGTTTGGGTCAGGGTGGCTCCGTTGACCAGAACCAAGTTTTGGACCGTGTTGCGACCATCGATGATGTGGTTCCCGCCGACCAGAATGTAGCTTTCATTGCCTTGAGCCTGGTTGGGGCCCAGGACCAATTGGGTTTCGACCTGACCGTTTATATTGGGGATGGTGATCGGGATAACCCGGGTCTGACCGCCGCGGTCCCAAACCTCCAATTGACCCACCAACATCTCGGCACTGCGCAGTTCTGTTGGCAGAACCAAGTGGGTATCGACTGGATAAGTAGTTGTGTTGCCATAGATGTGTTCCAACAGGACTAAATCGTTGAAGGTCAAGCGGTAACCGCCAATTTTGTCGGGGTCGGACATGGCGAAATGGATTTGTAAATCCAGACCTTGGGGCAGGAAGAGCGGCAAGGGTTGACCATCAAGAGGTGCATACAAGGTCACATCCGGTTCGCCCGTCGTCGTCACCGGGTCGACAATCAGATTCACATCGACCTGACTGCTATTGCCGCGTCGATCGTAGGCTGTGATTTGCAGGGTGTAGTTGGTTGCCACCGAAACCTGCGGCAAGTAAAAACCATAAGTGTAAGGGCTGCGCGAATCGCTGCCCTGGGTGGCCGTGCCCAGCAGGGCAAACTCCACCCGATCCACACCCTGATCATCCACTGCCGTGACCCGTGTTATGACTTGGCTTAACTCGAAATAATGGCTGTCCGCCGCCGGTTCGATTTGGCTCAGGACAGGTCCAGTCGCATCGTGGATCAGGTTGAGATTTCCGCTTTCAACAGCTGTCTGGCCCCAAACATCGGCCACTTCGAAGGTGTAGGGATAGGTGCCAACCGGTAGGTCCGGCAGGGCGACCATCAAGGTTTCTTGGACACTTGTCCCGTTCAAATCGCCGCCCAAAACTAGGCCATTGAGATCCAATTGCCAGCTGACCAAACCGCGATCATCGGTTGCATCTAGGTCGATCGGTAAAGGCGCTAACGGATCGTGGCTGGCCGGCAAAGCAAAGACCGTTATTTGTGGCGCCACATCGCGCAACAAGGTCAGGCTACCCAAGTCAAGTGCGTCTTGATTCAAGTTGAAATCGAGTTCGAAATACTGGAACAAGTCCTGGCGTTCAATCCGCAAATGGTAACTGCCAAACGGCAAATTAAGCGCGGAGAGTTGGCCATTGGCATCGGTGGTCCCATTCACCGTGCGCGTTCCGCTAATCTCAAATGCGCTATTGGTCAGCGGTTGGTTATCGGCATCCAGGACGACGGCAAGCACGTCGCCGGCAGGGGCAAGCTGAATATTAACCATCAGTTCCGTTTCATCCAACCAGGTGGTGGTGGCGTAGCCGTAACGGTCAGTGAGGGGGTCGTAGGCCTGCAATTGACCGTCGCTTTTAAGGACTTGGTCCAGTTGAAAGGAACCATCGCTGGCAGAAAGCGCAGTTCGATCAAAAAAGCTGCTCTTGCCGGGAATTGTCAGGCTGACTTCGGCCGATTCGATGGGGGTGAGACCATCATCGTCCAGGACCAAACCGGAAACGCGACCGCTGGCCTCAAGCTGCAGGTCCAGATTTTGGATTTCACCGTTGGAGCTCAAAGCCGGTGCTTCCACGTAGCCGAGTAAATCGTCTTTTTGAGCCGCAATCGCATGATTTTGCAAGGCTAAAAGGTCAAAGAGGTAGCTGCCATCGGGCTGACTGGTCTCCAAAAAAGGACCGATCTGAAGAATGGCCGCCGAAACAGGCAGTCCATCCGGGTCGAGAACCATGCCGCTGTAAGATCCCGTTGGACCCACCGGAACGGCCACCCCATGAGATGGCAAGGCACCCAAGACCAGGGCGTCGCGATGACCCAAAACACCCGACCAGGCTTTGAGCGCATGGGTTCCGGGTACAAGGCCGGGAATTAACAGCCCTTGTTCGCCAATGGAATTGACGGCGGATCCATCCAGGCTGAAAGTGCCCCCAACAGGTGATCCGTTTTCATTTAAAGAAAGCCACAGGCCAATTTCTGAAACCGCCACATTCAAGTTGAATTGAGCGGTTGCCTGCGCACCTGAATCGTTGCGACTTGAGACGGTAATGGCATTGGGGCCAAACACGAATCCGGGTGGAAAGGCCTGCCAATCTGCGGTAAGGCCATTGGCATCAACATTGAAAAACGCAGTCATATCGATCTGATTGACCCAAATCTGGGTCGTGCTGGGGTCATTTGCAGAGCCTGCATCGGGTTCACTGATGCTAATATTCAATGGGAACGGCCAGGTGGTGACAGTCATGTCGTCCTGGTCAAAAAGAATTTCGGGCGGGGTTAAATCGAGCACAAAAGGACCGACCGTCAGATCCTGATCCGCTGTCGAAACCGTCCACTGACGTATTTTCGAGCCGTAGGCCACTTCCAACAAAAGATCCGTATTGTGGGGTGCGCGATCCAAAACAAAGTCACCGGAAGCGTTGGTGCTGACCGTTCGCCATTTCTGGTTATGAAAGAAGCGAACCTGCGGCTTGGCAACCGGAACGCGAACCATGTAGGCCTGGCCTAAAACGTTTAAGGTCGGTTCGCTCATCAATTGGATGCTGTTGGAGCCGCCCACCAGGGTGATGGACTGGTCGACCTCATACCAGCCTTGCGCAACCACCGCGTGGATCGAGCAGGGGCCTGGAACCAGGCCTTCAAAGACAAATTGGCCGGAGGAATTCAGGGTGTGTTGGATGGTCGCACCATTCTGAGTAACCGCAATGGTTCCGGAGGTAAAAGGTGCAGTTCCGTCTGAAATTGATCCGACCAGTGCCGCACTTTCAACCAATTGCAGATCTTGGGTGGCATCGCTGGTCAGCATAGTGAAGGCTAGACTCACAGTTGCGTTTTGGAATTCATCGTAGGCTTTAAGCGTGTAGTCACCGGGATAAATGTGGTTGATCAGGTAATGGCCCAAATCGTCGATGGCGCTGTGATAAACCAGAATCAATCGACCTTGGGTAGAGACCTTCCACAACTCGACAGTTCCGTTAAAGGCCGGACTCACGCCATCGGCCAGGGTAACGATACCGGACAAGTTATAGCTGTTGGCGAAGGGTAAATCCTTGTTCACGGTAACGCCATCATCGCTGATGAAAACCGTTTCCCAAGTGCGATAAACATCCAAGTAGCGGTCGTAAGCGCGAATGCGGTAAGGCCCGAGCGGAACGTATTGGAACAGGTACCGACCATCGCCCTGCAGCGGGACGCGCAAGGTGGAACCGCCAACTTGGGGTTCCAGGAACACATCGCCAAAACGAACGGGCTCGCCATCGGACAAGGTCGCAAAACCAGTAATGTCGGCAACACCTCCGAAGGTGAAATCCAGTTCGCCCGGTATGGGGAAACCGTTGGCATCATTGAGGATCTCACCAGCCTGAGCGATGGAACGGCTCGTTTCTGGATCGCGAACTTGAATGGTGAACGGGCCAGTGGGCACGGGTTCAAGCAAGTACTCGCCCAGGTAATTGGCCTGGGTCACGAGCGCAAATGGTTGAGTTAAGCGAACTTCGGCGTAGGAGGCGGGACTGCCATCGGCCAGTTCGATGTGCCCGGTGACATACGTGGTGTTGAGCAAGGTCAGGTTGATTTCCAGGCTCTGGCCCGGATTGTCCAGGAAAATCGTTTCCTGGGCGGTTCCGCGACTATCAGGATCGTAGACGCGGACCGGCACGCTGCGCTGGATGGGAATGCGAATGGCGTGGAATTGGCCCAGATTATTGGTCGAAATACTGATTGTATTGCGGTAACCCACTTCAATTTGAACGGTTAAGTTGTGATCAGGAATTTCGCCCGATTCGAATCGAACCGTACCAAAAACTTCGCCAAAACCCGGAAACTGCAAGCTGGTATCCAAAGGATCGGGGTCAAAGGGCCCAATCGTCACGTTTTTCAGAACTTCAAGGTCTTCGCTGTAATCACGCGCGCGCACCTGGTAGGTATCGGCAACCAAATTGGGGAAAACGACCCGGCCATCGGCATCGGCGTAACGGGTATCGCCATAAACCAGGATCTGATTGGAGCCTTTGTAGACGTTAACTTCGGCGCCGGGTGCAGGTTGACCATAGGCATCCAAAATCGTGACCCGCAGCGATTTGGTCGGCTCCATGTAGAGGTCGAGAATATGGTCCGCATCGGGCTCCTGAACCGTAATCTGACTTTCGGCTTCCGGTAACAAGCCATTTTTGCTGGCGTGAACGGTGTAGGTGCCAAGCGGCAAGTTGCGGAAGGAATATGCCCCACTGGGATCGGTTCCTGTGACCCACTCGATTTGGCGACCGCGAATCGTGACCCGCGCACCTTCCAAAGGCAGATCCTCGTTGTAGACAATGCCACGCACATGTCCCAGCGGGTCCAAGCTCAGGACCACATGGGGATTGGGTTGGAAGGGCGAGGTGGTTACTTCAGCCTGGGCAATGCGGGCCGAACTGGGATCAGTCCCTTTGAGTTGATAGGTGCGCATAGGCCAATTTTCAAACAGGAATGTCCCCTCTGCACCGCCGAGAGCGCTGCTGAGGATCTGGCTTAAGACAGAACCGTTTTGTTTGAGTTGGATCTCTGCATTGGGAATGGGCATTTGGCTGCCATCCACAAAAATTCCGGAAATTGAAGAGCCCGCTTCCAGGCGCACGAGGACATCAAGCGGATCGGCACCGTGCGGTAGGGCCACTTCGCGCAAACCAACCAGACCGTTGCCGGCGTTGGCGCGGATGGTTAAGAGCCCAGCCGGCAGGTTCTCAAATAAAACGGATTGCTGAGACGGGGTGATTTGTTGGATGACCGTCCGACGAACCCGCATGATTTCGCCCTGGGTCGCTGGTGGTTCGGGCGGAACGCTGTCCATAGCGCTGTATTCAATCGTAATCGCGGCATAATCGACGGCAGCACCCTCATGGTCTTCGATGCGCACTTGAACATCGCCAACACCTTGCAGGTAAACATCTTCGCGGAAATTCAACCCTTCGTTGAGCGACACGCTGGCCCATTGAAAAGCGCCGGAAATAGGATCGAATACATTGAGGTGAACTGTTTGGTTGAGGTTACCACTGACCAGACTCTCAAACGCATATTGGCCGGTCGGACTGGTCAAAGCTTTGGCGCTAATGCCATTGACCTGGGCCTGGACCCACACGCCTTGGCCAACCGGATTTCCGGAAGGATCGTAAACCGTTCCAAACAGGTTGGCTGTCTCGGTCCCAGCAAACGCCAAAGTTATTTCCTCGGCTGGCGCACCTTCGGGTTGCGGTACAAGGATGCGCTCAAGTACCTGGGTTTCACCGAATTGGGGATGGATGCCGTGCACCTGAATGGTGCCAGCATTGATGTTTTTTAAGCTGATCCAACCATCGGCCTGGGTCAGGCCTTGATGGCTTATCGAATGGCCGGCTTGGCCATAACTGTCAGGTGCAAATACCGGAACATCGCTTTCCAGGACGACATAGCCAATTTGCGGATTGCCCTGAAAATCGACTAAACGCACACGCAAATCGGCCGTTCCGCGTTCCTGCAGGATAAAGCCGAAAATATCGTCCGAATTTACCGACACTTGCGCGGATGCAATATTGGGCGCAACGGCTGCTGAATAGGTATGGTTTTTATTGAGCTCAAACTCTTCAATTTCAAATTCCCCGCGTGAATTGGTTTCGGTTACCGGTCGCAAGCGCACTTCATTCCAAGGATCCGATTTGTAGATCGGCGTAAACGGAACACCATTCCCTTCGTGGTCCAATAGCGTGCCGTAGATGTGGACCGATTCGGCCAGGATCAGGTCCATGCCGGTTAACAATGGCGATGCTGAAGGAATCGTGAAACTCAAGCCACCTAATGACGTGGTTTTTTGGTAAAAGCCCAAGCCGATCGGTCTATCGACGGGTAGGCCAGCCAATTCATAACGGCCATTGCTATCGGTGGTCGTGCCGATGCCCATCGGACCAGAGACCACAACCCCTTTCTGCGGGGTTCCGGATCGTGTCACACGCCCGCGCACTACCCCATTCATGACCGGTGGTACTGCATAAGGGAAGGTGTAATCGAACGTAATCGTATCGTTCGCCACCACAGCGATGTCCCAGAACTTGGCGCCGGTAATGGGATGCACAACAAACAACTGGCCGGAACCCGCGGGAACGCCTTCCAGACTGAATCCGCCATCATCGCCGACGAATCCGTAAACCTGAAACGGCACCAAAATGCCAAACGGCTGCATGTACTGAACTTGGTCACCAAAACGCGCAAAGCCAACAATCGCGCCCACTACCGGTAAGGTTTCGCTCTCCGTTTCGATCATAATGTGACCGGAAATTCCGCCCGTTTCGGTTGAAGTGAATAAATCGATCTGAAGCGGACTGTTACCCGAGGTCAGGTAGCCGTTGCCGTACGCAAAAACGCCATTGGCGCTGGCCTTCAGGCTAATCGGACCGACTTCCACATTACGAAAACGGAACACACCTTCCGCATTGGCCTGAACAATTTCATTGGCCAAGGGATTGTTATTGTGTTTGAGAAACACTTCCGCAAATGGAACAGGTTGCCCTTCGGCAAAAACAGTTCCGGTCACTTCACCTTCAAAATTGAAGGAAAATTCGGCCAGCAAATTTTGACCAGCGCCCTGAGGCGAAAAGATTTGTTCCTTGTAACGGCCATCGGGCAGCAAAACGCCAATTTTCAAGGCGGTTGAAAAGAGGGCATCGCCCTCCTCCGAGTTGGTCAAGAGTGGCGCAAAATCCATGGAGAAGGTGCCATCAGAGCTCAGCGTTTCCGTCTGGTAGATCGGGAATTCACTCGTTGGGCCATCTGACTTGCGCACCATCAAAAAGACTTGGCCGCCGCTTACATCTTTTTGCTGGTCGACGACCCGACCCTGAATCGTTACGCCTATAAACCAACTCGACCCGTCAAAGTTGCCATTTAAAGTGCCCAGGCTTTGACCGTGCAGATCGCGGGCCCCAATCAATTCAAAATGGATCGGCCGGTACGGCCCAAGCGGAGTGCGTGAACTGACAAACAAGTTGCGGCCATCGGCCTGAAGAACCGCATCGGTAGCTGGTTTTCCATTAATGCGAATGTGATCCTCAATCGGATCCAGCGAGCTCAAATCCAATGGGGCACTGAACTGAAACAATAAGGTGCGTCCAAACGCATCGGCATTTTTATCCAGTTTGGGATCGACCTGACGGACGGAGGAAAGGGCAAACGGCAAAGGTGCAATTGCAGAGGCTTGAACCGATTGGGCGGGTTGACGCGGCATCTGAACCGTCAAAGTACGCGAGTCCGGGTTCAAACCCAAACTCACCGATTGGACCGCGGCCAAGTTGGTTTTGGCCAGCACGCAATTCAGATTGGTGTCGGGAAAAACGGAGGCGATTTGTAGGGTTGCTGGGCTCTGGCTCTCGATTTGGATGATGGGCGTCGCATCCATGTGCGCCGACCAAAAAAAGTAACGGTTATTGCCCAGGTCCAACAGGCTGGAGAAAGGGATTTGCCGGGATCCGTTACTGTCATGGGTTCGGCCTTCGGCATCGCGAATTGTCAGTGAAATCGATTGATCCGCTTGAACGGCAAAACCCACCGATTGCGGACAACCCGAAAAGTTTTGGGCCAACCGGGTCAACCATTGGTCCGGATTCTGGTTGGCAAACACACTCGACATTTCCGAAGACCAGGCGCCACCAAGACCATTGGACTGTTCGTAAAACCGGCGCAATTGGTCCAGGGGCAAATAGGCGTCTTTCCCGCCCAACCACAACTCAAATAATTGGAATAACGCAACATCCTGCGGTAAACCCCAGCTCACGGATTGGCCGATTCGAGCCATCTGACGATTGAGCTCACGGGGCACAGAAGCACTAATTGGTAATAGTTCTGAAGGTAACTTGGCTGGCGGGGTTTGGCTGAAGTCAATGCTTTTTTTGACCCAAAACTTGAGATCCGGTGTCAGGCTGGCAGGCAATAAATAGAATTGAGGCGGATAGCTGAACACCACCGGGCTAATCGATTCGCCGGACGCGCCCACCGCTACCCGTAACTGGATGCCCGCGACCCCATCCCCTTTAAAATAAGTCGTTAAAACCTTACCGCTGGTTGTCGCCACCATGTGCCAGACCAAGGCCTGCTCGCCTTCCGGTCCAACCGAAAACGCCAATTGTGGGTCCTGACCCGCCGCCAAACGCGTGCCGACCAGCTTAAACGGATCCAACTGGACGGCGCCCTCCAAGAGGCTGGGTCCCGTGTTGCGCAAGTACATGACCAAGTCGTAGGGTTCGTTTTCCTCGACCGCATCCGGATGCTCAAACACGACCGAATAGTCCTGGCCCTTGACATAGACCATGCCTTGAGAGTTGGACTGAATCTTCTCAATGCCCTGGGGCAAAACCATATCGCCGGTAATTTCCACTTCAATCGGATATGCGCCCTCCAGATTGCCAATCACAATGAATTCGGAGGAGGCCTTTTCGCCGGAATAAATGGCGGAGCGATCGTCCGCTGTACCCAATTGACCATCTGCACCGGGATGGTGCATGTCCTGACGCAACTCCTGGTTGGTGGTGACGGGCAAACCCGCCGGACCGGCCTCCGGCAAGACTAAGCGGGCGCGAAGTCGTTCCATGCGCACATTTAAGGCGTCCGGCGCCGTATTCAGCAGCAAGGCCGTAACCGAAAAATGGCTTTTCAGGAAATTGATATTGCCGGGAATGAGCAATATGCCATCGGGTCGATAATTGGCGCCCGGTTTTTCGCGTGGCGACCAGGGATCATCCGTTTTGTAACCAAAATTAAAGAACACCGGTTTGACAAAGGGTTTAAATGGATCCTGGATGATGACGGGTTTAAAGGCGCCCTCTTCCGTGCGCGGAAAAAGGGCGTCAATCGAAACCGTCTCCTTTTTTGAACCCAGAACCAGGGACAAATTGAAATTGACCGCATGAAAATCGGTTTTTTTGAACAGGTAACCTTTTTCAATCAGTTCCTGCTGGCTAATTTCGCGAACTTCCACCTGGCTGACAAATAAATCGTCCACGACCGTAATTTGGGCATCGCTGGGCGTGGCCAGTTCCAAGGTTTGGTTATTGGCCGTCAAACGAACATTGACCAGGCGGAAGGTTCCGACCTGGGTAAAGACATGGCGATCAATGGCAATTTGAAGCGGTTCGGCCGGCTGGTTAATGGTGATAGGTGTTGAAATACCGGGCCCAACCACCGCGGCTTGAAGGCGCATATCGGGCGTGAGCGCACCATCATAAGCCAGATGAAAGACCAAGGGTTCTTCCGCATAACCCAAAAGGGCAATAGCTTCGGGATCTTCCAGAACCAAACCAAACCGTTTGACCTCAAAAACGGATTCCGCAAGAATTCGCTGGTTATCGGTTCCTTCTTGAAAAAGAAGAAACGAACACCATAACAAAAGACTCATGTGGCACCGCCCAAGCCGTCTCGGTTTTTTAACCGCAAACCCAAAAAAAGAGAAAAAGAAGCCCCTTCCCAACCAAAGGGAATGAAACACTTCACTTTTCAAAAATTATGGCCAGGGTTTTATCATGCCAGAGCACATTTGTGCAAGATGAAAAACAGGAAAATTTGCAATAAATCGACAATCACACCAAAAAACGCGATCCAGATGTCAAATCAGAAAAATTTTCAGCCAAAAGCTTGACAAACCCCTTGAAAAACCTGGCCCTCTGCTCGGAACAGGCCAAGGCCAGAACCAAATCAACAAAAAAAACCAAAAATACTAAATTTCAACTTCAAAACATAGTATAAAACATGTTTAACATGCTCAAAAAAAAGGGGTTATGCATTGATTTATTTCACAGGGAAACCCAAATATGCGACAAAGGAATGCCGGCAATGGGTTGGTGAACTAAAAGTAGACTGAAAATCCCTAAGTGGCTTAGCGACTTCGTGTGAGTAAGACATTTGATCGCACACGAAAACACGAAAGCACAAAAGGAAATTTTTTCCTGGCCGCTTTGTTGGGGGCGCGGACATCGGGGAGGCTTGGGGTTTGGGGCTGGGTCGTGGTAATTTTTGGGCGGACCTGGTCGTGGTCCTGAGGAGGCGGGTTTGGCGAAAGTTGCGGTTTTGATGGGCTCCCAATCGGACTGGCCGACAATGAAGTTGGCGACAGATATGCTCGAACGACTTGGGGTTTCCTATGAGGCACGTGTGGTTTCTGCCCATCGCACACCCCACCTTCTGGCTGAATTTGCCGATTCGGCTGCCCAAAACGGGTTTCAGGTCATCATCGCGGGCGCGGGCGGCGCGGCCCATTTGCCCGGCATGTTGGCCGCCCATACCGAATTACCGGTACTCGGTGTTCCGGTCCGGTCAAGCCAGTTGAACGGGCTCGATTCCCTGCTCTCTATTGTGCAAATGCCGAAAGGCATCGCTGTGGGGACACTGGCGATTGGTGAGGCGGGCGCCGCCAATGCGGGCTTGTTGGCCGCGCAAATCATTGCCTTGAGCGATCCCGCAGTCGCCGAAAAAATCCGTAAGTTTCGGGCGGAACAGACCCAAGCAGTACTCGACAAACCCATTCCAGGTCAGGCTTGAGCCATGAAAGTCCTTATCCTCGGATCAGGTCAATTGGCCCGCATGCTCAGCTTGGCTGCAGCCCCACTCGGGATCCGGGTCTTGGCTGTGGATGTGCGCGCCCACGAGGTGGTGGATCCCGTTACGTTTCAGGTTCAACCCGAATCGATTTACCAAGCCATGCAACAGGCCGATTTAATTAGCGTCGAATTTGAACACATCGCCAGGCCTCTGTTGGAGCAGGCAGAAGAGACAGGAAAACTTCTGCCCAATCGCATCGCTGTTCGGTCGGGTGCAGATCGCCTGGAAGAAAAATCGCTGTTGGATCGGCTTGGAATCCCGACCAGCCCTTGGCGGTTCATTGAGGATGTGGGCCAAATGGTGCCAGCAGCCGAACAGCTCGGTTATCCCTTGGTGCTTAAATCCTGCCGCGACGGATACGATGGTTATGGCCAGTGGCGGCTCAAATCACCCGATCAGTTGGCAGAACTTAGTCAGACCTTGCACAAGCTGGATTTAGCAGCCAATCCCTTGATTGCAGAACAGTTTGTGGCCTTTGAACGCGAAGTCAGCGTGGTTGGTGCACGTGACCGAAGCGGGGCTACGGCAATTTATCCCATCACCGAGAACTTGCATTTTGAAGGGCAACTGCGTTTATCACTCGCCCCGGCCCGTGGCTTGACGCCCAAACTGCAAGAACAGGCCGAATCCGCATTTCATCGCCTGACAACAGAACTGGATTTTTGCGGCATTATGGCCATCGAATTTTTTAAGGTTAATGGCCAACTGTGGGTCAATGAATTGGCACCAAGAGTGCACAATTCCGGGCATTGGAGCCAGCGCGGCAGTCGCACCAGCCAATTCGAAAACCACATCCGCGCTGTATGCGGTCTGCCTTTGGGTGATACGCATCTTACCTGCCCTACCGCCATGATCAACATCATTGGGTATGTCCCGCCCAACTGGAACATGTTGCGCGTGCCGGGTTGTTCCTTGCATTGGTATGAGAAAGCGCTTAAACCGAAACGCAAATTAGGTCATTTCAATTTAGTGGCAGAAAATACGCGGCAATTGGGTCAACGTTTAAACGAATTGGCCGCGTATTTACCGGCGGAGCACTTCCCTTTCCTGCGCGAAACGGCAGAAGAACTCCTGGGTTAAAAATGTTTTTTGGGCGGTAAGGTCATTTGGGGCTTTAGGGTCGATAAGGACCTTAATGACCTTATTGGTTTCAATTACTCTAGAACAAAAGAATTTATTAGTCCTTGAAACTTGGCGTGAACCCGGTTTTGCGGCAAAAAAATGGCCCGCACGAGGCGGGCCTGAGGAGGAGTTCAGCTAGTGAACTTGGACCGGGATCTTGCGCGATCGTTCGATGCGCTCCGGTTTCTTTGGGATGGTGATCGTTAGTAAGCCATTTTTGAAGTTGGCCTTGGCCGCGTCCAAATCGGCCGAGTCCGGCAAAGGAATGGAACGATCGAAACGACCATAACGCCGTTCCTGAATACTGGTCGCGCCGCGTTTGGATTCCTTGTTTTCTTCAAATTGGCCAGCGATATGCAATTGCCCTTCGCTCAGATCCAGCGAGACTTTGTCGGGATCCATGCCAGGCAATTCGGCTGTGATTTCAAATTGTGTGTCATTTTCCACCAAATCGAGGCGGGGGAACGCATCGCGCCCCCACAGCTGTTCGAATTCGGAGAAAAGGTTGCCATTCCAGGGATTTAACATGCGGTCAACGCCATGGAACGGATGCCATACCGGCCAAAATGAAGAAGAAGTTGTGGTTTCAGGTTGTTTTTTCATCCATTTTTTCAACATGAAACACCTCCTGATTCATTATTTGGATGTTTGAATTTCAATTTTGCGCGGTAGCGCTTCTTTGCGTTTGTAAAGGGTCAGGCTCAAGAGCCCGTTGGTCAAATCCGCCTTGATCTGTTCGGAATCGACATCCTCGGGCAAGGACAAGGTGGTCGTGAACGAACCCAATTCGAATTCGTGGACCAAAACCTTTTCCTCCGGCCGTGTAAACTGGCTCACCGCCTGTACCGTCAACAAATTACCCTTCACGGTCAGGTTCAAATCCTCCTGGCGCACACCGGGCAGGCTCAGACGGACCGTGTAGTGGTCCGCAGCCACGGACCAATCGGTCAGGGGCCGATAAACCGGACCACGCACCTTTTCTTTCATTTCGGTTTTTTGAGCTTCTTTTTCTTGAATGAGTTCGGCTTGCGTCATAACTGAATCCTCCTTAATTACCAATGGCAATTTTTTGCGGTTGGGTTACCGGATCGCGTTCCAGAACCAAATCCAACACGCCGTTTTCCAACTGGGCTTTGGTTTTGCTGACATCCACCCGGAAGGGCAATTTGATTTTGCGTTCAAAGCCGTTGGTTTCAATTTCGCGCTTGAGGAAACGCGTTCCTTCGGCTGAAGCCACTTCGCTGCCGGACACGGTCAAAATATCTTCTTCGATTTGAACATCGATATTGTCTTTGCTGTAGCCGGGCACGAGCAACTGCAGGTGCACGGATTGGTTTTGCGTCCAGAGGTTGACGGGCGGTACCCACTGACGACGAGCCCGAACCAAATCCCAATCGGACGCCAAATCGACCATCCGTTTCTCAATTTCTTTAATCGGGTCCCAACCCCCGAGCTGAAAACGATGTACAAGCATGTAACACCTCCAAAATTTCTTAACACAATACTGTTATAAAATCTTAGCTTAATGTTGTCAAGTTTTCTTAAATATTTTTTTAAACTTTTTTTAGTGGGTGGCCAGGATGGTCGGATGGGGTGGGCCAGGCTATACTGCGGCGATGGCTGGGAATAGTTTTGGAACCTTGTTCCGCATTACGACTGCAGGTGAATCGCACGGGCCCGGGAATACGGTCATTATTGATGGCTGTCCGGCCGGTCTGGCATTAGAGCCCGCGGATATTCAACCGGACCTGGACCGCCGCAGGCCAGGCCAATCCAAAATTACGACCCAACGTCAGGAGGCGGATCAGGTTCAGATCCTGTCAGGTGTGTTCGAGGGCAGGACAACGGGTACAGCCCTTTGCCTTTACGTGCCCAACGAGGACCAGCGCAGCAAGGATTACAGCAACATCAAGGATCTCTACCGGCCGGGCCATGCGGATCACAGCTTTGACGCCAAATACGGGTTTCGCGATTACCGCGGCGGGGGACGCAGTTCTGCCCGGGAAACGGTGGCTCGGGTCGCGGCTGGTGCCGTTGCGCGCAAACTGTTGCGCAGTCGCGGGATTGAGGTTGTGGGTTACGTGAAACAGGTCGGCTCGATTGTGGCCGACGTTTCCGATCCCGCCGCAGTCACGTTGGACCAGGTGGAAGCCAATATTGTCCGTTGCCCCGATGCGCAGGCGGCTGAAGCCATGATCCAGTTGATCGACCAAGTCCGTTTGGACCAGGATTCGATCGGGGGCAAGGCCGAAATTGTTGTCACGGGCGTTCCGGCCGGTTGGGGCGAGCCTGTATTCGACAAACTCAAAGCGGATTTTGCCAAAGCCTTGCTTTCCATTCCGGGTGTCATGGCCTTTGAGTATGGCAACGGCGTGGAAGTCGCCAGCCAATACGGCAGTCAGAACAACGACATCTTTATTAATAAATCTGGCCGGATTGGCACGCGAACCAACCGCCACGGTGGCATGTTGGGCGGTATCAGTTCGGGTGAACCGATTCTGCTGCGCGCCAGCATCAAGCCGACCTCATCGCTTTCGCGGTCGCAGGAAACCGTCACCAGAGCAGGTGAGCCAGCCAGCATTCAGACGCGTGGCCGGCACGACCCCTGCCTGCTCCCGCGCTTCATCCCCATGGGCGAAGCGATGGTGTTATTGACGCTGGCCGACCATTGGCTGCGTTCCACAACCAGTCAATTGGACCGCATCCCTTAATTTTACGGCCGCAAAAAGTCTGAGCTAAAGGTGCTCCTTGCTACGACGCTGGCTCAACTTCTTAGTCTTTGACGGGCGTCCCCGGAAACGGCCGTGAGCTGAGCACTGTTAACCTTTGATCCTGGATGCAGCGTTCCAGAGATTGATGCATATGGGGCATGGCATCCGGGGTAAAAGGTTCGCTGCCCGGTCCTAACCCAAACCAGGCATTGCGACCGCTGTTTTTGGCCAGATATAGCGCCGAATCGGCAATATCGAGAACGTGTTCCCAGCCAAATTTTTCGGATTGGGTCGGGTTAAACGGAAAATAAGAAAACCCGATCGACACGGTTAAGTGAACCTGTTTGGCCTCACCGAGTTCAAAAGCATGATCTTCGAAGACCAGCCGCAGGCGTTCGGCCAGCTTGGTCGCACTGGCACGGGCCACATTGCGGAAAATCATCAAAAACTCTTCGCCGCCCCAACGCACCAACACATCGTATTCACGCGCCACTTTGGCCATCAGCTCGGGAACGGTCTTAAGCACACGATCACCTGCCAGATGGCCGTAAATATCGTTGACCCGTTTGAAATGATCGAGATCAAAGAGCAGGAAAACCATCCCCGATTCGGGTGCCTCGCCTTCGCCACCAGATGCGGACCAATCGTGCTGGATACGGTGAACCAATGCGACTTCCCTATCCATATATCGCCGCAAATAACGGCGGTTGCCCAAACCGGTTAGCGGATCAGTAAAACTGGCCTGTTCGAGTTTTTGGTTGAGCGCGCTGAGTTCCTGGTTTTTCGCATCCAACTGCTGGGTCCGCTCAACGACTTTGGCTTCCAAATTGCGGTTGACATCCAGGAGATGCAAATGGGTTTGGACCCGTTGGAGCAGTTCCGACTTGGAGATGGGTTTGTGCAGATAGTCGTTGGCACCTGCTTCAAAACCGGCCAAATGATCCTGGATTTGCGATTTTGCCGTTAGAAAAATAACCGGGAGTTCGTGGACAGGATAAAGCTGGCGCAAGCGTCGACACACCTCGTAACCCGACATATGCGGCATCATGACATCCAGCAGAATGAGGTCATAACGCGGATGTTCCTCCAGGAATTGGATGGCCTCCATCCCGCTGGCAGCTTCGGTTAAATGATAGTTTTCCAGAGCCAACAGGTCGCATAATACCTGGCGATTGACCGGATCATCGTCGACGATAAGGATGTGGAAAGCAGCCGGATCGATTAAATCGGGTCGCGGAATGGGTTGAACCGCCGTTTCAGGTTCGCGGATAACGGGTTCAAAGTGTGGTTCCGGTCGAACCCAATCCTGAGGTAACCCCTCCAGGGTGAAATAAAAAATCGAACCAGCACCGGGTTTGGATTCAACCCAAATCTTGCCCCCGTGCAGTTCCACCAGTGAACGTGTAACTGCCAGGCCCAGGCCCGTGCCCTGAAACGCGCCGGAAATGGCTTGGCGACCGCGATTAAAGGAGCCAAAAATGGCCGACTGCTCCTCTTCCGGAATACCGATCCCCGTGTCTTGAACGGAAACAACCAGGCGACCATCCTGCTCCTGTGCATTGATGGTTATGGAACCCGATTGGGTAAATTTCACGGCGTTGCCCACCAGGTTATAGAGGATTTGTTGTAAGCGGTTTTCATCCGCAGAAACAGGCGGAAGTTCGGATGAAACTGCATTAACAAACGTGACTGGTTTGTCCTTGATCAAGGGTTGGCAGAACGTAAGCACGACGTCGGTCAGGGCGAACAGATCGACATCACTGCGCAGCAGGGTCAAATTTTGGTTGCGAATCTTGGAGAAATCGAGAATGTCGTTGACCAGATGCGCCAAACGCCGGCCGGACGCAACGATCAGGCTTAAATTGGTCGAGGCTTTCTCTGAAAGCGGCCCAGCAACTCCATAGCGCAGGGCCTCAGCCAATCCGATAATGCCATGCAAGGGCGTGCGCAGTTCGTGCGAGGTTGAAGCCAGAAAATCGTCTTGTTGTCGATTGATGTGTTGCAGCTTTTCGTTGACCAGTCGCTCTTGTTCCAACTCGCGTCGGACCACCCGCATGCGCAACGAATAAACGCCCAATAACAAACCCAAGGTAAGCAGAACACACAGGGCCATGAACCACCAGGTTTGATAAAAAGCGGGCAAAACACGAACATTCAGGACCCGCTCGCCCAGAAAAGGCTGACCTTGGGGGGAAACCGCGCGCAAGCGGAAGGCATAGTTACCGGGCGGAACACGCGTATAGCTAGCACGCCGATTCAGCGCGTCGGTAGGCACCCAGTCCGGATCGAAGCCTTGCAGTTGATACTCGTACTTTACGGCCATTGGATCGTGCACGTTTAAGGCGACAAATTCAAAGCTAAACAAATAGTCCAGCGGTTGCAGCACCAGTTCCTGAGCCAATAGGCTGGACTGGGCCAGGCGTGGTTCTTCGCTACCGGGCTGCAGACGTTCGTTCATGCAATAGATCGCACTGAGCATCAAGTTGGGCGTGAATCGGTATTCGCCCAATTGGTCGGGGTAAAAGACATTGATGCCATTGATCCCTCCAACGGCTATTCGACCATCAGCCGCAATGGCACGCGCGCCTTGGTTAAATTCTCGATTTTGGATACCGTCCACAACCGTGTAGTGGCGGACCTGCTGGGTATTCGGCTCAAAAGCGAGCAGACCATTGTTGGTTGTCAACCACAGATAACCCTGTTTATCTTCCACTACTCCGTACAGGGTCTCGTCTGGTAAACCCTGTGCTTTGCCAAAGAACTGAAAGGCATCCGACTCCGGTAGGTAGAGGTGGAGTCCGCCCAATGTTGCGATCCAAACTCGATCGCGGTGATCGACCAAAACTTCACTGATATCGCCCGATTGCAAACCCTGATTCGCCTTGGGGTCAGAAGGCCGGACCTTATCGTAATTGCTGAAGGCTTGAGTTTGCGGATCGAAACGGGAGATGCCCCCAAAAGTCGTGAGCCACAGGATACCCTGGCGGTCGGCTGTCATCAGAACAACCCCATCCTGAATCAGGCTGTTGGGGTTGTTTTCATCGTGCTGAAATACCTGGACTTGATCGGAATCGCGGTCCCAGAGATACAATCCCTCATTGGTACCGAAATACCATTTTTGGTCCTGGATCAGAAGACAAAAGGCCAAACGCCCCTTCACCTGAGCAAGTGCCGGATACGTTTCGAGCGGATTGCTCAAAGTGAAGGTATCGGCATTGAGAAGGGCCCAGCCGCGGGTGGTGCCCACCCAAATGGTGCGGTCGGGATCCTGGACCAGGCACAAGACCGTTGGGCTGGGTAAGGCGTTGGTCTCATTGCCGATCGCCAGAAAACGCCCCTGTTCGGGCTGCCACAAGTTGAGGCCCGAGCGATAAGTGCCAATCCATAAACGTGCTTGGTCGTCGAACAACATACAGCGGATGGAATTGCCTGAAAGGCTGTTGGGATCGCCTTCAATGTGGCGATAATGGGCCATGCTGTAGTGGCCTAAACCCAGTTTCAACAAACCTTTATAGCTGGAAAAGACCCAGAGTGCGCCGGATGAATCCAGGCCCAGCGCCGTGTTTTCAGGTCCAATTGCATTGGGGTCCGCCGGATCGGGTAAGAAGCGTTCTAAACCCCCTTGTGGACGCAGCGCGTAGAGTCCAGCCAGTCCGGCAGCCCAAAGCGTATTTTCGCTGTCGACTAAAAGGTCATAAATGCGATCACGCCCAATCTCCTCAGGGCCTGACCACATAGCCTTCGGTGTTTGGGAGTCTCGGTCCACAAAATAAAGACCCTGAGTGGTCGCCAGCCACCAGCCCTCGGGAGCAGCCAAAATTTTTTCAACCCAACCCGTCGGATCGCCTAAGTCACTCACCCTTTTGAGGTTCAAGGTTGCTGGCTCGAAGAGGTATAAGCCACCTTCGGCGCCGATTAGGAGCCTGCGGTCATCCAATGCAACCCCACTCAGGACGCCATTGAGCAGGCTGGCATCCAACTGGTTTAGATTGGCTACCCCCTCTTTCCATTGGCTGGTGAAGGGATCAAAACGGTAAAGACCACCCACTGCATTGGCGACCCAAATGGAATCATCGTGCGCTTGGAAAATCCTTTGGATTTGGCGCTGGTAGCCTTGTTGCGCATTGGGGAAGGCAAAGTAATCAAAATCTTCGGTTTCCGCTCGGTACAAACACAGTCCATCTCCAGTTCCCAACCACAATCGTCCCTGGCGATCGACAAAAACAGCACTGATCTCGTTATCGCTCAGCGAACGCGGGTTTTGCGGATCGTGCAGAAAGATTCGGAAGCCATAACCATCAAAGCGGTTCAAACCGTATTGCGTGCCAACCCATAAAAAGCCCAGAGGATCGGTTGCAATTTGCGAAACAGAAGATTGAGACAAACCCGACTCAAAGCCAAAAACCTCAAAGCGAACGCTTCTCTGCTGAGCCCACAAAAATGTGGAACCTACACTGATTAATAAATAAAACCAACACTTTGGGCCTTTGCCGCCGGGGGGATCCATACTCAGCATTATGCGGGATTCGGTGGATTTATGCCAAGAAATGTGCGGCGGTAAAGGGTTTGACCGGGCAACGGATCGGGTTAAGGTTCGTTAGGAAAAATACCCGACCGAAACTGGGCAGGATCTTGGGTGTGCTTGCCCGAAACAAAGCGACTGAACACGTAACCCACCAAGATAAAAAAGAAAGTGGCTGTTTGAATATAGTGGTTAACAAAGATAGAGATCGTTGTACAAAAAGCCAGCAGCGAACTGAGATAGACCAGAAAAAGGCTTTTGGCCTGACGCATGGCGAAATAAATTGAGGTCGTAATCAAGC
>JACJWC010000024.1 GCA_020637335.1 Acidobacteriota bacterium | reverse complement strand
TGTATCTGACCATGGGCAACGCGCAAAACGAAAAACATTCAGCAGCCTATGACGGGTTTAATCGCATTCTCGGTAAACTTTATGACGGCACATTGGGCAAGCTCAATCATTGGTATGAACACAATTTGGCCTTTTTCCTCAAGCACCGTCTGGATTTGGTCGTCGGCTTGTTTATTGCCACTATCCTCACGTTTGGGATTGCCGGGCAAAGGGTCAAGATTTCACCGGATGATGAAGATGATGATGCCCAGTTCCGCATCCAAGTCGAGGTTGGGCCTGAAATCAGTTACGACGATATCAAGGATTATTTCAGTGCTGCCGAGGCCGTCGTTGAAGCCAACAAGAACGACTTTTTCCTGGACGGCTATTTAATGGTGAATTACCGCGGTGGAGGTCGCCTGGAAGGTTGGCTGGTCGACGATTTACCCAAAGGCGAAACACCCAAAACCATTGCCAAACGCGTTGCAGAGGCATTACCCAAACGCGCTGGTTTTGAACTTTTTTATGGGGAAGAGGACACCACCGACGAAAAACAGACTTTGAGTACCTTCCCAGTCATGTTGCAGGGAGAAGATGCACAAGAACTGGAAGTCGTCGGCAACCAGATCAAGGACATCATCTTGCGTGTGCCCGGTGTCATTGGTCTGCAAAAAGGCGAAGATAAAGCACCCAACGAATTGGCTTTGGTCATCGATCGCGATCGTTTGTCTGCCGCCAATGTGAATCCGCAAACCCTGGCCGGCGTGGTCGGTTACGCCCTGCGCGGACGCAGCCTGCCCAAATACAACGATGAAGGTCGCGAGGTGCCGGTCCGCTTGCGTTTTGAAGAGGAAGATCGCGAACAACTCAATGATCTTTCTTCCTTTTATGTGCCGACCCAGGATGGCGACCTGACGACCGTCGGTGCGCTGACCGACTCTAAAATGCTCAGCACACCTTCTGGTATCTCGCGCCGTAACAAAAAAGTGACCTACCGCATGACCTTTGAGCTGGAGAAGGATAATAAAGAGGTACAAGCCACTTTGGCCCATTTCATTAGCAACTACAATTTGCCGGAAGGCATGAGTTTCAGCGAGGACGCCGGGCGTCGCAGCGATGAAGACGTGCAAAACATGTTGAAGGCGGCCCTGCTCTCTATCCTTTTTATCTATTTGTTAATGGGCTTCTTATTTGAAAGTTTTGTCTTGCCACTTTCCATCCTGCTCACGATTCCCTTGGCGATTATTGGCGTGTTGTGGAGTCACATCATTGCCGGTCGCGATCTGGATATGTTGGGCATGGTCGGCATGATCCTGCTGGTTGGTGTTGTGGTCAATAACGGGATTGTTTTGATTGATTACGTGCACCGGCTACGCGATGAAGGTTCCGACCGGACTTCAGCGCTTCTTTTGGCTGCGCGGCGCCGGTTCCGCCCGATCGTTATGACTGCCTTAACCACCATTATCGGGATGATTCCGTTGACTGTCTCCAAGACCAGTACGATTGGCCTGAGCTATAAATCCTTTGGGTTAACCCTGATTGGCGGCATGACAACTGCCACCATCTTGACCTTGTTGGTTGTGCCGGTCTTTTACACGCTCTTCGACGATCTGCGCAATTTTGTTGTCGGCTTCATTGTGCGCTATATCAAAAAAACCAAGGGCTCAGGACCGGTCTTGGGCGAGGTCTCCCGGGCGCAATAAGCTGTGCGGGTCCAGGAGATCGCTTGAGATGTCCTGGACCTGAGCACAGCCACTCAGCGCCATGGCGTGATCGAATTCGCGGATGAGGATATCCAGAACTAGACCGACCCCTTGCGCACCCGCCAGGGCCAAGCCCCATAAAATCGGGCGACCGACCATGACGGCACGCGCACCCAAGGCAAGCGCTTTGAGGATATCGGTTCCGCGCCGGATTCCGCCGTCAACCATCAATTCCACCTGACGCCCAACGGCCAGCGCGATTTCCGGCAAGGCCTCCGCGGCCGTGATGGCTGTATCCAGTTGACGACCGCCGTGGTTGGAAACAACAATGCCACGAATGCCACAGTCGACAGCTTTTTTGGCATCGTCAGCGCGTAAAACACCTTTGACCCAGACCGGCATTGCGCAGTTCTGGACCAACCATTTGAGATCTGCGAAGGTCAAAGATGGGTCAAATTGGTCTTGAATATAGCGGAGGACCTGGGCTCCTTCGGTTTGTTGCACGTCCTGGAAATTGCCAAAACACAGACCGGTTGGCAATTGGAAACCCAAGCGCATCATGTTCTCACGCATGCCGAGCAACGGCGCATCCACAGTCAGGACCAATGCCTGACACCTCGAGTCTTGCGCATTTTGGATGAGTCGCTCCGTCAACTGCCGATCCTTGTAAACGTACAACTGCATCCAGTTGGTGGCACCAAGCTGGCGAACCGTTTGAATCGATTGGTTGGCCAAGGTTGAAACACCTTGGATAATGCCGCGTTGTTGGGCAGCTTCGGCGATGCCCGATTCACCGCTGGGGTGGGCGAGCATGGCCATGGCCGTTGGCGCAATCACAATCGGATAGGCCATAGGTTGACCCATTAGGCTCGTTGATGGATTACGGTGGCTGACATCCACCAATACGCGCGGTCGTAATTTGAGGGTGTCCCAGACCCGGCGATTAGCGTTCAGGCTCAAATCATCGGCAGCACCGCCGCCATAATACGCGCGGACCATCGGGCTGAGCTTTTCTTGTGCTGCCCGTTCCCAGTCATAGAGGTTCACCAAACGCTGCCAATCCATCCTGGCCCCCAATGCACATTTAGACCATCATAATCCAAAACAGGAGACGGGCCTCAAGGCGGAAAACCCTATGCGCTCTAGCCTGGGGTGGAGTTGGGGTAATGAGCAACGAATCTACCCCAACTCCACTCCAGGAAAAAGGCAATAGGGGACGGGAAGCGCTAAAGGCGCGTGACAGAATGGCCAAAAACATTGAAATTTTGAGCCAAACGATCCACCGATCTGGCTACGGTTTCGCAAGGGATGCGTTAGGAAAGGCTAAATTGGACCCCAATGGGGTTTGCCGTGTCCCAAACCAAACTCGTCGACCTTATTCCGCGCTTACAGCGCTTCCCTGTAATTATTTCGGCCTGACCTGGGGCGACATTTCGACCGATTCGTTCCTCATCGGTCAAAATTTTGCCCCAGGCTGGAATGTCTCAGGCCTTCAGCCTGACCCTGATCGAAGCGTCGGAGCCGCATTCGAGGACGGGCTGCCCGACGCTCCGGTTCAGAAGGAATTAATAAGTAGTTTGCCGGATGAAGCCGGGACGGAATCTCGGGTTTTGTCCTAGTTCAATCTGTCGACAAACCGCTAAGCGCCGACAGGTTGTTGCGTCTGTTCCATTAAGAGTTGGTTGCCCAGGTTGAGGGTTTCAGCCAGCAACACGTCGAAATCCTCGCGACGGGTTCGATGGTTGGTATTTGCCACCCGCAAGGCGAAATGGCCGCGAATGCGTGTACTGCTAGGGACAGCAATGCCTGACTCCTGCAGTCGCATGAGGATTTCTTTGTTCAAGTCATCCAGTTGAGTTTCGGTCAATTGTGTCGATACAAAGCGAAAGCAAACGATGTTGAGGGTGGCAGGGGCCAGGAGTTCTAACTGGACTGATGCCTGGATTTTCTGGGCCAAATAGGCCACGTCGGCAACGTTTTGTTCCATTAACTGGCCCAGCATTTGTGTGCCATAACTGCGCATCTGGGCCCACACCTTGAGTGCCTTAAATCCACGCGAGAGTTGCGGGCCCCGGATATTGGCCGGATCTTCTACGGCAGCAATGCCACGTGGGATGGCTTCCAAATAACTCGCGGCCGTCTGGAAACTCTGGCGGTGTAAATCGCCATGGCGCACAATCACACAGCCCGCTTCGTAGGGGACATACATCCACTTGTGAAAGTCGAAGGCAATCGAATCAGCTTTTTCCATGCCAGAAAATCGCGTTTTGAGATTGGGCGAAAGAACCGCCAACCCGCCGATTGCGCCGTCGACATGGAACCAGAGGTTTTCGGCTTGGGCGATGGCAGCCAAACCTTCCAGGTCATCAATGGCGCCGGTATTAACGGTGCCGGCATTGCCGACCAAAGCCAATGGTCGATAGCCGTTTGCGCGGTCCTGGGTTATGGCGGCCTTCAGCGCTTCGAGCGAAATACGATAGTCGCTATCGGTTGGGATCTTGCGCAAATTCTGGCGGCCCAAACCCAGCAGGTTCATGGCCTTGTCCACAGAACTGTGCACCTGGTCCGAGGCGTAAACCAGAGCTTTTGGTAGCCCGGCCAGGCCCGCCTGACTTTGGCTGTGCCCCAAGATGGCATCCCGGCCAACGGCCAGGCCGATCACATTGGCCATGGAGGCACCGCTGGTCAGAATCCCACTGGCACCGCTCGGGAAGTCAAATAATTCCAGCATCCAGCGGATGACCTGGTTCTCAATGCGGGTTGGCGCCTCATTAAATGTGCCCGCACTGGCATTCATCCCGGCAGCAACCAAATCGGCCAACATGCCGATCGGCGTACCTGTTCCACAGACCCAACCCCAAAAACGCGGATGGGCGTGACCCGGCGGGTAGGGTAAGACGTGTTGAACCATCTCGCGCATGACCGCGACATCACCCAGCCCTTCAAGCGGAACAGCTTGTTCGGCCAATGCCTCCACTTCGGGGGGCACGGCTTGCCAGGCGGGTCGGTCCCTTTGGTTTTGTTGAAAATCGAGAACATGGTCAAGCAACTCGTGGGCGTGGGTGCGGAAATCTGGCCAGTTATGGGGGTCTAGACCCAATTGTGTTGTGTCCTGCATCAATACCTCCATGATCGGACCCCGCAGAAACGGGTCCATTTCATACTTAGATATATGTATTGACACAAAAAAGAACAAGTCATACATTGTCACCATGACAATGTATGTGCCACAGTTGGAAAATGAGGGGTCACGTTATCAGGCGATTGCGGCTGCAATTGAACGCGATATCCAAGTGGGGACATTGAAGCCGGGTGATCGCTTACCGACCCACCGCGATTTGGCTGATCGATTAGGCGTAACGGTTGGCACGGTCACGCGCGGCTATGCCGAGGCGGAGCGGCGGGGTCTGACCCAGGCCGTTGTGGGGCGGGGCACGTTTATCCGCGGCTACCAACGAGAAGACCCGTGGCCTGAACACCTTGCAGAACCGGGCATGGTCGATTTCACCCTGAGTCTGCCGCTCCACTTACCGGAAGAAGAACGCTTTTTGGCCGAGACCTTAAGTGAATTGGCCCGTGACCCGCGTATCGGTGCATCCCTGCGTTATGAGGCTGAAAGTGCGTCTATGGACCAAAAAAGCATTGTCTCGGCCTGGTTGCAACGGATGGGCTTGTTTCCCAAACCGGAGCAGGTGCTGGTGACGTGTGGTTCTCAGCACAGCTTGAACGTGGTTTTGTCCAGCCTGTTCCAACCGGGTCAGGTCTTGGTGACGACGGCTTTGACCTATCCCTCGCTTAAGGCTATTGCCAAAAGTTTTGGTCTTAAATTGCGCGCTGTTCCTATGGATGCAGAAGGTATGCAAATAGAAGGATTAACAAAGGCTCTAACAAGTGAGCCAAAACCGCATGGTGTGTATTTGGATCCGACCTTGCAGAACCCAACCACTGCCGTGATGTCGCTTCGTCGCCGCAAAGAAATCGCGGAGGTGGTTCGGCGCCATGATGTCCTTTTGGTAGAGGATGACGTGCATGGCTTTTTATTGCCAGAGCCGATGCCGCCCATTTCCAGTTGGTTACCTGAACATAGCGTGTATTTGTCAAGCGTGGCCAAATGCCTGAATCCGGGCCTGCGCACTGGATTTTTATGTGCGGGAACGGCATTGATTCGGCGTTTATTGTCGGGTATTCACAATACGGTCTGGATGCCGCCCCCGTTGATGGTCGAGCTGACCTGCCGCTGGTTGGCCAATGGTGTTGCTGTGCGGCTGATCCAGGCCAAACGACTTGAAATCCAACGGCGCCAGATGGAAGCCGCCCGAATTTTGGCTGGGCACGATTTTTTGGCCCATCCTTACGGCTACCAGATATGGCTGAGGTTACCGGAGCCTTGGTCAACGGAAGCCTTTGTTTTGGCAGGCGCTGAGGCGGGTATTAAAGTGATTGGGGCAGGCGCATTTGCCGTCAACCGTTTGGCTATTCCGCAAGCGATTCGAATTTCGTTAGGTGTGCCCAGTTGGGAAGAGATGCGCTTGGGTCTATTGCGTTTAAGTGCCTTGTTGGCATCGTCGCCTAGTAGTTATTTTTGAGGCTGGTTTAGGCTTCGCGGATCCGGTTACGGCCTTCTTTTTTGGCGCGGTAAAGGGCCGAATCGGCATTGGCAATAACATCGGATGCCGTCATCCCTTGCTCCCAGGTGGTACTCCCCGCACTAAAAGTACAGTGAAAAAATTCGCCGTCCTGATCGTGGACGAGGTGGGCAAAATCCTCGCGAATCTGATCGAGAATGCCATAGGCGCGCGTCTGTTTGGTTTCGGGCAAGACGACCAGGAACTCCTCTCCGCCGTATCGAGCCAGGATATCGCTGACCCGCAAGCGCTTTTGCAGCAGGAAACTCAAGCATTGCAGGACTTTATCGCCGGCCAAATGGCCGTAGGTATCGTTGATGTTTTTAAAAAAATCCAAATCCAGAATGAAGACAGTTAAATCGGATTGATTGCGCCGTGCTCGGGCGATTTCAGCTTCCAGTCGCTCAATGCCGGAGGTGTGGTTGAGCAGGCCGGTCAGGCTATCGCGCACCATGTTCGTGCGGATCTCGCGGAATCGCGAAATGCGGCTTTTGACGACTGAGACCAGGTGGGCCGGTTTAATCGGTTTGAGCAGATAATCATCGACACCTTGGCGAAAGGCTTCCAATTGGCGGTCCATGCCTGATTCTACAGAGAGGAAAATAATCGGAACCCCGAGATAGGTATGGCTTTGACGAATAATTTTGGTCAACTCAAACCCATCGCAAAGGGGCATATACAGATCGAGCAGGATCAGGTCGGGCGGCATTTCCTGTAAGACATCGAGAACAGATTCCGGCTGGTTGAGCACAATGGTTTTGAGCCCGGCATTATCCAATACTTTTTTGAATTGTTTGGCCAGGACCATGTCGTCATCAATCAGGAGAACTTTGCCTTTGCCGTTCTCAAAAGGGTCGCCTTTTTCAAGGGTGTCGATGATGAGGTTGGGGCGTAGGGGTTTCAAGAAAAAACCGGACCCTTGAGCTCTGACCGCTTTGAGATGCAGGAAGAAATTGGCTTCGTTGGCGATGAAATACAGTTTCAGGCTACAGGCCCAAACGCGATGGCCGGGAATACCTTCCAACAGCTTTCCGGCCTCCTTATGGTCTTCCGGCAATTCAATAAAAACCAGAGGACGTTCACCATTCACAGCTTGATCGGCTGCTTCCAGGGAAGAGAATCCGCGAACCTCATAACTCAGGCCCACCAGCGCCTCGCGCAGGGCGGCCTTAACCTCCTCGGAACCAATCACCCACAACGGGACCATGCTGGGTGTAACTTTTTCATCGTCGAGATCGGTACTCACAATGCCGACCAAATCCTGACAGGCTTCACGTAAACCATTGGAAATTTGGGCCAGTTCATTGGGCGCAAGGGTTTCTTCGCCATTGAGGATTTGTTGCAGACGGACATCAAACTGGCGGGCCAAATCGGTCAGGAAGGGGTAACCGAAGTTGCCGGCACTGCCTGCCAACATGTGGACCTTCATTTGGATGTCTTTCAGCGCGGTCCCCAGGTTTTTTTCGGCAATTGGAATTAAGCTTTGAATTTCCAGCAGGGTTTTTTCCAAATGTTCGCGAAATTCGGGACGCAGTTCGGCAAAAACTTCCGCTTCATCGCCGCCCGAAAAGTCTTGCCCGCCACGACCTAACAACTGATCAATCTGAGGTAAAAAGGTGCTCAAGTTTAAGGGTTTGAGCAGGAAAAGATCGGCGCCAAGTTCCTGGCTTTCCACTCGATATTTAAGCGCTTTAAAAACGCCAGTAATGAGGACAACCTTCATGCTGCGCAGCTCAGAATCGCGACGGATGTGCTCCAGCAGCTCAAGTCCGTGCATGCCGGGCAACAGCATGTCGCTGATCAGCAGGTGGGGCCGTTCCTTTTTGAGCAATTCAAATCCGCGCCGGCCATGCGATTCACTAAGGACCTCGTAGCCGCGCAAATGCAAGGCCTTTTCCAAAGGCCGAACGGTGAACGGATCGTCGTCAATGATCAGGATTTTGAACAAGGTAGTGGGACCTCGTTCACTATATCGGTGTTCGGCCTCCAAAAATTGAGTCGCAGCAACAGAAATTTTGAAATGAAATGGATTAGTGAACTTATTCGATCAGATCCGAGGCGATTTTGAGACTTTCGCGCATGCGCTCCAGGGCCCGACCGAGCTTGGCAATTTCGTCATTGCCACGTACTTCAATGCCAGTATTCATCTTCCCCAGCGAAATCTTTTCAGTCAGATCGGTCAAATAAACAATTTTTCGGGTCAACGTTTTGGCGACCAAAAAGCTCAGAACAGCCGCAATCAAAGAGAAGACGAGCCCCAAACCCAGAGTGCGCATTTGTTTGTTTTTCAACTGGGCCAAGAAGGTGTCGACCTCATAATCGGCTTCCAAGAGGCCCGAGATATGACCTTCCTGGTCCAGAAGCGGTGCATAGGCAGAGATCCAATGGCCATTTTTATCTTCATAAAGGCCCGTTCGGCTGGCCATGCCCTTGTTCAGGGTGGGCAGCATCTCGGGTCGGATCTCATAATCGTGCCCGATAAATGGCTTGTCATGGGTCATGACAATGAATTTCATCTTTTCACCTTCGCGCCGCATGGTGTAGATCAGGTCACCTAAATGGTTGGCGTCACGCACTTTGCGTAAATGATCGCGGATGCGGGTGAAGGCCTCACCCTCCTGATCCGCCATCTCGTTAATGCTGTCATGGGCTGTTCCATCAATGGCCACCGAAGCCGATCGCACAATCGCTTCCAGCTTCTCACCCAAGGCCTGTTCCAAATCCTGGCGGGCCACCCGATAATGCACATAACTGCTGCCCGCCAAAACGGCAAAACAGACCAACAACGTGTATAGAGCAAATTTCAGGGTCAGACTCATGCAGGCCTCCTAAAAGCGCGTTTTTAATAAAATGGCGCGGTCCAAAAAATCTTCGCGTTTGGGTTCCGACTCAATGCGCGCGGCCAAAAGGTTGAGCAGGCGTGCCCAATGAGCTGCATCCAAATGGTTGAGATCTAGATTAACCTTTTGGCATTCCTTGCGCGCCAAGACCCGGGCGAGTGGGCCGAGCGTTTCGGTATAAAGTTCCAGCAATGCTTCAATGACTTCCGTTGGCACCGGTTTGTGTTCCAGGGACACGGACTGAATCAAACGCATTTGTGAATCAGATTGTTGATGCGCACCAGACGTTTTGGCCGGATCCGCTTGCAGCATGGCTTCCAAAATACCCAATTCGACTGAAAGAGCACAGAACAGCCAGAGCCAACCTTTTTCGATCCTGCGGACAAGGACCATGCCATTGGCAAACAGGAATTGGCCCTGTTCATCCGGCCAGCCCAATTGTTGCCAGATCCGCGAAATCTGCTCAAATTGGGCTTTTTCCCGGCTCGGTGCCGTGGCTGAGAATTGCAGGTCGCCATCCTCGCCACACCAAGCCGACCAGTGGTAGCCGGCAATCCCTTCCAGGCGATCAAGCAGGTTCATAGGGTCCACCTTGGCCTAAGAGCTTGGCCAATTCCTCTCGACTCAAGCGCAGGAATAAGCTGTGGTCTTCTTTGCGCTGAGAATGCACACCGGACAATTGGCCCTGTTGCTCGAAAATCACGCGGCTACCGGATTCGGCCAAAAACACGGCGCGCTGAAAACCCGATAAACCTTGAACCTGTTGTAACCGATCGAGTAATTGGTGGAATGGTTTATCCCAAGGGGGTGTTTCGGTGGTGGGCAACATAACCGAATGCAGGTTGCGGGTCTCGTCCAAGGCGGCTGCCAGGGTTTGGGTCTGGTTCGCGGCGTTGCTTAATTCGCCAACCAGCCGTTCACACTTTTCGCGGGCAAGGCTCGCCGTGTTGAGTCGCTGATCCACTTCTTTGTGGGTCAGGTCCATAATCAGCTGCCACACCCGTGGATCCAGATTCAGGCCTGGGTCCGGATCCGGGATCGGAGCATGCAGGTGTTTGACCAGGATCTCAATAAAGTCTTTGCCCTGGAATGGGGCCCGGCCCGTCAAAAGCTCGTACAGAACGATGCCCACCGCATAAAGGTCGGCAGCGGGGCCAACCCGTTCACCGCGCGCCTGTTCGGGACTCAAATAGAGCGGTGTGCCCAAGACCGTGCCCGGCTGGGTTTGGCCAGCCGCCTGGTTCTCGCGCACCAGTCCAAAATCGAGCAGTAAGGCCTGGCCTTCCTTATTGATCATGATGTTGCCCGGCTTGATGTCGCGGTGGATCTTGCCGCGGCGATGCGCTTCCTCTAAACCCATCAGGACTTGGTGGATCAAGGCCAGGGCTGCCTGTTGTTTTAAGCGTTTGTGGGTTTGCAGGTAGCGCGAAAGATCGCAGCCATCCACAAATTCCATGACCAGATACACATAATTTTCGTGCCGACCGGTGAAATAAATTTGGACCACGTAGGGCGACCGGATTTGGGCCAATGTGCGCGCTTCGTTAAGGAAGCGTGACATGCTCTCGGTTTCGTCCTTTAACATTTCGGTTTCCAAGAATTTCACCGCCACTTTGCGGTCCAAATCCGGCTGAATGGCTTCATATACTTTGCCCATACTGCCGGATCCCAATTTGCGTTTGAGGATGACTTCCTGACCGGCGGGCCCAATTTTCTGACCGATGAGCGGATCGATTTTGAGCAGCACTTCTAACCGTTTGGTCAGCTCTGAAACCCGAAACGGGAAGGCCAAAAATTGGTTTTCACCCTTAGCGCGTAAGCGTTGTGCCAGTTCTGTGGTTTGACGGTGACCTTCCAGGAAGAGCAGCGGGATCTGATGCTGGTCCCGGAAGCGAATCAGGGCCTGGTAATCTTCCCATGCCACCAGGCTGTTGAGGTCCAAAACGATGGCATCTACCTGGTTAGCGCCCAAAAAAGCAAGCGCTTGATTGGAATCGGCCAGGAAGTGGATCAGGTGCGATCCTACTTTTAGCGATTTGCGCAATTTTTCGACAAATCGAGCATCTTTTTCGATGACCAGCAACATAACAAAACCGGACGAACAGATTCCATGGGGCAGACCCGGCATGGTGAGAACGAAAGGGATAACAGCAATCTACTCGGAATTCTTCCCAAATACCAGCCACCTGGTTACGCACCCACTCTTTAGAGGCCCATGCTGAAAAGAGGCCGCAGGCCGACTGACCCGTGAGCCCACCCCGACGTAGGATGGGTGGGGAAAGGATACCTACCAGGAAACCAGAGCCCTTTAGGGCGACTGAAGGTCTGCTTTTGGCCAACCGTTAAATCCATTCAAACACCCTGCGCAAATGCCAAGATCGGCCAAAAATGGCGCCCTTACAGGGCTTCCCGTTTAACGGGCCGAGTGACCCCGGGCCTGCGTGGGCTCGCCGCGCTCGCCACCTTGACCCGGGCTTTGAAAATCTCGGCCTTTCAGGCCTGATCGGACACTTGGCGGTTGGTGTTTTTGACTCTTCCTGAGAGCGGGTGAGGATTAGTGGCCCTCTAGTGTGTCTGGCCCACAACCGAAATCTGGGCGGCCCAATGGGTCCATGGCCAGCAGTTCGGGATTGATGTTGAGCCAAAATCCTTCCATAACCAACTGCCATTTACCTTCGCGCTGAATTCCAAAAACCTCATAAAAACCTTGGCCCGCTGGCCTTAATAATCCGTGTCCGTTGCGGTGCCAATAAGTTGCCACCCCCTGTTGCACAAAGGAATCGGTTTCAACTTGGGTTTGAATCGGAGCTCGGGTGATGATGAGATTCCCGTCCATTTCGGACCTTCCCCCAGGTAGGCCCAATCGGAATTGCTTTTCCTGGTTGTCCAACCACAGGGTAGTGAAGGATTCAGGTTCATAATCGGCCTGATGCATTTCCAGGCATGCAGCTGAAAAGGGATAGGTGAGTTGAATGGGCGCAACCCCTTGTTTGGGCACATCTTCCAGGATTGCTGAGAAATGCTCTCCCCTAGGCTCCATTTTGGTTGGGTTGGCACCAAAACAATTCCTGACCAGATCATACAGCGCACGGACTTCCAAACCGGTTGGTCGAAGGAGCACCACATCAGTGCCTTCACGTGGGCTTTTCCGGATCAAAGCCAGGCTACAGGCCAACGGTTTCATGCTCAATTCGGTTTGGTTATCGGGCAGCGCATGGATTTGGATCGGGACCGAAAAGGCATGGACCCAAAATTCAGATGGAATATAGCGATTGCTTTGGTACTGGGCCAAGGAAGCCTCGCTATCGAATGCGACATACAGTTGGTTCAGGCGTGAGTTCCACACCAGGCTTCCCCAAGGAAATTTGGGGTCTCCTTCGCAAAATGCCTGAAGGCGAGCCCGAACTTCTTCGACGGAAAAAGGGACAGTGACGGAATGCGGACCTTCGATTTTCGGCGCCATAATCTGCATCGGACGCGTGCAGGTCAAGCATAAATAGGCTAAAAGCAGGGGAAAGACACGGGGCCGGGAGGTTGCCATGGAAGTTCCTATTATTAGCATTATGGCGAGTTTTTGGGATGGTTTCGGGCTGCTTACCTCAAATTGAGCGAAGTTTTACGCTTTTTCCTATTTTTCTTTTTGTGGTGCCTCGCCCTTATCCTGGGCCATTTGATGCAATTGGTTAACCAGCTGTTCGGCTAGCCCCTTTGATTTGGAGCTGCCATCCCAGTGGTCCCATAAGCGTTCGATCACTGCGGGTTTGTAAATCAATTGGGCGTGCGGGTTTTGCAGCCACCGCCACTGGATGACTACCTCAATCCATCGTCTAGGCCTTCGACCTAATCCAATCACTTTTATGGATTGGTATCCGTTGCCCCAGATAACCGGAAAACAGTACAGCTTGGTGCCTGGCGCGAAGTGCTTGGTTCCGGACCACACTTTATCGCCCGCCTGGCGCTTTTGGATCATATTCCCGACCACGCACCAAATGGGCATGATCTGATCCTCCAATTGGCCAATTCGCAGGGCCTGACCGCACAGTAAATGGCGGATTCCGTTCCATTGGGCGCGATTGCTGATCCGAAACTGGACCTTGCAGCGCGGGCACAGGATTTGACCCAACCAAGTTTTTTGGGCCTGCAGCGGCGTATTTAATTGCTTAAACCGATCAGGCGAAAATGGCTCAATGCCCGGCGGAACTTTTTCGAGAATTTCCAATTCCTGCCAATGCCCGCGATCATTGACGGCTCTAATCGTTTTGGTGGAGTACCGCTTAAAAGGAAATCGGATGGGTACAGTTAATAACACCAATTCAGAACCATTGGTCTGTTTCCGCCGCTCGCAAGCCAGGATTCGCTGTTCATCGACGATGGGGGAGAAACGCGGGGGTTCGAATCCCCAAATCGGAGGCTCACCGACCCAGCGTGCGATTAAGGTTGCGGTACTTTCCAATGGGTTTTCTCCTTTTTGTTATCTTAAGACAAGTACAAAAACGGAAGAAGCGCCCCTCTGACCTGTCTGTTTTCGACCTGATCCAAGTGTTCGGTGAAGTAGCTCGCTGGGTTCGTGGGTCATTTTGATGTCAGGGTGAAAGGGTAAATAATGGAAATGAGGAGGTCCCCATGTTTCTGGTTTTGTTGCTTTGGGTTGCAGGTCCCCGGGATGTTGAAGCCGTGGTGCTGCGGTTTAACCAAGCATTCAGCGAACGGAGCCTGGAGGGCATGCTTGCCACCTTGGCAGATGGCTCTGTTCGAATCGATCTTTTTGAAGCGCATCGTTTTAGCGACGCACCACCGGATCCGGATATGCAGATTAATACGGGCCCTGCCGCAGAACGTTGGCGCCAGGTGACGCCGATCATTTTTGCCCTTTCAACGCGGTACGTCCGTGAAGTGCAAGCGATGGAAACTCATGTGGACGGTGAAATGGCAGTCGTCTGGGCCACCATCCGGGCGGGCTCTGATACCCAATTCCGCGAAATTTATATTTTGCGCCGCGGATCTTCGGGTTGGAAAATCGCAGCTATGACCAACAACCGAAAGGACGCATAACCCCAAAACACGGGTTAGTCATTTGGAATTAGAGTCAACAATCAATAGAGGCGGAAAATGCAACAAACCAAAAATCTGTGGATACACCTTTAAGAGTGCCGTTTGATTCCGCGAGGCCAGAGGCCGATTGACCCGTGAGCCCAACCCGACGAAGGGCGGGCGGAGCTTGACTTGCACTTTTTTGAAATTTTGGAAATCTGCCATTGACATTATTGTGGGCGGGCTGGTTAAATTCCTCAATCTTATAAAAATTGCGTACATCTTGGCTCCTGGCTGGTTTAGGCTCAAGCCCTTGGCAGCCAATAAAAACCTGGATTGACAAGGTGAAAAAATGACTTGGATTTGCTGGGCTGGTATCTACCTTTTTCAACATACGGTATTGGAGACTAACTCCTTTGTGGCCCTATCTCATGGCCAAGCAGTCCTACTGGAAAATGGCGACTTGGTTGTTTTGGACAAGGATACGCCACGCCTGGATTTTTACGGATCCAATGGGCGTAAGAAAAAATCCATTGGCGAAAAGGGTGAGGGGCCGGGAGAATTTATGCGGCCCCAATTCCTTTATGCGACAGCGGACCGCCTATATTTACGCCATGATGGAGTGAAATGCAGCATTTTCACCCACGAAGGTACCTTTCTATCTCAGGAGATAAATCATGACTTCTTTAAACCCGGCCATTATCTGGAAAATCGCTGGCTACTGCTGAAGTGGGATGCGCCTGAATTTGAGTTGGTTTTGCGCCAAAAAGAGCAGGGCAAGTGGTTTGAAAAATCCCTCATCCGCGGTGAATTCCCAGTGGAGACGCCAAGCGGAAAAGGCCCAGTCTTTGACCCTACCAATCCCGGGCCCTTTTTGGTTCCGGCTGGTGAAGAAGTTTTTTTAGTTGGTGCGGGTTACCCAGTCAAAGCCTGGAAGGTGCAAATGATGGACGGTTCGATGAAACCTTTGCCCGGCCCCGATTTGGAACCCGTTCCGTTTAATGCGGATTGGGGTCAAGAACAGATCAACCAAGTCAATAAAGGCCACACCCTACCGGGAACCCAGTACTTTACGCCTAAGTACTTCCCGCCGATTCGAAGAATCTGGAAGGTACCGGGCGACCAATTGGTTTTGCAATTGTGGACAGGATTCCCCGAAACCCAACAACGGTTCGTGTGTTGGCAGTTTGGCCCGGGCCCAAAAATCTCCTTCGAAGCCGAACGGATGACCCGAGTGGTATGTTGGTCCGAGGGCGAAGTCGTTTTTTGTGCCTTCGATCCCGAGGCCGATGAACCCGCAAAACTGATTCGGACCACCTGGTCGCAATTTGATAAGCTCTGTCAGCAGTACCCCTTCAAGTCTGAACCCCAAAAGCACTTCATCAAGTTTTGATGTCAGCATGCTGCACGTGCAAAACGGGCAAATCGCCAATCATCAAGAGGCGCTCGTTTGATTCCGGGAGGCCGGAGGCTGAATGACCTGTGAGCCCACCCCGACGTCGGCCCCGGAAAATCCCGGCCTTTCAGGCCTGAACGGACAGTTGGCGGTTGATGTTTTTGGAAATGGTTAACTGGGACACTACCGCGTATTCATCCTGTTTTTTGGAATCGTTAATTGGAACTCGGTTTCGTTGGTTTGGCTTTTCGTTTTGCCAACGCGGAAAGCGCTGACCCATCGCCCTAGACCAAAACGGCTACCATCGCTCGAACCTCGTTTTGGAGCCAAGGTCTGAGCGCTTTCAGCTGGGTGTTCTGCTCTTCCATCGGACTCTGCGAACGCTGCCCTTGTGCTTGTGTCAAACGTTCCCGATGCTCAACCCAGGTTCGGACCTTTCCGCACTCTGGGAAGCTTGGTAGAATGGGCCGCTTGGGGGTTGCCATGTTGCCGTTGACCCGTTTTGACTATCGCGCTGAAGTGCTGGCCTCCATTCGGGTTTTGGCCCAGTTGGCGCGCAAGGAAGATTTACCCGACCGCGACCTGACGGCGGACCTTCTCGGTTACGATCAACAACCGACCCGGGCGCGCATTTTCACCCGTCAGCCCATCGTCATGAGTGGCCAACTCTGGATTCAGGACCTGATCGATGGCTTTTTTGGCCCAGACGAAACGCCAGCCCAGGTAAAAGTGCTGGTTCCCGATGGCGCCGTTGCCCAGCCCGGCACGGATTTGATCCATTTAGCCGGTCCCGCCCGCGCGATTCTGGCTTTGGAACGCACCCTGCTCAATTTTCTCGGCCGTGCGATTGGTATCGCCACGGCCACGCACGCCTACGTGGAAAAAGTGCGCGAATCCGGATGCCCGACCCACATTTTGGACACGCGCAAAACCCTGCCCGGCTTTCGTTGGCTGGATAAATACGCGGTGGTGTGTGGCGGTGGTTTTAACCATCGTATGAACCTGTCCGATCAGATTCTGCTCAAAGAAAACCACATCGCCGAACTCGGCGGCATGGCCAAAGCCCTAGAATCCGCATTTGCCCAGGCAAAAGGAAAACCCTTCATCGTTGAAGTGCGTACTTTTGAAGAGCTGGCCTTGTGCCTGCAACGCAACTGCCCGATCATCATGTTGGACAATTTCACACCTGAGCAAGTTAAACGCGCCTGTGAAATGCCGCGTCAATCCAGCTTAATTGAAGTGAGCGGTGGTATCCATTTGAACAACATCGCGACTTATCTCAACCCCAAACTCGACCGTATTTCAATCGGTGCCTTAACCCATTCGGTCCAGGCGCCCGATCTCAGCCTACTCGTGGAGGATGCATGACCCTGACCACCGTGGAACCGGGCCTGGACCTGGTTGAAGCCATCCAAAAACTCAAACAGGAAACCGATACGATCCTGCTGGCCCATTATTATCAGGAAGATGAGATTCAGGACATTGCTGACTTCATTGGCGATTCGTTGGATTTGGCCCGTCGCGCCCAAGCCGTTACCCACAAACGCATCCTGTTCGCCGGTGTGCATTTTATGGCCGAAACGGCCAAGATCCTCAATCCCGACAAGGCCGTCATTGTGCCCGATATGAAGGCCGGCTGTAGCCTTGCCGATTCGTGTCCGCCCGATCAGTTCGCTCTTTTTAAGGCCAAACACCCCGACCATTTGGTCGTCAGTTACATCAATTGTTCGGCAGCGATCAAAGCCATGAGCGATATTATCTGCACCAGTTCCAATGCGGTCGATATCGTCAATTCGTTTCCGCCCGAACAAAAGTTAATTTTTGCACCCGATCGCTATTTGGGTGCCTGGGTCCAAAAGAAAACGGGTCGCGATCTGGTCTTATGGAATGGCACCTGTATCGTACACGAAACCTTTAGCCACAAAAACCTGATCAGCCTGAAAATTAAGCACCCAAATGCGGCGGTCGTGGCCCATCCGGAATGCCCTGAACCGATTCTGAACGAAGCGCATTTTGTCGGTTCGACCAAGAAGCTATTGATGTACGTCGCCGAAAGTCCTGCTCCTGAGGTCATTGTCGTGACCGAACCGGGCATCATCCACCAAATGCGCAAGTTGGCGCCGGAAAAGACTTTTATCCCGGCCCTGACCGATGACGAGACCTGTTCCTGTAATACTTGTCCCTACATGCGACTCAACACGATGGAAAAGATTTACCAGGCCTTAAAAACGGGTCAACCGCAAATTCACCTGGATGAACCGACCCGGCTCAATGCAGAAAAGAGTTTGCTGGCCATGTTGGAGCGTTCCTGATGGATATGCACCACGCCCATTTCCTGGTCATCGGCGGCGGGATCTCCGGCCTGACCTTTGCCCTCAAAGTCGCCGAATTGGGTAAGGTCCATCTCCTGCTCAAAGACGATGTCGCTTCTTGCTCAACCTGGTTGGCCCAAGGCGGCATAAATGCAGTTCTCGATCCTGAAGACTCGTTTGAATCGCATATCCAGGACACCTTGGACTGTGGCTACGGCTTGTGCGATGAGGACGTGGTGCGTTTGGTCGTTGAAAACGGGCCCAGGGCCGTCAAAAACCTGGCCGAAGCGGGCGTGGACTTCACCAAATCAGGCGATCATTTGCGCCTGCATCGCGAGGGTGGGCATACGCATCATCGGGTCGTGCACGCCCAGGACGCAACGGGTGCGGCCATCATGAAAGCCCTGTGGGCCAAAACGCAGGCCCATCCCAACATCACCATTTTTGAAAATCACATGGCGATCGACCTCATCGTCCAGCACCCACCCGGCACCCACACCCTGAACGCCCATTCCCAGGCGATTGGTGCCTACGTTTTAGCCACGCAAACCAAACGGGTCAGCGCATTTTTGGCGCCGGTTACCTATCTGGCCACTGGCGGGATCGGCAAGGTCTATCCCTACACCTCCAACGCCCATGCGGCCACAGGCGATGGCATCGTCATGGCTTATCGCGCGGGGATTGAGGTCGTGAACATGGAATTTATCCAGTTCCACCCGACCCTGCTCTTCCACCCCAAGAAACGCAGCTTCCTGATCAGCGAAGTCGTGCGCGGTGAAGGCGGCATCCTGCGCGATGTCAATGGCCGCGCGTTTATGGCCGACTACCATCCGCAGATGAAGGAATTGGCACCGCGCGATGTGGTCGCCCGCGCCATTGACGCCGAAATCAAAAAATCCGGCTACGACTGCGTGTACCTGGATGTGACCCACCTCGGTCTGGACCGTATCCAACAACATTTCCCGAACATCTACCAGACCCTATTCGATCTGGGCATCGACATTACAAAGGAAAGTATTCCCGTGGTGCCAGGGGCCCATTATTGTTGCGGCGGGTTACGGGTCGATCGCGATGGCAGAACGGTGCTGTCGGGTTTGTTTGCTGGCGGTGAATGTACGTTTACTGGCCTGCACGGCGCCAATCGACTGGCTTCCAACTCCCTTTTGGAAGGCGCGGTCTACGGGGCCCAAACGGCCGTTTATCTCAGCAGCCATCCTGAGTGTTACGCCGAGATCCCGACCCCGTTGGTGGCTGAGTGGATTTACCACGATTATTCCGATCCGGATGAAGAAGCTTTGGTTGCCCCGCTCTGGCGTGAGGTACGCCAATTCATGTGGAACTACGTTGGCATTGTGCGCTCGGATAAACGCTTATCGCGTGCATTGGCTCGGGTCAAGTACCTGCGCAAGGAGATCGAGCGTTCCTATTGGAATTTCCGAATTAGCCGCGATCTGGTTGAGTTGCGCAACATTTCGGTTATTGCGGAACTGATCGTGAAAAGTGCGGTCGCCCGCAAAGAGAGTCGCGGTCTGCACTACAATATCGATCATCCCCAGCCGGACGAAAAACAGCTCAAGGACACGGTGATTGATCCGACCCGTCACGGTCTGTTTCGCTGAGGCAAGATTCCACACTTCTGAGTTGGGAATTGTGCTAATACCTAAGGTTTGACCATTTTTGCTTTGAGGGGGAAACATGAAGTGGGGTTGGATTTTATGCGGTTTTGCGTTGGTGTCCTGTGGATCCCATTTGCGGAACGTACCAGCCGATCCGGCCTGGGCACCGGCTGTTCCTATGCAGAGTGCACCCCTCCACCTCGAAAAAACAATCAGCAAAATCGGTTTTGGATCCTGTTTTAATCCCGCCAATCCAGGTGCAGAAATCTGGGACGAGGCGAGACGCTACGGGCCGGATGTGTTCCTATTGACCGGTGATAATGTCTATCAGGAAGAGGAAAAAGGCCAACCTGAGCTGCTCGAACTGCGCAAGGCCTACGCCGAGCTAGCGGCTCTGCCGAGTTTTAGGCTTTTCCGCCAACAAACACCGCTGTTGGTGACCTGGGATGATCACGATTTTGGTTTAAACGATGCCGGCGCGTCCTGGAAATACAAGGATCGCTCCATGAGCCTGTTCCGCTATGTGTGGGCACTGCCTGCCACCGATCCGCAATGTCTTCACGACGGCGTCTACTCCTCAAAAATGCTCGGGCCAATTGGAAAACGCGTGCAAATCATCCTGCTCGATACCCGTTATTTCCGGTCCGATTGGAAAAAAACCGACCAAAAAAATGCGCCCGGTAAAGAACGTTATGTGCCGGATGCCGACCCCACAAAGACCCTGTTGGGCGATGAACAGTGGGCGTGGTTGGAAGCCGAATTGCGCAAACCCGCCCAAGTCAGGTTGCTGGTCTCCTCGATCCAAATCATCGCCGATGGCCACGGTTTCGAAGCCTGGCGCATGCTGCCCTTGGAACGCCAACGGCTTTATCGTTTGATAACGGAAACGCGCGCGGAAGGCGTTGTTTTCCTCTCTGGCGATCGTCATTTTTCGGGTTATTACCGCGAAACGCAGGGCTTGCCTTATCCGATTACCGAACTGACCTCCTCGCCGCTCAATATTCCGGTTGAAGATGGTGGGCTCGAATTCATTCAGAAAGAGGCGGGTCCCAAACGTCTGGGTTCGCTGATCAGCGTCTTCAATTTCGGGGTCGTCGAAATCGATTGGACCGCCCAAACCGTGACGTTAGGCGTTCAGGATATTCACGGCAACCGCGTGCGCAACGAAACGCTGCAACTCGCCAACCTCCAAACCCCGTGAACAGGTTGCCAACCTGTTGCGCGCTAAATCGGCCGAATAGTTAAAAATCACAAAAAGGGTCTCACACGAAGCCACGACAACACGAAGGGCTGTCACCAAAAGGCACGGGCTACCTGAATGGCAAGGCCTGCCAGCGACTTTATCTGCTCAAGGGCCAAATGAGACTAAAAAAATGCTCCGAAATGATTTGGTACTTGGGGTTTCCATTTTGACAGTAACCGGACATGGATGGAATGGTTGATCTTAGGTGGTCTATAGGCCTGCAAGGCCGGGGTTTTCAAAGCCCGGGTCAAGGAGGTGAGCGTTGCGAGCCAACGCAGGCCCGGGAAGGCCGTACCTCAAATAGGAGAGCCCTGTAAGGGCGTTATTCCTGCCTGAATGTTCGACCTCTTGGCCAAAATGGAAACGATTCGACACGTGGGCCAGGCAACTTGCCTGACATTTCTCCATGCGTCAGAAGCCCATTTTTGCTATGAATTCGCTGAATAGACATTTGGAGGCAAACCGTGAATTCAGGAAAAGCGAACCGGGCCAGTCGGGTGGCGATTGCGCTACAAACCAATGAAATCCTTAAAACCGGTTCCTATTCTCTGGACGGGCGAACCATTGATCTAGCATCGGACCTGAGCCAGATGGATGAAGGTACCCGCCTTTATCGGCCAGGGACACTCGAAAAATTGTTGAAAGACCTTGGCCCAAGTCCTGTTCCCCAGGAAACCGCGATTGCCGTTGTCAATCAAACCACCTTTGCAGCGGCACATGACTTGATTAAAGCAGGTCGTCCGGATCCGCTTTGTTTGAATTTCGCTTCAGCCAAAAATCCCGGCGGTGGGTTCTTGAATGGAGCACAGGCTCAGGAGGAATGTTTGGCACGTGCCTCTGGCCTGTATCGGTCCCTGCTCCTGGCCCCCGATTATTATGCTGAGAACCGAGGCCAGACGTCGTTGCTTTATTCACACCATTGTATTTATTCGCCAAAGGTTCCGGTTTTTCGCAATGATTCTGATCAGCTTTTGGCCGAACCGTTTGGTGTTTCCATTGTCACAGCGCCTGCACCCAATGCAGGCGCGATTCGCCAAAACCAACCCGAACTCATTTCCGAAATTGAACCGACTTTTATACAGCGAATTCGGTTTGTGTTGGCCATTGCCCGTGAGAACCAACATCAAAATTTGGTTCTAGGTGCCTGGGGCTGTGGTGTCTTTGCCAATGATCCGCTTTGGGTTGCAAACGCGTTTCGTCAAGTCCTTGCGGAATCTGCCTTTAAGGGCGTTTTTCAGAAGGTGGTTTTTGCCGTTCTGGATCATCGACCCGGCACACCGACCTTTAATGCCTTCAACACCGCCTTCTCCTAGCTGCCTGATTCCCTTTTCGGGGATATTAAGACAAGACCTCACACGAAGCCACGACGCCACGAAGGATTTTCATTGCCGGATTATTGTTTATCGCCAAGACAAATGCTTGAAAGGGCAGAATTTTTGAGTATGGGTCAAGCGCTACGTGCCAGCGCTGGCCCGAGTTGGACTTAAGATGATTAGGCTGACTGGCCTTCCTCTCAAATTCACCCGCTCCACCGCTAAATACGCGAACCTTCGCGGAGTGCTGTTTCTTGAAACAGCTCCTGCGGTCGCCATCTCGATGGCGACCAACCCCATCAGATCGATCGAACCAGTCCCAACTAACCCAAATCCAAAGACTTTTTCAAAAAAAGCCGAAGGTCTTCCTCACGACATCCTTATTAGGAATCAACCGCTAAGTAGTCAGCTAGGCAACCTTGCCCGGTTTAACCAGCCCTTTGCGTTTGATTTTTTTGAACCGATGACCCTTTATATATGCTCAATAAAAGGTGGCACCCGAGGCGGTCAATTTCTCGCGCCACATTTCCAATAACAGTTTGAGCTCGGCGCGTTGCTCGGCCTCGCTGCGTTCTTGTCCTTCCAATAGATCCAAAACGCCAATCTCAAAAGCCGATTCACCCGACGCATTCCAATCGGCCTGTAAAGCCTTGTTCCTATGCCCATTCATCCCCAATTCAAAACGTTGACGGTTCAACATTCCGGTTAAATTCGGACTCGTGCCGATTAAGACCTGACCGGTCTTTAGGTTTTTGACCTGAAAAATACCCGCCGGTAACGCGGTTTCCTTGTATTGTCGTAAAGCTTGTTTACGATCCATGTTGAGCCTCCCTAATGATCGAAAAGGATTTTACGACTGTTCTCCCCAGATGTTTAACCCAGCGGAAATGGTGGAGGTGCAACCCACCACTAATTGATCCTCCTTTATTGACCTGTTTCGTTTTGGCGGGTGAATGCCATGACCCAGTTGGTTTCCCAGGTCGTGCCTTGGTCTGCGGAAAATGCCTGTTCCCATCGGGCGTGGTCTGGGTCGATATGTGTCCAAATGAAGCGGACCCTTATCGCCTGTCCCGCAAAGATGTCATCCCCCTCAAAAATCCCAACGCCTTCCTGGAACCGACCCGTGACGGGCGGTTGAAGCACACCCGGTGCACCCGTGTTATCCACCCAATAAATGCTCCAAAGCCGCGTCTCCGGGTTGTAGAAGCGCAGGGCCATGCCCACAAAATCTGGCCAAAACTCGGTTTGCCAAATTTCCTGATTGCCCAGCCCGCCCGGCAGCGGAGTCGATAAAGAATGGGCTTCAAATTCCAGCCACTCCTGACAGCCATTTAACCGGGCTTTTAACCGGCGATTGTGGATGTGCCACTGGCCGTGAACGAAATCGAAATCATGAGCACCATCGCCAGCGGGCGCTGGGCCTGGTTGTACGATATGTGCCCCGAGGAGGGCGAACCAAAAAGGTTGAGCAGACATAAACAACTCCTGAAAAAAATTGGGCTTTTGACAACCCTAACGCAGTCTAAAATTTAATTAGGTCATTTCATGTCCTAATTTGTTAAACTTTTGGCATGAAAACCCCTTTTACCCGCGTTTTAGCTGTTTTGGAGTTACTGCAAAGTCAGGGGCAGCTCTCGGGTCGCGAATTGGCCCAGCGGGTCGGCATTGATGGACGGACCCTGCGCCGTTATATCTGCCTATTGGAGGAGATGGGTATTCCCATCACAACCGAGCGCGGTCGCCACGGCGGGTACCAACTGGTGACTGGCTACAAACTCCCACCGATGATGTTTAATCCTGACGAAGCCCTGGCACTCTCGCTTGGCCTATTAGCCGTGCGTGGGTTGGGTCTGGCCGAGGCGGCCCCTGCGGTTGCCAGCGCTCAATCCAAATTGGAACGGGTCCTGCCGCTAGGTTTAAAGACAAGAGTGCGTGCGATTGTCGACAATACCCAATTGGATTTTGCCGAACGGGCGTCCATCCGTGATAACCAAGCGCTGATGGTATTGACGGCAGCGGCACAGGCGCGCCAACGGGTGTTTCTGGAGTACCGCAACGCCAAAGGTGAACTTAAAGGTCGCGAATTTGACCCGTTTGGATTGGTCTTTCGCACGGGGTTTTGGTACGTGGCCGGTTGGTGCCATTTGCGTCGGGACACCCGCGTTTTCCGATTGGACCGGGTCGATCGGGTCAAGGTGTTGATGCGTTTCTTTGAACGTCCAACCGAGTTCGATATTTCGGCTTTCTTGACCCGCACGATTGCCACCATCCAACGCGAACACCCAGTCGAAATCTGGTTGGATACCGATTTGAAGACGGCGTTGACGGAACTGCGCGAAGGCTTGGGTGTCTACGAACCGTGTGCCGATGGCGTGATTCTACGCACCCGGACCGACAGTATCCGCTGGTTTGCCCGCCAACTAACCCGATTGCCCTTCGATTTTGAAATCCGCCAACCGGACCTCCTAAAAAAAGCCCTGGCCCAACACCTAAACCACCTGCAAAAACGGCATAACCCAAGGAGGTTGTCCTTATGAGACCCTTGCGCTATTCAATTAATGTGACCCTCGACGGTTGTTTTGATCATCGCCACATGGTTCCGGACGAAGATCTGCACCGCAACGCGACGGAGAATCTGGCTTGGGCCGATGCCTTGATTTTTGGCCGGGTCATCTACCAAATGATGGAAAACGGCTGGCGGGGTGCCGGTTCCATCAATAATCGACCCGCATGGATGGAGCCCTTTGCACAAACCATAGATTCGGCCAAAAAGTATGTCGTCTCACGGACGCTAACCCAGGTCGATTGGAATGCGGAACTCGTCTCAGGCGAGGTTTTAGCCTTCGTACATGCACTCAAACAACAACCAGGTTCCGGATTACTTACAGGCGGGGTGACCCTGCCGTTTGCCTTGGCAGAAGCGGGTCTGATTGATGAATACGAACTCGTGGTCCACCCGTCCATTTGCGGCCACGGTCCCGCCCTTTTTGCCGGCTTAACCCAGCGCCTAAACCTCCAGCTTAAAGATCAAAAAACCTTCCGATCCGGCGCCGTCGCCCTGCGTTACGTCCCCGGCATCGTCTCCTGATCCCCGCCAAAAGTTGGCCAAAAAACCCGGATTTGTCTCAAACGATGGTTAAACGTTTTTGGAGTGCGCCCAGGTCTGGGCGCTTTTCTTTGCTTTCCAATGCGGCACAATGGATCGAAAGCTTCTTTGCCATCTCTTTCGAGAAGCAAGGAGATGCCAAATCACCAAAAGCCATACAAAAAAGGCCCACCCTCAAACTTTTTGTTGCGGTTCATGCGTTAGGGTTTCAGATGGCATAAAAAACGGGTGTGATGTGGGCCACTTAAGTCCTCCATGTCAGGAAAAATCGCAGGAGTTTTACTGTTGAAAATCAAACTTCCCATTCCTATCGTGTGGACATTAAGGTTGTTTCTTTTTGCTTTAGGTAGTTTCGGCATTGGTTTTGGCCAAAATCGTGAAATGGTGTTGCCTGAGATTGATGCGCTGATCCAGCCCCTAATTGAAAAAGGCGCACCCGGTTGTGTGGTCGGCGTCATTCAGGATAAGGCTTTTATCCACCAAAAAGCGTATGGTTTGGCCAATTTGGATTACGACATCCCCCTGAATCCCAACTCGGTTTTTCGCATTGCCTCAACCTCTAAACAATTTACGGCCGCCTGTATTTTCCTGTTGGAAATACAAGGCAAACTCAACCTGAATGACGATATCCATTTGTACCTAAAAGACTTCCCGCATTACGACCAGCCCATTCGAATCCATAATCTGATCTATCACACCAGTGGGATTCGCGATTACACCGGCCTGTTCTACCTGTGTGGTTGGGAAGATGATTACCCGTATTCAGCCCAGGATCTCTATTTCCTTATCTGTCGCCAAAAAGCGTTGGATTTCGAGCCGGGCAGCCAATTCAGCTACAGCAACTCCGGCTACTATCTATTGGGCAAAATCGTTGAAGTGATAACCGGCAAATCACTGAACCAATATGCCCAAGCGAATATTTTTGGCCCGCTCGGCATGGGCCAGACCCACTTCCACGACAATCACCGAATGGTCGTCAAGAACCGCGCGTATGGCTACAGCAGGCAGGGTGAACATTTCCAGATCGCTATGAGCCAAAACGATGTGGTCGGTGATGGTGGGATTTTCACGAACCTGGATGACTTGCTGCGCTGGGACACGAATTTTTGCGCCCCCAAAATCGGCGGGCCCAATTGGCTTGCCCGTATGGAAACACCTGGAAAATTGAGGGATGGCGCGCAAGTGCCGTATGCGGGTGGTTTGTTTATCCGGCAGTATCGCGGCCTCAAAAAAATCAATCACACGGGCTGGTATGCCGGATTCAAATCCAGCATGACGCGGTTTCCGCAAGCTGGCGTGACCATCATCATCCTGGCCAATAACCCAGATTTGGCGCCACCTGTTTTAACCAATCAAATTGCTGAAATCGTGTTGAAGGACCGCCTCGCACCTCGTGCTGTTGCCAAGCCCAAAGAATCCGAGCCGCCCTCAGATCCCAAGCCGCCCCAGCCCATTCCGGCATCCTTGCGCAAAGCGTTGGTCGGCCGGTTTTTTTGTCCAGAACTCAACCACACCTATGAGCTGTTTGAAGAAAACGGCAAATTGAAGTGCAAGATCAGCCCTACCAAAATCACGGAAGTGCTGGTTGGGGAGGCCAACACTTTGCATGTCGACCCAGAAATCCGCTTAACGCCAAATGGGGCGACATCCGGAAACGTCTCGGGTTTCAGTTTGGCTGTTGGCGATTCGCATAACATCCAATTCCAAAGAAACCCCGAACCTCAAAAGTAGAACAGGTTGTTTACCTGTTGCTGGAGTTTGGCTATTTGAATAGTGCCCGGGATGGTTTTCCATGGCCCGATTTTCCCCAACCACTCAAAAAAAGCGATTCAATCCAAATCAAGCCTCTACCTGGAGGCCAACGGCCGAATGATCCATGAGCCCACCCCGACGACAGGAGGGGTGGGAAAACGGCCGCGCGTTTGCCAGAGCCCAGCGGGCGACTGAGCGCTCATTTTGATTACCGCTTTTTTAAAAACCAGAATCAATTGCACATGGCCCCCTTTTTATACAATGGTTTGCGCGATTCCCCGAAAAATTCTGCGGTGTTGGTCGCATCCGGCCTTCAATCGCCCTCCTGGGCTCCCCAATGGGTGTCCGCGCCATATTCCCACACCTCCTTTGTCGGTGTGGGCTCACAGGCCAATCGGCCCCTGGCCTCCTGGTCGAAACATGACTTGGATCCCAAGCTTTCCCGATTTTAGTCCTCTGTGGAGGAGCCGCTGATCTCTTTTTCCTCTGAAATGCAAACGGTGCTGAGCGATCCAAAACAAAATGGTGTGCGATGACTCTAAACTATCCACTAACGTGGCCCCATCCAGATTCGAATCAAAAGGCGGAAGAAGAAATGCAGATATATTGTAAACAATGCGGAACATTGCTCACGCAGCCATTAAATCCAATCCCGCCTGATATAGAGCTTTCGGAGGCGGACGGAACGGATTACGTGCCGCTTGGGTATGCGGTGTTCGAAGATGGCTCCTTTTGGACCCAGCACCGGGGTTGTTGGTGTGTAAACAAAAAGGATGTCCGGAACCTGGCCGTGACGAAGCGAGCGGAGCGGTTGAATGGGTGTTGTGATTTGGATGGGTGTGATGGCCCCAACCTGGTTTGTGCGCAATGCCAATCCGAGGTCGCCACAGCCAAATGGGATTGCTGGATACCCCACGCCGTTCTCTTCGAGTCCGACCGGATTATCCTATCCACCGAAAACACCCAACCTGACAATGAATAAGAAAAATCCATCAGGAGCCAGCAACCGAATGGTCTGGGGGGTCCGACAGAGGAAGGGTGCGCTGGCATTTGGCCATTTTTTTTATCTGCCCGGAAGGGTAAAGCCAGCGAAGATGGGTGAGCCCGCGCGGGCGAAACAGAAATAGAAGACACCTCCAATTGAGAGATAATAAAAGACCAAAGAAAAAGCCTGTCGCCCTAACGGGCTATGACCTCATGTGGTGGCAGATCCCAGGGTTCCGCGCTGCGCTTGTCACCCTGGGCTCTAATCTTTCGCCCTGCGGGCGTAGTCAGGCCCAAGGCCCTGCGCGGATCCGGAGTATCCGAAATGGGGAGACGCCCCCAGCCAAACCCCTTAGCCCATTAGTGCGGGCTCACGGTTTAATCATACATCTCCCTTTGAAATGGGTGCGGTTGCTATTTTTTTCCCGATTGGGGTTCGGAGAAAGATTCCTAATGGAAGGTGTAATATTGACTTGTTCAAGAATTCCTTTTACCGGAAAATTCTCCCGACTATTGGTTAATTTGGGTTAACACAATGCGAAATCTCGATTTCTCCCCGGTTAAGAAGCATGACAAATAAATCGAATAACGCCCTGATTCTTGCTGCCCGAGAGGGTGATTTGTCAGGTGTTCAAATTGCCCTCGGCCAGGGTGCCAATGTTAATGCCAGAAGAAAGGGTGGTGTTTCAGCCCTAATTGAAGCCTCACAAAATGGCCATTCAAAAATCGTTCGTTTTTTAATCGATCACCATGCACAAGTTGATCAAATGGATTATTGGGGTTGCACGGCACTAATTTCCGTTTCCGCCTTTGGCCATTTGGAAATTGCGAAAATGTTGCTGAACGCCGGTGCAAACGTGAACGCCAGAGGGAAAACTGGAGTTACCGCCATCATCAATGCATCCTCCTTTAATCACATGGCGCTTAGCAAATTTTTAGTGGAAAAGGGTGCGCTCGTGGATTTGCCGGATAAGGAAGGCAATACACCTTTGATGTGTGCAGCCAGGAATGGCAATCTGGCCCTGACCCAATTTCTTGTGGATAAAGGGGCCAATCCCAAATTGATTTCTGGCAACGGGTTTACAGCTGCTAAATGGGCCGAATTTGAAGGCAATTTAGAGGTTTTATCCATCCTGAAAAATTCCGAAAATCATTAAGGTTCTGATCCGTTCATGCAGCCTCAAAATTCGGCTGCGCAGGTTGGCGACTCGTGCAACCAGAAAAGCGGACGATCGCTGCAGCTAGGCAAAAGCCCATTGCAATGCCAGGGTACTCACTCCGGAGTCGTTACAGATTGGGATCTTGTCTTTTTGTGGCATGATCGCTCGATGATGTGAACCTGAAAATTTTGCTCTCGCGCGCCGCCTTCTCTGGATAGTTGCGAGATCAAGGAGTTTTTATGCCAAAACCTCGGCCAATCCTACCCCTGGGAATTGGGCTTGTGGCTGGCTTGGCTATTGCCTTTGTTGACAATGTTGCTTTTGGCGGGGAAACCAGCCCGATTGTGATCGTGGGATTGCTCCTGGCCGCCAGCGCCAGTGCTGGGTGGGTTTGGGGCGTTCAAGGCTGGTCGGCCGCGCTCGGCATCTGGCTTTGGGTTCCGCTGGCCCATCTTCTCAAACACCTTTTTGGTTTACCCGACACCTTACAGCCCAACACCTACCCTTCCATTCTACTCCTTGCCGGCTTCTCTTTCCTGGTTTCGGCTTTGGGTTACGCTGCCGGCCTTCTGATCCACAAAGTACAGGGGGGGCGCAGCACCGATCCGAGCGATTAATCCATGCAAATGTTTGTAATTAGGGGAAATGAGCACTTCATCCGTATTCAAGAGATAATAGATCTGAACACCATGGAGGATTTTTATGAAACGAATCAGTTGGGTCCTTTGGATTTTTGGGGTTGCCATTGTTTTCATTGGTTGTGGTGCTCAGAGCGAACCCGATTCTAAATATGATGCCAAGGCCTTTCAGCAAGAAATGAAAAGCAAATACTTAGCAGTCCATCCCAAAATCCAGGAATTGCTGCCGGGCCAAACCTTTCGTTTGGTGTTTGGCAAGAATGGCAATATCTTGCAGGTTTTCGATCCTGACATTGCAGCAAAAACCCAGGCCACGAGCCAAGAACTGGGCCAAAGACTCGCTCAAATCCTGTTTCGTGAATTTGATTTGGCCGAAGTTCATACAGACTTTTGTACGGCATCAGAGGAAGCGAAATCACCTGAACAGGTCCAAGAAGTGTGGCGTTTCACCTACCACAATCCGTAATGGCAAAGGCGTATTCCTTCGGTGTGACCCTTCTCAAAATTGGATCGTGCCTTCCATATAGAAGACGCAAAGACCCGTCAGCTCGACGCGATCGCCCAGCAGTCGACAAAGCACTTCACCGCCTCGGGCTGAGGCCTGAAAAGCCCGAAACGCGGTTTTGCCCAATCGCTCCGCCCAATAAGGGGCCAACATACAATGGGCCGCACCGGTGACCGGATCCTCGGGAATCCCTTTGAGCGGCGCAAAATAGCGACTGACAAAGTCGTAAGACCTATCGCCAGGCGCGCTGACAATCACACCCGGTCGATCCAGTTTTTTGAGGGCCGCCATATCCGGCTTCAGCTGGCGCACCTGGTCCGCGGTTTCCAGGATCGCCAGATAGTTGAATGCATTGATCCGAACCTCGCGGACAGGCGCCGGAATGGCGTCCAACAGGGTGCGAGGTGCTTCGATAGCTGCTGAAGGGCGGGCCGGAAAATTGAGACTGTAACCGGACGCGGTTTTGTGCACGGGTAATGGGCCACTCGCCGAATGGAATACAAGCTGGCTGCGCCCTGGTTCCAATCGTTCCAAAACCACGGCGGCACTGGCCAAGGTCGCATGTCCACACAGCGGAACCTCCACAACAGGCGTAAACCAACGGATCCGATACTCGTTGCCCTCTTTGACTAGAAAAGCGGTTTCGGCCAGGTTATTTTCATTCGCGATGGCCTGCATGAGCGGTTCGTCTGGGAAACGCTCCAACACGACGACTGCGGCTGGATTCCCGCTAAAACGCCGATCGGTGAAGGCATCCACCTGGAACATTGAGGCGTGACGGCTCATGGCATGTCCTTGCCAACCGTTCGCCGTACGGGGATCCCGGTGGGATCAAAGTCCTCCAAACAAAAGACATTGATGCCAAAATAATCAGGGGTAACGCGTTTGCGATGGAACGGGTAGATGCCACACACCTTGCAAAAGTAGTGTTTCGCCGTCTTGGTGTGGAATTGGTATTCGGTCAAACTGTCCTGGCCGCGGATCAGTTGAAACTGCTGTTCGTGGACTTTGACCATGAGTGCGTTCTTTTTGGCACAAATCGAACAATCACAGGTCGTCAGCTCGGGAAAATCGGTTTGAATCTCAAAATATACGGCGCCGCAATGGCACTGCCCCCGATAAGTCGCTAATCCACGCATAAGCCTGCCCTTTATCTGAAAATGCTTTTCGCATCCACTCCCGGATCACCTTAGGGAATAGTGCATTTTAATTCAAGGGCAGCAGTCCTATGTTGATCTGGAAGGGTCTGTTTCTCATAACCAAAATAGTGTTTTCCGCAAAACCGCGTGGCTCCACCAAACAGGCCGATTGCGGGCCGTCAAAAAAGCTGACCGTGCGAGACCACCCGCGAAAATGGAAGTATCGCAGGTGCACCGACTTTCAGAAAAAGCGCGGTCTTGGCTGGGGCCGTTAGACGACAGATCAAAAATAAAAAAAATATACTTTGAACTATTTCAATAACCCGATTACCCTTATGAAACCCCCTTCCTACAAACAATCCTTCGTAAAGCCAGGATTTTTTGGCCCAATCTGGGTGTGTCAATTTTTAGAATGGAGATAATCATGAGTGAAAAAATCGATCCACAGAACCATTTGGAATTAAGCAAAATGCATGTCGATATGGTGCACAAAGATATCGAAAATTTGCTGAAAGCCAATGCCCATATCAGTAGTACGACTTCTAAGTGGTCATCAAAATTTGCCCAAGTTGCCTGGGGTGGCATGTGGGGCTCCGCATTTAATTGGACCTTTGATTTTAGTGGCCCGACCCAATTAATTGGGGGTGGCGCAGGTGTCGGCCCGGGTGTCGGCGTAGGGCTTGCTTTTGGGTCGCTGACGGTTAATGTCGATCCAAAGACCTTGATAGGGAAGAAAGTGAATTTCCAGTACACCATCGGATTGGCTGGAATTAATTTAAATTTTTGGGACGCCCATACTGGTGCCTACATTGGAACCTTTATTGGTCTAGGCGCTTTTGGAGCATCCATTGGCGGCGGCACAGGCCATCTCTAAGTAAAAGCCCGTTCTGTGGCTTCAAAATATTAAGCCACACACCGAGCCATAACCTGCTGGTTCTAGAGCGAGCCTACCTTTGCGCCTGAAGGGCCTTTGTAAATAGGTAATTTGGGCGCAAAAGTTGAAGAACCATCCGGAGGCGCCGCCCCCCAGGGAGGGTGATAATCTGCGCAAATCAAACCCAGCCAAAAAGAGACCTTAGCGGGTTAACTTGGGCAACAAAGTGCAGGTTGATCGAACAGGCAGGAGGTTTACATCCTCGGGTGTTAATGAGTGAATCAGGGTCCAAAGCGCGAAATTGATTTACGCTCTCCGGGATATTGCGCTGGGTTAGTCGTTCACTTGAGGGCGTGTTTCGATGCGCGCTTGGTACCAGGCTTCCATTTTTTCGGCCCACGCTGTCTGTCCGGTTTTCTCACACCATGTGATCGGCGAGTCCCACTGGTTGGCAGCATACGGGTCGGCCCCCAGTTCGATTAAGGTTTGCAAGAGCGAAAATTTCCCTCGGGCCAGGGCGATTTGGAGCACGGAAAATCCGCGCTCATTTTCCTTTTCGATAGAAACGCCTTCGGCGACCACGGCCCGGATAATTTCACGGTTATTGGTTTCCAATGCCTGAAAGATCCAGGGCGGGTCCATTTCGTTTTTAAGGGTTTGGGTCTTATCCAGGACGTATTGAATGGATTCGTTATCTTGATAATCCGTTGTTGGCGCTAAGCCCAACCGCCCAAAGGCCCATTCTTTATCCAAAACACACGCCAGGAAGGACAGATCGTCTTATGTTTCTTATTGTGTCGAAAAAACCAGGAAAACACCAAGTCTAATCAGGTCAAGTTGCCGAAATCAAAGGATGAAGAAAACAGAAACATGACTTTCGATGGCTGTAAGCGATCAA
>JACJWC010000023.1 GCA_020637335.1 Acidobacteriota bacterium | reverse complement strand
GACGGCAATATGGTGGGTGTAGATGTGATTCTCACCACCACGGTGGATAAAACTGCAGGTTTAATCACCCAAGTTGACCGATCCGTTTGTGTGAGCGGTGTTTTTGGCCCGCCAGAAATCCTTTCCAACAGCCCCGTAATGATTGGAACCGGACTGGGTTTGGATGGAACCGATGTTGTCGAAACCGATTTCCCTTTGAATGGAATCAGCACAGCTCCCAACGTTCGCGTTGGTTTCCTTGCCGAAAGCATTTCGGATGGCGCGCAGGATGCTGTTCTGGTCGGAAATGATGGACAGGACCTAATCGTTTTTGTGTATATTCCGGTGCCGATTCTGAATGTATTGGGCACCATTCTGCTCTTGGTATTGCTACTCGGCGTTGCGCTTTTCATTCTTCACAAAAACAAAAAAATTCCACCCGCCAGCAGCTTGGCCATGTTGTTGTTATTGGGCTGGACCCAAGCTGGGATACGAAAAGACGGAAATCCAGAAGAATGGCAAAAGAATGGTTTATTACCCCTGGCTATTGACACCTTTGGCGACAATGCCAATCCCGATTTACGCGCGGTGTATGGCTGCACGTTGGGTGGATCGATCAATTTCCGCTTCGATTCAATCATGAACCAGGCCCCAACCGCGGATGATCAAAATCAATCGAGTCTTGAGGATCAGGTGCTGGGTCTGACCTTAACGGGATTGGATCCGGAAGGGCAACCCATTACGTTCGAAATCGTCCAAGTGCCCAGCCAAGGCAGTTTACAAAACCTGACCCAGGGTGTGAATCAGGCAACGGTCGATTATGTGCCCAACCCAGATTATTTTGGACCGGACACCTTTACCTTCCGGACCTTTGATGGCATTTCTTATTCTCAACCAGCAACAGTGGACATTACTCTTGGGCCGGTCAATGACCCCCCTACATTTGTGAGTGGGGGAAATGTCTCAATCTTTAAGGATCAAGGCCCTTACAGTGCGCCCTGGGCCAGCCTCATCAGTCCTGGTCCGAGCAATGAATCCACCCAAACAGTCCAGTTCGCCATCCTTACCAACGATAATCCAGGTTTATTTTCTGCCGGTCCACAACTTTCCCCCAGCGGTGTATTGAGCTTCACCAACACGCTCAACACCAATGGAACCGCTAATTTAACCGTCCAGCTCCAAGACGACGGTGGCACCGCCAATGGCGGAATCGATCTCTCCAATGCAATTAGTTTTTCGATTACGATCGGCGATGTCAATGATCCGCCCTCCTTCACGGTTGGCCCTAATCCAATTGTTCTGGAAGACAGTGGTGCCCAAACACAAATGAATTGGGCTACCAACATTTCTCCCGGTCCACCCGATGAAGCCGGCCAGACCGTTAGCTTCTCATTGAGTAATGACAACAACCCACTCTTTTCAGTGCAACCCGCTGTAGACGCATTGGGGACCTTGACCTTCACGCCTGCACCCAACGCAAATGGATCTGCCAATGTGCAGATAGTTGCAGTCGATGATGGGGGCACGGCCAATGGCGGCGTTGACACCTCGCCTCCTCAGGCGTTCACAATTAGTGTTACGCCCGTCAATGATCCGCCAACATTCACCTTATCGGCAGACCCAACCGCGCTTGAAGATGGCGGACCACAGTCCTTGGTAAACTTTGCCAATCCGATTGCTGCAGGTCCCAGCGATGAGTCCAGTCAATCGGTTTCGTTTATGCTCAGCAACGATAACAATTCGCTGTTCAGTGTCCAACCGAGTCTGGATTCCTCTGGAACCCTGAGCTTTACGGCCGAAGTAGATGCAAACGGTTCGGCCATGGTCACTGTAATTGCGATGGACGATGGCGGCACAGCCAATGGCGGTATCGATACCTCCGCCAGCCAGACGTTTAACCTGACCATAACTCCAGTCAACGATGTGCCGAGCTTTGTTGCCGGTGCCGATGTTTCGGGCTTTGAAGATGATGGGCTGCAAACCCTAACCGCTTGGGCAACTGCCATTTCTACGGGTCCGCCCAACGAAAGTAGCCAAAGCGTTTCATTTATTCTCAGTAACAACAATGTCAGCCTATTTGCGCAACAGCCCGCAATAAATAGCAGCGGAGATTTAACTTTCACCCCGGCCCCAGATGCCAATGGGTCCGTTATGGTAATGGTTCAAATCATGGATGATGGGGGCACGGCCAACGGTGGAGTGGACACCTCAAATCCACAAACCTTTAACCTGACCCTTACCCCAGTTAACGACCCACCTTCCTTTACGCTTTTAGGCGATCAAACCGTGCTGGAGAATACAGGTGCTGCCAATATTGCAAGCTTCTTGACCAACCTGGTACCGGGCCCCGCAGATGAAGCAGGCCAGAGCGTTGCTTTAACCGTGACCAATGACAACAATGGATTGTTTAGTGTCCAGCCGAATATTGACGGCAGTGGAACCTTGACCTTCACACCCACGATGGGCATGGTGGGTTCGGCAACCGTTATGGTCAGTGCAATGGACGATGGTGGCACGGCCAATGGTGGCATTAACACCTCGCCCATACAAACTTTTACCATTACGGTTGCTGCAGTGAACGATCCCCCCTCTTTTACTGCGGGCCCGAATCAGTCGGTTCTTGAGGATTCGGGGCTGCAAACGGTCATGGCTTGGGCAACTGCCATTTCACCCGGACCACCCGATGAAGCAGGCCAAACGGTTTCGTTTATCGTCACCAATAACAACAATGCGCTTTTTGCAACACAACCTGCAGTAGATAGCAGCGGAACCTTGACCTTTACACCTGCAGCTGATGCAAATGGCACAGCTTTGGTCAGCGTAACGGCCATGGACGATGGCGGAACGGCTTACGGCGGGGTTGACACTTCGGCCCCCCAATCTTTTATGATCACTGTCAATGCGGTCAACGATGCCCCTTCCTTTGTGGTAGGACCCAATCAAAGCGTTTTGGAGGACAGCGGGGCCGCATCCGTGATGGCATTTCTGACCTTCATATCACCCGGCCCTGCAGATGAAAGCGCACAAACAGTAACCTTCTCGGTCAATAACGACAACAATGCGCTATTTTCGGTTCAGCCCAGTATTGATAATACAGGAGCCTTGACCTTCACCCCGGTTGCTGGGACTTCGGGCAGCGCAATGGTGATGGTCACAGCCATGGACGATGGTGGCACTGCCAATGGCGGTATTGATACGTCTGCACCTCAGACTTTCACCATCACCGTTATTGGAATCAATGATCCGCCCAGCTTTACTGCTGGCGCAAACGAGACCGTAAATGAAGATGCCGGCGCGCAAACGGTTCTCGGCTGGGCCACCTCCATTTCACCCGGCCCACCCGACGAGGCCGGGCAAACCGTAACCTTTATGCTTACCAATGACAACAACGGGCTTTTCGCGACACAACCGGCAGTAAATTCCGCTGGAACCTTAACCTATACGCCTGCGCCCGAGGCGAATGGGACCACAACTGTCATGATCACCGCCATGGATGATGGCGGAACGGCCAACGGCGGAATAGATACATCGGCCGCCCAATCCTTTACGATTACCGTGAATGCGGTCAACGATGCCCCGAGCTTCTCAAAGGATGTGGATCCAAGCGTCTTAGAGGACAGTGGCGCTGCCACCTATGTTAATTTCCTGACCAGCATCTCCCCAGGTCCAGCAGATGAATCCGGCCAAACCGTCAGTTTCGCGATCTCAAACGACAATCCAGGACTTTTTTCGAGTCAACCGGCCATTGATGCATCTGGGACTTTGACCTTTACCCCGGTTGCCGACGCCTCAGGGTCAGCCAACTTATCGGTGACGGCGATGGATGATGGTGGTACTGCCAATGGTGGGATGAATACGTCCGCGCCCCAAAGCTTCACAATCACCATTATGGGTATTAATGATCCACCCTCGTTCACCGCGGGTTCGGATCAAACCGTAATGGAAGACGCAGGTCCTCAATCTGTCATGAATTGGGCAACGGCGATTTCGCCAGGCCCTGCGGATGAGGCAGGTCAAACGGTTTCCTTTTTGGTGAGTAATAACAATATGGGTTTGTTTTCAACTCAACCCGCCGTAAGCGCCTCTGGCACTTTGAGTTTCACAACCGCCCTCAATGCGAATGGATCAGCCACCGTCATGGTGACCGCGATGGACAGTGGCGGGACAGCGAACGGTGGAATGAATACTTCACCGACTCAAAGTTTTATGATCACGGTTAGCCCGGTCAACGATCCGCCAACCGCTATTCCGTTCCAGGCTACTTATAACGCCCATACCAACATGGCCATTGACGTGCCTGCCGCAGCGGGCCTGCTGGTGAGCTCAACCGATGTGGAAATGGGCACAACACTGAGTATGGACACGACACCCATCAACGTCTCAATGGGGGCTGCGGTCACGCTTAATGCCGATGGCAGTTTCATGGTGAATCCACCCGCTGGCTTTACAGGAACAATTTCCTTCGACTACCGTGTTTCCGATGATGGCGATCCCGCTCCCGGCATGATGAGTGCCTACACGACCGTTCAAGTGGACGTATCGGGACCGGTCATTTGGTTTGCCGATGACGATGCCATGCCGGGCGGTAATGGTACATTGGCAACGCCATTCCAAACCTTGGCCGCCGCCAATACAGCAGCAAATGCTTCCACCATGCGAATATTCCTATTTAGCGGGAGTTACGTAGGCGGGGTTACCTTAACTAATGGTGTCCAACTCATTGGGCAAGGTGCTGGCGGCAGCAATTTCGACACGCTCTTTGCCATTACCCCGCCAGCAAACACGATTACCCGACCAGCAATCAACGGCACACGTCCAGTTGTCTCCAGCCCAGCAAATGGGATTAACCTGGGCATGAACAATACACTGCGTGGTTTGGAAATTGCCAACACGACAGGTACAGGGCTGGTTGGCAATGGACTAGGCAACCTGACCGTTTTTGAATGTGCTATTACTGGAACTGGCGGTGCCTTGGACTTAGCCAACGGAACACTGTTTTGCAGTAGTGGATTCAGTGAATTAAGTTCCAGCAATAGTTCTGGGGTGGGCATTAGCCTCGACAGCGTAACGGGCGCGCTGTCCAATTCAACGAATTCGAGCGTTATTAGTGCCCCTATGGGAACTGCCTTTTCCGTAACCAATTGCACCTCACTCATGTTGACCTGGACGGGAACGATCACCAAAAATAATGGCGGCCGGGTTCTGAATTTTTCTGGGCTCAATGGTGGAACTATCACATTGCCTGGGAATATTTCAGCTAGCCACAGCGGATCAACCGGGATTCTGTTCAGTTCCAATTCGGGTGTAGCGACCGTAAATTTGGATGGTGCGTCGTTAACCCTAAATACCGGTGCAAATACGGCCATCACGATGAGTGGCAACGGACCCGCCGGAAACGCAGTCTTGAACCTATCGGGCGGCGGTTTAGATATTGACACAACTAGCGGTGGCGGAATAACTGCTGGCGGTGGAACCCTTCGAATCATGGGTTCTGCCAATACGATTGACACCGCAACGGGCATTCCGCTTTCGATTGCCGCAACCCAAATATTTGCCACGCTGCGAAGTGTCAGTGCCAATGGTGCAGCCAATGGCATCGTTTTAAACGATGTCATTGGGGACCTAACCATTACCGGAACGGGGCTAGCCAATTCGGGTGGTACCCTGCAAAACCTGACGCAAAGCGGCATCTCGCTTACCAATACCGAAAATGTCAGTTTCACCAACATGCGCATTCTCAATACCGCCAGGAGCGGAATTATGGGAACCCAAGTTTACAATTTCGCGTTCATTAATGGTTCGATTGACAATTCAGGTACAGACATGAACGCAAATGACAGTAATATTGCCTTTAACACCACCTCGTTAGGCACAGAAAACAATCTTCGCGGTACGGTGACCATCACCGGAAATACGTTATCCAATGCCTACTATCACGGCATTGACATCTTCAATTTCGATGGGACCTTGGCGGATGTAACCATCAGCAACAACACCATCACAAGCACCACTTCGGCGGCAACCTCCAAGGGTTCAGGGATTCGGCTGATTGCCTTTGGATCGGCTACTTCCGTTGCCAATATCACCAAGGCCACGCTGGACAGCAACGTGATACGCAATTTCCCAAGCGGGGTCGGCCTTCAAGTCCAAGGCGGAAACGCCAATGCTGCCGGTTCAGCAGGCATCCTAGGCGTTGCTGGAAATGGCACCAATATTATCGCCATAACCAATAACCGCATTTCCGGTCAGAGCGCAGTGAATCGGTTGGGTGCTGAGGCCATTGTCACCTTGGTCAATGGCAAGGGCCAGGGCAATTTCAATATTTCAAATAATGGTACGGCTATGGATCCAATTGCCAACAGTAGCGGTAGCGCCATCACCAATTCCGCATTTGGATTAGCCGTAGTTACCAGTACCATCAACAATAATTTCATTTCTGCCAATAACACATTTGGCGCACAGGGTATTGGGGTCGGCGTGGATCAGGTACCAGGAATCGGCGATACGCCCGACCTTACGGTTACAATAAACGGCAATTCCATTAACAATACGGATGGCAATGGGATACTTGCCGTTGCGCGCAATTCCAATGGCAGCTTAAAGGCCAAAATCCAAAATAATACGGTAGCCGCGCCGCTCGCAGGGTTCCGGCCCGGAATCCGCGTGGATTCGGGTACTGCTACGGGTAACACGACGGTCTGCCTGAATATTTCCGGTAATACCAGTGCAGGAAGTGGCGGTTCCCAAGGAATTGGGTTGCGCAAGCAAGGATCCGTATCCACAACCAATGCGTTTGCGGTCAACGGCATGGCGGCCACCAGCACGCCTGGTGTTGAAGCCTATATTGACGGTTTAAATCCGGCCGGTGGTGGGACTTTACTGATTTCGGCCACCAGCGGATTTACCAACTGTTCTTTGCCTTAAGGAGATAAGTATGAGTGAACCCTACCTCAGTGAAATCCGTTTAATGAGCTTTAATTTCCCGCCTAAAGGCTGGGCCCTGTGCGATGGCCAACTTCTACCTATCAACCAGAACCAGGGCCTTTTCTCGCTGCTGGGCACTACTTATGGTGGCGATGGCCGGGTGAACTTTGCCTTACCCGATTTACGGGCACGTATCCCTATCCATATGGGCCAGGGCCATACCTTAGGGGAACGCGGCGGCGAATCGGCACATACCCTCAGCGTTTCTGAGTTACCGGGCCATGGGCACTCGGTCCAAGTGGCCGACACACCCGCCACGACCAATACGCCCACCAACAGCCTGGTTTTGGCTCAATCCACGGGATCCCAATTATATGGACCCGCAAGCAATCTAACCGCGATGAGCACAGAAGCGCTTGGGCCGGTTGGGGGATCCCAGCCCCACACAAACGAACAGCCGTTTTTAACCCTCAATTTTTGTATTGCTTTACAGGGGATTTTCCCCTCCCCCACCTGACAGGAGTCGAAATGGCACCCTACGTTGGCGAGTTAAGAATTTTTGCTGGCAATTTTGCGCCAGCCGGATGGATGTTTTGTGAAGGTCAACTCCTGCCCATCTCGGAGAACGAAACCCTGTTCAATTTGATTGGCACAACCTATGGCGGCGATGGGCAAAATACGTTCGCACTGCCCGATTTGCGTGGCCGCTTACCCAAACACCAGGGCAATGGCGCTACTTTTGGCCAGAGCGGCGGCGTTGAAGAAGTGACGCTGTCGCTCAACCAGATCCCCAATCACGGTCATAGCTTACTCGGCAGTCTCAATACCGCAACAAGCACATCGCCCGTCAATACGGTTTTGAGCAGTGGAACCGGGGCTACCATATCGCCCTACGGCTCGGATGCACCTAAAACGGCATTGTTGGCCTCAAGCGTCACTTCGGTAGGCGGCAGTCAACCGCATACCAACTTCCAGCCTTATTTGTGTGTGAATTACATCATTTCCCTGTTTGGGATCTTTCCAAGTCCAACCTAAGGAGAATTTTTATGGCAGATCCTTTTGTGGCTGAAATCCGCATATATCCCTTTAATTTTGCGCCAAGTGGTTGGGCCTTTTGCGACGGACAGCTCCTACCCCTTTCCCAAAATACGGCCCTGTTTTCGCTTTTGGGTACAACCTACGGCGGAAACGGAAAATCCAATTTCGCTTTGCCTAACCTGCAAGGCCGCGCGGTTATGCATCCTGGCCAAGGCCCCGGATTGAGCCTGCATGACCTGGGTGAGACAGGCGGAAGTGAAACGGTAAGCCTTCTGGAAAGTGAAATGCCTAACCATAACCACCCCCACGTGGTCTCTCAGGCCGATGGCTATTCACGCACGCCCAACGGAGAATTGCTGGCAACCGGCATCGGAATTGGCCAGTATGCTAGCATAACAAATAGCCAAGTTTTAAATCCCAATGCTGCTTCGCCTTCAGGGGGCGATGTTCCGCACAACAATATGATGCCTTACTTGACCTTAAACTTTTGCATCGCCTTACAAGGCATTTTTCCACCCAGAACCTAGTCACTGGAGACTGATATGAAAAGAAGAAATTTTCTGCAATGGAGCAGCCTAGCTCCATTGACCCCTTTGTATGCCCGAAGTAAAGCATTCATCAACCCAGACCAAGCGTTAAACGACCCAAGAATTTCAGTGGCATATTGGAATAACCCAACCCACCTTGCAAATCCCGGCCGGGCGCTGCGCGCACCCGATGCCAATCCCCAAAAACAGGAAATGCATTTAGGTTCCGAAGAGGCACCATTTGTTTCGGATTTGGTACCTGCCCATGAAATTTCGCCTGATGACCAATTCAACAATCGAACCCTGCGGTTTTCCGTACTGGGTTTTCTTCCCGGATTGGAAACTTGGCAAAAAAGCGCGGCGGCCTTTAGCTTGAGCTTGTATCAACCCGATTCAAATGCACAGAACTCGAATTTTGTTATTTGGCGATATCAGCCGGGGCAGAATCTGCCCAATCAGGCGGTTGGTCTCAACGTTAGCTTAAATGGCCCGGACTTGACCTTTTACACTCAATTCAGTCCAAACGAACGGGCCACGCCTCTGAAATTTAGCCTAAACCGGGAGGATCCAAGCTTAAAACTGAGAGCAGGCGTATATTTGGTGGCGCTCGCTGATCGATCAAATGGGCTTCCCGATTGGCGGGCATATCAAATGCGATCGGCAAATGAAGCCAATCAGGGTACCCGCAAATATCCCTACAGACTTGAAGGTGACCAATTGGTTCAGGCTGATTTTCCCTACATGGCCTTTATCTTTTCGTCCTTGTAAGGATTAAGACTCCAAAACTTCCAAAATGTCTTCGGGCAGCAATCCCTCGATATCGATGTATCGGTCAGCTTGAACCAAACGACCGCGCACTTTGTCTTTAACCGAAAGTTGGAGTCCACACAGAGCCAGCCGGCACGTGTTCAAAATCCCGGTCGAACGCAGCTGAACCATAAAATCCAAGCCATCGACATTGTGAAAATCCGGTTGAAAAAAAATCCAAGTGGGCCGAGCCGATTGAATTTCATGGATGGCACTTTCCAGGGATACGGGAAAAATCCATTGATACGCGTCTGTCTCCAACTCAAAGCGGATCCAACGCTCCATATCACTGCCCAAAACCATAATGGCTTGTTTGGATTGGGGCTTGCTCTCCGCTCGTTCTGGCATTTCCTCATTTGAAGCTTCTAGGCTGGGACCGGATGGCTCCGGAGATCTTGATTCTTCATCGTCCGGGCCGGGGCTCCATTCACCGCCGGACATCAGTTCCGCCCCGTCTTCAGGTTTGCGTCTTTGCCGTCGGGTTCTGCGAAACTCCATTTGGCGACCATCGATGAATTTGCCCAAAATTTGGGCGTGATGGCCTTCCATTTTAAAACCAACTACCAATTTTACGCCGCCATCGCGACTCATTCGCACCACTTTCCCACTCACTTCAACTTGACCCATTCCGGGAATTCCATGGATGCGAATTAACATTAGGTCGGTCCCAGGCGGGAAGAGTCCAGGGTGGGGTTGGATCGGTTTTTCATCGGACAGGTTCATGGCATTTTTGACAAATACCTGCATGCCATTTTCAGACACATTGATTGCCGTGCCCAATACGCCAATCCCAGATCCCAATCCTTGTAGAATCGTAACTTTGACTTCCTCACGGCGTGTGAAATTTGTCCTGGCGCAACGACGGCGATCTTTGCGAATGATGGTGTTGGGAATTTGAATAAATAACTTGCCACCATCATTGACAATTTGCGTGGCAAACATCCAGTACATTCGGTCCAGGGCAAATCCACCCTTACTCACATCGCGCGCTTGGCTTGGCAAGGTTCCCAGCAAACGAGCCCGCATGCCTTTCTCATCCAAAGTAACCAAAGTGGATTCGTAGCGGCCAGAAGATCCAAATAAATCAATATTAACTTTCTGGCGAATTACCTCATCAAGGTACGCAAGAACTTCATCGCCCTGAACCACATCCTCAGGACTATGGGATTGCTCTTTTTTCTTCTTAAAAAAGATCATACGGGGTGCCTCTTGAGGTCCCTATCGGCAAAAAATAAATCAACCTTAGTCTTTCATGTGAATCACGACCAAAGAACAATCATCGGCACGAAAAATTTGACTCTGATGCACCAATGCCAAGGCCTGATCAACCATTTCTGCAGCGCCTAGGCGTTGTTCGACCAAGGGTTGTAACATGGCACAAAAAGCAACAATGCCTTCATCTTCAAAAACAGGCATTCTTTGGTACGTCAATTGGGCAATTTGCGGGAAGAATGAATACATGACTTCAAAAGACCGATTGTTCTTATATCGAAAATGGCGTAAGGGATTTTTTGGCCCAACCGCCAAAGCAGGATGATCTTCTGGCAATTCCGTTTCAAAACAACCGTCTGTGGCGAGAAACAAGTAATCGCCTTTGAGTAAACGCAGAGTGTGTGGAACATACGGTTTACGCAGAGCTGCATCCCCGGGAAAATAACCCAGAGGAGGACCTTTATCCGGATCGAGAAAAAAAAACGTATCAATCGCGTGGGCATAATAAAATAGCGGCAGCCCAGCACACAGAAAGTTGAAATGACTGGTTTGCGTATGGAATTGACCATGGATTCCCACTGCGCCGCGACTAACCGTCCGCAGAGGGTTCGTGTTTTCAAGCAAATCCCGGGTGATAGGCCCTTGCATCATCGCATTAAACTCTTCGAAAAGACTGGGCTGAATATCCCGGTCACGACGCAATTGGTGGTCCATGGTACTCAGGAGCAGGGTCCTGATGTGGGAGGCCAGAAACAAACTGTCAAATCCATGGTTGGCCGTATCAAAAATAGAGATGGCCACGTCATGGCGCAGCTCATCGCCAATATTGAGCAATGTTTCGTAATCGTAACCAATCACAAAATCACCACCAATTGATATCTGTTGGGACACACCAAGGCGGCGCAAGAGCGGTTCCAAATCAAACTCACTTCCGGCCCGGGAAAATCGATTGTCATTGTGAGTTTTCCCGGCAAATTCATATCCGGCTTTTTCCAGATTAAAATTTAAAGGAAATACCTCAAAACGCTTTAGGTATGTCGTTAAAAAATATTCGAGAAACCCGAGTTCCCATTCTGCTAATTTATGCACCATTTTGGCCCCTCACCGAGCTAAGCCGGCATTCTAACGAAATTACTGCCGCGTTCAATGGGGAAGTTCACAGTCTGGGCATTAAAAGACAAAAGAAACCAACCGCTGGGCCAAGGCAATCAAAAACGCACATGCAAGAAGAGAAAAAATGCTTTTAATTTGAATGCCCGGTACCCACAAATCGCACAAAAACAACAAGCCCGCATTAACCAACAAGCCTAAAAGACCGAGGGTTAAAACGGAAGTCAAGGTGAGGAAACTGCCAAAGATCCACCACACCACTGAGTTAATGATGGCGTAAAGCAGGGACATGCCGAACAAAGCGCCGGCACTCTTGGCTTCCATTCCGGGTAAGATTTTGAGACAGATAGCCAATACAAGTAGAGTTGCAACAAAGGTGATAAGCATGACGCCTTAAAGCCTTCCCGTTTCTAACATACGCCAGATCGTTTGTTGCCATACATCGACATCCTGGGGCACGTTCAACGATTGTAACGCACTTTCGGCTTGTTCTTGATTTAGGATCCCTGCTGCCAGGCGCTTTTGGATCAAATCAACAATGACATCCGCAGCAAATTCTGGGTGGCCTTGAATGCCCAGCACACCCGGGGCCCAGTAGGCTTGGATGTCAGTTTGTCCCGATCGAGCCAATACCTGAAAGCCTTCTGGTAAATGCCGAACATGATCGCGATGAATCTGAAAAAGCTGCAGTTCCTGCGGCAATGGCGAACTGGCCTGTACTTTGACATTGCCAATTTCCCAACCCTTAGGGTTGATTTCACTAATTCCACCCAAGGCCCCCGCAATGACCTGGTGGCCAAAACAAATTCCAACCATGGGCCGTTGAGAGCGGTACCAATGGCGAATTTTCTCCTTCAATCGCAGAATCCAATCAACCTCTTCATGAGCGGTTGCGGCACTGCCAGTCAGGACCAGGGCATCAAATCCTTCCAAATCATAATCCGCGTCAAATGCGATTTGAAAATGCCAATTGGCCCGGGTTGGGCCTAAAAATTGCACGATGATGGAACCATAGTCGCCATAGCGTTCCTGGGTATAATCCGTTGCATGGCCACAAATTAAGACACAAATCTTCAAAACCAACTCCAAAAGAAGGATTTTCATGCACGCGCTTTGCATTTTCGCATTTTTTGGCAATCCAATCACGCATCTCCAATTCCGAATGGAAAGTGCAGCCCAACCGGGTGCACTTGCCAAAGTGGAATACATGGACTTTTACGCTGGAAACCAATTGATTCGTATCGATTACGGATTGGATATCACCAAGCTGCTCGATATCAACAAGGGGCTTGTCACCCTGATTGAACACAATTACAAGGTGTATTGGCAGGAGCCAGATCAGGAAAGTACCGACTCAACGCTTCATTTTGAAGGCTCCGAAAACCAACAGACCGTTTTGGACAGACCGTGTCCCACCTACCAGACGACCTGGGTTGAAGAAGGCGAAACGTATACCATTCGCATGGCTTTTTTCGCCGATGAGACATTTAGGAACACGGCGGTCCTCGACCAACTCATCGGTATGGACCTGGAAACAGCGACCTTCCAACCGGCTCGGCCACAAGGTGTACCTGCCTTTGTAGAGATCCGGGACGGTCAGGGCAAAGCCGTTCTGAAATTTGAATTGGTCGCATTTGAACAGGTCGAAAAATCGGCTGACTTTTTTGAGCCACCCAAAAACTATGAAAACAAGAAGCTAATGTGAATTGAGCAATAAAAAAGCCCACCTTGCGGTGGGCTTAAAGGAATCTTGAAGGATTAGCGCTTATTCGCCGCTGGTTGCTTCAGCTGAGTCGGTTACCAACTCAATGTAGGCCATTTCAGCAGCATCGCCCAAACGACGACCTTTCTTGAGGATACGGGTGTATCCACCGGGTCGTTCCGCATAACGCGGACCCAGTTCAGTCATCAACTTCTTGGTGATTTCGCGGTCTTGAATGCGACTGAAAATCAAACGGTGAGAGAACGCGTCTTGACGTTTGGCGATCGTGATTAAACGTTCTGCAACACGACGCAGTTCCTTGGCTTTGGCCAGAGTCGTGGTGATCCGACCATGCTCAAACAATGAAACGGCCAGCCCGCGCAACAGGGCCTTTCTTTGGTTGGTATTGCGGCTGAGCCGCCGATATCCTTTATTGTGACGCATGAGTCTTCCCCTATTCCTGGTTATGCATGAGATGGTCTACCTGCATACCCAGGGTGAGTCCCATTTGTTGCAGGAGTTCCTTGATCTCGTTCAAGGATTTACGACCGAAATTTTTGGTTTTCAGAATTTCAGATTCGGTTTTTTGGACCAATTCACCAATCGTGCGGATGTTGGCGTTTTTTAGGCAGTTGTGACTGCGAACGCTCAGTTCCAACTCATCGACACTGCGACCTAATTGTTCCACCAAGAATTCCTTGGCTTCATCTTTTTCTTCCGATTTGGGTTGTTCGGAAATATGTTCGAAGTGGATGAAAATATTGAGATGCTCTTTCAGCGTAGCGGCTGCGTGGCTTAAGGCGTCTTTGGGTGAAATGGATCCGTTGGTGTGAATTTCAAGGGTTAATTTGTCGTAGTTGGTATTTTGACCAACCCGGGCCTGGGTCACCGTGTAATTCACCAATTTAATCGGGCTGTGGTTGCTGTCCAGCGGAATGAACCCAATTTCGAGATCTTCGCTCAAATTGTCTTCGCTAATTACGTAACCACGGTTTTTTGCAACCAAGATTTCCGCATTGATACTGGCATTTTCACCCAGGGTAGCCAAATAAACGTCTTTATCCAGCACATCCACTTCGGAGTTAGTGATGATGTCACCGGATTTCAAAACGCGCGGTCCCTCGGCTTTGATGTGAATGCGTTGCGGATCTTTGCTGTGCATTTTGATCGGAACGGTTTTCAAGCTCAAAATAATGTCCGAAACGTCTTCAGAAACGCCCGGAATCGAGGTGAACTCGTGGAGCACGCCGTCAAATTTAACAGCGACCATAGCTGCACCCTCAATGGAGGACAGCAAGGTGCGACGCAGAGCGTTGCCGATGGTGGTTCCGAAACCGCGTTCGAAAGGTTGGGCAATGAACTTGCCATAACGGTCCGTCAGCGTTTTGCTTTCGAACTCCAAACGACGGGGTTTTTGAAATGTCTTCACTTGTAACATGCCTTTCAGCCTCCCTAAAAAACGTGATTGATCTTCGACTTAGACGCGACGTCTTTTCGGAGGACGACAACCGTTGTGCGGAATCGCAGTAACGTCTTTAATGGATTTAATTTCGAAACCGAGGGCATGCAGGGCGCGAATTGAGGACTCGCGACCGGCACCTGGGCCATCCACTTCAACCGTCAGCGAGCGCAGCCCAAAGTCTTTGGCTTTAGTACCAGCAGTAGTTGCTGCAACCTGCGCGGCAAAGGGCGTTCCTTTACGGGAACCGCGGAACCCTTCGGCGCCAGAAGAAGCCCAACACAAGGCATTGCCATCGAAATCGCAAATGGAAACGATGGTGTTGTTGAACGTTGCCTTAATGTGAGCAGTCCCGTGAGAAACGGAACGGCGTTCTTTTTTTCGGGTGGTCTTTTTTGCGCTAGGCGCTTTTGCTTTGGCCATGAGAACAGAACTCCGACTTTCTTATTTCTTTTTGCCCGCAATGGCAATGCGGCGACCGCGACGGGTCCGGGCGTTGGTGTGGGTGCGTTGACCGCGAGCGGGCAGGTTGCGTTTGTGGCGATTGCCACGATAGCTACCGATTTCCATCAAACGTTTGATATCGAGACCAACCCGTTTGCGCAGATCACCTTCAACTTCCCCTTCTTCCTGAATGATGCGGCGAAGTTTAGATGCTTCTTCCTCACTCAGATCTTTTACCTTGGTATCAAAATGAATACCGGCTTGGTTGAGGATCTTTTGCGAACGGCTTTTGCCGATGCCATGGATATACGTTAAACCAATTTCGATCCGTTTGTTTGCCGGTAAATCGACGCCAGCAATTCGAGCCACAGTGAACCTCCGATGTGAACCCTAGGGTTATTCACCCGTCCTTATTTATAGCGATAAACGATTCGGCCCCGATTGAGATCGTAAGGGGATAACTCCACCAAAACCCGATCTCCAGGCAAAATGCGTATGAAATTTTTTCTCATCTTTCCGGAAATATGTGCCAAAACTTGATGATGCTGATTTTCAAGTTCTACTTTAAAGGTGGCGTTGGGTAATGACTCAAGCACCACCGCCTGGACCTCAATAGCATCTTCTTTTGACATGAAACCTCCGCCGAACTCTTGCCGAAAGGCAAACCCGCTGATTATACCGGAACCTGCGTCGTCATGCAATCAAGCATAACGACGGGTTCGTGAGCGGGAGCGCATGGAACGATTGGTAAACCCCTCGTATTTGCGCATAATTAATTGGTTTTCCACCTGTTGAACGAAGTCTAAGGCAACCGAAACCACGATCAAAAGACTGGTACCACCCAGAACCTGAGCAAGGGTCACATTGGTACCCTTGTTGATTAACGCGGGTAAATTGTTGGCAAGATCGCCAATCACACCGGGCAATGTATCCAGCTGAATACCGTGGTTGATCCACATGGGCAGAATACATACAAAGCTCAGGTAGAGTCCGCCCCAGAAGGTTAGCCGCTTAAGGGTCGCTTCAATGTAATCGGACGTTTCCTTACCCGGACGGATGCCCGGAATGAAGCCGCCATTTTTCTTAAGATTCTCAGCCGTGTCCTTTGGGTTAAACAACATTTCTACGTAGAAGAAGGCGAAGAACATGGTGGCCAGGAAGAAAATCAAGGTATTGAAGGGACGACCATAACCCAGCGCTTGGATGACATCAGCCCAAAAGGAACCCGGTTGAACTTTGCTCTGCAAGAAGGGTTGAACCATTTGCGGAATCTGAACCACCGAGGCAGAAAAGATGACCGGAATAACCCCGCCACTATTGACCTTGAAGGGCAAGTAGGAATCGCCACCGGCCATTTGACCATTGGCACTCATGCGCTTTGCGTATTGAATGCGAATTTTGCGAATACCCAACTCAAAGAACACAACGAAGATCACAACACCAACGATGATGGCCAGGGTCAGCATCAGAATCGGACCACTGATCCCACCGTTCATGATGGCATCTACCATGGTCACGATACCAGCTGGTAAGCGCACAACGATACCGGCAAAAATGATCAACGAGATACCGTTTCCGATACCCTTTTCCGTGATCTTTTCACCCATCCACATGATGAGAATGGTGCCCGTCGTAAGGGTTGCCATAACCAAAACGCGGAATAAGAAGGCATTGCCATTCAAATTCTCGGCAATGATTTTGGATCCACCCGGACCGTTGTCCATGCTGAGCAGCAAGGTCGTGATCCCGTAAGAGTGGAGCAAACCAAAACCCACGGTCAGGTAGCGAGTGTAGCGGTTAATCTTATTGCGACCTTGCTCCCCTTCTTTGGAGAGTCGCTCAAGGTAAGGAACCGACTTCTGTAGAATTTGAAGAATAATGGAGGCCGTGATGTAGGGCATGATGCCGAGCGCAAATACAGCGGCATTGCCCAAGGCGCCACCACTGAACATGTTGACCATGCTCAGGATGCCATTGGATTCAAAATTAAACAGTTGGGCAATGGCGTCTTGGTTGACGCCCGGAACCAAAACCTGACAGCCCAGGCGATACAGGGCCAAAATGCCAAAGGTGAACAACACCTTGTTACGCAAATCAGGAATTTGGAATACCGTTTTGATGCTTTCGAAAAACTTTTCCATTGAACGACTCAACCTTGAGGGTAATTTTTACGGACTTAGGCAATCTCGACGCATTTGCCGCCGGCTTTTTCAATCTTTTCCCGGGCGGATTTAGAGAATTTGTGAGCATGAATGGTCAGGGCGCGGTTAAGTTCGCCATCGCCCAGAATCTTGATGCCCGCCTGATAGTCCTTAACAAAGCCTAAATCGCGGTAATCTTCAAGTAAGATTTCGGATTTCTCGACGCGTTCGAGCGCGCTGAGGTTCAGGACGGTATATTCCTTGCGGAAAATATTGGTGAAGCCGCGTTTGGGCAAACGGCGTTGCAGCGGCATTTGACCGCCTTCAAAACCGCGTTTCTGGCTGTAGCCAGCGCGCGATTTCTGACCGTTCATCCCGCGAGCAGCGGTTTTACCCAGACCGGAACCCGGTCCACGACCTACCCGTTTACGAGTTTTGGTTGCGCCTGCATTGGGACGTAAATCATTCAGTTTCATGACAATCCTCAATCAATCAACGATCTGCAAGAGATAATCGATTTTTTTGATTTGGCCGCGGATTTCGGGACAGTCCTTCAATTCGCGAACCTGGTTGATCTTGCGGAACCCCAGCGAGGCGAGAATTCGGCGATGGTTGGGAATGGTGCTAATTTGGGAGCGAACCATTTTTACCTTGATGGTACTCACGGTGTAGCCTCCTGATTGCCACGACCCCGAGCTTGAATGTACTCATAGGGATCTTTTAAGTTTTCAAGGGCCTTAAATGCGGCCTTAACAATGTTGATTTTGTTGGAAGAACCAATGGATTTGGTCACAATGTCGCGAATCCCAGCAGCTTCAACCACGGCGCGAACCGCACCGCCGGCGATAACACCAGTACCTTCGGGAGCGGGTTTCAACAGAACCTTAGCGGCACTGAAGCGCTCATTCACTTCGTGAGGAATGGTGTTTTCTTGCAGGGGGACTTTGATCATGGCGCGTTTGGCGGCTTCCACAGCTTTTTTAATGGCTGCGGGCACTTCCAGCGCTTTACCTTGTCCGTAACCCACATGGCCAGCACCATCACCGACAACAACCAATGCCGAGAAAGAGAAGTTCTTCCCGCCTTTGACCACCTTGGTGACCCGGCCGATGTGGACCACACGGTCCTTCAAATTGAGTTCGTTTACATCGATATTTTTTGCCACAGGTCTCTCCTTTTAGATGGTCAGCCCGGCGCTGCGTGCGCCTTCGGCAACGGCTTTGACCCGACCGTGGTAGAGGTAACCACCGCGATCAAATACAGCTTTGGAAATGCCTTTTTCGAGCAGGCGTTTGGCAATGTGGTTGCCCACTTGGGTAGCCGCATCGATGTTGCTACCCGCCTTACCAGCAGACCGAAACTCTTTTTCAACGGTGGATGCAGCGGCAAGCGTGTTTCCGGTCATGTCGTCGATGGCCTGAACATAGATCTGCTTGTTGCTGCGGAAAACGGCTAAACGCGGCACGTCCGCAGTTCCTTTTACGATCTTGCGAACCCGTTGATGAATGCGGATTCTACGTTCGTCTTTTTTTAATTTCATGAGTTTACCCTCTCGACTACTTACCGGACTTGCCAGCTTTAATACGGATCCGCTCACCGAAGTAACGCACACCTTTACCTTTATAAGGTTCGGGTTTGCGCAGAGAGCGAATGTTGGCTGCAACCTGGCCTAAAAGTTGTTTGTCAATGCCTTCTAGAGTCAGGACGTGGGCCTTTGTCGCTTTATCGAGTTCGACTGTAGCTTTAACACCCTGAGGCAATGGAAAGTGGATGGGGTGGGAATATCCGAGGTGGAATTCAACGGTATTACCCGCCACGTTTACCTTGTAACCAACGCCGATAATTTCCAGTTTGCGCTGGAAACCGGCTGTAACCCCAGTCAGGCTGTTTTGGGCTAAAGCCCGAGCCAGACCGTGTTTGGCGCGAACGGGACCTGTCTCATCAGCGCGGGTGAAAGTGATCACACCGTCTTCGATTGAGGCAGAGATTCCCGAGGGAACCGGAGAGGAAGACTCCCCTTTGGGGCCTTTAAAGGTCAAGGTAGAATTTTTTAATTCGGCAGTTACGCCTTGGGGAACATTAATCGGTAATTTTCCAATACGTGACATCGTGAACTCCTACCAAACATTACAGAGGACTTCGCCACCAACGCCAATTTCCTTGGCTTTCTGGCTGGTCATGATGCCCTGGGAAGTGGTTACGATACTGCATCCGTAGCCGTTGAGAACGGAGGGTAAACGATCTTTTCCGCGATAAACCCGACGACCGGGTTTGGAAACACGTTGTAACCCGTGGATCATCGGTTTGCCGTCGTTATCGTATTTCAGATAGACGCGAATCACCGGTTGTACGGATTTAGCTTCTACGACTTTATAGTTTTTAACGAACCCTTCTTCTTTAAGGATTCGAACGATCGCCTGCTTTACTTTCGAATTGGGCACATCGACTTTGTCGTGCTGTGCCATTTGCCCGTTGCGAATACGGGTGAGCAGGTCAGCGATAGGATCTGTGTGACTCATGTTGATCGCTCCTTCAAATTCTGCCCGGTTAGCGCCGGAACGGCATGCCCAAATGGGTCAATAAGGCCTGGGCGTGTGCATCCGACGTTGCGGTTGTGACAAAACTAATATTCATGCCGCGGAGTTTTTCGATTTTCCCGAAATCAATTTCGGGGAAAACGACCTGGTCTTTCATACCCAGGGTGTAGTTCCCTCGCCCATCAAAGGAGCGAGTCGGAACGCCGCGGAAATCGCGAACACGAGGAAGCGCTACGTGAATCAAACGATCCAGGAATTCATACATGCGTTTACCGCGCAAAGTGACGCGGCAACCAATCGGCATGCCTTCACGGAGTTTGAAATTGGAGATAGCTTTCTTAGCGCGGGTAATCACCGCTTTTTGCCCAGCGATCTGGGTCAAATCAGCAACTGCATTATCCAACGTTTTGATATTGCCAATTGCCTCACCGACACCCATATTGATGACGATTTTCTCGAGCCGCGGGACTTCCATGATGTTGCGCAAACCCAATTCTTCTACAAGCTGGGCTTTAATTTCTTCTTGATAACGTTGTTCAGAACCCTTCATGACGTTTCCCTCGACTTTAATCCAACAATTGATTGGAGCGTTTAGCAACGCGGTGCTTTTTGCCGTCTTTGAGGACGTACCCAACCCGAGAAGCTTTATCTTCTTTCGGATCAACCAGCATCACGTTGGAAATGTGCAAAGGTGCTTCTTTTTCAATAATGCCACCTTCGCGGTTACCCATGGCGCGTTGATGTTTTTTGATCATGTTCAGACCTTCAACCAACACGCGGTTTTTTGCAGGCATAACGGCCAGGACTTTACCGCGACGATCGCGATCCTTGCCGACGGTTATGACAACCGTATCGCCTTTTTTGATTTTCAGAGCCATGCTCACACCTCTTAAAGGACTTCTGGCGCTAAAGAAACGATTTTCATGAATTTGCGATCGCGCAATTCACGGGCTACCGGACCGAATACACGGGTACCGATCGGTTCACCATCGTCCTTAACCAGAACGGCTGCATTTTCATCAAAGCGGATGTAAGAACCATCTTTACGACGGTACTTCTTGACCTGGCGGACAATCACCGCTTTAACAACTTTTTTCTTTTTGACAGTTCCACCCGGTGCGGCTTCGCGTACCGAGGCGGTAATTATATCTCCCAGTTCCGCAAAACGACCGACGCCGCCGCCATGGGGACGGATCGCCAACAGTTTTTTGGCACCAGAATTGTCTGCGACAGTGAGAATTGTTCCCATTTGGATCATGGTGTTAACCTACCTTCAGTCTGACGATCAGGCTTTGGACTCGAGGACTTGAACCAAGTTCCAACGCTTGCGACGGGAGAGCGGTCTCGATTCAACGATTTCCACTTTGTCCCCGATTTTGGCGAGTTTGTTCTCGTCGTGGGCCATGAATTTTTTGGAAAGTTTCATGGTGCGGCGATAGAGGGGGTGTTGCACTTTGCGCTCAACCTTGACGACGATGGTTTTATCCATCTTGTCGCTGACCACCACGCCGATTTTTTTGGTTTTTAAGCCGCTGCTGTTCTTTTCCATGAGCGTCATTCCTTAATTATTCTGTTTGCGCCGCTCACCCAGAACGGTGTGCATGCGGGCAATGGCCCGGCGCAGGTGCCGAATTTCCATTGGATTGTCCAGGCTGCCGATCGAAGCTTTCATGCGCAAATGCATTAACTCGTTTTCGGCTTTGGCGATCTCGCCAGTCAGGACTTGGTCGTCCATTTCGCGAATTTTTGATACTTTCACGACTATTCCTCCATACCATGCCGGGAAACGAACTTGCATTTCACAGGCAATTTGTTGGCGGCGATTTCAAAAGCTTCCCGGGCCAATTCTTCGTTGACGCCTTCCATTTCAAACAGAACCTTACCGGCGTAGACTACGGAAACCCATTTTTCTACGTTGCCTTTACCTTTACCCATACGGGTTTCAGCGGGCTTTTGGGTGATCGGTTTGTCCGGGAACAGGCGAATCCAGATTTTTCCGCCGCGTTTAATGTGGCGGGTCATGGCGATACGAGCCGCTTCGATTTGACGGTTGGTCAACCAGCCGCACTCCAAAGCTTTCAGACCATATTCGCCAAAAGACAGATCAGCACCACGGGTTGCGACTTGTTTTTTCAGTTTCTTTTGGACTTTGCGATATTTCGTCCGATTGGGCAATAACATGTCAGATGCTCCTTGTTTCTCACGTACTTACGGTGAAAAAACCCTAAAAATCAGGGCTTATTGACCCAAACTTTTACGCCGATAATGCCGTAAGTCGTTAAGGCTTCAGCGAACCCGTAGTCGATATTGGCACGAAGCGTTTGCAAGGGCATTTGACCCGTCAGATATTCCTCTGAACGAGCAATTTCCGCTCCGTTCAAACGGCCCGAAACCTTGATTTTAATCCCTTTCGCCCCGAATCTCAAAGCATTTTCTTCAGCTTTCTTCATTGCGCGGCGGAAAGAAATCCGGCGTTCCAGTTGGTTGCAGATCGATTCGGCAATCAATTGGGCTTCCAGTTCCGGTTTCTTGACCTCTTTAATGTTCAAGGTCACTTCTTGGGAAGTTTGACCGGAAATCCAGCTTTTCAGCTTTTCTACTTCCAAACCCTTTTTCCCGATAATGATGCCGGGACGGGCAGTGACGATATTGATTTTCATCTTGTTGGCGGCACGCTCAATCTCAATATTGGCGATGGCAGCGTGTTGCAGTTTGCTTTTCAGCTCGCGACGCAGACGTAAATCCACGTGCAGGAAATCGCCGTAATCACGGCGTGCAAACCACTTGCTGGACCAGTCTTTATTGACGACCAGGCGGTATCCGGTAGGATGAACTTTCTGACCCACGGTAGTCCTCCCTTATTCCTGTTCCGAATTGGAAACTTCGATGGTGATGTGATGGAAACGTTTACGAACACGGAATGCGCGCCCCATCGAAGCAGGACGAATGCGTTTCATAACGGGTCCGCCATCCACGACAGCCATGGAGACGAACAAGTCGTCGGCGTCGAGCATGGTGTTTTTTTGCAAAGCATTGGAAACCGCCGATTTCAGGCAGATTTCAATGGCTTCGGAAGCGCGTTTGGGGGAAAACTTGAGGATTTGCATGGCTTCCCCAACATTTTTGCCCCGAATCTGGTCGATGACCAATCTGGCCTTACGGGCCGAACCCCGGATAAATTTCGCTTTGGCGATTGCGTTCATGATAGCTCCCTATTACTTCCGTTTGCTGCCCTTTTGGTCTTTCTGGCCAGCATGACCCCGCCACGTGCGGGTAGGCGAAAACTCTCCGAGTTTGTGACCGACCATGTTTTCGGAAACATAAACGGGTATAAATTTCTGGCCGTTGTGAACCGCGAAGGTCATACCCACCATTTCGGGAATGACAGTGGAACGGCGGGACCAGGTTTTAATGACTTTGTTGTCCTGTTTGCTTCGGGCGACATCCACTTTTTTTTGTAAGTGTAAGTCGACAAAAGGTCCTTTTTTTAACGATCTAGCCATGTTCGCTCCTTCTGCGCTTCACTTTATTGATAACGACGACGCACGATCATGCGGTCGGATTGTTTTCTGCGGCGAGTGCGGTAACCTTTGGTCGGTTTACCCCAAGGTGAACATGGATGACGACCACCCGAGGTTCGACCTTCACCACCACCCATCGGGTGATCAACCGGGTTCATGGCGACGCCGCGGTTGTGCGGACGGAAGCCCAACCAACGCTTGCGGCCTGCTTTACCCAAGCTGCGGGTTTCCCAGTCGGTATTGCCGACTTGGCCGATGCTGGCTTTGCAGTCCAAGTGAACCAAACGCATTTCGCCAGAAGGCAAACGCAGGGTTGCGAAATTGTTTTCTTTTGCCAAGAGTTGAACACCAACCCCTGCAGAGCGGGCCATTTGGCCACCTTTACCGGGTTTGAGTTCGATATTGTGCAGAACGGTACCAACGGGGATATTGCGCAGAGGCAAACAATTGCCTGGCAAAATATCGCAGTCAGGTCCACTCATGACGGTCATACCGGCTTCCAGGCCAACCGGGGCCAGGATGTAGGCATATTCGCCATCGGCATATTTGACCAAGGCAATGTTGGCGCTGCGGTTTGGATCGTATTCCAGTTGAACTACTTCACCCGGTACGTTGAATTTGTTGCGTTTAAAGTCAACCAAACGGTACAAGCGCTTGTGGCGGCCACCGCGGAAACGGCTGGTTACCCGACCCTTGTTATCGCGTCCGGCCTTGTTGGTCAGACCTTCAACCAGGGATTTCATCGGGCGGCCTTTAGCCAGATCGGTGCGATCGGGCTGTTTCAGCTGGCGCACACCAGGTGAAGTCGGTTTAAAAGATTTCATTGGCATGATTCATACTCCTCTGATGGCCACCGATTAAGTGCCTTCGAAATAGGGGATTTCACCCGAACCGGCTTGCAAGGTAACGTAAGCCTTTTTCCAATCGGAAGTTTTTCCGAGGAAACGGCCCACCCGCTTCTTTTTGCCTTTGACATTGACGGTGGCAACGCGCTCAACCTTGACTTCAAAGTGCTTTTCAACAGCAGCTTTGATTTCGATCTTGTTGGCGTCTTTGCGCACCCGAAAAACGTGCACATTATCGTGGGCCTTAACGTTCATGCCCTTTTCAGTCAAATGTGGTTTGATGAGAATGGAATTTAAACGATCGCTCATTTCGCCAGTACCTCCTGCAGTTGTTGCACAGCGTCTTTGGAAATGATCAAGTTCTCGTATTTGAGCAGATCATGAATGTTGACGCCCAAGGGCGAAGCGAACTTCACGGTGGGCAAATTGCGGGAGGCCAGAACCAGATTCAGGTTATCGTGGCCGTCAACGACCAGGGTGCGGTCGTTTTGGTTCAAAGTAGCCAGAACGTTCGCGAAATCCTTGGTTTTGTGGCTGGACAGTTCAAATGCCTCAACAACAGTGAGTTGACCGTTTTCAAACTTGGCGGACAAAGCACTGCGCAATGCACCGCGCCGTTTTTGTTTGGGAAACGCGTAGTTGAATGAACGCGGTTTTGGTCCGTGAACGGTACCACCACCACGCCATTTCGGAGTGCGGATATCGCCAACGCGAGCGCGGCCCGTACCTTTTTGCTTCCACAGTTTTTTACCGGAACCTGCGACTTCGCCACGGGTTTTGGTGCTGGCGGTGCCCGCACGACCTGCGGCCAAGTAGTGGTTAACAGCTTCCCACATCAAGTGTTTATTCACCGGAGCGGCAAAGACGGAATCCAACAACTCGATTTCGCCAGTTTTTTCATTTTTTAGGTTATAGACGGTTGTAGTTGCCATTTCTGTGCTCCTCAGCCTTTACGCAGGGTCACAATGCCGCCGCGAGAGCCGGGCACTGCACCCTTTACCAGAATCAGATTTTTGTCAGGGATGATCTCCATGACTTCCAGGTTTTTTACGGTCACCTTGCGATCACCCATGTGGCCGGGCAACTTTTTACCCGGGAACACACGCGAGGGGAATGCGCACTGGCCGATAGAGCCCGGTGCCCGTTTGAAGTTGGAACCGTGGGTCATGCGACCGCCACCGAAACCGTGACGACGAATAACACCCTGGAACCCTTTACCTTTAGAGGTTCCCACAACGGTCAACAATTCTTTTTTCTCGAACTGGGAAACACTCAGTTCGTCACCCACTTTTACTTCTACCCCTTGCGGAATTTCAAATTCACGCAGGTAGCGCACGGGTTGAATTTCCCGTTTGCTCAAGTGGCCAGCTTCACCTTTGCTCAGGTTCTTGGCCGGTTTTCTCTCAACTAAGCCGACTTGAACAGCATCGTACCCGTCTTTTTCCGCCACCTTTACATAGGTAACCACGCAGGGTCCTGCTTCAAGCACGGTCACGGGAATGGCCTGGCCGTTCTCGTCGAACACTTGGGTCATCCCGATTTTTTTAGCGATTAATCCTTTGATCATGGTAACTCCTTACCCAATCTGGTCCAGGCGGATTTATTTGGACTTTTCTTTTTCTTTGCCGTAGGCCTTAATTTCAACTTCGACACCGGCCGGCAAATCGAGCTTCATCAACGCTTCCACTGTTTGAGAAGTGGGTTGAAGCAGGTCCAAAAGCCGCTTGTGGGTGCGGGACTCGAATTGTTCCCGGGATTTTTTGTCGACGTGGGGCGAACGCAAAACCGTGTATTTGCGAATGCGGGTGGGCAGAGGAATCGGCCCAGCCACCACAGCACCGGTCCGTTTGGCCGTATCGACAATTTGGCGTGTCGATTGGTCAAGGATGCGGTTGTCGTAGGCTTTCAACCTGATACGAATCGTTTCGTTGATCATTGAATGGCTCCTTAAACTAATCCGAAACTAATTTTCGGGGTGCAAACTTTTCCTGAACGGCCTTGGGTGCTTCTTCGTAGTGCGAAAATTGCATAGAGAAGGTGGCACGCCCCTGGGAAACAGAGCGCAAGGACGTAGAATACCCGAACATTTGCGATAATGGAACATCTGATCGCAAAATTTGTGCATCTGTGCGGGAATCCATACTCAGAATCTTGCCTTTTCGGCTGTTGATATCGTTGACGATGCCACCCATGTACTCTTCAGGGGTGACAACTTCCACTTGCATGACCGGTTCAAGAATGATCGGCTGGGCTTCCCGGACAGCGCGTTTCACGGCCAGGGAAGATGCAATTTTAAAGGCGACCTCATTGGACTCTTCATCGTGCGCCTTGGCATCGACCAGGGTCGCCTGGACGTCTACCATTTCGTAGCCGGCTAAAACGCCGTTGCGCATGGCTTGCTGCACGCCTTCCTGGATTGCATCGAGGAAAACTTTGGGCAACGTGTTTGCTCCCAATTTATTGACGAAGCGCAAGCCCTCGCCACGAGAGAGCGGGGCAACTTCCAATTTGATTTGGGCAAACGCATTTTTGCCGCCAATTGGACGCTGGTAAATTTCTTCCATCAGTACCTTTTGACTGACGGTTTCGCGGTAGGCGACCTGAGGCTTACCTACATTGGCCTGAACGCCAAACTCACGCAACATGCGATCAACCAGGATTTCCAGGTGCAATTCACCCATCCCAGAAATGATGGTTTGACCGGACTCTTCGTCAATGCGCACGCGGAAGGTGGGGTCTTCAAGAGCTAAACGATCAAGCGTTTGGGTCAGCTTGTCTTCATCGGCCTTGGTTTTGGGCTCAATGGCGATGTGAATAACCGGTTCGGGAAAAGACATGCGCTCTAGAAGGATAGGATCCACATCATCACACAGGGTATCGCCTGTAACCGCGAACTTCAGGCCGGAAACAGCAACAATGTCTCCCGCTTTAGCAGACTCTACTTCAACGCGTTTATTTGCATGCATTTGCAGTAATTTACTCAAGCGCTCATGGCGCTTTTTTGCCGAGTTCAGTTTGCCTTCTCCGGCTTTTACTTTGCCGCTGTAAATGCGAATGAAGCACAGGGAACCCACGTAGGGATCAGACATGATTTTGAAGACGAGCGCGGAAAAAGGCGCCTCTTCATCTAATTCACGGACCAAGTCCGCGCTTTCGTCATCTGCAGGATGGCCGTGAATAACCCCAATATCCGGGGGTGAAGGCAGGTAGGCTGCAACCCCATCAAGCAGTGGGTGAACACCCTTGTTTTTAAGCGCGGATCCGCAAAAAACTGGTACGAGCTTAAAGCCCAAGGTGGCTCGGCGCACCGCAGCTCGAATCGTTTCCGCATCCAAGCTTCCACCTTCAAAATAACGCTCGAGGAAAGACTCATCTTGTTCGGCCAGGGTTTCCAAAAGGACTTCGCGGGCTTTTTCAGCTTCAGCGCGGAATTCTGGGGGAATTTCTGTGACCTCGAACTCAACAGTGGGATCATCGCTACGCCAGATATAGGCTTTCATCTCAATTAAGTCGATGCTGCCGAGATATTGATCTTCGGCACCCATGGGTAAGTGAACGATTGCGGGATTGCCCATCAGGCGAGTGCGAATCATTTCAACGGTTCGCTCAAAGTCAGCGCCAACTCGGTCCATCTTGTTGACAAAAACCAAGCGTGGGACGTGGTAGCGATTGGCTTGACGCCAGACGGTCTCTGACTGGGGCTCTACGCCAGCAACCGCATCAAAAACAGCAATTGCACCATCAAGCACCCGCAACGAACGTTCGACCTCAGCGGTGAAATCGACGTGACCCGGGGTGTCGATGATATTTATTTTGTGCTCTTTCCAGAAGCAGGTGGTCGCAGCAGAGGTTATGGTGATTCCGCGTTCCTGCTCCTGGACCATCCAGTCCATGGTCGCAGTCCCGTAGTGGACTTCACCAATTTTATGGTTCACACCTGTGAAATACAGAATGCGCTCGGTAAGGGTTGTCTTACCAGCGTCAATGTGCGCCATAATGCCAATATTGCGAATGTGTGCCTGAGCGGAACGATTCACGAGAGAACTCACTAACTTGGGAATGAATCGCTAATTTATTTATCCAGGCAAGGTAGCTATTGCCATTGCTTGCCTGGGCCTTAAGCGAAAAAGGCTACAGTAATCAGGGTATCAGCAGAGCTGACCGCAAATTACCAGCGATAGTGTGCAAAAGCGCGGTTGGCTTCTGCCATACGATGGGTATCGTCTTTTTTCTTAACTGCGTTTCCGCGACCATTGGCCGCATCGAGAATTTCACCAGCCAGCTTTTCGCGCATGGTTTTTTCACCACGACTGCGCGAGTAACTGATCAACCAACGAATCGATAGCGATTGTTGGCGGCGAGGATTAACTTCAACCGGAACCTGATAAGTTGCACCACCCACACGGCGGCTCTTAACTTCCAGGGTCGGACGAATTTTGTCCAGGCATTTTTTAAATACCTTGAAGGGATCTTCCCCGGACTTTTCTTGAACGATATTAAATGCCCCATACAGAATATTTTCAGCAACCGACTTTTTGCCTTCACCCATCAAGCAATTGATGAATTTGGCTAAAAGCGGAGAGTTGTACAGGGGATCTGGCGTAACTTCTCGCGTGGAGGCTTTGTGTCTTCTTGACATATCGGTTTCCTATCTACTTCTTCGCCTTGGGACGTTTCGCCCCGTATTTGGACCGACCCTGACGACGTGCATCCACACCGACAGAATCCAGGGTGCCACGAACGATGTGATACCGCACACCGGGCAAATCTTTTACCCTGCCACCACGGATCAGAACAATCGAGTGTTCCTGAAGGTTGTGTCCAATGCCCGGAATATAACTGGTCACTTCGATTTCGTTGGTTAAACGAACACGAGCTACCTTACGCAGGGCTGAATTCGGCTTTTTGGGGGTCGTTGTGTAGACCCGGGTACAAACCCCACGGCGCTGTGGACACGACTGCAAAGCAGGAGACTTGGTCTTGCTGGTCTGCAATTCACGTCCTTTGCGGATGAGCTGATTAATGGTTGGCACGGATAACTCCTCAAAACCCTATTCGAGCGCGCATGGCGCGACAAACCCGACGATCCTACCACCGCACCCCACCGCTGTCAAACGAAAATCTTACGAGGCGTAACTGGTCGGCCACTGGATAGGCCCGCTGTTGTGTTGTGGATCGCGGAGCGGTTCAAAACTCAGGGGATCCCAATAGCTGACCTGTTCAATTTTCGGAGAATATATATGTAAACTCACTGCGATTTCGGAATGGGGATTGCCCATAGCGTGAATCAACTTCAAGGGAACTTTGAGAATGTCACCTGCCTGAAAGTGGGAAATCCCCGCAGGCCGTATGCGATTCTGGTCCGGGGCAAAAATGCGGTTTTCAATCGTCCCGGTCAATACTTTAACGACCCCAAACGTTGGGTGAATGCCATGATTGTGCGGCAGGGTAAAGACACCGGGCGGCCAAGTTGCCAGGACGGCTTCTATGTCGCAACGGGTGAACAAAACGCGCCGATCGTAAAAGCGCGTGGGTAATGGATCTGGAAGATAGGCTTTCAGCGCTTGCGGGCAAAAATCCGAATCGTCTAAAAGATCGCGGAAAAAGTTCATACTTTTTTCACAACCTCGATCTTCAATGATGCGAATGATGCCTTCAAACATTAAGTTCCTCCCCCGGTTAACGCGCTGCCTGAATCGAGACCCGTTCGGCCATGGGTAAAAAAGACAGCGTTCCTATTTTAGACGAACCGTTGCTTCTGTCCACCATGACCCGCACCGGTTCTTTGCGCTGAGTGATAATCATTTCCTCAGCTTCTCCGATCTTTAAGGTGACACTGGGAAATATTTGGTGCACGACCACGTCGGCAAAACGGGGGAACAAGCGCACACTTTTTATGGCTTCATCAAAGTGATTCTTGCGGGTGGGGTTCAGGACATGACCGGGCGCCTGCGAGAGTTGCAACATGGTCTGATTGGCATCGACCCAATTGCGAAAAAAAACACGCGGCGCCATTTCCACGTGGGTTGGTGTATGGGTTTCATCGCCCAAGCGGCCCACCCAAAGATGCTCGGCGATTTTGAGCACTCCGCCAACCACCGCGCTTTTTCGACCCATACCGACCATCCTGCCGGCAACGTTCAGCATGGTATTCAGGCATTCGCTTTCCCACATAAAGTTACGGCCACAAACAACCACAGACTCGCTAACCGAATCGCAGATCAGGTTGCCACGGCAAAAAAAACCCAGATTGCGACAGTCCTCAATATCGCCCAAGATGCGCGCATCCCCGCGGGTTCGAACATGGACATTGTGCAAATTGCCTTCAACCCACAGGTCGCCGGAAACATCAAGCAGCTCCATATTCTCTAAATCGCCGATCACGCGCAGGTGACCCGGATAGGTATACGAACCCATTTTTGCCAGTTGTCTTGCCTGAATGGTTTGGGTCTCCAGCTGTTGGCCCAAGCCGCGACCAAAAGATGAGCTGTCATCCATCCAGCCTTGAATGGTTTCATCTTCATTCATGGCGAAGTGCGGGATTTCGGGTTTGAGCAGAAGCGGCTCAAGCTGTTGGGAATTGACCTCAGGGCTCACCAAACCATTACCGCCCCACGCCTCAATTTCAAACTTGAGGCCGGGATTCACCTGAGCCGCAACCAGCACGATAACGGCCTGGTTATTTAATTGACGCAACGCCTGAACCATGAATTTCGCCGGTAAATCCACCAAATTCAAGTCCACGAGGACCAGATCGGGACCATAGGACTCAAAACAGGCCACGCCCTCAATGCCCGTTGTCACGAATTCAACTTCGTTGCCTTCGTCCTGCAACCGTTTGAGGATACGAAAACCCGTGCTTTCATCCGAATGAATGACCAGAAGTCTTTTCTGTGTAACCATCGCAATTCCAAAAGATATGGCCTGATTGTAACGGAGATCATCTCCGCGGCACAGATAAAAATGACGCTGGGTTGTGCATTCGTCCCTTATGGAGGACAATCCAGGACGTAAAAAATAAAGCGGTCCAGGCAACATTAAACAATTCAGAGGGATACATCGAATATATAATTGGCAGCAAATTTGCCCCATGGTTTTCAGGAGGTACCCCATGAAAACCAAGACTTCACTATTGATCCTCTTAATGTTGGGATTACCCCTTTTCGCCGGCCTTCCGCTCAGCAAGGACGAAAAGGCTTGGATGCGCAAGGTTCGGATCCTCATGACACGAGACGAGGAAAAAACCTTTAAAAAGCTGCCAAGCCACGAGAAAAGAAAAGAATTTATCGCCCTGTTCTGGGCCAAACGGGATCCGGATTTGGATAACGACCGCAATGAGTTTCGCGATGAGTTTTACGCACGAATCGATTATGTTGTCGCCAATTACAAGGAATTTGAATCGGCTCCGCCCAAGACGGACCGCGGCTATGTTTACATGTTGCTGGGTCCACCCACCCGGGTCGAGTATCGCACCGATTACATGATTACCGGATTCCATTACCGCAACCCATTCCCTCAATTCCAGCCCGAACTCTGGGTTTACGAGAATTTAGACTTTAAGTCCGGCAAACGCACTGCCCGGGTACAAATGTTACCGATCAACAGTTTTGGCGACTATGTTGCCCTGGCCGATAGTCAGGTCGAACATTTACTGCGCACGATCAAATTCGATTTCATCGTTCATCCCGACATGGATGAAGCACCCGCCAAGCCACTTTATTTTGAGGACTACCAAGCCACATCCGCAAAAGCTGAAAATGTCCAAAACAGCATACCCGCAAAGGAGAATCAGAGCGAAAAGCCTATTGTTTCGCCCTCACCTCAACCCAAGAAAACTGCTGTGCTTGCACCTGCCCCCACCTCTGCTCCACCGGCCGAAGCCGCACCTGCCTTAACCAAGTTTAATGATCAACTGGACAATGCTCTCGGACTGACCGCAAATTTCGGCTATTTTTACGGCGGCCAGAACCAGACCATGACGATGATCCGTTTCGGCTTTCCGGTTGCCAAAATGAACTTTCCCAATGAGGGCGACTTGCGCGTGCTTTTGCACTATGCCCTAAGTGGTCCCAAAGGATCCGTCATTCAATCGGATCTGCCGCTGGCAATTAATGCCCGAATTAAGGATGCTGGGAAACCCTACGCCTTGGAATGGGTCGGGAATTTACCGCCCGGATCCTATACGTTTCAAATGCAACTCGATCAGGTTGAAGGAAAAAATGCCTATCAAAAATGGCAATTGGATGTACCCAACTTATCGGGATACGATCCCATGGTTGGCCCGGTGACCTTACTGGACCCCAACGTCAATGCGGATTCCGCAAAACTCAAATTGCAAGGGCGTGGATATTCGCCCATGTTAATAAACGAATTGCAGCCCGGCGAAACACTTTACCCCGTCGTAGAGTTATTGGCCATGCCCAAAGAATTGAATCAGGACGCCATCACCGTTCAGGTCATACAGGCAGATAAAATCGTACGCAATTGGTCACTTTACCCAGAAGAATGGACCCAGGTTGCAGAAAACCGGTTTATAGTCCATCCCCAATTGCGCACCAACAACCTTGCCTTAGGCGAATATACCCTGCGAATTGAATTAACCCTGCCATCTGGTGATATCCTGATTCGGGAAACGAACTTTTCCATACAACGCTAAATCTGAGGAGTCCGCATGTGGATGATGTTGCTCTGCCTCTGGATGCAAAATGCACGGGGCAAAGGTCTCTTTATCAAGGAGCGGGTCGACATCCTTTACGAGTCAGGGCGCCAAGACAGCTTTCACAATCAATTCTGGATGAGCAAAAATCGCATCCGAACGGACCCAGATGGTGAGGATCTCACGCTCATTTACGATAACGACCTTCATCTCTTTTATATGATCGATCACAAGCGTCAAAATTACACTATCACCAAAATCAGCTTGGACCGCAGGGACGCACGGCTCAACCTATTGGGCCTGGCCAGCTTTCAAGACGGCGTCTTACAAAAGCGGCCCAATCTGGTTCAGGCAACTGGCAAACGCAAGAAAATTGAGAAATGGGTGTGCGAGGAGTACATTCTCAATTACCCGGAACAATCGGGCATGGAGACACATATATGGGCGACCTACCACCCTGCCATGACCAAAAATTTCCACAAGAAATTGTGGTACGCGGCCCTGGGCACGTCGCCACCCGGCGATGTGCGTCACATCCTCAATGAAATCCTGCGTAACATTCATGGCATACCCATTCAAATTACGACCTCCGTCTCCATGGAAGACCATCAAATCACCACCATCTCCACCCTAACCGACATTGTGGAATTTGATGAATTTGAAGATTTCATGGCGGTTCCTACCGGATACTCGCTTTACCGGGGCAATCCGTGAAAGGTTTGGGGCTGCTTACCCTGCTTGTCCTGATTCATTGCCAGCCGAATAAAACCGAAAAATTGACTCTGTTTTGTGCATCAAGTTGTCAACCCTGGCTTGAAGCCTGCCTGCAATCCTTACCTGAAGTGGATCGTCAATCCGTTCAAGTTTCCTACGGCGCATCGGGAACATTAGCCCAACAGATTTTAATGGGTGCTCCGGCCAAAATGATGATCTCTGCACATCCGGAATGGTCCAGGCAGATCTTGGATCAAAAGCACGGATTCGCAGTAGAAATGCTTTTCCATAATCAATTGGTGTTGGTCGGGCGTACAGAATCATTTAGTTCTGTGGAGGAAGCGCTCGCGAAAAACGCCTGGGTCATGGGTGACCCGGGATATGTCCCGCTCGGCGCTTATACCCAACAGGCCCTGACGGGCTTGGGTCTCAATTACAAAGACTTGAAGCCGATATTTGCGGATTCGGCCCGTTCCGCTGTGGCCCTGCTCCAATCCGGGCATGTTCAGCTCGGGGTCCTTTTCCGTTCGGATGCGCTTTCAGCCAACCTACCCATCCTTTACAGCTTCGCCGAGAACATTCATGATCCCATTCAATACGAACTGCTTTGGCAAGAAAACGATAAGCAGACGGCACATTGGCGTGAGATTCTGCTAAATAAAAGAAATTTGGCCTACCCATTCGGTTTCGAGGGGTGAGATGTGGACTGGCAGGCAACCCTAATCTCATTAAAGATTGCCCTATTGGCAACTGTGCTCAACCTGCCCATGGGTATTGCGGTTGGCTGGCTATTAACCCGCATGCGGGGTTGGTGGCGCCATAGCCTAACCGCTCTTGTCATGTTGCCACTGGTTTTGCCACCCGTTGTAAGTGGGTTCTTTTTACTTTATTTATTTAGCCCGGCATACTGGATTGGCAGCACTTTGGATGCCCTAAATATTCCCGTTGTTTTCCACCTCAATGGCGCCGTTTTAGCCAGTGCAGTTGTGAGTTTTCCCCTTATCGTGCGATCGGTTCTGAACGGTTTGGAAAACTTGGATGTGCGATACCTGGAAGCGGCTGAAGCGGCAGGGGTCAGTCGGAGGGAAGCATTTTTTCGCATCGTATTGCCACTGGTGTCTCCCAGTTTAATGGTCGGATCTGTTCTGGTCTTCGCGCGCAGCTTTGGGGAATTTGGCGCCACCATGGTCTTGGCCGGAAACATCCCCGGCAAAACGCAGAGTTTGCCATTAGCCATTTATACGGCCATCCAATCGCCGAACGGATGGCAGCGCGCTTGGCTGCTGGTTGGCCTTGCCTGTCTGATCTCGGTTTCAGCTATTATCTTGAGTGAACGGCTCTGGAAACGTCCGCATGCATCAGCTTGACCTTCACATCAGCCAACACATTGGCAGCACCGTTTTCCAAGTTTCGCAGCAGATCACATTGGGTTCGCTCGGCATTTGGGGACCCAGTGGTGCGGGCAAAAGTTCTTTTCTCAAAATGATTGCGGGTTTGCATAAACCACTTTCAGGCAGCATGACCTGGAATGGCACGTCCTGGTTTCAGCAATGGCCGCTCAAATGGACACCCCTGCGAAGGAGGCCGGTCGGTTTTTGTTTCCAGGACAACCGGCTCTTTCCGCACTTTTCAGTCGACCAACAATTGCAATTTTTCCGACAACCCGATTTGGACTCATCGGAGTACAACAAGATTCTTGAAACCCTGGGTCTAGATTCGCTTTTAAGCCAAAAAACCAGTCAATTAAGTGGCGGGGAAGCGCGACGGGTTTCTTTAGCATGTGCCCTGGTCCGCAAACCGGAGCTATTAATATTGGATGAGCCATTTACCGGAATCGACCAGAAACGCGTAATGCAAGCGATTGACCTGATTCAAATCCTGCAGCGAAACTGGCAGTTTGGTCTTTTGTTGGCCAGTCACCACCTGAACGAGATCCTGGCCTTTGGTCAGGAAATTATGCTTCTGGACGGTTCGACCCAAGCCAGTTTTGGCAATTGGGCCAACCTGCTTTGCCAGATGCAATTGCCCGCCCTACACCAGTGCCCGATTGAAAATGTGATTTGGGCAAGCCGAATGGCTCAGGGAGAACCGATTGTGGTCGAGAATGAGCACCTTTTCCTGGGACCCGCTGCCCTACCCGACGCCAAATGCTTCAAGTTTCTGGCGCAAGACGTGATCCTTGCCCGCAACAAAATTGAAAATATTTCAGTGCGAAACCAAATTCCGGGCCGAATCAGCCAAATCCTTCCCGCACCGTGGGGTCACTTGCTCGCTCTTGATGCCGGTCAAACTATTTGGGCCATTATCACCGAGGAAACCCAAGCGCACCTTCACTTTGAGGTCGGCGAAATGGTTTATGGCTTGATCAAAGCCATGGCCCTGCAAAGTGTCGATGATGTTTATTGACCGCGTGGTTCATGACTTACTGCCACATTTTCAACGACAAAAGGGATACTCAAGGTAAAAACAGCGCCCTTGCCAGGCCCTTCACTTTCGGCTTCCAGTTTTCCACCCAGATTATTGGCACTAATGGCGCCTGAATGTAGACCAAATCCGTGGCCGCCCTTCATTCGTGTAAAGCCTTGAGTAAAGAGGCCATCCATGATTTCCTTACTCAACCCGATGCCATTGTCGCGCACACTTAACGCCACCATTTCCATGCTTGGATCGCGTTGGATCGAAAGCACCAGGACTTTGTTGCCCGGTTGATTTTTAAGCGCATTTTTGGCATTGCTGATCAGGTTGACCAGGATCTGCAAAACGGCCGTTTTATCGGTTTGGATTGCCGGAAGATCCGTATATTCACGCACAATTTCAATTCGGTAGTTTTCCAAGGACGGCAGGTTGATTTGCAGGGCTTGCTCCATGACCTCCACTAGGTGCACCAATTCGCGGAACCCTCCAGAACGGGCATAATCCTGTTGCATCACAATAATGCTCTTGATGTGATCCAAATTGGTTGAGAGTTGGCGCAATTCGTTGAGCATTTGCTCTCTTTCAATTTCGACCCGCTCATAAAGGGCACTCAGTGCCTTTGGCACCAATTTCCCTTTGGGATCCTCTTCAAAAAAGCGCGGTAAATTCTCGCTCTGGTCGTTGAGTAGTTGAGCAAAGGAACCCAAGCGATTAATCGGCGATTGAACGACTTTTTGATAAAGCAAATCACTAGAAACATTTAAACTGTTCAAAACATTGCCCACATTGTGCAGCACGCTGGTAGCAACATCTGCCATACCTGCCCGGCGCGCAGACTCATTGAGTTCTTTGTTTAAACTTTCCCGTTCCTTTTCGGCTTGTTTGCGCTGGGTTATGTCCAAACACAAAACAGATGCACCCAAAACTTTTCCGTCCGGACCAAAAATAGGATTAAAGAAATACTCGTTATAAATCGTTCCAAAGCTGGATTCATGGTCGAGAACATGGGAAAAGCGGATCCCGTTAAGACATCGTCGATACAGCTTCTCCCATGTAGCCTTTTCATGACTGTGGCACGGCAAAATGGGTTCGCCCTGGTTGGGCAAGTAACCCTTTTTACTCATTTGGGAACGAAACCCGCTGTTGAAGAGCTGTAAGTCCAAATTTTTATCGACGGACCAAATAGGACCCGAAAAATTCTCAAGCACGGCCAGCGATTCATCTTTGGCTCGTTGTAATTCGGCCAACGTGCTTTCCAATTCCATTTTTTTCTCTTGCAGGTCACTGGTTCGTTGTGAAACCTCAAGCGCCAATCGTTCGGCCTGCAACCGGATGCGCAAGGTTCGCAGCCGAAAACCCGCAAAGGTCAACAATAAAAACGCGAGCAGGAGTCCAATTTGGACCCACCATTTCTGGAAGAAGGGCGGTGGCACATGAAAACCTAGGTCCGGACCGCTGACCCATTGAGAGCGAAACGAACGCGCGCGTAATTCCAAACTGTATGCCCCTGCATTGTGTAGGGTGATGGATTCGGGTCCGTGAATAGGTGTCCAATCTGATACGAAGGGAGGAAGTCGATATTGGATTTCAATCTGACGCGGATTGACATAAAAAAAGTTGCTCGCCATAAGGTTAAGCAGCACGTCGCCGGTCCCTAAAGAAACAGAAGTGCCGCTTTGGGTTAAATCAAATTTGCCAACCTGGGCATGGGTCCAGATCGCTGGCGGCGCTGTCAGATTGGAAAAGTCATAAAGGTGATGGTAGTGGGCCAGGCCTTCTGCCGTTCCAAACCAAATCGATCCATCCCGATCTTCTAGAAATCCGCCCGCATTGGATTCGGTACTTGGATAACCGTCATTTTTGGAATAGGTTACAAATCGATTATTTTTGCTGTCAATCCGATCCACACCGCGTGAAGTGCCCACCCAAGTATTGCCGACCGAATCAAATCCTATGGAGTAAACCGTGTCATTTGAAAGCCCGTTTTCACTAGATATATGGTAAAAGCGATCACCTTTCAGGTAACTCAACCCATAAGAATTGTTATAACCAAACCACAGTTCACCCTGTTTATTGAGTGCCAAGTAATAGACATCGTTTAGGGCAAGACCATCTGCTGTTGTATAGGTCTTCCAGGTTTTTCCATCAAAAACAGAAAGACCTGATTTTCCACTTGCCCAGATTCGGCCCTGTTTATCGGCCAGGAGCTGTGCGTTTTCAAAAACCTGGTTGGAAACCTGAATGGGCCGAAAATGCGCACCTTCCAACACAAAAAGCCCGCGATCGTAAACGGAAGCCCACAATCGATTCTGCGGATCAAATGCCAAGGACCGGACTTCCCCGCCCAACTCGGAATAAGCAGCAAGAGGCACCGTTCGTTTGGCTTCGACTTGGAAAATGCCAGCCGTTCCGCAAGTCCAAAGCGTATCATTTCCATCTGCCAGAATTCTGAAGACACGACCCTGGTTCACATCAGGAGAATAAAAAGGAACGGGCACAAAATGGTTGCTGTCCATGTAAGCGAGCCCTCGGCTTGTCCCCACCCATAAAACACCATCCGAATGGCGGAAAATGGGCCGGACATTTTCGGAAGGTAACCCATTATTCTTTTTGTAAATTTCAAATGGACGCCCGACACACGCGGCAAGGCCCCCGACACCTCCTACCCATATTAAACCGGTTCGATCCTCAAAGAGACAGCGTACTTGACTAAACGGGAGACCGCTTGCCTCGTCAATATTCATGGTTTGGGTGCCATCCAGTTTGGTTAATCCCGTCGGGGTACCGAGCCAAATGTGACCAAAGCGGTCCTGAACCATGGCGGTAATGGGCCCATAGGCATCATTTTCAGCCTGAAAGACTGGCGTAAATTGCTGGCCATCGCCCCGAAAAAGACGTTTTCGGCTGGCGACATGCCATTTGTCTGCATGAATAGCAATTGCGACAATGCTCTCATTCTCAAATATTTTTTGCGGCTCGAATGCGTCTGGACCCATACGATACAAGCCATTTAATGTCCCGACCCACAATCGACCTTGCCCATCCATGGCTAAAGCAGTTACGCCATTTGCAAAGACAGGCGGAGGATTTTTGGGTTCAATCCACTTTCCCTGACGCCAACCGAGTAGGCCGTATTCGCTGCCGATCCAAAGGGTCTCATCGGGTCCAACCAACAGGGTTTGGATCGATTGATTCTCCAATCGGTCAAGCGATTTGAAACGCGTCCCCTCAAGCATGGCAAGGCCCGAACGGTTGCCTACCCAGATTCGGCCAGCCTTGTCTTGGATGATGCAGTTAATCCAATCGCTGTTTAGGCCATCACGTACGCTAAAGGCCGAAAAGGCATACCCATCAAAGCGGTTCAGGCCTGCTTGCGTGCCGACCCACAAAAACCCATCGCGATCCTGAAAAACACTTTGTGGCACCAGCTGAGAAAGACCATCGTCACCCGTGAAATGTCTGAAAAAGTAGGATTGAGCAAAAACTCGGCCCGATAACGAACAAATAAGGACCAGAATTAGGGTTCGCATCCACTGATTCATCAACTTCACCCAATCAGCGAGAAATGTGGCTTTTATTTCGCTTGAGACTTATCGACTATTTTAGGCTTCGTCTTAAATCTGGTCCAATTTATTGTCCCCTGTCAAAGGGATGGGTCTTGGTCCTACCACAATCCCAGTTTAAACTGAGGGGCCTGATTGGGAGGGAACTCTTGAACAAATCGACACTAACCAACTTGATATGCCTGATTTTGATTGGTTTATCCTTTGCCCTAGCGGAACCTTATCGCCACCACCTATTCAACGCGGGCCTTTTTGCCTTTAGTGGCGCCATCACCAATTGGTTGGCGATTCACATGTTGTTTGAACGCGTTCCCGGTCTGTATGGTTCCGGTATCATTCCGTTGAAATTTGAATCGTTTAAGTCGGCCATCCGCGAAATGGTAATGTCCCAGTTCTTCACCATTGAGAACATCCAAAAATTCATAAAGGAAGAGACGCCCACCAGTCTTCACTTGGAACCAGTGATTGATGGGTTGGATACCGACCACATCTTTAATGGCTTCCTGGAGGTGATTCAACAGTCCAAGCTGGGCAGTATGTTGAACATGTTCGGTGGAGCTAAAGTTGTTGAACCCTTACGCGCCCCTTTTGGCGAAACCTTGAAAACCAAATTGAAGGAGATCACCCAAAGCCCGGACTTTCTTAAAGCTTTAACGGGCGATTTGGTCGAGAATCCCCATGGGGAATGGCAAGTAAAAATCAAGGACATGGTCAACGCGCGCCTGGAGGAATTGACGCCGGACATGGTTAAACAGATCGTTCAGGAAATGATTCGCAGCCATTTGGGCTGGTTGGTTGTTTGGGGCGGCGTTTTTGGCGCCTTAATTGGTCTGGTCAGCAGTTTTATTCACTAACCTGACTGTAAGGACACAAATAACAACCCCGTAAATGATCATTCAGGATGCCGACTGCTTGCATGAGGCTCATGCAGACCATTGGACCACAAAATGAAAATCCCCGCGCCTTGAGTGCGCAGGAGAGTTGGTGGGCCTCGGGAATTAATAAAGGTAAGGATGCGCGGGTATGGCCGCCGATCGGGATCTGACGTTCCTTCGGCTCAAATTGCCAAAGAAAGTCGGCAAATGAACCCACTTGAAGAAGTCCGGGCATTTGCCGGGCATTTTGGATAACCGCCTCGATTTTTTTGCGATTGCGCACAATGGCACTGTCTGCCATCAGTTCCTCAATCTTTTCCGACCCAAATGTGGCAATTTCTTGCCAGGCAAATCCGGCAAATGCCTTGCGAAAGGCTTCTCGTTTCCGCAAAATAGTCAGCCACGAAAGGCCACTTTGAAACAGTTCCAAAGACAGCATTTCAAAGAGGTGCCGCTCATCCCGATTGACCTGACCCCATTCAGTGTCGTGGTAAGCCATGTAAAGCGGATCTTCACCGCACCAGAAACAACGCTCAAGTTTCATCTTGTGGCTGGGGATTCTGGGGGGCCGGTTCCTTTTTTTGTTTGAGCTTTTCTAGCTGTTCGCGCTCCAACCGCTTAAAGTATTCTTCTTCCTTGTCGTAGCCCTGTTCTTTTAAATCTTTTCCGACCATGTCCACTCCTCAAGCCAAAGGAATTTCTTTAACACTGAGCCGCGCGATGCGCTCATGCGCGTCGTGAAGTGCTTCATCGACCAGTTTCTTAACCAACTCGTGGTGTTCGGGTTGGGTCTTGATTTCAATTCGATCCATCCGATCGCGCAGGGTGACGTTGATCAATTCATCGCCAATTTCACCGCTGAATTGGTAAATACCATCGTCCGCATTGAGGATATTGACGCTGTAATTATTGATTTCAAACAAGTTCTGAATGCACATCAGGAGTAGATCGTGGTTGGTCCAGGTCAACGAGTCAATCACAATGACCTTGTGATCGCTCGGCTTCCCTTTACTGACTTTTTGACGTTTTGCACTGAGCCCCGAATCGGGATTTTGGAACAGGTTCACCAGGACAGGTGGGGCAATAATGGTAGTAATAAGGGTCATCAGAATGACGACCCCAAACATTTTTGGGTCGAGGAAATTGGCGCCCATACCAATACCGGCCACAATGAGCGCCACCTCACCGCGCGGTAACATACCTAACCCAATTCGGGTTGCACCCAAGGCATTAAAGCCAACAAACAATGCGGGAATGCCACTGCCCAAGACTTTGGCCAAAATGGCCACAATGCTATACACAAGCCCAAACTTCCAAGCCGCGCCCATGGCCGAAAAGTCGACCAGCATGCCCATCACGGCAAAGAACACAGGTACGAGACAGGCATAAACAGGAATAAGCGACCGTTCCAGTTTGTGGCTGATGTGTTCCTTGGAAAGTGAGAGGCCCATAATGTAGGCGCCAATGATCATAGCCAAACCAAACGTTTCGGCTATGCCTGCCAATAACAAGGCCATGCCGAATCCAAGTGAAACAATAGAACCCGAGGTGCGGAACCAATACATAATCGCGGCAATTCGGGAGCTCAGCAGAATGCCAAGCGCTGTAGCACCTAACCAAAATCCAACTGCTTTCAAAGCAATCATGCCGATGTGCCCCCAAGCAATCTCGCCATGACTGCTGTTGGTTGCCGCAATCCCCAGAACCACCGCCAATATCAAAATTCCGAGCACATCATCGATAACGGCACCTGCCAAAATGGTGGTGCCCTCGGGACTATCCAATTTCTTTTTCTCCGATAGGACCCGTGCTGTTATTCCCACCGAGGTTGCGGTAGAGACCGTACCCATAAACAGGGCTGCCGGGCTCATAAAATCGCCGCCCACCATCCACACATAAAGTAAATCACCGGCGATAAAACTGCCCAGCACTCCACCCAAACCAACGGCCAAGCCGGGACCGGCATAGCGGATAAACTGTTTAAAATCCGTTTCCAGCCCGACCATAAACAGAAGGACAATCGAGGCAATTGTTGCAACCCCATAAAGTTCAGGACTAACGCCCATTGAGCCGGGCGGAGCAATAAACAGCGGGCCAACACCCGGAAAGGACAAAAAAGGCCCGAGGGCGTGGGGACCAATAATCATTCCGGCAGCAAGCTCGCCCAAGACAGCGGGTTGTTTTAAAAATCGTTCAAACAGTTCGCCGCAAAAACGAGCAACCAGCACAATTATGCCCAACTGCAAAACCAGAATCATCATTTGGTGGGGCAGATTGGTTTCGTGTTCACCACCAACACTGTGTTCGGGTTCATCTGTGGTTTGAACGAGATCTGTTTCTGTCCGTAACTCCTTTAAATCCATGGCCATGGCGCCAAATCCACCAAGTTGAGGGCACACAAGCCAGAAAAAAATTGTATAACGCCAGGCTGAACTCAAATGAACTCCTCCCCCAAGCGATGATTTTCTTTTCCCTAAAAAGGAATGAATGACGAATGCAAACCAAATCATTAGAATGACGTGTTCGATATTAACACGAACCCTTTAGCGTCAAGTTAAGTTGAAGTAAAGGTTTTTGAGGCAGCTGTAAAGGATTTTTCATGGAGATGGCCCATTCAAAATTTGATGTGGTAGTGATTGGGGCTGGGCCGGGTGGCTGTACATTTGCCATCCTTGCAGCCCAAGCGGGGCTCCGGGTTGGTTTGGTGGAAAAAGAATTATTTCCGCGCTTCCGCATTGGCGAATCCCTCCTGCCTGAAAATGTGCCGCTGCTCAAGCGATTAGGCCTGTTTGAAACTGTTTCCAATTCCGCACAAAAAAAGCCGGGCGCTGTTTTCTCCAACCAAAACACTGACTTTTCCCGCAGAATCAGCTTTGCCAATGCATTTGAGGCCAAGGCCCCGCACGCGTTTCAGGTCGACAGAGAATTGTTCGACCAGCAGATGCTCGATCGCGCAATTGAGGCAGGTGTGCAGGTTTTCCAGCCTTGGTCTGCTGGATCAGTCATCAAAGAAGAAGACCGAGTCGTTGGCGTTGAAATCCGAAATGGGGCGGAGAAACAAATCTTGTCGTCCCACGTGTTGGTCGATGCGACTGGCCGGTCCGTTTATTTAGGCAAACAATTAGGCAAGATTACGCGCGACCCTGTCCTGAACCAGGTTTCGACTTTTGCTTATTTTGATCGCATTACCTACTTGCCCATTTCCGAGCAAGGCGATATAGAGATTATCCAAACCGACACGGCCTGGATTTGGGTCATCCCGCTGCGGCCGGACAAGATTAGTGTAGGTGCGGTTTGGACCAAGGACCAAATCCAAAACAGACCGGCAGATATGACCGAAATGTATGAGTCCGTGCTAGCTGGCTCGGCAATGGTCCAGGCGCGTTTGGCCGGAGCAAAACGCATCACGCCAACTCAAACTGTCGCCGATTTCAGTTACGATGTGGACCCCAAATATGGCCACGGATGGGTAACGGTCGGCGATGCCGCTGCATTTGTCGACCCCGTTTTTTCATCCGGTGTTTTTTTAACCACCTTGAGCGCTGAACGGGCTTTTGATTTGGCCTTACCTTTTCTTCATTCCGGCCAAAGCCCGCCAATCCATGTCTGGGCATCCTACGAGCGCTGGCTGAAAAAAGGTTTAAAGGGCTTTAAACAATACATTTACGGATACTACACGCCTGGATTTAAAAAAGTTTTTTATTCAGATCCCCCGTTTAACTTTTTAAAGCGCGCTGTGGCCTCCAATTTGGCCGGCAACGTTTTTGAACCCGCCTGGTGGGTGCGCTGTTGTACCGCATTTTTCTGGTTTAATATCGGGCGAGAAAACAAAAAGATCCAAAAAATGATCGAAGAAGAGGCGACCTAAACTTATCTGCTGATCTAACGATAGGGCCTTTGTAGGTGCCGAATGCTGCTATTCATCTTATGGTCTCAAATTGCCTCTGGTCCGACCCGGGCTGAACTGGAAGAAAAGCTGGCAGTTGCGCGTGATACGGAGCGGATTGAAATCCTCAATCAATTGGCCGAGTTGCTTGTGGCCAGCGATCCGACAAAAAGCCTTCAATATGCCGAGGACGCGCGGACCCAATCTACGGAATTGCGCGATCCGCTATTAAAAGCGCGCGCCCTAAAGAACATGGGTATGGCAAATCAAGTTATGGGCCGATATGAAGAGGCGCAAAGGAGTCTGGAACAGGCGCTGCTCCTGCTTGACCCTGAGACCTCGCCACTCATTCTTGCAGAATGTTATACGACGTTGGGTCTTGTTGCAGAGAACCAAGCCCACTACGAACAGGCCCTTGACTATCACCAGCAGGCCATCCAGCGCCTGGCAAAGCTGGAAACCCCAGAAAGCCTCGCCATCCAGGCCAAAGCTTTTAATGGAATGGGCATTGTGCACTACCGTTTGGGCAATATACAACGCACATTGGACTACTTCGAAAAGAGTTTGGCCGTCCACCGTAGAATTGGGAACGCAAAGGGCATTGCTGGCGGCCTCAACAATACCGGAATCATGTTGAAGAATCTTGGCAAATACGACGAAGCCCTGCGCCGCTACGAAGAGGCGTTAGCCATTCAACACACCCAAAACAATTACAAAGGCATGGCCGATGTGCTTAATAACATGGCCGTTCTGCATTGGTTGAAAAAGGATTTTGCCAGCTGTTTGGCAACGCATCGCCGCTCGTTTGACATGTACGAACAGGCACAAGACCCTTATGGGATGGGCCTTTCCCTCGGTAATATTGCGCACATTCTCGGTGAAATGGGTCGTTTCAGTGAAGCAGAACAGGCTCTCACCCAAGCCTTTGATAAGGCCGATGAAATTGGGTCCAAAGAGCTTAAACGCAACTTGACCAAATCCAAAGCTACCTTGGCCGAGCGAAGAGGCCGATTCCAGGAGGCCTTTCTGGCACAAAAACGCTTTTCCGAACTGACTGAATCGCTTTACCAGGAGAACGCCAAGACGTCCCTAGCCGAGATGGAGGCCAGGTTTCAGAGTCGTGAAAAGGAGCGAGAAATCGAACTTCTAAAACAGAGAGAGAGCCTCCAGGCGCTGCAAGCACAAACCAAAGCGGCCGAGATCCACTACTTGCAGAAACAAAAAAATAGTTCTGCCCAATTGCGCAATCTCGCCTTCCTAGCCTTGGCAATTATTAGCCTGCTTTTGATCGTCACATGGCGGCGCTACCGTGCTCACCTGCTGGCAAATGTGGAACTTGGCCTCAAAAACCGCGAGTTAGAGGCATTAGACCGCATTGTCAGAGCGATTAACCACGCTCAGGACCAAAACCTGGTGTGGCAAGCCATCCAAACCCATTTGATTGACCAAATCGAAGGCATCGAACATCTCGACATCTGGTTGTTGAACCCACGAAACCAGCAATTTGAGCCGGTATTACTCACGTCAGAAAGTGCCGTCCTACGAGGAAATGGGTTGGAGGCCAAGCAAGTGGAATGGCGATTCTTCAACAAAGGTAAGGAGATTTGGCCCGGCGTTTTTTGGGCATCCGGCCCAACGGACAAGGGTTCCGCTCGGGACGAAATCATTCTCGCTATTCAGTTTGAAAATCAAATGGAAGGATTTATGGTTTTATCTGGCAGGCGCTCGGGGCGTGAGCCAGACAATACCGAAATTGTCCGAATTGAGCGATTCAGAGAATATGTACTCTCCGCCCTGGCACGGGGGAAACACCTTAACCAACTGCAAATTCAAAAAGCCAAATCCGAAGAGGCGCTGCGAAATTTACAGGCAGCTCATCAAAATTTGGTTCAGCAAACGACCCAAGACGTTTTAACTGAATTGAACCACCGCAGCCAAATGCAAAATGAAATTGCCAAAGAACACCACCGATTCCAGCGCCATCAACGTGCCTTTTCTTTGGTTTTGATCAACATCAACCGGTTTCGCAATTTTAATTCGGAGTTTGGCCAATCCAGTGGTGACCAACTGCTCAAGCAATTGGCGATGCTCCTGAAAAAAAATGCACGCCAATCGGATTCGCTTGCCCGTTGGGATGCGGACGAATTCATGATCCTGCTACCCGAAACGGATTTTCAGGGTGCCAACAGCATATTGGCACGTTTTCAGGCGCAGCTCGAGCAACAAGATTTCCATTTTCAGTCCCAGCATGTCCACATTTCGGTGCGGGCTGGAATCGTTGAGAGCCGCCCGCAAGAGCCGATCGAACTGCTAATGGATCGGCTTATGATGCAGCTAAACAATAAAAAATAGACCTAGGAAGGCCAACTGGCCACCAGCCAAAACGTAATCGCCACCAAAATGACTCCGACGATAACCCACAACCAGGGTGGTTTGGTTGAAGCGGGCGCTGGGGCAGCTGGAGCTTCCGGTTTCAGTTCAACCTGCAATTCCCCCTTCAAGGCGCGCAGAAAATCCGAAGCCTTCTGGAAACGATCGGCCGGATTTTTGGCCACGGCCTTTTGAATTGCCAATGCGATGTGGGCTGGTACCTCTGGCTTGATCTGGTTGACCGGAATGGGGTTTTCATTCAACTGGCGTTCAACCACTTCAACAAAAGTCTCGCCATCCATGGCAGGCATCCCGGTGAGCATTTCATGCGCCAATAAGCCCAAGGCATACACATCACTCAAATGATCGATTTCTTCTCCGCGACACTGTTCGGGCGCCATGTAGGCGGGTGTGCCAATGACCTGGCCCGTACCAGTTAATTTAATAATGCTCGACTCAAATTCGCTTGAGTTGATTTGGACCAAACCAAAATCCAGCAGTTTAACCAAAATTTCGCCGTCTCTTTCCTGAACCATCAGATTGCTGGGTTTCAAGTCGCGATGAATAATACCTTTACTGTGCACTTCATCCAGCGCGTGACAGACTTGCTCCATGATGACCAGGAACAGATCTACAGGCAAGCCATTGGCCTCAGTTTCCAGCAGTTGCGAAAGGTTTTTGCCCTCTACAAACTCCATGACAAAGTAAGGGGTCTGTTCGTCAATCAGGTCGTAATCGACTACTTCCACTACATTGGGGTGAAGAACTTTGGCCAAAGCTTGTGCTTCCCGCCGAAAGCGCTTGACGGCAACTTGCGCATGCTTGTCCATCAGGTGGAGGCGAATAATCTTAATGACATATTTGCGGCCCAACATCTTGTGACGCGCAGTGTACAAAACGCCCATGCCGCCGTAACCGAGCACATCCTCAATGACGTACTTGCCGCCGACCAATTTGCCCATCATGTCGGAGCCCGACTCCAAGTGACCTTGGTGCAGCGGCTCAGTTAAATCTAAATCGCGATCACCCTGTTCCTTTTTCCAGAGATCACTGATCCCCATGGCAATCCTCGCACCTAAAAGTTGACGTCATTGTCCCAAATCCCACACGCTTCTACAAGAAATCAACGGAAAGGACCAAAGAATGGTCCAATTCAACGGTAGGGTTGATGCAGTTCAACCTTGTTTTTACCCCGGCGTGCAAATTGATTCAACATCTCCACGCCAACCGAAAATCCCATCGCAAAATAAATATAGCCTTTTGGAATGTGCATGCCAGTCCCTTCACCTACCAACGAGAATCCGATCAAAAGCAGAAAACTCAGGGCCAGCATTTTGATGGTTGGGTGGCGGTCCACATAATCGGCCAATTGGTTGACCAGCAGCAGCATTATCGCAACAGCGATCACGACAGCGATGACCATAATTAAAAAATGGTCGACCATTCCCACCGCTGTAATGACCGAGTCCAGCGAAAATACAATGTCCAAAATCATGATCTGGCCAATCACCCGCCCAAAGCTGACAGCCCCTTTAGGCGTTTTTTCGCCGTCCTCGCCCTCCAATTTCCCATGGATTTCATGAGTCGCCTTGTAGATCAGAAACAAGCCGCCCACGAGCAAAATCAAATCGCGACCACTAAATTCGCGGACCAGGGTGAAGACCGGCTCGGTCAGCTTGACCATCCAAGAAAGACTAAACAGCAACAGAATACGGGTGATCAGCGCTAAGGCCAAACCCACCCGCCGGGCCTTGCTGCGCTGCTCAGGTGGCAACTTATCCGAGATGATCGATATAAAAATAATGTTATCGACACCCAGCACGATTTCAAGAACCGTTAAAGTCACCAAACCAAGCCATGCATCCGCACTGAGGAATATGTCCATTGCTGATCGACTCCCATTTGAATTTGGCGCGTATTTTAACGCAGTTTGCATTAAAGTCCGATTGTGAGGTGGTCTTCTCGCCATCGGATGCGTTAGAATGCCGGGACTTTAGGGAGGGCCGTTATGAAAGCTATCATTAATACAAACCGCGGAACGATTAACTTAAACCTTTTTGCAGAACAGGCACCCATTACTGTCGCCAATTTTGTCAACCTGGCCCAACGGGGTTATTACAACGGCCTTAAGTTTCACCGCGTAATTTCAGATTTTATGGTTCAGGGCGGCTGCCCAGAAGGAACCGGACGCGGCAAACCCGGCTATGTTTTTGAGGACGAATTTCACGACGATCTGTGCCATGACCGGCCCGGTATTCTGTCCATGGCCAATGCTGGTCCGCGTACCAATGGCAGCCAATTCTTTATCACCCATGTTCCAACCGCCTGGCTGGACGGCAAACACACCGTATTTGGTGCAGTAGTTGGTGAAAGCGATCAGGCAGTTGTTAATCAAATCGTGCAAGGTGATAGTATTCAATCGGTTGTTATTGAAGGTGATACTGCCCAACTTTTGGCTGCACAGGCGGATCGTGTTGCGGAGTGGGACCGCGAATTGGACAAAAAGTACCCCCGAAAATAAGAACCATGACTCGCCAAGAGGAATTCATTCAGCAAAACTTTCGCCCTGTCCCCAAAACGGGCGTCATTTTTGTCATGCACGAGGCGCAAAAACACGGCTACTACACGGGCCATCCCGAATGGGCCAATTTGGGTCAAGGCGCACCGGAAACACATGCTTTGGAAGGGGCACCGGACAGGTTAGGTGCGCTTTCAATCGATCCAACTGTTTCAGAATACAGCCCAGTCAGCGGTGCGTGGGAGCTGCGAGCGGCCGTCGCTGAACTCTACAATCAGCGTTATCGCCGCGGGCTCAAAAGCCAATACACAGCCGAAAACGTCGCCATTTCACCAGGTGGGCGTTCTGGACTGACCCGGGTCGCTGCAAGTTTGGATTCCGTTAATCTGGGCCATTTCTTACCCGATTACACAGCCTATGAAGAGTTGCTCGACTTGTTTCGCGCCTTTGTGCCCATCCCCATTGCGCTGCCAAGAGAGAGCGGCTTTCAAATGAGTTCCGAACAGTTGCGTCGTGAAATCATCGGTCGTGGTTTAGGTGCAATTCTAATTTCCAACCCCTGCAACCCCACAGGCCATGTGATTTCCGGTCCAGCTTTGCAAGGCTGGGTTGATACCTGCCGCGAGCTGAATTGCGCATTCATTTTAGACGAATTCTATGCCCATTATTTGTACGGCTCGCCAGATGATCCGCCGAGCCAAAGTGCTGCGGCCTGCGTGGAAGATGTCAACAAAGACCAGGTCGTGATTATTGACGGCTTAACCAAAAATTGGCGTTATCCGGGCCTGCGGATCAGTTGGACACTGGCCCCAAAGGCCATAATTGAACGCATCGGATCAGCCGGCAGTTTTTTGGATGGTGGCGCGACCCATCCGGTGCAGCGCGGCATTATTCCGCTGCTCGGGAAATCATGGGCAGACCGTGAAGCCAGGGCGATTCGCCAACATTTCCAGCCCAAACGCGATTTGATGGTTCAATCCCTAACCGGCTTGGGTTTGGACCTCAAGGCAGGCGCCGTTCCGCAAGGTGCTTTTTACTGCTTCCCCGAACTCAGCGGCCTGCCGGAACCCATCCGCGACGGGATGGCCTTTTTTCGCAAAGCTCTGGAATTTAACGTGATTTGTGTACCGGGCGTTTTCTTTGATGTCAATCCCGGTCAGCGCCGTCGCATTCCTTCCCGCTTAAATCCGTATGTCCGACTCAGTTTCGGACCGACCTTGGCCGAAGTGCAAAGAGGATTAACCCAAATCAAAGCCATGATCGAATCGATTTAAGGCAAAAGGGGTGCGCATTCGGCACCTGAACACCGTGCTAAAATCCCATTTCTCCGGGACTAAGGAGCTGGCCATTGGCGACCAAAGAACTTCGTAAAAAAAATTCACAGCAATGGCTGCGCGCACTCGCACGCTTTTCCTTTCAACACTGGCCACGAATCATTGCCGTCTGGTTAGTTTTGACCGCATTTTTTGCTTTTTTTGCCCTCAAACTTCAGCAAAAGACCACCATAAAAGACTTGCTGCCCGCCCATAACTTGGTGGTTCAACGCTTTGAGGATACCGTTCGCGACTTCCAATTGATTGATCGCATTGTCATTGCCATCGAATGTGACCCGGACGACATGGAGATTGCCCAAAGCTTTGCCGACCTTTTGGTCGAACAAACCCGCCAGGATGAACGCTTCCCGGATTACCTCAAATGGATTAACGCCAACCTCTTTGATCAGATCAAAGAGTCCGATTATTATCGCTATCTGCAGTATTTACCGCGCATGTTACCGGCCGACAAAGTAGAGGAATTCTGTAAGCGTCTGCAACCCGAACAGATCGACGCCCGCTTCAAACAGAATTTTAAGGACCTGGAATCAGGCATGGCCTCCAAGTCCCTGATCGAAAAAGATCCGCTTTCCTTGCTCGACCTGGCCGTATCCTACAAAGAGGAAATCACAGGCAATTACCACCTGGACCTGACCGGCGGCTATTTGACCAGTCGCGATCAAACCATCCTGCTCGTGTTGGCGCGACCGGTCGAGAGCAATGAAAATGTCGATTTCGCCGTCAATGCCATGAAAATGCTTGGGGATTCGATTCAAAACGCCAAAAAACAATTTGCCGAGGAGGAAGGACAAGACGCATTATCTCGACTGAACATTGGTTTAACCGGTGCCCACGCCATCACGTCCAATGAAAATGCCACCATCAAGGCAGACGTGGTCTCCATGTTCATCAGCTCCTTCTTATTGGTCATTTTCTTGTTCATTCTGGCCTATGGTCGGCCCATGGCCATCCTGTATGTGGGTGTGCCCTTGATTTCAGCGGAAGTTTGGACGCTTGGCATCAGCTATTTCCTGTTTGGCCGACTCAACCTTTTAACTGCAACCTTTTCGGCCGTGATTGTAGGGTTGGGCATCGATTTTGCCATTCACATCTACTCCCGCTATTTGGATGAACGAACTGAAGGCAGTGCCCCATGCGAGGCTATGGAATGCAGTCTGGCCCAAACGGGATTGGGCACCATCATTGCCGGCAGCACCACTGGCCTGGCTTTTCTGGCCATGGGAATCGGCCATTTCAAGGGTTTGTTTGAATTCAGTGTCATCGCTTCGCTGGGTATCTTTTTGTGTCTGGCCCATATGTTTGTGCTTTTGCCCACCATGGTCTTTTTCCGTGAACGGATCCGCGGTGAGAAATGGAAACCGCGTACCCAACACGGCTTCCACAGTGAAAAACTGATTGTTTTCTTCTTAAAAAGCGGCAAGTGGGGTTTGGCCGCTTTTGGGGTGTTCACACTCTTCATGCTCTATTACGCTGTTCAATTGCGTTTCAACCCCGATTTGCGCAGTATTCGCGCCAAAAGCAACCCTGCCATTGAGTTGCAGAGCAGAGTTACTGCAAAAGTCGGCGGAAGTTTGCGCTCGCTTACGTTTGTGATGGAAGCCAAAAACGAAGCCGACCTCTACCGCATGCAAAAGGAAATGAATCCGGTACTAAGCAAAATGAAGGCAGACGGTAAGATTGCGCGCTTTGATACCGCATTAAATTTTATTCAGGAACCCGCCCGCCAAGAAGAGAACATGCGGATCATCGCCGAACACGGCATTCAAGGTCCTGAATTTGAACAGAACTTCCTGAATACCCTGGAAAGAGAACGCTTTCGGGTCACGCCAGACCACCAGAATTACGCTCACCACTTATCAGAAGGGCTTTCCAGCCACGAGCCGGTGACCCTTGCTGAGTTGGTGCAATCCGAGGGCTCGCTTTTACGCCAATTTCTCCAACACAAGGATGGTCATTACAAGGCGGTTACCTACATTTACCCGGCAAAAGGGTTGTGGGAAAAAAAGACCATTTCAGCGATGACCAACGAAATATTGCAAAGTGTTACTCCGGGCGAAGGCAACGAACTCTATGTGACGGGTTTGCAAGTCTTAAGCGATGAAATCAAGTTTTTGGTTGAAGACAGCTTCCTGCTCTCCTGTATCCTGGCCCTCTCGCTGGTTTTGGGTATCCTAATCTTCCATTTCCGCAAACTTTCCCTAATCGTTTTGACCTTATCACCACTGATTATCAGTATTATCTGGATGCTGGGAACCATGGTCCTGCTGGGCATTGATATTAACCTGCTCAATTTTGTGGCCACACCGCTGATTATCGGTATTGGCATAGACGATGGGGTGCACATCGTTGAAAAATACCTGCACCGCAAAAAAGGTCAGGTTGCCGAAACCATGGCAAGCTGTGCAAAAGCCGTAACCTTAACCTCCATGACAACCGTTTTTGGTTTCAGCTCGCTCTTTATGGCGGACTACTCCGGTTTCCACTCACTGGGTGCATCGGCCATTCTCGGTGTGGGTTTTTCCTGGTTCGCTTCCGTGACCTTGCTGCCCTTGTTGATGGAGACATTCAAAATTCGTTTTGTCCGGGCTGAACATTAATCAGTCCGGAAACTCCATGCGCAAAGTCGAACCCTTGCCTGGTTCAGATTCGAGTTCAAGTCGGCCCTCATGAGCGGCCATTGCGCTGCCGATCATGGACAAACCCAACCCGACCATGTTGCCGCGTTTGACATGAGACCGAAACGGTTCAAATATGCGGGTCAAATATTCAGCTGGAACGCCAACGCCTTGATCCGCAATCTCCAGCACAGCCACCGAATGGGAATCGCGGGCTTCAACCCGCAGGGTTATGTCAATTTTCCCGCCATTGGGCTGCGCTTCGCGCGCATTTTTGATAGCCTCCTCCAGGGCGTCCTGAAGCAGTTCCACCTTGAATCGACTGAAAAAGGGTTCGCCCAAATACGAGATCGGATGACTCTCCGATTGGGTCTTCTTAACCCGAATCGCGACCAATTGATTCAGATCAAAAGGGATTTTTTGTTGGCTATCCGCCTGTAAAAAAATGGCTTCGAGTCTGCGAGACAAGGCGTTGAACTGGTCCACTGACCGCTGCAAGCGCCGCAAATCGTCGTCGATGGCCCCTTCTGGCAAGTCATCGACCTTGAATTCCAAAAGGGAAATGGCGCCTTGAGCACCGGTAATCATATTGTTCAGGTCATGGCAAATCCGGCTCGAGAAAAAAACATACGGATCCAAATCGCGTTTGGGATCAAATACTGCCTTGGCCACAGCTTCTCCTTGATTCTCCTGATCTTCTCCCCTATCGTACTCAAACAATTGGGAAACGCAAGGTTTCGTCCGGGTTCAAAAACGATCATGCGCCTTTTTAATCCAAAATTCAACGCTTCGCTGCTGGCTTGGTTTGACCAAAATCAAAGAATCATGCCCTGGCGTTCGGAGCCCTCCGCGTACAGGACCTGGATCAGTGAAATCATGCTGCAACAGACCCAGGTCGAAACCGTTATCCCCTACTTCAATCGTTTTATCCAACATTTTCCCAACCTGAAGTCTCTTGCGGAGGCGGAGGAACCAGCGTTGCTCAAACTTTGGGAAGGACTTGGCTACTACAGCCGGGCCCGCAACCTGCAACGCGCAGCCAAATTGCTCGTCTCACGCGGCCAGACAACCTTGCCCTCCAGCTACGAAGCATTGCTCCAATTGCCGGGCATCGGTCCCTATACAGCCGCAGCTATAGCCTCCATTGCCTTTCAACAGGTCAAAGCCTGTTTAGACGGAAATGTCCTGCGCGTGCTTAGCCGCGTAATGGCCTCTGATTTGCCGATTGATGTGCCAGCCAACCGCAACACGTTCCAGGATTGGGCCGATCAAATGGTTGACCCAGATCGACCGGGCGATTTTAACCAAGCCATGATGGAACTGGGCGCGACCCTGTGCAAACCCAAATCGCCTAAATGTACCCATTGCCCAATTCAGCCCTATTGTCGAACGGTTCAAAATCATGAGGATCCACAAACGCGTCCCCAAAAAGCGGGTCGGGTCTCGGTCAAAACCATCGCGTTCCAAACCGTGTTAATCCAACAGAATGGTCGTTTCTGGCTGGGCCAACGACCCACCAAGGGGCTGCTTGCCAATTTGTGGGAATTTCCAGGCTGGCCCATCGAACAAAATTCAATTTTCGACACCCCAATTACATCCTCTGAATTTGTTGCCCACCGCTTCACTCATTTAGACGCCACCTACCACATTGCTTTTCTGGATCAACCTCTGGCCACCCCCTGGCCCGAAGGTTTGACACATTACCAAGAATTCAAATGGGTAACCCCCCGAGAACTGAGTTTGTTTCCGCTTACCAAGGCCACCCACAAAATTCTCAAACTCTTAGCGCAACCCGTTTTACCAATAGGAACCGAACGTCTATAATAGCGCCTTCAACGAGGGGGAACGCGGTTATGGATGCCACACAAAAGATTGCCATTTTGGATTTTGGATCGCAGTACACCAAGTTAATTGCACGACGAATCCGTGAGTTCAGCGTGTATTCCGAAATCCTTGCCAATGACACGCCGGCCAGCGCATTGGCCGATCCCAGCATCAAGGGCATCATTCTTTCGGGTGGACCGCAAAGCGTTTTTGACCCGGATGCGCCCACAGTCGATCCCGCCGTCTTCTCCCTTGGCAAACCGGTTTTGGGTATCTGCTATGGATTGCAGTTAATCACCCACCTCAATGGCGGAAAGGTCGAATCTTCACCTGATCGTGAATACGGGCCAGCCATGCTCAAACTCCAGGCACTGGACCACCCTCTTTTTGCCGGTTTAAACCACACCGAAAAAGTATGGATGAGCCACGGGGATCGGGTTGTCCATATGCCCAATGGTTTCAAAATTGCCGGCGCATCGGACAATGCCCCAATCACTGCAATGGTCCACGAAAGTAAACCGATTGTGGGTATTCAATTCCATCCAGAAGTTAACCACACCGAAAAAGGCCACCAACTGCTGCGCAACTTTGTGTTTGATATTTGTAACTGCCAAGCTACCTGGAAAATGGTGGATTATGTGGACGCCAGCGTTCAGGCCATTCGCGAACAGGTGGGCAGCGACCAAGTCATTCTCGGTTTGAGTGGCGGTGTCGATTCCGCCGTCGCAGCGCTTTTAATCCATCGCGCCATCGGCGACCAATTAACCTGTGTCTTCGTCGATCATGGCATGATGCGCAAAGACGAAATGCACCAGGTAGTCAGCACCTTTCAAAAAGGCTTTGGCATCAAACTCTTGGCGGTGGATGCCTCCGAACAGTTCCTGGGAAAGCTGGCAGGCGTTGATGACCCCGAGAAAAAACGCAAAATCATTGGTCATACCTTCATCGAAGTTTTTGAGGCGGAAGCCAAAAAACTGCCCAACGCCCGATTCTTGGGACAAGGCACCTTGTACCCAGACGTAATCGAATCTGCGCTGCACAAGGGGCCGGCGCAAACGATCAAGAGCCACCACAATGTGGGTGGTCTGCCTGAAAAAATGAATTTGAAATTATTGGAACCCCTGCGTGAGCTGTTTAAGGATGAAGTTCGTCAAGTTGGCCGTTTGTTGGGGTTACCCGAACACATCGTGAATCGCCATCCCTTCCCAGGGCCAGGCTTGGCCGTCAGAATTTTGGGTGCCATTGACCGAGAATCGATTTCTATCCTCCAGGAAGCAGACGATATTTTTATCGAAATGCTGCATAGCCATGACTTGTACCTGCATGCCTCTCAAGCCTTTGTGGTTCTTTTGCCTGTCAAGACGGTGGGCATTATGGGCGATGGACGGACCTACGAGCGCGTATGTGCACTGCGCGCTGTAACCACCTCCGATTTCATGACGGCCGATTGGGCACGTCTGCCCTACGAATTCCTGGCAGAGGTCAGTGCCCGTATCGTTAATGAAGTCAAGGGGATCAATCGCGTTGTGTTCGATATCACAAGCAAACCGCCTGGCACGATTGAGTGGGAATAAGTCCCTGGTCCGTATCCTCTTAGATAGGTATTCACCCATGCTAAACTGGGAACCGATTGGGAGGCATTATGCGCTGGGCACTTTTTTTGTTTGCAGGACTTTGTTTTGCTGAGAACGGACTGGTTTTAACCCCGCAAGCAACTTCGGTTGGCGTCGGTCAAGAGTTCAGTGTTCAGGCCCGCATCCACATGAATTTGTCCCGTATTGTTGTAGCTGAAATCCGGTTACATCACTCTGCGGGTCTGGAATTTTTAGGCTTTGAATCGCCAGCGAGCGACTTTTCCATTTATGTTGCGCCGGCCTATTCCTACAACGCCGAAACGGGTAATTTACACTGGGTCGAAGGCCAACCCAATCCGGGCCATGGCGGTCCGGGTATCCGCTCACTGGTTCTCAAGTTTCGGGCCGTGTCAGCCGGGACTCAAACCATTGAATATGCCCACCAGGAAGGGTCCACTGAGGACTCCAATTTGTTTAAGTTGGGCAACCCCCCGCAGGACGCGTTGGATTTTGTAGAAACCCTAACAATCCAAGTGACGGAACAGGCACCAGCGCTGCAATGGTATTTCCCCAAAACCTGGGCCAGCGATGGCAGCGTCGATTTGGTACTGGTCAATGGCAACCAGGCCACTTCCATCACCCCACGCCGATTCAATGCCAGTGGAACTGAATTAGCCAGCTTACCGAGCATCAGCTTAAACGCCAACCAGATCCAAAGCCTGTCCTTACCTGCCGATTGGGCATCCGACGATTTCCTGTTAATCGAAAGCAGCGATTTGGTCGGCGGTTATGCCTTTTACCGCTCCAACGACGGGGAACGTATGTCCAGCTACGAAATGACCCATGCCCAGTTCGAAACGCTGATTCCTCATGTGGCTCAGAATCGCAACCAGTTTGAGACCACAGCTACCCTGGTCCGGACCGAGAGCCGCGAGAATATGCAAACCCAATTCTTTTTTGCCGAATCGGAAAGCACCTGGTCCAACACTGCTCGGTTATCAGTGAACTTCAATTTGACCTACCCGGATTTTTTGCCGCAATGGGGCAGTGTCGCGGAGAGCCGCTACCGCATCCCCTTTGCCGGTATCGAGGAATTTGGGCGCAACGATGCCACTGCCCCCCAAACGGTGGCCTTGGCCTTGGATGGCGAAACCGGAACCCACCTGCTTTTCCCACACGTGGCCAAGAATCTGGTCGTTTTCTGGACAGGTTTGGTTCTGAACAACGTCAGTCGACAAGCCAATACCGTGCAATTAACAGCCTATTATGATCAAGGTCAGGCGACTGTATTGCCTGCCATCAACCTGCCGGGCCAACAAAAGGTAACGGTTTTATTTCAAGCTGACAGCAATGGCAATGCGCAAACCATAACAAATCCAACCTATTCGATCCAGTTACCCACCAATACAGATTGGGTCGAGGTAACGGGCAGCCAACGCCTTGCGGGTTACACACTGTTTGGCGATCGCAGCAACCAATTCATGGCTGGGTTCCAATCAGCCAAAGCGGCGACAAGTGAACTGACCTACCCCAACATTTACCGCGGCGACAATCGGTTTACGGGATTCGCGGTTGTGAATACCAGTGCTGAAGCTGTGGCTTGCGATGTTTTGTTGCGAACGGCGGATGGCAGCCTGATCCGCCAGTTCGAGCTGACCTTACCCGCCCACAGCAAGCGGATCGCTCTGGATTCGGCTTTCTTTGATGGTGCAGCCCTTGACCCAACCACCCAGTCCGTCCAAATCCGCCAAAAATCAGGCTCACCAGCCTTATCGGGATTCGAATTGACCGGCGACCTGAACGAACGCAAACAACTGGCGGGCCAACTTGCCATAGCGCAATAAAAGGTAGTTTCGTGGATGGTTTAAGCAGACGTTATTGCGTCATTGGGTCATTACCACCAGCAACACGCTTTGATGTCCCTCACAAGGGGTTAGAACGGGCCAAGCTTTTTTTTCGAGGCGGCTTGTGACTTTCAATGCCGGGTCAACCGGCTCTTGCCACCTGGCTGGATCCCAGCCAGGTCCATTTGCAAGGAATCCAACTGGAGAGTGCTCTAGTGATTAAGGACCGTAGGTGCAGGTTTTCCATGGCCGAACACTTGGCTGCCCGGTACCACAAAAATGGGTTCCGCACTGGTAAAACGCCCCTGTTCTCCTTTTTCTAGCTGCAGATCAAGTTTGGAAGCAGGTCCCAAGGTAAATCGCTCAGCCGCTAGGTAATCTCTTGACCAATAAATTTCCCGTGGACTGTTGAAGGGATTAACCAAACGAATAACGCTATCTGCCTGAGCTTGATAGCTATAGGAATGGGTTTCAAGGGAGTTCGGCGTTTGCCAATCCACCTGGTCCACACGTTTGACTGCGCAATTAAACTCGCCATCGGAAGACAGTTGCCAACCCAAACCATCACCGGCAGGCAGGTTCAAACGTGAAAATCCTGGGGCGACCTCAAAGATCTGATCACTCTTGTTGTTGTTAATGAAAAGAGAAATGGGTTCATCCGACGGGTTGGAAACCAACAGTTCGTGCTGAAAACTGCCAAATGGATCGGCAATAAAAAGGTAAGTGCCATTCTCGGTTTGCGCGGAAGCGGTCAGGGCAAGCGCTGAGTTCAGCCAGCCATCCTGGTTTCCAGGCCAGGACCCTTGCCAAAGGGAAAGCCCTGCCTTTTCACCCGTTACCCGAATAAAGGCAACCGGCTCACTGGGCAAAAGAGAATTCAACAGCAAGTTGGCTTTGGTGGTGGCCGGTACAACCACCTCAGCCTGACTGTTAAGGGCGCCATTTGGAGAAAAAAAGGCAAGTGAAACCGGGAGATCCTTATTTGCTAAGTTAACAATTGGCATCCCCAGAAAACCAAGCTTCGCATCCAATACAAAATCCAGAGCACCGTCGAGAGCATAGGTAGAACCGCAACCTTGTGCGTTTCCTGAAAAGATACACGTTTGCACAGATACATCTGGGTCTGCAATACGAAGGAATGAGGGTTGGAATTGGCCGAATTTCGAAATATCTAATTTCTGAGAACCAGGCTGAAGGTCAATTAAGATATCACGGCCTTTGGTGTCTGGATTGTCCGTTCGAAACAATATTTGGCGTTCTGAGCTGGCAGCCAAATAAACCCAAAGCTCGGTTTTAAACCAACTGTCCTGAGGCGTAATGTGCGCAACAACCTCTGGGGTTTGATCGACGTAGGCCAAAAGGCTCGCTCCCAAAAAATAGCCTGAGGAAGCATCACCTCGAGAAATATCAAAATATCTGGACGGCAAAATCACCTCTTCCCGATCAAGGAGGGAGGAAATTGGATCATAATGAATCTCGTCCTCGTACCCAGGGTCTGCGACCAATTCAATTTTTCGCGTTTGACCCAGACGGTCAACTGGACCTTCTGGCAGATTGGATAATTGCGCCGAAAGGTTTAAATCCAGAGCGGGGTCTAGGTCACCGATGAAAAAGATTAGAGGCCGTTCCTGGGTTGGCAAAACATTATTTGCCAAGGTAAGGGGATGATTTACCAAAATGTAAAAAGCCGGTTCATCTTTCACCCAGCGAATTAACTGCAATGAATCGGCTGGTAAGTGGGTGGCATCTCCGGGTTCCAACCCCCAAATCGGCAAATTTATAGGATTATTTTTTGTGCCCCAATCCACTAATGTTTCAGAAAGACGAGAAGAGCCACTCAGGTGAATTCGAATGCAATAGGTTTGATCAGGACTCACAAACTCATAGTCAAAACCCGATAGTTTAAACACGATGGAGCCAATATTTTGAGCTTTTCCTTGCTCCAATACGGGTTTCGGATAGGTCTCCAAATCAATCCCTGCAAAGCAAACCAAACTCCATACGAAGCTAAAACCTAAACGCATCATAGTTTCCCCCAAAGTCGATGTATCCAACCCTAGGTCAAATTGGATGCCAAAGTGAAAAACACGGCATAATCAAAGGATGAATGGCCTATTGATGCCTTTTGCCTGTAAAAATTAATCTCGCCTGGGCTAGATGTCGCCAAATACTGTGACAACATTAACTGATTAATTACGTTGGTTTTCGGCCAGGAAGACGGGCACGTGCCAGACAAGATAGCGGCTGGGGTCCTGACTTGCGGCAATCAGACGATCGAAATGGGCCTCGGCTTGCTCTGATGGGATGGCCATCATGTCGGCCAGGAATTGGGCATAACCATCCTTCCAGGCTTTGAACATTTGGGCCAACAATTCGCGATCGGTGTTGAGTGTATCCAGGGCAATCGTATGACTTTGAACACGCTGGAAGCCCAAACGGTACAAAATTTCGGGTACCTGACGACCAATTGTCAAATGGGTGTTTTTCTGCATGGCCTTTTGGGCGGCCATCTGCCAAAACCAATCATTGGCCAGATCGGTCAGGTGCAGCATGCCGTAATCCTCACCAAGGATATACAGCAGGCCATCGGGTTTGGTGACCCGGGCCATTTCCAAAATCATGGCTTCGGGATCGGGCACCACTTGCAAGACGTGGCGGTTAACACATAAATCAAAGCTGGCATCTTTGAACGGGATGTGTGTGCCATCGCCGTGTACAAAATCCAAGTTGCCAATATGGGCATATTGGTCCTGAGCTTGGCGAATGCGTTCCTCGATAATATCGATGCCCACCACTTGAGGAAAATGAATTTCTGAGGCAAGACGGCTGGCAATTTCACCGGTTCCGCAGCCCATGTCCAGGACACGGGTTAAGCCCTCCTCCCGCAAACGGCTGAACAGTAACTTTTCACGTGGCCAGATACACGCTGCCTGGTAACGCAGGGAGCGCTCCATCGACTCATCGCGCATCTGCGCATCGTGATGGTAATGATTTGGTTCCATGCCACCAACCCCTCGCCTTATTTGGGCACCTCAACTACTCGGGTTTCGGCAAATAAATCGCCAATCCGCAAGCCATCTTTGTCGGAGACGACTTTCAACAGCTCTACGATCACAATCAACAATCCCAAAAGCCCGACCCCAAAAGCGATGATTACATTCAGGACAGGAATGAAACTGAACACCAGGGCAATCAAACTGGGTAAGAAGAAGGGCAGGTTGCGCTTGGCCGACTGTTCCCAGGTAATGTTTTGTCCGTTGCGATTGACTGCCTTTAAGCCAACAAGTTTTTTCCCGATGGAAGCCCCATCGAGATCCTTGATCGGAAGCGCATCGCGACTGGCCATATAAGCAATGCCTAGAAGGTTTACCAACAGGCCAATGATTCGACCCAGGAAAGGGATGAACCCAAATCCAAATGAAATCGCGCTGAGCACAAAAACAACAACGCAATCAATCAACATGGCAATGATCCGTTTGGCAACATCGGCTTTCTGCATACTATCCATCCTTCAGAATAATCTGCATACATCTTAACCTGAACCGCAAGAAATAAGCAGCAACCCCAGGTGTGAGCACAACCACATTTAATTTATTCCAAACAGTTTAAGGAAATTTGAAACCTCATTATCCGGCAATCGTACCCAGCAACGCACGAACCCAAAAGCACCCCTGGCTTCACCAAAGCCCCAAGTTAGGATGTGCCGCTTTGCCCTCTCTCCAATTTCAACGCATAATGCGACTCAGCAATTCTCTTTGACAAAGGCGGAAAAATGGCAAATAGGAATCTGATTCTCCTCATTTTGACCGGCATTGGTTCAGGTCTGATATGTGCCGTGGCGGGTTCGTTTTTATCGCAATGGGAATGGCTGGTAGATCTGTGGCCCGGTCTGATTTTTGGCACTGCCTTGTGGGTCTCAGCACGCCTGCTTGATATTCCGGGCGAAAAAGATGTGCTCCATCTGATCTGGGTCATTGGGGTTTCAGGCGTCGCTTGGCGTTTGGCGGTCGATGTTGGTTTTTGGGCAGGCGACTGGAATCACTATGAAACGGCTGGTGCCCTGGGCGGTTTCACCATCGCGCTGGGCCTATATTGGATCTGGCGCAGAAATGGATTTTGGGTTTGGATTCCGATTCTTACTTTGGCAGGCGCATTAGGCGGTGTACTTTTCCTGTTGATCGAGAAAACAACCCATTTCAGCGATAACGATGATCTTTGGTCCATCCTACTCTTCACCATATGGCAGACCATTTTCTTGCTGGGCATTTGGATCGCCCATCGGGCGACCCAGAACCTGTCAAAGACGCTTTAAGGTCGAGTGGGGCACTAATAGTTCTTGTCTAATGGGTATTTTGGTTAGGAGCCTTTCTCACGCCAAACAGCTAGGACCGCTATGGATTTTCAACTTGATTTCGTGCCTTCGTAGCTTCGTATGGGTTTCCTTTTCTCACACGAAGCCTCAAAGACACGAAGGTAAAAGGGAAAAATAGAACAAGGCAGGTGCGCCTGGCAACCAGGGTTCAATGGAGGAACTTCGCTTGGGCTTTACTCACGCAAAGCCGCTAAGCACCTTAAGGTTTCCTTTTTCCTTTTTTGGCCGAGTTTGGGCAGGAGCTTTTCCCTTCATCTTCCCAATGCTATTCAGGGAAATACCACGGGTTTCAATCCTCTTTCGGGGCAGGCCTACCTTCTTAGCGGGCTTCGCGCCTTAACGTGAACCATTCTCACGCTAAGTTCCATCTCTTCAGCAAGGCGCATTTCTGTTCCGAGCCCGCTCCGTTTTCTCCTTGGCACAAAGAGAAATCCCCAGGTTTTTGTACCTATTTCTGAAAGACCTGGTTTCCTTTGCGGGCTTGGCGTTTTGGCGTGACCATTTCAAACGTTAACCGCGTTTGGTTACTTCCAATAAATGGTAGCCAAATTGGGTTTTTACTGGGCCTTGAACCGTTCCTACTTCCGCACTGAAGACCACCCGATCGAATTCCGGCACCATCATGCCTGGTCCAAATTCACCCAAATCACCACCGGACCGACCGGAAGGACATTGGCTGTGTTGGCGCGCCAACTCGCCAAAATCGGAACCCCCCTCAATTTGGGTCTTTAATTCATTACATTTTTCTTCTGTCGTCACCAAGATGTGACGGGCACGAGCCATTACCAAAACAACACCTCTTTTTATTTTTTTGTATGAACAGGCTTAGTGTTTACCATCGTGACGTTTGGCGCCTGCAGCCAAAATCCACGATTCAACTTGATGAACCACCTGGGCCAATCGGTCTGGGGTTGTGGCCTCGACAACCAAACGCAAAAGCGGTTCCGTATTGGACTTGCGCAAACAAAACCACCAATCGGCATAATCCAAGCGGATCCCATCAATACTGCAAACCGTTCCGCCCGGAAACTTCTCAGACGCCTCGGCGATTAAGCGATCGGCTTGGTCGGTCACGTAATTGATTTCACCAGAAGGACTGTATTTTTTGAACGGTTGAACCAATTCGGAGAGCTTTTTGCCTTTTTCATCAATGATGTTCATGACCATGATCATGGTGAGAAAGGCACTGTCCGCATAAGAAAACTCACGGAAGTAGAAGTGACCCGCCAGCTCGCCGCCAAACCAGCCGCTTTTGCGCCGCAACATGGCTTTCATAAAGGAATGGCCTACTCGGCACAGCACAGCTTCACCGGATCGTTTGTCAATTTCCTCTTTGACCACACGACTGCTGCGCACATCGTAGACAATCGCTGTCGGACCTTTTTCCTCTAGATAATGCACGGCCAATAGTGTTGTCAAAATGTCGGACGGAATGATTTCACCCTGATCATCGACAAAGAAACAGCGATCCGCATCGCCATCAAAAGCAACCCCAAAATCCAAACCTTGGTCGCGCACCGTTTGGCGCAAAGTTTCCAAAGTCGAAAAGTCAAGCGGGTTTGCCGGGTGGTTGGGGAAGCTGAAGTCCAGCTCCCAATATAGGGGAACGGCCCTTTGACCCGACCGATCCAAAAAGTCCTGAATGATGTAACCGCCCATGCCATTACCTGCGTCCACGGCAAAGCGGAACTTGGATTTAAAATGGCAGCGTTCCAACAGATAGGCCAAATAACCGTCTTTATAGGATTTTTCGCTCAAAGACCCGCGACGATCAGCCTTTTCCGGCACACCAGCAGCAATCATGGCCTCTACCTGGTCTAACCCATCCTCGTAACCGACAGGGACCGCGTCTTTGCGACAAAATTTGAGGCCATTGTACTCGCCGCCATTATGGGACGCGGTTACCATAACCGAACCATCATAACCATCGCTGAAACAGGCGAAGTAGTTCATTGGGGTCGTGCACAAACCCATTTGGCACACATCGATACCGGCATCGCGTAATCCCTCAATCAAGGCATTTTGCAGTTCAGGTGAATGGTGACGATCATCGCGACCACAGACCATTTTTTTGCCTGCACCCAACATTGCCCCAAACGCGCGACCGACCTGGTAACCCAATTCCTTGTTGAGCACCTGGCCGTAAATCCCGCGCACATCATACGCTTTAAATACTCCCGCCATTTTGCCATCCTTGTTGTTGGAGTGTGGTTGGACCACTTACATTTCCGAATGAGGCCCAGTATAATCGGCCCCTTCAGGGAGACGCAAGGTTATGGTCCAAGCGCCCAAATTAAATTTTCCACCCGAATTCGGGGTTCTGGCAGCAGATCCAGATGTACTGGAAAGCTACAGCCGTGATGCGATTTCCCACATCACACCCCAAGCGGTCGCCCGCCCCAAATCCGTAACCGAATTAAGCGACTTGGTCCGCTTCTGCGCAGAACACCGCATTGCCATTACGCCCAGCGCAGGCCAGACCTCCATGACGGCCGGATGCCTTTCTGATACGGGCGTGGTGCTCTCAACACGCGCTCTGGACAAGGATTACAAAGTGGGTCCAGACCCTAAACGACCGGGCCATTACTTGGCCGAGGCGGGCCCTGCCATCTACCTGGCCGAATTCCAAAAAAGCCTGGAAGCTCAGGGCTATTTTTATCCACCTGACCCCACCAGCCGAACGGATGCGCTTCTCGGAGCAACCATCGCCACCAATGCGTCGGGCGAAGACAGTTTCAAATACGGTTCCACCCGAAGATGGGTCCGCGGGCTGGACGTGATTCTTGCAGATGGCACCCTTCAGCATTTTGAACGGGACCCTGACAAGGTCGGTTCAGGCGCAAAAAACACCTGTGGTTTTCCATTTCGCGATGAACCGATCGATTGGTTTATCGGCAGCGAAGGGACTTTAGGCATCATTACCCGCATATGGATAGAAGTCCTCAAAGGCGTGCCAGACCATTTCGCGCTGCTACTCTTTTTTCCCAGTGAAGAAGTTGCGCTTAAAGCCGTACAAACCTTTGTCGGCCAAGCCTATGATATGCGCTGCCTCGAGTACCTGGATGCTGCCGCCCTCGATATCCTGCGCGCAAAAGCTGAAGGTTTTGAGTGCCTTCCGGATGCGAAAGCTTGTCTGTATATCAAACAGGAATACCAAATCGACCAGAACGATGCCCTGACCGAAACCTGGTTGGAGCGCATAACCGACTTTTTTGAGGGACAAGGCCTCAGTGAATGGGCCGATGCCACCCAGTTTTTTGACGATCCCGAAAGTAAACGCTTATTGCGACGTTGGCGCCACACCGTTCCTGCCACCATCAATGAACGGGCCTACACCTTCAAGGCACAGGGCGGCGGAAAAGTAGGTACCGATTGGTATGTACCCGTAGACCAGCTCGTCTCCTTTTTTCAAACCGTGCGGAAAGATCAATCAAACATGGAATGGGTCGTGTTTGGCCACATCGGCAATGGGCATCCCCACTTCAATTTCATTGCCAAAAACGCTGATGAATATCGCCACGCGCGGGAACTCCTGCTCAAACATTGTCAATTGGCTGTGACCCATGGCGGTGGGGTCAGCGGTGAACATGGACTGGGCAAATTAAAAACCCACCTGCTGGCCGTTCAATACAGCGACTCGGAAATTGCCGCCATGAAAGCACTTAAAAACCAACTGGATCCCCATGGCATCCTCAGCCCGGGTAACATCTTCCCCAATTAGCGGTTGGAGCAGAAATGGAAATTTACGTCAGCACGGACATCGAAGCAGATGGCCCTATTCCCGGTCCCAACTCCATGCTCAGCTTTGCCTCCGCAGCGTTCACTGCCCAAAAGGAGTTGTTGGGAACTTTTGAAGCCAATTTGGAGACCTTGGAAGGTGCTCAGGGCGACCCGAAAACCATGGCTTGGTGGGCAACCCAACCAAAAGCATGGGAAACGAGTCGCCAAAATCTTGAAGCATCTGAGTTGGCCATGCAACGCTATCTTATCTGGCTCAAAGAATTGCCCGGCAAACCCGTTTTTGTAGGTTATCCCGTTGCTTTTGATTTCATGTTTGTCGCCTGGTATCTAATCCGTTTTACCGGCGAGAATCCTTTTTCTCATTCGGCGCTGGACATCAAGACCCTGGCCTTTTCCGCGCTGAATTTAGATTACCGGTCCAGCACCAAACGCAATATGCCAAAACACTGGTTCGATCCCGCACCTCATACCCACGTGGCCCTAGATGATGCCTTGGAACAAGGTCGTTTATTTTGCAATATCCTGGCTGAGATCCGCGGAAAATAAGGGGTTTTTTCCTGGGCCAGTGTAAAAAATAGCGATCCATTTTTAAGGGTAAGGTCCAAATGGGCGGCTCTGTGATAGCCTTGCCATTCCACAAAAGGGGATCCAATTCCTGGAGGGTTCCACATGGCTCTTGAGCATTTCGTTTACCTGGCCAAAAACCGTTTACCCACACCCCAACAATGGCAAATGGCGTTGCGCATGAGTCGATCTGCGTTGAAAATGAATTTGGATTTTGAACTTGATACCTTTTCCGGGTATCTGCCCTGCGTTTGGAAGAAAAAGTCATGTGGATTTGAATACATCTTCGAGGAAATCGAGCAATCGACCCGAGCTGATCTAGAGTTTGAGCTTGCCCCAGAGTGGGACGCTGTCGTATGTTTTCGCCACTCCACTAATCCACTTGACACAATGGCTTGTTGCTGGGCAGCTGCAAGTTTGGCACTTTTTAGCGGCGGAGGTTTATGGGCAGAAGACAGAGATGACCTGATGGTGGGCGAAACCTGCACCAAATGGGTACGCCATCAGGTCAAAGAGTTGGAAAGGGGCTTAGATAAAAAAACCGTTGAACCCACCTTAGATCCCCAAATGGAATACAGCCAAATTCTTGAAAGACTGTGTGGGGCAAGAATTGAAAAGGTAGAGATTTTGGGCAGTTCGCTGATCTTGGGCAATCAAAATTTTTCCCTGGTTGGCCACGCTTGGCTACTCCGCACCGAAGGCGAGGAATGGGACCTGACCCGGGTAAAACAGATTCAAGCAGAGCAATTGGAGTTGATGTGGACCTGGGATCCTGACACAAATCCCCTTGATCAAGAGCTCGAACAAATAGGACTTCGGCTTGAATTAGCTCAAGCCCAAGAAAAGATCGACCTCGAAGGGGTCAGCGCCTTTTTGAGCAAAGAAACTGCAGCGATTCTCCAGAGCATAACGCAAACCCCAAAGGGACTTTTGCTGCAGCTGCAGGGTTCAGTGGTCTATTCAATTGAAATCATGCATATGCAGAACATAACCATTGCTCTGAATTACAGGCAAAAAGGCTGGTCTTTAGGCCCCGATGGTATCGAACCAACCTAG
>JACJWC010000022.1 GCA_020637335.1 Acidobacteriota bacterium | reverse complement strand
GCAGCCCTATGTCCACGACCCCTACCGAGCCAATAGCCTTGGTCATAACTGGGTCAGTCAAATCGCGCAGGGACCCGATGGTTACTTGTGGATTGGCGCCGGATATGGCGGGATTTGCGGATTAGACTTGCGTGCACCCATTGTGCGTCATTTTCATGCCCGATCACCGCAGAATGCGCTCTTGAGCAATTGGCTCAATGGCGTCGCCGAGGATGGGCAAGGGAGGATTTGGGTCGCCAGTTGGGAAGGAATCAACGTGTTCAGCCCGAGCCTCTCGCTCGTGGAATCCCTAACCCCAAACCCCTCCCATCCTGAAAAGGGTCCTGCTTCCAAACAGGTCACTTGCCTGATGACAGACGGGTCCATTGGTATGTGGCTGGGGACTTGGGCCGATGGGGTCTCCTACTGGAATGCTAAAAACCAGACTTTTTCCCATACCCGGACCAACCCAGAAACGCCATCAGGTCTTTCAAATAATTCCATCCACCAATTTTTCTGGGGACCTGACCAAAGCTGTTGGGTGGTTACAGCCAACGGTTTGGATCGGTTTAACCGCCAAACCCAACAATTCGAGCCCCAGATCCGCAACGAGGATTATGGTTCAGAGCCCTGGGTCCAAATCGCCCAATCACAAACCGGAACCTATTGGGTCATTACCCGCAGTGGCAAACTGGAAAAGGTACGTCTCCAGCCCTTTGAACATTATGAGCTAGGTCCCCCGGAAGGGCCTCTATCAAGCGTTTCCTCGATATACCTAGACGAAAAAAAGCGCCTGTGGGTCGGCACGAGTTATGACGGCTTATGGATCTATGACACACAAGGCGCGTCCTGGTACCGCTTTCCGGAAAAACAACTGCCACACGATTCCATTTGGGCCATCTTACAAGACCCTCAGCGGTATTTATGGGTCAGTACCCCGCGCGGTTTTATGCGGATCCACCCAGATACCTATGCAATGGATTGGACCCCCGTTCCAGGGGATTTGTTGCACAATCTCTACAATCGCAATGTGGCATTCCGAGATTCACGAAACCAATTCTACTTCGGTGGGAGTCACGGGTTCTTGGCCTTGGATCCTGCTCAATTCCGCTTCAGTGAAAATGTGAAACCTGCCCTGATTGATCGTTTATTAGTCGCTGGCCAACCCTTAAATATCGGCCCAGATGATCTTCACATCCGCCCAATCGATACGTCCTATTTGCAGAACGATTTGGCCGTAACTTTGGTGGGACCCCGTTATCGCAACCCCGATCAAAGGGGATTTTATTACTGGCTGGAGCCCTTGGACTCCGATTGGCGGATCAGTCGCGATGGGTCGCTTGAATATCCGGGCCTTGCACCGGGCCATTATCGGCTTTTTGTACGGCTAGGAGACCTTTCCCAACCCCCTTTGGACAAGGGCCCGACTGTGCTGGAAATTAAGGTAGCCCAGCCTTGGTGGCAAACGATTCAGGCACAAATGGCTTTCATCCTTGGAATATTAACATTAGGTTGGTTAGGGACCCGTTGGCGGAGTCGCCATTTGATTCACCAAAAGGAGGCTTTGTCTCAGTTGGTCCAGGAACGAACCCAGGAATTGGAACGCGAAAAGGATGAAGCTGTCCAAAAAGAAAAGCTAATTGCACAACAAGCTGAAGCCCTAAGAGCGCTTGATCGAACGAAGACCGATTTTTTCACCCAAATTTCACATGAGTTCCGTACTCCGCTCACCTTGATTTTGGGGCCCTTACACGATTTACAAGCGGACTTTGCCAAACAGCTTCCGCCTTCGATTCGAAAAGTGATTGACGTGGCAGAAAAACAAGCATTGCGTCTGCTACGCCTCATAAATCAACTGCTCGACCTGGCCAAGTTGGAGGCTAATGGTATGAAACTCATCGTCCAGGAAACGGATTTTTCTGCTTTTTTGCGATCCATCTGCCTGGCTTTTGACTCAATGGGCAGCCGTCGCAAAATCGATTTCTCCATGGAAATTGATCCTGATTTATGCCTGGTTCTCGACCGCGACAAAGCCGAGAAAATCTTCTTCAATTTGTTATCCAACGCTTTCAAATTTACCCGAGACCACGGCAAAATTCGGGTCCGTGCCTATGCCGATGGGACTTGGGTAAAGGTGGAGGTAAAAGATACCGGAATCGGCATCCCAGCCGACCATTTAGACGCTATATTTAATGCTTTTCACCAAGTCCCCTCGCCCTCAACGGATGGCCAAATGGGGTCCGGGGTCGGCCTAGCTTTGACCCGTCAATTCGTGGGTCTCCACAAGGGCTCGATTCGAGCGGAATCCGAAGCAGGTTTTGGCTGCTTGTTTGAGGTCAAACTGCCCAGCGGCAGAGATTGGCTTCCACCTGATGCCATTTGGGCACCGGACCAACCCTTTGATTCTGCTCCACCATCCTCGACAGGCGCCGATTTCAATCCACCGGAACTTGAAGGTTTGCCCGCGGAACCCGATGCGCCAATGGTTCTGGTGGTGGATGATCATCCGGAAATGCGCCTTTACATCCAATCCTGTCTCGGTTTCCACTACCGCATTGGAGAGGCATCCAATGCAACACAGGCTTTGGACCAAATCGAAAAGCAGACCCCTGATTTGGTGGTTGCGGACGTCATGATGCCAGGCATGAACGGATTCGAACTCTGCAGAACCCTCAAAAACCAGCCCAAAACGCAACATATTCCCGTCATCTTACTGACCGCACGGGCAACTGAAGAGTCCAAAATCGAAGGCTTGGAAACGGGTGCCGACGATTACCTCTACAAGCCTTTCAATCGCATGGAACTGTTAGCGCGTGTAGAGAATTTGATCCACATTCGCCGACTTCTCAAGGCGAGTTACCAGGAAACCGTGCAGATTGGACCCAGCCCCGTCTCTGTTCCTTCTACAGAGAAGGTATTTCTTGATCGGTTGCGCGAGGTGATGGACGAAAATTTGGGTCGAGAGAACTTTGGCGTAAGCGAATTGGCCAGCGCTGTAGGACTTAGTCCGCGTCAACTCCAACGCAGGATCCGCGAGTTATTGCAGCTCTCGCCCTCCGGCTACATGCGCATGATGCGCTTAAAACGCGCAGCCCAACTCCTGGAACTTCGCGCAGGCTCCGTTTCGGAAATTGCCTATCAGGTCGGCTTTGAGGATGTGGCTCATTTTTCCCGATTGTTTCGCCAAATGTACGGAACCCCACCTTCCGGTTTTGCGGTTCAAGGCTGATCCCAACAAAGGGGCCAAAAACCGGCTAACCAACCTTAATAAATCCTCCAGTGCCCTGCCCCAAAAAACAAATCAATCTCTAACTTGACTTTCTAAAAAAATCCCCGCAAATTAGGCGTCTTGTCTTTTGGGGGAGATTGAATATGCGTTCATTAATTTTTGGAGCGGTGGCCCTGTGCTGCCTGAATACATTTGCGCAGGTCATAAATGAATTTTCAGCCAGTCATACCGGCACCGATGACCACGAATATGTCGAAATTTTTGGGGCTGCCAATACGGATTACAGCAACTTAACCATCCTGGTCATCGAAGGCGATTCGACTTCAACCGTAGGTTCTATCGACTTGGTTTTTCCAGTCGGCACCACTGACGCGGATGGCATTTGGTACACCGGATTTATGAATTCGGTAATGGAAAACGGAACGCAGACTTGGCTTTTGGTCGATGGGTTCAGCGGAAACCAAGGCGATGACCTGGACAGTGACAACGACGGTATCCTGGATACAACCCCGTGGACCAGCCTGCTGGACAGTGTGGCTGTGAAAGATGGTGGCGCTGGCGATATCACCTTTGGTGATGTCACCTTGCTGCCCAACTATGACGGCATTAGCTTCAGTGTGGGCGGCGCTTCGCGCATTCCCAATGGAACCGATACCAACGCCGTTTCCGATTGGGTCCGAAACGATTTCGACCTGGGCGGGATTCCGGGTTTTCCGGGCTCCACCACGCCCCCGGAGACTGACAATTCACCCAATGCCATTAATCCCAATCCGCCCACGCCACCCACACCGGTAACCGCCCACCTGTCCGAATTTGTTTTTGATCAGCTGGGCACAGACACACAGGAATTTGTAGAGATCTGGGGCGATAAAAGTGCCAATTACAGTAGTTATCGCGTATTGATTGTAGAAGGCGATTTGGGCGAGAACCCGGGCCAAATTGACCAGGTCATCTCCTGCGGAACCACGAATAATGGCGGATTTTGGGCCAGCAGTTTCGCAACAGAAACCTTTGAAAACGGTACCTGCTCCTTCCTGTTAGTGGATGGTTTTTCCGGCATGGTCGGTGATGATCTGGATACAAACGACGATGGCGTTTTGGATTCAACGCCCTGGTCAAATCTCTACGACGATGTTTGTGCTCGCGATGGCGATCAAACCGATCTGGCCTATTCCAGCACGGTCCTGACTGCAGTCATGGGCAGTGGCGATCCGATTGGCGGCGCGAGCCGGTTTCCTTATGGTCTGGATACGGACGCCAATAGCGATTGGTACATCAACACTTACGATTTCAGTTCCAACACCGCGCTGCATGGCTTTGCGCTCAACACACCGGCGCGAGTGAATCGCATTGGGGTCGAGGACTACTATGCGCTGGCTGACGAATCCGGTTCGTCAGCTTTACGCACGTCGTTGCATAACATCATCAAAGACCACGTCAAATTCCCATACACCGGTGGCGATACCGATACCTGGACCATTTTGGAGCAAGCCGACCAGGACCCCAGCAACAGCGCCAATGTTTGGATGATTTATAAGAACGATGGCCGGATAAAAGGTACCAGCGGCGCCCGCAACTATAATCGCGAGCACACCTGGCCCAAATCGTACGGCTTTGGCGGGGATGACAGCCCGACCAAATCGCCCTATACCGATTGCCACCACTTGCGTCTTTCCGATATCAATGCGAATTCACGTCGCGGCAACCTGCCGTATGGCACCTGTATGAGCGGCTGCAGCGAAGAAACAACGGTCAACCACAATGGCATGGGCGGAAGCGGTCATTCCGGTTATTACAATGGTTCGGTTTATGAGACATGGGATGGGCGCCGCGGCGATGTCGCCCGCTCTATCCTGTACATGGATTTGCGTTATGAAGGTGGCACCCACGCCTATACCGGCGCAACCGAAATCGATTTATACCTCACCGACAATACGAGCGAGATCAACACCTCCAACACAGCCATGGGCCTACGCTCTGTGTTATTGCAATGGCATTTGGAAGACCCCGTTGACGCCAATGAGCGCGCGCGCAACGAGGCCGTGTATGCCTTTCAAGGCAATCGCAACCCGTTTGTCGACCATCCGGAATGGGTCGCCTGTATCTTTGAAGGGTCCTGTTCCGCACAGTTGCCGGCCTGTTTCATGCCAACGTTGCCCATTTGGTTAAACGCTGGAACGGATTGTAATGGCAGTACTTCAATCAATGTGGCCTATCTGATCAACCTGCTCAACCTCACCTGCGGGTGTCCGCGTTGATCAAAAATTAACGTTTTTGGCGGGGCGACCGATGCTAAAGCCATCGGGCCTCGCCACATCTTCCCCTGATCGTTGCAGACCCGGTTGCCACTCCACTAATCCAGGTCTGCAATATGCACGAACACACAGGCGCACCTCAGAAAAATCCAATTTCGAACAGGGATCAAACTGAGATCTTGCAAACCGCGCTGTACAACATTTCAGAAGCGTCTCACCTTACGGATTCGCTGCCCAACCTGTATCGCCGCATTCACGAAATCATCGACGGCCTGTTGCCGGCCAAAAATTTTTATGTTGCTCTTCTAGATGATGCCAATCAACAAATTAACTTTCCATACTTTGTAGACGAACACGACATTCCTGGCCCGCCGATGAACCTTTCGGACGGCAGCTTAACAGCCGAAGTGGTGCGCACCGGGAAATCCTTGTTGTTGACTCTGGAAGAACATAAAAAGCGCCCGGATTACGAGGAAACCTTAATTGGCCCCGAGTCTCTGGACTGGTTAGGCGTCCCGCTCAAAGCCAAAGACCGGGTGATTGGCATGTTGGCGGTTCAAAGTTATTCAGACCAGGATGTGCGTTACACCGAGCATCACAAAAACCTGCTTGAGTTTGTTTCCAACCAAATTGCCTCTAGCATTGAGCGAAAAAAGACCGAAAAACAGCTGGAGGAACAGAGCCGGATCCAAAAAGCACTCTACAGTATTTCAGAGGCCAATCATTCCTCCACCGATCTGCAGGATCTGTTTCGACGCATTCATCAGATTGTCAGCGATTTACTTCCGGCTCAAAACTTTTATGTGGCGCTTTATCACGAAGAAACCCAAATGTTGTCTTTTCCCTATTACATTGACGCACACGATACGACACCCCCACCAATAAAAATCGGGACCGGCGGCTACACCGAACGGGTCTTACTCACCGGTGAAGCGCTGTTACTAACCCCTGAAAAGCAAGCCGAAAAACAAAAAGAAGGGCTTCAAGTTATCGGCACAGTTTCATTAGATTGGTTGGGTGTACCCTTAATTTCCCAGGGCAGGACCCTTGGCGTACTTACCGTTCAAAGTTATTCGGGCGATGTGCGCTACACCGAAAAAGACAAGGAACTCCTGCAATTCGTCTCAGCGCAAGTAGCAGCAACCATCGACCGCAAACAGCAAGAAGCCCAGCTCCGCCAAAAAAACAAAATCCAAGCGGCCTTGTACAAAATCTCGGAGGCATCGCATTCTGCAACCGATTTGCAGGATTTGTTTGGCCGTATCCATCAAATCGTCAGCGAATTGTTACCTGCCAAAAACTTTTTTGTCGCCCTTTACGACGAAGAAAAGCAGGAAGTCTCATTTCCCTATTACATCGATGAACACGACCCCAACCCAGGTCCGCGAAAAATTGGAAGCGGTGGTTTGACCGAAAAAATCTTGCTGACGGGTGAGGCTCTGCTGATCACCCCAGAACAAACCGCAGATTTTGCAAGCTCTTCGTACCACATCATCGGAACCGACTCCATTGATTGGCTGGGCGTACCGCTTTTCTCCCAGGGAAAACCGATGGGGGTTTTAACGGTCCAAAGTTATACCGGTGATGTGCGCTACTCTCAGCACGACAAGGAGCTTTTAGAGTTCGTCTCGGCTCAGGTAGCCTCCGCGATAGAACGCAAACAATCCGAAGAGAAATTACGCCTGGCAATCCAAACAGCCGAACAAGCCAGCAAAGCCAAGAGCCAGTTCCTGGCCAATATGAGTCATGAGATTCGCACACCTATGAACGCGATCCTGGGCATGTTGAAACTCCTGCAAAATACTGAGCTCACCTCGCGTCAATTGGATTACGTCAAGAAGACAGAAGGTGCGGCTCGTTCGCTACTCGGTCTACTCAACGACATCCTCGATTTTTCCAAGGTTGAAGCGGGTAAGATGACCTTGGACCCCCACCCCTTTAACGTAGACCGTCTATTGCGCGATCTCTCGGTCATCCTGTCTGCCAATGTCGGCACCAAAGACATCGAAGTGCTCTTCGACATGGACCCCTCTATTCCACCCATCCTGATCGGCGATGATTTGCGCTTACAGCAAGTCCTCATCAATCTGGGCGGTAACGCGATTAAATTCACGGCTAAAGGCGAGGTCGTGATCAAGGTTCGCGCCATCCAACAAACCGCGGATGCGATTTTGGTCGAATTCTCAGTTCGCGACTCGGGAATCGGCATTTCAGCCGAAAATCAAAGGCATATCTTTAGCGGGTTCAGCCAAGCCGAAGCGAGCACGACCCGGCGCTTCGGTGGAACGGGTCTGGGCTTGAGTATCAGTCAACGCTTGGTTGCGCTCATGGGCGGTCAGCTACAACTGGAAAGCCAATTGGGGGTTGGCAGCCATTTTTTCTTTCAAATCCTCCTGCCCATCTTCAAAGAACCGCCCAGCAAACCCTTGCATGAAGAAGCCAAACCCCTGCGCGCCCTCGTGGTCGATGACAATGCCACGGCGCGCGATGTACTCGTTTCTCTGGTCCATTCGCTGGGCTGGGCGGTTGATGTGGCCTCCAGCGGTGAGGAAGCACTGGCCATCTTGGAGAAGGAAACGCCCGAAGCCTATCAGGCCATCTTTATGGATTGGCAAATGCCCGGCATGGACGGTTGGGAAGCCAGTATGCGCATCCGCAGTCAATCGGGAATTAAAGATGCCCCTATCGTGGTGATGGTCACCGCGCATGGCCGGGAAATGCTGGCCCAGAAAAGTGAAGCGGAACGCGAGCTCATTAACGGATTCTTAGTCAAACCCGTAACCGCCTCCATGCTGTTTGACGCCGTATCCGACGCGCGCTCTTCGATTGCGTTCCCCAAAAGTAAGGTAGCCAACTCGCTGCAGAACACCGAACGGCTCAAGGACATGAAGATATTGGTGGTCGAAGACAACCTCAACAACCAGCAGGTCGCACTGGAACTGCTGAGTGCCGAAGGCGCCCTGGTCACCATTGCTGGAAATGGACGTGAAGGTGTAGACACGCTTAAGGCCCATCCAGAGGATTTTGAAATTGTCTTGATGGACATCCAGATGCCAATTATGGATGGTTATGAAGCAACCCATGAAATTCGGAATACACTCAAAATGGAAAGCCTGCCGATAGTGGCCATGACCGCCAATGCCATGGCCTCGGACCGCGACCATTGTCTGGCCAGTGGCATGAATGACCATGTGGGTAAACCTTTTGACCTGGATCATTTGGTCGAAACGCTGTGCAAACACACCAATCGTGGAGAAGGCAGCCGTCCGGTTGTTGCCAAAACCTACCTACCAGAGTCCCTAATTGCCGAAACCACGAGTTGGGGCATCGAGCTGGAAACCGCTGTCCAAAGACTGGGTGGCAACACCGTTTTATATCGCCGCACCATTCAAAATTTCATGAAGGACCTAGCCGCCTTGCCCGAAGAATTTGAACCGCTGTTATCCAGTCAGGCTTGGGTAGATGCCTCGCGCACCATGCACACAATCAAGGGAACCTCCGCGACGTTAGGCCTGACCAAGCTCTCCTTGTTCGCTGCTGACGCTGAAGGTCAACTTAAATCTGAAGTCAAACCCCAGGCCAAAACCCTGTTGGAATCGCTCGCCAAGTTGATTGAAGAATTGAAACCTCAAATGGAACACATTGCCGAAGCATTCAAAAAATTGGCCCAACCGCAGGGCGAACCGACAAAAAGTGCTTCTTCCAGCAGCGAATACCTGCGCGACCTGAAAAAATTAACGGAACTTTTGTCAATGGCCGATATGCAGGCTATGGATGTGTTTGCCCGCATCCAAAAAGATTACGGAACCGGGAACAATGATGACCTTCAGCCTTTGGATGATGCGATCATGGCATTGGATTTTGCAACGGCAAAAGATTATTGTGAAGAACTGATCCGCAATGTTACGAATCGAGAGACTACCGAGTGACTGACTACGACGAATCCCCCTTGTTGATCAATGTGCCCAAACGGCCCAAATTATTGGTCGTTGATGATCAGCCTATTAACATCCAGGTCATGTACCGCGCCTTTAGCGAGGACCACCAAGTGTTTATGGCCACCAGCGGCGAGCAGGCCCTGGCCATTTGTCGCAAGAATCCGCCCGATCTCCTGCTGTTGGATGTGGTCATGCCCGATCTGGATGGATTTGAGGTGTGCCGACAACTCAAGGCTGATGTGGCCACCCGCAATATCCCAATTATCTTTGTTACCGCCCACAATGCGCCCGACCAGGAAACGCACGGACTGGAAGTTGGAGCGGTCGACTTCATTGCCAAACCCATCAATCCAATCGTGGTCCGCGCCCGGGTCAAAACCCACTTAACCCTGAAATTCCAATCGGACCTGCTACACCAAATGGCCTTCATTGATGGCCTGACCCGTGTATGTAATCGGCGTTATTTTGACGAACGCCTACAGAATGAGTGGCGCCGATCATCCCGTAATGGCTCGCCGCTCAGCCTGATCCTGATCGATATCGATTTTTTTAAGAAATTTAACGATCGCTATGGCCATCTGGCCGGCGATGACTGTTTGCGCCAAGTCGCTTCAGCCCTCAAAGCTGGCTTGAATCGACCCGGCGACATGTTGGCCCGCTATGGCGGCGAAGAATTTGTCTGCCTCTTACCCGAAACCGCACCCGATGGCGCTATGGAACTGGCCACCCGCCTGGAACATTTTGTGCGCGAATTGGCCGTCGAACATCTGGACTCTGAACTGGGGACCGTCACCATTTCGCTCGGTGTCGCTGGACGCCCGGCCAATGCACCCGGCACACCCGAAGGCCTATTGGCATTAGCTGACGCCCAACTCTACCGAGCAAAAAAGAATGGCCGCGCCTGCGCCTGTGGCGAAATCCTGGGCAAGGCCGTCTCCTCTTAAACGGGCCGTCGCCAAAAAGCACGTTAAAATCGTCCTTCTTATATCAGGAGGGTTTTGCATGCTTGGATTGTTCCTGTTTTTCCTGGCTGGATCCGATGGGACAAAAATCGCACCACCTGCCCACATGTTTTGGGCCTGGGAAAAACCGGAGGACTTGTACAGCCTCCCGATCGACAAGGCCGGAATTGCCCTGCTGGTTCAAACCCTGCGTTTATCAGAAAAAGGGGTGATGGCCTTGAAACGCCGTCAGAAGATCCAATATCCTCCCGGTGTTTATATGTTGGCCACAACCCGGATCGAGGTCAATCCGGGCACCACACCAGAACAACTCAACAGCCTGATGCCTACCGTGCTCAATCACCTGAGACCATTCCTCAAAGATCCGCGTTTTAATGGCATTCAAATCGATTTTGACGCGACCGTTTCTCAACGTGCTTTTTACCGAAAATTGGTGCAAGCGGTTCACATGGAAATGCCATCCGATTTATGGTTCAGTGTCACCTGTCTGGCCTCCTGGGCCGTGAGTGATGCCTGGCTCGCCGATTTCCCCGTTGATGAATGGGTGCCTATGTATTTTCAGATGGGACTGGATGGCCCCACGATCCAACGGCACCTGAAAAAAGACAAAAGACTGCGCTTGTCCACCCACAGCGCTGGGTTAGACCCCAACGAGAAGGTGCCGCTTCCAGCTTCTATCGACCGAATCTATTGGTTTCAACGTCCTACCTGGACAGAAGACACTGTTCAGAATTGCCTCAAGGTGGTCCCGTGAACGTTTTAACCATAATGAGTTGCCTGGTGGGTACCGCCTGGGTTTGCGGTCCCCAAGTCCCCTGTTACCTGTATTACGGCGTTGCCAACCGTCAGGACTTGGTGCAAGGTCGTATTGGCATTATAGAACCCGACTTTCCTACCAGTGCCAAAATCGTCTTTTACCGCCACCTGACCGGACTAGGACTCAGCCCTGAGAACCAAACCCAGGTGCTTCAGTATTGGGCTCGTTTTTGGCGGTACGGCCATAATCCATTGCCGTATCACCCCTCCTCCGAGCCAGAACCCTTGCAGCTTTGGTTTCAAGCGCGTGCAGGTGTACCCGGAGCTGGACCCAATCCGCCCATTAACCCCTTCGATATGCAGGACTTCACCGAATATGTGAACTGTGGCGACGATGCCTTTCGCTCCGCCGCCCACCGCTTAACCCAATTTCTGAACCAACACGGTGCGGGTCCGGCCATCCAAGAATGGCTGCGCGGGCAAGATGCGGTTTTCTGTCATTGCGGGCCGACACCGGCCTCCGATTTTCCAGCACCGATTCAAGAGGATTGGCCGGATTGGCTCAAGCAGGAACGCCAATACCAGCTCGCCTCTGCCGCCTTTTATGCCGGCGATTTGGCATCCGCCGCCGAACAGTTCCGAGTAATCGAAAATAACCCGCAGTCGCCCTACAACTCGATCGGCGGGTATTTGGCGGCACGTGCGCTCTTCCGCCGTGCCCAATTTGCAGATTCAGCCAGTGAAGGCCTGGCCATCGCCCAACAAGCACTGGACCAAATCAATGCCTATCTTGCCAATTCGCCAGCCCTGCTTTTGGATGCCCAGAAACTTAGACTCCGAATCCTGGCCCGGTTCTTTGGCGCAAGCGCACTGACCGAACTCGGGAAAATCCTCAGTCAACCCGGCTCGATCGAGAACTTTGAAGTAGTGCTCTGGCAATATGTCAATTTGTTTGAGGCGGGTTTCCAACCGCAACAACCCGATCCCCTTTTCACGTGGTTGAGCAGTTTTTCCAGTGGCCGGGCTGGCAACCTGGAAAGCTCAAATCCCAACCGTCTAACCCAGTTGTATAGCGTGAAGGCCGACGATCCCCAGTTGAGCGCATTGCTGGCCTGGGTTGACACCCTTCAACCGGACAATCCCGCATATGCAACAGCCCTTGCGCGGGCCATTTCCCTGAACACTCAATCGGGCCATCTCCAGGCTGCACGACGCCATTGGGCCAAACTTCAGCAATTTGCAGCAACCCGGCCCGAGGATATCCCGCTGGCCAACGAATGCGCCAGCTTGGGGCTCTCGCTGTGCGAAGATTGGCCGAGCCTGTTCGCTCGTTTGCCGCGCAAGGTATGGGCCACTGATTTTCAAACAGATTTCGGCCAAAGCGTTGAATGGAATTTTGATCAGGATGCATTGGCCCTCTTCAACAGCTATCTTCCGCTCAACCGATGGATTCAGTTTGCACAATCGCCGCACCTGCCTGAACGCCTGCGTCTGGGCGTAGCGGAAGTTGCTATGACCCGGGCCCTGCTCTTGCAAGATTTCCAAGCGCTGGAGGCCATAACCAAACTCTTGCCAAAAACCAATGCCTACCAATCGGTAAGTGAGCACCTATTAACCCTTACAGACCCCGAAGAAACGAAAATTCAAACCGTGTTTTTCCTCCTGCAGAATCCAGGCTTAACCATCGAATTGCGAGCCAATCGTTTTGAATGGGTGGATCCCGCCTATTCCGATTCGATCCGCGGCAACTGGTGGCCGAGCCAAATCCAATATTTTTATGGCTGGCGCGCACCTTATGCAGAGTCCAAAGGCCAGGGTTTGCTAAAGATCCCTGTTGTGGTGACGGGCAATGAACAGGACCAAGCCGAACAGGAGCTGCAGAAGTTAAAACAATGTGTGCCTGCACCAGATTACATGACCCGCCAGTGGCTTGCCTTGGCGGAAAGCTATCCCAACCATCCACTCATAGCGGAGGGATTATTTTTGGCTATTCGGGCGACCCGTTATGGTGAACGCGGCGAGCAAACCAGCCAGTGGAGCCGACGTGCTTTTACCTTGCTCCACAAGCGTTATCCCGACTCGGAATGGGCCAAAAAAGCGAAATATTGGTATTAAACGGCGGTCTATTCGCTGTATTGGGCCGGATCCAAAGCTTGCGGCGACCAACCCTTAAGTACGGCCAAAACCTTTTCGGGATCATGACCTTTTTCGCCCGGTGTTTCCAATGCACCCGACTCCTGGGTATGCAGCCGATTGCCTTTACCATCCAGAATAACCCAAACGGGAAAACCAAAACGCTGGGGATAACCCAATTGGGCCATAGCTTGAGGGTTCTTATTCTCTTTGGAATAGTTGAGGTGCACGAGCACAAAATCCTTGGCCAATTCCGCCTTCAGGGTTTCGTCCGTTTGCAGCAAGTGGTCCATGGCCTTACACCAGCTACACCATTCCCCACCAACCTGGATCAACACGTGTTTGCCCTGTGCATTGGCTTGGGTTACCGCCTGCTGGATCTGCTGAAGCCCATCCAACTCGGGATGGTAAAGCGGCTGATCGCCCAACAAAAAGAAACACACAACAAACAACATGGCGCCTCCAATAATGGAATACTTATTCTAACCGTTGGATTTTTTGCGTCCAGACCCTTTAAGCGCCTGAATATAGTCCATACGCATCAAAAGCCCAAAATGCTTAGGCGCCAAATGAATTTTGGGACCGGTCAAAAACTTCTGGCCCGGGCCAGCCGGCCTAGAAACGCTATTTATACGACCACAACGCTATGGCGCGCATCGGCGAAAAGCGCTTGGAGATCTGCCATGGAATTGACGGCGGTTGCCTGGGCACGCAAATGGTCCAGACCAAATCTTCGAACCCATTGGATCAGGAATTTGCGCATGCGTTGACAGGCAGGACCTTCGGGTCGGTCGCCAATAGCGGCACGAGCGAAACGCAACCAACCTTCGGCGGTTTCGTCCAAGGTGGGCGGAAGTGGGCTCGTTTCTTGCCACAGAGCGGCACCGATTTCGCGCATGATCCAGGGATCCTGGGTTGCGGCTCGGCCGACCATGACGCCATTCAAATTGCCCAATTTCTGCAGGGCACTGCCGCCATCCATCACATCGCCATTGCCAAAAACGGGGATATTTAGTGCATCTTTTAGGGCGTAAATCGGGCGCCAATCGGCCTCGCCCTGAAATTTTTGGGCATAAGTGCGACCGTGGATGGTGATCGCATCCAAGCCTTGGTCCTGTAAGCGTTGAACAAACGGAATCAAATGGCTGGCATCTTCCCAGCCCAACCGGGTTTTCACTGTAACGGGAACACGCAAGTGCTTTTTCAAGGTGGCTACAATGGCACAGGCCAAATCGATATTCTTCAACAAAGCGGAACCGTGCTGGTGCGCCACGACCTTTTTGGCCGGACAGCCCATATTGAGGTCTACCCCTGCACAACCGTATTGTTCGGCAAGCAGGGCCGCACGCAAAAAGTCCTGGGGATCCTTACCGTAGAGCTGGACCACAACCGGTTGTTCGGCATCGGTTGTTGCAAACCATTCCGCTGCCAGTTTCGGCTGAGCCGCAACCGTGGCAGCCGACAGAAATTCGGTAAAGGCGACAGTGCGCGGTTCAATCCACTTGACCAGGGTGCGGAAGGCGCGATCCGTATACCCGTCCATGGGCGCGAGAATTAATAAAGGCTGGGAGGAAAGAGGCCAGGACATACTTATTGATCGGCGTCCTGAAGTTCCTGCGCTTTTTTCTTTTCCTCGTCAGCAGCCTTTTGAATATCCTGTTTCATTTTATCGACTGTTTTCTGCGCTTGTTCGGCTTCTTGCTGTTTTTGTTCAGCCGCAGTTGCCGAAGAGACTGCCACATCAGCAGCGCAAGCAAAGCTAGTGAGAAGCATGAAGATCCCAAGTAAATAACGCATAAACACCTCCAGCCGTATTTTCCCACAAGATCCGCCTGGACAGTACCCTGACCCGCAGCAAAGGCCTTTTTTTGGGCCTAGGACACAGTAAAGGTATGATGGGGACAAACTTAACGTGTGCGAAAGGGGTCCCCATGGGCACGTTTATTCCGGTGACGCCAACCGAAGCCATTGGCAAAAATGAAATGTTACCTTTTACCGTTGATGGGGTGGATATTGTGGTTGTGAACCTAAATGGCAATTTCTACGCGCTCAAAGATACCTGCCCCCATGCCGGTGCGCCGATCTCCAACGGCTACATCCGCGGCGAGAGTTTGATGTGCGCCTACCACGGCGCCAAGTTCCGCATTCAGGACGGCGCCGTGCTCACCCCACCGGCCATGTGCGCCATTCCCAGCTACAGCGTACGGATTGAAAACGGAATGATTGAAGTGGAGATCGAGGCATAAAAAACAACCAAAGCTGCTCAAATTACGTCCAAGTGCCAAGCTGAAACTGAGGAGGACGGCATGTGGATTTTTTTGACTTTGGTTTGGAACCAATCTTTTGGCCTTAAGGATATGCGCTCCTTTCAGACGCCACCGGGCGGCTACGATCAGCCGGTGGCCGTGGTCGGTGAGCAGCAACGATTTGTATTGGACCGCGGCTCTGCATTGATTTTCCGTTTCAATGAGCGCGGCGAGTTACAGGGCAGTTTTGGAGGCTTTGGTCGCGAAAAAGGGCATTTTATCTTTGCTCCGCAATTTGGTGCCGACCTGGCCTGGGACGGCCAAAATCTGTGGGTTTGGGACGGGACGACAGCGCTCATCCAGGTTTTTGATGAGCGGGGCAATTGGCTAAAGTCAATGAATCCCAATCTCGAAGGCGCCGAATTGCTGCAACTGGCCGTACTGAACAATGAACCGATCGGACTCATCCGGCGACACGATACCCAAAACCGCCAATTCGAAGCCATCTGGCGCCTCTCCGACAAACAAAAATCCGAAGTATTTGAGCGGCAAGTGCAATTGTGGAGAACCGAGAATGGGCGCAGTATCGCTTATGCCTTCCCCGCTCATGTCGCAATGGACCGCAAAGCAGACGGCTCTGGCCTTATATTTGGGATCGGTTCGGAGCCCAATCTGCATTTCTGGGGCAGTTCCGAAAAAATCAAGCAGTACCCATTGACCCGGGACCCCATCGGCGATGAGGATCGCGAAGAGTTCCTCAGCCAAAGTTTGCACCTGGACCAAGGGAACCTGGACGCCTCCTGGCCTCCATATAAACCCTTCTTCAACCACATCCTTAGTCTGGTTGAGGGCAAGGTCCTGGTTTTTAATCAATCGCCGGTTTTTGGCATTGTAAAGGGTTTTATCCTCAGCGAGGAAGGGCGAATGCTCGGCCAGTTTGAAGCCTTTTTAGATGAAGGCGGACGCCTGACCGCCGATGGCGGGCACCTCTACCAGATCTCACCCAATGGCAGCGGGCGATTCGCCATCAAGGAAGTTGCCATCGGTTCACCCTGAGCCCAAAACTTTTATTTTGATCGCCTCTGCTCGTGCTTTCAAGCAAAAAACGGGCAGATCATTCGGCTTTTTTAAGCCACCTCAAAAGCGCAAATTTCGTTAGGAATTCATGTGCTTTTTCCTTTTGACCCGCTCTGTCCTGCGCTATAGTCGCAGGTAAGCACCACCCCCGCGGTTTCGCATTTGAAACCCCATTCCAACTGCAAAACCCGCTCCGGGTTGGTTTAGCTATGTATGCTTGAAAGGGGGACTTATGAAGGTTGAGGACATTCGCAACGTCGGCATTGTGGGCCACGGCGGAGTAGGAAAGACGATACTCGCCGAAGCGATGCTTTACTCTGCCGGCATCACCAACCGCATGGGCTCGATTGAGGATGGCAACACCATTTCCGATTTCCATAACCAGGAGATCCAACGTCAGATTTCTATCACAACGGCCATGCTCCACCTGAACTGGCGGGACCATAAGATCAACATGATCGATACCCCGGGCTACCTGGATTTTGTCGGTGAAGTTTACGGTACCATGCACGTGGTGGACACTGGATTATTGGTCATTGATGCGTCCCATGGCATTGAGGTCGGTACCGAAATCTGCTGGAAATACGGTAAGGAACACAATCTCAGCAAAATCATTGTCGCCAATAAATGCGATAAGGACGATATTAATTGGGACCGCTTGATCGATGATTTTCGCGAGTATTTCGGACCAGACGTGGTCATGGTCCAATTCCCGTACAATTCTGGACCCAACTTCAACAAAATCATCGACCTGCTGCGCGGCAAAATGCTGGTTTACGCAACGGACGGCTCTGGAAAAGTGAGCGAAGAAGATATTCCCGCTGATGCGATGGAAGCCTATAAAGCCGCTCGATTGACCTTTATGGAATCCATCATCGAACACGATGAAGAGTTGATGACCAAATACCTCAGCGATGAACCGGTCAGCGAGTCCGAGCTTAAAAAAGCGCTCTCCTATGCCTGCAAACACAACCAGATTTATCCGGTTGTCTGCTGTGCGGCCAAGAAAAATGTCGGCGTGTCGCGCATACTCGACCTGATTGTCAATTACGGTGCCTCCGCATCCGATTTACCGGATATGAGCGGCAAAGATGAAAATGGCCAGACCATGACCCGGAAATGCGATGCCGGCGAACCAATGGCCAGCTTGATTTTTAAAACCGTTTCTGAGCCGCACGTCGGCGAGCTCAGCTTTGTTAAGGTCTATTCGGGAACCTTGAAAGTGGGTATGGATGTCTTCAATCCAACCACGCGCGCCACTGAACGCATCTCCGGCCTGTTCCTGATCAACGGCAAAGACCGCAAAGACACACCGCAAATTGAATGCGGCGATATGGGCGCTATCATCAAACTCAAAAATAGCCACACCAACAACACGCTCAGTGCCCCCAATGCCCCGATCGAACTGGACCCGATCCAGTTCCCGGAACCGGTCATTCGGGCTGCTTTACACACGCTCAACAAAGGCGATGAGGACCGCGTCGCCACGGGGCTCAACTCCCTGCATCAGGAGGACCCCACCTTCCATTACCACTTCGATCCAGAACTGCGCCAAACCATCGTGTCGGGTCAGGGCGAATTGCAGTTGGATGTCATTGTCACCCGCTTGAAAAACCGTTTCAATGTGGATACCGAACTGATCGAACCGCGTATTCCCTATCGCGAAACCATCACCAAAACCGCCGATTTCCGCAAAAAATACAAAAAGCAGACCGGCGGACGCGGTCAATATGCCGATGTTCACCTGGAAATCAAACCGTTAGAGCGCGGTTCGGGTTTTGAGTTCATCGACAACATTGTCGGTGGTGTCATTCCAGGCAAATACATCCCCGCCATCGAAAAAGGCATCCGCAACACCATGGAAGAAGGTTACCTGACCGACTCCAAAATCATCGATATTTCGGCAAGGGTTTATGACGGCTCTTACCACAATGTCGACTCCTCCGATTTGGCCTTCCAAATCGCTGGCGCACAGGCCTTTAAGGAATGTATGGAAAAAGCGGGACCGATCATCCTCGAACCCATCTACAAACTGGAGATCCGCGTTCCGGACGAATACATGGGTACCGTCATGGGCGACATTTCCAGTCGCCGCGGCAAGGTCCAAGGCATGGATACCGATGGCAAGATGCAGGTCATCCGCGCTGAAGTCCCATTGGCCGAACTCTATAAGTATTCCTCGTCCCTACGCTCCATGACCCAAGGTCGTGGCGTGCACCATCGCGAGTTCGGGCACTACGAACCCGTTCCCCGCGATGTACAAAAGAAACTGGTCGAAACCCACCAACAAATGGCTGAGGCCGAAGCCTAAACCCATGGCGACAACCCCGGGAGAGGTTGTTCTCATTACAGGGGCCAGCACGGGAATCGGGCTGGCCCTTACCCGTTTATTGCTCAATCGGGGCTATCGCGTGGTCGCAACGGCGAGAACGGAGTCCCTGACTCGATTTAGCGAAGCGGGCCTGGTTGCCAGCGAAACGCTGCTCATTCTGCCGCTGGATGTGACCCAAGAAACCGAGCGACAGGCTGCGATCCAACAGGTTCTCGATCACTGGGGCCAATTGGACGTACTGGTCAACAATGCCGGTATCTGTTACCGCAGCACCTGGGAAGATATGGATCCCCAGTCCATGCAACACCAATTGGCCGTCAACCTACTCGGACCGCTGGCCTTAATACAGATTCTCCTGCCCATTTGGCGAGCTCAGCGCAAAGGGCGCATCATCAACGTTTCTTCAGTGGGCGGCATGATGGCCATGCCAACGATGGGCGCCTACAACGCCTCCAAGTTCGCGTTGGAAGGCGCCAGCGAAGCCTTGTGGTACGAGTTGCGGCCTTGGGGCATTGCCGTCTCCCTGATAGAACCGGGCTTTGTCCATTCCGACTCCTTCCGCAACGCGCTGTTCACCCAAGCCAGCCAGGCCAGTTACGCGAATGCCAGTCGACCTTACCATCGCGCATACGTGGAAATGCTGGGCTTTATTGAAAAAATGATGAATTGGTCGCGCGCCACCCCAGAACGCATTGCAAGTACCATCCTGCATACGATTAGAGCCAAAAATCCGCGGTTAAGGGTGCCGGCCACCCTGGATGCGCGCTTTTTTGGTCTGTTGCGGCGCTGGTTACCCTCACGGCTCTATCACGGGCTGCTGTACCGCCGACTGCCCCACATCGACACCTGGATCAACGATGAAACCGCGTCAAAGTGAAGCCCTGTTCCGCTTCTTCTTCAGCCTGATCTTCCTGGCCCTTGGCCTGGAACACCTGTTCAGCGACCAACTGATCCAGGCCATGATGCCGACCTGGATGCCGATGAAACGGTTCTTTTCGATGGGCTCAGGCTGTGTCCTGCTGTTGGGCGGCACCTCCATTTTGTTGGGCTACAAAGTGCGTTGGGGTGCACTGCTGCTCGGTCTGTTTTTGATTGGGGTAACCGCCACAATTCACGGACCCGCTTTGTTCCACGTGCCCACCGATTTAGACCCGCATTGGCACTGGCTATGGCAGGTTTATCAGCGCAGTAATTTTGTCAAGAACCTGTGTCTGCTCGGTGGTTGCTTTCATTTCTACAACCATTCAGTCGGCCCCTACTCGCTCGAAAGCTGGCTCTACCGCCGCAAAAAACACCCACATCCGTAGAGGCCCCAGCGATCGTGGCAAACAAAAAAAGGGATTGTAGGGGAAAATACAATCGACCGAGTGGCCGAAACGGACTTAATGGACGCCGACATTAGGCGTAATCGGCAAAACCCCATAGATGAGGGTGGAACACCCGGATTTGCACAGTATTACACCAAAGCAGGCCTGGTACGTTTGTTTTTAAAGCCCAGGTCAAGGCCGGTGAGCATTGCGAACTGACCGCAGGCCTGGGAAAAACGTCCCAAACCCGGAAAACCCTCTAAGGACGCGATTACGGATTATGCAAATATTTTCTGATTTTTGACATTGTTAAATTAATTTGATATTTTAATTCATCATAAAACTCAAGAGCAGTGGCAATGTCGCAATCGCTATTCCAGTGCTATATGCATTTGGTGTTTTCCACCAAAAAACGCAGACCATTTTTCCAAGCAAGGGATTTTAGGAAAACGGTGTTGCGCTACCTCCATGGATCCTGTTCGCAATTGGGTAATACACCTCTTATTGTCGAGGGGTATGTAGAACACGCCCATATTTTGGTCCGAATGGGCAAAAAAATGACTGCACCAGAGCTGGTAGGCGAAATAAAGGAGAGCTCTTCCAAATGGATCAAGGATTTGGGACTGGACCATTTCTATTGGCAGCCAAGGATATGGGGGATTTAGCGTTTCGCCAACACATGTCGATGCGGTTTTCCGTTATATCGAAAACCAGGAAATGCATCATCGGAAGGTTGGTTTCCAAGAGGAATACCTGGCTCTCCTCAAAAAGAATATGGTTGAATTCGATGAATCACATTTGTGGTCCTGACCCTTAATACCTTGGATCCTCGCGGTAACAGCGACCTTACAGGCCGCGCCGTGAGGGTTTACCGCATCCCGGGCCTACAGATTGGCACGGTGTGCCAATCTTTGACCCTTGCTTTGAAAACAACCGACCTTTCAGGCCGGAACATTCGGCATAACACCATTACTCTTTAGCCAGAAGACTTCGCCAAGTTCCGGTTCAGAGTTTTTGAGGCATATGGCACTAATAGATGGGTAATCGTAACAAATCAGTATTGGGAAAATACAATCGACCGAGTGGCTGAAACGGACTTAATGGACGCCGATATTAGGCGTAATCGGCAAAACCCCATAGATGAGGGTGGAACAGCCAGGTTTGCACAGTATTACACCAAAGCAGGCCTGAAAGGCCGTCATTTTCAAAGCCCAGGCCAAGGCCGGTGAGCATTGCGAACTGACCGCAGGCCTGGGAAAAACGTCCCAAACCCAGGAAGCCCTGTAAGGGCGCGATTACGGAAACCAAGTCGGATCTGCAGCGCGATCCACAAGACATTCTAAAAGCTGCCAATCCATTTCTAAATCGGCCGTGGTTCGAGTCCAACATCCTGGCCAAATTTGTTTTACGTCACGCAACAACAGGGGGACTTGAGATCGGTGTTCGATTTGTCGCGACTGACCTTGGGTGGGTTTATTGATTTTTATCTTTGGCTTTCAACATGAATCTCATCCCTTGCAACTTACATCGGGACGCTTGCCTCTTGCTCAGCCCCAGCGTGGGAAGCTGACCCGAAAATGCGTGCCCTGGCCCGGCTCGCTGGTCAGTTCGATCTTGCCCTGGTAACTGCTGACCATTTCACGGCAGGTGTACAGCCCCAAACCATTACCTTCAGGCCCTTCATAATCAGGATTGGTTTTGGTTTTGGTCGTAAAGAACGGATCAAAAATTTTGCTTTGGGTTTCCAATTCAATGCCCGGACCATTATCGCTAACCAAAAAAAACACAGCGCCATTGTCCAGCCCGGTTTCGATACGCAGAACTGCATCTTTGCGACCCCGCATGGCATCCAGCGCGTTGCGCACCAAATTTTGGAAGACTTGTACAAACTCGACAGGCACCACCTCGACCGGCAAGGACTGTGGGTAGAAGGTGAATTCCTTTTTGACCTTATAGGCCAGTTGGGCGTCGGCCTCCATGAATTTGAGTTCCTGCTGGATCAATTCGTTGATATCGACAATTTCCAGACTTTCGCGTTTATCGCTGCGGCTTTTGGCCATTAGCGATTCAATTAGATCCAACAGGGTTTTGGCCGACGCTTCACCGATGCGGACCATGTCATAGGTACGCGCACAAACTTCCGTCACACAGGGGTCCATTTGCGCATATTGCGGGTTTTGTTTAAATTCCTCCTGCATCTGCTGGATCATTTCAAAGCTGCCGAGTATGGTAAACAAGGGATTTTTTAAATTGTGCACAATCCCTTTAATCAAAAGGCTAAAGGCCGCCTGGCGTTCCGATTTAATCAAATCCTTGGTGCGTTCCTTGAGTAGCCCTTCCAATTGTTGGTTATAGGCGAGCAACTGTTTTTGGGCCAGGCGCAAGGTTAGTTGGGTACGCACCCGAGCCAGGATCTCACCGGCTTCGTAGGGCTTGGTGAGGTAATCGGTTCCACCGACATTAAAGCCTTTGATTTTGTCTTCTGTTTCGGTTTTGGCGGTCAGGAACAATACAGGAATGTCTTGTGTCTCCGGTGTCCCGCGCAATTGGCGGCAAACATCAAAACCTTGGATATCGGGCAACATGACATCGAGCAGGATGAGATCGGGAATGATTTTATTGGCGATGGAAAGGGCTTGATGGCCGCTGGTCGCGATGGCAATGCGATAGCCTTCTTTGGAGAGAATACTGCCCAGAAGCTGGATATTCTTGGGGTTATCATCCACCATCAGGACCAAACAATTTTTAATCGCCAGTTCATCCATTGTGTTGCTCAAAATCCTTTGGGACCAGACTTTCGGCTTGACTTACCAAATGGGGAAATTGTTTAAGGCCCTCTTCCAGTTCATCAATTTGAAACTGATCGGCAAAAATCTGAATTTTCTTACCCCAGCTCTCTAAAAATTCCAATCCGACCGCGCTACAGACTTGGGCAACCTCGCGACCAAAATCTTTTATTTCATGAACGAGCATGGTTGAAGAAATATCGGTCCAGCGTTTGCGCATTGGTCCATTGAGGTAAGCCCAGGTCTCCCCGATCTTATCCAATTTGAGGGAATGGGTGACCAGCAATTGTTTTTCGATCACGGCAGGTTCAGGTTCCATTTCTTCAACAGCCAAAAATCGCACCAACACTTTATTTAATCCCGTTTTCGTAAAGGGTTTGGTAATCAGAGCATCCACACCCGCTTCCAAGGCCTCTTGTCGTTTGGTCGAGAGCGCATCCGCGGTGACCGCAACAATGGGAATTTTCGCGGTATCGGGATGTTGACGCAGAAGCCGGGTACTGATCAACCCATCGACGATCGGCATGTGGATATCCATGAGAATCAAGGCCGGCTTGTAGGCCAGGACCTGGTCCAAAATTTCCTCGCCATTCAGCAAATGTTGGCTTTCCAAATTGAATTCTTGCAGGAAGACCTGCATCAGTTGGGCATTGGTGGGATTGTCCTCGACCACCATAACCCTTTCGGGATGAAATCGATAGAAGGAATCGGCATTCGCCTTTTCCTTGCGCTGGCCATCGGCAGGCGCCAGGTTGGGAATGGTAAACAGAAAAACACTGCCTTTTCCGCGTGAACTGAACACATTGATGGAACCACCCATGGCCTCAACCAAGCGTTTGGTAATCGAGAGCCCCAAACCAGAACCCGAATATTTATGTGCGTCCTGGCCGCGTTGCTGCATAAACGTCTGAAAGATTTCGGCCAATTGATCCTGTTCAATGCCAATTCCCGTATCGCTGATTTCAACTTGCAAGTCGACGGTCTCTTTTAAGGTTGGATAATTGGTGCGTACTTTAAGAGCAATTTCGCCTTCATCGGTGAATTTCATGGCATTGCCCACAAGATTAAACAGGATTTGGCGAAAGCGGGTCTCATCCAGGTAGAGCAAAGGTGGCACCAAATCGTCAATAGCCAAGGAGAGATCCAGGCGTTTGGAACGGGCTTTGAGTTGGAAAATATCTAATATTTCGGTGAACAAGGAACGCAAATCAACTGGATTGGGGTTGAGTTCCAGGGCACCCGCCTCGATTTTAGAAAGGTCGAGGATGTCATTGATGAGGCGCAACAGGTTGCGACCACTGGACCCAATCGCTTCGGCGTAGTTTTTCTCTTCCAATTGGAGCGGGCGTTGTTCCAACAGCTCTGAGAAGCCAATGATCGCATTGAGCGGCGTGCGGATCTCATGCGACATATTGGCCAAAAACTCGCTCTTGGCCCGATTGGCCGCCTCGGCCTGGTCTTTGGCATGTTTGAGTTCTTCGGCCGCACGGATGGATTCCGTGACATCGCGAAATTGCCAAACAATACCGAGCCGTTGGGTTTGGGCACCTTCGCTAATGGGAATGTAATCGCATTCGATCACCCGGCCACCGCGCAGGTTCATGCGCCGATTTAAAATGGCGCGGTGAGAGGAAAAACACTCGCGGACGAAATTGTCATAAGCCTGGTGATGGGTCAAGGTATGGGCAAGCCGTGCACCATCGGGAGACGGTTTGCCGATCAGGCGTTCAGTCGCTTCGCCCAGGTTAAACATGTTGAGGTATTCGCGGTTGACCAGAATCACTTTCCCGGAATGGTCCTCCACCAAAATTGCCGATTGCAAGTGTTCCAGAATGGCCAATAAGCGGTGGTGCATGGCCTTGAGTTTGTCTGCGGCCTGGATCCGTTCCGTAATGTCGCGGATCGTACCCTCCACCCCCAAAACTTCATTGTCCATGCCATACAAGAGGTGGGCGTTGATTGAGGCGTGCACGATACGTCCATTGCGATTGCGCATAATGATCTCGTAGTCGGACAATTCGCCGGTCACCCGGAGCCGGTGATTAAACTCTTCATACTGGCCGCCATCTGCAAAATACAGACGCGCATTCTGGCCCAATAATTCTTCCCGCGTGTATTCGGAATAGCGCGTAATGGCGGGGTTAATCTCCATGATGCGACCGTGGGGATCGGTTTGAAAAAATACATCCTGGATATTTTCGAAAATGGATCGGTACTTGGCTTCGCTTTCGGCCAGGGCCCGCTGGCTTTTTTCGATTTGAATGGTTTTTTCGCGCAGTTTCTTATTGATCCCGGCAATTTTACTTTGAAACTCTTGAAGCTGACTGAATTGCAGCCAACTGGTGCAGGCTCTGCCAACCGACTCACTGAGGCGGGCGACTGTCTCCAGTTCTGATAGAAAAGGGACCGGTTGACGGTGCACAAAGACCATTACCCCAAACCCGGTAATTTCCAAAATCGTTGCCCAGTCCTGCCGGATCTGCTCGCTTTTGGGCAGACTGAGCCGAAATTTTTCCCACTCCATATGCGATAGGTTTTGGGGTAATCCACTCAAAACCTTTGCAAAGGTCTCCTCGGTATGGCTCGCACTCGGATACAGACAAACGGGGTATAAGGTCTGTTGGCCCTTTTGCCCGATCCTGAGGAAAAAAGCGCCACTAGCCGTACCTTCCCACTGGCGACTCCACTCAGCTTGGAACGGTAAGAGCACATCCTCAAGGCTGGGGCCACTGCCAATGGAAGAAACCAGGTTAAAAAGAGATTGCCAATTCGCAGCTTCCACTCTGCCTCCTAGCGATCCTATCGGAACCCGTTCCAAAAAGTTGACGCCCCGGCACAACTGGGCCGTTCTTTAACCCAAAACACGCATTAAACTCCCTGGGCTCCTGATCCGAAAAGGGAAACATTGGGGGCAAAATGCAAATCGAAATGCTGTATTGGACCAGCGATTTGGGCTGGACATCGCTGCGCCCAGCCATGCCTAGCCAACCGGCCCATTTAGTCTTGTATTTTGGACAAGCCAAGCAAGAGGGCGTACTCGGCAGCCTGCTCCAACGTTTTCCCCAAACACCCGTGGTTGGCTGCACCAGCGCCGGAGAAATTTTGGATTGGGAGGTCATGGACAACAGCATTGCGGCCTGTGCCATTTGGTTTGAAAAGGCGTGGGTTCAAAGCGAATGGATTGAAATCACTTCGGCTTCAAGCAGTCATCAGGCAGGCCGAAAATTGGCCCAAAAATTGGCCAAGGAGCAACTCAAAGGCGTTTTGATTCTCAGTGAAGGTTTGAATATTAACGGCAGCGAGTTGGTCAAGGGGCTGCGCAGCGAGCTAGGCGAAGGAATTCCCATCGTTGGTGGATTAGCTGGCGACGGCAGCCAATTTGAACAGACTCGAGTTGGCTGTAGTTTTCTGCCGCGTCCCAATATCATTGCAGCGGTCGGATTTTTCGGACCTGTGGTGATCGGCCATGGCTCAGTGGGCGGTTGGGATGCGTTTGGACCCAAACGCATCATTACCAAATCTGAGGCCAATATTTTGTACGAGTTGGATGGGAAACCGGCCTTGGACCTGTACAAGGTCTACCTGGCCGAAGACGCAGACAAACTGCCAGCTAGTGCCCTGCTTTTTCCGCTCAATGTCTATGCCGGAAACGCAGAAGATGGCGTGGTTCGCACCGTGCTTCAGGTCGACGAAAACACACGCAGTATGACCTTTGCGGGCGATGTGCCCCAAGGTTTTACAGCGCAGTTGATGCGCGCCAATTTTGACCACATCATCGACGGTGCAGGTCAGGCGGCTCGCATCGCGGCCCAAAAAAGTGCGCATCCAGAAGGGCTAGCGATTTTGATCAGCTGTGTGGGCCGAAAAATGATTCTCGGTCAACGGACCGCAGATGAGGTGGAAGCCGTTCAAGAAATTTTGGGACCGGGATACGCTTCCATTGGATTTTATTCCTATGGCGAAATTTCGCCGCATGTCCATGCCAAACAGTGCAGCCTCCACAATCAAACGATGACAATCACTTTAATTTCTGAGGCTGTTTAATGCATCGTTTATTAGAGCGCCAACTCAAAAAAGCTGACCGCTTTCGGGATTTTGATGAGCGCTTGAGTGCTTTGATCGAACAGGTCAATCAAACCTATGAGGAACAGGATAATGAGCGACGCTTGGCCAGCCGAACCCTGGAACTTATGTCGCAGGAACTCCTGGAACTTAACCGCAAAAACCTGGAACAAAGCCAAGCCCGAATACAATTGTTATTGGATCACGTGATCGATGGCATTTTAACCTTCACCCGTGAGGGTTGGCTCGAGTCCATCAACCATGCCGCTGCCAGCATTTTTCAGCTAGGCGATAAGGTAAACATTGGCGATTTGCGTATCGGTGAGTTGATACCCGATCTGGATCCTCAGGGCGAAAGGTTATCCAATTATCTGGCCAATAGCGCGCCCGGGACATTTCGCGAACTTGAAGCACGGCGGTTGGAGGGCGCTGAATTTGCGGCAGAAGTTTCATGCAGCAAAACCCTTCAAGACAATTCCCCGCTGTACATCGTTTTTATTCGCGATATTTCGGAGCGCAAGTCTTATGAACAAAAATTGAAATCAGCCAAAGAGCAGGCTGAATCGGCTAATCGAGCCAAAAGTGAGTTTTTAGCTAATATCAGCCACGAATTTCGCACCCCACTCAATGCCATCCTGGGCTTTTCTCAAATTCTGAGTGATAAGGCGCGTAACGATCAGGAACGCGAGTATCTCGATGCGATTACGGCCAGCGGGCGCGGTCTATTGGCACTCATAAACGACGTTCTAGACCTCTCCAAAATTGAAGCCGGCGCATTGGATCTCAATTACCGGTCTGTCAATTTGGTGGAATTGTTCGGGGAAGTGGGCCGCATCTACCAATTTCACGCAGAACGCAAAAAAGTGGATTTTCAGATATTGGTCGACCCCAATTTACCGGCAATCCTGCATTTAGATGCCGCCCGAATCCGTCAGGTCCTAATTAATTTGGTCGGCAATGCCATTAAATTCACCGAAAAAGGCTACGTGCGCATGGCCGTGCGCGGGCGGCCCAATGGCGAGGATGGTATTGATTTGGAACTAGAAGTGGAAGATTCCGGGATTGGCATTCCGCCCGCTTCCCAAGCCATCATTTTCGATGCCTTTGTGCAGAAACACGGCCAGGATCCAAGCCGTTTCCAGGGCACGGGATTGGGCTTGGCAATTACCAAACGCTTGGTCGTAATGATGGGCGGGAGCATCTCGATTAAACGGTCCAATCCGGGTCAGGGCAGTGTTTTTTTGGTCGAAATTCCACAGGTCAAAATCATTCAGCGCCGGGCGGCTTTGGTCAATCCTGCCCCCCAAAAGTCTTCACGAGACCGGCTCCAAGCCATGGGCTCCAATGTCAAAATCCTTTTGGCTGAAGATGTAGTCATGAACCAGGTCCTGATCCAGAAATTTCTTGAACCGACCGGTGTTCAGGTCTTCTGTGCCAACAATGGACGCGAAGCCATTGATATGGCCGAACGACTCAAACCGCACCTGGTCCTCATGGATATGCGCATGCCGATTATGGATGGGTATGAAGCCACTGAGACGTTGACCCGCTCCGACTGGTTTGGCGAAACACCCATTATTGCGCTCACTGCGAATGCCCTGGTTGAGGATCAAAAACGCGCGCAGGCGGCTGGCTGCAAGGATATGTTATGCAAACCCATTACCCGCGAGACGCTTTTTGACATGTTGGCCCGCTACCTGGACCCCGCTGGTGAAACCAGCCAAGAGGACGCACCCGCCCCGCCAACCCAAACGGGACAAACTGGCGAGTCTGTACCGATCAACCGCGATTTGGGCAAATGGCTCATCGAAGTGCGCGAATCCATGATCATGGGCGATATTAGCCAATTTGCAGATGCCCTTTATTTGGAAGGCGAAAAGCGGCATTTCTCCGAATGGGTTCAATCGGCAATCGAGCTAAAAAACCATGCACGCGAATTTCAAATAATTCCCATTCATGAAATCCTGAGCCGATTGGACGCGATTCTCAACCCCATTCACTGATGGCTGGCCTCCAACCAGCGAATTTTTTTGTCCGTCAATGATTCTTGCGGTTGATCAGCCAAACTGTCCAAGGACCTCAGCCAAGTACCATAAACGGGGTTGGGCAACACAAACCAGTCGCGCCCAAAATGCTGGTCATAGTCTGCTAGCGCGGCATTGCGTTGGACTGGGTCGGTCGCATCAAAACGCGCATCAAAATCACCCAATGAGTCACCCAGCATCATCACAATCCGGTACTGGGCCGCAACCCCGTTGCGGCGTTCGGTTTTATCACTGTGTTCACCGCGCAAGAGCAGATGCTCATCGCCCGCATAAGGGATGCCCAGCTGGATCAGGTTTTGTTTTGTTGTTTCAAACGTTTCTGGATAGCGGTTTGAAATATAAAAAAGGGCAACACCCTTTTGTTCGGCAAGTTGGAGAAACGCAAGCGCACCCGGCACCAGTCCAGCCTGCATTTTGTCCACCCACCGATTCCAATTGGCACGCGTGTAAGTTACATTCTCATTTAAGAGTTGGTTTTGAAAGCCGCCATTGTCCAAAACGGTTTCATCCAAATCCAGGATGATCGCAGCGGGTAAGGCCCGTGCCGAATCGGGATTTTGCGTGGGCAAGGCCGTATGCTCGGCATTCGCCAATAAATCATCCAAAACCCGCTCGGCATTGCGATAGGTTTGGCGGCACAGTGCCGTATATTCCTGAGAGCTCTGGACATAAACGGAAGCATCCAGACTGTGAACCAACGCCGGCAGATGATCGTTAGCGGGTAGCAATGGGGCATGCTGGACCTGTTTCGGTCCGCAGCCCACAAATAGAAGGAGGAAGAAAATGCTTAACGAAATGGGTTTCACCATGACCTCCCGAGCCTTATTGGCGGGTCATCATAGCGAAGAATTCCAGATTCCCCAAGTTAGGGTTCGGTAGTCAGCTTAACTGCCAGCAATTACTCCTTTAGTTTTGGACCAGGAATCGGTCGTTGCCATCAGGGATGGCAATACTGTATTGATCCTTGACCTTGCCATTGACCAGGATGGTCCAACCGGCATCACCCTTTTGCATCTGACCGAAGGCACCCGCATCCAAAGCATCGGGATGGGTCGTAAACACCGGTACCTGGTTCTTGAGCGCACTTTTCGCGACGAACTTAATCGAGTTCTTTCCGCCAAGGCCATCACTATCTTCTATATAGATAAAATTGGGATTATGCGCCATGGCGGCATTCAGGGCCGCAGCCATGTCGCGAATACTCTGAATGGGCACCTTAACAACCTTCAGCCCATTTTCCGAGCTGGCTTGACCCAATTCACCTTCAATTTTACTGCCGCGACCATCCAAAATTACCGCAACGGTTGAAGCTTCGGGCATCAAAGCTTTTATTGCCCGAAATTGGCCCGGTACATCGGCTTGACCCAAAACCATTCCACTCAGGAGCAGAACCACAAAACTTTTCAGCACAGAAACCTCCAATAAGCGCGTTCATCAGCGTTATCGGCAGGCTGGGTCAAAAAATTAAGCAAAAAGTATGTAAGTCAATTTTTACGATTCCAAGGCAAGCAAAGTGAAACAAAACTCGCATTACCTGCGTTCATCTCAATAAAAGTTCAAGGGCAGGGCTCTGTTCAAATATTTGAATCGATTGATTCAATGCATTGGAAGAAACCTCAAGGAAAGCTTTGAGCCCGCAGATTATTTTCAAATGGCCTGCTCACTTCAACAAATCTGGAGATAGCAAAAGCAGTTAATTTTCAGGGACCTGACATGTGCCTGGGGGATTTTGCTTGCCCCCGTCATTCGCTTTGGTACAATTGTTGCTGCTTTGCCCCCAACTGTTGGCCCATCTCCAATTCTGCCCGAATCGATATAGATGGACCAACCTTCTGATCCCATTAAAGGTCTGTAAGATCCTGAATGGGGCAAAGGAATATCTGGAGGAATCTAATGCGAAAAAGTTTCTTCGTAGGGCTGTTGCTTTCTGCACTGTGCCTGGACATGTTTGCCGGTACCACCGGTAACTTGCAGGGTATCGTAACGGACAACAACAACGCCCCTCTGCCGGGTGTCGTCATCACCGTGACTTCGCCCAACCTGATCGGCAAAAGAAGTGCGGTTTCCGACGGGGATGGTGCTTACCGCATCGCCCTTTTGCCACCGGGCAACTATGAAATCACGGCTTCATTGACCGGTTTCAAAACCCACAAAGGTAATTTCCGGGTCAGCCTGGACACCACCACGACCTATGATGCGTCCCTGGAAGTTGGCGGCGTTGAAGAAGTTATCACCGTAACCTCTTCTGACGTTATCATCGACTCCACCTCGACCACCATCGGTCATACCTATAGCGATGACTATTTCGAAGAGTTGCCGACAGCTCGGAACATCAACTCCTTGATCAACCTGGCCCCTGGTGTAACCGGCAATGACGGTTCTGGCGGCATCATCGTTTACGGTTCTTCGGGTCCGGAATCCAACTACATCATTGACGGTCAAAACACCACGGGCCTGGAATACGGTCTGTCTGGCAAAAGCCTGAACTTCGACTTCGTACAAGAAGTTCAAGTTAAAACCGGTGGTTACGAAGCAGAATTCGGCCGTTCCACTGGCGCTGTTGTCAACGTTCTGACCAAATCGGGTGGTAACCAAACTTCCGGTACCGTTTTCGCCTACTACCGCGATGCGGACTTCTATGCTGACGCAAAAGAACCGGAATACGGCTCCACTTTCTTGGGCAACAACGAACAAGACTACGGTTTCACTTTGGGTGGTTATTTCATCAAAGACAAACTGTGGTACTTCGTCGCGCTGAACCCCAACAGCTATGAAGCTGAGCGCAGCTACCGTTCGTACAATCCGTTCCGCACTGGCAGTTATAAAAACAACGACGACCTGTTGACCTCAGCGTTTAAATTGACCTACAACATCAATGAAAACAACAACTTGGTCTTCAACGTCCTCGGTGACCCGCGCGAAACTGAAGCTCGCCAATCCAATGGTGATGCGGCTTCTGACCGTGTAACCGATACCGGTGGTTACAACTTCCAGTTGAAATACACCTCCGTTCTGAGCGACAGCCTGATCCTCGATCTGCAAGTCGGTCAACACAACGAAGAACAAGTCGACAAACCCTTGAGCGCTGCTTCTTATGGCACCGCTGTAATCGGTTCGCCGCGCGCTGGTGTTTCCTACCAAGCAGGTGGCTTGGGCTTCTACCAAGACCAACAAATGAAACGCGACTCCATCAAAGCCAACTTGGAAGGTTTCTTCGGAACCCATAACGCCAAGTTTGGTATTGATTATGAAGACAACAAATTTGACTCCCTGCGCAGCTACGGCGACAACGGTTTCTACGTTCAGCTGTTCGGCGCCAACTCTGCTGGCCTTTTCTCTCGCGCACGCATCGTTCGCAGCTATGCTGAGATCAATGCCGAAGGTGAAATCGTTCGCATGCTGAGCGAAGGTCTGAATGCTGTAACCCATACGGTTAACACTGCATTCTTCCTGCAAGACAACTGGGAAGTTACTCCCCGCTTGATGGTTAAAGCGGGTATCCGTTACGAAATCCAAGACATCCAAGATGACAATGGCAATTCCGCGATCAAATTGGACACCAACTGGGCACCGCGTCTGGGTATCACCTATGACGTAGTCGGCAACGGCAAATCCAAACTGTACGCTTCTTATGGCAAGTTCTATGAATCCGTACCTCTGGACATCAACAACCGCGCATTCGGTCACGAGACCCTGGGCCTCTACTGGCGCTGGGATATCTCCAGCTTCCCGGATGAGCAACGCACCGTTGCTGGTTTCGATCCCAGCTTCATGATCGGTGCTGATGGTCAGCCTAACACCGCTCACCCCAACTACCTGCCCGGTTACGAGTTCGCTTCTGGTGGTATCACCCCGGTTGCTGACAACCTGAAAGGCCAAGGCCTGGATGAGATCCTGGCTGGTTTCGAATATGAATTCAAACCCAACTGGTCTGCCGGCATCAAATACATCGACAAAGGCATCTTCGACGTAATCGAAGACGTTTCATTCGACGGTGGTCACACTTACATCATCGCTAACCCCGGCCGTGACATTGAGTTCACCTGGGGCGGTAACTACGACATTCATCCTTTGAACGGTCAAGGCGAATCCATCATCCGCAACGGTGAAGAATTCGTTATCCGTCCTGGCGACCACGTCGTAATCAGTGCTGATGAGTCTGGTTTCAACAAACCCAAACGCGACTTCACCGGTTTCGAACTGAGCTTGAAACGCGCCTTCTCCAACAACTACTCCTTCAACGTTTATTACCTCTGGTCTGAACTGGAAGGTGACTACATCGGTCTGTACCTGCCCTTCTACGGTCAAACCGACCCGAACATCACCGCTACCTATGACGTTCCGACCACCCTGGTCAACGGCGTTGGTAAACTGGGTAACGACCACGAGCACAACCTGAAAATCGACGGCTTCTATCGTTTCGATATGGGCCTGTCCTTTGGCGGTGTGTTCAACTACCTGACTGGTTCTCCGATCTCTGCATACGCTGCTGCTGGTAACATCCCGCTGGGTGGCTACGGTGAATATCACCTGCTGCAACGCGGTTCCGCTGGCCGTCTGCCGGACCAAACCACCATCGACCTGAAAGTTGCCTACGACTGGCGTATTGCTGGCAAGTACAGCCTCAACCTGTACTTGGACGTATTCAACCTGTTCGACGAGCAAGTTGCTACTTCTGTAATCGAATCCTTCACCCAAGGTGGCGATTACGACGAGCAAGTTATTCCCATCTCTGGTGTAACCAATGCTGATGGTTCTGCACGTTTCAGTAACGTCGACGAACTGCGCACCTACATCGAGTCCCTGGGCAATATCCAGCTCAACGACGCCTACGGCGAAGTGTTGACCTACTCCTCACCTCGCTACTACCGTTTCGGTGTGAAATTCTCTTTCTAAGAGATTCCCGCACTTAAACAAAATAGAGGCGCCTTTTCGGAGGCGCCTTTTTCATTTAAAGTGTTGTTGCCCGTTACATTATTGTGGGCCGAATCTTGGAGGAATAATGCGACTCGTTCTTTTTCTTATTGGGCTGCATGTCTTTGCCCAATCTTTGGAAGTTCAAAATACCGGGATCCTGATTGCAGAAAAGGATTTCCAACTGCCCAAGGGCACGATACACATTCAAAACGGACTATTTGCACCGGTGACCTTAAAGTGGGGCGAATTGGCCCCTTTAACCATTGGTTATGTCCAATTGTCAGGTGAATCCTCAGCCAGTATCCGGTTCGAAACGGCCATGGAAGGTCGCGCTGCTCATTACAATTTGGACGGCGTGGAACTTACCAAACGCAGCGGCCTCAATGCCGAGATGGAAGGCAACATCATCAAAACCATGACCATCAAAGGCCGCGGTTTGTGGTTTTCATCAATCCTCTTTCAGGGCGAGAGTCAGTCGCTTGATGAAAAGGAATTCAATCAAGCAAAAAAAGTCCTCAGTCATTTCCAGGACAATCGCAATTCCGTGTATTACCCAACTGAACTGTGCCCAGACCCCGAAATGGGTGCTTATGCGGCCACGGCCAATGGGCAAAATTTTATCTACTGGTCGTTACTCGACACCGGCAGTCCATATGCCTATTTTTTTGATGGGTTCCGCACCCTACAACACGGAATCGTCGTATTTAATGAGCTCGACAGCATCACACGTCAGGAATCCCACTTCCTCTCGAGCGCTTTGCCGGACCTACACCAACCTCAATACCCCAATTTAACGGTAACAGCCTTAAAAGGCGACATTTCTTCGCCGGACAACCGCCAGATCAATTTCAATTTGGACGTGACCTACGTTGAGCCATTAGGCGGGATCCGCATTCTCTATTTTGATTTGATGAGTTCCCGCACGGCCATGCGTGAAAAAAACAAGCATGTTGACCAACACCAACTCAATTTTGGTTCCATCACATCCACCCGTATCGGCCAGGAAGGCAATCCCGACCAAGACAATTTCGGCGCATTGACCGTCTTGGATTTGGTCCAATACAAACACGATGACCCGGATAGCTCCACCAGCATCCAATCAATCAAAAATGCTGAAGGCAAGGAACTGCCCCACTACCTGAAATCAGACGCTCTTTTAGTCGATTTGGGCACCGCAACCACCCAAAACCAACCCTTTACCTTGCATTTCGAATACGGCGGAAGATTGTTGGCTCAGGACTTGGGTATGGAAATGGTGCATTGGGATGGTTATGCCTGGTTTCCCCGAGGCCTCGTCCATTGGGCGCGACCCACGCTGGATCTAAACATCACGGTCCAATCGCCATGGTTGGCCATCGGGCCCGGAGTGCAAAAACGAACCAGCGAAGGTAAACAAAACAAGGTTCATTTGCTGGAACAGCACCCCGTATCTCACCCTAACCTCTTCCTGGGCAAGTACCACGAATTTGAATATGAGACCCAAAAGAAAACCGCCCGTTATTACAGCTATGCCCAAAACCGCAAATCGTCGGTTGGCAACATGCACAAATTGACCGAACAGTTCCTGGGTTTTTACAGTCAAATCCTAGGTGTTATCCCATACGAGGAATTCAGTATTATCGAGACCAAGGACTTCATGCAGCCGCACCACCAAACATCAGGTTTATTGGTATTCACCTCAGAAACCTTTGAACGATTCTCCGCCAGCCAAAGAGCCAAACAAGCTGCTGACACCAATACCTACATCGGCATCAATGAAACACTGGCCATTGGCCTAGCCTCACTCTGGTGGTCTGGCCAAGTCCAGCCCGCCACAGCGCAAGAGGAATGGTTTAACTACGCATTTCCGGAATACTGCGCCTACCTCATGATGAAATTGAGCAAAAAAGCCGACGCGGAAGACAAATTCCCCAAACGCTGGCAAGCCCGTGCCGATTACGTCAAGGACCTCCCCATCGCCCTTGCCGATTCCTTGGTCGACCACCATCAAACCAATGTGCAATGGGACTTGAAACGCAGCAAAAGCGCAATGCTCTTATCTGAAATCCACAAGAAGCTGGGCGATCAAGGTTTGATCAACCTGTTTAATGGATTTCTGCGCATTACCAACTTCAAAACACCCATCAACCTGAACTTTGCCCAGGCGACCGGTTCAGTCAGCAAAAATGACGAACGGGCCTTTTTTGAACACGCTCTTTGGGGTTTTGAACCATGACCCAGAAACAAGGGGAGGCACCACCTCCCCTTTGTGTCCTACTTGTTTTCCAATCCAGCCAACAGGTCCATTTTCAGACTGTAGCGGTGATTTAATTCGCCATCTTTCGCAAATTCCATGGCTTTCTCAAGCGCATCTTTGGCATCATCAACACGCCCCAGTGCATAGTAGGTCTTGGATAAACCCTGATAAAAAATGGGTTCGCGATAGTTAAAGTTTAAGGCTTTGCGGTAATTGCTCAGCGCCTCATCGTATTTTTGTTCAGCAAACGCCCACTCGGCCAGTTGCCCATAAAAGTAAGGGTTGCGGTTAAAGGTCGATTTCATCGATTCAACCATTTCGTTAAATTTCTCCTTCTGACCGTTATCCTGGTAAGAGCGGGCCAGATTGGCCATAACTGTAAAGTTCCGCGGTTGTTTCTTGAGAACTTTCTCATACACATCTATAGACCGTTGGGGTTCGCCCACCGTGCGGAAATAAACGCCCAAATTGATTTGGACCGGCACAAAGGTAGGATCCAATTTAAAGGCTTTGTCATACAGCTGCTTCGCACGGTCCAACTGGCCTTTCTCAAAGGCTTCAGCACCCAGGTTATTGTAGAAATGAGCATAACCGCGCGCATCGTTGACCAGCCGCGTACGTTTATAACGTTTCTCCAGACTCGGCTGGAAATCGAAATCGATTACCCGACCTTGGATCATGACAGAGGCAATGATGTGCCGATTGTGGCGCACCAATTGGCCGGCCCGATCGTAGGTTGAAAAATCAATCACTTCCTTAAAGTAGGCCGTAAACCCCATTTCGCGCGCCATGGCAATAAACAGATTGGTGAAACTCAGACAATTTCCCGAGCGGGCTTGATAGGTTTCGGCCGCGGTCATGGTTAACCCTTCGGCATACTGCAAATTCAGGCGTTTCTCGTCAAAAATGATGCCGATGATATCGTGCAGCTTGTTTTTGGGGTCTTTGATACGATCCAGTTCGCCATGCAAAAACGTTTTTATTTCCGGGGTGAGTTCCAAGGGGTCCGGAAAGGGGTTGTCAAACGCCAAAAAGGCAACAAAACACAATACACTCATCATCAGCTCCTAAAGATCAATATTCTTTTTCAGTTGGGCACTCATGCCTGTCAACAAATCAATAGCCACGAATTCGACCCGATAATGGCCTTCCTCAAAGACGGGAAGATCCATATCGACCGTGAATTGGCTGCCACTCATGTTGGTAAAGGTGGTTTTTTCCGAGGAAGGTTTGATCGGCTGCAGGACATCTACTTGCTCAAAGACCAAACGCTGATTAAAAAACACGCGTTTGCCCAAACCGATTTGGCCGCGCATTTCAACACCAACCTTTTCGTAGCTGAGCCGGTCCCACGGCAAACCAAAATGAACTTGTGCGATGGGCTTCACGTCCAAACCAGCACTTAATTGATTTTCAGTTTCCAACAAGGCCGGATAAAAACGACCGACATGAACCACGCTTAAACCCAGACCCTTCACATCGACACGCACCTTGCGGTAGTGCAGGTCACTCTTTTCCATTTCGGTCTGATAGGCCAATCGGTAGAAATGACCTGCCTGGGTCAAATAACGTTCAACATTGTCGCTAATACCCGTGCGCGTGGTCGGGTACAAAAAGCCGCCACACATGGAAACAAACTCGTCTTCAACCGGCGTTCCGGGCTCACTGAATGCCATTCGACTGAACCGGATCCGGTCCTTCACACAGCGGGTTAAGGTTTCATTCAGGTCAAATCCCATCTCGCCACTGGCATCGGACAACGTGCCCGTAGCATTGGATTTAGCGTAGTAGCTTTCCACGACCGGTCCGTCATTGCCGCCCCGCGAGTTGGCCAAAGACTGTGTTTCGCGTTCCGAACGTTGCCATAAGGGATTGCCAAATACCAAAACTTCCTTGATGCCGTAATAGGTACTGAGCAGACGAATAAATCGGCTCAGCGCCCGAGGATCAAAATTCAGCGCCGGGTTCTCTGCACCGACATAACGTTCTACATCCTGGCCCAAACTATTGGATTGAATACCTAACCCTTCGGAGTTGGGCCGCAAATTGGGGTTTTCCTCAAAGCCATAATCGGTCGAGGAACGGCGACTGGCATCTTGAGCAAAGCGGTCTGTTTTTCGCGAAAACAAGCTGCGCTGATCAAAATTTTGATGGGCGGTGCGGACCGCATTGATACCTTCAATCCACGAGTCCTGGTCAGTTGAGAAAGGACTGACCATAAAAACCCCGTCTAAATTGGCGTAACCAACCGCTACCTGCCAAGCACCCAATTCCTTGTAGAGGAAAAAGTCTTCTGCCTCGCGGATGTAATCCGTGACCAGACGGCTGTCGTCCAGGAAATTAAACAAAAACAAGACCCGTGGGGCATCAAACGTTTCTGAAGGAATCATTTCCAGGTAATTCACTTCTTCAAAACCCACCAACTCCATGTCCTTGCCACTCTCTTTAATGCTGAAGGCAGAACGGTCCAACCCAGTGACGGGTGCTTGGGCCAGATTAAAAACCCGGGCATCCAGTTCAACCCGGCGAACGACCAAAGTTTCTTGGATTTCCTGGCAGTAAAAGAAAAATAACGCGCTTAACACAAAGACACCTCAATGGTTGGATTTAAATTCTTGGACGGAGGTTTGAACATCCGTTTTGATGGGCGTGAAGGGTCCGTATTGATGGATTCGCTCGAAATCCAGGTGGTCAGCTTGATATTCCTTAAAAACAATACGGCTGGGAACGGTTATTCCCATTGGATTCTCTTCATATTGGGCAAGAATCGAGATGCGATAGGGACGAACCAATTCATAGTCCATCGCAACCGATTGAATTTTAAAGTGGGCATTACACTGAACGACCACATGAGGCCGAAAGGCATAAAGTCCACTGCGAATGACACCCACACCGCGAACCTGGGTGGAGTCCACCTGGAACCCACCCGAAGGCAGGGCCGTTACCCGGTGTTCAAATAGCGCAAGGAAGGCATCGGCCAGACTGGGGGCCAGGGTCAAGGTAAAACCAAAAGGCGAATCGCCCCAATCGTATTGCTGGCCAAAATTGCGGATTTTGGTCCGCTCTTCCTCGCTGGTGACAAATCCCTGACTGAAAATATCAACCAATTCCCGCTCCACCTTGACCGCTTTTTGATCCAGCAACCGGGGGATTCGCAACTCAACCCGCTGATGCGGATCGGTCTCCAGCGGGATAATGGCAAAATCACTTTGAATCACGCGTCTTTTAGATTTATCGCGATAATCAATTAGGGTTTTGGTTTCACGTGCCTGCAATTGGCTCAAGCTGTTTTGGTAGGCCAGTACAGAATCAGAAAGGGCAAACAGGGTCGTCCAATTGGACTCCTCGACGGGTAAAAATTCTTGGCTCAGGGCTAAGTTTTGGTTGATTCCGCGCGGGTTCTCCCACGCCCAGCGCTCCTGGCGGACCATCTGGCCCTGATCCAATTGGGATCGCTCGACCCGGGTCAGAAAGAGTCTGCCGGATATTTCTTGAAATCGGCGCAGGGTAACGACCTCATGGCGACCATCCACCGAATAGCGTTCCAGCCACTCAGCCAAGTGATGGTTGCTGGGATCAAGTCGAATTTCACCTTGAATCCCATTGCTCGCCTTATAGAGCAACGTCAAACCGGCCTCGTCCTCCAAATAGGACAATTCATACAGGTAACGCTGTGCCCGATCCAAAGGTCCCATAGCCGGTATGACCCACTCGGCATTGGTGAAATTGGGGTGTTGGTAAAACCATTGAAAGTCCAAATCCATCAGCGCTTTATCGACATTGTTTTCATTGATCCCAAGTCGAACCTTGCGCAGGAACAGGTAAGGCTCTGGCGCCATCGGCGTGCGGTATTCACTTTTCAAATTTTGGGCATCAGCGCCGGGATAGTAATAAAAAAAGTGTTCACTTTCCTGGGCCATTTCACTTAATCCACGTTGATAGTGCTCATGTGCGCGATAGGGAGTCACTTGGAAGACGTAGCGCACATAGGCCCGGCGAAAGGCATCGTAGTGATCCTCATTCACAAGATTCGGTCCTAGCAGGAGCATGATGCAAAACAACATTCGTTTCATCCCTCACTCTGAAAAATAGAGACAAAGCAAAAGAAAGACCAGTTTGGCAAGTGAAACATCCTTAGGGAATTTTTTTCGGCTGTGGTAGAATGCCTGTTTTGGCTTATGAGGGCCGATATGGAAGCTTTTTACAGTTTGTTGCGGTATCGATTCAAAAATACCGACCTTCTTAAAGAAGCCATAACCCATAGTTCCTACGGTAACGAGAACCACATCCCCAACAATGAACGGTTGGAGTTCCTGGGCGACTCGGTCCTGGGTTTTATCATTGCCAACGAACTTTTTAAACGTTATCCCGAAGCTCAAGAGGGGGACCTGAGCAAACAAAAATCCGTCATTGTCTCAACCCCGTCCCTGGCCCGAAAAGCGCGCGAAATCGAACTCGGTACGTTTCTCATGATTGGGGAAGGTGAACGCCGCTCCGGCGGTGCTGAAAAAGATTCGATCCTGGCAGATGCCATGGAAAGTATTTTGGCAGCCATGTTCCTGGATGGCGGAATGGAACCCGTAGAACGATTTGTGCTCTCCCTGTTCGATCCAGAATTGAGCCACAGCGAACTCAACCTCAAGGAATACGAAGACTTTAAAACACAACTTCAGGAAAGGCTTCAGAGCATTGGGCGGGCACTCCCCCAATATCAGATCCTCAGTGAAGAAGGACCGTCGCACAATCGTGAGTTTGTTGCCCAGGTCCTGATCGAAGGTAAACCCGGCGCCCTTGGCCGGGGCAAGAGCAAAAAAGCCGCTCAGCAGGAAGCTGCCCGGACATTGCTCGATAATCGAGATTTTTGGGAAGCCCTGCTTCCCTGACATTTAAGGATGGTGGTTCTGTGATTGAACGACTGCAAAAAATCTTGGCATCGGCTGGAATCGCATCCCGCCGCATGGCCGAATCCATGATTGCCGAAGGCCGGGTAACGGTTAATGGCCAAATCGTAACGGAAATGGGTATGAAGGCCGACCCCGAAGTCGACCACATTAAGGTCGATGGCAAACTCCTGCTCAAAAAGGAATTACCCATCTATTGCCTGCTCCACAAACCCAAGGGCGTTTTATCTGCCGCCCACGATGCCGAAGGTAAACCCGTAGTAACCGAATTGATGGCACATGCCATTCCCGAACGCATTTTCCCCGTCGGTCGCCTGGACATGAACACCGAAGGCGCGCTCCTGCTGACCAATGACGGCGACCTGGCCCACAAGCTCAGCCATCCCGCATCCAAATGTCCTAAGGTTTATTTGGCTAAGGTTTTTGGCCAACCCAAAATCGCCGACCTCAAACGCCTTGAACGCGGCATTACGGTTGATGGCACCCGCTATGGCCCTTGCCAAATTGAATTGATTTCGTCCGAACACAACAGTTGGGTCAAGGTCACTCTGACCGAGGGCAAAAACCACCAGATCAAAAATATTTTTGAAGCGATCGGTCACCCCGTCTCCAAATTGCGCCGCATTGCTTTTGCTTTCCTGACCGTAGAAGATTTGGAGCCGGGCCAATTCCGCCTGCTCGACCCAGACGAAGTGGGCCGCCTCAAAGCCGGCGACTACAGACTCAGCCACCAATTCAAGTTCTCAAGCACCATGAAGAAATTGGGCATCACACCCGGTCCAACCAAATGGGTTAAACGCGAGCGCAAACCTTTCGTCAAAGACATCAATGCACCGCGCGAAAAGAAAAGACGCGACTCCGAGCCAAAAGACTACAGCGAAAAACCCAAACTGCGCAGTCGAGAAAACTATCGACCGGGCCCGCGCGACCCCGAACAGGAAAGTTCGTACCCGCGTCGAACCCCACAGCCAAAGTTTGATAACACGCAGGAAGATTCAGGTCGCTTCCGCCGCAGCGATAGAGACGACCGTCCTCCGCGCCGCACGGACCGTGACGACCGTCCTCCGCGCCGCACGAGCGGGGATCGGCCCGAATGGAAAGACCGGGCTCCACGCGAGGAACGAGGTCCACGCGAAGAACGCCGAACGCGCCCAACCAATCGCTTTCGCGAGGACGGCCCTGCGCGAGAAGACCGGCGCCCACACGAAAACCAACGCTTTAAAGAAGGCGGCAAAGGCCGGGAAACCGCGAATGACCGCGGACCCAAACGCTTTCGCGACGACCAACCCCGCCGCGACGACAATCGCCCGCGAACAGACCGACCGCCTCGGCAAGAGTACCGCTCCCGTGATGAAGATCGGCCCGAACGTAGCCGTGCCCCACGGACCCGCCCGGACGATAACGAAAGGCCGCGTCGTGCCCCCGCCAAAACGCGCAGCCACTCGGACGCCAGAGCCGAGAAACGCTTCCCTTCTGAAGGAACGAAACGGTTCACGAAAAAAGACTCGTCCTTTTCCACCTTCAAGAAAAAATCGCCCAAAGGTCGAGGTAAATGACCGTTAAACAGGTAATTGCCTTGGATGGCCCCAGTGGCGTGGGCAAATCTACAATCGCCAAGCGTCTGGCCCAGGAATTGGGCTGGACGCATCTCGATACGGGCGCACTCTACCGCGCGATCACCCATGCCTGGTTAGAAGCGGGTGCCGACCCGAGCTGGTTGGACCAACCCGAGTGGTTACAAAGCTTACAAGTCTCCTATCAGCTTGGCAAAACCCAGCTTAACGGCCGAGATGTCAGCAAGGCCATTCGCAGCCAAAACGTAACTGAACAGGTCAGCTTCGTGTCTTCCCATGCAGCGGTACGCCAGCAATTAACCGCTATCCAACGCGATTTGGCGGCCAAGGGAAAAATGATTTTAGATGGGCGCGACATTGGAACCGTTGTAGTACCCGACGCATTTCTCAAGGTCTTCATGCTCGCAAGCGTTGATGAACGTGCCAAACGGCGCTGGTTGCAGTTGGGTGGCGATCAACAAGGGCAGAGCCTTGCCTCCATCCGTGCAGCAGTGGCCGACCGCGATCATCAGGACGAGACCCGAGCCTTGGCGCCCTTAAAACCGGCCAGCGATGCCTGGATCCTCGATACAGATCCCCTTTCCATTGATCAGGTCGTCGCAGCTATTATGCAAGAAGTTCATCGTCGCCTGGAAGCGTGTCCCTCTTCGGCCTCTTAGAACGGATTCGCGGATGGCTCATGCCGCCGCCGTTCTGGATTCGCAGCTTGGGCGGACGCGGCGAATATTGGGCAAGACGTTACCTCCATCGCCGCGGCTACCACTTGCTGGCGCGGAATTGGCGTTCGGGCAAAGCCGAACTGGATCTCGCTATGGCCAATGCACAGCGGGTGCTTTTTGTCGAAGTTAAGACCCGCAGGAAACGCCACCAACGCCGCCTGGCAGACTTGATCCACCCGCGCCAGGAACAACGGTTGACCCGCATTGCCGACCAATTTTTGCGCCAATACCCGGTGTCGGAGATTCCCTGGCAGTTTGTCCTGATCGAGGTCGTGCCCCAGTCTCTACTGCGGGTAGAGATCCGCATGAGCCGGCTAACAAGCGCCGAATCCTACCTCAAGCTTTGAGGTAAATCGACACGCACCAGGGAACCGTGGCCCAGGCCCTCACTGAAAATGCGGATGCCGCCGTGCATTTCCGCCACAGCCGAGGCGCAGTAGTATAGCGAGAAGTAACGGCGGGTCAAGGTTGTACTGTCCGTGTTGGCCAAAAGCGGATCAATAATTTCACCTGTTTCAATGGCTTTTGGATCACCGATTTCGACACATATCCGGTTGTCGCGAAAATAGGTTCGGATCAGGACAATACGCTCTCCGGGCGGGCTGTTGGCATTAACCGTTTCGGCCCCATTGCGCATTAAGGTAACCACCACTTGAAGCAGCTTGATCTTGTGGGTCAGGATACGCGGGAGTTTGGGATCCAGCTCTTCGCGTACGCTGCAGTCGCGTTCCTCAAAGGTACGTGATTCCATCAGGAGCGAATCTTCCAAAAGCTGGTTCACGTCAAATTCTTCAACTGCCACTTCAGCGCCGGCATAAGCCTGTTGCGCTTTAACGATTTGATTGAGTTTCTGCACAATTTCGGTCAGGTTGGCAATTTCCTCCAATAACCCGTCATGCACATTCTTCATGTATTCGGAGAGTTGACCCAACGCTTTCGGAAATTTTTGGCCGCGGGGATCCGTAGCCAGGAATTGGGCCAGCTGGGCTTGATTCTCTTCCAACAAGTCGGCAAGGCGGGTCAAAGAGCGAATGTCAATTTTGCGGGCACGATCGTTGACCACACTCGTGGAAACATTAACGGTGCTCAAGATGTTGTAAATGTTTTTGAGGATGCCCTGGTTCAGTTCAGCCATACCTGCATGATGGGCAATGCGCATCAACTGACTTTGCGACATGGCCAGTTCCCGTTGTTTTTCAACCTGATCGGGGATTTTGAGCCGCGCAAGTTCCCGCTGCTGCTGAATCAGGATCACGATCAGAAACACGCTAAGTAAAACAAAAAAAGCGAGCAAGTAAATCATTGGACACGAATCCCTGAACCTTTCGGGAAAACTATCGGCAGTCAGCAGAGTGGAGTTTAGTAACTCTACCATTCTAAAGCGAAGCTAGCTGGGAACCAAGTATTTGAGCACAGAGAAAGGATTTGGCTCAGGAGTTTAGTTTTGGTCGTTATCAATCGATAAAGAATTCAGGACCAGGAGTAGCAATGCTGCGGGACTTTAAAAAAAGTGCACGAGACATGTATTACAACACATGGACCTGGGTGGTAATCCTATCCGGTCTGGTGATGGGTGTTGGCGGAAGCTATCGCGAATACCACAAGAACATTAACCTCGCACAGGAGCTGTATCAACGCCAAAAAACAACCGTGGTCCAAACCATCCAAGCCGCTTTTGGCCAAGTGGACGCTACCCTCGCCCTGCTGGAAACGTTTGCCATCCCCACCCTGCTGCAGGCTGACCCTTCCGCTTTTAACTGGCCCAACTCCGCCCGTTTTTCTTACTTGCAGAAAGTCGACTTATGGGTGCTTGCGGGCGGAAGCGAGCGGCCTGAATATGTTACGGAACTCTATCGCAAACCCGGCACCGAGCATTATGCCTTGGAACCCCAACGCCTGGTCGCCAACGACGATCAAACCGGCATTTTCCTCATTCCCGATGAATCGGGCTTCGATCATTTGCTTTTTGCGCGGTGGGTGTATTACCGCCAAAAGGTCTACTGGCTGGTCGCCTCTGTCGATCAGAGCCAAATTTTAGAGCAGAATGAACACCTTCAACCGGATTTGGCGGCTGTCGTTTTTTTGGAAAATTACCCAGAACCCATGCTGACGCACATTGTCGATCCAGCCGAAATCAGCTATCGCAGTCCGTGGCTCGAATTAAAGTCTGAAGTTTTTCAGGTGGGCAGCACTCCGCTCGCCATGCGTATCGGACCCCTTCCCCAATTTGATGCCAATCCCAAATTCGTGCATCCGCTTACCGTTTTTGTGCGCAGCCTTTGGCTGGCCTTAATTGGCCTGATTCTGGTGTTTACCTTCATCCATACTCAGGCCCAATTTAAGGCCAAAACACGTTTGCATACGGAAAGTCTCAATAAACTTCTGGTTCGTTTTAAAGCCCATCTCAACAATACACCACTGGCCGTGATCGATATGGATGCCAATGGTATTATTCTGGACTGGAACCGTTCAGCCGAAAAAATGTTTGGCTATCGCGCAGAAGATTGTGTTGGTAAAACCTGCAACTTCCTTTTTCCCCACCAGGACAACCAATCCATTTCGGGAATTTGGCTTAACCCATATCGGCTCTTAACGGGACAACACGCGATCACGCCCAACCTGACCAAAAACAACAAAATCATTTATTGTCAATGGTTTAATACACCGCTTTTTAATGATGAGGAAGTTTTCGAAGGGGTCATTGCCCTAGTGGAGAACATAACGGAAAAGAAGCGCGAAGAGGCCATTCGCCACCGCCAGATGAAATGGGAAAGCTTAGGCGTTATGGCCGGTGGAATTTGCCACGATTTCAACAATCTCTTGACCGGCATTCTGGGCAACATAGAACTGGCCAAACACGAGAGCACCCCACAGGGATCGGGTTTACTCAACAAAGCAGAACTGGGGGCCCACAAGGCCGCCAAACTGGTCGATTTGCTGCTGGCTTTTTCGGGCAAAGCCATGCGCGCCTTTGACCTTTTGGAAGCAGGTGAACTGATTGGCGAAGCCATAGAAGAAACGGATCCGGCGAAACCGGGCGTTTTAATCCAGTTCAATCGACCTAGTCACCCGCACACCTTTGTCGGGGATCGTAGCCAATTGCTGGAAGCCATGCGCATTCTCTTGCGCAATGCATTGGAGGCGTTGCCAGAGGAAGGTGGCGAGATTCGCTTGTTCCTGGACCGGATCCCCTATCCTGCAACCAACCTACGCGATAGTTTTGCAGGCCAGGATTTACCGCCCGGCCACTATATTCGCATTACCTGTTCGGATACAGGATGTGGCATGGATGAGCGCCAATTGGAACGTATTTTCGACCCCTTCTTTTCAAGCAAGTTTCAGGGACGCGGCATGGGTTTATCCGTTTTATCCGGGGTGGTACGGGCTCACCATGGTGGATATTCTGTGACCAGTGCACCGGGGAAGGGTTCAAAGTTTGTATTGTTATTTCCCGATCGAGCTGCGGAGTCCTCCGTCACTCAAAGTTCCTGACCGGTACTGGGCAAGAATATTTTTGGTTTCACGGGCAAACTGTTTAAAGTCCAACGGTTTCTGGAAGAATTTATCAATACCCGAACTGCGTAAGAGCTGCGTTGTGCGCCCATCACGGATACCGCTAATCATAAAAATCGGCATTTCGGGTTTGTGGTTTTTAACGGCGCGAGCGACTTCAAAGCCATTCATTCTCGGCATGGTCAAATCGGTTATCAACAAATCAAAAGTTTCATCCTGGGTCAGGAGTTCCAGAGCGGCTTCGGGCGAGATTTCGGTTTGGACCGCGTAACCTAAACGGGTCAGGAACTCACTCATCAACTTTAAGATTTGCGGTTCATCATCCAGGATGAAAATACGCCCGGTGCCGGCGAGAGAATCAACCGGTTTGGCTTTACTTTTGCGCGGTTCAAGGGGCGCCGCTTGGGGCAGGTAAACCCGAAACTCGGTGCCTTTGCCCTTTTCACTGTCCACCTCGATGAAGCCTTTAATTGAACTGACAATGCCACGGATAACGGCAAGGCCCATTCCTGTGCCCTTGCCCTTGGCCTTAGTCGTGTAGAACGGATCAAAAATTCGGGTCAGTTGGTCGGAATCCATGCCAAATCCATTATCGCGAATGGATAAACAAATCCAGTTCTGCACATTGGCAGGCCAATCCGGTTTCCGGCTGACCGCCGACAACGACACGCGGATGGTTCCGATTCCGTCTGGCAAAGCGTGATAGGCGTTGGTACACAGGTTCATGAGAATCTGATGGATCTGCGTTTGGGCGACCTCAACAAATCCGCATTCGGGATCGAGTTCACACAACAATTCAACGGATGAAGGCAATGTCCCTCGAACCAGATTAAGCGCCTCTTTGACCTCGGAATTCAGAGGCACAACCACTTTTTCTTGCTCGTATTTGCGGCTAAAGGTCAGAATTTGTTGAACCAGTTCCTTGGCGCGCAGACCGGCTTTGTGAATTTCCTGAAGCGCATTTTGAGCGGAGTCAGGCGCGGTTTCACCCAACTCGGCAAACCCCAAAATAGCGGTCAATAAGTTATTAAAATCATGTGCGACTGAACCTGCCAACAAACCCAGCCCTTCCATCTTCTGGGTGTGGCGGAACTTTTCCTCTAACTCGTAAACCACCGTTTCATCGCGGATGATAGCCGTTAATAGCGGTCGTTCCTCATTAATCACAACCTGTTTAAACCGAACCGCTATGGGCACTCTGCGCCCTTTGCGGTGCCGAATCCACGCCCTGCGCTCCGATAGAAAGTCTTGCCCTGCGTCCGGTCGCGGATTGGGATCCGGCTCTTCTACCCATTGAATCAATTTCTGAAAATTCAACCCGAATAATTCATTCTGGCGGTAGCCAATCATTTTTTCCAAGGCATGATTCACCGCCAAAATGACACCGGACGCATCCAAAGTAACGATCCCTTCAGCACTCGTATCCAAAATCGCCTGCATATTGGCTTGAGAGGCACCCAGAGCCGCCTCGGCGCGTTTGCGATCGGACACATCAAACAGGGTCATCAGGTAGCCAGTCAGACGACCGTCCCCGTCGCGTTCAGGACCCAATCGCGCCTGAATCCAAATCACCTGTTGGGCGCTGCGCAACTTAAATTCAAAATGGATTTCCTGATCCCTGCCCCACAGGGTGGCCAGGAGCGGGGTCAGGTTCTCGCGATCCTCACTTGCAATAGCATCCAACCAGCCTTTTCCCAGGCTCTTGGCTAAATCCAACTGGGCCATTCGTGTCCAGTGATGGTTGACAAAAATACAACCGCCATCCATGCGAAAACGCAATATGCCAACCGAGGCGGCCTGGGCCAACAAATAAAAGCGCGTTTCAGCAGCCTGAAGTGCCGTCAAGGATTGATAGCGGTCGGTAACGTTGGTGAAGCTGATTAAAAAGCCATTTTTCCAGGCTTGGGCCTGAACCTCAATAAAGCGATCTTCGTCCCCGACGGGCCAATGAATCATCTCCACCTGTTTGCAGGCGGCATCCACATCCAAGGCTTGCCACACGCGAGGCCAAGCGGCAGCAACGCCTTCCGGATCCCACAGAAGCCGTGCCAAGGCAGGGCTCCAAACCTGTGGCTTGCCCACCTGATTCACATAGGCAACCGGGCTGGGAAATTTTTGAATCCACGCTGAAAAATCAGATTCGGGACCGGACCGCCACACTTCGTCCAAACCATGCCTCCTTCAGCCCGCAGTTGCAAATCACCCAGAACCAAAGTTTTACGGGTTAATCCAGTGTTCTTGTCATCCTACTAATGGGCCACACGTTAAAATATCGGCATGAAGCGGTTAATTCTTCACATCGATATGGACGCCTTTTTTGCTTCGGTGGAACAACGTGACTTTCCGCACCTACGGGGAAAACCGGTTGCGGTAGGCGGTTCGCCGCAGGGCCGCGGTGTTGTTGCGGCCGCCAGTTATGAGGCACGTGCCTTCGGTGTGCGATCAGCAATGCCTGCCGCGCAAGCCCTACGCTTATGCCCTCAGTTGCATTTTGTGAAGCATCGCTTTGAAGTGTACCGCGGTGTTTCCCACCAAATTCGCGATATCTTTGAAGCGTTTACCGGCCTAATCGAGCCGCTTTCTCTGGATGAAGCCTTTCTGGATGTAACGGACCATCCCGATGCAGGTCGTCCGGAATTTCTGGCCCAATCGATTCGCCAGGCCGTTGCAGATACCACCCAGCTAACCTGTTCTGCGGGTATTGCGCCCAATAAATTCCTGGCCAAGGTCGCGTCCGATATGCACAAACCCAATGGTCAATTCTATATTCCACCGGAAGCCGCATTCAGTTTTATCCAAACCTTGCCCATCCGCAAATTTTACGGCATTGGACCTTCCACCGAGAAACGCATGAAAGAACTCGGCATCCAGACCGGTGGCGATCTTCAGGCACGCAGTGAAGCGGAATTGGTTCAGCTGTTTGGAAAAACTGGGCATTTCTATTACCAAATTGCCCAGGGTCTGGATGACCGTCCCGTTCGCACCGAGCGGATCCGCAAATCGGTTAGCGTGGAAGAAACCTTTTTTACAGATCTGCGCAGCGTTTTAGAAATTCGGCGCGAACTCTATCAAGTATGTGTCGAATTGGATCGACGCCTGCACAAACACCAGCTCAGTGGCCGAACCGTCTCACTCAAGATTCGTTACGAAAATTTTGAAACGCACAGTCACCAGTGCAGCCTTCAAGCCGAACCCGATAACCTGCAGGCACTTTGGCAAACGGCCAAATACCTTTTGGAACAGTCGCAGTACAATCGCCGGCCCGTGCGTCTGCTCGGACTCGGTGTGAGCAATCTCAAAACACCTCAGGATTTTGAACAGGAACTCCTGCCTTTGGAGTAGGTCCGATTTACAATTGGCGGACCCTGTCTCAAAATACCCTATAAGTTTCAGGAGGAGTTTATGACAGAAAAAAAAGGAATGCCCGTATGGGGCTGGGCCTTAATTGGTTGTGGGGGGATTACCCTCATCGGGATCGTTGCCGTAGTGGGATTAGGTTTTTGGGCTAGCAAAAAAGTCAATGAATTCGCAAAGGAAATGGACGAAAACCCTGGCTTGGCCACTGCCAAAATCTACGACATGGCCAATCCTGATGTAGAACTGGTCGATTACACAGCAGATTCTTACACCTTCAAGAACACCAAAACCGGTGAGGAGGTCACCGTCACTTTGGAGGATATCGAGAACGGCAAAATCAGCTTTAAAACCAAAGAAGGAGAATCCACCATCTCCTTTAATGAGGCGGAAGGCGGCGTTTCCGTCGAAACACCCGAAGGCTCCATGACCATCTCCAAGGACAAAATCGAGAATTTACCCGAATGGGTGCCCCAAATTCCCAATTCCCAGGTCTCTGGTCACATGAATTCCAATAGCCAAAATGGGGTTAGCGGCACTTTGATCCTGACTTATTCCGGTGATTTTGATCAGGCCGTCCAATTTTACCGGGAAAAGCTTCAAGCAGATGGTTTTGAATTGACCGAAACCACTTTCAGCTCTGAAAACATCTCCACGCAATACCTGGTTGGAACCATTTCTGATGAAAATCGTTCATGCTCTGTAAACTTGCGCTCTGAGCAGCCAGTTCAAATTCAAATCATTTATTCGCAGGAGGAAAAACCATGAAACTCTACGGGCTCGGTGTTAGCAACTACTACAACGTGGCCAAACTCGGCTTACTCGAAAAAGGCTTGGAATTTGACGAGGTAGAAACCCGTCCCAACCAGGAAGAGTGGTTTTTGGCCCTCAGTCCATTGGGCAAAATGCCGGCCCTCCAATTCGGAGAACACAGTTTGAGCGAGTCGCAAGCCATTTTGCACTATCTCGAAGCCCTTAAACCCGAGCCCCGACTCTTGCAACGGCCCAACTGCCAACGCATTGCCGCAGACCAAAAAGCTTCCTACATGAAGCTGGCAGCAGCGGGACGTTCATGAGCGTTTTGCGTTTCATTGGCAATGTCATCTGGTTTGTATTCGGCGGGCTCTTCATGGGCCTGGCCTGGTACTTCATTGGCCTGATCGCCTTTGTTTCCATCATCGGGATTCCTTTTGGCCGAGCCTGTTTCACCATTGGCTCCTTTCACTTCGCGCCTTTTGGTAAACAAGCGGTCTCAAGACGCATGGTCAATGGGCATGATGATATTGGGACCAGTGTGTTGGGCATGGTCGGCAACGTCATTTGGTGTCTCCTGTTTGGATGGGGTTTGGCTTTGGGCCACACCGCTTCCGCCGTAGGCTGTTTTGTCACTGTCATTGGCATTCCGTTTGGCATCCAACATCTTAAGCTGGCACTGATCGCATTCTTTCCAATTGGCATGACCATCGTCCCTGCTGATTGATTTCCCTCGCACCATGCAGAAATTCAAAGACACATCATTTGTCTGTTTGGCCTTTTGGGTTTTCTGCATGGCGTTGTCCTTCCGCGCTGGACGCATCGCCTATTTGGCCGGGTCATGGGACCACGGAGGATTCGCCACCTATTACACAGCTGGCAAACTGCTCCTTGAAGGCCGCGACCCGGCGCTCAATTTCGATCCAATCTATTTCCAAAATCAATTGGACCGTATTGCACCCCCTACACGCGATATTTGGATTAACCCCCCAGCGCTCAATGTTTTTTTGGCGCCCTTTTGTTGGCTCCCTCTGCAAACGGCAAAAACGATATGGAACTTGTCAGGCCTGGCATTGTATCTGGGGGTTCTGTTTGGCTGGGCACGCTCACAAGGCCTAAAAAAAATAAGCACTCCAGCGCTGCTCATTCCGATGCTTTGGTTTTATCCTCTCTACCTGAACTTGGATGTCGGCCAGGTTTACGTCTGGATGGCCGCCCTCTTATTCCTTACGACTTGGGCCTATTTGCATAAAAAGAACGCCTTGTGCGGGATCGGGTTGAGTCTGCTGCTCATGACCAAAATCATCGGTCTTTTTGCAATCCCGCTTCTAATTGTCCAAAAACGCTGGGCGGTCTTGAAAGCGTTCGGCATCACCAGCCTTGCCATCGGCCTTCTCAGTTTGCCCCTGTTTGGTTGGGAATCCTGGCTTGAAGTTGGCAAAATTCTATTCGGCGCAGGACAAATGGAATCTTCTGGCGCGATTGCTTACCAAAACCTGCCAGCGCTGATTCACCACGTCTTGGTCAGAGATCCATTCTGGAGCCCGCACGCATGGTTCCATCACCCTCACTTGGTTCGACCCATAAACCTGATCGTTGTCACGTTGCTTCTCGGAGTGATACTTCTGAGTGCCTATCGAAAACCATTCGCCGTAAGAGATTGGTTACTGGTCTTTTCGCTGGGGTTACTTTTGAGCCCATACAGTCTCGACTACCACTATCTGCTTTTTGTCCCCATCTGGGCGAATCTATGGAGCGCCCTCAAAGCTGACACGCCAACCACCATCCGCATCCTTTTGATCGGCTGCTTGGCCATGATCGCTTGGCCCTGGCCCAAGCAGCCGCTCGATTATGCGGGGTTTCTCCCTTTGGCCTATCCTCACCTCATCGGATTATTGGGTTTTATGGCCATTTGCGCTTTTCAGAAGTCCAGCCTCAAGCCTGACGCAGCAATTTGAAGGCGTGGTTCCAGGTACCCGTCGCCAAACCAAATTTCACCCATAACAGGCACAGCGGTTCCAAGAAACGCGATGATTCGATCGTTCCCGTATCAACCGCATCCCAACCCCAGGCCTGACTCAAATCACTGACCCATTTTTTGGCGTCTGCATCATTACCGGCAATAAACATGGTTGGCGGACCTTGTTCGAATTTCGGATGGACCATGTGCGCGTTGCCCACCGAATTAAAGGCCTTGACCACACGTGCTTGAGGAAGAAGACGCTGGATCCATTCACCTCCCGAATCCGTGTGACCTAAGGTTAATTCGGGCCCTTGCGGGCCAAATGCCAGCGGATTGGTCACATCCATAACGATTTTGCCCTTGAACCGATCCTGGCCAATCAGCTGGATCACCTCTTCAGCGGCAGAACCCAACACGGCAAATACCAAGACCTCGCCAAATTCGGCAACGTCTTGAAACGTGCCGGTAGCAACACCGCTCTCTTTCGACCAGGCCGCCAGTTCCGGCTTGACGGAACGCGTCCCAATCTTGACGTCATGACCCAAATCCAACAATCCTTTGGCCAGCACTTGGCCGACTTGTCCGGAACCTAAAACACCCATTTTCATGACAACCTCCAAATAATCTCACTGGACCCAATCTAACGCTCTGTTTTTTATTTGTGAAATGAATAGTTCTCATAGAATATATAAACATGATGCATTTACGGTCCTGGGATTGGAATTTGGTACCGCTCTTGGCTGAGTTGCTCAGTACGGTTAATGTGTCGCGTGCCGCGAAACGAGCCGGTTTAACGCAACCGGCCATGAGCCATGCGCTCAATCGCTTGCGCCAGGCCTTTGATGATCCGCTGTTGGTTCGCGTGGGTCAGCGCATGGTCTTAACGGAATATGCCTTAACGCTTAAAACGCGCTTGCCTGATCTACTTGCGCAGATGGAAACGTTTTTAGCCCATCCAAATTGGCAGCCAGGCGACTGGCAAGGCGAATTCCAATTAGGCGCCAACGACTATTCGGAATGGGTTTTGGTGCCCCATTTGATGGCAACCCTCGGCCAAGGCGCCCCGCAAGCGGCTTTGGTGGTTCATGTGCTCGGCACCCAAAACGAGGCTTGGTACCGCGGCTTACGAGAAGGCGAATTACATGCAGCTGTGGGTTTTTTCTTTAACCCGCCCGAGGACCTGCATCGCATCAAGTTATTTTCGGAAACCTTTTGTTGCATCGTACGCGCCCAGCATGCAGTCCTTGAAACCGGATTGAATCTGGACACTTACTGCGACTTGGACCATGTTTTGGTTGCGCCGCGCGCGATTCGAAGAGGGGTTGTAGACGATCTGCTCGAACAACAAGGCCGCAAACGGCGGATCACCTGTGCGTTGGGCCATTTCCAGGCGGCCCCTGCGCTGGTCGCACAAAGTGACCTGATTTGTACCTTGCCGCGGCGAATGGGTTTGATGGCGGCCCAACGCTACGGTTGTGTAATTTTGGAGCCACCACTGGCCATACCGGGTTTCGATACCAGCCTGGTCTGGCACCCGCGTTACCAGCACCAACCCGAACATACCTGGATGCGCAGCCAAATCCAACAAATCGCCAAATCTCTCTAAAAAACCATGAATTGGACGGGTGAAGTGGAATCAACAAGAAGCTTGGATAAAGGCTGAAAAAAATAAAAAAAAACCGCATCGCAAACAAGATTTGAGAAAGCGGGTAGCCTAAGCCTCTAAATTGTCGTATATGAATCGAACTTAGGAGGTTCTTATGTCCATGACCCTCGTGATGGGGAATTTCAATTATTCCAGCTGGTCGATTCGCGCCTGGTTCTTACTGCGTCAAACCGGATTACCCTACGAAATCAAGCGGATCCCCTTGGATACCCCCACCTTTGCCCAGGAAATAGCGCCCTTAAGCCCGACCAAACGCGTACCCGTATTAATCGACGATGGCTTCACGGTCTGGGACAGTCTGGCCATCAACGAATACCTCAATGACAAACTCTGTGGGGTGTTTTGGCCCTCGGATGTCCAGGCCCGTGCTCGTGCACGCAGTATCAGTTGTGAGATGCACAGCAGTTTCCCCGCCCTGCGCAGCCAGATGCCGATGAATGCCCGAGCGCGCCGCATCATCCCCATGACGCCCGAACTGCAAAAAGATATCGACCGCGTTCAGGCCATTTGGACGGAATGCCGCCAAACCCATGAGGCAAATGGGCCGTGGCTGTTTGGCAAATTTTCGATCGCCGATGCCATGTTTGCACCCGTGGTTTCGCGTTTTGCCACCTATGCGCCCGATTTGAATCCAACCGTCCAGGCCTACTGCCAACACGTGCAAAACACTAAGGTCTACCAAGAATGGATGGAACGCGCTGCGGCCGAAACCGAAATCGTCGAACAGGACGAAACCGGCATCGACCGCAACAGCCAATAGAACACCCTTCTCGCTGCCAATTCACACAAAAAACTTGGGGGTTCCGGTTAAAAGTGCTGTAATCTGCAGTCCCAAACCCTGAAATGAGGCTGGCATGGATCCCCATCTTTACGAATGGCTTTTATTGCTCGTGCGCTGGTTGCACATCACAACCGCGATCACCTGGATTGGCACCAGTATCTTCTTTATTTGGCTGGACCGCACCCTGGAACCCGATCCGCAAAGTACACGCGAAGGCCATGTCGGCGCGTTGTGGATGGTGCACGGCGGCGGTTTTTATCACGTTGAAAAAATGTTGATGGGCCCGACCAAAGTACCCGAAGTCCTGCATTGGTTCAAATGGGAGAGTTACTGGACCTGGATGAGTGGGGCCGTGCTCGTGCTGCTGATCTTTTATACCGGCGGCGGTACCTTCCTTTTGGATGCATCGGTCTCCAAGCTGACCTTCCTGCAAGCTGCCTTACTTGGCGGCTTCAGCATTTTCGGCTCCTGGTTCTTCTACGATTTCTTGTGGGAACGCGACCTGACCCGGCACAAACCCTGGATCGGGCACCTGCTCACCATGGCCTGGCTCGCCGGCATGTCTTACCTGCTCTGCCACACCTTGAGTGGACGTGCCGCCTTCATCCATATCGGCGGCATGATTGGGACCTGGATGACCGCTAACGTATTCCTGCGCATCATCCCGCGCCAGGTCAAAATGGTGGAAGCAACCCAACGCGGCGAGGCGGTCAATCAGGATTGGGGCAAAAACGCCAAGAACCGCTCGACCCACAACACGTATCTGACCTTGCCAGTCATCTTCATCATGATCAGCAACCACTTCCCTTCGACCTACGGCCATCGTTACAACTGGCTGATTTTGCTGATCCTATGCGTTGTTGGCGCCGCAATCCGCGCCTACTTTGTCGATCGTTTAAGGCAGCCCAAACGCGCTTTGCAGTTTGCCGTCTTTGCCACCATCACCCTGCTTGGTCTGATCATTTGGCTGGGCCTCAAACCCAAAACCAACCTGAGGCCGGCTCCAGCCACAGGTACCGCCGCGGCCATTCCGCCCGGAACCCATATCTCCGGCACCATCCGCTTTGAAGGACCAGTGCCCGAACGTCAGCCGATCCAAATGGAGCCGGGTTGTCTGGCCGATCACCCAGACGGCATCCTGGAGGACCAGGTCCTGGTCCAGGACGGCAAGTTGGCCAATGTTTTCATCCAAATCACGTCGGGCCTGGAAGGAAAACCAACCGGATTAATCCCCGACACGGCGGTGGAACTCGATCAGTACGGCTGCATTTACCGACCGCGCGTGGTCGGCGTCCGCACCGGCCAAACGGTTGAATTCATCAATAGCGATTCGGTGTTCCACAATGTTCGCACGGTTACCCAAAACAATAACCCCTTTAACGATGCCATGCCTTTCAAGGCGCAGCGTATCCAAAAGACGTTCGCCAATCCCGAACAGTTCATTGAAGCCAAATGCGATGTGCATCCCTGGATGAAGGCCTATATTGCCGTTATGGACCACGCCTATTTTGCCGTCAGCGATACGAATGGCACTTTCAAGCTGCCCGACCTGGCGCCCGGAACCTACACCGTCCAGGCCTGGCACGAGATTTTCGGAACGTTGACCCAACAGATCGAGGTCACCGACCAATCCGAACTGCAAATCGAATTCACCTTTCAGGGGCAACAACCATGATCAGCACCCACATACTCGACACCTCGCTCGGTACTCCCGCACAAGGCGTCACCGTTGAATTGTTTAAAGCCACCAACGGAACATGGCAGTCTTTGCACGTCGCTTTGACCAACGCGGATGGACGCATCGTGTTCGACGTGCCGGCCGAAGCCGGCGATTACCGTCTTGTCTTTGGCATCGAGACCTATGCTGCCCAATGGCAAATGGAACCGTTTTTCCTGGATGTGCCGATCACGTTCCGCATCCACAACACCCAACGCAAATACCATGTCCCGCTGCTGCTCAACCCTTACGGATTCTCAACTTATCGCGGAAGCTGAACCTTGCACAAAAAACCCTATCTCGAAATCGCCGAATACCAGGATTTCCTGCCCGAACCGCTCTACCGCCAACTGCTTCAGGAAGCGACGCCCGTTCCCGGTGTGCCTGGCTTATGTCAAGTCGGTCCGAACCACGGCCTTGAAACGCAGGAGGCATTGACCTTCCTGAGCAATCTGGTGGAACAGGTTAGCCCAAACCTGCAAATGGTCCTGGCTCAACGCACAGTTGATCGCCAGTTTATCGATGATCGGGTAGCTGCTTGTGCCACATACAACCGCGACCACCAGATTGACCGCCACGACCCTTCGCTACAAACCGTCTTGGGCCTGGCCGACAGTCAGGACCGTATCGTATTCGGTCCCCTGCGACCCGACTATGCGCAAAACCACAACGACAACCGGATTGCCCCTATTCCAGACTACCTGGCCGGCAACCATGTCACCTTATTTGGTCCGCCCGATTCCGAGAAGATGTGCATCAACGCCATGAACGCCTACCACCGTGTTCTGCCCAATGAACCGCCCATTGTCGCGCAACTTCTAACAGAATCCACAGACGTTCCGCGCTGGGGCGCCGACAATGAAGACTCCAAAACGCCTTTGCGCAGCGACCTGGTTTCGGCCGGCATCAACCTAAGCGCTTGTTTTGACGGCAGTCTGGCCTATGACGATCCCAGCTCGGGCAAACATTATGCCTTGGCTCAAGACCACTTAGCCCAACCGATCAAACGTTTTCCTGGTCTGGCCATCCCCAGCCCCTTTCTTTTTTTCCGCAACCAGCCCGTTCCGCTACATCTCTACGATTTTGCATTACACCTCTTCCGTAACTGGCAGCGACCCGAAGCCCTGGTTTTTTATGTGCCCAAACTGGAAAACGAGGAGGAGGCCGCCTATGTCCAGCACTTCATCCACTGTGCTGAAACGCTCCTCCGCGAAACCCATCCCGAATACGCGCTCGGAACGATTCGGCTGATGATCGTCCTGGAGAACCCGCGCGCCATTTTACGGGTTCACGAAATCATCGATGCGCTTCACCCCTACTTCGTGGGCGCATCTTTGGGCTGGCACGATTACCTGGCCTCGACCGCCCGCTTGTTTAAACACGATCCGCAATACCGCATCCCGGTCAAGGCAGATCCGGGCATCGTCATCAAGTACATCAAGGCCTCGCATGATCTGCTGGCCGATGTGGTCGGTCCGCGCGGCGGCATCAAAGTGGGCGGCATGTACGGTGTTCTCCCGGCCCGCAACGAGAACAGCGGCCCTTCGTTTCAGGTCACCATGCAGGGTTTCATTCGCGATGTCGTCACCCAACTCAAACGCGGTCTGAACGGATTTTGGGTCGCGCATCCCGACTTCGTGCGTCTGGGCATGGCCTGGGTCGCGGCCTGGCAAAAAAGGCTCGAGGGTGATTCTGAACCCGTTCGTCAACTGGTCGACGGCTGCCTCGAACCCGCCTACCGCGAGTCTATTCATGCCTTCATTGAAAGCCCCGACATTGAAGGTTTGGACAAAAACCACCCGCGTTACCCTTTAGCGCTCATCGTTGCTGATCTCAAAGAATCCGAGTTCATCGCCAATAACGATCCGCAAGAAATTCGCTACAACGTCTTTCAATCACTGCAGTACCTGGCCGATTGGTTGAGCGGCAATGGCTGTGTCGCTTTGCCGGCCGAGATTCAGGGCGAGAAAGTCCGCGTCATGGATGATCTGGCCACTGCGGAACGCTCAAGGTGGGAGGTCTGGCACGAGATCCACCACGGTCGCTTCCCGTTGAGCCATTTTATTCAAATTGTTTTTGAGGAAATGCGTTTTATCCGCAAGGGGTTAGAAACGCCACACAAACAAACCGAGGTCCGCTACACGGCCCAAAACGCGAAATGGTACGACCTGGCAGTTGAACTTCTGATTAAGCTAATGAGCGACCCCAACCCACCGGAATTTGCCAGTGCCCTGTTGTTGCCCTGCACAACCGACATTGTGCGTCAATCGGCCAATCCTTTTGCGCTGCTGAAACAGATGTCGCCCGAAAAATATGGGCATCCGCCCATGACAGAGCGCCTGATCCGCTATTTCGAGGCGTGCGGCTCCCGTGTTTTTGCCGAAACGCTTGCTCAAAACCCAATTCTGGATGAAGCTCAGGTCCATGCCACCATTCAAGCTCTGCAATCCGAGGAATGGCAGGCTGCAGCTGACTTTCACGGCGATATCGGCCAGAAGAAGGGCCTGGATCCACACGCCCAATCGGAACAAGCGCAAGTCTCAGAAAAGGACCGCGAGACCCGGGAACAATTGGCCGAGTGGGGGGCGCGTTATCGTCAGAAGTTCGGTTTCAAGTTCCTGGTTTCTGCCCAAGGTAAATCGGGACCCGAAATGCTTGCCATCCTCCAGACGCGCTTCGCCAAGGGCCCCAGTCAAGAAGTCGAGAATGCCAAAACCGCGCTTGCCGAAATAGCCTGTAAACGCCTCCAAAAAAGCGGCCTATTGCAATCAGGCACCCTGGTTGAGATCGCCCAAAAATGGGGTATCCAACATCTCGGGGTTTCCCTATCGGAGCCGGGTTGTCAGCAAAGTTGGTCCTTTCCAGGCCAAGTTCGAGAACCCTGGTTCCAAATCGCCTCCCTGAGCAAATCGGTCGCCAGCGCATTTGCCCAAACGGTTTGGACCGAAATGGGCTTTTCCTTGGATCAACCCGTTTTTTCACTGTTGGAACGGCTCGGCAGTCCGTTAAAAATCGCGAATGATCGACCTGAGAACCCGTTGTGTTTACGTCACTTACTCAATCATCAGGCGCTCAACCTGCACTACGTGAATGGATTCGAGGGTTCGGCTCCCCGAATGGCTGAGCTGCTGGAACATCCCGAAACATTTGCTTATGAACCGCTGCAGGTCATCCACCCGCCCGACACCGAATTTAGTTATTCCGGCGGCGGGTACCTGTTGCTGCAATACCTGCTCGAAACCCAGTTGGGCGATACCTATGCGAAAAGACTAGGCCAATTCTTAACCGATTTAAAAATGATCAACTTCCATTTTGACGGAAGCCATAAATCCGCAAATCGCGTGGCAGGTCACGATGATCAGGGTTATCCGGTCCCGGACTTGGTGTTCCCTGCCTTTGCGGCTGGCGCCATCGCCACACCAAAAGCCATTCACACCTTCCTGTCCGCGCTAGAAACGGCCTTCCACGATCCGTTAGGTTGCGGGCCCATCAGCCACGACCAAGCGATTCAAACCCTTTATGGCCAAGATTTAGGCTGTTTCGCCTTTATGGGATGTCGCATGGGGTTGGGTGTTTTTGTGGCTGAGGCGGGACCCAATCGCTGGATGTTGCACCAGGGCGCCAATGAAGGCTATCGCGCCCTGTTCCTGCACTGTTTTGATGGCCCAGACCGAGGAAAAGGCATGGTTCTTTTTGCGACTGGCGAGCAAAACGCGGTGCAAGCTATCGCCGAAATCGCCCAAAATTTGTTGCAGAAACTTGCCGTTCATGGCATCGATTTTTCGCAATTTGGTCAGGGTTGGAACAACCCAGATGTGCCCGCAGAACAGCGGGTCAACCAAGGCTACAAGGCGCTGGTTCTGGATGCGTTCCAACCTGATTTGCCTGAGCCGATCCGCGATCGAGGCCCCATCCATCCCTTATCGGACCTGAACCTTTTGGTTGACGCGCGTTGCCTATCGGTCAGCAACCAAAAGTTTGCCCGGGTCGAAAATCTGGTCAGTCCGTTTGAGCCGACTTTTGATCCCAGTTTATTTGGTCGACAGGGCAAGGTCATGGACAGTTGGGAGACGGTTCGCCACAACCCGATGGCGTACGATGAATGTATTTGGCAATTGGCCAGACCAACCGCATTGAAATACGTGCGCATCTCAACCCAATTCCATTTGGGTAACCAGGCACCGTTCATCAGCCTGGAAGGTCGCCATCAATCGGAATGGTTCCCGATCCTGGACAAATTGGCGCTTTCGGGTCATGCCGAATGGCTGGGTCACCTCAAGGAAACCGGCCCGATCAGTCAAGTGCGGGTGCGGATTTGGCCCGATGGCGGGCTGACCCGGCTGGGCTTGTATGCCGAGCTGCCGCCCAACTGGATGGACCGCTTCGATGGCATTTCGCGTCCGTGCCCAGAAAATATCCCCCACAGCCTAAAACCGCAATCATTACCCATTCCAACGGGAACGCCTGCTCGTTTCGGAAATAACTTGGCCGATGCCAGTTGCGGGGCGCGGATTCTGGCCGCCAGCAACGAACACTACGGACCTGCCGCACAGATCCTCTCACCGCACGCGCCCTTGCACATGTTTGACGGATTGGAATCGGCGCGCAGCCGGGAGCCCAACCACCACGAATGGGTCGAAATCCTGCTTAGTCAACCCAGTCTGATCGACCACATCGATGTCGACTTCCACTTTTTCCGCAATAACAACCCGCAATTTATGGCGATTGAAGGCGGAATGGGCCATTTCGATTGGACCTTATGTCCTCGCACCTGGGTCAAGCCCTATGCCGGAAATTTGTGGCGGGTAAAAGTGAGTTGTGCAGAACCCATCGACCGGATCCGGCTGCTGATTTACCCCGATGGCGGACTCAACCGCATCCGCGTTTATCCACCCGAGCGCAACTCCTCGGGATAACTAACCTGGCTTTTGGCCCGGCGTTCACGCAAGTTGCGCCGGCCCACATAACCGGCCTTGGCGTCTTGGATACCCAAGGCGCGCAGCGCTTTTTGTAAGTTTTGGATGCGTTGCTCGTGGTTGGGGTGGGTCGACCAATAATCTTCCAGGACATCACTGACCAGACGGTCCAGTTCGCCACCCACATCGCGAACGACATGCGACGATTCTTCATCGCCCAGACGTGCGTGGAAGTCCCAAGCCGCCTGAGGTTGGTAACCGGTCTGAAAGGCGAAGGCCATACCGGCCTGGTCGGCGTCCTCTTCCTGCTCATCGCTGTAACCAATGCTGAGGAACTGGTACAAACCGGCCACCAAACTTGAGGCATCACGTCCCGCCCGTTTACGCACCCATTCTTGGTATTGAACCCGCTCAACACAGTGACCCAAATCCACATGGGCCATTTCGTGGCCAATCACGCTTGCCAGTTCCGCTTCACTCTCGGCTTCCGCCAATAAACCACGTGTCACATAGACATAGCCACCGGGCAAGGCAAACGCATTGACATAAGGCAGATCCAACAAGAAGATTTGGTACGAGAAACCAGATCGGCGCAGTTCCGCGCCTTCTTGCAAGGTCTCCATCACTGCGCGTAAATAGGCTTGGTCCTCTTCGTTTGGGTCCAAGCGGCCCGCAAAGGACGCGCGATGCAGTTCTGCACCCAAGGCCAATTCTTCCGACAATGTCATGGGCGTGAGTTCCAAGCCCAACCGATCAGCGGCCTGGACCACTTCGGTCGCCCGATCAACAAAGGGCTGAGCCGTTGCTTTGCCATCCTGCAAACGTTGACGACTCAAAAACACAATTAACACCAGCATTGCGACAACAATTAGGAGCAGACCAAGGAGACGTCGGTTCATAGGAATTTACTCCAGCGATCGCGGAAGCGCGTGTAGGAGTAACTGACCAGGATCAACACGCCACCCAAGACCATGAAGGAAAGGATTCGCCACAATCCGTGTAACCAGCGCAGGTCATACAGGAACAATTTAAAGACACAGAAGAGCAACAGACCCATAGCTGCCAAACGCGCCACACGGTCCTGAAGAAGGAAGCCAGCGACCATCGATCCCAGCGCGACCAGGCTTAGCCAGATGGTGAAAGTGGTGCCAGCCGTCTCGTGTTTGACAAAACCGATCCATATTGCCAAGGCGACCAAATACCAGAAACTGAAACTGGTTTTTCGGCGGAGGAATGGTGGCAATCCGCGCTGCTGGCCCAGGCACATCAGCACATAACCGGCACTAATCGCTGTGGCAGCCAGAGGGATCGACCATAGGTTGGTACGCGCCATTTCCAGTGGGAACGTTTGAAAGTGGATCGCAAAGACGCGAACCAAGACGGCCAAAGTGAGATAGAAACTGGCCCAACGCGCTTGTGGATGCTGACGCCAAAACCACAGCGCTGCGCCACCCAAGCCAACCAGCGACCAAGCCCATATCACCTGTAAACGCGCCATCGAAAAGAGCTGGACCATGGCCAGCAAAATAATGGCGGCATGGAAAAAGGAGATCTGGAAACGTTTCTCCAAGCGACTATCGCCGGGTGAGAATTGGGCCCAAACCAACAATCCGATAGCGGGTAAACAGGTCCAGACCCGCACACTGGCGCCAGCCACCACCTGATCCAGCTGCAAATTGACCAGACCACAATGAATCGCACCCGCCAGGAGTAGGGAACCCGCACCAGCCGGCCATTCCCAGCCCTTGAACCGCCGCGCGCCTTCCCAAACCGCAACAGCAACCGTCATCCAAATGATGCCCACCAACACGTTAAAGTCAGAGCGCAGCGCCTGTACTTTGATCGTCAAGGCCAGACTCAGCAGGAAGGAAAGGAACAGAACGGGTCGCCACGCCTCCGAATTCGGGTTTTGTCCATTACGACCCATGAAGAAATAAGCCAAAGCCAAGCACAAAATCGAAGGCAGTCCCCGTTCCAGTAAAGGCAAAGTCCAAACGGTGGGATGGTCATATCCGAGCAAAACGATAAACGCCATCCACCAAACGCACAGCAGCATACCCTTGGCCACCGTCCAAACCACATCTTCAACCTTGCTGAGAAACCAAGCACATAAAGCCAGGCTCATGCTTAAGGGTAACAAGCCCCAACCGACCACACCGGGTTCAAAGGCCAGGATCGAAAACAGCGCGATTGCGGTGATCATGAATCCAAACAGGAACCAAACGCTGCGCTCACGAATTTGCGCCCAATAGGCACAACCCCACCACAACAGACCCATGGCAGACGCGGGAATCAACCAGAGCGGAGTCCAGCCAAAATTGAAGCTTGTGGCCAGGCAGGCCAACAGGATGAGGCAACTGCTCCAATCCAATCCGGGCAAATCGCGTGTTCGACTGGCACCGAAGTGGATTAAGGGCAATAAACCCATCGCAAAGAACTGGGCCCGTTCGGGCAGCACATCCACAAAGAGGACCAAGGCACTGAAACTACAAGCCAAGGCCACCAGATGACTGAGGATGCGATTGGCCTTGTTTTCCAATGGGCCCAAGCTGCGGAAATAAGCCCAGTACAGCGCTGCCAAACCAAATAAACGCGCAACCAGCGAAACGCCAGCGTCCTGACCAACAAGACTGTGCAGAGCCCACACCACCAATACCGGTCCGCTAAAACGCAAATTGGTATAAAGCCGACTGGCCTGGGCGATTTCGACCCAGATCACACCCAGCGCGATCAAAATTAAAGCGGCCGGCGCCGGCGCTAACAGTTTGGGTAGAACTGCTACCAGGAGCAAGGTGGCAAAGGCATTAAAGGTAGGCGCTGTCCAGGTTTGCTCGGGCTCCTCGCCGCGTTGGCGCAGAGGGCCGGCTTCCAGGAAAAAGTCCAAAACGGCGAGCAAGCCGGCAATGGCCAGAATGAGTAATCGGGTATCGTTAAGTTCGACCCCGCCAAAGCCCCAAATCAGGCCCAGGACCAGGAAATGGCCCCATAGCAAGAAGGTCGCGACCCAACGGAAGAAGCGTTCATGGATTAACGCTGCCGCGATAAAGAGCAGTTCCAAACCGAGCAATCGGGTCAACCAGGTCCAATCGTGACCCATGCCCAAACGCAACGGAGAAACCAAAGCCAAACAAATCAGGGCACACGAAGCGGAAATACGAAAGGCCAGGGTTTGGCCCTGGCGATAGAGCCGCAAGGCCAAGGCCAAACCGATCAGTCCGCAGGCCAAAAGGAACCAGGCACCGCTGTGTGGATCCAGCGTTTGGCACAAACGAACGGACACGCTCATCAGCCCGAAATAGGCAATCAGCAGGCCGAACACGCGGCCGCGTTCCAATTCGGGATCACGCCAGAAGTGGAAAACGGTAACGCCGACCAACCAAACGAGGCCAAAGAAGAACAAGGTTACCCAAAGGTTGATTGGGGTTCCCTGGTAAACCACCGCCCATTCGACCATGTAGGCCATACTTAACCAGGAGGCCAGGCTGCCTAAAAGGTAGAGACGCGACCAATGGAAGTGGTAACACAAGGCATACAAGCTGGTTGCGGCAATCGCCAAACCGGCCAAATGCAGGCCTGTTTCCAGTTCCCAGACCGCGACCAACAGGGAGGCAAAAATCAGCAAATAAGCAAAAAAAGTAGTCCACTCCTTCTTGTAACGCAGCGAAAAGGCCACGCAGGCGCTGGCCGTAGCCAGCAGCAGGAGGATGCCCAAAAAGGGCGATTGGATGAGCCGAGCGGTCGGCAAATAATGCATGGCAAACGAGGTGGCGTAGAGCAGACCCCAGCCACCGGCCAGAATCGAGGACCAGAAAATGCCAAAGGGCCCCTTCTTTTCGCGCCACAGGCCGAAGCCGATCATGCCCAGCCCGAGCCCATAGCCAATCGAGATCTTACCGATCGGACCCAGGTTGTTGAAGGCATAACCGAGGAAAAAGACCATACCTACGACAACTGCAAAAACACCCAACTTGAGGAAGACTTGAGTGCCCAGCACTTCTTCATAATTGAATTGGCGCAAGCGATCCAACCAGGTAGGCGGAACGGGTTCTGCGCTAAAGGTTTCGTCCGATTTTGCGGCATGGGGAAAACCTGCACGTGGCGGCGGTTCAGATTTGCGCGCGGCCAACGGCGGGGGTACAGCAGGGTCTCCTGGCAACGGCGGAGGTTGGGGTTTATCCGGACTCGCCACAGAAGGCGCCGCGGGAATTGTTTGTTGATCAGTTGGATTGGGCGTTGAAAAGGGCGGTGGCGTCGGACCGGCAATGATTTCAGGGCCGGGTTTGGAATCGGCTCGAAGCGGGATCGAAAAGGACTTGGCTTCTGCGACTGGCAGGGGCGGTGGCGCAGGCGTCTGGGGCGCTTGAGCTGCGGCAGGAGCCGCCGAGGCGGCTGGCCGCTGCGGAGGTGCTTGGGTTTGCGGTGCTTGCGCGGGGGCCGGTTGGGATTGTCGCGATTGCGCAGATTCGCGCCGCATGCGCGCGTTTTCCCATTCCAAGGCCTCAATCCGGTTTTTGAGCCGACGGGTGCGGACCAGGGCCACAATCGCCACAATCGGTCCACCGATGAACCAAACAAAGGCCAAGAGTCCAAAAAACGCCCACATACACCCTTCCCCAAAACGCGATTCGCCTGGCGGAGAACCGTTTAACGGATTCCATCTATTCGCTTCAATATCTGATTTAAGACGTGCTTAGTATGACCTTGGTTGGCAAAAACCCAAAAGCAGAAAACGATCAGAGCGGCAAACAAGGACAAAAAGCGCAGCCCAAAACAAAATAAACCGGCCTACCTCCACATCTGGAAAATTAATTAAATCAAACATTTTCAGTTGCTTGAGCTAATTCAGGCAATCTTCAGGTTGTTTTTAGGTTGCCTTCAGGCCCTCCTGGAGGCGTTTGTATAAGCTGACCGTGTTCCGCATTCTCCGCTGAGGGTATCGCGAAGGCAGACGCGATACCCCTTTTTCTTTTCCAACCACGAATGCACACAAATCCACACGAATTTGGCTGGATTATCAGCGTTTTCATCGGTTTTGATTTCACTTTGGGCTTTGGTCGGCAAAAGCGGTGACGTGACGCCTGAACGCCAAAATGTGCGTTACTCATTTTGACGTGCGCACAGGCCTATGTGCTTTTGTTCGGCCATTGCGGATCGGACATTTCGTAGTTGCGATACGGAGATCTTTTGAGGGTTTTTAGGATTCGATACGTCCCCCCAGTTGCTCGCTAACGCTCGCATCACTGGGGGCCTCTATTGTACGGCTCCCTTCGGGGCCGAGCGGATGCGGATTTGGATTTTTGTTTTTCGCAATTACGAGGTGCCGTTTTCGTCGTTTAAGGCGATCTGTCCTGCGCCCAAGTCTTGGCGAATTTTATCGGATCGTCCGCGGTCTGGCCGTCGATTCGAAATTTGCTTTGCCTGGAATGCCTTTAAATCGTGAACATTGCTACGAACTAAAGCAAAAATGCCTGCCGGCCCCTTTGCGCCTGCCCCTTTAATTCAAGTCAAGCCATCCGCCAAGCGGGTCCGAAGGATCCGAAGAATAGAGGCCCCCAGTAAGGGAGCGCTAGCGACCAACTGGGGGGAAGCCGCAAATCACTCTGGCCCTCAAGACAGCTCTGCACACTATTCCAACAAGACTTAAATCAATGCTGGCCTTTAAGCAGCGCCAGCAAAGTCGTATTCAGAGCCGAAGCAAAGCGATGACGGTCAGCCGGTGTGTAGGGCGGCGGCCCGCCAGAAACAAGGCCTTCGTCGCGCAAGGACATCATCAAGTTACGGGTGGCTAACTTCATTTTGACGTTTTCCGCATCGTAGACGACACCGCGGCTATCCAACACAACCGCCCCGCGGTCTACCACTTCTGCCGCGAGTGGGATATCAGAGGTTACGACCAAATCACCGGCTTGGACCTGGGCTACGATTGCGGCATCCGCCACGTCAAAGCCCTTTTCGACCCAAAGCGTTTGAATCCATTCACTTTTCGGCACGGCCATGCGCTGATTCGCGACCAAAATCAAGGGGATTTTGTGACGCTCGGCTGCTCGAAATAAAAGCTCTTTGGCGCCCTTTGGGCAGGCATCGGCATCCAACCAAATGTTCACAGATCCTCCGCTGCCTTAAATTGTTGCGCCTGAGCGCCATTCATACGCGGAACATCATAACCCTGAGCCCAAGCCAAACGAAGATGGGTCAGGCAGATTCGTTTGATTAGTGGGGCCGGGTCACCAAATCCACGAAACCCAAAATTGTGTTTTTGTACCTGTGTTAGGCCCGTCCACCATTTCGCCCCTACAGGGCTTCCCGAAATTCTGATGACCGGTACCCGGGGCTGCGTCCGGTTCGCACCGCTCACCGAACTTGACCCGGGCTTTGATCATCGCGCCCTTACAGGGCTGCGCCGGATGCGCTTCAGACATTGGGCCTTGCTGCGCCCTGCCGGGCAGATAGCAAAATTTGGCCAAACGCCTTAGAGACCTTACTGGGCTGCCGTTCAATTTGGCCATCCAATAAATTCAGGACATTGACCAGTTCAGGTCTGTCGGCCGGGCTGGCCGACCCACGTTGGTCTCGCTGACTTCCAACGGACGAACGAACCCTTGTCAGCCAATCTGCCTTGGCCTGTCTGTAAAGATCTGATTTGTCGCGCGTATCAGCCATTGCGTTTTGTTTTGCTTTTGCATTTGAAGGGTTGGGTATGCCGTTCATTTATTAAAGTCTGTCGGCCAGGCTGGCCGACCCACGTTTGGTTTCGGCCTATTTCGAGGGCCACGTTGGGGCCTAGGGATTTGGGGTCTGTTCGGGTGATTTTTTGTTACGTATCGCTGGGGTTACTTGACGAAGCCTACTTTGTGCTTTAATCAAAGGATATGAACATCCTCCTTTTGGCCTTGTTATGGGCACCCAGCGATTCGCAACAGTGGTTTCTCCACTACACCAAAGACGGCGGTGGCTTTAAAACCGACCTGATCATCACCAACACATCCGCCGCAGAAACCCTGTCGGGTACATTGTTACCCTATGCACCCGATGGTACTGCGCTCACCCACCTCCAAAAACCCGTTCAATTGGGACCGGGCCAACAAGTTCGTCTGGCCCGTTTTGATCTGGGTTGGGGTGAACAGGGTGTGAGCCACGGAACCTTGACCTCCGCTTCGCCTGACCTGCGCCTGACCTACGAGATCGCGCAATACAGTAGCCAGGCCATGGCCAGCTTAAGTGTTGGCCGGACAGAAGCTCAAAAAGGCGGTCAGGTGACCACTTTGAGTCAACCCGGCTTTTGGGACGGATTGGTCTTGGTCAATGCCACCAACGACCCAGCCGATGTAGTTGTCTCCGCTTACGATTCCAAAGGCAATACCCTACAAAGCCGCGGCATCCATTTATCTGGCCACGCCAAATGGACCGGCCTGATTAGCGATCTGTTTCCGCAAACACTCGACCAGCAAGGCTACCTGCGCTGGCGTTCCGAACTACCGATTTTTGCCATGGGTTTACGCGGCAGCTTAAACCTCCAGCCCGCCATCCTGACCGAACTCAGCTGGGATCCGGTCGAAACACCTGCCCCCACCTTAACTTATGCCAACCAGATCAGCCGCATTCTGCGCCGCAACTGCGAAGGCTGTCATCGCGCTGGTGGGATTGCACCGTTCTCCTTGGACAGCTATGGCCAAACCGCCGCACTCAAGGCCACCATCCACCAAGTGGTCAGCGAAGGCATCATGCCGCCCTGGCGCGCCGCCAGCACCTGTCAACCCTTAAAAGATTCGCAGGCCTTGGATCCGGTCGAAAAGGAAATGTTACTTCAATGGTTGGCTGGCGCTGCCGAACGCGGTGACCCAGCCCGGGAATTGACCCCATTACCGCCTCTGGAAACGCAATGGCAGGCGGGAAACCCAGACCTGGTTTTCCAATATGGCGATTCGTTTTCTTTTCCAGCGGGACCCGATGTGTACCGCTGTTTCCCAATCGAATTGGGCAATACGCAGGACATTTATATGAAAGGTTACGAGATTCAGCCGGGCAACCCGTCGATCGTGCATCATGTTCTGCTCTTTGTGGAGACCGCCAACCAGAGTCTGGATTTGGATCAGGCTGAATCGGGACCGGGTTACACCTGTTTTGGCGGGCCCGGCACCAATCAGATCCGCTTGATTGGCGGATGGGCGCCCGGCATGCCACCTCAGTTCTTTCCCGACACTGTCGGCATGACCTTAAAAAAGAACAGTAAGCTGATCATGCAGGTCCATTACCACTACGGCACGACCGATGGCACCGATCAAACCCGCTTTGGTCTGCATCTTATGGACCAAAAACCCCAAAAGGAATTGCTCTTACTGCCCTTGGTCAATGACAGTTTCCTCATTCCTGCCAACGCCAAAAACTACGCTGTCAGTCAATCGATCACCCTGCCCTTTTTTATTCCATTGGACCTATACGTCATCGCGCCACATATGCATCTCTTGGGACAAACCATCTCCGTAGACAGCCGTCTGCCGGATGGAACAGAACAATGCTTGATTGACGTGCCCCAATGGGACTTCAATTGGCAACGCTTCTACACATTTAAGGACCCAATTTCCATTCCTGGCGGAACAACCCTCACTTTGCACTGTACCTTTGATAACTCAACGGATAATCCCTACAACCCCAGTAACCCACCCATTCCAGTCGGCTGGGGCGAGGCTACCACCGATGAAATGGCCCTGTGTTTCCTCGGTGTAACAGCACCCTTTGACCTCATCAATAAAAACGCGCCCTGGACCTGGCCCATGCAACCCCAAGGCGAATATGAACGGCGCCTGGCCGAACCCGAACGCTACCAACCCAACCAAGTACCGCTGTGCTGTCGACCTGGAGCGGTTTTCAAAGCGCCCGGTTGTCAGGACCGCTAATTGTTTTATCGACCATGAACCATCTGCGTCTGCTACCCAACCCGTTCCGACTCCAATGGGAGCAGGTGGAGTTTTGCGCTGGCCGCGATTTGGTTTTGCCTAACATGGAAGCCGTTGCCTATGAGGAAGATACGTTTCTGGTCCTCAGTGCCGAACCGGTGGTGAGGCCCCGTGAATCGCACATCATCCGGGTCATGACAGACCTGATCGAGCAAGAGGAAAACGAACCGGGCACCGTCATTCTGCGCGAAGGCAAGCCGGCCCAACTTTTGTGTGTGGTGCACGATTTGAGTCGTGACCCGTCCATGCAGACCCGCTGGGTGCGCCAGGCGTATTTGACCATCATGCGTTTCGTTGAAGATCGCGGGATCGAGAATTTGGCCACCCAAATGTTGGGCAGTGTATTCGGCCGCTTAGAGGAAATCAAGTCTTTACAGTACTTTATCGACGCATGGCAACATGTTCGACCGCCTCAACTCAAGCAGGTTCAGCTTTTGACAGAAAGTGAAACCCTGCTGCCGAGCTATCATCAGGCCCACCCATGAGCATTGCTGATCCCAGTTATTTTTCGCGAGAAGTCGCGCGTGTATATGCCGAATTGCCAATCAATGCAGATCACTTCACCCAAGTTCGACGCGCCAAAAAACTAATGGAAACCCACTTGCATGAAAATATTGATCTTTCTGAAATGGCCAAAACGGCAGGCATGTCAGGCGCCCACTTCATTCGGATCTTCCGGCAAGTTTACGGCATGGCGCCCCGCAAATTCCTGCGCGACTTGCGGCTCAGCCAGGCCAAAAGCCTGCTAATTCAGGGGTTGCCGGTGACGGAAGTATGCCTGGCCGTCGGTTACGAGAGTTTGCCAACTTTTTCCAACGCATTTAAGCGCGGCATGGGTCAATCGCCACAGGCCTTTCAAAAACACAACAAAAGCAATCCAGAATAAGCGCCGGAAATTGCCATTTGCTAGGTTAACTGAAGGCAAAAAGTTTAAGCACAAGGAGACCCTTTCGATGATTCGCATTAATATCACAAGCGTTCCCGTCCAAGACCAGGATCGGGCATTAAAATTCTACACGGAGGTTCTGGGCTTTGTGAAAAAAACGGAGGTCTCGTTAGGTGAGTATAAATGGCTAACCGTAGTCAGTCCTTCGGAACAGAATGGTGTGGAGCTACTGCTGGAACCAATGGCATTTGAACCGGCCCGCGTGTATCAAAAAGCGGCAAAAGATGCAGGTATCCCCTACACATCCTTTGCGGTGGATGACCTGGAGAGCGCATATCAACGGTTGGTGGGACTTGGTGTCCAGTTCAGCATGGCCCCAACGGAAATGGGACCTGTCAAGGTGGCCGTTCTCGACGATACCTGTGGCAACAACATCCAACTCTGCCAAATGCTGTAATAGAGCCGCACCCCAAGTTTCTAAACAAACCACTGAAAAAAAATATGGACCTTAAGGTCATTAACGACATTAAGGTCCTAAAAATCGTAAGCCAATAGTTTTTTAGGTGGCGAGCCTAAGAACGATGGCAATTTCACAAATCGGTGCATCTGGGTTAATGCTCAGTGGGAAAAGATAGGGTTGCCAACCCGCTTGGTCGACCCGCACACAATAGGTGCCGGGCTCCAAGGCGAGAGCGAATTCGCCATTTTCTGAACATTGCACACGCTGCTTGATTCCAGTCGGATCAAGTATTTCAAGCCAAGGGGCCGTCTCGGGCGACCAGCCGCCAACTTGGTTTTCGACTCTGCCCTGGAACAGTGAGGTTACATGGGTGGTATCACCCCAAACAACTAAATGATCGTCCGATTTCAGGAGCGAATGACAACGCTCATCAAAAAGCCAAAAACATAAAAACAGCACAACAAAAACCATAAAAAATCCGAAAACTATCAGAATCATCATATTATGGAACGCTTAAATTCGCATATGCAAAAATTTCGGGAGGTTTTTATGCGCGTTAAACAAGATGATCGTCACTTTGACGTCTGCCAGGAAGGGCTTTTAAGGCACCTGTTTACGACGGTGAACGATGCCCTTGGGGAGGCAATTGAAATGGGTGCCTTACAATGCAACGAGGAAGAAAGGGAAGGCGTCCTTGAAACAATCGTTTTTGGCGTTGCGGCGGCAATCGATGGCAGTGCGGTAATGGCATTTGAAAACCACGAAATCCACCCTTATTTGGCATTTAAGGACACCCGGACTTCTGATGAATTAATCGTTCATCGAGCAGGTTCCTATCTCCACGAAATGGTGATGGGTTATCTAGATGACATCGGAATTGAAGATCTTTAAAAGAAAGTTCTTTCGGACCTAAAAGTCATGAACGGCTTTTAGGTCCTTAAAATGGCCTTGGACAGCTCTTAGGTTGTGGGGGTTTAGCCCCTGGTTTAGCCCTACCTTAATCCTTCAATCGCACAAAGTTGAGGCGCAGGGCATTGCTGATCACGCTGACCGAAGAGAGTGACATCGCCGCAGCTGCAATGATGGGCGAGAGCAAGGTACCCAGAAAGGGATAAAGCAGACCGGCCGCGATTGGGATGCCAATAGCATTGTAGCCAAAGGCAAAAAACAGGTTTTGGCGGATATTTTTTAAGGTAGCCCGCGAGAGCTCAACTGCAGTCAAGAGGTGGGCCAAATCGCCTTTGAGCAAAGTCAAACCTGCACTTTCAATAGCCACATCGGTTCCCGTACCCATGGCGATACCCACATGTGCTGCAGCCAGGGCGGGCGCATCGTTAACCCCATCGCCTGCCATGGCGACGATGGCGCCTTGGTTTTTCAGGGCCTCCACGACGTCGCGCTTTTCCTCAGGCAGGACTTCAGCATGGACATCCTTTATACCGAGTTGGTCTGCAACGGCCTGGGCGGTGGCTGCGTTGTCGCCCGTTAGCATAACCACCCTTATTCCGCCCTGCCGTAGGGCAGCAAGGGTAGCTTTTGCGTTGGGTTTAATGCCATCGCGAATGCCAATCAAACCGGCCAGTTTTCCCTCGATCGCGAGATAAATTGCCGTGGCACCAGCCGCGCTCAACCGTTCCGCTTCTGCTTTTAGGGGTTTGAAATCCACACCCACTGATTCCATCATGGCCTGGTTGCCCAGGGCTACTTTTTGGTGCACAACGGTGCCCGAAACGCCCAATCCCGTTCGTGCCTCAAAGGCGCTAACCGAACTGAAGCTCAAGCCCTTTTGGGATGCCGCCTGAACCACTGCCTGTGCCAACGGGTGTTCGCTACCCGCTTCCAAGCTGCCCGCAACTTGTAATACATCTGATTCGGAAAAGCCCGAGGCGGGAACGATATCCGAAACACTTGGCTTTCCTTCGGTTAACGTACCGGTTTTGTCCAGAACCAGGGTATCCACTTTTTCAAGAGTCTCAAGCGCTGTTGCATTCTTGACCAAAATACCCAATTTGGCACCACGACCCACACCCACCATGATTGACATCGGTGTCGCGAGGCCGAGCGCACAGGGACAAGCAATGATCAGAACAGAAATCGCAGCAATCATCCCGTGACTAAAGCCTTGACTGGAAGCCAAAACCAACCAGGCAACAAAGGCCACAAAAGCAACCAAAATCACGAGCGGGACAAACCAGCCGGCGACCCGGTCGGCCACCCGTTGAATCGGCGCTTGGCTGCGTTGCGCTTGGGCCACCATTTGAACGATTTGCGCCAAAAGCGTTTCTTGACCGACTTTAGTGGCCCGGATGATTAACGACCCTTTGCCGTTTAATGTGCCACCAATTACCGCATCCCCTTCGGAACGTGAAACCGGCATGGATTCACCCGTTACCATGGACTCGTCCAGGAAGCTGCTACCCTCCAACACCTCGCCATCAACGGGAACCTTTTCACCCGGCCGAACTCTCAAGCGGTCGCCTTTTTGAATGGCGTCCAACGAAATTTCTTCATCCTGTTGGTCATCCATCAGGCGACGGGCCGTTTTGGGCGCCAACCCCAATAAGGCCCGAATAGCTCCGCCTGTCTTCTCCCGTGCTTTTAACTCGAGCATTTGGCCCAATAAAACCAAAACCACAATCACCGAAGCGGCTTCAAAATATACGGGTATGGACCCATGCTGGAGAAAGGATTTTGGGAAAATATTCGGGAATAGCACGCTGACCAGGCTGAACAGGTAGGCGACTGTGGTGCCCATTGAGATCAAGGTAAACATGTTCAAGTGCCGGTTCTGAACCGATTGGACCGCCCTGACGTGGAAAGGCCATGCGGCCCAAGCGACCACCGGTGTGGCCAAAAGGAGCTGAACCCACATGGAAACTTCCGGCTTAAAAGGATGCCAACCCAAAAGATGTCCGCCCATCTCAAGCAGGAAGATGGGCAGGGTTAAGATCAAACCTATCCAGAACCGGCGACGAAAATCGGTTAGCTCCGCATTTTCTGGGACCTGCTCAGTTAGGGTTTCCGGTTCCAGCGCCATTCCGCATTTGGGACAGGAACCCGGTCCTTTCTGCCGAATTTCCGGGTGCATCGGACAGGTATACATTATTTGGTGCGGATCCACCCCAGGGGAAACCGGTTTGACTTCCTGATGCTGGGCATGGTGATGGTGTTGGCAACATTCTTTCACGTTAAACCTCCCTATCTAGCGGACGATATCCGTGTTCTAATCAACCTTAAGGTCTCCAGCCACTGGAGAGTCAAGCAGGAGCGTTAAAAAAATGGATCCAATCGGCACAGCAGCTCAAAAATCGGAATTACCAGTCAAAACCATTCGTTACTACGATGAGATTGGTCTGATCAAACCCCAAGCTCACTCCGAGAAAGGCTACCGACTCTACAGTGAACGCGACATTCAAAAACTCATTTTTGTTCGTCATGTACGCGAATTTGGATTTTCCATCGACACCTGCAGAGACTTGTTGGATTTATACGAAAACCCGCACCGGACCAGCAAGGAAGTCAAGCAAATCGTGGCCAAGAAACTGGTGGAAATACAGGCCAAAATCAGAGCGATGAAACAACTGCACGACACATTGGCCCGTTTGGCCCACGACTGTCATGGCGATCAACGGCCCGATTGCCCGATCATCGAATACTTCTCAAGTGATCAAGCAGTAGATCCATCGCATCAAAAAGAGTGCTCTTAACAATGGGATCATTTAGAGAAAAATCGAGAAGCAGAAATTCCCCTGGACAATACAAGAAGAGTACGGTTATTCCGATCTGCCCGAGCTAGAGCCAGAGCCAAGTAAGCGTCGAATGGTCTGGGCAAGGACGATGAGAGAAAAGGGTTTCTGCAAAAAGGCAACCGGCGCATTGCCGTTGGCGGATGGCTTGGACAGATTACCCGAGTAGCCGGATAACAGTAGAACAGGCGTACCTGAACAGACTGTATCCTTAAG
>JACJWC010000021.1 GCA_020637335.1 Acidobacteriota bacterium | reverse complement strand
GACCAGGTGTCTTTCAACTTCGTTGGCAAAGGGGCTATGGCTCCAGGCCGCCAGTTGCGGATTGAAGGCAGCGACCAGTTGATCAGCCACAATGCCCATCGTGCTCGGCGCCGGATTAAACAGGCCAAAATAACCACTGTGCGGCGTATGGACCTGCCAGCGGGTCAGGCCATCACAAACCGCCCCAATCACCTCATGAGGATCTAAAGGCGATTCAAAAGTAAAACGCGAAAGCTCAGCTCGTATCGCTTGCGGGTCGAGAGGTGGCGTCACCGGCAAATCGGGTAAATTTTGATAAAACTGCTCAATCTGGTCCAATGTGACTTGCCAGATTTCTTGGCGTTCCGCTCGGCTTTTTCGAAAATTGGATGGATTTGTTAGAGACATATTCACCTCCAGGGGCTTGCCCTCATTACGTAACCGAGGCTAAGCGAGTATGATGGGATTCAGATTTTTTGCAAACAAAACGCAATGCACTAGAACGATCGGTCTATAATGCCGACCAGGAGGGCTCCTATGCAATACACCGGTTCATGCCACTGTGGCCAAGTCCAATTTGAAGCGGACCTGGATATCAAACAATTGATTAGCTGTAACTGCTCAATCTGTTCAAGAAAAGGCTCGCTTTTGGCCTTTACCGATTTGGAACATTTCAAGTTGGTCAAAGGTGAAGACAACTTACAGGATTACCAGTTCAATACGCACACCATCCACCACCTGTTCTGTAAAACCTGTGGCATTGGTGCATTCGGTCGCGGCAAAAAACCCGGTGGGCCGGAGATGGTTGCCATCAATGCGCGTTGCCTTGAAAACTTCGATTTCAGTGCCGTTCCGGTCGTCCATTACGACGGCAAAAGCCTCTAAAGCCCAATCAGGAAGTGAGCATGACTCCACCAGATAAGACACCTGCTCTTGAAATCAGAGGATTGGAGAAAACTTACCAAAACGGGTTTCAAGCCCTTAAAACTGTCGATTTAACCATCCAAACCGGCGAAATTTTCGCGCTGCTGGGTCCCAATGGTGCGGGTAAAACCACTCTGATCAATGCAGTTTGCGGCATCGTTCGGCCCAGTGCGGGCCAAATTCAGGTATGTGGATTTGATCATGTGACTCACTATCGAAACACTCGCGACCTGATTGGCTTGGTTCCCCAAGAGATCACCACCGATGCCTTTGAAACGGTCTGGAACACGGTCCGTTTCAGTCGTGGCCTTTTTGGCAAACCGCGTAATGATGCCTACATCGAAACCCTGCTCAAACGCTTATCCTTGTGGGACAAGAAGGACAATCAACTGCGCATGTTGTCTGGCGGCATGAAACGCCGGGTCATGATCGCCAAAGCACTCTCCCATGAGCCACAAGTTCTCTTTCTCGACGAACCCACGGCAGGCGTTGATGTGACCCTGCGCAGTTCCATGTGGGATCAGGTCCGCGAGTTACGGGAAACAGGCGTTACCATCATTTTGACCACCCACTACATCGAAGAAGCCGAGGAAATGGCCGACCGGATCGGCGTCATCAACCACGGCGAACTGATCCTGACCGAAAACAAAAAATCGCTGATGAAGAAGTTGGGCAAAAAAGAGCTGGTCATCGATCTGGCCCAACCCCTGACTGAACTCCCAGCCAGCCTGGCCGGAAAACCCATCCAGCTCTTACAGGATGGTCAACAACTCGTCTACACCTATGACACCCTGCAGGAAAACAATGGCGTCGCAGAATTGATGGATGAATTAAAAACCCAACACATCCGCTTTAAGGACATATCGACCCAGCAAAGTTCGCTGGAGGAAATTTTTGTGCAATTGGTAGGTCAAGCATGAATCTGCGCGCTGTTGCAGCCATCTATAATTTCGAAATGGCGCGAACCTTTCGCACAATTGGTCAAAGTATCGCCTCACCGGTCATCTCAACCGTCCTCTACTTCGTCGTCTTTGGCTCGGCAATCGGGTCGCGCATCAACAATATCGAAGGTATTTCCTACGGCGCTTTTATCGTGCCCGGCCTGATCATGTTGACCGTGCTCAGCCAAAGCGTGAGCAACGCGTCGTTCGGCATTTATTTCCCGCGCTTCACCGGCACGATCTACGAACTGCTCTCCGCGCCCATTTCGTTTGTTGAAGTACTCATGGGTTATGTCGGCGCGGCAGCCAGCAAATCGCTGATTATCGGCCTGATCATCCTGGCCACCTCCAGTTTCTTTGTGCCCTTAGAGGTTCGACACCCCTTTTGGATGTTGACGTTTCTCGTCCTGACTTGTCTCAGTTTCAGCCTGCTCGGCTTCATCATTGGCATTTGGGCCGATGGGTTTGAAAAGCTCCAGTTGATCCCACTGCTGATCATCACACCGCTCGCCTTTTTGGGGGGCAGCTTTTATTCGATTCGCATGTTACCGGGCATTTGGCGGCAGATTTCGTTGGCCAATCCGGTCGTTTACCTGATCAGCGGGTTCCGTTGGTCCTTCTACGAACAAGCCGATGTCAGCCTCGGCATCAGCCTGGCTATGATCCTGATTTTTCTGATGTTAGGTCTGGTTGTGGTTTATTGGATCTTCCGCACCGGCTACCGCCTACGCAATTAATCAGCCAGTTTCACGCAACGGTTTAACGCACGCGAAGGCGCAAAGCTCGCTAAGGTTTATTCTCATTTACTGTGGGCTTTTTGGGGCTTCCTCTGATGGTTTCCTTGATGGCTTTTGCTAGTTTTTATTCGCGTTCTTTGAGCCTTAACGCGATTCTTTTCTCACGCGAAGTCGCTAAGCCCGCTAAGGGATTTAATTTTTGGGGTACATTTTCTGGGCTTTCGAGCAATGATCACATCATTGGTTTCTGCTGCCTTTTCTTCACGTTCCTGGGGCATTTCGCAATGGATGGGCTGAGGGAGTTGGTTAACTTGCCCGGAGGGCAGAAGGTCAAAACCCGGGGTGACGAGCATGGCGAGGAACCCCGGGAAAACCAAAAAGGGACTGAGAGCCCGCAAGGGCGAAACAGAGACACAGGAGAATAGGTGAATAACACCACGGGACCACCAATAAATCCAAGGGTTCCGCGCTGCGCTTGTCACCCTTGGAATCTGTCCTATCGCCCTATGGGCGTTGTTGAATTCAAACCCACCGCACAGACAAATCATTGGTTAGGTTTAAGCCAAATTCCACAGACCCGAGCGGTATCTTGACCTGGAACGACTTCGCGCCATGGCGAAATCATGACCTTCTGGCTTTAACTATCGCTTGATTTGATGCTTGGGACAGGGTGATTGCAAGACTTAGTGTGAATTTGGCATTTGGGGTGGGGTGGGTTGGGTGAAGCGAACCGGATCAAATTCGAGTTGCGGTTCAAAATCGATGGGCAGGAGTTGAGTCCTTTGAAATGAAAGCACTTCGTTTTCCAGTTGATCAGGGTATTTCTCGTAAATGCTTTCAAACGGAATTTCCAGGTACCAATGGACCAAAACAAACGAACCACCCGCATCAAATTGGCCCAGAATCGTGATTTTGCCCTCTTTGTTAGGATAAAGGGTGTTCCATCGCAAGGTGCTCAAGGCCTTTACCGCCTGAGCATCGGATAACGGACTGAGTTGGTTTAGGTTAATTGGCCATTCCACACCATCTTGCGATATATAGGACGAAGGCCCAGTAGTAATGTAATAAGTATAAGGGAACTTTTGGAGAGGCGTTGTAAACGCAGCGCCTTCCTGACACAACAACCAAATGAACAAGACCATTTTTGTCCTCTTTTTTCGTTGGTTAAAACAGAAACCCGGAGAATCCCACTTCCCTGTGACGAACATGCAGAAAATACCGTCGCATTTTATGTGGCATTCGCGAACTTTAAAAGACCAAACGCCAATGGCTTCTTTTCCCTTGAATTGTCACTTGCCACTTGTCTTGGTTAGGTTTTTGATGCGACCGTGGATGTTGGGAAAGGTTTTCAGGAAGAGTTTGTACCAAGCCACGAGTTGATCGACCCGGTCGCACGCTCGCGCACAGCGCTCCATGGCACCGAGCAACGGATGGTAGGTCAGGCGCGGATGGTCCTGCTTCAAAAACTGGTCCAGGGCGAGGTCGAGCAGGTCGCCGTGATAAAAAATCCAACCCAGTTGCGTGGCTTCCTTGCTGAGCGCTTCCTGATGCTGGTCCAACAGTTCCAAAACCGCTTTTCGGTCCCGTGCGCTTACCAGGTTCTCCATGCGGCTAATCAACCATTCAACCGGAACCTTTTCACCCCAGGCAGCCAAAGCTTCCACTTCCTGTTCCAGTTCTTCCGGCGAAGCGAGCTGACTTTCGAGCGCCAATTTCATCTTAAGTGCCCGCTCATCATCTGGTTGCTGGTTGAGAAAAGATTCCAAAACGGCCAGGGCTTTTTCCGGCTTCTTCATGCGTTGGTAGAGCCAGGCCAAATCGATGGCGGCAAAGGGCGCTTTGACTAAAACGCTGGTGAGGTAGTCTAAAGCCAAATCGAATTGACCCAATTGAGTCAAGGTCCGACCCAGCCAGTATTGATTCTGCCAGTTGGGATACAAGGCAAAGCTGGACTCCAACCACGTTTGGGCTTGTTTGTAATCGCGGTTGCGGTAGGCGGCCTTACCACAGATCAGGAGCAGGTGCGGCGATTCCGCATGCAGGTGTGTGGCTTTTTTGGCCAGATCCATGGCTTGTTTCAAATCACCGCGAGCCATCTGTATCTCGATCTCAAATCCGAGCAGCGCAGGATCGCTTGGCGTTTGGGTCTTCAGGTTCTGCAGCAGGTCTTGGGCTTCAGAAAAGTCATGCGCCTGAATAAGGCGTTTCAAGCGGTTGAGTTGAACCTTTGCTATATTCATGCACGACGACTCTGACGGATGGCTGGATGAAACGGATTCGCGACATTGTTGAAGTAGAACGGCAACCGACCGTGATCCGTTTGGATCATCTGCTAGCCGATGATGCCGCCTGGCTCTCCGACCAATACTACCTCAGTAAAGGGATCAGCGCCCACCTTCAACTGTTAAAGCGACTCTTCCAAAAAGAAACCGGGAGCGGCATTTTCTTAATCGGTCACTTTGGTTCGGGGAAAAGCCACTTTTTGGCCTATTTAACCCAACAACTGCAATGGGGTCGCTGGCTGCCTGCAGGACCGGCCGTCGAACCGATCAGCTTGCTCCATTTCGCCGCCAAACAACGCCTCGAAGATGTGCTTCAATCCACCTTGGGCCTTGAAGATCAGTTGAACCGGGCCGAAACCTGGCAGCGCAAATTGGACCAATACCCCAACGGCCTGGTTTTGGTACTGGATGAGTTGAGCGAGTTCCTGCGCTCGAAACCCGACAACCACAGCTTCAATGAAGACTTACGCTTCTTACAAATGCTGGGTGAAATTGCCGCCAGCCGCAAATTATGGATTATTTGCGCCCTTCAGGAGAAGATCGAACATACCGGTGAAATCGAATATGAGTTGTACCGCAAGATAAAAGACCGGTTCCCGGTCCGGCTCCTGCTGACCCCAACCGAGGTGCGGGAACTGATCGCCAAGAAAATCCTGCGCAAGAAACCCAATTACCAGACAGAAGTCACGCATCTGGTTCAGAGCCTGCAAAAAGCCTTTCCCCAAGCGGAAACGGCCTTTGGCGACCTTGCAGAAACCTATCCCATCCATCCCGCCACCTTGGAGTTGCTCGAGGAGGTTCGCGACCGGTTCTCGCAGTCGCGCGGCATTGTCGAGTTCTGTATGGCTCAACTCTGCGGACAACCCGAACGCGACCGATCCGCCTTTCTGGATGAACCGCTGGGCAGCCTCCTGGCACCCGACACGATCATCGACCACTTTTCCGATCTTTTTGAGATCCAAGCCGAATTTTTACCCATCAGTCAGCGACTCCTACCCTACTACCGTCGCCACTTGAATAGCCTGTTTGAAAACGTCAATAAACGCGAGCTGGCCTGGAAATTCCTCAAATGTTTAATCCTGACCCACATTTCGCCCCTGCGTAAAAACCTGACCCTCAACCAAGCTGCAGCTTGGCTTTTGCCCAAAGTAGCCACCTTGAGCCCTGAGCGCAACTTATCAATTCTTAAAGAGATAGCTGAGATGATAAGCCAGAGAGGCGCGTTTATTCGGCAATCAGGAGACAGCTTTGCGCTGGACCTGGACGATGAACCGGGATTGGGGCTCGACCCCTTGATCGAACGCGAGCTGCAAGCCTTGACCGGCAGCTCCGATCACCATCTGGAAACCTTAGTCGTTTTGATGGATCCCGCCTTTAACCCCTTCGATTTGGAACGCGAAACCTGGATCCGCCACAGCATGAGCTGGTTCTTCCACGAGCGGGAGACTTGGCTCAGTCTGCAAGGTTGCAGCAAACCGCCCCCAGGTCCAATTGCTTTGTCGGTTGCCCTACCCTGGGGCCCAGCCGTGAAACCGGCCTACGGTTATGTGCTTCAACCGCAAAAAATGACCTTGACCAACGAGCTAAAGGAATGTCTGGTCCTGCTGCAATTAAAGGAACGACCGCTCAATCCGCAAATGCTGGAGAAACTGAATCAGCGTCTGGAAGTGCGCACCGGATTGTTTCGCAGTATGGTGCGTGATGCCTACCAAAATGCGCTTTTGCTCAGCGTCGATGGGACGCGAATCCACCTCTTGAACCGCAGCCACCCCAAACGTTTCACCGCTTGGCTGGATCCGTTCCTGACCCGGATCCTGGAGTTGACCTACCCGCGTTTCAGTAAACATGCACCATGTGCAGGTCCAATCCCCAAGTCGACCTGGAAAACGTTTGTGCAACAGGCGATGCAGGGCTCATTGGAATCAACCCAAGTCCCGGAGGAAGTACAGTGGGTGCGCGAAGCCTATCTGTTACCGGCTGGATTGATGCGCCGCAAGGGTGCGGAATATCCATTTCACCCACAACTGGACCAACATCCCTGGGTTCAAGCCATTCAATCCCTTTTGGACTTGGAGCCCGAACCCGAGCGCATCTACACCTACCTTCAGGAACCGACTTGGGGACTGGTCGAAGATCAAATTCACTTGCTCCTGGTCTGCCTTGTCGTTCTGGGTGAAATCGATTTGAAACGCGGCAACCAGGGCTTTCGCGAGAGTTATGAAGCCCTGCCTTTTCCGCGCCAATACAAAAAGGTCCTGAAGGGGACGGGCCTGCTTCCGCACCAGACCCGGGAATTGGAATATTTGTGTCAGGGCTTGGGATTAAAAACACCACCGACCTGGACAATCCTGGCTCAAAACCGCATCACATCCAAGCTAGCTGAAAAAGCCAAGGAAGGCCTTGATCGATTAACCCCCATTTTCTTGGCCCTGAAGGACGATGACAGTTTTGCTGAACTGGCCCAAGGTCTAAAAAAGACCATGAGTCGCTGGCAAATCCTGACCCAATCCGATTCCGATCGTCAGGCCTTGCTCCATTTTTTGAGTCAAATCCAAAATGCCGATACGTTTTTGCGGGAGAATCAACGCCTTTTAGAGGCAACAGGGCAATTACATACCATTCAACAAACGCGCAAAAAATTCGAGCATCTGCTGGCCTTTCCAGGCTTTCACGATGCCTACCGAAACCTCTTCCCTGAGAGTGTGCTGTTGGATCTTCCGCAAACTCAGCCAAACATCAAACAACTGCAAGGTGAATTGGAAAGCCTGCAAAACGAATATGCTCTTTACACCCAAACCTATGCAGCGGCTCACCAGCGTTATTGGCAAGAACTCGAAAAAAGCCCTATTTTGGCTTGGCGTCCCCCACAGGTCGCGCAGAGCAAATGGGTTCAATGCCAGGCCGAACGGGCCCAGTTCCAGGCGCTGTTGGCCGAATGGCAAAAACGCAGGTGTATGGGTCTGCCCAACCTGAACTTTCAGCCTATTTGCCACTGTGGATTTGATGGGGTTGAATCACCGGTCGCCGATTTGCTGATTGAACTCAGTTCTGCCCGTAAGGCCATTGAATCGAAACTGGAAGGATTTTTTACCCAAAGCGAAGTACGCCAAAAGGTGGCAGAACTCTTTCAAAACCAATGGATTCAGGAAAAACCTGATTTGGATTACTTGGAGGGCCGCAAAACGATTCCGTCCCTGGACCAAGTGGACCGCTTGGACCAGGGCCTACAAGGCGCGGCGGTCGTTCAATCGGTGGAAAGCGGGTTCTGGCAAACATTTGAAGGTCAAATTTGGACACCAGATGCTTTTTTACAGGCGGTTCGTGTTCGGGTTGAGAATCTGGGCAACCGCTTCCAATTCCAGTCACACCCCGAAAAAAACGCATTTAACGCTTGGATCGTCAAAACCGCTCTGGCGACGGCTTCCCCATTTCCCGACCATTTTCATGGCTGTTGGGACCATGAACCCGTCAGTCAAGCGGTCTTTGCCAATTGGCGCAAAATGAATTTGTCGGGTCAAGTGGAGTTGGAATTGCTGCAGGCCATTTGGCAGGGCCATCTGACGCCTCACGGACCGGTTGATCCGTTGATTCAAACCCTGCAAAACTTGCGTGCTGGTGAACAACCTCAAAAACTTGAGGATTGGTTGTCCGCGCTTGATTTGATCTATCGTGCTTTTAAAAAATGGGTTCCCGCATTGGGTGAGTCTTTTTTTAAGCGTCTCAGTGACCTGGAAAACCAAGGGTGGGACTTGCCGCAGCTACCCTCTTTGTTGCCAGCGGGCTGTAAACTCTGGGTTTTGGACGGATTGGGTGCGTTATTAGCAAAGGCACTCGTTCCCGAAGCCTGGCAAATCGATTGGGCTTTGGGCCCCCCGGATAGTAAAACCCTGCCATTCATGCAGGAACTGGTCGGCAAAGCTGCAGAAATTCAGAAAGACAACCGTTTTGATCGGCTTTTACACGACGCCTCTGCCGATTTTGAGGCCTTACTCGTGCGGGCCGAGGCTGAGTGGCGTCTGATTCAACCGCAACTGGAAAAGCACCTCGAAGCTGGCGGCTGGATCTGTGCCGATCACGGTTTCCGCATGACGCGTGGAGGCTTCAAGCATGGCGGTACCAGCACGATTGAACGTTTGATTCCCATCATCCGCAAATAAAACGGTATAGCGTCCAATTTGACGGCAAGTTCCGGGAAGCACTGAACCCATCAGGACCCGTAGGATGGTGGCATTCCACTTTAGGAGGCTGAAATGAAACTTGCGGTGCGCGGGATTCCGACAAACGAAGCACAAACTTTGTGGCAGGGCGGAAGCGACGCCTATGGCTTAAGCCCGATTCAAGAGGTGGCAAAAGGGCAAGGCAATCCCTGCCGTCATTGTCTCCAACTGATTCCAGAAGGCCAACCCAAATGGATCCTGGCCTATCGACCCTTCCCCGAAAAACAGGCCTACGCTGAAACCGGCCCGATCTTTTTGCACCCAACATCATGTAAACGATTTGAGGCGGACCATTTCCCCCAATGGATGGAATACCTTGAACCGGCATTAGTGCGCGGTTATGACGTAAACCATTGGATTCGTTACGAAACAGGCCAAGTCATTGCAGGCAAAGATCTGGGACGAGTGTGCCTGGAAATTCTTCACGATCATAATATTGCTTATGTCCATGTGCGTTCCAAATTCAACTGTTTCCAGTGCCGGGTCGAACGGGCTTAGAAGGCGGATGGCGAATTTTTTCCTTAAGGACGGTCCAAAATGGATTCGATATGCTTAAGGATGGCGGGTTGGTCGGCAATCCACAATTCCTCGCTTAAGACAACAGCGTGCCAGCCGCGACTGGCCAGTAGCTGGGGTTGGACAACCCAGCGGGCCAATACATCTAAATCGCTCATTTTGCGCGGTTTCATCAAGAGAATTGCCACCTGCCACACTGGAGATTGTTGGTGGCGAACGACCCAGTCACAGCGAAAATCAGAATTGCCAAAATCCGCTTGCCAGAGCCAGCCACGCGCTTCCAATTGCTTGACCAATGCGCCATGTAACCACGATCCATCAGCAGCCGGCTGCGTAATGGCAATGTGTGGGCTCCATTCCTGCAGGCGGTCCCCTTCCGGTTTGGCCACCTGCCAAGCAAATTCCAGGAATGCGCGCAGGGTTCGGGCACCGCGATTGTGCAGGTTGGTGATCTGTTCGGGTTGAATGGAACAAACCACCACCATCTTCTCGCGCGCCCTTGAGAACAACACGTTCAGCCGTTTTTCGCCGCCCGGCCAAAGGACGGGTCCAAAATTTAAACGCAACCGCTTGTCCTGATCGGGGCCATAGCCGAGGCTGAGCAGAATAATATCGCGCTCATCGCCCTGCACATTTTCCAAATTCTTAATAAAGAGGCAGTTGGCTGCGCCATCCTCCATTAATCCAAGTTGATGAAGCCAAATCGGCCCAAAAATGGGATCCTTTTCAGCCAGTTGGTCCAAGGCCGCTTCTATGGCGCTTTGTTGTGCTTCGGAAAAAGCAACCAGCCCAACCGACTTAACGTCTTGCGTAACCAGGTGTTCACGCATCCAGGACGCGACAAATTCAGCCTCGGCACCATTGGCTCGGTCCACAAAACGACCCTCAGTTAGGTAGTGAACCTCAATACATGGCTCCCGTTGCGGTGCACCCGTGGCATGCGGATCCGGTACTGTGAGCAACGCATCATCATAAAAGGTTGAATTGCTGAAGCGAATCAGGTTTTCGTAACGGCTGCGATAGTGCCAGAGCAAGCGCGTGCATGGCAGGGTCTTATTGCAATGACTTAAAAAGCTAGGATCCAGCTCAGAAAACAGACCATAATCATCGGCCATTTGTCGGGTTTGAAAAAACGAGGAGGGCGGCAATTGTTGTTGATCACCGACCACGATCACCTGTTTTCCGCGAAAAAGGGTTGGGATGGCGTCCTCTAAACGGATTTGACTGGCTTCATCAAAAATTACCGTATCAAATAGGTCAGGATCGAGTGGAAGGGTTTCAGCAATACTCAAGGGGCTCATTAACCAGACGGGTTTAAGGCAGCGAACAATTGGCCCAGCAGGTCCTTCATTCACTTTTCGGACGGGCAAATGCTGGCGTTTTTTGGAGAACTCGTGCTGGAGTAATTTGAGACCTGTCCGCCACGATTCCGACTCGGGACCGCTACAATCAAAAGCAGTCTTTTTGGCCGCCTGGTAGCGATGACAATTTCGTTCATTAATCGATCGCGCATTTCCGGTCAGCCAGCGGGCAACCGACTGGACCGCATCTGTTTGTTGCTTGAGACTTTCGTCAAACTGTGCAAAAGAAGAATCGCGTGCCCACAGTTTGTGGAATTCATTTTGATAAATGGCGATTTCAATATCGCGTAAAGAAACTGGCGCTTTTTGGATCAACCGCAGAAGTGCCGGGGAGATATCGGCCAAGCGAAATAACAAAGGGCGCAGCTCGGTCATACAGGCCCAATTCGAAAGGAGCCAGGCGATTTGTGTTTGAAACGATTGGGGTTGACCAAGCGACCAACCCTGCCAAATCTCCTTCATTGTGCCTGCAAGCGATTGAAGTGACCCAACCCACTCGGCGTGTTGGCTCAGATTCGTTGCGGACCAAGCCTTCAACAAGGCTTTTTGAATCTGAGGCGCAAGTTGGCCGAATTGCTGTAAGAAGCCCTCGGCAAACCGTATGGTTGCAGGTAGGTCATCGGCCGGGAGCCAGTCTGCCGCTTCGACAGCAAAGGCGGCTAATTCCTGTTGGGCCTGTTCTTCTGCCAAGAGGTCAGATACCAAACGGGACCATTTTTTGCGCCGATCCCGGTTGGGATAGGCCCAGCTTAAACGCGCATTCAACAACCACCATCTGGGATTCACATAACGCGACCGCCTTCGCTCGAGAACCTTGAGCTCTGCAAATAGGGCAACACATTGATTGGGTTCTGGACGTCGACGCCAATGGCGATTTTTATCCTGTAACCGCTGGATTTTTTGCAGCAGGCGATTGTATGTATCGACGTGTGTTCGCAGCGATTCTAATCCCTGTTGATTCAGGCAAGATTGACCTTCCCCACCTTGAAGGAAAAAACGGGATTGCAGCCAAATGTCCCCAAAGGATAACCATTGGGCCCATGTTTCAAACTGGACGCCCGCTTGGCCAAAACGGTTAAATGCTTCGCGGATTGGAATCAGAGTTTCGTCAACCCATTCAATACGCTGACGAAGTGCAGCAAAACGAGAAGGCTCGAATTCTCTGGGTACAACTGCCGCAAACGCATTGTTGGCAAAGATTGGGTCCAACCCCTGTTCCAAACACAGCTGTTCCAATGCCGCCAAAAGATTACGGGCAGCCAAAAAGCCGGCCAACTCAACCTGTTCCGGAACATCGATGGCGCGCCGCTGGTTTAAGCCAATCTCATTAAGACGTTGCAGGAAAACGGAATACGGTAACCCTAGTTGGGGCAACGCTTGGAATCGCGTATTGGCACAAGCTTGCCATTCCAACCATTGGGTCTGTGCATGGTCCCGCCATTTTTCGTGACGCTCGGCAACCTGTGTGGTGTGGCATGACTCGGCATGCTGCATGGCAGCCTTCACTTCCATCAAAAAGCGTTTTTTATCGGCTCGCGCATCGTGAATGAGACAGGCGAAGGCTCCTAACCCACTCTGCTGAAGCCGCTGGTAAACCACATCCAACGCAACCCGCTTTTCGCAGACAAACAAGACCCGTTTGCCCTGGGCGAGTTTGTCGGCGATCAGATTTACGATGGTTTGAGACTTACCCGTTCCGGGTGGGCCTTGAATGATAAGGCTCTCCCCCGTTCGGGCCCGAAAAAGCGCTTCAGCCTGGCTGGGATCAATCGGCAGTACTGAGCTGAGTTCCAGAAAGGCTGCGGGTTGATCGAGTTGGGCCATGGCAGATGAGGAAAAGGTCGGTGGAGAAAAGACTTGCTCAAAGGGTAATGACTGAAGGGGTTGGTCCATTAATTGGTCATAGTCGTTGAGCAAACTCAACTTCTGCAGATTGAAACAACCCAGAAAAATCTGGCTGGTGTCCAGTTCCCAGACAGAGGAGCGCACCAGGTTCAAATGAAAATCGTCCATGCGCTCAGCGGAAAGATCTGGGACTGGGTCGCGTTCCTCGTGCACTGAATCCGATTCGGAAATCAGGGCCAAAGGGGCAGGTGCCACCTTGCTTAAAAATAGTTGTTGCCCAAGCAAAAGCCTGGGCGTTTTGCGGTAAGAATAGGGAATCGTTTCTCGAAAAAGTTGGAAACCAGCATGCTTTTTTTGTTTCAACCAGGTTTGGTGCCGCCGCCGTACCTTTTGGGCAAAATCCAGCTTATCTGGATGTGATTTTCGGGACAGCAGGATGCCGAAACGTTGGTTGAGCAAATTTTGAATCAGACTCTGGAGTTGCAAAAGATCTGGGTCTTTCTGGACATCCCAATGCGCGGGTAAGCCAACTTGAAATTTTTGGCGGAAGACAAATCGCAAGACTGGATTGACTTCGGCCTCGCCCGGCTCTATTCGCCAAAAAAGCTGTCCCCCCTTGCGATGAAGATGGCTGTCCACCAAAAGTAAAGGCGAACAAAAGGATGGACCATTTTCCAGCGGATTTCGCCACGTCAATCGCCCAAGAACAACCTTTAAGGGGTAAAAGCCCACTTCTTGGAGCGAGCGTTGCGCCGCAATGCGCATTTTTTCCCAAGCACGTTTGCGATAAGGGGCGATTTGAAAAAAGATTAAAGCTTCGACCGCAGCACCAGACGGTCTAAAAAACTTGCTTAAATCTGCCCATTGCAGGGGTTTAGCAAGTTCTGGAGCATGTGGATCGGCACAATCCAGCGAAACATTCACCCATTGCGGGCCTTCCTGGAAATTCAGGAGCTTGTTACGTTTGGATAGGTCAAACAGTCGATCGCGCAGATGGGCCAGGATTTTTTTTGTTTGGTCGGGGCCAGTATTCAGGCTTTCGATTTGAGGCTGACTGTCTTCGAGAACAAAACCCTTCAAACAGCGCAAAACCGTTTCGGCTGTTGGTCTGCGCGCGGGATCCAAATCGGTCATAGCGACCAAGAGAAGACGCAGGTTGAGTGGGATTTCGGACCGAAACGCGAAATAGGTCGTCCGATGCTTGACCATAGTCTCCAAATCCGTTTGGACATAAAAATCCAGGTTGAGTGCCACACTGGTCAAGATCAAGCCCAGCAGGAACAAATTGGATTCAAAATCATGCTGGCCCAGCAGGTTCTCCCAAGCCAAGTAGCCAACCACATAAGCCGGTTCGTTTAGATCTGCATTTGGACTCGCCATGGGGTCGGTCGGTACGCAAATGATACGCAGACCATCATGGGCTTTGGGTTTGTTCAACAGGGTTTGACGAGGCTCAAAGGCCTCATCCTCGCCATAATAGAGCTGGCCCTGGAAAAGCTGAAGCGAAAGACAGCCCTGAAGGGGCGCCAATTTTCCGTTTTGGTGGGTTTCAAGAACCTGTTCAACCAGGGGTCCAAGGGCATTGAGAAAGCGGATTGGATCCCAATCTTTATTTTGGATGAGGGCCTGAATCGGCAATGGGTCCATCATTGCTGAAGCCCACCGACATCAGATCGAATGGCTTCCCAAAGAACTTGCCATTCGCGTTTGCTGATCCGCCATTCCTGACGAAACCATTTTTGAAACAAACTGAGCAGTCCCCAGTGATGGGCCGTTTGGCAAAGCGAGGCCAGTCGCAGGTTCCCTGTATCCCGTTCCAGGCAAAGCAGGTCCAGCAGGAGCATGCATAAATAGTCGGCAAGGTCGCAATCCAGCGGGTCGAGGCCCTGTCCTGAATTAAACGGATTGGAGACCTCGGATTTCGCTTGAAAACCCATGACTTCCAAATAGGCCATTACTGCAGGTGTGTGCCAAATCTCCCGACAGGTAGCTTCGGCTAGGAAAATATGGGTTATTTTTTGCCACTCGACCTGCAGGCCCACATCTAAAGAAAAAATATCAATCGAACCCCGAATTCGCTTCAACCAGAACGCGGGATCGCCTTCGGTTAATGCGCTTTCTCGCAGGGGGAGAGGCGGGTAATCTGTGGGCCAGAGATCTTTGGATTGGCCTAAAAATGAAGCATAGGTCTGAACGCCAACTGTTTGAGCAGCAAGCTGATCGAGGCTGAGGACCAGAACAGCCAGGAATGTGTGCCAACTCTTTGTGACCGACGCGCTGGGATATTCGCGCTGCAGGTTTTGTAAGGTAATTTCGGCAGCTCTCAATTTTGGATTCAAATTACCCAGATGCCAGCGCGCACTACACCAAACCCAAAAAACATTCGGATCCAAAAAAAGCAAATCTGCGGAGGCAATACACCACATGCGGTCCGCTAATCGTTCTCCGGGCCAGACGGAAGGTGCCTTGGAAAGCCGAATTTCAGCGGGTTGTTCTTCGACATCGTTCAATGCCGCAACAGACCTGAAAAGCGCTTGTCCTTGTTGCGTTTCTAATCTCCGTCCATATTTAAGCCAATACAGGGCATGGCGCTTCTGATGGTTTTTTATAACCTCCGGATGACTGTAAACGGACCACCATTCAGGCTCTCGAAGAGCCAGACAATCGGTAAAGTGGGAGAGAGTTTCTAGCCAAGGGGAGGAAAATTGCATGGCGCTTCCGTTAGGAGGTTGAGGCCATCATACTCGATTAACCTGCTGGATTCGCTTGGGATTGCACCTGTCTGCATAAGACAACGAGAAGGGAGGCAGGAAACAACCTGTTTTGGCCAAATTTTGTGCAGTCGTGCCAACCGGCAATAAAAAAGCCTCCGCAGCGCGGAGGCTTTTTGGGATCCATTGGGAGGATCGGTTAGTTTTTGAAATCGGGCAAGTTGCGACGACTCGGTTTGGAACGCGGTTGCATGTTCTCGTCCACGATCAGGCTGGCCGTATCGGGCGGTAACATTTGCAACGATTTGAGGAACTCGACCACTTCATCCTGCTCGTGTTGCGAGAGGGCAAAGAAGGCATCTCGGGTTGAACGGGCTTCGCCACCGTGGAAGTAAATCGCTTCCGTAATCGTGGTCAAATCGCCAACGTGTCCGTAAGGTGCCGAATTGCCAACATCCCACAGTTTGCGGGTCAGGAACTCTTCGGTGGGGATTCCGGCTTGTACAACTTTTTCGTTACAGAAGTGCTGCAACTCGTCATCGCACAGATTGTGGCGTTTCAAATCGGTGAAAGCGCGAACCACAGCACCGGTTCCTTTGCTTTCCAGGCGCGGCATTTGGCCTTCGCTGCGCAGGTCAAAGGAGAACAGGTGACTCACTTGACTGACTTGTAAATCGCCCGCTTTATTGTACGGATTAGGTTCAGTAAAGACAGGATCGTTTAAGGTGAGTTCGGCAACGTGACAACCGTCGCAACCAATGGCTTTGAAAGTTTCTTCGCCGTTGATAATGGCTTTTTCAAAAACAGGATCGCGCGGGATTACCTGACCGGGAACGTTTAACGCTGCCTGGTAAATGGTGGTTGCAGACACGTCACCGACGGTGAACTCGTCCTCCACACCATCTTGGTCAAAGTCATGTGTTCCGGTACGGTCAACACCAAAGCGTTCCACCGATTGGATACCGTGATGGTGGTTCATGGCGTTATTGGTGAACTCACGCAGGGAGATCACAGCACCTTTTTGGTGGAAAGGTTTGATAATCAAATCTTTGTCCACACCATCAACGGCACTGGAATCAACACTGCCATCGGCATGGGCGGTGATACTGCCAAAATGGACACCTTTGGTTACCAAATCGTGCGTGACGGTCGAACCACTGGTGGTGGCTTCAGCAAGCGTCATATCTTTAATCGCTTGCAAATCGGCTGTCATTTCACGTGCCAACATTTCGATGGGACCAGATCCTTGCATGCCCAAAGTATTGCGGAAATCACTGAAATCCGCAGAAATGGATTCCGTTACGGGATCCAGAACTTGAGCCAAAACAAAAACGTTGGCCACAATGTCGCCTGCGCCACCGCTAAAAGGATCGTTATGGCAACCGCCGCACGAGTTGGAATCCGGTGCGGAAGTACGGATGAACAAAGGTGCAGATCCAGGGGTACGGGCAGCGCCGCCGCCAGTGGTACCAGGTCGACCTTGACCATCAAACATGTTGAATTTGGCATTAAACAGGTCATGACCTGCTGAAAAAATTTCGGGCAGTCCCATGTTCCCAGCTTCAATATCGCTTTGGGAAACGTGTTTTTTCACAACTGGACCATCCCCAATTTGGCCAAAGCCAAAACCCATAGCCACAGTTGCAAAGCTAATAATTACAAGTCGCTTCAAGCTTGTCCTCCATCAAATTTTCTGATTCGCCTGATTAAGCCTTTAGAGTGTAGACCAAGCGCTAACCAAAACCTATCGGAAATTCTTATATTTATTAAGGTTGTAAATTCCGTCACACATCCATTTGCCTGTAATGCCAAACGATTTGGGTCCGAAAAATAACTTTTATAATGTATGGAGGGTTCATCCCATTTTTTAGCTTTGGGCCACTTGCCCGAGCGGCAAAGCTCCAAACCGCCGTTCGCGCTGGTGGTACCGGTCGATGACTTGGGCCAGCTCGACCGAGCTGAAATCTGGCCAGGCCATGGGCAGAAAAAACAGCTCGGCGTAGGCACACTCATATAAAAGGAAATCGCTAAGCCGGGATTCGTTACCTGTTCGAATCAGAAGATCAACCGATTCGACCGGGTAAATCCCATTCTGACTTTTTTCAATAGCCGATCGGTAATCCATCTCCGGCGTCAACAGCCGACCAGCGTCCTCAAGGTGCCATTTTGCAGAATAGTCCATTGCCAAACGAATAAGGGGCCCAGAATTAGCCCGGCATTGTGTCTCCCAATGCCTAATTTTCCGGACAATTTTTGCCTGGATCCGGTCCCGTCTCCCGATCACATTGAAGCGCAAATTGCGCTTGAGCATTTCGGGACCATGGCGTTTGAGAAAACGGTCAAAAAGGTCCCACAATCCTTGAACTTCCGCATCGGGACGCTTCCAGTTGTCCTGTGAAAAGCAGTAGAGGGTCAGGGTATGGATGGGGAAATCCTGGAGGTTGCGAATGATTTCGGCCAGGGCGCGTCCTCCGGCTTGATGACCCATCAGTCGCGGTTGGTGTCGGGCTTGGGCCCAGCGCCCATTTCCGTCCATGATGATGGCGATATGTAGAGATTGAGAAAAGTTCATGTGGCCAGCTCCTGGTGAATTTCGACCATCACAACCCATTTCCCGTCGTAAAATCCTGAGCAAAGCCTGATCCTTTTCTGAGCAGAGAGTTACAACGTGTCGGAACCCGGATATACCTTTGGAAATTGTTGTTTTTACCCAACCCACCGCAAATTGATTTGCGGTGAACAAGAAGCCCATCTTTCGCCGCGCTATCTGGACGTGTTGGATTTGTTTTTGCGCCACCCGGGCGTTTTATTCAGCAAGGAAGAACTATTCGAAAAGGTCTGGGCCGATACCTTTGTCAGCGATTCTGCCTTGACCCAGTGCATCAAGGACATTCGCAAAACCATTGGCGATTCGCCCAAAGACCCGCAATTCATTAAGACCATCCCCAAAACCGGCTACATGTTTATTGGCAAGGTGAATTTGATCGAGCATTCGCCCACGCAAGAAAATGCCTTCTTGCAGAATCGACCGCCCTTCTTTGGTTTGAATGCTTACTTGGAAAAGGATGCTGCTGTTTTTTGGGGTCGATCCGAGGAAATCCAACAACTCTGCGCCAAAATTCACCAATTTCCGCTGGTCGTCCTCCATGGCAAAACGGGAATTGGCAAAAGCAGTTTGGTTCAAGCGGGTGTCATTCCGCAGCTCAAGAAAGCCGGCTGGGCCTGTTTTCAGGGCTTGGACCTTCTCGAACCTCAGCCAGGTCTATGGGTGTTGGACCCTTTTGAAAACCACCTTTTCCCACCAGAGCAGCAGGTGGACAAGCTGGTTAGCCAGCTCAAGCAGATCCAGCATGCGGGCGGGCACTTGCTTTGGGTTGTTGAGGATACCGCTTTCCCTCAACTCAATCGCTTGCTGCCCCATTTCCCAAACCTTTTCCACAATTGCCTGCATTTGCAAGGGCTTAAGCCTGAGATCGCCTGCCAAATCATCGAACGGGGATTTCAACAGTTGGGCCACCCCATTTCACTGGAAACGCTGCGCGATTGGATCAGTCAAATCACCGAAGACGGTTATGTCGATCCGACCCTGTTACAGGTTGGAGTTGGCGATTGGATCGAGCATTCCGATGAAGCACCTCGACTTGAACGGGCCTTCCAAAACCTGTTGGAACGAACCCTTTTCCGCTTTGAACCCAAACAATTAGCGCAGATCAAACAGTTCCTTCAAGAACTCGTCAATGACCAGGGCCAGGCCCAAGCCGTCCGTTTGGAATCTCTGCGCTCGCTTTTTCCAGAAGAGGCGGATCTGTTGTGGTCGACCTTGGTGCAAGCCCGTGTGTTGCGTGCTTACCTGGTTGAAGGTCATGCCCATGCTGAACTGGGCCACCCCTCGCTTGCGCGTCTGATTCTGCGCCAAATTGATGCGGCCACCGAAAGCGATCAACAGTTGCGTCGCCAGTTAGCCAATGCCATCAGCCTGAACCGCGACCATCAATGGCCCGCTCCGAGCCATCTGTGTCAGCGCCTGATGGAACGCGAACCGCTCCCCTACCTGGCGCCCGCCGTTGTCGCATTCGTGATCAGTCAAACCCTGCAACACGGCATTCCGCTGGGCCAACAATGGGCTCAAAACTTAATCGATCAGCCCCATCTAGCGCAAATGCTTTGGTCTGAGGGCACAGCCAAGAGTCGGTCGGCCTTGCTGCGCAGCCTGCCGGAAAATGCGGTGGCGATGCACGATTTTTTAAGCAGAATTGCAAGCGATCTGACCGTTGACCAACAAGCCGAATGGCTGGAAACCGTCCACCGCATTTTCAAACGCGACAGTCTCGACTTTATTTTAAAGACCTACCCTTCCCGATTGGATCAGATCCGGCTTAGTGCTCAGCTGCGTGAAACCCATAAAGCGAGCTTCTCGCTTCGTAACCTGCCATTTTGGCGCATTTTTTCGATCATGACGGTCCTGACCTTAATCCGCCTCGCCAAAGGGAAAACCGCCTTACTGGATTTGACCGCGCGCGGCGGCCTGGCCGGCTTTTTAGCGGGTCTTGCAACCTTTCCGACCACCTTTTTTGCACCCCATGGCCTGCCGACCGCCGCTGGTTTTTGGCAAATGGCTTTGTCATGTGCTGCGTTGGGTGCCGGATTTGTGTTGGGTCAGGAGAGTTGGCTGCGTATTAGCCGAAGGCCACGTGGCTTGGCTGCCCAATCTGCAGGATGGCTCGGTGGATTTATCGGCCTCGTCGCCTGGTCCTCCTTTCGCCAAACCTATGATCCTGCCGCCTTCCCCTGGCTAAGCCTAATGGTCCTGGCCCTGCTCCCCTGTCTTTTTGCCCAGGCTGTGAGTTGGCCAGCTCGATTGCGTCAATTGGCGATTTGCCTGATCCCAGCCTTTTTCCTTAGCAGCCAACCTTCGGCCTGGAATCCCCATTACGCACCGAGCCTGACCACCACAATGGTGCTGACTTTTTGGCTGCGCATCCTCATTGGCGCATTTTTTTTCGACCCCCCAAAAAACACGGATTGAGAACCCCAACCACGTTCACCCGCGCCACACCCTCCGTTTCACCCGCGCAAACGCTGGACACCAGCTCCTTCGCGGACTGCTGTTTCTGGACACAGCGCCTGCAGTCGCATTTTTGTTTTGATTGAGCCAACGCACAGTGCGGTCCGGGAGTGCCCGGATGGGCATAAGGTCAGAGCCCAGGGCGACAAGCGCAGCGCGGAGCCCTGGGAAAACCCAAATAAAACGGGGGGAGCCCGGATGGGCGAAAGGATCAAGCAACCAGGCAATTGACCCCAACTCCCCGGACATCAAATTCACGACATCTTTCTTGACATCTACCGTACCCAACCTTCCATAATGGGGCTCCGCCCCATCCGCGGGTAACCAACCCGCGCCACACCAGCCGTCTCACCCGCGCTAATGCTCGACCCACGCCAGCCGTATCACCCGCGCGAACACGTGACACCAGCTCCTTCGTGGCGTGTTGTTTCTCGAAACAGCTCCTGCGGTCGCCATCTCGATGGCGACCAACCCCGCCCGCACCAACGAACCCGCACCAATTCACCCAAACCCACAAAGTGCCGCTAACTGTGCTCAGGGTCGCCCACCTGCTAACCCCCCCTTGTGGCCCGGGTTGGCTACCCGGGAAGTCCAACGGTTCAACCCACCAAAAACCCCGAATTAAGCTCAATTTCCAGGAATTGATTCAGCATCTTTCCAACATTGGCGCAGCGCCTTTTCAGCTCAAACTTTGGCTTAAATGGCCATACCCTACCCAACATCCCTTAATGGGGCTCCCCCCCATCCCGGAGGCCTGAAAGGCCGAGATTTTCAAAGCCCGGGTCAAGTTGGCGAGCGCGGCGAGCCCACGCAGGCCCGGGAGCCGCCACCATAATTTCCCAAAAGCCCTGAAAGGGCGCAATTACCGCCGGTTTGCCAACTCAAACCAAGCGGCGAGACATAACAAGGCCACCAAAGTTTATCCAGCATCATCCCACCATAGTTTGGGCGAGCGCTCCTGATTGGGCTTAAATGGCCATACCCTACCCAACATTCCATAATGGGGCTCCGCCCCATCCGCGGGTGACCAACCCGCGCCACACCAGCCGTATCACCCGCGCAAACGCCGGACACCAGCTCCTTCGTGGCGTGCTGTTTCTCCAAACAGCTCCCGCGGTCGCCATCTCGATGGCGACCAACCCCGCCCGGACTCATGAAAACGCATCAATCCCAAGTCCGACCCCAAAAAAATCCACGTCCCAAACCAGCATCCGGTTGGCCCAACCCTTACCGGCGACACAGAGCCCTTCCACCGAGGTGGAAGGGTAAAGAGCTGCACCGAGGTGCAGCACTCCACGAAGGAGATGCCTTCCAAGCCCTTCCGCAGCCCGACTTTTACCCGATTACCCAGGCTAGAGAAAACCACCCAAACAGAGACACGATCAATGAGGCGCAAGGCAGCTCGGGTGCCTAGACTAATTCCCAAAAATCCATGCCTACGTAAATGGCACCCGCAAAATCAAAATCAAGCTTCCACAAGGAAGCCGATTGACCCGTGAGCCCACACCGACGATAGAAGGTCTGGGACCAAAACCCCATCGCACCAACCAAATCGAAAGCCGCACCAAACCGCAAACAAACCACGTGGGTCAGCCAGCTTGGCTGACAATTCTCAACCCCCCAGGACTTCGCACCTTTTTCGGCCTGCTTGCCCCGTCAGCAACGGTTTCCTGTGAACGATTTGACAGGCTAGATCCTCCCCCCATGACGAAAAACACCTGGAAAAATCAAACCGACTTGACGAAACAAAACTGTCCGTACGAAAGCAGGATGGCGTGCGTCCAAACGCCTTCCGTTTCATCAAAAAGCAACAAAAAAGAAGGCAACATCCAGTGCCAAACTAAATTTCTCACGCCCTAATACACCAAAACTCCCATTTCGTGGTCCCTTCCCAAGAAAACAAGGGCCCAAATCAACCCCTCAACCCTTTCCGGGCACGCGGAAAGTACAGCACTGGGACTGTATAACACCTTACCAATTTCCCACGAACCAACTTTTGGTATCTTACGCCTTACGCCACCAGGAATTCAGATATCAGGACCCTAACATCCCAAAACTCCCATTTTTTGGTCTGCTTTCAAAAATTCCAGGCACCAAATCAGTCCCTCTACCCTTTCCGGAAATTCGGACAATACGTCGTGCTTTCAAAGTTCCAAGTTCACCAATTTCCATCAAATGTTTTTCGTTTATAGTCAATCTCAGATCTCTTTAATTCATATTTTTCTGCAGTAAGAATTTGGCCAAGCTTTACACCTATTGCATCAACTTTTCCATATTCGCGTTGTAGAATTTCCAAATCAGGCGATGTGACATCAACGATTAACTCAAAACCATCTGTATCTATCGCAAAGATAAAATAATTTTTTTCTACTTCGTAACTCTCCAGGTTTCCCATATCAGAAAAATACTGAACTTCTACAACAAATTGTATATCACGAAATTTAAATCCCACTGCATGAGATTCAATTAAATCTTTATCCCGATATAGCCGATCAAGTTCCAATGGAACTTCCAAATCAAACATTTTCTCAAAACATTCTTTGTCAAACATTATAGAAGCTCCATGACTGATCTTACCTCGATTTAGTGGACAGTTGGTTGTTTAGAGTTGATTATGCCACTCGATGCTGCTTTTGCAAGGTTTTGGGTGATGTTCCTAAGAAGGTGTGGATTCGGATCGTGTTATAGAAGCCTTCGATGAAAAAGGCTACATCGCCCTTGACCTCTAATCGGGATGAATACGTTTAGCTGCAGACCCATTCTCTTTTGAGGCTGCCAAAGAAACTCTCCATCACTGCGTTGTCCCAACAGTAGCCTTTTCGGTTCATGCTTTGTCTGGCGCCAATTGTGATGAGGCGTTTTTATAAAGCTACCGATCAAGGACCCTCACGGCACCGCCTCATTTCTTCGGGGCCTGGAACGGCAACCCGACAGGCTGGGCCCCACCTCCATGATCCAATTCACCCAAAAGTACCCAAACAACGCGATGACCCCCAACTGTCCGCAATCCAGAGGATGAGTGTCTGTCCCGACGTAGCCCGTCTCATCGAAAAAACACAAAAATTGAAGGAGATAACCAATGGCTAACTAAATTTCTCACTGCTTAAAACCCCATATCCCCCCTTTTTTGGTCCCTTCTCAAAAAACCACAAATTTTGAGGCATCCGGAAACCCTTCAGGAGAATCAACATGCCAACCACAAGGAAAAAACCCTTTTTCATACCATTTAAATTGTTGTTGAAACAAATCTATCGAAGAGCAATCACCAAAAAATACTTCGAGAAGCAAACCCACAAGTTGTGATTGAATATACAATTTAATTGAATCGGCATACTTTTCTGGAGCCCTTTTCATGACGAATTCATTCAGAATTAATTGCACCTTCAATTGATTTTCTATAGCCACATTATTCCAGTCTTGATAACGATTTGGGGAATTGGACCTTACGCTTGCCATCAACAAATTTTCTGTTTCAATTCTGCACCAAACAGAAATTGGAGCATTACACCACTTTATGGCGTCCTCCCAAGAAAACACCTTACGTACTCCCTGAAATTCAGAAGTGTTAGGGAACCCAGTTCCAACACAAGAAAACCATTCATACTGTTGCAATCCCTCTATACATTTATCGATATTACTCACTCTATTCTCCTACTATAAATTGGGCCACCCGGCAAAAACGAATGAGGAAAAACATTTGGAAGTCGATAAATCGGAGCATTTTCTGCAAAACCATACATTATCCTTTGCCTTCTTGCTGCTAATGCAAGTTTGAACGTATCCTTTGAACTCAACCTAGGTAGGTAGTAGCTAACCATGTAGGTAGCGTGTTTCTTATGGGAATAAACCCTGATGGGTGGCAGGTTTTTTTCTTTTGGCCCGTGATTTTCTCAAATGAACACTGCGCCTGCTTGTCTTTCGCCCGGGCGGGCTCCACCAATTTATGGGCCTTTCCCTGGGTTCCTCGCGCTGCTCGTCACCCAGGGCTTTGGCATTTTGCCCTACGGGCAGACTGCAAAAAATGACCAAACTTCAGAGTGGCGCCTCGGCGGCTACCAACCCCGTTTGGACCTGCTCAAGGGCACCAACTTATTACAATGTTTGGGGTTAAATTGGAATTAACTTGCGTTGCTTCCATGCTTGCACCCGACCACCAAAAGTGAAGGCGATTACTTGATGATTGAGGGTTGGATATTGAATCTTGAGCGTTTAAATACCTGGTAATATAGAACTTACCCCCAATACTTAACACTCAACATTCGCCTCGGCTGGTCTATGGGGGCTCCCAACCACCGAGGTGGTTGGGGAAAAGCGGCGCCGAGGCGCCGCACTCCGCGAGCATGTCTATGCCCGCGCCTGGGCTCAATCCCCTGCTGACAGCATGGTTTTCGTATTGCGCGCCACCGCTTCTGGGGGGCGGGACGTGTTCCAGAGTTACGCGATATCGATTCGTGCCTCATCGATTCCGCTCCACCCTTCGCTAATCTTGCTCAAGCCGTTTGCCTGGCTCTGATGATAACCAGCTATTGCGAATTGTAGATTTGGCGTTCGGGTTGCCGGTTGCCAACCCGCGACCCGAGGGCGGGTGTCTTGCGAGGTCCGGGTTTTGGGGGGTTTATCGTTTGGGGTTATCAATCAGCTGGTTTTGTGTTTCGATTGGCGATTTTAGCAGGTCATGGGTGGCTGGGTCGTCTCGCCTGACTGGATTAGCCGGACCTGCGCTTCCTTTCCCGATTTGGCTGGATGCTATTTTTTTTATCGCTTGGGTCCATTTTGGGCCTAGAGAAGAGCCTACCCTTGCCTGTTAGAATGGGGCAGAGGGGATCATGAAGTTTTTTCGAACCGTGATCAATGGGATTCCCATTCTGATCATTAAGTTTTATCGGGCGTTTATTTCGCCCTTATTTCCGCCCAGTTGCCGCTTCACGCCCAGCTGTTCGGCCTATGGCCTCAAGGCCTTTCAAACGCATAACGTATTTAAAGCCACAGGTTTGACAATTTACCGCATCATGCGTTGTAATCCCTTTAATCCCGGAGGTTATGACCCTGTGCCCGGCACGGAAAAGGCCGAACAGGCAGGTCACCCCGATCACCATCACGAAGAGGAGCCGAACCCAAAATGACCGATGTTTATGCCAATCTCGAGTTTAAGGAACTGAACTATCAGTCCTATCTCAAGATCCCCCAACTGTTAGCGTTGCAACAGGAAGTTTCGGATCCGATTCACCACGATGAGATGTTTTTTATTGTAATTCACCAGGCTTCAGAACTCTGGTTCAAAAACCTCTTACACGAGACAGAATGGTTGGTGGAATCCTTTGAGGAGGGGCTGGTCAGCCGCTCGCTCAAGATCCTCAAACGCATTACGGCCATCATGGAGTTGTTGGATCATCAAATCGGGCTTTTGGCCACCTTGACGCCGGTTGAATTTGCCGGGTTTCGCGATCTCCTGCGTCCCGCAAGTGGGTTTCAGTCTGCTCAGTTCCGATTAATGGAATACCGATTTGGCATTAAGGAACCGTTTTTCCTCAAATTTTTTGAACACGATCCCGCAGTCGTCGCCCGCTTAACGGAAGCCCAGGAAAAGCCTTCCGTTTACGACAGTTTTTTGCGCTCGATGAAAAAAGCCGGGTTCCCCATTCCAGACACGATCCTGAACCGCGACGTCAGACAGCCCTACCAAGCCAACCCGGACCTGGAATTGATTTACCGCGATATCTACAATGCGCCAGGCAATGATTACCACTGGGTCCTCATGTTTGAAGGGCTGCTCGATTTTGATGAGAAGCTGGCGCGTTGGCGGCAGACCCATATATTGATGGTGACCCGAACCATCGGCGCATTGGGTGGCACAGGTGGCTCTTCTGGCGCAGAATTCCTCAAGTCTCGGGCCGGCTTGCGCTGCTTCCCGGAATTATGGTCGGTGCGCAATTATTTGGGGGGCAGCCATGAGTGATTTAACCGGAAAAACCGCTCTGGTCTGCGCCGCCTCACGCGGGATCGGCGCAGCAACGGCCCTGCTTTTAGCCAAACGCGGCGCCACGATTGTGGCTGTTTCGCGGTCCGAATCCAAATTGGAGGTGCTGCACGAGAAGTTGCCGCGCGATAACCACTGGATCTTCGCGACGGACTTGAGTAAACGCCACCAAGTAGTGCAGTTATGCGAACGCCTGAAGGAAGTGGGACCCATCCACATCCTGATCAACAACATGGCAGGCCCCAAAGCCGGCCCCTTGCTGGAAAGTGAACCGCATCAGTTTGAACAGGCTTTTTCCGATCACATTCTGGCCGCGCACCTGTTGACCCGCGCCCTGGTTCCGGGCATGCGTCAAGCTGGATATGGGCGCATCATCAATATTATCTCTACCTCGGTCAAAATCCCCATTCCTGGCTTGGGCGTTTCCAACACGATTCGCGGGGCCATGGCCAATTGGGCCAAAACGCTTTCTTTAGAACTGGGCCCGGACCAAATTACCGTGAACAATGTTCTTCCCGGCTTCACGGCGACCGATCGATTGGAAGACCTGATCAAAGCAACGGCCAGCAAAACCGGTGAAGCGGAAACGGAAGTGAGTAATCGCTTAAAAGCCTCCGTGCCCATGCGCCGTTTCGCCTCCGCCGACGAAGTGGCCCAAGCCATCGCCTTCCTGGCCAGCCCGCAAGCCAGTTACATTTCCGGTATCAACTTACCGGTCGATGGAGGTCGCACCGGATGTCTATGAAATTCGATATTTTCTTTTCCATCTGTCAAACGCCAGTCGATGGTTACATGCCATCCGAACGGGTCATGTTGCAGAACTTCTTTGATCAGGTCCGCCATGCCGATGCACTGGGCTTTGGGACGGCCTGGGTCGCTGAAACCCACCTTTCCTGTCAGGTCCAGAAACGCAATCCGGGCGCGGTTATCCCTCACTTTGAAGGAGAAATCGGCTTAAACACGGATATTTTGCAGGTTGCGCACAAGATTTTTGCCATGACCTCGCGCATCCATGTCGGCTCAGCCATTCGCAATATTCAATGCAATGGTGGACCGATCGCCCACGCCGAAGCCGTGCGCACATTTCTGAGCATCCACAATCTAGATGGCTCGGAAAAACGCAAATTGGAATTGGGTTTTGCCGCCGGCCGTTTCCCGTTCTCCAATACGCCCTACGGCATCAAGCCGCGAAACGCGTGGGAACAAGTGGCTTGGCCAATCGTACGCGGCAAAATCTTCCAGGAAGCGGTCGAAATTTTCCTGCGCTTCATTAAAGGCGAAGTCTTTTCGTCTAAACAAGTCACGGATCAGGTTTTGCAACGTTCCGATTTCCGAACCGACGAGCATTGGCAGCAGACCCTAGACGCTTATGGTGAAAACCAAAACCAGATTCCGCTGCCCTCGCGTTGGGAATTCGATCAAGTCGGTGTGATCCCCCTTGAAGCACCGCTCGAGAATCTGTGGTTAACGATTGGTGCCCACGATGCGGCCACGCAGGATTTTGCCAATACCTTTTATCCGTGTGGGGTGTTTAATTTGAGCTTCACGCCCGGCCCGCAAATTGAGGCGACCCATCAACGTTTAATGAAAACGTTCCATCCCGATGGTGGGCCCTGGAAACGTACGTACATGCCGCGAACCGTTTTGGTGTTTATCGAAGATGGACCCGGCCTCTCGACGGCCCAGAAGGATCAGAAGGCACGTGAAACCGCTACAAAGGCGACGGAAAACTACTGGTGTGCCATTGAAGGCACCATCGACCCAGCCCGAATTCAACAGGGTGTAGACAATGCTCTGGTCGGTTCCCCGGAAACCGTCCTGGAACAGGTGAAATCACGGTTCCATCCTGAAGATCGATTGATGTTGTGGTTTGATTTCAACAACCACGATAATGCAGGTGTCAAAGCCAATATGACCTGTTTCATGGAACGGGTCGCGGCCCAATTGTGAGGTTTTGAGATGTTTATTGCTCCGTCCAATGAATGGGTGCCCCTGGTCGAGTATCGTCGCAATGGCATTCCGGAATGTACCATCCATGGATCGGTCGCCTGGGTTCACGGCAAGGAAGTAATCCATTCCTATGGCGGAAATGTGTTGTGTTATGGCCGCTCCATGATGAAACCGCTGCAGATCCGGGTCTTCGCGAAAGAATTGGGCCCGGTCTTTAGCTGGGAACAAAAGGCCATCGCCGTGAGCAGTCATATCGGCGATACCGAACATGTGCGCGCCGCCAAAAGTATTCTGCTCGACAGTGAATTGGGTCTGATGCAAACCCCACATGCGCGACCTTTGATCCAGTTTGGTCAACAACGTCGCCGCCCGCGCCGCTGGTACCACCCCTGTTCCGGTGAGCACGCAGCCGTCCTGCGCGGTTGCCGACTCAAAGGCTGGCCGCGCGCCGGTTACACCCTGCCCCACCACCCATTTCACTTGGCCTATCTCGATGAGATCCGCAAAGTTTTGGGTCCCGATTGGCAACCCAAAGTGGTTGCCAAAGATGGTTGTGGCTTGCCGACCGTCTCCATGACCGTTAACGAGCTAGCCCAGTTTTATGCGTCGCTGGCCACCTACCGCGATCAGGACTGGGTTTGGGAGGCTATGATGCGTCATCCCGACCTGATTGGCGGCTTTAACCGGCTCGATTCCACCATTTTAAAAAGCTGTGGGGAAAAGGTGCTGGCCAAGGAAGGTGCGGATGGGCTGTTGGGACTAGCCATCGTTCACCCGGATTTTCCCCAGGGTTTGGGTATTGTGATTAAAGTGGCCCACGGTTGGGATACCACGGCCACCTGGGTTGTGGCGCGCTGGGTACTCGGCGTCCTTGATTTCCCCTTCCGCAACCCCTACCGTTTGGAACGCCAAAAGCCGTTTCTGGTTCCCGAACTCATACCGCCTCAATTACGCGGAAAAATGGAATCGATAAAACCCTGGGACGATTGGGATCCCGACATTGATCGTTGGTATTTTGAGCCTTACACCTATGCAAAGGATGGCTCATGGTAGATTTGCAGAACTTTATTAATGGCCAGTTTCAAGCACCATTGGATGGTACCTACCTGGAAAATCGCAATCCTGCCACCCGTGAATCTTTAGGTGCTGTTCCCGATTCCAAGGCTGAAGATATCGAGCGCGCAGTTACGGCAGCTCAAGCGGCCTTCCCCGCTTGGTCCGCCACTTCGCCAGAGCAACGCGCCGGCTGGTTACACAAAATTGCCAATTCAATCGAAGCGAATCTAGAGGAATTCGCGGCGCTTGAATCCCAGGATCAAGGCAAACCCATCTCCGTGGCCCGAACCGTCGATATTCCCCGCGTGGTTGCCAATTTCCGCTTCTTTGCTGGCGCGATCCTGCACGAAGCCAGTGAATCGCATCATCGGCCCGGCAGTATCAATTACACTTACCGCAAACCCATTGGTGTGGCGGGTCTCATCTCGCCCTGGAACTTACCGCTTTACCTGCTGACCTGGAAGATTGCGCCAGCCCTGGCAACGGGCAACACGGCGGTGTGTAAACCTTCTGAATGGACCAGCTTGACCGCATTCCGCTTGTCCCAAATCATGGCCGATATCGATTTACCACCTGGGGTTTGTAACCTGGTGTTTGGCACGGGTCCTCATGCGGGTGCCGCCTTAACCGGGCATCCCGATGTTCCGCTGATCTCCTTCACCGGCGGAACCGCAACCGCGCAAGCCATCATGTCTGCCAGTGCACCCCATTTCAAGAAATTGAGCCTGGAGCTGGGCGGCAAGAACCCGGCCTTGATCTTTGACGATGCAGACTTGGACCGCCACTTGCCCACTCTGGTCCGCGCCAGTTTTGCCAATCAAGGCGAAATTTGTTTGTGCAATTCGCGCATCTACGTGCAACGGGCTCTGTATGCGGAATTTGTGGAACGATTCGTGGCAGCCGTTCGCTTATTAAAAGTTGGCGATCCCAGCGATCCATTAACCCAAATCGGTGCGTTGGTCTCTGAACCGCATTGGCAGAAAGTCCGCCGGTACGTCGCCCTGGCCAAGGAACTTGGGGCGACAGTCCACTGTGGTGGCGACGTGCCTGAACTGCAGCCGCCATTTGACCGCGGTTTTTTCCTCAATCCTTGTGTTTTTACCGGTTTGGAAGACAGTTGCCCGGTCATTCAGGAGGAAATTTTTGGGCCGGTCGTCACGATTTCGCCCTTTGACAACGAGAGCGAGGTCATTCAGCGCGCCAATAATGTGCGTTATGGATTGGCCGCATCGGTTTGGACCCAGGACCTGAGCCGCGCCCATCGGGTTGCCCAAGCGCTGCAGTCGGGCATCGTGTGGGTCAATACCTGGATGAACCGCGACTTGCGCACGCCCTTTGGCGGTATGAAAGCTTCCGGTATGGGCCGCGAAGGTGGCCATTACTCGCTGGACTTTTACAGCGAAACCCAAAATATCTGTATCGAGTTTTAGGAGTCCTCCATGGCAAAAGGATCGATAATCGCGGGTGTTTTAGCCCCACATCCGCCGCATCTGGTTTACGGTGAGAACCCGGAGCGCAACGAACCCAAGAGCGAGTGCGGTTGGGAAATCCTGCGTTGGGGTTACGAGCGCTGCCGCAAGAACGTGCTGGCCAAAAAACCCGATGTGTTGATTGTGCATTCGCCCCATTGGATGACCACCATCGGTCATCACGTGCTCGGCCTACCCAAGTTCAGCGGAATATCAGTTGACCCCATTTTCCCCAACCTGTTCCGGTACCGTTATGACCTCAATGTAGATGTAGACCTGAGTTTGGCTATTCACGAGGAACTCAAAGCGCGTGGTATGTTGACGAAAGTCATGCGCAATCCCGATTTCCGCATTGATTACGGAACCATAACGACCCTGCACCTGATGAATCCCGATTGGGATATCCCCATGGTCTCGATCTCCAGTAACAATTCGCCTTATTACTTTTCCAATGAAGTCGGAATGGCCGAAATGAAAAAGCTCGGCGAAGCGACCCGCGCGGCAATCGAAGCCTCCGGTAAACGCGCCGTCCTGCTGGCCTCCAACTCGCTTTCCCATCGGCACTTTGTTACCGAACCGGAAATTCCGGAGGACATGAGTTTTGAACACGTCTACCACCATGGCCAATACTTGTGGGACATGCAAGTCCTCAACCTGATGAAGACGGGTCAATGTGCCCAACTCCTGGATATTCTGCCCGAATTCATCGAAATGACCTGTGCGGAAGTCAAGGCTGGCGCCCTGACCTGGATGTTACACGCCATGGGCGTTCCCGATTACCCAGCCGATGTGCATGCTTACGGCACCGTGATTGGTACGGGCAATGCCGTGGTTGAGTGGGACCATGAGAACCGCGGAGGTGTGCGATGAACAGTTGCGTCAAAAGCGTCTTTTTAGTGCCCGGCCACCCGCACCTTTTGTTAGCAGCGGACCAAAACGAGGGCTGGCAGCGTTTGAATCAGGCCTATGGTGAGGCCAGGAAACGTATTGAGGAACTCAATCCTGACCTGATCCTGTACTTTTCCACCCAGTGGTTTAGTGTGATTGGCCATCTGTTCCAGGCCAACCCCAAGCCGAAATGGGTACATGTCGACCAGGAATGGCACGAGCTGGGTTCGATCCCATACGAATTTGTCATTGATCCGGACTTTGCCAAAAGCTACGCCGATCTGACCCGTCAACAAGGCTATCATGCGGCGACCGTCAACTATTACGGCTTCCCGATTGATACCGGCAGCATCGTGGCCCAGAAACTTTTGAACCCGCACAATAAATTCCCGGCATCCATGGTTTCCTGTAACATCTACGCCGATCGCGACGAGATGCTGCGCTTGGGCCACGCCGCTTGTTCCGCACTGGCTGAACAAGGCAAAAGTGCCGTGATTGTGCTGGTCAGCGCTTTGTCTAATCGTCTGTGGGTCAAGGACATCGACCCAGCGCAGGATGCGATTAGCTCGGCCAAAGACCATGAATGGAATTTAAAAATTTGTGAACTTCTGGGCGAGGGTCGTCTGGAGGATGTGGCCCAATGCGCGCGTGAATTTGCGCGCGAAGCGAACGCCGACATGGGCTTTAAAGGGATCTGGTGGCTCAACGGCTTGCTCGGCCACCACAACGATTTTTCCGGTAAGTGCTATGGTTATGAGGCGGTCTGGGGCACCGGTGCGGGGCTGTTGGAAATCACGCCAAAAGTGCCGATTTTACCGGGCTTTTCTTTGAATTTTGAAAGTGAATCCTCAGTCATTCAGGCCATGGAAGCAGCGGATCCAGCTTTCCGGGGCCAAAAGAGTGGGCCAGAAGAGGACGCACCGACTGGGAATTCACCAACTGAGAACAAAGTGAGCAGGTCCGTTTCAGCACCGGTCGCCACTGTTCAAGCTCAGAAAATTGAGAGCCAAAAAGCGCCCGAGCCGGTTGGCGCCTACCCGCATGCACGGCGAGAAGGCGATTTCCTATTCCTTTCGGGGGTGGGTCCGCGCCAACGGGGTTCCGCAGCCATTCCGGGTGTCACGCTGAATGAACACGGCGAAGTGATCGATTGGGATATCCGCGTTCAAACGCGGGCGGTAATTGAAAACGTGCGCACCATTTTGGAGGATGCAGGTTCCAGCCTGGATAAAGTCGTGGATGTTACGGTGTTCCTGACCGATATGAAACGCGATTTCAAGGCCTATAACGAAGTCTATGCCGAACTGCTTGGACCGATCGGGCCAACCCGCACGACTTTAGGCATTTCCAGCCTGCCCACGCCGATCGCCATCGAATTGAAAGTGGTCGCCAAACCATGAACGATTTGCTCAAGGTCATCATCACTCTATTTTTGGTCATGGATCCGCTGGGCAATATCCCGTTTTTCCTTTCGGCTCTGAAACCGGTTGCGGAGAAGCGGCGCAAAAAAGTCATTCTGCGCGAACTGCTGATTGCCTATACGGTATTGGTCGCGTTCCTGTTTGGCGGGGTGTATTTTGTCGATCTAATGGGCTTACACCAAAGCTCAATCAGCATGGCAGGCGGCATTATCCTCATGATCATTGCGATTCGCATGATCTTCCCGATCCCGCGCCACCCCGGTCAGGAACCCGAAGAAGAAGAACCTCTGGTGGTTCCGCTTGCAATTCCGGGCGTTGCCGGTCCTTCGACAATGGCAACGGTCCTGCTACTGGCCAAGAGCCAGCCGCAGGGCATGTTCCGCTGGTGGATTGCGCTCTCGGTTGCCTGGTTGGTCACGGCTTTGATTCTGTATTTCTCGCCGTTATTTCTCAAATTGCTGCGCATGCGCGGATTGATTGCCATGGAACGCCTGATGGGCATGGTCCTGGTCGCGCTGGCCGTTCAGATGTTTTTGGATGGTTTGCGCGACATCCATCTCATTCCGGGAACCTAAGCGCACTTAACAGAAGGCATTGGGAGGCTGCGCTTTAGCCCATCCGGCCGTATAATAGGGTGAAGTTCACTACCGGGTACGGGGAGGCCGCATGTTGGCAATCGGCCTGTCGTTGCTGTTCATAGCGACACCACAGGATTTAGTGGATCGGCGTGCCTTTAGCCTGCCACCAAACGAATTAATCCTGGACACCTGGAATGTGGATAACGGGTTAACCAATGCGCGTGTAAAAACGCTGGCCTTGGGCCCTGACGGCTTTTTGTGGATTGGTACTTTTGGCGGATTGGTACGGTTTGACGGCCTCAATTTTAATCCCCCGCCCGGTCCGCATTCGGCGCTCCTGAGTAATGCCGGCATATTGACTTTGGCCATCCAGGCCGATCGAATTTGGGTTGGAACCGCGGGCCGCGGTTTGTTTTGGATTGATTGTGATGGCGCGGGTTATCCTTCTGAACGGTTCCCTATTCCCGAAAATGTAATTACCTCACTGGCCTGTGACCAAGATCGGGTTTGGGTCGGAACTGCAGGCGGTTTGTACCTGATTGAACCGAATCGAGTCCAATCCATGGGCGAGTTAGATCCGCGATTCCAGACCCGGGTGGAGAGCCTTGCTGTTGATGCTGAAAAGCGCGTCTGGGTTGGGTTTAACACGGCTGGTTTGGTCGTCTGGGACCATGAAAAACAACAAGCGGCCATAAGCGACTTGGATGGAATCGATGTCAACCAGATTCGCGTGAGTCCCATCGGATCCAAATGGATTGCCACCACGCGTGGCGTTTATCAATACCTAGCGGACGGGAACCGCAATTTTCTGGCCGATTTACCCGATAAAACGGTTTATGAACTGTGTGAGGATCGGGCTGGGAACCTGTGGATAGGCACGTCCAAGAGTTTGTATTTTTACAATCAAGCCCAGTCTCAATTTTTCGAGAGGATTGGAACCAGTGACGTTTCCAGCATGGTTTTTGATCATGAAGGCGGATTGTGGGTCGGCACCTTTCGCGATGGCTTGCATCGCCTTTCAGAGGGACCCATTACCACCTTCGGCAAAAGGCATGGTCTTGAGAATGGCAAGGTCAGTGGCATTGTGCGCCGCCAAAATGGAGAGTTGTGGATTTCAACAGTTTTTGAAGGCGCATTTGTTTGGCGCGAGAATCGGTTTGAATTGGCTTTGTCGGTCGAGGACCTGGGTGTTTGGCAAGTCCGCACCATGCTGGAAGATGCCAAAGGTCGCTTGTGGATAGGTGGCTTCACCGGGTTAGGTTGGTTGGACGAAGCCGGATTTCACCGAGTGACTGCACCGCCCGGTATCCCGATGGACCAGATGCGGATTCGCCAAATTCACGGATTACCGGATGGCACGATCTGGGTTGCCACTTCCTCTGGTCCTTACAAGGTTGTTGGCACTGGCTTACAACCGGCCTTAGCGGATACAGAGTTCGAACAGACCTCCATGGTGTGTGTTTTGGAAACGACTGATGGAACCCAGTGGTGGGGCACCGATGGCTGGGGCCTGTTGGCGGTGAAATCTGGCAAGATTTCCCACTATCGTCAAAAAGATGGCCTGACCAGTGATGTCATTCTCCATTTAAGCGAGGACCGCAATGGCATTCTCTGGGTCGGCACCAATGCCGGCTTGAGTTTTTTCAATCAAGGGCGTTTGGTACCCGTTCCACCGTTTGCCGATGGGAGCCAACCCGCTGTATTTCAAATTGTTCAGGACGATGATGGGTCCTATTGGTTGACAGGTGAACGCGGCGTCTTAAAAATTCGCGAACAAGCGCTCACCAGTGGTCGGCGGGTTTCATCTGAAGATATGCGCTTGTACGGCAAACATGAAGGCTTAGAAGGATTGGCGTTTAATGCGCCGGCCAAAGGTTTTCGCGATGAAGACGGCACCATTTGGCTGCCGGGCATGGCTGGAGTTGTGCGGATTCGTAAAGGTCAAATCCAGGCCAATCCCTACATTCCACCCCTAGCCATCACCGCCGTCTGGGTCGACGGCGAAGAGCAATCCCTGGTGCAACCGATTCACCTCAAGAAAAGTCCGAAAACACTCGAGATCCACTACACCGCCCTGAGTCTGCGAGCGAGTGAATCGAATCGCTTCCGATACCGTCTGGCGGGTTTTGAAGATTCTTGGTTTGATGCGGGTACGCGTCGTGTGGCCACTTTTACCAAAATTCCACCCGGTACCTTTCAATTTGAATTGCAGGGGACCAACAACGACCAAGTTTGGAATGAACAGGGCATCCAATTAGAGTTGGTTGTGCCGCCTGCCTTCTATCAAACCACGTGGTTCCGCGCCTTGGTCTTATTGTTGGCACTTGGGGTCATGTACCTGATTTATGCCCAGCGTGTGCGGAGTTTTCAACAGCAAAAACAGGCCCTGGAAGCTGAAGTCGCTGCGCGAACCGCTGAACTGCAAAGTTTCAATCGAGAATTGGCGGCCATCGACAGTATCGTAAAAGCGATTAACCAAGGTCAAACCATGGAGCAAGTCATTGGCGAGATGCTGCTCCAATTCAATCAGTTTTTTCATGGCCTGGGCATCGGTGCTTTTTATTGGCGAAACCCAGATAAAGATACCTTTCGTTTGGTTTATTCGGGTAGCCCAGATTTCCCGCGAACGTGGAGCCATGACCGGCTCATCCCGCTTGACAGCAAAACGCATCAAGGCAGTTGGTGTTTAGGGTCTTGGCAAGTTGAACCCAACCGACCGGCCTGGTCCGTTTTGGCCCTGCGGCTCGAGAATCAAGGTGAAGGGCTTTTATTAGTTGCGCGGAAGAGTGACCAACCGCCGTTCGATCCCGCAGAGGCGGCCAAATTAGAACCTTTGGCAGTGCATGTTCGAACGGCTGTTTCCAAGGTCCAAATGCTCGAAAATTTACGTGAAAAACAAGAACGCCTGACCGAAGCCAATCGAAATTTAGCTGAACTTTCCGTAACTGATCCCCTAACGGGTTTAAACAATCGGCGATTTTTGATGCAGCATTTACCCGAGAAGCTGGAGACCAGCTTAAGACGCTACCGTCAGGAGGGTCATCAGGCGAAAGAGGCCGACTTGATCTTTTTTCTGGTCGATTTGGATCACTTCAAAAAGATAAATGATGTTTATGGTCATCCCTCCGGAGATTTGGTGCTGCAAAAAATCGCCGCGGTAATGCTCAAAACATTTCGTACTTCAGACATGATCGTGCGCTGGGGGGGCGAGGAATTTCTGATCGTGTGTCGCTTCATGACCCGCGCTGATGCCAGTGAAATGGCCGAACGCCTGCGGGATGCGGTCGCCCGCACCGTGTTTGAGTCGGACAGAGGCGAGTCCATTCAGGTGACTTGTTCCATTGGGTTTGCGCCCTTTCCTTTCCTACCCGATGATCCCGAAGCATTTGATTGGAACAGTATTCTGCAAATGGCAGACGCCGCCTTGTATTTTGTAAAAACAAATGGCCGCAATGGCTGGGCGGGGATCCAGGGCATTTGCGATCCCATGAGCAGTCCTATCCAGTTTAAAAACAAGAACTTACATTATGAATCAAAAATCCGCGGCGCCCTGGTAGAAACCGAATAAGTGAGTTGGCGAAAAAGAAATAGACTTGATTTCCCCTGAGTCTTTGAAAAATTTGACCATGCTCCAAATTGGAACTATGTATTTTTTTTCGCAATTGCTAAGCTTGGCAGCTGTTCACACGATTAGGGGAGTCCATGTTATTGAGCAAACACTTGCTTTTATTTTGGCACAAGCCAACAGATGCCATTGGACACCTACTCGACCATGGTTCTTTTTGGCATTGCCTGGTTTGGGTTGGGCTCGCCTATGCCCTTGCGCAAATTGGAATAAATCAAACACTTGAGGCGCGCTACCAAGCAGTGCCTTACCAAGCCAGTTACAAAGAGTTTTTGGAGGATCAGGGTTACGATCTGGAACAGCTTCCCCAGGTGGACTTGGACGAAAATAGCACCTTTACCCTGACGAAAAGACTGCCGCTCCCTTTGGTCGGAGAGGCACTCTATCCTTTTATGGGCTTTTCATGGGGCGATAGTTTACGCGGCCTGATGGCGATCTGTGTGTTATTTCCAGTTTGCATCCTGCTCATTTTGAATGGAGTGAGGCAATGGGGTTATCCTGCCAGCACCAATGAGAAATTTTTGCCGCTGAGCTATGCCCTAAGCCAGGCCTGGAGTGCGGTTTTTATTCCGCTTGGGTTCATCGGAATTCTGCTAAATCTGAGTTTAGGTCAGGCCAGTGGACCCTTTTTAGTGGTTCTGGTCCTGCTGGGTCATGCCATTTTTCTTTTTTGGGCGGCAATTTGTATCCGCAATATAACTGGCGCCCCGTTGGCTGTCGCTGTTGGGGTCAGTGCGCTGTGGATACCCATCCTGATCCCCGTAAAGGCATTGAGTGGGGTTTGGTATTTCTTACTCTCGCCCTTGTTCCTTTGGTACTTTGGCATGATGATCTTAAATAAAGGCAATGACTCTCGACGCGCATTCAGTCGGGGTCAGTCGTTTAAACAACATTTGGAAGCCTTGACCATTAACCCTAACGATGCGGATGCTCACTTGCAAATCGCACAGATCTACCGAGACAGACACCAGTTTGAGGATGCGTTCCGCCATTTTGATCGGGCCCGACAAATTGACCCCGAGGATCCGGACGGTCATTTTGGATGCGGGCAAATTCACCAACAACACGGCGAATACGATCTTGCCCTCCAATGTTTTGACCGCGCTTTGGCCATCAATCCGCGTCATGCCCAATGGGAGCCGTTACGCGAACGGGGCAAAGCCCTGCTCCAAATGGGTCGTGTGCAAGAAGCAATCGCGGATTTGGAGGCTTACCACAGCAACCGCCCATATGATCCCAATGGTTTATTCCATTTGGCCCAGGCAACTCAATCGATGGGGCAAATTGAACGTGCCGAAACCTTATATAAAGAAACGATAGAGGCTGTCGATACGGCGCCCGCCTATCGCAAATCCGAAATTTTTATTTGGGCCCGCCAAGCAAAATCGGCACTGTCCAAACTAAAATCTGAAAAAAATTAAAATTTAACGCTATTCCGCTTGAATCTTTTTTCATTTCGCTGAAATATAGCACTAGGCCTTTACCGCTTTCTTGACCAGAAAAACAAAACCCGAGGCATTTCCTTTGATTCGCAGTATCAGAACCAAAATCATTTTACCCTTACTTGGTTTCTCACTCGTTTTTGGTTTTTTGGGGTTTATTTTCATTTGGTTCCAATTCCAAAAAGATTTGGTGGTTCAGGCAAATTACCGAAGTCAAACATTGCAGCCCCTTATCCTGGCTGAGTACCGCACCAGTCCAGGCGCTGATTTCCTGAACTTACTACTCCAACTCAAAAAGGGCGGTTCCATTCAGAATGGCCTAATTGCCAAAGGTTATTCACCTACTATTGAGGCAAGTACGGAACCGAGTTGGTCCGGTCAAAAACCGAGTGATGTGGTAGGTCCGCAACTCGCTGAAAAAATTACCCGGGTGATTCAAGGTCAACAGGCCGAGCAAGGCTGGGATGCCAACACGCAAACCGGCTTTTTCCTTGTTCCCGTTCCCGGGTTATCGGATGGAAACCAAACGATACCGGCCTGTCTGGTTTTGGTATTTGACCTTTCTCAGGTCCAAACGACAATCCTGCGCAACCGCAATGCCTTGATTGCTATTTATCTTTTCACCATTCTTGGCTTGGCCAGTATTACCTATTGGCTTTTGCAAAAGAAGGTGGTGCAGCCAACCCAACGGATCCGCAGCACGTTGGATGAATTTGCCATTGGGGTCAGTGATTCACGCTCGCGCTACACTTCGGATGACGAAATGGGCGAACTCAGCCTGACCCTTGACGGCCTTTTTGATTTGTTGTCGCGCAAAGAACAACAGTTACAAGCCAATCGCCGTTTTTTACAGAGTTTATTGGATCAATTTCCCGTAGCAGTCATTGCCAAGGATATTCGCAAAGGTCGTCAGGTCGTTTTCGCCAATGCCGCAACCGCCAAGGTCTACGGCCTGGAGCCGCGAGCCCTGGTCGGCCGAAAAGTAACAGATTTTCTCAATGAAGAAATGGCTCAAATGGTTGAGGAAGAAGACCTCCGGCTGATCAAAAATCCAGGCGAATTGATCAATGAGGACCAGAGTTTGCCGCTGGCCAACCAATCGGTGATTTTACGGTCTCGCAAGTTCGTGTTGTGTGAGCCAGATGGCACCCCCAGTCATATAGTCAGTTTGGGCGAGGATGTCAGCGCAATCCAACGCATTCAACAGGAACAAGTCGAAATGTTGGCCCAATTGCGCGCTTTATTCCAGGCGATGCCCGATGCGGTTTTCCTTTTTTCTACGAACGGAGAACTTCAGTCTTATTTCCCACCCAAAAGGGGGCACCAGCCTTGTGGATTTCCAGATTCATTAACGGATCTGAACCATTTACCAGAAATCACCCGGGATCAACTGCTACGTTTTGTTGAAACAGCCCAGCAGGAAAAGGCCATTCACAGTTTTGAATTTACCTGGCCATGCGCTCAGGGCGATCACAGCATGTTAGGTCGTGTTGTTGCCCTGAATGAAAAACAAGTTCTGCTCATTGCAACGGATATTTCCCAGCAAAAACAAATGGAACACGTTCTGCGCGAGGCCAAAGAGCAAGCCGAAGCAAACGCACGTGCCAAAAGCGAATTTTTGGCCGTGATGAGTCACGAGATTCGAACGCCCATGAATGGCCTGCTTGGATTCGCCGAACTCCTACATGAGACATCCCTTGATCACGAGCAAAATCAATACGTCGACATCATTCGCAATTCGTCGGAAAACTTGCTGCGAATCCTGAATAACATCCTCGATTTCAGCCAACTTGAAGCTGGGAAAATGGAAGTTGCCTGTGCACCTTTTGATGTCGAGCAGTTATTAGAGGAAGTCTTAGTCGCCCATTACGCGCAGGCAAATGAAAAGGGTTTGGAACTTATTTTAAATGTTTCGGGGCGTTATCCCCTTGGCGCGCGCGGTGATGTGCGCCATCTCCGCCAAGTGCTCAATCAGTTACTCGCCAATGCATTAAAATTCACGAAAAACGGACACATTGCAATCCGGGCATTTACCTTTGAGGACTGTCTGCGTATCGAAATTGAAGATTCTGGAATTGGCATTGATCCAGCTGCGCAACCGCATTTGTTTCATGCTTTCTACCAAGTGGATTCCAGCATAACACGGCAACATTCGGGCTCCGGACTGGGCCTGGTGATCTGCCAAAAACTCATGGCTTTAATGCAAGGCAAAATCACGTTTCATTCGACGCCCGGCGTCGGGACTCGATTCTGGCTGGATTTACCTCAACATGAGCTGGAACACAGCGCTAACGTGTCGGATTTGGTCGGTCAATCGATTTTCCTTTGCCGCCAGGATTTGAAGGCCGATAAGGAACTCGCAGAAACCCTGCGCAGTCTGGGCGCCCGTGTCGCCCATTCGGCCGAATTGTGCGATTGGCATTTGGATCGAATCGACCTGGATGAACAGGGACAGTCAGAACAATGGGCCCTGGTCTGTCACTCCGAGGCGGGTGATTCCGAGCCGCTTCCCTTCCCAATGGTCCAGCGGAGCAAACTCATCCCTTGGTTACTTGGCGCGCCCTTCAAAGCTCAGTCCATTGAGCCCTCCCATGGTGACTCTGAAAGTGTTCATTCATTGACCTCGCCCAAAGCGCTCCTGGTCGAGGACAATCCGGTTAACCGGAAATTGGCCCAACACCTGCTCGTTCAAGAGGGTTTTGAAGTGCTGTGCGCAGAAAATGGCCAAATCGCATTGGAATTGTGCGACCGGCATGGGTTTAACATGATTTTTATGGATTGCGCCATGCCCGTTATGGATGGGTACGAGGCGAGCCAGAAACTGCGCGGTCGCGGGTTACACACGCCCATCATTGCGGTTACCGCCCATGCCCTTCCCGGGGATCGCGACAAATGTCTGGCCAGCGGCATGGACGATTTTATTGCCAAACCCTTAAGCAAAGCCAAGTTGAGCAAAATGTGTAAACTGTGGCGCGATCAATCCAGCAGTTTCACGGCTGGCTAGGTTTCGGGACAGGCACCCAAACAACCAATAGGACAGTTGCCAATAAGGCCAATCCAGCACCACACGAAAAGGCCCATTGGGGCCCAATACTTTGATAAAACCAGCCAAACATCAGCGAGGCCGGCAACAACGCTGCACCCGAAATCAAATAGTACCAACCAAATGCACTGCCCCGCAGTTCAGCCGGTGAAAGATCAGCGACCATAGCCTTCTCAACCCCTTCAGTGGCTGCTTGATAGGCCCCAAACATCAAAAACCAGACCCAGATACCTGATCCCTGCAATTTGCCTGAGGCCATCCAGAAATAGAGCGCTGCATAAATAAGCCAGCCACTGACCATAAGGCTTTTTCGCCCAATTCGATCGGACAAGGCGGAAAGCGGGGTGCTGCCCAAGGCCGCGATAGCTGCAACGGCTGCCCACAACAGCGGAATTTGAGAATCGCTCAAATCCAATTCTTTTGCCCGCAACAATAAAAACATATTGGAACTATTGCCAAGCGTGAAAAGACCCAGGACCCATAAGAAGCGCCGCAAAGGCCGGTGCTGAAGCGGACGCTGAAGGTCAAGGGCCTTTCTCTTGACACCCGGAAGTTCCGGGTCACGGACGAAGGCTGCCATCAGAACCGCCAATACGCCCAAAAAACCCGCCAGCCAAAACAGGTGCGGTAGAGCCAGACCTTTGGCCAATAATAAACTGGCCATTAGCGGACCCAAGACCGCACCCAAATTGTCCATGGCGCGATGGAAACCAAATGCCATGCCACGCTGCTCAATCGATACGGCATGTGAGAGCATTGCGTCGCGCGGTGCACTGCGCAGGCCTTTGCCGATGCGGTCCAAGAAGCGCAGCAGCAAAACGCCGAGCCAACCCACGACCAAGACATAAAGCGGACGAACCAACGCTGCGAGTCCGTAGCCCGACAAAATCCAGGCCTTTTGACGTTGCATCCGATCTGAAAGATAACCGGAGAGTAATTTCATCAAACTGCTGCAGGCCTCGGCAATGCCCTCTATCAGTCCCAAAACTTTGGGGCCAGCCATAAGAACGGAGGCCAGATACAGCGGGATCAGGGGATAGACCATCTCGCTGGCCGCATCGTTACACAAGCTTACGAAACCCAATAACCAGACGGTTCGCGGCAACTTCCGCCAAGCCTTCATATTAGCTGCGCGGCAAACTGCCCATAAAAATAGAAGAAATTGAATAAAGTAGCTTTATTTCGGTGCGTTCCAGATGGTCCAACAGGGCTTCATGCTCCTCATCATGCAGAACAAATTCAACAACGACGGGTAAATCCGCTAATTCGAGGAAACGTTCTTCGTGCAGCCGCTGATGACGACCAAACCCGGCCATGGCCCGGAAGGCACTTCCACCTGGAAGATTCAAAGCGCGTGCTTGCTCCAACAGCCACTCCCATAAGGGTTGGCTTTGGTGGCGGTCGCTATCGTGCAGATAAAAACGCAATAACTTCACATGGCCCCCTTTCGTCTGGGCTGGGCCTCAGGGCTCACCAATCTGCGGCGTAAAGTAAGTGACCCCGCGATGGCTCCGTTTCAGGAATTGAAGTAAATCATTAAAGGCCACTTTGTCACGATCGAATTGGACATCGTTGGCGTTCACAATGATGAGCGGCGTTTCGGTGTAATGAAAGAAAAAGCGGTTGTATCCTTCCACCACAGAATCAATGTATTCATCTGCAATAGTGTACAGCCCGGTGCCGCGCCTTTTGCGAACCAGGTCAATAACCTTGTCCGGTGCCATTTGAAGGTACACAACCAAATCGGGTTTAACCATTTCCTGGCATAACAGGCCGTACAATTTTTCATAAATCATGAGTTCGGAATCGCTCAGATTTTGGTAGGCATATATTCTGTCTTTTTCCAGAATGAAATCGGAAATGATGACCTGATGAAACAGGCTGGGTTGGTTGAGTTCACTTAAAACCTGATGGCGATTCAGCAGGAAAAACAGTTGGGTTTTGAACGCGCTTCCAGGCTTTTCCCGGTAGAACTGGCTTAGGAATGGATTATCGCCAACATCAAATACCGCTTCACCGCCCAGTGCAGGAGCCATCTGCCGCGCCAGCTGAGTGGTTCCAGAACACATAGGGCCTTCAAATGCAATGTGGCGATACGGTAAAGTCATGGCCTTCCTCAAGATCTAGAAACAAGTCGAGCCTACTACACACGAGTAAAAAGTGACAAGTCTAGACCCTGCCTTCTTGATCTGAAGCGTTACTTCAGCGGACCGGGCCAAAATTCATCACACAAGGCGATTCTTCAAAAGATGAAAAAAAATTTGGCTTATGGCCGGGCTCAGGCTAGGATACATGCCGAATTCAATGGTGGTAAAACCACCCTCGAGGAGCTGTTGTTTCCATGACCGAAGAACAAGAACCCAGTTTTGAAGAACTCCTACGTCAATCAGAGGAGAGCCGCCGCACCCGGGTAGAGATGGGTGAAGCCATTGAGGGAACCGTGGTCCTCGTTACCGCGGAAACCATGCACATCGACATCGGAATGCGTAGCGAGGCCGTTTTATACCGCACCGGCGACGAACGTGAGGCTGAAATTAAAAGCGGCGACACGCTTAAAGTGTTCGTGGTTCAACCGGGCATGGAAGTCAAAGTAGCATTGGACCCGGTGGTGGGTTTTGGCGATATGGAACGCATTTCCGCAGCTTTCCAGGCCGGCGAACCGCTTGAGGGCAAAGTCATTGCCCGCAACAAAGGCGGCTTTGATGTCAATATTGCCGGCGTTCGTTGTTTTTGCCCCATCAGCCAAATGGCCATGGCACGGATTGAAGATGGCTCGGAATTTGTTGGCAAGATCCTGCCCTTTAAAATTCAGGAATGCCAGGACAAGAATGTGGTGGTAAGTCACCGCGCCCTGCTGGAAGAGGAACGCGATCGCGAATTAGAGCAAGTTAAAGCCCAAATTCAGCCCGGTGCTCGTTTGACTGGCCAAGTCGTTAAAATGGAATCCTTTGGCGCATTTATCGATTTTGGCGCTCGCGTCCAAGGATTATTGCACGTCAGCGAATGTGCCCATCAGAGGGTGAATCATCCGCAAGACCTTTTCCAGATTGGCCAGGAATTGGAAGTTTTAGTCCAATCGGTCGAGCTCGATGCGCGGGGCCGAGATCGAATCAGCCTGTCGCGCAAGGCGCTCTTGCCCGATCCCTGGAACGAACTCAACCTCGAAAAGGACCAAGTTCGCAAAGGTGTTATTACGCGCAAGGTCGATTTTGGCTGGTTTGTGGAATTGGCGCCGGGCATTGAAGGCTTGATTCCGGGCCGGTACCTGCGATCAGCCGGCCAGAAGCTGGAAGAAGCCGAATTTAACGAAGGCCAAGAGCTGGAAGTGGTGGTGGTCGATTTTGACAGCCGTCAACGCCAGATCACTTTGGCGATCCCCGGCTGGGATGAAAAACCCGCTTCGGCATTAAAACCTGGCGACACCGTCAAGGCAAAAGTCGTCAAGATCATTCCCGCTGGTGTTTTGATTCAGGCCTTGGAAGATCCGGCACGCGGCTTAATCCCGAAACATACCCTGCAAGGCGCTACCTTCAAGTCCTTGGAAAAGCAGTTCCCGATTGATGGTGAAATCCAAGCGGTCCTTGAAGCCATTGATGAGCAGGGTCGTTACAATTTCCGCATCCGGGGCGATGAAGAATTTGTCGATGACAAAACCATTCAGCAATACGTCAGTTCGGATGCAGATATGAAACACAATCCGTTTGCAGCCTTCTTTAAAAAGGACTGATCTTAACTTTATTGCGCAAACGCCGATGGAGGGGGCATGAAGTATCCTTGGTACCTACTCCCCCTCTGTTTCCTGATGACGAGCTGTTTTGACTACGCTGTAAATGTGGCATTTGAGCCGGACGGTAGTTGTACGGTTGAAACGCACTTGGACATGTTGGAACCGATCTACCAAGAGGCGGTGCGCACCTTGCCTGCGCTCAGCGAAAACCCGCTGCCACTGGAGGAAGCCGCGTATCGCGACTGGGTCCAAGGTCGAGGTGGCCGGCTGGATTCCTATCAACGGGTCGTATCCGAAGGTCGAATCCAAATGAACTTTAAGATTTGGTACCCCAACTACGCCGCTTTCCACAGTGATGACATGTTTGGCGAAACTCAGTTGCAACTGCAAGGTGATCGATGGGTTTGGGTATGGGACCCGGGCCCAATGGTCCGTTCCCTTGCGGATTTGGATGAGCCCAACCTAGAACAACAGCTCTCCCAACTAAAACCGCTGCTGCAAGGTTTGCATTTCAGCATGCAGCTCAGTGCGCCCCAGGTGGTCGAAACCAACCTGGATCAAAAGGACAATGCCGTGCGTTTCCACTATGATTACGCATCGCTTTTGGGCAAAAAAACGGGCAAAGACCAACTTTCAGCGTTTCGAGCCCTGCTGGTGGAAAAACGCGTGGTCTTCACTACACCCAAAGCGACGACCAGCAAATAAACCTTTGTCGATGGCCGCGCTGGCCGGGACTGGAGCAATGTGCAGTCGTGGACTTTTTACGCAACCTTGCGAGCCCAGTTGCGAATAGATACAGACGAGCTGATGAGCCGAGCGGTGGTATGATTTGTGCTTCTTGGCGACTGAACAGGAGTAGTGCTTGACCCAAACATCTGCGACTTTTCTCGATCCCAGTGTGCTGATCGGCATTAAAAACCTTACCGTACGGGCACGCACCGTTGTGGAAGGCGCCTTGGTAGGCGAACACATTTCCCCGTTTCGGGGCGGCAGCGTGGAATTTGCCCAGCATCGCGCTTATTCGCCGGGCGACGAACTGCGGTATGTCGATTGGCGCCTGTATGCCAGAACGGACCACTACCATGTCAAACAGTTCGAGGTCACGACCAATTTACGGGCCTACCTCTTACTGGATGGCAGCGGTTCCATGGGCTACCCCGTTGATGGCCCGATTAGCAAGTTCCGTTATGCCAGCATTTTGGCCGGTGCCCTGGCCTATGTTCTGGTGCAACAATCCGATGCCACGGCCGTCGCCGTTTCCAAAGGAAAAGAGGTCGAATTCTTGCCGCCGCGCAGCCAATTGGGTTACCTCACGCAAATTCTGGGCGTTTTGGAAAACCATCAACCCCAAGGCGAGCAAGGCATTCCCAACCTGATCCAATACGCATTGGACCGGGTCCACCATCGCAGTTTAATCGTCCTTTTCTCTGACTTTTTCGTCGATATCCCTGAACTTATGGCCAAAATCAAGATTCTCAAAAGCCGTGGCCACGATGTCATGGTCTTCCAAATCCTGCACCCAGATGAAGAGTCCTTCCCGTTCAATCGTTTCTATCGATTTGAAAGTATGGAAGATGATCAATATTTACCGGCCGATAGTCAGGCCATTCGCCAGGCTTATTTGGAAGCTTTTCAAGCACACCAAACTCAATTCCAGCAGGCCTTACACCAAACGGGCATTGATGCAACCTTGGCAAAAACGGATGATCCGCCCGATCGGATCTTGGCCAAGATCCTCAACAACCCCCTTCGCGCCAAGAAATTGAGAAGGATGTATTAATTGAACTTCTTAAACTTGACCTTGCTTGCCCCATTGGCACTTTTGGGCGGGTTGGCCATCGCCATCCCGTTGTATTTGCATTTGCGTCACAAGCCACGCGCCATTCCCCTTCAGTTTGGGGCACTGCAATTTCTTTTAAAAGCCCAGAAAAAACGCAAACGCCGCTTCAAATTGGAACAGTTCTTTTTGCTGCTCATGCGCTGTCTTTTTGTGTTGGCACTGGCGCTCATTTTTGCGCAACCGTTTAAAGAAATGATATTGGGCGCGGATGACAACATCGGCAACAAACCCTTGGTCATGATCCTGGATAACTCGGCCTCCATGTTGGCCAACAACGGCGCAGACTCCTTTTGGGATCAGGCCAAAGCCCAAGTTCGCGCCATTCTGGATAAACGCGGTAACACGCCCACCCTTTTGCTGATCAGTTCTCAACCCGAACGTTTGGTCAGCATGCGGTCTGCGGATGAAATCCTGGCCGCCTTACCGGGTTTGAAGGTGGATTTACGTCGATCCAGCTTGGATAGGGCCTATCAGGAAGCGCTCAACATCATCCAACAAGAGGGCTGGGGTAGCGCGCGAATCCACATCCTGAGCGATGGTGTCATTTCAGCCTGGGACCAAGTCCCAAGCGAACCTGCCTCCGGTGTGGAAGTCGTTACCTCCACGTTTTTGGATGCAGATAAATTTTCCAATTTTGGCATCGAACGGGTGGATCAGATTGAGTCAGCCGAAAGCTTGGATTTAGAAGTTCGTCTGATTAATGGCGGTGGGGTTGGGACAACCTTTAACGTCGATATCAAACCCGAAAAAGATTCGCCTATCCAACATCGGGTCAATTTGGAATCGCATGAAACCGTTTCCCATCGCTTTGCCCTGCCTGCCCATTCGGCGGGCCCCGTTTTGGTGAGCCTGCAGGAAGACAATTTTCCCATCGATAATCAAGTCACTTTTATTCCGGGCAGCCTGCAAGCGCCCCGCATCGTGATTGTCGATGGTGACACCAATCCTGTTGCTCAGCGCAGTGAAAGCTTTTTTGTGGCCAACGCACTTCAACTCCAATTTGGTAAAGAAGTGCTGGTGATAACCCCAGCAGGTTTAAACGCGGACCTTTTAAGCAAAACGGATGTTTTACTTATGCTCAATGTCGAGGTGCCACCCACCGAATGGCTGGCCGATTATCTACAAAAAGGCAAAGGTCTATTCATTTCAACCGGCAATCGTTTCTCCAGCGAAGCCTGGAATGCCTTCTTACAGCCGTTCGATTTACAGTTTTGGGAATGGGTCAACCAACCCGAGCTGGTTGAACTGAAGCAGGCCGACCATCCCCTGCTTCAAGGTGTTGGCGTCTCTGATTGGGAAATGTACTTAAGCGAGTTTCAGGTCTTTTCACACCAACTGATCTCGTTAGGCCGCAGCCAATATAAGGCGGTATTCACCTATAGCGATTCTGCACCCGCCTTGGTTTGCGGTGATACCGGCCCGGGCCGAATCGCCATTTGGCCCAGCGCCATGGACCTGGAGGGCAGCAATGTTCCCATTGCGGTTGGGTTCATTCCCCTCATGCGCCAAATCGTGAACTATTTAAGTTTTCGCGAAACCAAAAACAGCGTCGAGAGCCTTTTGGTCGATGATGTGATTGCCCAGGGCCTGGAAGACAAACTGGTCCTCAAACATGTCAACCCTGATTTTCGAAATTTGGACGTACAAGGCATCCTACCCGGTGTGTACAGTACTGCCGACAGCCAGTTTGAACGGATGATCCACGTTTTCCTTGATCCGCGTGAGTCTGATTTCAAGCCTATCTCCAGCCAAACCGCCGGAAACGAAGCGGAAGCATTCGAGAAGTTGGGTTTTAAGAACCAGTTACGCATCGACTTGGGGCCCGGCCTTTTGTGGTTGGTCTTTGCCATTGTTTGTATGGAGACATTGGCCGCAGGCTTCATTTCTTTGCGGTGGGGGCAACGATGAAGCGCCGTGACCTGATGAAATGGTTACTCACCCTGCCCGCCGCACAACTGCTGGCCGAAACGGACCCCACCCTGCAATTTCAATTTTGTATGTTGGCGCTGGGCCCGGATTGGAATACTCGAGAACGCGCACTGGTCAAACTGTGTTTTGAAATTCAAAAGCGCTGCAATATCCCGATTGAGAACCAAGCTCGGTCCTGCACCATTAACCAAGTGCTCGATGTCGGCTCGCCCTTTTTTATCGTGAGTGGTGCGCAGCCCCTTCCGGAAATTACAACCCACCAGGCCGATTTGTTGCGAACAGCCCTGAATGCCGGTGGGCTGCTCCTGTTTGACTGCTTTGCCGATGCAAACGACGATCGTTTTTATCGATCCGCCATCAAAATGATGCAAAAGGTCTTTCCGGAATTGGGGCCACCCCAAAAAATCCCCAACGACCACACGATCTTTCAAAGCTATTACTTATTGAAAGAAGCGCGCGGCCGGACCAACCGGACCAATTATTTAGAAGGCTGGACGCGCGGCAACCGCACCTTGGCCTTTTTTAGCCACAATGATCTGCTCGGCGCCTTGGAAACAGATTCGTTGGGGAACTGGAGCAATAATATGGAAATTGGGGGCGGTTTCAGGCGCGAACTGTGTTTTCGTCTAGCCATCAATCTGACGTATTACACCCTGACCCTGAATTATAAAAAGGATCGGGCCTTCCCTCCGGTCATTGAACGGAGGCGGCGTCAATGAGTCTGCAACTCGACACCTTTGGACCGCTGTGGTTGGAGTGGGCCGTTGGCCTATTACTGCTTTCCTTGTGGGGTTTCTCCATCCTTTCAACGCGTGCACAAGCGCTGCCCACGCGTATCGCGGTTTCGCTCTTGCGGTTGGTAATTCTGGGCTTCACCTATTTGTTGTTGCACCAACCGACCTTAATCCGCACGATACGCAAATCGCCAGAGCGCAATATTGCCGTACTCATTGACCGGTCGGGTAGTATGGGTGCACCAGAAAAGGGCGCTACCCGATTTGAGAAAGCGGAAACCGTACTCCAACAGATACAAGACCAAGAACCCAAGCTGAGCTTGTATGAATTTGATCAGGAACTCTACGGACCTTTACCCAAAATATCAGGTGCCAATGAATTGACCGGGAAACGCACCGACTTCTATCAATCGCTGACCCAAGTCTTAAATAAGAGCCAGAACATTAGCGGCATCGTCGTAGTTTCCGATGGGCATGATCTGGGCCGATTCACCGCGATGGATCTGGATGAAACGCGCAATTGGTTAAAACGATTAGATGCACCGCCCATTCACGGCGTGTTGATCGGCAACAAATCGGAAGGACCCGAAATCGCTATCCATTCGATTGATGCGCCCAGCTTTTCCTACGTGCGCGCACCGCTCACCATTCGCGCAACTGTCATGGTGCGCAATCTGCCCGAGTATCCGCGCCAAATCCAGTTGCTCGAAGGCCAGAACATCATTCAAGTCAAAGATTTGAATGTGGACGCGCAAGGTTTTGGCAACGTTCAGTTTGAGTTTTATCCCGAAACAATCGGCGAGCACCTTTACACCGTAGTCGTTCCGCCCCATCGGACGGAAAGCAATACGGCCAATAATCGGCAAAACATATTGATCGATATTGGCCGGGACAAAATCAGTGTGTTGCACATTGCCGGCAGTATCACTTGGGATTTACAAGGTTTGCGCTCCATGTTTGAGCTGAATAATCTGGTCGATTTGACCGCCTTTTTCATCATGCGTACCCGCGACCACATGCAAATTGGCACGGACGCGCGCAGTATCGGACCTGATGAAATGGCACTTGTCCCCTTTCCTACCGAGGAAATATTTGACCGACAGCTCTATGGATTCGATGTCATCGTCTTCCAGGACTTTGATGCCGGTAATTATTTTAATGACAGCTACCAAATGCGGCGCCTGCTCTCTAAAATCAAAAGCTTTATTCAAGAACACCACGGGGCCTTGATCGTAATCGGCGGCCCCCAATCAGCGGCTGGTCCTTCTTTGGGCGTAACACCTCTAGCCGATGTCATGGCCTTGGTCCCGCCCAGTTATCGGGTGCCGTACGCTTCTGAGCTGGAAAAAGCGGTTGTCACCCAGAAGGGTAAATACAACCCGATCCTGCAAGGATTTGAGCCAGACCTACACCGCTTCCAGGGCCACATGGACCGCCTGACCCCCAATCCCAAAAGTGAAATTCTGCTTCAAACGGCACAAAAAGCAGCGCTCCTGGCCACGTTGGAAAGCGGTACGGGCCGCACCGTTTTTCTCAATACCTCCTCCAGTTGGAAATGGTACCGCGACGAACTGGAAAAAGGGTTAACGGGCAGTGCCTACCAAGCCTTTTGGGACCACCTGATCAAATGGTCCATTCAAGACCCGAGTATGAATCAGGTGCATTTAACCGCGTTCAAATCGCTAGAGCGCCCTCTGGATTTGGACGTGGAAGTCCTCTTGCGTCAGAAGGATTATCAACCGGCCAAAAATGTTTCGACCCCGCTATTATTGTCCTCCATCCAGGACCCCGATCAGGTCTATACCGCCAATGTCCAGACCAATCAACAAGGTCAGGCCCAAATCAAATTCCACGTCGCCCAACCCGGCTATTACCGCCTGAGCCTGCCCGATTCGCCCTGGCAGGAATTGGCCGAACCGCAAATCGTCTTTTTGGGTGGCTCTCAGGATGAGTTTGGCAATCAAGATCCCGTACCCGAAACATTGAGCCGATTGGCCAATCTGACGGGTGGTAAACTGCATGAGAGCCAAGACCTCGACGTAAAAAATTGGGCTTGGCGCAACCAATCTCGTGAAGAAATCATCGAATCGAACCGTTTAAAGTTAAGAAATTGGGTTTGGGGCTTACCCATTCTTCTGTTGCTGGCAGCAGTGGAATGGTATTTGCGAAGAACCCGTTATCTCGCCTAGGAGGGCGCCACCATGACAAACCTCCATCTGATCCGACATCGCAATGCCTTTTTTAAGGCGGCCCTGGTCAAATCGGCCTTGGTCGCCCTTGCTTCTGCGCTCGGCCTCAGTGTGGTGTTTTTGTGCCTGGCCCGCTTTTCGCCCTACAGCATAACCAAATCTGCCCTGGTCTGGATCTGGCTCAGTCACGCACTCGGCTGGACCCTGTTCCAATTCTTCTCGTTTTGGCGCTTAAAAGATACGCGCCGACTGGCCAGAAAAATTGAAAATCGTTACCCCGAACTGATGTTAAAGGTTCGTTCCGTCCTCGACTTCAATGAGGGCAAGTCCGACTCACAATCACCAGAATTGGTCGATCAATATGCGGGCAAGGTCCAGAATCTCCTGGATCATGCCTACAGTGGATTAGGCATTTCGCGCCACATTTGGGCCACTGCAGGCGCCACATTGTTGCTGTTTGCGCCCAGCTGGCTGGCTTGGCACAGTTACCTTGGACTTCCCAAAACGACGTCCTCACTCGTTTTTGGCAACACGTTTCTGCAATTGGACGGCGGCAGCATTTCCATTTACGAACCGGACTACACCAATATTCCGGGCCGAACGTTGGCGCTCAAACCGGGTGGATACGAGGCTTACCCGGGCAGCCGGGTCCAGTTCTCAGTCCTACCGCAAAACAACCTGAAACGTCTGTTTTTCCATACCGATAAGATGGAAACAGCCCAGGAAATTGACCGCGATGAAAGCGGAGGGTTCCATTACGAATTTGTCTTAATGGAAGCCAGCCAATTGGAGTTTTTGGTCGCAAAAGAGACAGATAGCGGCAAAACGCAACCGTTTGTCTTCTCAACCAAACGCGATTTGCCACCCACCATTGAGCTAAAAAGTTATACCAATGAAGGTGCCGTCAACATATTCGATCCACTCATGATCGACGCCTCCGTTCGCGATGATTTCCACGTGACCCAATTGGAAGCTGTGGTTAATTGGGAAGGTGGCGAAAAACGCATCAAGTTGACGATTCCCAACAACCAAAACAAACATTTTTTAAGTCGCAACCGTTGGAACCTCTCTGACTTGGTTCCTGAAGATGTCAGCCATTTCTCAATTTACTTGGAGGCCCGCGACAACAATCCCGTTAATGGGCCGGGCATTGGTCAATCGGAATCGTTGAGTTATGAGTTGGAAAGTCCGGATCGAAAACACGACGAGTTTATGGAAATGGCGCGCGAACTGCTCAACCGCATGACCCATACGCTTGGTGATAATCTCGACACGGAACTCCAAGCCCAACACAACGAATATCTTCTGCGCGAGGCGCAACGCCTCTCCGAACAAATCCAATCGGGTTTAATGCAATCGCAAAGTCTGACCAGCATGTTGCTCAACATGATGCGCCAGGACCCCTACATCACGCAGATTGATCAGGAATTTTTGCAGGATTACCGCAATGAACTGACTCAGGCCTTTCGCTACCGCATTGAAACCGGGAGTTTATTTGCGTCAGTCAATCGGCCACAGGGCAATCCCGCAGCCTTAAAGAGCCTTCAATACAAACACAAAAATGAAGAAACCAATTTAGAGCAATTGACTTATGAGTTGTTGCTTCAGCTCAAGTTGTGGGCCCTTTTGGAACTCGAACGCAACAAAAACGCACTCGAAGACGCCATGGAAAGCCTGCAACAGATGATGGACCAACAGGACCAATCGTCCGATATGGAAGAGCAGGTACGCAAGGCGCTGGAACAGATAATGAAAGAGTTCCAGAAAATGATGATGAAAGCAGCTGAAGAGATGGACCGCGACATGGACGAGTTCATGAATTCGGAAGCGCTGCAAGACCAAAAAGACGCCATGAAGGAATTGGTCGACCAGATTGTCGAGGCCATGAAACAGGGCGACATGGAGAAAGCCAAAGCATTGATGGAAGAATTCCGTGCCCAGATGCAGGCCGCCATGGAGCAAATGCAGTCCGCCATGGGTCAAATGTCGCCCGAGATGAAAGCCATGATGGAGAGCATGCGCGAAATGTCTGGGTTGCTCCAGGAACTCAAATTACAGGAAGAGGATTTGGAATCCAAAACCCAGGAATTACGCCAGCAAACCGATCAAAAGATGGGTGGCAATCAGGGCTTGAGCCCCAAACAAAAAGAAGCCCAGAAAAAGCTTTTGGACAACATCAAAAAATTGTTGGGCGATCTGAATCAACGCCTCTCGGCCCAGCAACAAGAAAAAATGGGCGAAGACCTGGTGGAACAGATCAATCAGATGCGGGCCCAATTGGAGGACGAATCATTGGGTCTGCGCGAACGGCGCGAAATCGAAGCCAAGGTCCGCCAGATGGAAAATTCGTTTGACATGATTATGCAGGACCAAATGCGCCTGCTCCAGGAAGTCACCTTAAAAAGCTTGGATTCCGCCGAGTCCATGCAAGAGTACCTGGACCATGGCGAACTGATGCCGAGCTTGGAGATGGGCCACAAATTAGAAAACCAACTGATTTCCGGGTCCCGCTTCGCCGAGTCCCGATTAAGCGACCAGTTGGAAAATCAAGTTAAGGCCCTAGACACCTTTAACGAGGCCAGTGACGAACTGTATAAGATCCTTGATATGTTACAAAACGTCAAACAAAACATGGAACAACAACGCAAAGATTTCCTGGCTCAAAAGAATGCAAAGGACCCCCAACAGCTTCAAGAACAGCAGGAATCGATTCGCAAAATGATCGAATCCTTTAAGCAGGCCCATCAGCAAAATATCGGGGGTTCGCCCCTATTCCAAAAATTGGACGATATCGACATGGTTATGCGCAACGCGTCCGATAGACTGGGCGATTCCAAGTTGGATGGCGGGATCCATTACGAACAAGAAGCCCTAAAACGCATTGGCGAAATGATGGAACAAATGCAGCAATCCCAACGCGGCCAAGGCCGACCGATGTTTATGGGTATGGGCATGGGTTCCGGCAACCAAGATGGCATGAATGGCTCACCTGTGCGCGATATCCCCATTCCGGAAAGCCAATACCAGGCCCGCGAACAACAGATGCGCGAAATGATTCGCCGCCAAATGCAGAAAAGTCTACCTGATCAATATGGAAAGGAAATCAAGAAGTACTATGAAAACCTTATTGATCAGTAGTTTCCTGCTCTGGGTCGGCTTTGTACCCATTCAGGCCCAAGACTGGATGGACGATGCGGATTTCCGCACCCATTACGAAACCTTGCGCGCTTTGGATCCAGACCAGGTCCTGCAGGCCATGCCCAAAGCACGCGTCTCCGATAACGCGCGAAACCTGTTGACTGGCTGGGCCTATTATCAAAAAGGCAATTATGGCCAGGCTGAATCCTTTTTAAATAAGGTTAATCGCGAAGATAAGTCCATGGGCAAATTCATCGCCTACCGCGCGGAAGAACTGCTCAAGTCGACCGAGGTCTTAAAATCCTTTAAGGTTGTGGACACACCGCACTTCTCCATTCGCGTTCAACCGGGCCGCGATGAAGTTCTGCTGTTTTATCTGGAAGATGTGTTGGAGTCCGCATACGAGGCCTATGCGCGCTTTTTTCAGTTTCAACCCAGCGAAAAAATTTTGGTCGAGATCATGCCGGACCACGTGGTGTTTTCCTACGCCTCTGCGCTGACCAAATCCCAGATCGAAACCACCGGCACGGTTGCCCTGTGTGTGGAAAACCGCCTGGCGGTCATTTCGCCCCGTCGTGTTCTGATGGGTTATTACTGGCCAGATGTGCTTTCACATGAATTGGTCCACTACTTTCTGACCAAAATAAGCCGCGATCACGCCCCACTGTGGTTCCAGGAAGGCGTTGCCAAGTACCTGGAAGCCCGCTGGGAAAACCCCAACGCCGCCGCCATGGACAAACATTTAGAAAATGCTTTGGCGCAGGGCATTGCGGCTGACCGTTGGATCACCTTGGAACAAATGCACCCTTCCTTTGCTGCGTTGCCGACTGCCGAATTGGCCCAACAAGCCTATGCTCAGGTTGCCAGCATGGTCGATTTTCTGACCCGCCGGAAAGGTCCTGAAATAATCCGCCAAATCGGTCAGGGATTAGCCACAGAAAAAGAAATCAATGTGCATCTCAAACGCATCATGGGTTTGGATTACGCGGCGATTGAAGCGGAATGGAAAGAATGGGCCCGCAACCAGAACTACCAAATGTTTGACACCATGGCCGCCCATGGCGTGACCTTACTCGATAACGATGCCAAAGCCGATGAACTCAATACCCCCGAACTCAAGAACGAGGAACAGAAAAAACACCTCAACCTGGGCGATCTGTTATTGGAGCGCCAGCGCTATAAGGCTGCGCTCATCCAATACGACAAACTGGTCCAAGACCAAGCGGTTTGGCCACGCCAAATCCAACTGCGGGTGTTGCGCTGCCTGGAACAGATGGATGATCCGGATCGGCTGCTGGAAGTCGTACAGAAACAAGCCACGGATCTGGAAAATGATCCGACCATGCTGAAATACAAAGCAAAAGCTTTAGCCAAACTCAACCGTCTGCCCGAAGCGGACGCGACCTTGGTCCGCGCCATTCGCCTCAACCCCTTTGACCCCAACATTCAAATTCAACGGCGCGAAATAGCCGAGCGTCTGGGCCGCAAAGAGGACATTCTAAAGATCAACAAAGTGCTGGAATTGCTCAGCACCGCACCCGCCCCCCCTGAAAAAGATAGTAAAAGTTAAGGAGCCTGCATGTCGGAACCATCCGCATTGAAAGAACAAATCCAAGATGTCCATGAGGGATACCGCCAGTTGCGCGAAGAGATCGCAAAGGTGGTTATTGGTCAGAATGAAGTCGTTGACCTCATGATCATCAGCATGATGGCCAATGCGCACAGCCTGCTCATGGGCGTGCCCGGCCTAGCCAAAACCCTGCTGGTCCATTCCCTGGCGGAAGCAACTTCTCTCGATTTTACCCGCGTTCAATTCACGCCGGACATGATGCCTTCGGATTTGATTGGTACCGAAATCCTTCAGGAGGATCGGGTCAGTGGCCACCGCGAATTTAAATTTGTGAAGGGTCCACTCTTCACCAACCTTTTATTAGCCGACGAAATCAACCGCACCACGCCCAAAACCCAAGCCGCGCTGTTGCAGTCCATGCAGGAACGTCAAGTCAGTGCGGCTGGGGTCACCTACACCCTGGACAAACCGTTTTTGGTTTTTGCAACCCAAAACCCCATTGAGCAGGAAGGCACTTACCCGCTGCCCGAAGCGCAGTTGGACCGCTTCCTGTTCCGCATCGATGTAAAGTACCCCAAACAGAACGAAGAAATTGAAATGGTGCTGAACACGACCTCACGCACGGAAACTCATATTCAGCCCGTCTACACGCGGGAACGTTTGTTGGAACACCAGGCGCTGGTTCGTCAGATCCCCGCAAGTGAGACCGTTGTCCGCTATGCCGTTTCGCTGGTACGTGCTACTCGGCCCGACGCGGAAAGCAACAGCGGCAAACAATTGGATTTCGCCATGGAGAATATCCGCTGGGGTGCGGGTCCTCGTGCCTCTCAGAGTTTGATCCTGGCCGGTAAAGCACGCGCCCTCCTGGATGGCCGTTTCGCCGTGGAAAAAGAAGACATTGATTTCCTGGCCAAGCCCATTCTGGTCCACCGCATCATGCCCACCTTTAAGGCCGAGGCGGAAGGAATCGCTTCCCAGCAACTTGTCGAACAGACCCTGGCATCCGTTTCCGTTTAGCAGAAAACAACCATGTGGGTCGCCGTTTTTGGCCTACTGACCCTTATTTGGAGTAGCTCCTGGATCGGGATCAAATACTCGCTCCAGGGCTTTCCACCCTTTGTAGGCGCTGGCTCGCGCTTTGCGCTGGCCTTGCTTCTCCTTTGGCTATTTGGCCGGATCCGCGGGGTGTCCTTTCGGGTCAAGGCCCTTGATTACCGTTATGTGGTGATCACGGCATTTTTGCTTTACCTGTTCGACTACGGCGCCATTTATTGGGCGGAGCAAAAGCTTTCAGCCGGCATGACCGCTACTTTCTTTTCGACATTCCCCATCTTCACGGCCCTTTTTTCACAACTGTTCAACAAATCCGAACCCGTCTCCCCTAAAACGTGGTGGGGCCTGATTCTGGGTTTAGGTGGGGTTGTGCTGTTATTTCACCGCGAATGGCGCATTGTCGGATGGGAAACGGTAATTCCTGCAGGCGCCGTTGTGATTGGGGCCATGGGTGGCGCTTTCCACTTGGTTATCGTAAAAAAATTTTTGGGCCATATGAACGCCATAACCCTTACCACCCACCAAATGGTTTGGGGCAGCCTGATGCTCTTGACGATCGGCACCCTCAAAGGCGAATGGTCACACGTGCACACGTCTCCGGCCAGCTTGGCCGCAATCGGATATTTGGCATTGGTCGCCACGGCTCTAGCTTTTACGCTGTATTACTTGATGTTGCAACACTGCAGCGCGGTTACCGCTTCCCTGCTCGTTTATTGCATCCCGCCCGTGACCTTATTTTTGGATTGGCTCGTATTTCAGGAACGGGTGGGCCTGCAAACCGCTTTGGCAATATGCATCATTTTCATGGGTATTGGCCTGAGCCAACAAAGTCAGATCCGAAAAAAGGATCTCAAAAAAATGGTGGAGAGATAGGGATTCGAACCCTAGGATCCGCAAGCGGATCAACAGATTTCGAGTCTGCCCCATTCGACCACTCTGGCATCTCTCCGTGGGCGCTAATCTAACATAAATGGATCCGACCCGCCAACGGCCATTTTGTGCCTTTCTCTCTGAATCTGCGGTAGGTATGCCATTTCCTGTCGCTCCCCAGGAGTGGGTGTAATCGTATGGCTTGGCAGTGCGGTCGACTGCGGGCGGGCCGACGGTGAACTCTTGAGATTCAACGGTTGAAAAAGATTCTCGATTTCAGCTTAAAGTTCCTTTGTTTTAAGCCATTTATTTGGCAGAATGGGCCATCGGATCAGACCCGTAGCACCCATGTATTTCTTTTAACTCGGGAAAGGGTCCGCACTTTTTTCCACAAGGTTTATTCATGAATGCAAATATCTCAACCCACCCGCCCATCCCGGGTCGCTGGTGGATTCTGCTTTTTACCAGCCTCGTCCTGTTTGGGAACTATTATGTCTACGACTCGATTGGACCGGTTGCAGACTTATTAGAAAGCCAACTCGGTTTTTCAGACAGTCAAATCGGCTCGCTAAACGGCATTTATAGCTTGCCCAACATCATCATGGTTCTCATTGGCGGCCTGCTTGTCGATAAGTTCGGACCCGCCCGCGTCACCCTATACACTTCCTTCCTGTGCCTGATCGGGGCCGCATTGACTGCAATCCAGCCGTATTGGGTGATGGCAGCTGGCCGCCTTATTTTCGGATTAGGCGCAGAGACCATGATTGTGGCCGTGACCGCTTCCTTGGGCCAGTGGTTCAAAGGCAGTAATATCGCCTTGGCTATGGGTTTGAATTTGAGCATGGCCCGATTGGGTTCGTGGGCGGCAGACGTTTCGCCCACATTTGCCCGCAGTTTGTACGACCAAGGCTGGCAAGCCCCGCTGATCCTGGCCGCAATTTTTGCCTCCACCATGGTCGTATTTGCCTGGGCTTACCTGATTTGTGATCGCAAAAAACCTGCGGAAATGGCAGCCGTCGAAAGCGAAAAAATGAATTGGTCGGACGTTTTGAGTTTTGATCGATCCTATTGGTACCTACTCGTTTTATGTGTGCTTTTTTACTCGGCCATTCTGCCGTTCCGCAGCACATTCGCGATTAAATACTTTCAACACGCACACGATTTGTCTCGAGAAGCCGCAGGCCAAATGAACTCTTGGGTGTTTTTCGCAGCTATTTTTGCATCGCCTCTTTTCGGGTTAATTGCCGATAAATTGGGTTATCGCACCGTTTTGTTGTCCTTGGGCGCATTCTTCCTGCCGCTCAGCTTTTTAATCCTGGGCACAACCGATTGGCACCTGGGTTGGACAACCGTATTAATTGGCATTTCCTACTCTTTGGTACCTGCAGTGTTATGGCCCGGCGTCTGTTACCTGGTCGAAGAAAAAAGGCTGGGTACGGCTTATGGGCTCATGACCATGCTGCAAAATGTTGGCCTGACGATTGCCAACTTCGCAGCAGGCGGCTTAAACGATTGGGGCAAAGCCTCTGCCGATAATCCAGCCGGTTATATCCCCATGCTCTGGTTCTTCGGGTTACTCAGTTCTTGCGCCTTTATCTTTGTTGTCCTTCTGCACATGCGAGAAAAAGGCCCGAACGGCCACGGACTCGCCTAACCCCTCAAACCCCTTCCCTCCGGGAAGGGGTTTTTCACCTGATTCGCTGCAGTTGATGACAAAAGTCACTCAAATTCCTTACCTGCAACACTTGGAAGTTCGCGTAGGCTAGACCTAAGCTGAAAAAGATGATGAATCAAATTCAGCGAAACGTTAATAACCTATTAACCATGAATGATATGGAACTAACCCCCACTTTCCCCCACGTACTGGTCGTTGCCGATTGCCCCTTTTGTGAGGAAATGCTTCCCCACGAAATGGTCGATAAATTCTGGAGTCAACAGAAGCAGTACCAAATTCGCGTGCTTTGCTGTTTAAACTGCAAACAAAAGCACAGCGAATCGCTTTCTCAAGGTGACACTGACTTTTAATGGGGCCAAAACCAAACGCTTAAAACTTCTTTTTAAAAACGCGTTTAAACTCCAGTTCGCCTTGTTGCACCATTTCATTCAGTTCCTTGCGCAGGTGTGCGACCTCAAGCCCCATCTTTTGCGCTAAATCCTGAATATCCAGTTCAGCCCACTCCTGATTCGCGAAAACCTGATCCAACAGCTCGTGCAGACGCTTTCGATTAAGCGCTGGCGATTGATTTTTTTGCCAGTGCTGGTGGGCGATGCCCTCGGGCAAAAACCGCTGCTTCACATCGGGCTGGTTATGGCTGTAAATATAACCCTTGCCATGACCCAGCTGTTCCGCGCCTTGATAATGGGCATCGCGCAGGTGGCTAGGGACCGGATCCAAAGGCCGGCTCTGCAACAATTCACCCATAAAACCTAGCGCCGTGACCGATTCATTGCTCTTGGGCGCCCGTGCAACATATAGCGTTGCCTGGGCCAAAGGAATTTGGCATTCGGGCAAACCCAGCACTTCCACGGCCCGAAAGGCATGGCCAGCAATGACAAAGGCCATAGGGTCGGCGTTGCCGACATCCTCGCTCGCTGTGACCAGAAGGCGCCGCGCAATGAAACGCGGGTCTTCGCCGCCCTCCAAAAAGCGTTTGAGGTAGTACATGGCGGCAACTTCGTCAGAGCCTCTTAACGATTTTTGGAAGGCCGATGCCACATCGTAATGCGCATCACCAGCACGATCGTGATCCATACGGACCGAACGCAAACAAAAAGAAACCTGATCAAGCGTGACGGCCAGGCTACCAGCCATTGCCGCAGAGGCTTCTAAAACCGAATAGGCCAATCGCAAATCGCCATTGACCCGTTGGGCGATCCAGGCCAATGCCTCGGGTTCAACCGAATAGGGTTCCGTCTCACATGCGGCGAGAAGCGCCGATTCAATTTGTTGCGGGTTACAAGCGTCCAACTTGACCAATTGGACGCGTGACCTCAGCGCTTTGTTCAAGGCAAAAAACGGATTTTCGGTGGTCGACCCGATCAGGACAAAAGTGCCCTTTTCCGTGTAAGGCAACAGCACATCTTGTTGGGATTTGTTTAATCGATGGATTTCATCCATGAACAGGATGTGGGGCACCATGGATTGACGCGCCAAATCGCCAAAAGCGCGAATATCCTTAACGCTGCAACTGGTGGCATTCATCGCCTCAAACCGGGCTTTAAAGGTTTCGGCCAGAATCAGGCATAAGGTCGTTTTTCCGCAGCCAGGTGGCCCAAAAAACACCAGATTGGGTAGGAAATTTTTAGCGACAAATCCTTTCAACAATTGAATGGCATCGTCCTGGCCAAGCACCGCCTCAAGGTTTTGAGGCCGCATGCGTTCGGCCAAACTGCCGGTTCTCAATGGACCATCACACCGTGGTTTTCAGCTTCACAGGTGAAGACCTGCAATCCGCGCAATTGCGCTTCCTCTTCAAGCTGCTGTTGGTCCAATTGATCCCCAAATAAAAGCATACAGCCACCACCACCTGCACCACAGATTTTGCCAACCCGATTTGGACCTATTGCCCGGCAGAATTCGGCCATAGGCTGAGGGACCAGGTCGGGTTCCAGGGCAGCACGGGTTTCGGCCTCATGGCGCAGACAGGAAAAGAAGCGGTCCCGATCCTGGTGGACCAGGGTCTGATACAGGTGACGAGCATTGGATGCCAGTTGCGTTAACAGACTCAGCATGCGTTCATCACCTTCGCAGGCCTGTTTGATGATGCGCCAATTGTTGATGCCCGAATGGTGCTGCTGATCGGAATACAATAAAAAGAGTTGCCCGCGCAGGAAATCACACAGCGGAAGATCAGAATGTTCGAATTTGCCATGGCAAAAATCGATGGCATTCAATCCACCTTTTATGGCTGCAAATGCGTCCTGAATCCCTGCTGGCTTCATCAGTAAGCGATGCTCAAGCAAGGTCACCTGCTCCAGAAGCGCTTGGTCGTCCAAGTTCAGTGTGTTGAGTAAAGACAGCGCTTTACACAATGCGGTCAAGAGCACGGATGATCCACCCAAACCGGCTGCCCGAGGGATATCGCTATGGACTTCAATCGACAATGCTTCTCTTGGTTGATAATAGTCCAAGGCTGCTTGAAATAAAGGCTCCTTTTCAGGTTCTAAAAGCAAATCACCATTGACCCGGATTTCGGTCTGGGCTGCGGGTTTCAGCGTAACATGTGTGCGCCAATTGATGGCCAAATTCACAGTCATCGCACCCGGCACCATGAAGTAAAGGGGGGCGATATCTAAGGTACCTCCAGCCAAATCAATTCGGGCCGGACAGGAGACATGGATCGGTGAAAACAAACGCAAACCTCGGGAATAGATTCCAGGCGGCATTATGGCGCGAGAATAGCCCGGGTTCAAGCGTTTGACGGATCTTGACCGGCTTAAATTCCAGGTTGAATCACGATTTTTTGGGGGAAAGTATCGCCTTGCCGCGTATCTTCAGGGGAAATATGAAACGCTCGCTTTTGATCAACGTAAAAGAATCGATTCCACTGGCATTTTGGCCAGCCAAATGAGGAGAAAAGGAGTTTCCATGTTAAAACTCGTCTTGGGCTTGCTCTGTTCAGCCCTCGCGATTGCATCTCAGGATGCACCTAAAATTGAAAATATCGCCCAGGAATTCCAGTTGGAAAACGGAATGCGCTGGGTGGTCATCCGTAAACCGGGACTATCAACCATCTCTGCCGGATGGGTGGCCCATGTAGGTTCAGCCAATGAACGACCCGGGATCACGGGCATCAGCCATCTGTTCGAACACATGATGTTTAAAGGATCGGACAAAATTGGCGTCAAAGATGCCGCCAAAGACCGTGAGTTACGCCAAAAACTGGATACCGTTCGCGAAGAAATGTTTGAGGAAGAACGCACAATGCGCCAAAAAGTGCGAAATGGTTATGCAGATTCCATTAATGACCCCGCCTTGGAAAGCGAGCGCATGAAAGCGCTCAAAACCCAATTTCAGAAATTGATCGAAGAACAGCGCGAAAATTTGGTCAAGGATGAATTTGACAAGATTTACACCGGTGAAGGCGGGGTTCGTATGAATGCTTTCACCAATGAAGACATGACCGTCTACTTCATTTCCGTTCCCAAAAACAAATTGGAGTTGTGGTTTTGGATGGAAAGTGAACGGCTCTCGGCACCGGTTTTCCGCGAGTTTTATTCCGAACGCGATGTGGTCTATGAAGAACGACGGATGCGCACGGATTCCACGCCAACCGGTAAACAGGAAGAGGCGTTTGAGAATCTATTCTGGGCCAATTCGACCTACAGTTGGCCCGTTGTGGGTTGGCCAAGCGACATCTCAGCCATTACCAGAAGCCAAGCTGAAGCCTATTTTGACATCTTTTATGCGCCCAACAATTTAACGGCTTGTATTGTGGGCGATGTGACCGTCGAGCAAGTCAAGGCCTTCGCACAGCAGTATTTCAACCGCATTCCGCGCGGCGAAACCGCTCCGCCTGACGTGGTGACTTTGCCAATCGAACAATACGGGGTTAAATCCTTTGTGGCCGAGGTGGACAGCTCTCCGGAAGCCGAAATTCGTTACCGAACTACTGCTTTTAATGGCCTGGATGCGCCAGCATTAGATGTATTAAGCGAAATTTTGTCCGGTCAATCGGGGCGCTTAAACAAACGCTTGGTTCTGGATGATCAGATTGCCACCGAAGCCGGCGCTCGTTTTGATGGACGCAAATACGATGGTTCCTTCAGCTTGTTCGCCACGGGCAAAAACGAAACCGATCCCGCTCAACTGGAAGTAGCCCTGCACGAGGAATTGCAAAAAATACAGAAGGACGGCATTACAGCCGAAGAACTCACCCGCGTCAAAAACAATTTGCAGGGTCAATCTTATCGGCGCATGGCCAACCCGTTTTGGCTAATGGTATCCGTTTTGGTTGCAGATGGTTACACCTACGATTGGCGAAATATTGACCGCTATCAGGAACGAATCAACCAGGTTACAACCCAGGATGTTCGGCGGGTTGCCGAAAAGTACTTGGTCGATGAGAAGGCGAATTACAAACGCTTCAGCCGGAAATCGGACAGCGATGAAGAAGCCGACTTAGCCAATCTCACCCCGCAACAAAAGGAAATGGTAACCCGCGCTTGGGGCCAAATTTCTCAGGCACCTGCCGACAAATTGCCTCAAATCGTGGAACAAATCCAGAATTCTGCTAGCCAGGCACCACCTGAAATGAAACCCGCGTTAGACGTCTTGCTGGATCGCATCAATGCCAAAATGAGCCAAGGGGGTGCACAATGAAAAGGTTGATTCTGTGTTTTTTTTGTTTCGCCAGTTTGCTGGGTCAGAATATTCCCGACCGACCCAGCGACATCCAATATCCGGCCCTGAAAACCCAAATCCCCAATCGCACCCAGAACATGCATGACCTGCAACAGGCCAAAGCCTTTCTGGTTGAGGACCACGCATTGCCGCTGATCCAAATCAATCTGTACGCCAAAGGTGGCGGTTATCTGGAGCCGCAAGGCAAAGAAGGGCTCAGTGAATTAACCGCAACCATGCTGCAAAATGGCGGTACCGAATCGCTGGCACCCCAAGCGTTCCAGGAGCGTTTGGACTTTCTCTCGACCGAGATCGAAGTTTCAATTTCTGATACACGCCTGACCGCAAGTCTGAATTGTTTGACCTCCAATTTGGACGAATCGCTTCAACTGTTCTTCGACATGTTGCAACGCCCGCGCCTTGATGCCGAACGTTTGGCTATTGAAAAACAGAACATGCTCGAGCAACTCAGACGACGCAATGACGATACCCGCGCCATGGAACCGCGATACTGGAGCCGCTTACTGTATGGGCCCAGCTTCTACAGCAACCATTTGGCGACGCAAACCAGCATTGATTCCATTGACGCGGCTTCGATTCGCCAATTTAAGGATCAAATCTTGGTGCAAGGCAATTTGGTCCTGGCCGTGAGCGGTGACATCACCCCGGCAACCCTGAAAAAAGTGATGAAGTCCCATTTGGCCAAATTCGCCAAAGGCAGCAAACCGGCTGACCCGCCCAAGGATTGGCAAATGGCTGACCCGGGCCTGTACGGCGTTCAAAAGGATGGAGTTAACCAGACCCGTGTCACAGCAGGTTATTTGGGCTTGACCCACGGGAACCCCGATCGTCCTGCTGTTGATGTAATGAACGAAATCCTGGGTGGCGGCGGTTTTACCAGTCGCATCACTTCGCGCATCCGCTCCGATGAAGGGCTTGCTTACTCTGCAGGAAGTCAATTCTCAACAGGCTTTGACACACCCGGCACGTTTCGAATCGTCTACCAGTCCAAAAACGAATCCGTGGCATTCGCATTAAAGATTGCTTTGGAAGAAATCCAAAAAATTCGCGATGTGCCCGTCAGCGAAGAAGAGCTCAAAATCGCCAAAGAGGGCGTGGTTTCTGGCCTGCTGCCGTTTTTTGACGATCCGGCCTCAACGGCTCAGCAATTTGCACGTGCGTACATGATCAACGAAGATCCGGAATACCTGGCCAAGTACCAGGAATCCGTTCGCAAAATCACGGTTGCGGATGTTCAACAGGCTGCTCAAAAGTACCTGAATCGCGACAAATTAATCATCTTACTGACAGGCGACCTGGCCGGCTGCCTTCCCGGCGATGGTAACCATGGTAGCTTGGAAGAGGTCACCGGCCTAAAGCTCGAACGGCTTCCGCTGTTTGACCCCTTAACCCTCCAACCCCTGGAGCCCACCAACTAAAACCGTAAACAGGGGCCTGTTCCAGCAGGCCCCCCCCTTTCGAGGCTGGCATGAATCCAATTGAAGTTTTGACCTTTTGGTTTGGCGCACCTTGGGACCAGGACCCGATCCCCAAGGACATCAGCGCCCGTTGGTTCAAAAAGTCCAACACCTTTGATCGTGAAATCCACAACCGATTCCATTCCTTGTGGTTGCAATTTCAGAGTGGTATTCCAGCCCATTGGCTAGACAGTCCGCCAGCCCGTCTAGCTGCGGTTCTGGTTTGTGATCAATTCCCGCGCAACATGTTTCGGGACAGCGCTGCCATGTACCAAAGCGATGATTTGGCGCTGTCTCTGGCCCGCATGGCGGTTGCTCAAAACGACCATCTTGTGTTGCCGGCTACCCAGGCCGTATTCCTGCTTTTACCTTTTGAGCACAGTGAATCGCTGGAAGATCAAGAACAATGCCTGGCCTTATTTGATGCGTTAATCCAAACCCACGGGGCCAGCGCAACCTTACAGAATTACCGAACCTACGCTGTCAAACATCGCGATATCATCGCAGAGTTTGGCCGATTCCCGCATCGCAATAGCCTATTGGGTCGTCCCAACCAACCCAACGAAGTCCTTTTCCTGCAAAAGCCAGGAAGCCGTTTTTAAGGTGCCTTTACTCAAAACCTGGTTTTGCTGACGATTGGGACAAGCTACTCTAAAAGTTGATTTTACGGCGTTTCTAGTGCTAGGCTGCAAGGAACGAACACGGCGCCATGGAGTGAGAGGTTGTTTTGAGAACGAGCCATGGGTTTTTTGTCCTGTTTTACCTGGCCATGGGCTCTTTTTTTCTGGGCATTGCTATCCAGCAGGTGCTGGTCTTCTCGCTACTGCTCTATCAGTTGGTCTCTGCAATTCCGCGTGGCGGGTGGCCACACGGCGGTCGACCGCGCTACTCGTGGCCGGTATTATTGTTTTTAGCCGCGACCGTTATCAGTGCATTGGCCTTTCAGGCTGAAAACGGGTTTCGCGGCAATGCCGAATTCTACTGGGCTTTGATCGCCTTTTATTGCATCAGGCGGCACCAAATCCCCTACCTGGATTGGTCGCGACTCTTTTATATTCTGGTTACACTAGCCGTGCCCGGATTATTAATCGCTTTGTGGGTTGCTTTGTCTGGAAAGCCTATCCGGTTTCTTCAATTTGAATGGATTAATGGGTTTTTGCCCAATCCCTCCCACTTTGCCGAAGGTTATTGCCTGGCCGCCGCATGGTGCTTGGCCTATTTGCACCATTGCACACGAAAAAGGGAAGGCATGGTGCTTTTTGCCGCTTTGTTTCTGCTCGGTTGGCTCTTTTTTATCAATCAAAACGCTTCTGGACTCATTTCTTTGATGGGCCTGTTGATTGTCTTCTTTGCCAGTCTTTTCCTGAAACCGCGTAGCTTGGTCCGCTGGATGCCTTTGTTTCTGCTCGTCAGCCTGGCCATTCATTGGTACCTCGGTATGGCGGATATGCAGCGGAAAGATTACGTAGCCAACAGCGAAGTCGCGCTGAGTGTCTTTAATGACCATCCGTTGTTGGGCACCAGTCATTCACATTTTTCAGACTATTTGGGCGGCGATCCGAAACCGCCCAACCTTTGGCTCGCCTTACTTGCTGAGTTTGGGATCCTGGGCCTGGCTTGTTTCTTACCCTTAATGATTGCCCTCATCAGACGCGCGTTTCTGCTCAGCCAATGGGAACACGAACACTGGGTTGTTTTTGCACTTGCCCTCTCCCTGTTCAATTATTTTCAATTCAGTTTCCTTACCTATAACTTGGGCAATACATCGATTCTCCTGCTGTATCTCCTACATTGGTCGATCATGTTACAGTGGCCTCAGCGCAGTCATTCCTAACCCGACTCAGCCCTTTTTCATTTGTCAATCGGGAAATACACAAAACAATATTTTTTTTCTAGTTCCTAAACCTTTTTTGCCAACGCCTCGTTGAAGTCCATGGAAGCGCAATCTGGGAGGATGGCATGAAAAAGATTTTGATATCTACTGCAGTATTAATGCTGGCTTGTTTCGGTGGCTACATGTTTTTGGGCCAGGCAAAAGCCAAGGAAAAGCCCAAAGAAGAACCGAAAGCCGAAGAGAAAAAAGAAACCGTTTACACCGTTGAGCTGGTTGAAGCCAGTTCCGCTGAGATCCGCATTTTTGTTGAGACAACGGCAACTTTACGACCTGAAAAACAGGTTGATGTATTCAGCAAGGCCGCTGGTCAGATCCAAAAATTGAATGTGGAAGAAGGCATGTCGGTTAAGGCTGGCACCGTTTTAGCCGAACTGGATGGCGATTCAGCCCGTCTGGAACTGGATCAGAGCCGGGTCAAATTAGAAAAAGCGCGCCAAGAGTTTGAGCGCATCAAAAAATCTCACGACAACTCACTGGTCTCGCAGGAAGATTTCGAGGCGCGCAAGTTCCAATTTGAACAAGCCTCTGCCGATTTCAAAATGGCCGAATATAAAGTTGAGATTACCCAAATTACAGCCCCCTTTGACGGCACGATCCTGCGCCGCTCGATTGAAAAAGGCCAAACCATTCAGCCTTCGCAAGCATGTTTCACCTTGGCAAGCTTGGTTCCTTTAGAAGCCGATGTTTTTGTGCCTGAAACGGCAGCGAGTCGGGTTCGTAATGGTCAAAAAGTAGAAATTTCACGCGATGAAAATTTTGATCACCTGGTGGTCGGCAAAGTTAAACGGGTAAGCCCGGAAGTCGATTCCAAAACAGGAACGGTAAAAGTGACTGTTGCCGTCGAAAACGCGCCTGTAGATTACCGGCCGGGCACCTACGCACACATCCGCATCATCACAGATGTGAACCAAGTCGCCACTTCCATTCCCAAAAAAGCATTGGTTTTCGATAGCCGCCAAAATGCGTCGGTCTTTGTGGCAACACAAGAAAACGACCAGTTAAAAGTCAAAAAAGTAGAAGTAGTTTGCGGTTCAGAAGAAGGCCAAACAGTTAGCATCAAACAAGGTCTTGAATCAGGTCAAAAAGTAGTATTGACCGGCAAAGAAAGCCTGAAAGAAGGATCCTTGATCCAAGACGTTAACGCTGTGAAAGTGGATCAAGAATCCTAAACACATATCTCCTCCCAGAGGAACTTATTGGGTGTTCCGCCCACAGGGGTCTTTAATCCAGACCCCTTTTTTTTGGCCAAAATGCAACGATAAATCTATAAAGGCCGTACTTTTTTTCAGGAGCAAGCAGTTATGAGCGTGGTGAAAACAGCGGTGAACCGTCCCGTAACGGTTTTGATGATTACTTTGGGAACCTTAGTTTTTGGTTGGATCAGTCTGGGCAAATTGCCGGTCAATCTCTTGCCAGACCTCTCCTACCCCACCCTGACATTGGAAACCAAATACCCCGGAGCGGCGCCAGAAGAAGTGGAATACCTGGTCACGCGTCCGATTGAAGAGGCCATTTCGGTTATTCCGCACAAACGCATTTCATCATCGTCCAAACCGGAAGTGTCCCAGGTCGTAATTGAATTCAATTGGGGCCAACAGATGGACTTTGCTATCCTGGACGTCTCCAAAAAAGTCGACTTGTTGCGTTTGCCCGATGATGTTGAGAAACCACGAATCCTGCGCTACGACCCCAACCAGGACCCAATCCTTAAAGTCAGCGTTACCAGCACCAGCCTGGATTTGGGGGCCTTGCGTTACTTTTGCGAAGAAGACTTAAAGAAGCGCTTTGATAACGTCAGCGGTTTGGCTTCGGTCAAAGTTTTGGGCGGCGAAGAAGAAATCGTCGAAATTGAAATGGACGAAGCGGCCTTACGCCGTTTTGGTTTGACCGTCGATGAGGTCGGCGCCCGTTTACGCCAGGAAAACGTTAACCGCGCTGGCGGTTCGTTATATGAAAACGAAGCGCGCTACCTGGTTCGTACCATGAACGAATACAAGAGCCTTGATGAAATTGCCTCGACCATAGTGGCCAGCCGCGAGGGTCGCAACATCCTGCTTAAAGAAATTGCCGATGTGCGTTTCGGGGCCAAAGATCGCGAACACATTGCACGCATCAACGGCACCGAAGGGGTAGAACTCTCCTTCTATAAGGAAGGCGATGCCAACACGGTAAAAGTCTCACAGGACCTCAAAAAATCAGTTGAAGAAATGGCCAAACGCTTCGAGGACACTGTCAAGATGACCACCACCTTTGAAGGAGCTTCTTTCATTGAGAGCAGTATTTCCGAGGTGAAAAGCAACGCGCTGATCGGCGGAGTCATCGCTATTCTGGTCCTGTTGTTCTTCCTACGTGACGCAAAAAGTACCCTGGTTGTTGCCCTCTCCATCCCGATCTCCGTATTCATTGCCTTTTTCCTGATGATGCAGTTTGGCGTCAGCGTCAACATCATGTCCTTGGGCGGATTGGCGCTCGGCATCGGCATGCTGGTCGACAACTCGATCGTGGTTTTGGAATCCATCTTTGTTCAGCGACAGGCGGGCAAAACGGGATTGGTCGCAGCCGAGGCCGGTACAACCCAAGTGGCCGGAGCGGTGATTGCCTCAACCTTGACCACCATCGTTGTTTTCCTTCCGATCGTTTACATCACCGGTGTCGGCGGCCAGTTATTTAAGGATCTGGGCCTGACGGTATCCTTCAGCTTGATCGCATCGCTTGTAGTTGCACTCACCTTGATCCCCACCCTTTTCGGCTTTTTGTCGAAATTTTGGCCGACCAAAATACATGAAACCGCCAGCGACAACCCACGGGAGATTCCGCGCGGGTTTTACCCAACCGTTTTGGGTTGGGCATTGCGCCACCGATTTGTCGTGCTGGCCATCGTTTTTCTGATCGTGGCGCAAGGCGGTTATGTAGTGAAAAACATGGGTATGGATCTGATCCCCGAAATGGCGCAAGGCGACTACTACCTATTGGTTGAGGCCGAAGAAGGCACGCCGATTGAAAAAACCGATGAGATTGCCGCATGGGTCGAATCCAAAATCACCTCGCAAAAAGGCGTTCATGTCGTCTTCACCTCGGTCGGTCAATTCAACCAAGGCCTAGAACAACGCAGCGGTGAGAACTTGGCCCAGATCAACTTCTCTGTCGAAAAAGAACAATCGGCCGAGATCCTGCACAATATTCGGTCTGAAATTGTTCATCGCGACGATTTCAGTTACCAAATTGGGGTTCCTTCTTATTTCTCCTTCCGCACTCCCATCGAAATCGAAGCGAAAAGCGATAATCCGGCAGAACTTCGCGAAATGTCCGAAATGCTGGTCAACCGCATGAGCGCATTGGGTGGATTTAAAGACATTCAAACCACCGTTGCCGATGGCAACCCCGAAGTCCAAGTTCGTTTTAAGCGCGAAAACATGGTTCAGATGGGCCTTTCTATCGGCGATGTCGCCCAACTCTTACGCGATAAAATTCAAGGATCCACAGCAACTCGATTTGTGCGCAGTGGCCGGGACCTGGACATTGTGGTGCGCTTGCGCGAACAGGACCGGGCCGAACTGGAGCAACTGCAAAAGCTGGCCATTGGCTACAAAGACAACAAAGCCATTTATCTAGAATCCGTAGCGGCAATTGAAACCGTGATTGGTCCCTCGCAAATCAAGCGGGTCAACCAGAACCGCTGCGCTGTCATTACCGCCAACCTGGAAGGCCAAAGTTTGAGTGCCGCACGGGAAAAACTCAGCCCTATCTTCGCCGAAATGGATCAAATCTACGGCTCTGAACGCGTATTGCCCAGCGGTCAAATGACAGAAATGGACAGTTCCTTCACGTCGATTAAGTTCATGATCCTGCTGGCCATTTTCCTGGTTTACCTGGTCATGGCTTCCCAATTCGAAAGTCTGCTTCACCCCTTCCTGATCCTGCTTACCGTACCGATTGGATTGGTCGGAGGCATGGACGCCTTGTTCCTGGCCAAGTTGGACTTGAGTGTTGTTGCCATGATCGGCCTGGTTATGTTGGCCGGAATCGTGGTCAATAACGCGATCGTGCTGATCGACTATGTCAACACTCTGCGCCGCGAAGAAAATGTTCCGCTCTACGAAGCCCTGATGATTGCAGGCGCCCGGCGATTACGGCCTATTATGATGACGACCTCTACAACAGTGCTTGGGTTGATCCCCATGGCATTGGGTCTGGGCGACGGCGCCGAAATGCGCATGCCGCTGGCGGTCAGTGTCATTGGCGGCCTGGTTTTTTCAACAGCCATTACCTTGGTTTTAATTCCCGTTTTGTACGCCTTGGTCACGCCCGGTCTACAAATTCCCGATGAAGCGCCCGCCCTGAAAGCCAAGGAGGCCCTGTCATGAGATTGTGGGACCTTTCCATTCGCCGGCCCATCACCATCCTGATGGCGTTGGTCTGTGTCTTGGTGCTGGGACTAGTTTCCTTGCGCCAACTCAAATTGGCTTTTCTACCCCAGGTCGATTTCCCGGCCATGTGGGTGTATGTTTCCTACCCCAACCAGAACCCCAAGATCCTGGAACGCGAAGTCACTAAAGTCCTCGAAGAGGGCTTAAGCACGATCAAAGGTGTGAATAAAATTTCAAGCGATACATCGGCTGACGATGTGCAGATCCGTTTGGATTTTAAATGGGGCATGGAATTGGACTTGATCCGTCTGGAACTCGGTTTAAAAATTGAGGAACTAAAAACCCAATTACCACCCGATATCCGCCAAATCCAAATTTTCAGCTTCAATACCTCGGACATCCCCGTTGTTGAAGGCCGGATCAGTGCACCGGGCATCGACCTGAGCGAAAACTACGACCTGCTGGAAAAACACGTCAAACAAAAGTTAGAACGGGTACCCGGGGTTGCGCGAGTCGATTTGGGCGGGGTTTTGCCCAAGGAAGTATCGATTGAGCTGCGCATTGACAAGATCAAAGAGCACAATGTGGATGTCGGTCAGGTAATCCAACGTTTGAGCCGCGACAATATCACCATGGCCGGCGGCAAAATCCACGACCGCGGCTTGGTCTACAACATCCGCACCATGGGCAAGGTCCACAACCTGACCGAATTCGAGAACCTGCCTGTTAACGATTCCGGTCTGGTTCTTAAAGATGTCGCGGACATTCTCTACGAGGAACCACCCATCGGCTATCGCCGCCACCTGGACGGCCACAAAGCGCTCGCCGTCGTGGTTTTTAAAGAGTCCAGTGCAAATACAGTGGATGTAGCCAATGGTGTCAATGCCGTGATTAACGGCGAGATCGCCAAGGATCCACTTTTGAATGGGGTCAACCTGTTTGTCTGGGGCGATCAGGCTAAGGAAATCACCAACGGTCTGAATGGTTTAACCGAAGCGGGCATTTACGGTGCGATTTTCGCCGTTGTCATCTTGTTTTTGTTCCTGCGCCAGTTCCGCGCCACTTTAATTATCGCTGCCTCCATCCCCATTTCACTGGTGGGAACGTTTATCCTGTTCCGCGCTTTTGGATTTACACTTAACGTCTTGACCCTCATGGGCTTAATGTTGGCGGTCGGGATGTTGGTTGACAACGCGGTCGTCGTCTTGGAGTCCATCTTCCAAAAGAAGTTAGCCGGATTGAGCGCAGAGGAAGCAACCAAACAGGGAACCAAAGAGGTAATCGTTGCCTTAATCGCTTCAACCGCTACGACCATGGTCGTCTTCCTTTCTATTGTAGTTTCTGATCCCAATGAACTGACTGTCTGGTTAAGCGCGATTGGTTTAACTATTTGTTTTACGCTTGGCATGTCCTTAATGGTTTCGATAACGGTTATTCCTTTATTCGCATCAAAATTATTAAAGGGAAAATTTAAGGACCGAAAACCGGGCGGGCAGAAATTGTTGGCCTGGTATGGCAGGGTATTAGATTGGACCTTAAAACGCCCAATCCGTACCGGCTTTGGCCTGTTGTTAATCTTCCTCCTCTCGTTTGCACCATTCCCCATTCTGAGCCAATTCAAGGGCGTTGGCGTGAAAACCAACCGCATCTATTTGCAGTACCAATTTCATGACTTCTTTTTCCTCAGTGACGTGGAACAGGTGGCCAATCAGGTCGAAGCTTATTTGGAAACCAAACGCCAAGAGTTTGACCTGAAGTCGATTTACACCTGGATGCAGGAAAATGAAGGGACCACCATTCTGACTTTTAACAAAGAGGATGTTCCCGTAGAGGAATTCAAAGAAATCCGCAAAAAACTGCGTGAAGGATTACCGCAAATCGCTGGGGTCAGCTTTATGTTTGACGATGACTCCAGCAATTCAGAACAATCCATTCGCGTTCAATTGTTCGGCTCCGACTCGGAAACCTTGGAAGTGGTCGAAGATCAAATTGCCTACGCATTACAGGGCATTGATGGCCTTTACGATGTTCGGCCCAACCGCAAATCCGACCGCAAAGAGTTGCAGGTCCGCATCAACCGCAAAGAAGCCGCAGCCTTTGGCGTTACGCCAGAGCAAATCGCTCAGGTGTTTGGCTTTACCCTGGGCGGAACCTACCTGCCCCGTTTCCAATATGGCGATCGTGAGCGTGAAGTGACCTTGGGTCTGCGCATTGAAGACCGAGCCACCTTGGCAGATGTTTCCCAAATCCCCATCGGAAATGGCGTGCCCCTGGGTGCGGTTGCCGAATTTAGCTTTGAGGAACGACCCGGCACAATTTCCCGGGTGGACCGCAAAACCTATGGTTCGGTCATTGGCACTTATGAGGGCAAGAACATGAAGGCGCTTATGGCGGAAATTGAGAACCGTTTAAAAAACTTCAACTTCCCGGCTGGCGTCAGTTGGTCCTGGAGCGACAGGGTATTGGAAGACGAAAACAAAATGGGCAGCTTATTTTTTAATATTATCTTGGCTTTGTTATTAGTTTACATTGTCCTAGCATGCCTTTTTGAGTCATTGATCCAGCCGATCCTCATCTTTATCACAATTTTCTTTAGCCTTTTTGGAGTGACTTGGTTCCTACTTCTAACTCAAACCGAATTTGGGGTGATGTCTTTCATTGGGCTTCTAATCTTGCTCGGCATTGTGGTTAATAACGGCATTATGATGATGGACCATATCAACCATCTGCGGGACAGGGTCCTGGAAGGGATCAGCGACTATACTTATGATTTGCGCCGCCAAATCAACATGGAAGTGGTCAGCCAGGGTGCCAAGGAACGGATTCGACCCATTCTGATGACAGCATCGACCACGATTATCGGATTGGTGCCCATGGCCATTGGTCAGTCTGCAATCGGCGATGGTTATTACTTCCCGCTGGCGCGTACGGTGATCGGTGGGCTGGCATCCTCTACCCTGCTGACCCTGATTGGTTTGCCCTGGGCCATCATGCGGTGGGAAGGTATCAAAGCGCGTCATTTCCGGCGCCGTGCCTTCAAAGCTGCCTTAAAAGCCAAACGGCAACAACAAAAAGAGGCCATGGCCTAATAAAAAGGCCTGAACCGCGGGGTTCAGGCCTTTTTTAAATTTTACAAGGTGATGGGATTAATGGTGCGCTAAGGCTTTGGCCCAACTGGAACTGCGCATCCACTCTAAAATCTTTTCATAATCGACCGGAACCCCTACGAAGTAGCCCTGTGCTTGATCACAGCCGAGGTCGCGTAACATGTTCCACGTCTCCTCGCGTTCGACACCTTCGGCAATGACGTGCAAACCCAGTGTATGGCCCAGATCAATTGTTGATTTGACAATATTGGCGTCGTCCTGGCTTTCCCACATATCAAAGACGAAGGACTGGTCAATTTTGATTTCATCAACCGGCAAATTTTTCAAATAGGCCAGCGAGCTGTAGCCGGTACCAAAATCGTCAATGGCCAAGCAGATGCCCATATCGCTGAGCTTTTGCAAGACCTGGCGTGCCTGATCGGGATCTTCCATCATGGCGCTTTCCGTGATTTCCACGGTAAGAAATTTGGGATCCATGTTGTGGGCTTGAAGGACCTTTTCCATTTGTGCTGGTAATTGGGAGTCCAATAAGTCCCGCGCACTGAGATTAATGCTGACGGTTAGCGTTTTACTAAAGGCGCTCAGCGCCGGCCAATGGCGACACACTTCGCGCAGGACCCAAAAGGTCAAGGGTTTGATAAGACCACTGCGTTCAGCCAATGGTACAAATTCAGTTGGTGAAACCATGCCGTGTTTGGGATGACGCCAGCGCACCAGCGCCTCGAATCCACTGACTTTGTTGTGGACCATGTCAACTTTGGGTTGGTAGTGCAAAACCAAGTCGTCCTGATTGATCGCCGCTCGCAATTCGGAAAGTAACGAAAGGCGTTTGACACTGAAATGATCAAAAAGTGGGTCATAAAAGGTAAAACCAGGATCAATGGTCTTCGCTTTGGACATGGTGAGGTCGGCGCGTCTCAGAAGGGTTTCGGCATCTTCGCCATGTTCGGGAAAAAGCACAATCCCAATGCTGGCGCGAACCTCCAATTGCAGGTCCTCCACCTCAAACAAGGGTTCAAGGGCTTGGTGGATAGTCGTTGCACATTTTTCAGCCGCTTCCCGATCGCCAATCCCTTCAACAAAAACGCCAAATTCATCACCCGCAAAACGGGCTACTACGGACTCAGGATTGATCACAGACCGCAAGCGCTGAGCAACCTGAATAATAATGCGGTTCCCATTGGGATAACCCAACGAGTCATTGATGTCCTTGAAGCGGTCCAAATCGATAAAAAAACATGAAATACCCTTTTCGCCTGCATCCGGTTTTTCGATCGCCTCTTCCAGTTTCTTGATGAACAGGGTTCGGTTGGCCAGGCCGGTCAATACATCGTAATGGGCTAAATAAGCGAGCTGATTTTCACTGCGCCGGCGTTCGCGAATCTCATTTTCTAATTGTTTGACGTAACGCTCGGCCTGACGCGAAAGGTTCCATTTTTGGGTTAGTGACAGAGCCATTTGTTTAACGGCTGTTGTATCAAACGGTTTGCGCAGGAACAGTAACCGATCCGTAGTGCCCAGTTCGCGGGTAATGCGTTCCCAGGAGTAATCCGAATAAGCAGTACAAATGACCATTTCGATGTGCGGAAAGCGCTCCCAAATCTTGGAAATGGTATGGATGCCATCCCAACCCGGTGGCATGCGGATGTCCATAAAAATCAACGCGTAAGGCTGGCCCGCCTCCTCGGCTTTTTCAACCATCTCCAGCGCTTCCTGACCTTGATAGGCGGAATCCACTTCATAAACGGGCGTCTCGGTATCGTGGCTGGGCGGCCGATCATCGGTCTGAAACAACTCAGCTTCCAGTGAACGGAATTCGTTCTCCCCAAAAATTTTCTCTTTGACCAGAACCTTCCTGAAATCATTGTGGATGGCCACATTATCGTCGACTACGAGAATCCTGAGATTCGGTTCCATAGAGTTGGGGAGTTCCTTGGACGTGAGTTCAAATCGTTAAATTTCTTGCGTGATTCTACCATCATCCCGCGGATCTGGTTCAATTTTTTAACCAGGGCAAACCAGGCAAACTTCCTGAAATTGACGAACCTGGCGATCCTCATTCCAGGTATACAAGGCCAATTGTCCCAAATGGACCTGTATTTCAGGCGGTTGAAGTGCACACCAGGCAGATTGGATTTTTGCACGTTGTTGATGGCCGGCTTGTCGCAGAGGTCGGGCTAAAGTGATATGCGGCAGGGGCTCGCGCGTCTCAGGGGGCAGATTTAAAGCCACCAAAAAATGTTTACGGGCCGTTACCACATGGTCTGACCAATCTGGATCGGCTTGAAGTTGCAGACACAGAGCAGAAAAGCGCGGCCCGGGTGGCAAAGTCGTAAAGGCTTTTACAGGCAAATCAAAAGGTTTGGCTGGAAAGTCCGCGAACAAGCTCTTGGCATGGCCAATTTGGGCCTCATTCAGACCACCCAAAAACACCAGGGTGACATGAAAATCAGCAGGCTGAAACCAGCGCACCTGTTCGGCCTCAATCAGAGACAAATCCAATTTGGGCAACTCGACCTTATAGGCCACGAACCAATTGGCCTTCACTGCCGCACCCCCTCCACCCGTTGGCCGACCATCAATCCGTATTGCAGGTGCGCGCTGCCCTGGTTTACGGCCAATTCCAGCCAACCCGAAGAGCCGAAATAACTGATCGGCGTGCCAATGGGATGTTCTGCAAAAGTTTGAGCCCAGGTGAAGGCCTGAAGACCAACCGAAACACTGCGCATGGGACCCTCTCCGGACCGAATATTGACAAGCGCATTGCCGAACCGATCAAAGGCCAGAATTTCTCCGCTGATGGCGTTACCATGTCTTTGTGCTTGCGGGAAGGTCAACCGCTGCGGTTCCAGAGCAGGGCCGATTGATTCTGGAGCCAGACCCTTGGCTAAATGGGCTGTAATCGGTGCAAAAACGTCGCGTCCGTGAAAGGTCCGACTGGGGATCGGTAAAGTTAAATCGGGTCGATCGACGGCAAAACACTGCGCGATTGGGAAAACAGACTCGACATAACCAATTAAACCATTATCGGGGCAGACCACAATGCCACGCGGGCCACAGGCAACCAATGCAGAGCGATTGGTCCCCACCCCAGGATCGACCACCACCAAATGAATGGTGTCTGGAGAAAAATACGGCAGGGCCGAAAAGAGTGCCAAGCCCGCATCCAACAAGGATTGGGGCGGCAAATCATGCACCAAATCGACGAGGCGGGCGTGGGGACAAATATTCAGTATCACGCCCTTCATAATGCCCACATACGGATCGGATAATCCAAAATCGGATGTTAAAGTTATTAGGGGACTGGCCGTTATAGGATTTGAAGCCATCCTTCGTCCTTTCAGTTGAAAAAGGTTTGTTATGCAAGAATATCAGATCCCCAAGATTCAGAGTCATGTGGAAGTCCACTTGGAATCCGGCAAGGTCTACAAGGGTTCCTTTTATCTCAGTACTAATAACCCACAGTTCAGCGGCCCTCAGCGGTTAGAGGATTTTTTTGAACAGGACAAAGAATTTTTGCCGATGCACCTGGATGACGACACCTTTCGATTCATCAACAAACATCATGTCACCTATCTGATTTCCGATGAGAAGGACCGCGCTCATTTAGAAAATGACTTGGCCTTGAGTGCGACACTGGTCGATATCACATTCAGTGATGGTTCAGCCCTGAGTGGGGAAGCCTTTCCCGACATGCCCGAAGGCCGACGCCGCGCTTCCGATTTCTTTAATCAAACCGCCACCTTCTTACCCCTCTACCAAGGCGACCAAAAACTCATCATCAACAAAGCAAGTGTGCTGTTTTTCCGAGAAACGGAGTGAGCCCATGGCCAAGATTGACAACTTTTTTAAGTTTATGGTCGACAATGAATGTTCCGATTTGCACATGAATAGCGGCTGTATCCCCATGTTGCGGCGCCATGGGGATATCGTGCCCATGAAATTTCAAACCTTGACACCGGACCTCAACAAATCACTCCTGTACGAAATACTCAAACCTGAACAGGTCAATCAATACGAATCCACTGGGGACTTGGATTTTGCCTATGAGGTTCTGGGTCTTGCACGGTTTCGCGGCAATATTTTTAACCAGCGATTGGGCATATCGGCAGTCTTTCGCAGCATTCCCAGCACGGTTCTAACTGCAGACCAACTTAATTTGCCAACTGGGGTGCGCAACTTTGCCAACCTACACAAGGGTCTGGTTTTGGTCACTGGCCCAACCGGCAGCGGAAAATCCACAACCCTGGCCGCCATCATCGATTTGGTCAATGACTCTCGTCAGGCCCACATCCTAACCGTTGAAGACCCGATTGAATTTGTACATGCCAACAAAAAAAGTTTGATCTCTCAACGCGAGGTCCATAACCATACCCAAAGTTTTGCCACGGCGCTCAAAGCGTCCCTGCGTGAGGACCCAGATGTGATTCTGGTCGGTGAAATGCGCGATTTGGAAACCATTGAACTGGCTATTACTGCAGCTGAGACTGGCCACTTGGTGTTTGGAACCTTACACACCAATTCAGCGCCAAAAACCATCGATCGGATTATCAATGTGTTCCCGGTCAATCAGCAGGCCCAAATCCGCATTATGCTGAGTGAGTCCTTACAGGGTGTGGTGAGCCAACTCCTGCTCAAAAAAATCGGCGGCGGCCGCTGTGCTGCGCAGGAGATCATGATCTGTACAACGGCCTTGTCCAATATGATTCGCGAGTCCAAAACTTACCAACTCAAAAGCGCCATGCAAACGACTAAGAGCCTAGGCAACCAAACCATGGAACAAGCATTAGCGGATTTGGTGCTTCAGAAGAAAATCACCTTGGAAGATGCGCTTGCCCATGCGGAAGACACCAAATTCGTGCAGTCCTATGTGCAAAATAAACAGGGCATGGGCGCCATGGGCGGGAGCCACTAAGGCCCAACTTCGAGTTCAACTTCATAGCCGCTTTGACTGCCCGAAAGGGTAACTTTCCAGCCCGACAAATGGTCCGCATCAACGGTCGTCCAATCCAGAAACGAGATGGTCGGACTGGCCGGGGCAATAGGTCGGATAATCAAGCGGCCGGCGTGAATTTCGTTACCAACCATGACGGGTTGGTCCGGCACATTGACCTGCCAAACCGCCGTCACTGAGTTGTCTACGCTGAACTGGTCCGTGATGTGCAAGGTATTGGCCTGGAAATCCAGTTGACGCGTCCAGCTCGAAATCTCGCTGTATGTGGCAAAAGCGGGGCTTAAATCGGCTTGGATGTGCAGGCCGGATGCATCGCTAGTGGCAGACATACTGCTCGTTGTGCCTTCCGTCGGTTGAAAGGTGTTGCCTCCGGAAGAGAAACGCACCACATTGTGGACTTCCGCATCCTGTTGGATCCCCGAATGGCTGTGGATATTCTGCGTGACCGCCAACCAGCCGTTTTGATACAGCATAAACGCGCCTTGATCGCGATGGGCATGGCTTTCCTCATAAGGTCCCGCCACGACCCCCAACCACACGGCGTTGGTCGTCCAATTCGTGCGCGCAAACAGGTGGCCGACTCCCGTTGCGTGATAGTAGAGTTGGGTGGGCACCGACTCGACCTCGGTCACCGGCTTGAGCTCGTGGCGCAAATTGAAACCGCTGGTCATCTCATCAATAACGATGTGATTTAACCACCAAGCACCTTGGCCTGCTTCGGGACTGCCCGGGAACAGATCCAACAAGCGCAGCACTAAGTTGCGATGGTAATCGTAAAGAGGAGCGTCGGAGACACGGGCCTGATCGCCAATTGGTGCAAAGTAATCCAAGGTCGGCACGGTGGCGTGCAGCCAATACAGAATGCTGTCACGCGCATGGCTACCCGACAAGGTCAAGTCCTGACCCGTCGCCTCTTTCCAAATGCGGAACAGCTCAAATAAGCGCATATGCGAGGTGCCATAACCGGTCCCCTCCCGACTCCCGCCGCCGTCTAATTGGGCAAAATAGGCCTGCAACTGGGGCCATTTCACGCTGCAGAGATAATCCATCCAAGTGCTGTTGTCGCTGGCCAACGCCCATAATAGGGTCGCTTCCACAAAGCTGTAAAAGTAATTATTACCCGGGTTATTGATACTCCATCCCGACCAGGGAAACGGGTTGCCATTCCACACCGCATCATCGGGATTCCATATATTAAAAAGGGTCTGATCACAGTAGGCAGTCCATTGGGAAATTTGTGTCGGTGTCAAGGCGCTCTGACACCAATCGAAAACGGTAGCCACATCGCCAAGGATGTCCCCTGCATAGAGATAAGAATCGTAGGTGACTTCAGGACGTTGATTGGTATTAATTAGGGTCAGTTCGGCCTGAATAAAGGCATCAACTACGGCGATGGCCTCATCGCGATAGGCCGTATTACCCGTTTCCCGATAGACAATCGCCGCATCGAGTGCGCGATAACCATAGGCATTTCCGTTTGTTATGGCGTTGTCCACCCAGGTTTGGAAGCGTACCCACTCTGCAGAAACAGTAACCGCCGGATAAGAAGGAATCCCACTTCCGCTGCACGAAGCGTTACAGCGGGCGGTCCATGCGACCAGATCTAGAACTTCAATCAAACCATTGCTGTTGATGTCAATCAGGTCCTGGGGTGAGCTGCGCCACTGGATAAGGTAGTCGGACCAGCGACTGCAATCGCTTTGGCCAAAGGCCGAAAATGTGCCACAGAACATCCATCCGATCCAGACAATTTTCCGCATGACCACCATCCTTAAAACGAAGCTTCAGTTGCAATTTGGGGAATAAAAATACTAAATCCTATTCCCTGTAGTCTTGAATGTGACTTGGCTCACCCTGACCTGAATCTTTTCGGGTTTAAATTCGTGAAAAGGGTCACAAAGCCTGTTTTGTCAATGATCCTTTGTCTATTCAGGGGGAGCTCATGAAAAAATATTGGTGGATTTCGCTCGCCTGGTTCTTTCAAGTTTACGGTCAATCCTTGTCGTGCAGCCTGTATGAAGTGGACGGTGTTCCCGGCTACAGCCAAGGGGACCTGATGGCGGCGATGAGTTATTGGAACACGCCCAACTTGATTCCGGATTGGGACCAAAACGGGAAAGTCAACATTTTGGACTTTCTACAACAAATGGATTGCCGGGCCGCCATCGGTCACGGCCTCATCGCCAGCTACTACGGTTTTAATACCGCAGACGGCCCAGACCTAACAAATTGGCCCGACATTTCCGGCTTAAACCCAACTGTCATACGTGCAACAGAAAATATTTTTGACGACCGTGGCTGGGATGGTCTAATGGACAGCGGTTTTACGGAAAATTTCATGGCAGTGTACCAAGGCTGGTTGTATGTGCCAGAAAATGCGACATACACCATTCGCATGAACGGTTCCTATGGCGCCAGATTGTATTTGGATGACGAGATTACTCCCGATTTGAGTTATCTTGGTGGCCCTAGACAAGGCGAATATATTTCCGCCTTGTCCCAGGGATTCCACACCATTAAGATAGATTTTTTAAGAAATGATGAAGCCGGAAGTTTATATCTCGACTGGTCGAGTAATGGTTCAATCATCCCTTTCAGTCCCATTGCTATCGATCAAAATTACCTATTCCATGACAGTGTTGAGGTTCCAGAAGGGACTGTTACCAATTTAAAGCTGATTTTTGAACCCGCCAGCGGAACCCGTGTAACCAGCGCAAGTGTGAATGTAAAGGTTTTTGCTTTAGGTCCAAACAGCGACCTTATTCTGAAAAGGGATGGTGTAAGTCAGAATACGATTGATGGTGAATATGATTTTAGTCTGAATCTCAGCCCCGGTCTAAACACGATCCAATTTGATCTTTCCGATGACCAAGGACGAAGCACAAGCAAGGCCTACCATATTTACCGAGACAGCGAGCCCAATCTTACGCCAAGTACACTGGCTGCTAATGTATTTGCAACCGAATGGTTTGATGGAACCATTCCGGATTTGGACTCTCTCACCCCCATTTTTCAATACCAAGCGACTTCCGTTAATTTGACAGGTTCACCAATCGCCACTCCAAATGGAACGATTTTTGGTGGTGACATTGTTGAATTTGTCGGCACGATTGCTTTTGGCAACACAGATACTTTTGAATTTAAAGTAAACAATTCAGGCGCACTGTTTATCGATGGTGAATTTGTTTGCGGTAGAGGATTTCAATTCCAAGGACAATGGGATCCGGAAGGTAAAGTGGATTTTTCCGCTAACCAAAAGCACAGTTTCCGCTATATTGTTTTGGCATCTGATCAATCCATTGACATTGAAGTCCGGCGCCCCAGCAGCTCATACGTGCCAATTGAAATAGCCAGGTTCAGATCTGGCCCACAGCATTACCGCTCCTTGGTTCCAAGTAATCCAAAACGATTGAAAACGGGTGGTCGTGTCAGCAATGGAATGTTAATGGAGTATCTCTTCCATCCAGATAATTTTTTAGGCGATACAGGTCCTTATGATTTCAATTTGTGGCCGGATCCACGTGTCATTTCACGCATTCCATCCGGTGCCACCTTTCGAATTGGCAGTGGTTTGTCTTCTGAAAGAGCAGGTGTATATGCAATTTCAAAAATCAAAGAAGCACAAGAATTCACCTTAGAAGCTGACCTTATTTTAGATCAAAATCAAACCATTTCCTGGTCCAGAAAGAGTATCATCAAACTTTGTGAACCCACATGGGGCGATCTTGCAGGAATTCGATTTGACCACGATCATTTAGTCGGTTTTTTTGACGGCCCCGATATTTCGGAAATTACCATTGATTTGGACAATTTTGTCCAGGCCCATGCAGGCCAGCGCGTGCACTTAGCACTCGTTCTAAAATTAGGGGTCATGCGTCTTTATGTTAATGGGACCGAAATGGGTTCTATTAATGTGGTCTCGCTTTCAAATTGGCCTAATCTTGGCCACTTTGCTTTGGGTGGGAATTATTCAAAATCGCCATGGCAAGATCACTCGAACGGGCGAAACCAGTTCCAGGGTACCATGCTTGTTGCATCCGTTTACAATCGGAGATTGACAACCCCTGAGATTGCAACCAATATTTCTGCAAACCAAGCCCTTGCGGGAACACCAAATCCCATTTCTTTCGTAGGCTTGTCCTTTCCACCAGCGGGAAATTTAAATCGTGCCCATCACGTTTTAAACCGGTTAGCCTTTGGGCCAACAACTGACGAACTGCGCAGTGTTTTGCAAAATGAAAACGCATGGATTGCCGAACAGTTAAACCCCTCAACTATTGATGACTCCGAATGGGAAAACTTTTTCGCATCAGGTATTTACGACCCAAATCATAATCGGGTGGACGTTGTGAGCGCCATTCTTCACCGACAAGCCACATCTAAGAAACAATTACTGGAAGTCATAACTCAATTTTGGGAGAACCATTTCAGTACACAAATGGATAAAACGGACAATCCCAAAGAGGAGTTTGCCGAAAACCTGCGATTTCGCGAACTAGCCTTTGGCGACTTTAGAGATTTGGTTTTGGCCTCGGCCTTTAACTGGCCCATGACCGTTTACTTAGACAGTGATCAAAACAAGGTCGGGGCACCTAACGAAAACTATGCCCGCGAACTTTTTGAACTGCATACTTTAGGCGTCAATAACGGCTACACCCAGCAGGATATTGTTGAAGCGGCGAGATGCTTTACCGGATGTTCTACGGATCGGGGCAAATTTGTTTTTGATCCATCCGCTCATGACTTTGGCAGCAAAACCCTATTTAATGGCAATTTGGTCATTCCTGCAGGTGGTGGGCTTTCAGATTGTTACGCCGTCATCAACTACCTCATGGACATGCCGGAATGTGCGGAATTCATATCCTATAAACTGTGCGAGCTGCTCGTATCAGACACTCCATCACCAGGATTGCGGACTGCGGCCCAAACGGCATTCACAAATAGCAACGGCAATATTGCCACCGTCCTCCAGGCAATCATTGGTCATTCAGAATTTCAAAACACATCAAATTACGGAACGAAAGTTAAAAGTCCGCTCGAATTTGTATTGAGCGCAATTCGATCTGTCGGTGGATATCCAGGGCCGCAAACTCTGCGACTGTATGTACGGGACATGGGTATGGACCTTATGAACAATCCATTCCCTACCGGCTATGAGGAGGTAGGAGATTTTTGGGTAAATACCGGCAGTCTGTTTTACAGATGGAATTTTGTCCATGATCTCATCACTAACCGAGGGACCCAGAATACAGCGGGCGTTGACCTGGAAAAGCTTTTGGCCTTGCATTTGGTCACCTCAGGGAATGAAATCACTGATCTGTTCATGGATTTGACAACCCATGGATCAGAAGCACCAGCAGTGCCTGGAATGGTTCTTAATTATCTGACAGATAACAACCCCGGGTCATTTGTCCTGAATCCCACAACCTTAGATCAGAATGTCCGGCATGCATTGCTACTCACCTTGCGTTTGCCTGAGTTCAACAAACAATAGGGGGAGAGTAATGCTAAGAAAAGATTTTGTTACAGCAATGATTTCTGCACCGGCGCTCACACGAGCTTTGGCCAGCGGCAACCCACAAAAACCCCGCCGAAATAAAGGTGGGACCAAAAAATTAGTTGTAGTGTTTTTAAGAGGCGGCAATGACGGACTAAATACGGTAATTCCTATTGAGAGCACCCAATATGCCCGCTACGCGGCCTTAAGACCGCGAATTGCCATTCCGATACAGAATGTGGTTCCTCTGCAAGGGACTAGCTTCTTTGGATTGCATCCGTCCTTGCAACCCTTACAACCAATTTACAATAATGGCCACTTATGCTTTATACACTGCGTGGGTTATCCAAATCCTGATCGTTCTCATTTTGAATCCGAAGCCTACTTTGAAACAGCCACTCCAGGAAATACCCTTGTAGATGGCTGGCTTAATCGGCTCCTTCAATTCGGACCGAGCGCAGGTGGATTGATCCGAGGCATCTGCATTGGGAGCCAACTCCCACAGAGCTTATTGGGTTCCTATTCGGTTCCAGTTTCCAGTAATTTCGGCAATATTATTATTGGTGGAGACGACGAGAATCCCCATGAAGGTAACCAAATTCTGGAATCAATTCTTTCCGGAACACCCACACCTGGCAATGAGGCTGTTTACGCCACAGGTAATGCCATTTTTCAGATGGTAAACAATTTTTCGGACAGAAACTACAACAATTATGTTCCGGAAAATAACGCAAACTATTATGAATCGTCTGCCCAAATTGGCCGAAGAATGCGCCACGCGGCGCAAATGTTGAAGGAAACCCCCTCCCCTTTAAACATTGAACTAGCAGTGATTGATACCGGCGGATATGACACGCATTCTGGTCAGGTCGTAGGAGCGCCTGAGCGAACCGATGTGGGACATGGCTCACTGTTGCGTGACCTCGCGCGGGCCATGAAAGCGTTTTATACCGACATGGGCCCAACCCGCATGCAGGATATCGCCGTTATGGTAATTTCAGAATTTGGGCGCAGGGCCTATGACAATGACTCTAATGGCACCGACCATGGGACAGGTGGCGTGGCCATGGTCATGAGTCACAACATCAATAACCGTACCCTGGGCAGTGCCAATTGGCCCGGTCTCTCCCCTGGCCAGTTGTATCAGGGCGATGATCTGATGTGGGTGCATGACTTCCGCAACATCTACGGTGAGATTCTCACGAGTCACATGGGTTACGATGCCGGCACAGTCAGCAGCATCCTCAATGGCTACAGCCACTCACCCATCGGGATCTACTAACTTCCAATTTCCGCAAGCTATGAGGCCCACTTCGGTGGGCCTTTTTTTTATCCAAATGTGTCCAATCCAGGTTCGCAGGACACCCAATTGCCCGGCTCAAACCAGCCTGATTGTGACATTTATCAAGCCTGTAACCGGCTCCAAATATTTCGGAAAAAGACGCTTGACACCTCCCCCCAAAGTCTGGATAATAAGCGCCTGTTGCCGAGCGAAATCCTCGGATTTTAATTGGCACGGGCGATTAGCTCAGTTGGTAGAGCGCTTGCCTTACAAGCAAGATGTCAGCGGTTCGAGTCCGTTATCGCCCACCATCAGCCCTGCGGGGGCGTAGTTGAGTTGGTCACAATGCCGGCCTGTCACGCCGGAGGTCGCGGGTTCAAGTCCCGTCGCTCCCGCCATTTTCTCTTAATCGCGCTGATGGAAACAAGGCCTGAACAATCAGGCCCCGGGTTTTAAGGCAAACGGGTAGGGAATCTGCTCCTGAGCCATGACGCGTTTCACCGAGTCCAGGGCACTGATCCGCTCGACTAATCGACCCAAGTGGGTCAGGTGCACCGCAGGTGGTTCCAGGTGGCGGCCCCAACGGATTAGCATAAAGGCAAAAAAGTCTGCCGCACTGAGGTTGTCACCAACCATACAATCTCGACCTTGCAGGTATTGGTTCAGATACTGAAAATGGCCGGCGAGGACAGCTTTCGCTTTTTCCACCACTGGGCTGGCATCCATGCCATCTGGCAAACAACGCTCGGGATAAAAAAAGTTTAAAAAGGCCGGCTGCAAGGTATTGGTCAAGAACATCATCCATTGGTAGAGATGAGCGCGCTCAGGTGTTCCAAGCGCAGGGAGCAGGCGACCATTACCATAGCGATCGCAAGCATGCAGGCAGATAGCCGCCGACTCGGTCAGCACCAAATCGCCATCTACAAGGGTTGGGACCCGGCCCAATGGGTTCAAAGCCAGATAATCGGCTTGTTTGTGGTCCCCTCGGCTACTGTCCAATGCGACCCATTCATAGGCCAGGCCCAATTCCTCCAGTACCAAGTGCGGGGCCAGACTGGCCGCGCCATTAAATCCATATAATTTCACGGGTTTATCTCCTGTTTTGGAATGCATCAAACAAACTCACTATAATCGGGACCAGGCCGTTCGACTAGGAGGAAAAAATGCTGTGCCCCTGCGATAGCGGTCAGCCTTACGACCAATGCTGCCAACCGATCCACCTCAAGCCAGCGCATGCTAGGACTGCCGAAGCATTGATGCGTTCGCGCTATAGCGCATTTGTCCTGAATTTGGAGGACTACCTCTGGGCGACGCTCCACCCATCCTCTCGTATTGAGGCAGAGCGCCCAGCCTTGCACGACACGCTGGAAACGACGCGTTGGCTAGGCTTATCTGTACTGGACCGCAAAGAAGGTGGGCCCGATGACGCCGAAGGCTGGGTACTATTCGAAGCCCAGTTTGAAACCCAAGGTCACACCTTTGTCCACCGCGAAAACAGTCATTTTGTGCGCGAGGACCGCTGGTATTTCACCGCCGGAAACGCCCACTATCACCCTGCCTCAGCCAAAACCAAGCCCAATGCACCTTGTCCATGCGGCTCGGGGAAAAAGTATAAAAAATGTTGTGGACGTCAGGGATAACGCCAACTTTTGGTATCCGCCCCTTCAGGCGCCGTTTTAAGAATTCGCTCCAGGATTTTGGGCACATAGAACGTGTTATAACGCAGCCGTGAAATAGCATTGGGATTCTCGTGGTCGCCATTCCAACAATGCTCTGCGCGATCGCCATAATCGACAAATGCACCCGATTCGGGTTTTGCCGATTCCAAAAAGTCCTCCAGCAGGTAAACCGCATTATTGAGGTAATAATTATCCATATCCCCGCAATACACATGGATTTTGCCGTACAGTTTGGGCGCGAGTTTGTCCCAATCGCGATTGAGGATAGCGCTCAAATCATAGTGCTCACGCCAATAGGTCGCTACTTCCTTATCAATAACCCCCGTTTTCTTGTCCCAAATGCGTTTGGGGTAGCCATCCGCCCCTTGGGGTGAATAAACCGCTTCCCAAATATCCCATTGACCTCCGGAGCGCGATCGATCGCCCAATACCAATTCCAAATGGTTATTGGCCCGCACACTGACGTCCGTGTGGCCCAAATAATCTCGCTTGGCGGGGATCTCCAACTTTTGAAAATCGGAGGGGTAAAAGTAGGCGTTTTCGTCTTTGTACAGGTTGACGGTGCAATACGCGCGAAAATCGACAGGATCGGGGCAAGCAGCAAAACAACCGTTGTAGAGATCGGGATAAAAGACTTGGGTCGCCAGCGCTTCCCAGCCACCGGTCGAACCGCCGTAAA
>JACJWC010000020.1 GCA_020637335.1 Acidobacteriota bacterium | reverse complement strand
AGGCACAACTGCCGTTGTGGTCAATAACCTGGGTTCGATGACCAATGCTGTCCAGGTCGATGGGCTCTCAGGTGCGATTAGCCTCACATCCGCATTAACGGCTTCACTGAATCTGAATGCGGGGTCTGGACAAACGGCTATTCATGTTCAAAATTGTGGCACAGGATCCGTTATTAACTTCATGGGGCCTGTTGACATTCTTTCTGCAGGTGATCGCGGTCTGCATCTAGAGGCCTTATCCGGCACGGTGAATTTCACGGACTTGTCCATTGCAGGCGTGGCCAACACCTCGCTTGAGGTCACCGGATCAGATGCTGAATTTACGTTATTCCTGGACACGATGATCGGCATTAATAGCCCTCTTGGGCGCTCTGTTGATATAACCAACAATACCGGTGGCTTTATCCGGCTGGACCAAGGACCGATCTTTGATGGGGATCAGGGAATTCGGATTGCATCCAATGTATGGGATAACATTTCCTACTTGGATCTTCCAATCACCATAACTACTGCTGCGAATACTGGCATTACCCTCACCAATAATACGGGTGGACTCGGCTTTTACAACTTGCTAGCAGTTACCACGACGGATCAACCCGCTGCTGTCTTGAATTCAAACCAGTCCTTAACTATTTCCTTCGCTTCGCTCACGGTCTTGCAAGGGCTTGGGTCCGGGGCTACGGCCCTTTCCATGGCCAATAACACGAATTTAAATTGTACTTTCTCCAGTATCACAGGGGTAAATAATGCTGGAAAAGGAGTGGATTTAAACACTAACGGAGGTGGGATCTATATCCATAATTTAAACCTGACCACGATGGGTGGCATTGGTTTGGATGCAACCAGCAGCGGTCAATTGGTCCTTAATACGTTGGGTGGTTCGGTAACCCTCAACACCACCAATGCTTTGGGCCTGGATATTGACAACACCGATTTTTCCTATTCAATCATCAACAATATTCAGGTTACTGGGACCGGTGGGGGTATTAACCTCGTGAACAACGGCGGCGATTTAACGATTGAAGATGCGGCAATCAATGTGAGTGGGGCTACTGCCTTGGTTGCCACGGGCTGTTCATTGGATATCGATCCCACCAACACGAATTCAATCAGCCTTACTGCGACTGGACAGCGCGCTATTCAACTGAATGGCGTAACAACCTCTGGCTTTAATTTGGCGTCGACCAACTCCACTGGGGCAACAAATGGTGTTGTGGTGTCAGCCTGTCTTGGCCCTTTTAATTTTGGTGACACAACGATCACTTCCTCGGCCAATGGAGTGGATCTTTCTAATTCCCCAACCAGCGTTTTTGTTTTTGATGATTTGGATGTTACCAGCAGTGCAGGGGTAGCCCTTGCTGCATCCAACGTCAGCTTGGTTTCTGTGGATACAGATGACAATGACAGCCCTGTCCTCAGTGCAACTACCCGCCCCGTCCTGGATATTGACAATTGCCGCATCCAAATGAACTTGGCGACGTTGTCTTCGAGCAGTTCAACCACCCATGGTGTGGACCTGACTAATCTTGCCGCCAATTCCATATTGACGATGAGTGGTAGCACCACGATTACATCGCCAAGCACTTATGGCATCAACATCGACAATGTGGAATCGGGCGCCAATCTGGTTTTTGGCAATGTTTCTGTAACCAATCGTGGCAACCACGGCATCTTTATCCAGAATTTTAACGGCACCTTGGCTGGATTTGGCGATGCGGATATTCCAAATGGCCTCAATGTCGGTGGCGATGGTGTCCACGTTCAAACCAGCGGTGGTGGTGCAACCTCTTCCGGTGCCATCCAATTTGCCAGCCTGGATATTTCCGACACGAACGTAACGGTGGATCGTTTAGATGCCGGTAATGATGGGACTCCAGACAACGAAACTTACGATGGGAACGGAGTCAAATTAATGGACCACACTGGCAGCTTTGGCGTAACCGGAACAGGTCCTCAAGGCAATGGTGGAACGATCCAAAACATTGAAGGCGATGGCTTCAGCCTGATTCGCTCCGGTGGATTAGATCTAAACGATTTGGTGATCAACAACATAGGCACTTCCAATCAAGCGCCTGCAACCGTAGATAATGCTGGTATTTTTGCCTATGGCCTGATCGGTAGCAATTCACTGCAAGACTGCACCATCAGCCGTTTCCAGGATGGAACGGTCGGAGGTGGCAACGCGCGCGGCATCTCCATTTACAACAACAACATTTCTTTCACCGATCTGCACATCACCGATACAACCTTTTTTAACGACAACCTTCTTCTGGGTGACGATGCCATCCTGATACAAACCTTCGGGACGGTTAATGGATCGCTCACCGTGGATTCCGCCTTCCCGCTAGGAAACCCGTCCAATACAAGCGAGTTTTACCAACTGAGCGGTACAGGTGTTCAAGTCAATAAAAACGGATCAGGGGACTTTTACGTTTCTATTGCAGACACCGTCTTTAGGGATTCCATTAGCGTTGGTGGATTCGGCGGCGTCGACTTGGCCAGTATTGGTGCAGGGGTGATGAGTAATATGGTGGATAGCTGTTTATTCCTCGAACTCTATTCTGGCGGTGTGAATAATGGCGGGGTTATTACCCTTTTTGCCGGTGGGACCGCGGATTACGATGCAACGGTTAACAACTGTACCTTTGGCAGTGCCAGTCAGCGCACCAGCGATGGGCGCGGCGCCATCCGGGCCGCCACAGATTCTGATCCGGGGGCTTTAGTCACGGATTTTGATATCACCATTACCAACAACACCATTGATGACACGGCCCGTGAAGCCATTTCCCTCCTGCCGCGTGGTGGCGCGGTCCCGCTTGCGAGCGGGCAAACCGTGGACTTCACGGTTATGAATAATGACATTGGTCAGACGACGGCTGTTGCCAACAGTGGCGGCTCAGGTCGGGAAGGCATTGAATTCGTGTCTTCGGACAGTGCCAAACTGATTAATTTCATTTTTGCCAACAATAGTGTTCGCAACTTTGTCGACAGTTCCTCAGACGAAACGTTGGACATCAAGGTCAATGACAACACCAGTCTGAACGCGATTATTACCGGCAATACCTTCAATCAAACAGGGGCGGCTCTTACAGCCGAATCGATTGATATTTCGATCAACAGCACTGGAAGTTTGTGTCTGGACATGAACAGTGCCAATACCTCGCCCAATACCTGTCCCAACGGCATTGCAATTACCGAAACTGCGGGCACCTTCTCGATCGAAGATATCGGAGGCGCTGCTATTCCAGCCGCAACCGTTGACACCTTCATCGAAGCGCGCAACACCGGATCCGCCACTGTAACGGGTACCTTCGACTCCTGCAACAGCCACTAACACACCAATGGGCGGGGAACCCATCCCGCCCAACCCCAAAGATATTGCGATCAGCATTGGAAGAGGTTTAGTCTTATTAACGTCCATGGATACAGATTCGAAGGCTTCACTGCTCGCGATAATCGCCATTCACCCGTCTATAGCATTAAGAAGCAAATTTTGTCACCGAGGATTAAGGCTGGATATTAAGGGCAAGTAAATGCCTGCAATTACTTTTATTCCGTCTCCAAAGGTGTGTTTGGGTAAGGCTGAGGCGCCACAATTGCAGCTTTGGCCTGACCTCAGTTTTTCCATATTGCTGTGTTTCAAATCTATAACGAATAAGCCCCATTGATCTGTCTTGACCTATTACAACAAAAAAGGCCGGGGAACCCGGCCTTTTTTGCGGTTCATGCGATTTCGCTCTAATTTAGGGTAGGGAAGAACTTAGGTCCAACACGTCCAGCCGGTTGTTGGCATTGACATCCGTGCACAATCCCGAGTTTGAGAAAACATCATTCCAGAAAGGCAGGATTGCCAAGCTGAATACGTCTTCGGTAACCGTAATGGTCATGCCAGAGGACGGAAAAGAATTGCAGGCATTCGTAACCACACAATCATAATTACCGCTATCTCCTGCTGTAAGGTTCGTTAAAACCAAAGTCGTTCCAGTTTGACCAATGATTGGCATTCCATTTTTGCGCCACTGGTAACTCGTTATGGTACCCATTGTTTGGACCTGAAGTGTAATGTCTTCACCGGCACATAAGCTGGCGCCATCGCTTTCTCGATTAATGGGTGAACAATCACAAGGCAGATCAAAGGCAGCAGTGCCGTCTGAACGCGACCCTGAACTGCCCTGGCTTGCACTAAAGCCCAAGCCGCGTCTGGCAAAGGCACGCCAAATTTCACAGCGGTTGGCGCCGGCCGTCAGGTTGACGTCGGCAGCCAAAATGGCATCGCGACCATCAACGAAGCCAGGGGAGCAGGGCTGGAGTTTCATGCCGTCCATGACCAGGGTTAAGGCCAGGTTATTGCCGCCCGTTCCTTGGTATAGATCGGCATCGTACCCGTGCTTGTCGACCAGGTTCCAATACATGTCATACAGCATGGTGCACCAGATAAAGCCAACCCCATGCGGAACCGAAATATCCCCATCAGGCAGGTTTTGATAGGTTTTTTCATTGACAGTGAAATCGTAAGTATAGGGCCTGGGCCGAATTCCGGGTCCGTCAAGGGGTTGGAAGGATGCATAGGTTCCGATTCCCCGAACGGTGAGTTCTGTGTGGGCCGGGTCTGAAGTGAAGTACAAACCGAGGAAATCGCTCCAGCCCTCACCCATTTGTTCTTCGTTTTGCAAACAACTGGTATTGCCCGGCCCCCCCGTGAGACGGTTGGAAACGCCATGACCATATTCGTGGGCGATGATGCCGGCATCCAAGTCACTGTCACGCACGGGGCTGGTGGTGTTGTATCGCAATTCAATAGTGACCGTTTCGTTGTTGCCCAACGCGGTTTTGATCGCCTCGCCTAGGCTTTGATAAATCATGATGGCAGGGATATTAATAGTCGGTGGAGAAGTTGCCCCCATGGTGATAAGCGTATCGCCCTGATTGTTAATGACAATACACGCGGTTGCACCAGCCGCTTCGGCATTCTGGACCTTTTGAGTGAAGTTGCAATTGCCGCGATCCAGAATAGCGATCTTGCCATTCACTTGGCCGGCATTGGTAAAGGCCTCACAGCCATCAGTGACCGATGCCCCGGTTCCATCCTGGGCCAACACTAGGTTGTTCATCATACCGGCTTGCGGCAACTGAACGCCAAACAAGGCACCACTGGCCGGGTAGGTGCCGGCCAGCGATACGGGTGCCGTGATTTCCATTTCGTAGATTTCAATAGGAAGCCACTCATACATACGCATGCGCGGATTTCCACCATCGGTTGGAGTTGAGAAATTGGCATTGTTGCGCGTGGTACCCGTTGGCGGTTGGTCTGCCCGGGATTGAGATTGGGCGTTGACACTGTCCGATCCATTGCCGCCATTGCCGTAATTGTTTTCCTGAAAGTTACCTGCTGCCTCGTCAAAACCAAAGTGGTAGAGCAGGTCGTGAATGATATTGTTCCAATAAAACAGATTAACGGTTGCACCTTCCAGGTAATCAACCGGTTGGTCGTTTAAATTGATCGGAAAATTAAATACCAATCCGGGACCACCATCCGGATCATCGTTCGGTATTGAAGGGATGTCGTTGCCATCGCGATCTTGATAGGCATGCACGTTGTTCCCTTCGGTCGTTGTAAACTCTGCGCCCACCACGCCATTGGTGTCGTGCCAGCCAAATGGACTTGCGGTCAAATCAAATGGATCCGAAACCAGGGTTAACGTTCCATGGTTGGGGCTCTCTGCAGGAAAGGGGAAAACCAAATAGGCATTCCCACCCTTTTTACGGGTGTTTGATTCCAATAATCCAGCATTGGGGGCGCCAAAAAAAGGACCATCCCAAACATCTGAAACCGTCAAACTCACGCGACCCAGTTCGGTGCCGGATTCGGCATCGACCATGAGAATCCAGTCTTGGTCCGCACCAATCGGACTGACTTCGGCTGCCCAAGCCAGAATCAGCTGATCGCCTACAGGAAAATACACCAGTTTCAAATTAACTTCTGATCGAGAAAATTCCGGTGCCTGCCATACTTGGGCTTGCTCTGCTCCTAGAACATTGCCGAGCCTTTGCAAGGGGCCAACAGCTTGGTTTACAAAGGTCGCGCTTCGTCCGATTGCTTCTTGTGGCGAAAGCACTACCGATCCGCGAATCTTATTTTCGATGTTTTTCACCAAACGGTTTCCGAAATGGATGATTTCGCCATTGCTATTTAAACTGGCGTTAAAAAGAGCGCCGTGGATTGGGATGCCATTGACGGTTTGAACCAGGTACACATGCTGGTTGCCGCGTGCATCCTCAACAATGTCCTGAACTGCCAAGTTTGAAATGTCGGTAGCTGTTAATCCCCACTCTCCAGCGTTTCGCTCTACAAACCGCAAAACATCCTGATCTGGGTTACTTGAAAATAGAAAGAGACTGATCAAAACAAAAACGGAACTCATGTATTTGCTCCTGGCCAAACTGGAAATGCCCCTTTTATAGCAGAACCAAGACAAGAATTCGACTCGCTTTCGAGCCAGCCCGCATAATTCATGACCCAAACCTGTAGCGTGTTCATCTATCCCCTTGTTGGGGTACACCAATGATTCGTTGCTTTTGCACCTGAGGCCATGTATGGCTGGAATGAGCGCCATCTGGGCTAACCATCGGTTTGTGGTACTAGAGCAACGATCCTGGGGTCGAGAAAAATGCTGTCTTTTTCTCCCCGTACGATTTTTTGTTTTCGCTGAGCGCTATTTTGGGTAAAGGTGGTAATATGTATGGATTTTGATAGGGGGCTACTAATTTGAAAAAAACCATTTTTTTTGCCATTGGCTGTATTGTTGGTTTTCTAGTGGCTCAGGAGCCTTATCGATTGCCGTTCTTCTCTGAAAATCCGATTTACGCTTATCCAAGCAGTTATATTTACGAAAATAACGGACATTTGCTAATGCGGGTGCGAACGCCTAAAGGCGATCAATTTTTGGAATGGGATCCGCTCAATTTGGAATGGGATCTTCGCTTAATTGGTTATGATTTCAGCTTCTTTGCGGAACTTGATGGATATTATTACGGGATTCAGAAAGGCGTCCTGTCAAGTCAGTGGGTGCGGTTGCCCATCGGGACTGGCGCGTTGCAAGTTCTGCAGGATGAATTACCCGGTACTCAACTTAACCTCTATGGTGCTGTTTCGCAAAATGGTTGGATTATTTACAAGATGGGGAGCTATGCCCGTGCCTACCATCCAGATAGTCATCAGGATTTGGATTTGTCCGCTTTTGGATACTTTGAGAAGGCTCAGGTATTCGGTGGTAAGGTTTTTCTTATAACAAGGCTAGGCAATTACAAAATTTACGAATTTGACATGATCAACCAGACCCTAAACGAGGTTTATTCCAGTAATTTCAGTTTTAAAACCTCCCCTTTTATGGGCAACATTCTGATCTATACCTACGGGGCCAGTTTGGACCAGCAATTAATGGTTTTTGACATTAATTCGTACGCCGTCAGCCCGTTTTTCAATCAAAACAGTACGAACATTGGCGGGGTTTACGGTTCGTTAGGCAATCAGGTGTTTTTAGATTCAGGGCAATTAGGCGTGGCAACTTTTGAAGGCAACGATGTTGAATTTTTAGGGGTCAATTTCGTTCAAAATTTCACGATTCACAATGGCAAGGCTTATTTTACCAACGGCCAAGGCATTTATCGCAGCGATGGCAGTCTTATGGGCACCGAGCTTTTAAGTAGTCGTTTGGGTCAAATCCTTCCGATAAATTCAGACCATTTGGCCGTCAGGCAGAGCCAGCAGGTTTGGTCATTAGACTTGACCAGTTTGACTGAGGAACTGGTTCTGGACGAATCCCTTCAAACCATGCACAGGGTGGACAATGGCATTGTTTTGGACGGGATATACCAATCATGGACAACCGATGGAACGATTAGTGGAACGCAATTGGTTCTTGAAAAGTCAAATGATTACTTTTTGGATCAATTTTTTCCTGTAACCTCGTTGGGCAAGGACATTTATTTGAATGCTGATGGTACAACGTGGTGGGCGACCCAGGGCAGTTTTGACCATGCCTATCAGCTGACGCCAAATCTTTCAAATGTCTTGAATACTGGCCACTTTTTAATTGGCGCTCTGAATCAACTATACGGATTAGAAGCGGGGGCGCGGGTATTTTCGCCTTTGAATTTGGCGCCGACTGACCGGGTTGCTGATTGGAACGGTGATCTTTACCTCTTTCTCAATGGCGGTTTGGTAAAAAATGAAACGGCCGGCCCCATCAATTTGGCCTCGGTTAATGCCGGTAGGTTTTACCCAACCTCTCATGCCCTTTATTACCTTGAAGATAGCAATAACTCGGTGCGTTTGTGGCAGACAACCGGAACCCCCGCGACAACTCGGGTTGTCAAAACGATGGCCTTGCCATCAGGTATGGGTTCGCTCGGTGAGATTAATGGAAAATGGATTTTTTATTTGTTTCAAAATGGATCCGTTCAAATTTTTGCCATGGGATTGGCTGACGTTGAACCTCAACTTTTAACCAATCAGTCAAGCTCAACTACCGAAAATCCGCTTGTGATAGGAAACCTGGGCAATTACATGTATTTCAGCCTTCACTCTAATAGCCAAGGCCGAGAACTTTGGCGAACCGATGGGGCTGGAAGTGGCACGGCGCTTTTTTATGACCTCACTCCTGGCCCCATTTCTGGGCTAGCCCGTGAGCCTGGAGTTGTTTTCAACGACCATCTTTATTTTTCTGGCCTTTCCCAAAATGGATATGAACTTTTTCGTTCAGATGGCACCCTGGCCAATACCGGTCTTTTTAAGGATATAAACCCCGGCCCATTTGGTTCATCCATACGTGATTTCCGCGTTTTAGGTCAGACCTTGTTTTTTGTGGCCTATGCTTCTCAGTCGGGACGGGAGCTTTGGCACTCTGATGGGTCGGATATCGGGACGGACGTGTTTGATCTGGAACCGGGCCCCTTCAGCAGTTCGCCCGAAAAGCTCGTGGTGAGTAATGAAGCATTGATGTTCCGGGCTTACAGTGGCTTTGATTTTTCGCTCTGGACAATGCGTGAAAATCCGGATGCTACCATTTTTGGCCCACAATTTTACTGCGGCACTGGTCCGTTGACCTTCGAGGTCGAATCGCCGGGGGCTGGCATGACCTTTATTTGGAACGTTTTGAACGGAAACCTGATATCGGGGCAGGGCAGTTCTCAGGTTCAAGTTGAGCCGAGCGGTGGGATTTTGGAAATCCAAGTTCAGGCGGATTGGTTGGGTCATTCAAGCTCAGGCAATCTGCTGGTTCAACCCATCAGTCAAGTGCCCGAAACGCCCAGCACGATTGATGGACCTAGCGCCGTTTGTCCCGGATTCAGTTATGTTTTCTCCACGGAAAATGATCCCATGGTCGAATGGTATGAATGGCTTATTCCAAATGAAGCTCATTTCGTACAAGAGACAAATGGGCCCCAAGCCCAAATCCTATTTGGTTCTCAAAGTGGGACTATCCAGGTTCGCGGGCACAATCAGTGCGGTGTGAGTGCTTGGCAGGAACTAACCGTAAGCGTTTCGCCTGTTGCGCTGCCCAATGCGGGACAAGATCAAAGTGGGTGTCAGGATTCATTTGCTTTACAAGCCAATGACCCTCCCACCGGATACATGGGCACCTGGTCGATTTTAAGTGGCTCCGGCGGTGTTTTAGCGGATATTAACGATCCAAATAGTCTGTTTTCCGGAATTGCTGGTGAAACCTATCGTTTGGGGTGGCAGTTTCCTGATTTGGGCTGCGGTGAACATATCGATATTGTTCAAATCCATGTTCAATTGCCACCGCAAATTGCTGAGGCTGGGGCCGATCAAACCGTGTGTGCTAGCCAAACTGTTTTAAACGCGCTACCCGCCCAATCCGGTGTCGGTCAGTGGACCGTGATTTCGGGTAGTGGCGGCATTTTTTCAGATGAATACGATGCTCATTCCATATTTTCAGGGGAACCGGGTGAGACTTATCAACTGCTCTGGTCCATTTTTGATAAACCTTGTGCTGTTTCTTCTGATACCTGTACGGTACTTTTTCAGGGGAGTGATGCCTGGGTAGAGCCACAACTCTGTGGCAACCAAGGGGAACCCGTTTGGCTCCAGGCACCTACTTACTTCCAAGGTTACTGGTCAGTGCAAAGTGGACCCGATCAAGACCCCGACCAATTTGAGGACCTAGCTGCAGCAGGGACCTGGTTTACGCCGTTTGCAGCAGGGGAATACCGTCTGGTGTGGGTCAGCTTTAGCATTGCTTGCGGACCCAGCCAATTTGCATTTTCCTTGTCGGCAACGGATGAAGGTTATTGGTGGTCGTACGGTCCATTGGCCCAACCCGAACAAAATGACACAATTACCATTTCGGGTCCATCGGTGGTCATTGGAAACGACTTGTACTTCATCGAGAAAAACGAGTCACAAACACTGGTTATTAAAGTAAATGGACTTGACCAAACCCAGGAAATTGTCGCGCACTTTGCCCCGATGGATACGCCCACTTACCTGCGATCCCTTGCCAATAAACTCGTTCTTTATTTTAAAAAGGGAAAAGAAATCAATGTCTATTTGCTTAAAACAGGTCAACTCATACCCCTATTTCATAGTGATAATGTGGACACCCTATCCAGCCCAATAACTTTCCAAGACAAAAATTTTTTGGGTGTAGAGAAAGGTTATAGGGCAACCGTATGGTGTTTATCAGAATTTGAAACAAAGGAAGTTTTGTCCAATGGATATGCACAATATGGCTTAAATTTTGTCGAAAGTGAAGGTGATTTGTTTTTGGAAATGGATAAGGTTTACCATTACCAAGATGACATTTTTTATCCTATTTCAGGCCCTGGAAGAAAGTTTTTAGGAAAATTTGGGGACAACTATTTTGTATCCAATTATTATTTATACTGGAGCGAAAATCCCTTAGGTCCTTACACGCTTGTTAGCGATCAGCCCGTCAGCAAAGTTCTATGGCAAGGAGATTTTGCCTATCTGCATCTTGGAAATTCTATTTGGCGTTATTTGCCAGGCCATTCGGGTCTTTCCCTGATTGTAAGTGGTGGGGTAACCGAAGTGTCGGCGGTATTGGGCCAAGTCATGTTTTACCGAAAAAACAACAGCTATTACCGTTATCACATTCCTACAGCGACCAACGAGGACTTGGGCAATATCGTTTTTGCAGGAAAATCTGAGAATTTTTGCTATTTTTGGTCCAATGGTTCATTGGTTATACACGGAGAAACAGGAGAACCTTTTGTTGCAAACATTTTCTCGTCTTCCCCGTCAGTTGGCGCTTTCCTAGCTCAGGATACATATGTCCACATAATGCGTAATCAAATTTACACTTTTGTTGGCGCGAATGCTCCAAATATTTCACCGCTTCAGCGCAAATTAATCGACAATTCATATAACATGTTTTGGTTTGAAAATGAATTGTATTTATGGACAAGCAATTACTATAACCGTGGTCTTTATCACTATAATGCGGTGAGTCAGGCGCTAGAAATACAACTGGCCCGTGATGCTACAAAATGGTTTGGTCTGGAAAAGGGCATTGCGTTTTATGAGAATAACAATCTTTATCTAACGAATGGTTCGGAAACAAGTGTTTCTTTATTGGCGTCCAACCCCTATTTGCGGTGGTCAGGAAATGGACGAATTTTGTATCAATTGGGCAACCAATTATGGATGAGTGACGGTAGCGGAAATCCAAAAACGGTGTTTTCGTCGAATAATGCATTGGGGGATTTTGTATCTGCTGGGCCGGATATTTACTTCCAGGAAGCTCCGGCCCGTGTCTTCCGTTTGTCAAAGGACGACCAGTTGTCACTATTAGTGAATTTTCCAAGTGGGACTAGCGTGTCTGCAATTTATTCTGGTGAAGATTGTGTGTTTATAAGAACAAATCAAGAGGACTATTATTATTATGGTCCGCTCGGAACACAAACATTTCAACCCGGCTATCAATCTTTTGATGATTACTTCGTTTCGGAAAATACGTTGTATGTTTGGAGTGGTTACGCGAATAATAACCATCTATATCGATTGGATAGAAACAGTTGGACCCCTGTAGTCGAAGTTGATGATTCCGCCGAGGATCGTGACCTTCAGCCTGTATATTTTCAAGGCAAAACCTATGTCGCACTTCCAATTAAGGGGCTGGGTTGGGAGTTGACCTGGTTCGAAAATGGGATGCTTCGGGTCGCCGATATTTGGCCTGGTCCACAGTCGAGCCTGCCAGAACAATTAGTGTCGGTGAATGGCCAAATGGTGTTCAGTGCCTTTTCGCAACGCGGCGGTGGGCCGTACGCCCTTTCTGAGGGCTGTATTCGCAGGTTAATGCCCAGTCCAGAAAATTCTGAGCCTGGGATTTTACTCAGTGCTGCTGGCCATGATTTTCAATGGGCTGCCGTCGTTGATCGGGGTGATTCTGGCCATGAAGTATGGCAAATATACGATATCAACCTGTGGCTTCCCGATCCTCAATTTAAACAGGCTGTCCTGCTTCAGTCGGATCTGAATAGCGATAATCAGGTTCAATATTCCGAAGCTTTAACCGTCACGGACCTCAATGTGGAAGGTCTTCAGATCCTGTGGCTGCAAGGTTTGCAGCACTTCGTTCACCTACGTAATTTTTGGGCCCAGGGCAATCAAGTCTACGATTTGACGCCGCTTGCCCAAAATGAACAATTGGGGTCGCAATCCGCTGATGTGATTGATGTTCGACACAATCATTTGGGCCAAACGGCCTGCCCCCAAATCCTAACCCTTCAGCAACGGGTAAATGATTCTGGTGCTACTTTCTTATATGAGCCTCAGGATGCCGCGTTTGGTTTTCCCAATTGGGATGCCTGGCCCCTCTCCGACATTACCTCCTTTATCAGTGGTGTTTTATTGCCACCCCAGCCTCTGAATTGTCAGCCTTGAGGTCGATCCATGCTTATTTTTCTGCTTTTATTCACATTTCAAAGTAAGTCAGGCACGCCTTTAATGGTTGCGGATTTGGTTTCTGGCACTCAGGAACTGGATCGAAATCCTACATTTTTACTTGAGTTTTCGGGGTCGAGCTATTTCGTGGGCAATACCCATAGCGGTTTAGGCTTATACCGCCTACACAACAATGACATTAGCCTTGTTATTCAGTGTCCAATAACCGTTTATGGGCAAACCACTATTCAGTTATTGAGCAAGACGGAAAACCAATTTTGTTTTTCAGTAAACTCTTTGGTTGTCCTCACTGATGGAACTGTGAACGGATCGCATTTTTACAACATGTATTCCCCAATAACAGCCATACAGTTTTCAGGTTCCTTATATATTTTTGGGTCCGAATCTTCAATTGTTGTTGACCTGCAAAGTTTTCAAGAACAGCCGCATACCAGCTACACCTTTTTCAGTGGGGCATTCGTTGCGGATCGGCTGTATTGGGTCGGAAATAATTATCAACTTGTTTCCAGTGATGGCCTTAGCCCTGCAACCCCAGTTGTATTTAATGGCCCATCCAACGAACAAATTTACGCCATCAAGCCCATACCCGGGAAAAATGCAGCTATGGTGTTAAAGGAGAATGCCTATTTTTGGTTTGATCCAGGCCAAAAAACGCTCACTTTACCTGGGTTTGTGGCCAATTGGATTTCCCAAATGGAGACCGCGAACGGCAAGGTGTTCGCGTTGGCAAGTGTTCAAAACAATATACAATTGCGTTTGCTGAATGCACCTCCTGGAACGAGCCCATTGCTCACTTCCTTTTTGCAAGCTGAAATCATTGGAACCAATTCTACGGGTATATTTCTTTTCGCTAACGATGGAACCTCCGGCAAGGAATTTTGGTTCAGCGATGGAACTGCGGCTGGTACCCTTCTACTTGACGATTCAACGCCCGGCCCCGCTTCAAGCTCAAAACAACACGTTAGTGTCTTTAATGAGGAACTGTATTTTTCGCGCGATCATTTGATTTATGCCTTGGGTCAAACATCCGGTTCGCCGCAATTGCGGTACTCTTTCCGCGAAGGTGGGGCTGTTTATTCCAAATGGGCAGCCTTTTCCCAGGGTGTGTTCATGGGGGTTAAAACGTTTGTCCAAGGGATTGAGGCTGCCTATTTTGATGGCACGACTTTAATGGAATTGGAAAATTTAGGTTCAGTGGGGAAATCGGGATCCTATTACCACATCCAGCAGAGTTCGGCCGATGGGTTAATTATTAACGAATCGCAAGGAACGCAGATCATTGCAGAACCGGGAGCTGTTCCAGAAGCCTGGGTTGCTGCTGTTCATCCCCTCTCAGCGGTGGTGACTTGGAACCATAACCAGTACTTTGTCACGGCTTCAAAGCAGTTGTGCCGCTACAACGCCAACGAGGGGATAACTTTACTCAAACAATCACCCCTCAACAACGGGACATACGATTTTTTCGAATCCGAAGGCTACCTTTGGTTAGTGGCTCAGAGTTCTTCCAATTCTGCATGGCGAATTGACCCATCGGACCAGGTTGTTCATTTGAATACCTACTCCTTGAATGGGCCTCCCCAACAATTGGGCAAAGCCCTGTATGTGGGCGGCAATACCGTAGTGTTAGGCAGCCAAACCTATTCTCTTGAGGGCTCTAATTTTTATTATGCACACAACTTGGGTGATAGTTGGTATTTGCTGGGCAATTCCATTGAACGGATCCAACTGGAAGATGGCAGTTTGAGCCATGAAAATGTGGCAGATCTTTCGGCATACACACTACGGCCGTTAACCTTTGTGCTTGACCAGTCCATTTTCTTTTTTTCCAACAGCAAGATGTACCGGTTCGATACGACCAACAATCAAATTAACTGGGTTCGCGACCTGCCGGGTTACTACGTGGGGTCCGGCACTCTGCTTGAGGACAATAGTTATATTTTTAGCGTTTATGATGGCTACGAATTGAGTTTGTGGCGCACACGGGGTACGACAGACCATACCTACCGCTATTGGCACGGTGAAGGCAGTTCCCTGGTGGGGGTTGATGGCGAAATATATTTTGTCCATTACGAACCGGACACGGGAACTGAGCTGTGGGTTTCCAATGGCAGCCAAACCTCCATTTTTCAAGACATGGAGCCTGGTCCGTTATCTTCGAATCCTGAATTCGTTGATCAAAAGGGCAATCTCCTCTTTTTTTCATTTGATACCCAAACCTATGGCAGAGAAGTGTATACCTGGGGCGGTGGTAAACAGTTTGGAATTGTGGCCCCTGAATTCGGCTGCTTGGACAGCCTTGAGGCGCATGTCAGGCCAAGCCTTTGGGGTGGCCAGTACCTTTGGACATTGCAAAACGCCACAGCCGAATCGGTTTTAACTTTGGACCAGGTTTCTTTTTCGCCCGATGGTCTTGGCGACATTCACATCAGCTGTACCTTAAGCGGGCCTTTTCATGCGAGTCAAAGCCTGATTCAGACCATCGAACTTCAAGCGAATCCGGGCACGACACCTGTCGAAATTACTGGGCCTGCGAGTGTTTGTGCCGCAGAGGAAGTGGCGTATTCGGTGAATCCAATTTTGGGAGAAACTTATACGTGGCTGGTGACTGGCGATGCCGTTATTCATGGCCAGGGGCCCTCCATCTCCTTAAGTGTTGGCCTGGAATCGTTTTCGCTTTCGGTCATGGCCGAAACCAGTTGCGGTATGTCCCTGCCTCAGACCTTGGATGTCACGGTCGACCAGCCACCCATAGTCAATGCAGGATCGGACCAGACTCTGTGCGGCACTACGTCTGTCCAGTTATCTGCTTCACCGCCCGTTGGTCAGTGGGAAATCGTTTACGGAACGGGTGGCTCCCTAGATAATGCCTCCAATCCGGAGGCGACTTTTACTGGAACATCAGGGGTGTATTTTTTGGCCTGGACCGTGGATGGCGGTTCCTGCGGCCCCTTTCAAGACTTGGTTCAAATCCAAATTATTTCGCCACCCCAGCTGGATGCCGGGCCGGATCGTGTTATTTGTGGAACCTCTACCAATTTACAAGCGCAAAGCACGGTTGCCGGGATGTGGTCTGTCCTGAGCGGTAGTGGCGGCTATATAAGTCAGTCAACCAACCCCAACAGTCATTTTTCTGGAACGGCAGGCACAACCTATGAGTTGCAATGGACGAGCGTTGATTGTGCCAATGTTTTTGACACGGTATCGATTCAATTTACAGCCTATCCGCCAAATGTGCCTCTGGTATTTGAGGATTTCGCTATCTTGGATCAACCGTTTCCTCTTCCGGGTTATTTGCCGCCAAGCGCTTCGGGCCAATGGGATATTGCTCAAGCGCCCTCTTACAATTACGCCCAATTTTCTGACACACATGTTCCGGAGGCGTCCTTCACGCCCGATGGTGTAATGGGCATCTATAACCTTTTGTGGAGTCTGATTTATCCGGCGTGTCCTGCCCAGAATTGGTCGGTTCGTTTATTGGCGGATAGCGCGCTCAAATATCCAACGGCTCGTTTTTCAGGATCGATTAATCCCTCGATTACCCGATTCGAAACGGGCGATTTTTTCTATTTTTGGCGGTCTCAAAGCGGCCAATATGAGCTCTGGCGCAGCGACGGCTCGCCCTCAGGTACTTCACAGGTATTCACCCTTACCGGTGTCAGTAGTTTGTCCAGTCAGCAAATTGGCACTCGACTTTGGTACACGTTTTATCGGTCCGGCTCATATGAACTTTGGACGTGTGACGGCACCATGGGCGGTGAAGTTCAGCTTTTTGTTGGAAACCATCCCTACTTTAGGGGGCATTTCGGTTCAAAACTGGTATTTGAAGTGGTCGGTCAAGTGTGGGTCAGCGATGGAACGCCTTCCGGAACAGAGGCATGGAATGTACCCGGATTTGAAAGAGTGAGTTTTTCAAATCCCCTATTTTTTGACAATCGTTGGATCTTTACGGGCCCGGGTAGTCTGTGGGCCAGTGATGGAACCCAGGACGGCACATCCGTCTTTTATACCATTTCAGAACCCAACCAGTATCCGCAAATGACCCTTTGGCAAGGCCAACTATTAGCCACCTCTGAAGAGAATTCTCATAGGACCATCTACCAAATCGATGCCATGGGCAATGAACAGATAGTCTTCGAAGGGGATTACGCTCAATTTTCAATGTTTGGGGCGACTTCTGATTATTTATGGCTACAGCTTAACAGCACGATCTATGCAAGAAATGACCAGGGGACCCTGGTTTCTTTTGGTTCGCCTATTGGCCTTGGCGAAATCCAATTTTGGAATGATTTATTCGTGTATAGAGATTACAACTCGCGCCATTTCCTGGATGGGGACCCCGCGCACAGCTTTAGTTCTTCCTTATTCCGGTATGCCGACCCTGGAAAAACCCATTGGTTTTCCCGGACAAGTGACCTGTGGGTAACAGATGGCACGGAACAAGGAACAAGCCTCTATCGCACCCTGCCCTCGAGCGCTTCCTTCCTGGCCCAAGGGGCTCAGGGCTTTTTGATAAACGGGCAGCCCAATGGCTACCTTTTCACCAATGAAGGCCTGCAAACGCCTATTCCCTTAGCGATTCAGGCACCCGACTGTCCAGGCGGGGTTTGGCAATTAGAGGCGCCTCCTGGAAGCGACTTGGTTTGGACAGGCAGAAATGTGGCATTTGTAGGCAGCCATCAGGGCGCCTCGGTTTCTTTTCAGCCGCTTGCCCCTGAATGGATGTTGATCCAGGGTGAAGGGCTTGATGCCCAAGGACAACCCGTATTTGTTGAACAACGTTTGAGTGGCATGACCTACCCTGTCTGGTTTTGGCAGTCAGCTGAGCATTACCTGGACTTGGATCTAAATGGATCCATTTCCATTTTGGAATTAATGCAAACAAACCCCTGCGAGGTCGCGCCATGAAACGCTCCCTTCTCCTTCTCCTGTTTGGAGCGTGTGTGTGCGCTCAGGTTTTGATCGCTGACCTGAATCCCGACCATGAGCCTTGGCCCAATGGGGGAACGCTCTACCAGTTTCGACCCGATTGGCAGGTATTTTCCAATCAAGTTCTTTGGACTTGGTCGGAATCAGGTGACTTTGTCCCTTTTTCGAAAAGAAGGTACTACTGGTATGATCGTGTTGGCGATCGGGAAGTAGCGTTTATCAATGGCTTAGTGCGGCTGCAGGGGGAGCAGGAGATCCCCATTTCCAATTCATATAAGGTTTTAAGCGTTGAAAACTCGAAAATTTGGTTTTTACGTGAAAATGGCAACACCTATGAGTTGATGCTGTTTGATAATCAAATAGACCAGCTCGAAACCTTATTGACCTATCCCAAAACGACCCGCTTTACCTGGTTTCGTTTTCAGGGCCAACGCTACGTCACCGTGGGCAACCAATGGATCCGCCTGGGCCAGACAGCGCAAACCAACCAAGTTGTGATGACTTCCGCATCAACGGTGTTTCGCACCGTTCCCGCGGACAATTACATTTTCTGGGACTCCGACGGAAACAACTTTTATTTCACCAACCTGACCTCTGCCACTTCAACTAGTGTCAATTCGGGGATGAGCATTCCCTCTATTTATGCAGTAATGGGCGATAAGTTGTTCTTTCTTAGCGAATGGGTTAGCCCCCTTCGATCCCTTAAGGTCATGGACCCGGTCAGTCAGACGCTAACCGTTTTGTCAACCTCCAATCCGGTAAGTTCTGGAAGCCAATTTTTCGTTTTGGGTAACCGGGTGTTTTTTAGTGCGGAACTGAGCCCGGGCAACCGTGAGTTGTTTGTTTCAGATGGAACGTTGACAGGCACTGGCCTGTTTAAAAATATTAGTACAGCAGGTTCATCCTCCCCCCAGTTGAAGGGCGTAATAAACGGCAGACTCGTGTTTACAGCCATAAATCACAGCAATGGCTGGGGGCGAGAACTTTGGGCTTCCGATGGGACGCCAGAGGGAACCATTCCCTTGATCGATTCTGTACCCGGTCCCAACTTAACCGACGATATTGCCTTGGCATTTGCGGGCAATCGCTTTGTATTTACCAGTGAGGGGCAACTTTTTTATTCCGATGCTACCCCTGCTGGTACGGCTCCGGCCACCTTTCTTCCCGCTGATCAAGGTTCAAGTTCTGGCGGCATGGCGCATAAAGCCGGGCCCGTCGTTTTGCTGAATGCCAACCTCATTTCGCGTCTGCTTGTAACCGAAGGCAATCCAGGCGACGTAATCGATTTGATAAATCCCTTTTATACACCGACACTGAAGTTTGCAGGTATGCCCGGTGCGATCCAAGTTGAGCAAAATGACATGCTTTATCAATTTGACTCGGATTTCAATAAAACCTTATTAGGGACGAAATCGGATCACCAAATCTATCCGATTGCCCTCAATAATCGTCTGTTGAATTACTTTCGGCCCGATGGTTTAAACAAGGGCTTTTATGCAAGCGATGCCGACTTGAACCATGTGAATTTGATCCCCTATCTCCCATCTGATAAGCCGCTTGAAGCGGTGAAAGTTGGCTCCCGTACTTTTTTCCGCATGAGCTTTGCAGGATCGGCCGATCGACTGTGGATCACGGACGGTACACCGGCGGGAACCTCACGCATCTTACTGGATCGCGATGGCCATGATCTGCTCAATGTTAACCATTTGGTCGCTTTCCGCAATGGGGTCATATTCAGCTCAGATAGCATGACTTATTTCTCTGACGGTACCAGCAATAATACTTTTCAGCTTTTTGCGGGCAATTTTGATTATTTTCATGTAATGGAAGATCAGTGTTTCCTTCGTACTTCCGGTTGGCAATGGATTACCCCCCATTTTGAGGTGTTTCCCGCCGTGGACTTCTGGCCCCTGATCAACAACTTTTGGAGCATAACCCATGCGGGAACCCAGCTCATTGGCGTGAATGGCCTGGAATTGGTGAATACAGCTACCGGTGAGACTCTCTTTCCAGGCAAATACACGCTGGATATACTTGGTCCCGCCCCTAGCCACCCCGAATTGGCCTTATTTGTCGCCGAATCCAACTTTTATGGCCGGGAATTGTTTGCAACAGATGGAACCATAGGGGGGACCCTCCGCCTGACCGATTACAATCCGGGCCCCTTCGACAGTTTCTCCATCGGTGCAAACCAACTGGCTTGGCTGGACGATTACCGCGCAATCGGGTTCCTGAATGCCCATAACAGTGGCCTCGAACCCCACCTTCTGGATTTTTCGCCTTTGACTTTGCCATCGGCCCTTCGATCCGCGATTCTGCCGTTTGCCGATACCAACTTGGATGGTCTAATTGACGGCATTGAAGCAGCAAGGGTTCGTGAATTGGTCCTGTCCGATCTGGCGCTTTTGGACTTGGATTGGTTACCACTATTCCCCAATTTGGAGCGATTAGAAGTCCATCATTGTCAAATTCGCAACGTGGCTGGCCTGGTCAACCATGCCATTGGTTCGCGTTGGAACCATTCCGTGGATTTGAATCAAAATGGATTAACACCCCAACATTGTGCTGATTTGACTTTGATTCGTACCCGTTTCGAATCTTCCGGCGCCACTTTGCTCTTTGACCAGCAAGGCAATACCCAAATGCCACCCAGTCTTGACACTTGGACCCAACCTTACACCATTCTGGATTTCCTCAATGGGATTTTCCTGCCACCCTACACCTTAAATTGCCCCTGAGGAAATTTTGAAAGATAACTCTATTGGGTCGACAAAATGGTTAAACAATGTGCGGGTTAAGTTTCACCGATCAGGGGCTCATTTCACGGGGATAAATGTTAGCTTGAGTTGAGGTTTTTGGTGCTGGTGGGTAGAATGCGCCTCTGGGAGCTCGCAGCATGGCCCTTTTTCGTTATTCGGCAATTAATCAATTTGGTAAGACAGGGTCGGGTTATGCCCTTTCTCTCAGTGAAGAGGCATTGGCTGAAAAGCTGAAAAAGCACAATTCACTTCTGGTCCAAGCTCAGCGCATTGGGTGGAGTCGATCGCTCAACCTGGGCCATCAGGAAGCTCTTTTTCACGAATTCGCCGCTATGGTCAATGCGGGCATTAACCTCAGTGAAGCATTGGGTCTCATCGGTTTGACAGAATCGCCCTATCAAAGCCTGGTCTTGCGCTGGAAACGCGGGATTGAGTCCGGAAAATCGCTGACCCAAATGACCGCCGCTTCTCCCGAAATTGACGGACGAATTGTTTCTAAAATGGTCCAAGTTGGTGAATCGACGGGTGCACTTGGCCAAAATCTCCAGCAACTGGCAGCTTATTTTGCTTCCTTAAACCAACTCAAGAAACGCGTCATTTCCGCCCTGTTATATCCCACGATTGTCCTCATGGTCACCATTGTAGCGGTTGTGATTCTGACCCTGTATGTCATTCCCATGTTTCTCGAGATGTTTCAGCGCTACCATTTGGAATTGCCGTTGATAACACGGTTCCTGATTGGTGCGACCGAGTTTCTGAGGTCTTATGGGCTCGTGATAATGGCTCTGATTCTTGCCTCCATTCTGGTTCTGCGCTTTCGGCGCTTGATTTCGCGACGCTGGGTCTACAAAATCCTCTACCGCATCCCGTTTTTGGGCAATTTTTTGCACCATTTCATGCACCTGACCTTATTGCGCAGCCTGTCTAACCTCCTGCTTTCCGATATTCGCGTTCACGATGCCTTGACCTTGCTGGACGGCATATATCCGGATCCCAGTAAATCCGATGCCTTGAAGCTTGTTGCTGAAAAGGTTGTGAAGGGCGATTCTTTTTCGCTTTCGCTCAAAAAAACACAGTTGCTGCCCGAAAAGGAAATCCGCATTGTTCAAATCGGCGAGGATACCGGCAAGCTCAACGAACAAATTCAATATTTGGCCGAAATGTATGAAAATAAGGTAAATTTTGCAATTTCTTCGTTTCTTGCACTTTTTGAGCCGATGATGATTGTCGGACTTTCGTGTATGATTGGCTTTGTTTTGGTTGGCTTATATTTGCCCCTATTCGACATCTTGAGTGGTACTGGCCTCTCCCGGTAATGGGGCCGACCCTGTCCTTGGAGGAACCGATGCAGAATCGTCGTGCGTTTACCCTGACTGAACTTTTAGTTGTTATCATCCTAATCGGAATTCTGGCCGCGCTTGCCATTCCTCGATTTGGCAAAACCACAGACCGTGCCATGGAGGTGGAAGCGACCCTGGCCTTGGAAAAAATCTACCAACTCCAAAACATTTATTACCTTAAAAACAAACGCTACGCGGCCAATGTCGATGACCTGGGGTTTGAGCAGGAAGAGGTTTTGGACAGCAATGGCAATGGACGGGCCCGTTATCTGGTGTCCATCGAATCCGCTAACGATAGTGGCTATCGCGCGGTTGCCAAGGCACAAGTCAAGGACCTCAAATCCTTTTCCATGGATCAAAGTGGAAAAATCACGGAATCCCAGTGAACCCCCACGATCATTTAGATCGCGATGCGTTGATGGCCCACCGAATCCTTCTGGATGTCCAGGAGGGTCGCGCAAACGTTCTCGCGGAAAATCATGTTCCCCACGATATGTACCATGCCCTTTGGGTGGCCAATGGCGGGGTATTCCCATTGGATTATGTCAATGGTGACCATTGGGAGGCGCAGGCCCAAGCCTCACAAGAACACCATGAAGACCGCACTTCGGAAGAAAAACGCATTATTCGTTGGGTTCAGGATCTGATCCAGGATGCGGTTTTACAAAAAGCCAGCGATATTCACATAGAACCACAAGCCAAAACGCTCTCGGTGCGATTTCGTCTCGACGGTCACCTGAAAGTGGTTAAGCAGTTTGGCATTGAATATAAAGACGAAATCGTTTCACGTGTGAAAGTTTTGGCCGATCTGGATATTGCCGAAAAACGCCAACCCCAGGACGGCAAAATTCATTTGCCGATCCAAGGGAAAACCATCGACTTTCGCGTATCTACTCTGCCAACTGGGTTTGGGGAGAAAGTCGTCATCCGCATTTTGGATCAAAGTCAGGTGCGATTGGCTATTCAAGCCCTTGGCATGCCGACCCAAGTTGAGTCCGCATTTCACAATGTGATTCGCGCCCCCCACGGCATGGTCTTGGTTACAGGTCCAACCGGATCTGGGAAAACCACCACCTTGTATGCGGCCTTAAATGAAATCAAAAGCGAGCAGATCAATATCCTGACCATTGAAGACCCCATTGAATACCAAATTGAAGGTTTAAACCAAATCCAGGTCAGACCCCAAATCGGATTGACTTTTTCGCAAGCACTGCGCAGTTTTTTGCGCCAGGACCCAAACGTGATAATGGTGGGTGAGATTCGGGATTTGGAAACAGCTGAAATGGCCGTGCGCGCCTCGCTTACCGGGCATCTGGTGTTTTCAACCCTACACACCAACTCATCCGTTGGGGCTGTGCCCAGGCTCTTGGATATGGGGGTAGAACCTTTTTTACTTGCGAGTTCCCTGAAGTTGAGTCTGGCCCAACGGCTTGTCAGGCGTCTGTGTTCTGCCTGTAAAACGCTAGATCCCCATGGACTTGAAATCGCAAAAACCTACAAGTTGTTGGAAGGCCAAACGCCCTCCTTTTGGACCAGTCGCGGTTGTGCGGTCTGCAATGACTCCGGGTTTAAAGGCCGTTTGGGCGTTTTTGAAGCATTTGTTTTAACCGAATCCATTCGCGAAGCACTGCCGCGCCGTCTGTCCGAAGCCCAACTCACCAAACTCCAACCCGACTTTCGAGATATTGCCCACCACGGGATTGAACTGGTCCTTGCCGGTGAGACCAGCATGGCCGAACTTCTGCGAGAAGTCGTATTAAATTGATTTTTTGAGGCATTCATGTTTCTGCTTTTTGTGCTCTTTTTCCAAGAATCATCGCGGGTAACCGAAGTGATTCCCTTTCTTCCACCCGAAAAAAATCAAGCTTTTACAATGGAGATCCAACAGGCTCAGGTGGAACGAAGATTCAAAGTTTTAGCAGAGTCGTTGCGTAAAAACTTTGACCTGAATTTGATGATCGAAGATTCCGCCAATGTTGAAGTGCTTGGCAATTTTACCAACGTCACCGTGAATGAGTTCCTGACCTATGTTCTGGAAACCTATGGGTTGGAATGGAAGAAGATCGGCAACATCTACCACATCTACAAACCAAAACCGCCCGAATTTGAGCTCAAAGTTGAGGTTGCGGATAATAAAATTTCAGTTCAGGCCTCCAACGCGCCGATTCAGGAATTGGTAAAAGTCCTCAGTCAGAAACTCGGCCAAAATGTTTTGGTGGATCCCAATCAAAACAAAAAGATCAGTGGGTTTATCCTCGATATGGAGTGGGAAACCGGGCTTAACGCACTGCTTCAACCCTACGATCTTTTGGTTGAAAAAAAAGAGGGATATTTCCAGGTGGCCGCCCCTCCGCCTCCACCATCAACAGAGAACACCCAGGTCCCTCAGCCCAACTATCCCAAGCTGACTTATCAGGACAACCAATTTGAAGGCCTGCTCAAAGCCAACAATTTCCAACAGGCCATTGAAGCGCTGACCCGTTCGGTGGAAAAACCGTTTAAACTGCTCGATCCCTTGCCAAACACCAGCGTTGAACTCTACATTCAAGGTCGCGATTTTCCCGGTGCCATGACCGCGCTTTTCCTCGGCACGCCCTTTAGCTACAAGGAAGTGGATGGCGTTATCCTGGTGGGCTCTAAAGACCGACCCGAGTTAACCGCTACCCAGATCATCCCCATTCGTCACATGAATGCGCAAAACATTCTGGCTTATATCACCGGGGAAGTGGGCTTATTCCAGACCTTTAACCTGCCTTCGCGACCCTCAACCTTTGGTGCCTATTCGCAAAACTCCACTTCGCGGTTTCGCGATGGCTACCAACAACAGCAGTTCTCGGAGCAATCGCAAATCAAACCCCCTACCCAAGTCAAACAACAACTCAACGTGTTTGGCGATGTTAAAGTCGATTTGACCTTGGTACGCGAACAAAATTCCATCATGATCACGGCCACTCAGGACATCATCGATGAGGTTCGGGCACGTATCGAAATGATTGATCTTCCGGTGCCCCAGGTGCTGATTGAAGCGCTGGTTGTCGATTTTAAGACCGATGCCAAAGATGAGTTAGGCGTGACGATTACCAATGGCGATAACAGCTATTTTCCCGGTCTGGATATCAGCCTGGAGGGCAATCGCGGTGAAGATGGCAACTTCCGAATTGGACGGCTGCCTTCCAACTTTGGCTTACGGGTCAAGGCTTTGGCGGAACAGGGCAAGGCGCGAATCATTTCCAAACCGCTGGTTGCCACCTTGAGCGGTCATGAGGCCTACATCGAAGTGGGTTTAACTCAAGCCTACAAATTGACCTCCGAAAGCCTGGTAGGCGATAACACGCCACGCCAACAAACTTATGAGCGCATTGAGACTATTGAGGCCAATATCTCCCTGCGGGTCATCCCTTGGGTAACCGCAGATGGCGAAATTACCTCTTACATCGAACCGGTGTTTAATAGTTTCCTCGGCCAAGTGGAAGACAATGTGCCTCCCCCCATTTCGACTCGGCGCTTGCAGAGTACCGTGCGCTTACGCGATGGTGAAACCATCATCCTTGGTGGTTTGATTGAAGAATCCCTGCGGCGAACCGATCGCGGTGTACCCGGCCTTTCGCGCATTCCTTTATTGGGCCATCTGTTTAAGAACTTCAACCGCGATTTCACCAACGCGGAACTGGTGATTTACCTGACGCCACACGTTTATTACGGCAATGAGGGATCGGCGGTCATTATTCGCCACAATGAAGGCATGGATTATCCTCTGGATGTCAAAAAACAGCAGGAAAACCTGAAAAAGAAAAAAAAGCGCTGGTGGCGGAAGAATTAACACTATGGAACGGGTTTTGATTTGGGTGGATCGCACCGGTTGGCAAGACGTTTTTTCGGGTGTTTCCGGGAGTTGGATCGGAACAGATCCTTTTCCGGGCATCAAAGACCTATTAAAGCAGCTTTCCCCTGCCGAAACCACGCTTTGGTTCAGTCCGGATTTCTTTTTCCTGACCCGCCTCTCAGCCGCCCAACTCACCCAAGTCAGCACCCACCTCCAGCAGAATTTTGCCTTGAAACCGGGGCGATGGACCTGGCAGGTTCACCTATCCGATGACGATACCGGCCTTGTGCTTGCCATGCCGAACACGTACGCACAATCCCTAGAGACCCTGTTCTTAGAAAGCCAACAAACCTTGCACATTGCCCTTGTACCCGCCCAATCCACGTTTAGCGACGGGCATTTTGTGATCGGGAACTTCCGTTTGCGCGTGCAGGCCGGGCCGCACGGTTGGGATGCTTGGGGACCCAGTCGGGAATCTGCCGATGGCCCGCCCTTTTTCTTGGCCGAGGACCCAACCTTCCTGCATTGGGAAACCGAATCCGAGCGCCAAATGAATCGTTTGCAAGGGCTGTCACGCCTTTGTCTTCGGGTGCTGATTGGAGTTGCTGCTATTGCCTTGCTCTCAGTCGCCTATTTGGCCTATGCCGGTCAACAGCTACAACGCAAAACACAAATTGCCCAAACCTATATCAACGATCATTTTGACGAGAGCCAGCACCTGGAATCGCTCGCCAATAGTGGCAATGTGGCCTGGGAAAAATTACGACAGATTCAAGCCTTTTCCCGGCGTCACTTACCCGTTGCCCACCGCGTTGCCCAACTCAGCGCGGGTCTACCTGCTGGGTTGAAGTGGACCGATTTTCGTTGGCAGGACGACTCCTTTTCGATCACCTTGGAAGGGGAGCAGTTGCAACTTCTCCTGGATTACGTCGATTTCGTGCGGCAAGTGCCCGGCACACAAAATGTCAGCTTCGAAGAATTCAAAATGAAACATCGCACCCAACAATTTCTGGGTAAGGTGCAGGGGACCTTTCCATGATCGGCTCCTTTCACGTGCTTCGCCGCGCGCAATTGAAACTGGGATTGCTGATTCTGGGTTTGATCGGCTTGCTGTATTTCGGCATGCTGCTTCCGATCCAACGCTACCTGCATGTCCGCGCCGAATGGCTTAAACAAGCACAAGCCCAACAGGACGTTCAGCGCAAACTGGAGGACCGCAAACTCCTGGAAGCCTACGATGAAACTTTTCGTGAGGAACTCAACCAGAACCTGGCCAAATTACAGCCCTATGTCCAAAATCAGGAGTACTTGCGCGAAATAGGTACCCGGGTCAAAGAAAACAAATTGAACCTACAAAGCATGGATGTGGATTTGAACCCAGGCATCGTTCGCATATCGATTCAGGTTCTGGGTTCTTATGAGTCCGTTTTGTCGTTCTTGCACGGCCTTGAAACCCATCCTATGCCCATTCGCCTGATCGAATGGCAAGCCTCGCCTAAAGGCAATGATTTGGATAACCGCATTGTGTTGGCGTTGAAGGAGATGGGGTCGTGAAGATCGATAACCCTGTCCGGATCGCGCTCCTGAGTTTGGTCGCGCTCGCCGTGTGGTTTTATAACTTTGGCCAATTTCAGGCCCGGGCCAAGGACGAAGCCTTACCGCAAAAGGTGGATGCGAGCTGGGATATCCAAATGGATGAACGGCTCAAAATCCTGGCCCAACAACAAGTTCCCGAATTTCCAACCCTAAATGTGAATCCGTTTTTCCCCAATTTGAAGCCGCAACCCGAAGTTGAAGCGCCGCCCGAAGTCGCCCCCCCGCCCATGGCACCGCCATTTCCAATTACCTATGTCGGCATGGTCAGCGGTCATGACCGCCAAACCCTCCTGCTCGAAGTCAATGGTGTGCTCACCTTTGCCTATAAAGGCGATGTGCTGGCCGATTGGGAACTCAGCGATATTCAGCCGGAAAAGGTGGTGTTTATTTCAGGCGAATTCAGCCAGGAGTTGGCGCGATGAGATACGGGTTCACCTTGATGGAAATGCAGGCCGCGCTATTTTTGGGATTGGTGGTCAGCGGCCTGGCCTTCTTGCTCCTGCGCTTCGAGGCAGAACGCAATATTCGGGTTGAGCAAATCGCCAGTTTACGCCAGGAAGCACTTAAGTTGGACGCGACCTTGCAATACACCCTGGCAGAAAGCCAACTCCTGGAATGGACGCCCCAATCCGTCTTGATTCAGGATCTCGCCGATCAAACCGTCCAACTTTCCCCGCAGGGTTTTCAAGTCAATCATCGCGATGCGTTCTTGCCGGACCTGAGCTGTCAGGTGGAATCCGTTCAAGTCGCCAACAGCGTTCTGAAAATCTCGCTTTCCCTATCCCAACGCAATTTCACTGAACATTTTTTGTTTTCCTATCTGGTGCCTGCATCTGCGGTGGTGAAACCGTGAGAGCGTTTGCCTATGCCATCGTTCTCGGCGTGCTTTTGCTGATCACAGTAATGAGCCTCATGTTGGTTCGCCGCCAGGGTCAAACCCAGTGGGTCAATCAAAATTGGGCCATGTTGGAACAGGCCCAGTTGAACACCCACAATGCGCTTAATCTGTTCACACAAAGTTCACTAACCTACTCGAATGGCGGCACTGGCGCTTTCGAATTTGAGCCGGAAAATGGCTTTAATTGGCAATTTCTACCTTTGGGAATGGCCTATATTGTTGAGACCGAAGGGATTTGTGGGCCGCATCGTTTGCACAAACGCTGGGTGGTCGGTGCACGTGCTCCCGATTCGCCGCGCTTAACCCTGAGCCAATCCGTTAAAGACATGTCCTTGCGACCCAAAGCCACCATTGATGGGACGATTTGGTTTGATGCCTCCGTTCAACAGGGGTGGAACCCACCCGAGAACATGATCGGCCTTGCCGAACCTAAGGACATCACGCCCTTTTCGTTTTCGGGCCTTGCGCAACACCTCAATACTCAGGGCAGCGAAGCATGGCTGACGACGTTGAAAGAAATGTTCCCCAACCTGCGGGTTATGGGCCTGCCTGAACGGTTGAATGTAAAGGAACTCGCGTCTTCCGATCCTGTGGTTTTGATTGGGGACTCCGTCCAACTCACAGGTACGTTGGAGACCTCCGGTTTTCGCATTCTCCTGGTCAACCAATGCCGTGCTGAGACCATTCAGGCCTCTGATTTGTGGATTATTGCTAAAGATCGAATTGAAGTCCGTGGTCAGAGTGGTGGGTCACAATGCCATTTCCTCGCACCCCAAATAGCCACTTACGACCAGATCGATTTTGAAAATTCCAGCTTTACGGCCGTGAATTGGGCTCTGGATAATGGGCGTGATGCCGCGATTCATCTGTATGGCCAAGGCTTCTTTCAAGGCAGCCTGGTGGCTTTGGCCATGGATGAATCGCTCGCTCGGGAATTCAGTTTCGAGAAAAAAGGCGGATGTATCGTTTTCAAAGAAACCGGAATTGCAACTGAAGGTTTGATTTTTTCACAAAATGTCGTTAGTATTCGCGGGTCCCACCACGGCACCATTCGCGCCGGGATCTGGGAGTATTTCGAGAATAACAGTCGGTTCGTTGGGCGAATCGACGACGTTTCACTTTTGCCCGGAACAGCCGGTTTTACGGTTTGGGGCTTGGGGAACCGTTCGGGAGAGCCGTTTTATGCGTTGCCGACACAGACGGAATAGAGCGTGGTCACTGGTCGGCGTTTTGGCGGCCTTGGTTGTTTTTTCAACCGTGTTAATGGGGCTTTTTCGCTTGAATCATCAGGCCGAACAGGCCTTTTATCGCACCAGTCCACCGCACAATACCGCGCGTTTTCACGCCTGGTGTTTACTGAAAGGCCTGCCACAAGTGCCACCCGAAGAACTTTCTGTAACCCCCCAAAACAAAGATTCTGTTCACTATTATCAAATTCATCAAGATGAGGTTAGCTTTTATGTCATCCCCCAAAAAAAATAACGAAGCCCCCAAAACCCATGTTTGGATCAGCATTCTGGCCCTGCTGCTGGCTGCTTTTGCCGTTTATCGCAGCATGAATGGCGCGGCCGGTTCCGACTTGAAACTCGGTTTTGTCAAAAGTGGTGTGCTTATGGAAAAAGCTGAAATTTCCGCGGAAGCGCGTCAAAAGCTCCAAAAGGAAAAAGAAGATGTGGATGCCAATGTCAAAAATTTGGAAGAAAATTTGACCAAAGCCCACGAAGATTTCATTGCCAAACAGGCCGAAATGAAACCCGAAGAGCGCAAAAAACAGATCGAGACCCTGAGCAAACAGGAAGAAGATCTGTACCGCTACCGTCAAGCTGCCATGGACCAGCTTCAAGCCAAAGAAAAAGAAATCTTTGAACCTGTCTTTAATATCTTAAATGCTCGAATCGCTCGATTCGCCAAGGCGGAAGGTTACACCATCATCTGGGGTACGCTTAGCGAAGGCAATATCCTCTACGGGACCGAAGCCTCCGATATCACCGACAAAGTCGTCGCCTACGTCAACGCGCAAAAATGAGAACCGTAATCGCTTTTGGCCTGCTGGGGTTTTTGGTCGCCTGCCAGAAACCCGTGGTTCCCTATTCGCAAATGCTGGAATCCCTGCGTGCGGAGCCCTACACGACAATCGTCGACCAATACCCTTACCGCATCAGCTTAAACTACCAACCGGTTTGGGCCTTAGCGCAACGGGACCTGAAAGATAAAGTTCCCGCTGATACTCAAGCCTTAGGCCAGATCCTCGATGTTTATCGCGGCGGGGTTTCCTTTATTTTGCGGGTCGGGCCGCACCCCGATCTCCCTCCTGATCAACACAAAGCCACCGATATCGTCAATTACCAACCCGATCAGGCCACCTTTTCCGCAAATCTGCACCACCTGTTTTACGGGCTCAATGATTCCATCTACATCGTGACGGAATCGGGCGAAAAGATCCCCGTGGGTTTGTATCAATTGGATCGGAACTGGGGCATTACCACCACCAATCGGTTCTCCTTACAATTCCCTCAAGTATTTAACAATGAGGATCTTTCGAAAATGGGGTCCTTTCAAGTCGTCGTTCAAAACCTGGCGCCTCAACTGCCCGAACTGCGTTTTGACTTCAAGCAAAATCCCGTGCGGCTGGCCAATTATTCGCTTGAACACCTGCTCCAAGCGCTTCAAGCACCGCAACCACCTACAAAGGAATAAGCATGCGTTACTTCCTGCTTTTTGGGATCGCCCTGAGCCTGTTTCAATGCGAAAAAGGCAATCCGGTTATCAATGAGAATGACATCATTACCTTACATATTGCGCCCAGTACCATCACCAATTTCGGCGATAGTGCGGTCGTGACGGTTGTGGTGACCCATGCCGATGGCCGGCCCGTTCTCGATGGCACACGCATCCTGTTGCGTACCACGGGCGGCGTGATTGCCCCGGAAGTGGTGACCCAAAATGGCCGAGCCGTAACGCCTTTTACCTCCGATGCGGGTACCGGAACCTTCACCATCACTGCCCAATCCGGCCAAGTTGGGCTTGAGGGCGAGATTTCAGCAGATATCACCGTCGTCGATCGTTCGGTGGAAGTCGGGAACTTAATCCTTAATCTCAATCCCTCCAACATTTCGCATGCCGGCGGTTCAGTCCAGTTAAACGCAGTGGTTCAGGATCCGGGCGGGTTCCCACTTGATGGGGTCAGCATCGTTTTTTCTTCCAATTACGGCCGATTGGCCTCCAATGGCACCTTGCGCACCACTGATGCCGATGGCCGCGCCAGCGATACGTTGATTTTGGACCGATTACCCACCACGGTAACCCAAGTCGAAGTCACCGTTCAGGTTGCTGGTGAGACCACCACCAAAAACCTAACCGTTACCACCAATGAAAACCCAACCCCGCAAATCACGTTCTCGCCCGGCAACCCGCAGGTGGGGGAAACCGTCTTTTTTGATGGCTCCACCTCCACGGATAGCGATGGCGTTGTTCAATCCTATTTCTGGAATTTCGGTGATGGCACTTCCGCCGAAGGGGTTACGGCCGAACATGCCTACGGCCAGGCACGTGATTATCAGGTCACCTTGCGCGTTCGCGATGATGCCGGGGCAGAAGCAGCCACCGCCATGGTCGTACCTGTTGGCGCCAACCAACCGCCCACTGCCGAATTTTCCATTTCGCCCGACGAACCAAGGGTGGGCGACCTCATCACCTTTAATGCAGGTGCCTCCAGCGATCCCGATGGCACCATCAGCGAATACCGCTGGACTTTGGGCAATGGCATTGAACGGACCGGCCAGGTCGTCACCTTTGCTTATGCCGCCGCCCGCACCTATCAGGTCACCCTAACCGTGACCGATAATGGCGGCGCGACCGGAACCGCCACCCAGTCCGTAACCGTTGCCGGAAACATCGCACCCATGGCTTCCTTCACCTTCAGTCCTGGCAACCCCAAAATTGGGGAACGGGTCGCTTTTGATGCCTCCGGATCAACCGATGAAGACAGCGGCATTAAATCCTATGATTGGTCCTTTGGCGATAATTTCACCGGGACCGGAATCCAAGCCAATCACGTCTATAACCAGTCGGGATCCTTTGTGGTCACCTTGACCGTTACCGATAATGAGTTAGGCAAAGGCTATGCAACCCAAGTTGTTACGGTTGGCCAAAACGAATTGCCCAACGCCTCTTTTACCCTGACACCCACCAGTCCGCGCATCCACCAATTGGTCACCTTCGATGGCACCGCCTCCGACGATCCCGATGGCAGCATCAAACAGTTCCAATGGAGTTTTGGGGATGGCAGTGGCGGAACCGGGTCGGTCATCCAACACACGTTCGAAGCAGCCCAGGATTTCGCCGTCACCTTGACGGTTATCGATAATCTGGGCGCCTCCAAGGTCGCCTCCAAGATTGTCACGGTGGTTCCCGGTGGCGCGCCCACGGCCTTACTCAAGGTGTCACCCGATAGTCTGTTGCCGCCCGGTGGTCAGGTTTTCCTGGATGCAACCGGATCCACGGACCCCGAAAACGCCTTGAGCCAACTGCGCTTCACTTTCCGCGCAACCGGTCCGAACCACGTCACCACCACCATTCCCGCCGGAACAGCGCCCGTCCGCCTGGCTGAAATTCAGAATGCGCTGCAAGGTGATCAAATTCTATTTGAAGTTGAAGTGCTCGACACAGAAGGCAATACCAGTCGCGCCATTCAACAAGTCCTGATCGGGCAGGGCAGTGGTGGTACCGCGCCAACGGCTGCGCTAAACCTCACTCCAGACCAGCTGATGGCGCCCGGTGGCCAAGTGATTTTGGATGCCACAGCAACAACGGATCCCGAATCGCCGCTCAATCAATTGGATTTCCAATTCAGTTCGTTGGTGGCCGGTTCAGTCAATGTGGCCATTAGCGGATCAGGCCCGCTTCAAACGGCTACCTTAAGCGGCGGAACGGTTGGCGATATTGTGACTTTTTTATTGACCGTCGAAGATCCAACGGGATTGCAGAGCCACATCAGCCGCAACCTGACGTTGGTGGCCGGAAACTCCAATCAAGCGCCGACCGCCATGTTAACCACCACACCAGCGAGTATGGTTCCGGCCGGCGCGACTGGTTCGGTGGTTGTGGATGCACGGGCCAGCAGCGACCCCGAGGACAGCAATGCGCTTCTCAGCTTTGGTTTCGACGGGGTCAGCACCAACCCAGCTACCGTGTTCACGTTCACGCCAAGCGGCGAAAACGGACTGGCCCTTCTGAACCTCACCAATCTGGTCGCAGGCGACCAATTGGTCATCACCGTCACGGTAACGGACACGGGCACCCTCAGCGACCAAGCCAGCGTCATCCTAACCGTCCAATAAACCCACCGGCGCAAGCCAAGCGACCCCATGTGGCACGGGTTGCCAACCCGTGTAACCCCAACACATTACCCACACCAACCAGCGCAAGCCGAACGGCCGCCCACATGTGGCACGGGTTGCCAACCCGTGTAATCCCAGCACATTACCCACACCAACCAGCGTAAGCCAATCGGCCGCCCACATGTGGCACGGGTTGCCAACCCGTGTAAATCAAGCACATAACCCACACCCACCCGCGAAGCCGAACGGGCCCACGTGGGTCGGGCTGCCAGCCCGACAATTCCGAAAGGAATAGAAAAATGGGGTTGTGGACCAATCAACCAAATAAGCTGATTAGGTGCAGCTCAAAGTTGTGGAGGATAAAGCCTTGTCGGCCAAGCTGGCCGACCCACGCGGGCAGGGCCCCCAGCCCGTGTACCCCAAAACTTTATCCACAACCACCCGCGCAAGCCGAGCGATCCCATGTAGCACGGGTTGCCAACCCGTGTAACCCCAGCATATTAACGCAACCACCCGCGAAAGCTGCCGCCATTCTCAGCCAAAGGAACCCAAGCCAAAACCAGCGCACAATCCCCACCAAATTTTTCGCCTTTGTGGATTCTTTGAAATTCAAAAGGGAAGGGCAGAGGAACAGTGAATGCCCCACCCCAAGTCCTGAGTAAAAAGCACAGTCGCGCTTGGGACGGCAGCGGCACCGGTCAAAATCCCATCCAATCCGACGGATGGCCTAATATAATCCACACCCAATCCTAATCTGCACAGGCACTAATAGAATTTCCTAATGACAAGCAGAAGATTTTTCAATAAATTTACCAAATTCTTGTTAAATCCCAAAGTCTATCTTATTTACCCAGTCATTTTGACGCCATCAAAGTTAAAAAAGCCAAAAAATTGACGCACACAATAACGCGATAAAAACGCTGTAAGTGCCATAAAAACTGCCGCTTTCAAAAAAAATGTTAAAAGTGAACATTTATGGGTTGTGGCGACTTCTTGGCATGTGTTAAGTTAATCGCGATTAATGATAAACCGAACGTCTTTTCAGATAAACGCTGTTCTGAAAAGAATTGGAGGATTTGTGTCTACACGTAGTTTTTTGATTGGATTTGCAATTTTTCAAATTTTTAACTTGACAATCCATGCGCAAACCTCGGGCGCGACGGCACCCGAAGTCACCCAGTTCGAACCGGTAGACACCACCGACCTGGTCAACCTGGCCACCGGTGACTTCACCTACTCCATCCCCGCCATCGTCATTCCCGGCGCCCCAGGCGGCGGCTACCCCATCGCCCTCAGCTACCACGCCGGTATCCTAACCAATCAAGAGGCATCTTGGGTTGGGCTTGGATGGAACCTTTCCCCTGGGGCAGTTGCAAGGGCTGTTCGGGGTTATCCCGATGATTTTCGAGGTGAAGGGACCATCACAACTACCACCTTTGACACCATTTATGGTTATTCGGTTGGCTTTGGTTGGGATACTTGGTCAGCTGGAATTAAGTGGGATAACCATGGAGGTTTTGGCGGAGAAATCAGTGTGGGATTTAAAGAAAGCGGTGTAGGTGTTAGTGCAAGTTATTACAAAACTGGTGATGGGAAAACCTCGTATGGGGTTGGAGTAAATTATGGAACGGGACCGGCTTCCTTTAGTATGGAATACCAATCTGGAGGGGGTTTTGGAGTTGGTGCTTCGTATAAAACGGGTGATTTTTCATGGGGGCTAAATTACTCAAATGGAAGTGGGGTAGGGATTTCAGCTTCCGGTAATTCAGAGTTAAATGGCGTATCCCATTCCAATTCAAATTTAGGCTTTTCCTTACGTTCTGGCTTTTCATATAAGTTAAAGATGGGTCCAAATTTTGTAGCGAGCTCAAGCACCCATGGGTTTGGTGCAGTTACTACAACCTCCACGACTCAAGCGGAGCTAAATTTTTTATTCTTTTCGCTCGGAACTTCCAAAACAAATATTGTAGCGCGTTCGCACACCGCAGCTTATGGATACCTATATATGGATGAAGTTGGTAAATCAATCGATGGAACCACCTTGATAGAGCCATATTACAATTCCAGCTCTGACAAAAATATTGATGTATCCAGTTTATCATCATCGGAGCTAACAGCATTTTTAGATAAGCTTCAAAACAACAAAAAGGTCATGGATAAAACATTTGCAAACTCGATTAATTCAATTGGGTATGACTTTTATTTTCAAGATTTTGGAAGCAAATATCAGGAATTAGCTGCTGGAGAGGGATATCAATACGTTGCTACTTATTCCTCAGATTATATGGCGCCTACCTACGACTTGTATACTTTTTCGGGGCAAGGAATGAGTGGTATGGCAAGACCCATTTATGGAAACTTAGGTTTTGTTGTTCCAACTGACCCAATTGTAACCAAAAAAGTAAAGAACACAGATTTCTATTTCTATCCCTATCGCAATTTATATTGGGCAATGGCAAAAGGGGAGTCGGGATTAGGAACAAATTACGAGAATTATTTTGGCCACGCATTGACAGAAGATGAACATTATGGGTTTTGGAAAAAACCAGAGAAATCCATTAATATGATTTTTATCGATGATCCAGGCCTAGTTGACGATTTCCATTTTTTTGAGGATTCTGGCAATCCAATTGACCGTAAGAACCTTTTAAATCGATTAAGGAATAGATCGAAAAGGGTCTCCTATGAAACTGATCAGTATGGAAAAATTGAAAAAATTACTGCTACTAAAGCAGATGGGGTGTGTTACGTTTACGGGGTCATAAGAAATGTAGAAACCGGCGCTGTTACCGCTGGTGCGGACCCAAGAGTATTGGACCAAGCTAAAGTGGTTCAAACTAAGGATGACTTGAACTCTGCAAGCGTGGGCGATCAAACGTCACAATATACTCCCTCCGATTTCGCCTATTCATGGAATTTGGCAGCTGTTCTCTCACCGGATTACTTAGACAATCCTCCACTGGGTTCGATTGGACCAGAAGATTTTGGTAGTTACATCACCTTCCATTATGATTTGGCGAACCCATCTTACCACTATTCTAACCCGTTGAACTCCTCGGATTTTGAATTCATTGGTAAAGAATCTAATGAGACAAAATATTATTTTGAAAAAACATATGGTACCAAAGAGTTATACTATTTGCGTGAGGCGAAAACTCGCAGTCATACTGCATTATTTGATCAAAATTATGAATCAGACTTAAGAGCAGACAGTATTGCAGCAAATAATATTGATCGAATGATATTTAAAAAGGGAAATCAATTTTCCGTCGCGGTCGATGTTGTTCCTGAAATCATAAACGATCCTCAATTCCAGGCCAATATTCTTCCCTATAATGGGCTTTTTAACGAAATTATTGCTGTGCGGAAGGGTTTGGCCCAATATACTGAATTACCTCTATTTGGATCGATTTCTACTCAGTACCAATGCAATCTTATTAGTTATCCAATAAATTTGAGGTATGTTGGCACTGCATTGAATGCGGATTACGATTTATTTCTTGTTGAGTGGCCTTCGGGTGCTGGTGGGTGTGTGACACCGCTCAACGAATTTTCAATTGGAATAACCAGTTCAGCCAGAAAACTAAATGACATTCGTTTAGTTAAAAACGCCAAATTAAATATACTTAAGGGTGAAAGTTTGGTTTACAGTGTAAACACAATAAACGACAATTCGGATAATGCAAGATTGTACCAAGCAAAAGTTAAGTTTAATTATTCTTATGATTTGGCAAAGGATACACCAAATACTATTTCATCCGTTAATCCGAATGGTGGCCGTTTAACTTTACAAGGCATAAAGTATTTTGCCAGTGGGAATTTTTTGGCAAACCCTGGGTATAGTTTTGAATATTTTAATGATGCAACCTTAGGGTACGGTCATGACAAACATGATCCCTGGGGCTATTATTCTAGAATTAGCACTCAGCTGAATTCTAGAGTGGATCCCTCCATTAGGAGCGATGAGTGGCCTATACAAGCTCTTTGGAGCCTTAAGGAAATTCATACCGACTTAGGTGCAACGATTAAGATTGATTATGAATCTGATCGTTTCTCTTTTGTTCAGGATCGGCTATATCCACCCAAAACCTTACCAAATACCCTTAAAGCCTTAACTGCAACAGAGGTTTCCGGTCTTTTATATGATGGGGTGGACCCCAGTTCAGTTACGGATATTATATCCAAATTAGGTTTACTTGGATTTAACTTTGGTTCAAATGAATATAATGGGCAAGTTGTGGTTGAATGTCTGTATAGGTCTTCCCAGAAGCTTTACTCAAGTCCAAATCCTAAAATGCGATTTGTATTGCCGACAAAAAATAATGGTGGTTCATTCGGCTTTAAACCAAATCATCCTTCTTTAGATGAATTAGCCAGGTGGCTTTGGCACGAAGAGAATTATGTGGATGGTGCTGTTTTAAGCTTCGAAATTCTAGCCTTTGATTATGTCGATGGTCAGTTTGTTCAAAACTTCTATTCTAGTGATAACCAGGTTGGTGAACTTGGCGGTGGGCTCCGTGTGCGACGAATCGAAAGTTCACCGGAAGTATTGTTTACTGGGCAAACTGAAAATCAAATTATTGAATATAGTTACCTTGATCCTGATACCCAGTTAGATTCTGGGAGTATCTTTTCTGAGCCAGTTAAATACAAATCTGGGCTTGTAGGTGACACGAGAATTATTCGAACTGAAACCAAACCTTATTTGGGCCTTAGTAATTCTGGTGTTGTTTATGAAAAAGTTAAGGTTTCCAGAGTTGATGGAAAAACTACCCAAATTGTTCCTGGCGAGACTGAATATTCCTTTTTTAGTAATCGTGAGCCTAATTTTCTATATCCATTTGATCCAGTCGGGAAAACAGGCGAGATTTTTCAAGGTACTGGTGAAAACATCACTGAAAATAATGTTTTTCAAGCCGATGCGTCTCATCCTATGTTTCAATGGAAACCAATTGATGACCCAGATGATATGTGGGAAGTGAAAACCTTTTTTCCAAAATTTACACTAAAAAATGACACTCGTTATAAGATTATTAATAATTCAAATATTGTAGGCCAAGTAAAACAAATTCAAACTCTTGATAAGAGTAATCGTGTTATTTCCAGCACCAAAAAAATGTATGCTACAAATTACAGTCCATTTAGTGATCCACTCGATCCTATCGCCAAAATTTCTCCTTTAGTAAAGAAATTTCACTATGATCAAGCGAGTTCATCCATTGTGGAAGATATAATTGATAACAATCGACCATCTCAAGGTGTTACTTTTTCTAAGACTCAAGGGATTTTATTGGGTTCTAATAAAAATGGTGACGATATTGTTGCTAAAATTTTATTGATTGATGAAGTTGAAAATGTATTTAGAGAGACTGGAACAGAAGTAACCGAGTTCCAATACCCCGATTCTATTTCTAATCAATTTAGTCAAAAAGTGGTTAATAGTGATTTGATACTGGCTCATGATTATTGGACAGGGATGCCTATTCTCAACCGGAAAATTCACTATAATAGCAATGGATCACAAGAACAGAGCCTGGCGTTGTCTATTACTGCCCATCAGATTTATGGCAATTTGATGGAGGAGCGTGAGGATCATGAATTTTCGGAGGTCATGGGAGACCTTTATGGAAATTCTCAAGGGCTTTATGTTCGAAATATGCTTACTCAAACTGGTTTGGTTGTGGGTTTTAATCTTGTTAAAGATCCCGGAAATCCTGTTGAGTTTGATCCAACCGGGCCTATTATTGATGGTATTAACGCCTTGATTTCGAATGGTCAAGGTTCAATAAATTCCGCTCAATTTTCTCATTATAGAAAACCATTTTCCGATCCCAATCTTGCGCATGTATATATACATGATGCCAGCTTTGGATTTATCTCGGACTCTACTACTCACAATAGCCTGCAATGGAATCATATTAATCTGCAACAAAGTTCTGCTAATATTTCGTTAAAAGATTCAACACCAAATGATGGTGAATGGATTGCTGCCGGGCAAAATACGGAATACGATCGGTTCCTTCATGTTCTTGAGTATATAGGACTTGATGGGACCTACAGTAGCGCCATTTATTCTGAAGATGGTATTCATGTTATGGCGACCTTCTCTAATACGGAATTGGGCCAGTGTTATTTTCAGGGATTTGAAGACTTTGATAGTAATGCATCCGGGATTTTTAGTTCGCTTTCGGATTTTGAAGACGGGCAGCTACTTTCCAATGGCGGCCCATGTTTACCTGATACGTATTTGGATAATTTTGAATTTGTCTATTCAGGTACTCAAAGTTTTTTTGGTTCTTCTTTTCAAATTCAAAAAGATTTTCTGACCAAATCAGCCTCTGACAGTCGGAATGAGGTTTGGGTCTCTTTTGTTAGTAAGGGCGGTTCACCCACAGTGAATAATCTGGGTTTCCATTCCGCTCCTTATTTTTCTGCGGATGAAGAAGTCCTTGGACTTTATGGTGGCTGGACACTTTACAGGAAAAAAATCCCAAAGCCAGCGATAAATTCATATATTCAAATAACTTCCCCTAGTCCTATATATTTGGATGATATTGTCGTTTACCCTGCCGCCAACAACTCTAAAACTTCCGGTTCATCTGTAATGTTTGGTTACCATCCTGAAAATGATTTGGTCACCTCCATTACGGATGAGCGGGGGCGGACGGTTCGCTTTGAATATGACGAACGTGGGCAGCTTTTCCGCACTTATGACATTGATGGCCATCTTCGGTCCGAAAATTACAAAAGTTATCAGGGTGAACCGCTTAAAGGTGTCACCTCGCCAGCAGCGCAGTAAGGGAGGACACCATGACCACATATCGATTTTTTAGCCTGATTTGTTTCTCCACGTGGGTGCTGGCGGTCGGTCCTACCATTACTTCGGTTTCCCCGAACCCCGTATCCGTCTCTACGACAGGGGGAACGGTTTCTTTTGATTTGCAATATCAACTTTCAGGGCTTACCTATTACGCGCCCTACGTGAATTGGGCTTGGAAAAAGACTGGAACCAACAAATATTGGGATGGTACCAACTGGGTCAACTTCTTTCGCCAGTACAACATTGATGGTTATACACTTGGTGGCTTTTGGGGTCCTTCTACGGGGACCAATGGCAATGCCCATTTCACCAATAATTCCTCGTTTTTCACCTCCAATTTTTGGGCCGGCGCTGAATCGGTCAGTGTTGACATCCAAGTGGTTTATAAAAATCAATCGTATTTTTATTACAGCAATTGGATTACGCTGACTTTCAACAAGGAAACCCCCACACTGGCCTTGACCAGTCAAGTCAAGAATTTGCAGGTCGATCTTTCCGCTGCTGAAAACCTATCCTTTTCTATGGCCTTCAGTAGCCAGTATTTGGGCACGATTAATCCCGCCAATTATTCCTGGGCGTGGAGCCGACCCGTGGCGTCAGGGGGCGGAAAAGGCGAGGAAGGCGATTCCTACGAGTATTGGAATGGATCAACTTGGGTTTCAACCGCGTATTGGTCATCTCTGACCACGCCATCGGGCTCATTCTGGTCGAGTTTTGGTTTGAATGGTGATGAACTCATCGGTGAAATCGCCCCGAGCCTACTCGCTGGCCTGGTTACCAACGAGGACCCGGAAATTACCGTTACCTTGCGTTACCTGCTCAATGGCAACTATGTAGTGGCTAATCCAAAAGGTGTGATTCGCGCCAGTTTATTGCCCTCCCGTGCCCCCAGCACCATTTCGCCCGAAGGTAATGTTTCGACTGCCACGCCGCAACTCAGCTGGACTGCTGTGCCCGGCGCTCAAAGTTATCGGGTCGGCATCATGTTGCCCGATGAATCCTGGCTAAACCCAAATTGGCAAAACCAGGTGATCAACACCACCAGTTTCAACACGCCGACCCTGCAACCCAACGTGGATTACCGGGTGATTGTTTATTCAGTCAATCGGGCGGGAGTTTCGACCCTGACAAGCCAGACCACACTTCGCTACCAGGTTGATGCCCCAGCGCCAGTTTTGGGCGGGTCCATGACCATTCCGGGCGGGATTACTAACCTTCGTCCCACCTTGACCTGGACGCCAGCAAATGGCGCCACGGGCTATGCAGTCGGTTTGCAAGATTCACACGGCAATTGGGTCGACCCCAATTGGCAGTCGTCCGTTGTCAGCGCGGCCAGTTTCACGCCATCCCAGGACTTAGACAGCAACGAAACCTACAAAGTCGTCGTCGTTAGCAAAAACCAAACCGTCCCCGCTGCCGAATCCCTCGTCGGCGAAGTTGAAATGAATCAACAGATTACAAGCCTTACAATTTCAACAAACGATAGTTTTACGGACCGGAGCTATCAGAGCCAACCGCTGGGCAATGATTGGATTAATAGGATCAAAATTTCTTCCAATTTCTCCCTAAATACAAATAATCTTTCCATTTGTATGAAAAATGAAAATGGGAAATTTTGGGATAAGAGCGAATCACGATGGAGAGTCTCCGATTCAGATGTGGAAAATTGGAAATGGATGAACGTCCAAGAATTACCAGTCAGCTCAGGGTCTTTTATTGATAATACTGGATTTAACCTAATTTATATGCAAAGTCTATATCCAGATCAAAATGGATATAGACTGTTAGGGGACAGGCCTCAAAGTGTCACAATTCAAATTAACAATGGAATTACATCCTCCAATGAACTGTTAATTCCTGTTGTGTATTCATTAACTAATGCCATTGCTGGTTTCTCCAGTTATATTGTAAAAATTTCAGATCAATCTCAGTTTTATTCATTTGATTTTGGTCTAAATTCCAATTACGATTGTTATTCAGATGGAAGATTTGTTTTTTGGAAATGGTATGATGCTGAAACATTAGCTTCGTATATGCCAGATGCAATCACCCAAAATGGTCCACCACCACCCCAAAACTGGGGTTGGTATGATACCTTTGAAAATGATTATTCGCCAATTGCCACATCATGTTTTAATGATTTTAATACTCCATACACAAGTGGATGGGAAACGAATTTTTTTAGTTCATCAATAAGAAATCAAAATAGTGTAAACGTAGTTTTGAATGGGGCATATTTTGACGATGAATTTTTTATCCGACCTGTTATTTGGCTAAAACCTCACCTGAAAGTTTTGGAAGATGGTTTCTCTGGAATTAGAGAAATGCACCTTCATGATTCTCAACAGGTAATGATTATTGACAACCGTGGCTCCTTCTATTCCAATGTGGGTCTCAGCTTAGGCACCAGTCCATTAGATCCCTCCCTTCTAGGAAATGGCAATGAAAATGCCAAAGTAATCATGCCCAGTAGCCACATCAATTTGTCTCATGCATATACGAATTCTGGCTATAAACATCCCATCTATCTCAATTTTGTTCTAATCAATCCGATAAATGGTTTCTATAGAAAAAAGATTTACACGATTCATCCGGACGGGTCCACCGATTTACCCTCAAATCCGACAATTCAACAGCTGTTGGGTGGTGAAGCGCCGACTGAGAGCACCGATGTTTACTCATTAGCCGCCTATTACACCAATGATGCTGATGGTGAGGTGCTGGCTTCTTTTAATCCTGACGCTGTTGCCAGGATCTCTATTAACAATCAGTTAATGCAAATCGGTGAACTCAGCATTGATGAATTCGAGGATAAGGGCCAGAAAATTTATATACGGGACAATTCCATCGCCTCCATTTCGCAAATATTTCGTAATAACGGTATTATTACGCCTGTTACTGCGCTGGATAATACTTGGGCAGCCAACTTTGACGACCAAATTCGGTTCACTGGAAGCAATATTTATAAGGAAGTTGTAGATTTATTTGTTGAACAAATAAAAGATGTTGGGGGTGAACCTGTTGTCCAATTGGAATTTGAACAAAGTTTTGTTCATGATGGCCAAAATGGGCGTCCAGGACCCGGCGCAGCCATTACTTTAGACCATCACTACCGACTAGATAAAAAGTACCACTTTGTCGTCCGTGGTTTCGACCGTTTTGGCTTAGCCAAGGAAAAGGATTATACGTTTGGTTCGATTCGTACACTTGATGGGCTTAGGATGCGAGTTTTTTGGGGTGTACCAGGTTACACAGATCCAAGTACGTATAATAATTTCTTCTACGATTCAAACTACAATCAAAAATATTTTGGACCATCTCAGTATTCCCCATCTCCTCTACCAGATTTCAATGGCAACGCTTATTCCTGTGTTCAAAAAGGCATTCAAAGTCAGAATATGGAACTTCAGTACATTGGGTTATTCAAGGAAATTAATGGTGAAAGGGTTTTCCTTGACGGGGTTACTCCTCATATCGAAGCTGGGTTCACGAAGGTTCTTCTCCACAATAGTTATGTGGAAGAAATGCAAGATGATCATTACCCAAGCTCGTTGGGCACAAGACTCCTGAATTTTTCGACTGTTCCAATGTGTAGAGATAGTGGACCCGTTCAAGGAGAAAATTTTAATAGTCCTTATCCCGTTCGAGCTGCAATGAAAAGTGTTAAGGATTCATACACTCAAAAAACGTATTATTATTTAACAGATAATGGGGACTATCTTAATGGATATCATAAAGAAGCTCGAAATATTCCAAATTCGGTTCCGATTACATATTCAAGTTGGAGTGGAAGTAATATAACCTGCAGTGCCGGGTGCATCAATAGCTCTAGTACACCTTTGTCCAGTATTCAAATTCTTGAAACTGACATTGATTGGTACTACCAATTTCATAATAATAAACCTGACCTAGCGCCTTTATCGATTCCGTTACGATTTGATTTTGATCCCAGTGTGTTGGCTCAGTACCCCTACAGTGATTGGGACTTTGAGCTTACATTTTATGGAATTGATACCACTCAATTTTCTCGGACCATTTCACTTCTCAATTTTATTCACTCCTTTTCCCAAGATTCTACCGTCTTTCAAACGGGCAAAACCTTTTACTTAAATTTTGATCACCCACTAATTGAGTCCCCGCTGGGCTGGGAGAATTTCTTTTTTGGCCATAATGTGGATTGGCAAAACGCGTCGAATCCTTCCATTTACATTCGGATTAAACATGGAGCAACAAACCCGGAAGTCCTCTGTGCTACTGCTGCACAAACGCCTTTTTCTTTTGTACTGGGTGATCCGCCGAGTGTTTTGCCCGTACTTTCGTGTGGTGGGGCGCCCATTCCAAACGCGTTCGAAATCGCCATCGATGAACCAGGGACTATTGATTTTGCTCAACCCTTTGGCGCTAATTCCGTTACCCTAGATTCTGGAAATTTCCAGGTCAAAATGGTCCGCGGGTCTGATGGTAAGGTTTGGAATGGTTCGGCCTGGGTCAGCAATAATGCCCAACTCTGGTTTTCCTGTGGAAATGGCAATCCCGCACCGGCTGATTTTTATGACTATTTCATTGCCGATGGTACTGCTCGGAAAATTTATGCCTCCATTCCTAAGACTCTGTTTGGCGATTTGTTGAACGGCAACAATCATTTAGATTGTTTAATTCAAATCCGTTATGTCATTCAACCTCCAGTTTCTCCGAACCCGGGAATTTATACAGATACTTCGTGCACAGCGTATAATTTATCTTTTACTCAAGTAATTGAATACCCCAATAATGCGCTTACGCCCAAGCGGGAGAAGAGTGGGGTCGTGGATGACACTTGGACCTCCATTTTTACTGAATCGGCTCTTCAGACTATTCTTGCCGGCTGTTATGCGCCTCAGCCGTTTGTGTTCACACCGGCTGAAACCCCGAGTAACACGCATACCCGCAATATTGCCATTACGGCGGGTGATTTTAATTTTGGTGGCAGTATTCCGGGCGCGACCCTTGCCGCACCCGATTTTTATGCTGGTCCTGCCACCGAACCCCTTCTGAGCTACACGTTTGATTCAGGCCTTGAAGGCTGGGTTACCACCGGCGATGTTAATCCCTTATTTGCCTCGCTTGGCCAATTGCGCGGCGTTACTTCCGGCGATTCTCGACTGCTTTCCCCCACCTTCAGTTTTTCAGGCAGCCAGGGCACCTTGGTTGAGATCCGTTTGAAGGTCAGTTCAGGGACTCAGGCACGACTTTACTTTGAAACCAGTGCGGGTCCCAACCCGGGTGGTTTTGCTGCGTCCAACCATAACTACATTATTTCTACCGAGCCAGATGGGCTTTGGCACACTTACCTGCTGGACTTTGCTCAAAATAGCGCCTGGATGAACCATACGATTGGCCGGTTCCGCCTGGACCCGACCGATCAAGCCGGCCAAATTGAAGTCGATTCGATCAAAGTCCTGGAAAATCCGGACGGACCCTCTTTGCCCAATCACAACTTCTCAGTTCAGGAAAATTGGGCGGTTGTTTCAGGTGTCTCCGGGTTTACGGTCAGCAACGGCAAAATGAAAGGGACCAGTACCAGTTCGTCCCCTATCCTGTCGGGAACCAACTATGCTACCAGCTTGGATGGTGCGCTCCACCATGTCTTAGAACTGCGTATGAGGGTCAATGGCGGAGCGACGGGTCAAATTCGCTTTAGCACGGTCGCGCAAGCCGCTTGGAATACCCAGGACTCCGTCCGATTCCAAGTTGTTCCGGATAACCAGTTCCACACTTATTATATCGATATGGCCGAACGGTCAACATGGACCCAGAATCAGATTCGCCAAATCCGATTATTCCCAACCGACCAGGCCGGTGTCACTTTTGAAATTGACTCCCTGCGCGCGGTCCCAGAAAACCTAAACCCACAACCGATATTGGATAGCCATTTCGATTTTGGCTCCAGTCACGGATGGTCAAACAATGGCAACATTAGCAATTGGACCCTTCAAAATGGGGTCTTATCGGGTAACGCAACTTCCACCGATCCCCGCATCATAGGCGCCGTTTTTTCGCCTTTATACGATGGAAGCCAAATTCAAACGCTTGAAATCCGGATGAAGGTTTCGGCAGGCAACACCGGCCAGCTCTTTTTTGTGAACGAAAGCGTGCCGAATTTTAATGAAACAGACTCCTTCCGATGGACCGTGATCGCCGACAACCAATGGCACAGTTACATCATCAACACCAGCCAACATCCCGATTGGAATGGCCACCAAATCAAACGGTTGCGTTTTGACCCCACCAATGCTTCAGGTGCTCATTTTGAGGTCGATTACATCCGCAGCAACAGTTTTGCTGAAGTGGGCACTTCGCTTGCCCGTACCCCAGACCTGGCCACCTTTATTACCAGCTTGCCCGATGAAGTCTATGCCAGCCTGGAAATCCCTATGAACCTAACTGGCACGGTGAGTAACCCCAGCATGATCGGCTTCATGGTGCCCTACCCAACGGGTTGGTCGAATGGCTTGGCAAGTGCACCCCAAAAGGTGACCTTGGATAAATCCAAAACCTCATGGTTTTCATCCAGTAACGTGATGTACCGCTATAACGCGGCTGCTAGCCAGTTTACGGTCCTTATCTTTGTTGATCAGGCCAAGCTCAAGGCCATGAAGATTCTGGACCTTCCAGCGCGCGAAAATCCTGACCAAGAAACGATTGATGGGCTGACCAGCGTGGACCCTGCCCATAACCGCATGTACTCCATCGCCTACCTGGACAATGAAGGGACGCGCCAAATCCATACCGTCTCTTTCTCTGACCTACTGGGCCGACCCCAGGAAACGCGGGCCAAAGGCAACACCCCCCCTCAATATATCGGCGCCAACACGCTGATCAGCGGGGTAACCCAAATCGATGCGCTCGGCCGCCCGATCAAATCGATTCCCGGCCTTTATGCGCCCAGCGACCTCTTTATTGCGGGGAGTCGAACCAGCAGCTTTAACGCTGCGGAAGTTTTCTGGCATTCGGACAAAAGTGACGCAAACGGCCGTGTCTACCAAAAGGGCGACACGATGCCCTACAGCATGGTGACCTATGAACCGGATGCGCGCGGGCGCACGGTGGCCAGCTCGTTACCGGGCAGCACCTTCGTCAATGACGCCTCAAAACATTCCCGCTTCCATTATTTCGTCACAAAATTGCCCGACCTTCTACCCGCGGACAACATCGTTTTCTACAACCTGCCCCAAGTCACCACTGGTGCAACCACAGCACCCGGCCTGGTCGGTACCCTGGCCATTAATCCGCAGGGCGGGATTGGCGTTACTTTCACAGGTGAAGGCGGCCAAACCGTGTTGGAAATCTCCAACCCAGACAAGGCCGTCCTGCAAGAGTGGGGGTTTACCCTGGCCACTGGAGCCCCCAACTACACCACTTGGGATCCCATGACCCTGTATTTGCCGAATGACTATGACACGCTGATCGATCCCAATTCGGACGGTAATTCCAAGAACTTGGTCACCCTGCATCAGTATGACGAACTGGGTCGCCTCAAAGCAACCTATCCACCGCGGGCCCTGCACCTGGATGGCGGATCACCGGCTTCTATTGACAATTGGAACCTGAGCAAAGAAACCAGCGCTGAAGCCCTATCTGTGGCCTATACCTACGATCGATACAATCGGGTCATCAAAATGACCGATCCGGATGCTGACCCAGGTACCTTCTACAAAACAAAGTACAACCTGATCGGCCAGGTCCGATTCACCCAAAGTCCGCTTCAAGCCACACAATCGCCTATGTTATGGAATGAAGTGATTTACGATGATCGCGGTCGCACCTTGAAAACTCAGGTCGTGCCTGGATCCGAAGCGACCATCGACAGTTTGATCGAAAGCACCATTTCCGGTCTAAGCCCCATTACCGGGACGATTACCCAGTCCTGGTATGACGCCCTGCCAACCAGCACGTTACCTGCCCATTTCAAATCTGCCTGGCCAGCGATTTCGGCTGCTCAGAATCCATTTATCGATGTTAATCATCCGCTTGTCCCGTTTGGTTCCTATTTTGGCTTGGCCAGCCAGATCCAATCCGAACATTCCGCTGAACGTTTTTATTACGATGGCAAAGGTCGGATCCTCTGCCATGTCTACCTGCATGAATCACTGGTAGAACCCAAAATCACTTGGGCCGAATACGATCCCAACGATTTGCCGACCCGGGTGTATTCCGTGTATTCCGGCCAGGCCTATGGCATGACCTACGATGATTGGAACCGGGTGGAAGCCATTTACGATCTCACCCCGGTCCCAGCCACCATGGACCTCCAGTTGCTTTACCAGGCCTCCGATACCGCAGGGAATACCAGTGAAATTGGCGTCACCCAGGCCTGGTTAGGTTCCTTGGTTCGCGAAGATCTCAGCCTCTCCAACACACAAGCCATCGCCCTGGCCAATTACAGTTATGGGCCGGCCGGCCAAGTGATTGAAGTGGTTTACGGCGATCCGCTCAAAGCCAATATGAAAGGCACCTACCTCTCCGATATCCGCGGCATGAACCTGAACTACGAGTTGAAGGCGGGTTCCGAGAACCTGTTCAAACAGGAATTCGACTATTTCGGCAATGGGGGATTGCTCGGTGGTGGAGAAGAACCTCTGAAACGCTATGACGGGATGTTGACCCGCATCCGCGAAACCTACCGACCAGATGACAGTCCCACCAACCCTGAAGAAGATCTTTTAACCAAAACCTATCAATACGACATGGGGGGTCAGTTAATCGATGCCCAAACGACTATGGGCTTTTATTCTGGTGGCGTAACGCCAAAAACCTTTAGCAACCATTACGGCTACGACCGTAGCGGAAACCGCTTGTATGAGGATCGCCTCAACGTGCCGAAATCCCAAGGCGCTGACCAGATTGGCTCGATGGCCCATATCATTGCTTCCAATTCCAACCGATTGACCCAGGTTGATCTGTCACCATTTAATGGGAATTTGGTGGAGATGGATGGCAAAGAATTCCCGTCCTTCACCTACGACGCCAATGGCAACATCCTGGCCTTTGAACAAAAGTTCAGCGGCACCAACCGCGACCGCAGCTTCGAATATGGCGATTGGCGTTTCCAAACCCAGGCAACTCATTGGGAACAAGACACCGAAGATGGAACGGATGTTCATACCTTTACCTATGACCACAGCGGAGCACGCATTTCGCGATCTGTTGTCAAAAATGCCGGAACGGCGGAATGGACACATTTCCTGCCAGCCGGTAACGACAATATGGCAGAATTTGATGGATTTGGTCGCATGACCCGCAACTACCTGTTTGTCGGCGGAAACCGCATTGGCTTCAAATCCAAACGCTACTCAGGTCTATACGTGAAGGACCATCTGGGTTCGACCCGCATGGTCGTCGATCTGTACAGCCAAAGCTCAGGCCCGAATGGGGTCAACCTGCTCACGGCCTTCAGCGATACGGACGCCTACGGCAACATCCTACGCGACATCAACGTGGGCGATTTTAACGGCCAGCCGCACGGTTACACCGGCCAGGAACGCGAACCGGATTACGACGGCATGCATTTCGGCGCCCGCCTCTACCTACCCGACCTCGGCCGCTTCCTCCAAATCGACCCCTATGCCGAGTTTTGGAATAGTTACAGCTACGTGGGCAACAATCCGATTCTTCTTGTGGACAATAATGGTCAGTATGTGGATGGCGGTGTTTTGGCTATGGGGGCTGCAGGCGCCTCGACAGGATTAGCTACAGCTCCGGCAAGCGCTGTTATGACGGTTCCAGGGGCAAACCTTGTTGCTATGTCAGCAGTTTCAGGATTTTTGGCGGGCTCCTACATTTACTACCAAACAGGATTCGGTGAATGGGCACTTGATACTTTGTGGGAAATTAGTCAGCGGAAAGGTCCTGAGGTAGACTTGCTTCCCCCCGAAACTTGGGCAGAGGACTATCAAACCCCTCAAAATCAAGGAAAACCAACACCTAATCCTGTACCTAAAAACCCAGTCCCAGCACCAATTCCGATTCCCATACCTACCCCTTCCCCAAACAATCCGCCTGACAAAAGTAAACCTGACGAAATTCAAAAACCAAAATTAAATCTAGATACAGGCGCAATGATTGCTTTAAGTTCAGATATGGAAATTGCTCATTTTAAAACAAGTTGGTTACTTTTAAATTATTCTCCTGTTATTTCGACTACCGCACTAGCTGAATCCAGTAATAATATCCTTACAATGGGTACTCCCACCGAAATCGGTAGGTTTTATGCTAGCCTTCCCCTGATCTCCATCGTTCCCGATGTCCCGAACCCTGTTATTATGGCCTTGCCCTATTCAGGCAGAGCATTAACTAATCTAAATGATAGGTTAATTTTTGGAACGGGGATGTCCTTAGGTATTCCAACATTGACAGGTGATAATCGATTTCCCACGGCTGCGGAACATTATGGGGTTAAAATCAGCTATATTCTAATAACACCACCACCAAGACTAGTTACAAAACCGAAGCAATAATACTAAGGAAAAAACATGGAATACTTGGTAGTAGATTTTTCAAATATTCAAGGAGTTTGCCTTTGTATCCATGTTGATATCGGATTAAAGGCGATAAAAAGTTTTGATTTTCTTTGCGGGGGGGTTGATGAATTTATTGGAATTCCAGCACAAATCTCAAGTTTGACAAGTAGTGATTTGCTTTTTGAATTGAACTCTCTGTTTAATAAATTAGATCTTGGCTATATTGAATCAAGAGGTCTAAGCCTTAATGACGTAAAATCACTCCAGAATATTATTGACCTTTGTCATTTAGAAGAAGGGATTAAGGTGAGTGTAAAGAAAAGGAATCAATCCAGGAATGGTTGGGTTTACGTGGATGTAGAAAACGATATTTCTCCTTTCTATTCTGGTTTTGAATCTTTTCCCAGGAGTGGTGTCTTGATATGGGGGTAAAAACTGAAACTAAAATAAATTTGCCAGGGCCTGTTATTGTTTTAAAGGATGAATCCGCAAAAAACTCCTGTATGCTAGATGGTGTTAATTGTAATTTTTCTGAGAACGGTTTTCTTTGGCCTGCGATTGTCCATACATACGATTTTGTTGAGAATAAATCTGAAAAATTGTTTTCAGATATTGTGTATTCAACATTATCATATAAAAAAATAGGGGAAAAGTTAGATTATTTTGATTTATTTAGGATACGGAACTGCCTGTTGAAATGTTCAGATCCAATTCTTTTTTTGGATGTCAGTCTTTTTCGGGAATCGAGATTCGGTTGGGTTCATATTCTCGTTCTTCTTGATGAGAACGTTACGATTTGGAGCAATCAAGGAAATCAAACGACCGGCGGCATTTTAGTTTGGTGATTTCATCGCACCAGACCAAAACACTCAAAAAATTAAAAATAGATAGATATAAAGGACACCCATAATTTTGACTGCTTGACCCTCCCCCGGAAAAGAGGACACATGAGACTATAGAACGGGGGAAAACAAGAAATGAGCAAAAAGTATACGGATGAATTTAAGTGTGAAGCGGTGAAGCTGGTTAAAAACCAAGGATATAGCGTTTCAAAAGCAGCGGAAAGCTTAGGGATTTCCTGGCCGACCCTGGATAAATCGATCTCCTGGGTCATGCGCTGTCTGAACGAGTGGGTGGCACGCAAAGCCAATCGCGAAGACGGTTGTAAGGGTCGTTTCTGGGAAGGCCGTTACACCGCAGTGGCTCTGCTGGACAATGCCGCCATTTTGACCTGTTCCGCCTACATAGATCTGAACCCGATCCGTGCCGGCATCGCCGAAACGCCCGAAGAATCCGACTACACCTCCGCTCAAGACCGCATCCTGGCCCGCCAAGCTGGACAGAACCTGGCCCAACTGCCAGAATCGTTAAAAATGAACCAGACGTTGGATCAGGCGCAGTTAATTGAAGAGATGCAAGCCCAACTGAAGCGAGCGGATTGGCTCTGCCCGATTCGCAGCAACGAATCGCGTAAAGGTTTCTTGAACTTGGACTTGGACGATTTCCTGGCCTTGTTGGATTGGACCGGCCGTCAAATTCGAGCAGACAAACCGGGCGCCATCCCCGCCCATTTCGAAGCCATCCTCGAGCGCCTGGAAATCGATCAAGCCGCTTGGCTGGACACGGTCCAACATTTCGGCTCACGCTTCCACCGCGTGGCCGGCAACGTCAAACGCCTAATGCAACCGGCCCGCGAAGCCGGCCAGCACTGGTTCCAAGTCAAAACCGCCGCTCAACGCGCCTTCACTCCGCTTAGGCAAAAGCCCTATGTGCCTCTAACTAAAAACGATCGTTCGAAAAACGTTTTGGAGTCACCATGAACGGCAGGAGGGATTGGCGGTATCGCTAAAATGGGGGAGCGCCAAATGAGCATAAAGCGGGCGCTCCAATTTTTAAATCGGGACCCGGCCCCCTGGACCCCCAATCTTGCCGGCGGCGGTTAAAAGGCGTTAGCCGCGCCGCAGGCGGCCATGATACCAGGGGGCCCAACCCCATTTAAAAACTCGTAAGCGGTCGTTTTGGTGCATCTGGGCGGGGGTGATGAGGGGGTGTTAATTTGGCTGCCTGAGGAGGTGGCCGATGAAGTTGGTGTTTAAGGAGCGGCCGAGATCGGCGGTGGCGTGGGCAGAAGAGGTAGAGGGTTGGGCGAAGAGTGGTTTGAGTAAAGCCGCGTATTGCCGGAAACGCGGGCTGAACTATGCGTAAGCGGTCGTTTTGGTGCATCTGGGCGGGGGTGATGAGGGGGTGTTAATTTGGCTGCCTGAGAGGAGGTGGCCGATGAAGTTGGTGTTTAAGGAGCGGCCGAGATCGGCGGTGGCGTGGGCAGAAGAGGTAGAGGGTTGGGCGAAGAGTGGTTTGAGTAAAGCCGCGTATTGCCGGAAACGCGGGCTGAACTATGCGTAAGCGGTCGTTTTGGTGCATCTGGGCGGGGGTGATGAGGGGGTGTTAATTTGGCTGCCTGAGAGGAGGTGGCCGATGAAGTTGGTGTTTAAGGAGCGGCCGAGATCGGCGGTGGCGTGGGCAGAAGAGGTAGAGGGTTGGGCGAAGAGTGGTTTGAGTAAAGCCGCGTATTGCCGGAAACACGGGCTGAACTACGCTCAATTTTTTTACCGGGCCTCGAGACACGCTGAGAATCGCATTTCTAAGTTGGTGCCTGTGCCAGGGGTCGATTTCGGCAAGGAAAAAAGCTCAGGAAAGGATCTAAGCTCTGGATCAGTTGCAGGCCTGACCATCCGAATGGGGCGTTTTGTTTTGGAAATTTCATCCGAGCGGGTGGATGAGCAACACCTGGTATCGGTGCTGCGGGCGATGAAGGCGGTGGAATGATGGTGCCAGAATCGGGAAAGGTGTATTTGGCGCTGGGCAACACCGATATGCGCAAGTCGATCAACGGATTGTCGATCTTGGTGGAGGGCCAGTTGGGCAAGAATCTCTTTAGCGGCGATTTGTTCGTCTTCTGTAATCGGCTACGTGACCGCATCAAGATTCTTTATTGGGACCAGAACGGATTCTGTTTATGGCTGAAACGGTTGGAAGAACACCGGTTCCGTTGGCCAGAGACCGAAGCGGAGGTGCTTGAAATCGATCAACGTGCGCTTGCCTGGTTATTGGCCGGACTGGATGTGTCCCAGGCGCACGAGAAGCTGTATTACCATCAGGTGACGTGAAAAAAGGCGCAAAGGGAGACTGAAAAGGGAGCAAGAATCGAGCCAAGATGTTAGTTAAATTATTTATTATCAGATACTTAAATGTTCCATGTAGAACATTTGCCATGCTATAATCCCGGCATGGTCGATGTCGTATCTGAACTCATTTCCACCAAAGCTGAACTGGAAAAATCCCAGAAAAAAGTCAGTTTTTTAGAGGATGAAAACCAGTTTCTGCGCGAAAAGATTCGCCTGATGAATGCGCGTCAATTCGCGCCTTCCTCGGAAGCGGCCGACCAGTTGCCCTTGTTTGAAGCGGAGCCCGTTGGGCCTAGCCCAGAGCCGGAAACCGAGGAAATCAAGTACAACCGCAAGAAACCGGGCCGTAAAGGCGTCAGTCCTGAGCTGGAAACCGAAGAGGTCGTGCTGGACATCCCCGAATGCGAAAAACACTGCGGTTGCGGGGCTGAAAAAGTGCGTATCGGTCGGGAAGAGACCAAGAAAACCGAGTATGTTCCGGCCAAAATCAAGGCGATCCACTACATTCGCTACAAATACGCGTGCAAGGCCTGTCAGGGTGTAAACGATGAAGGGCCAACGGTTTCCATCGCTCCGCTGCCGCCGTCCTTGATCGATAATTCGCCGGTCACGCCGTCCCTGATGACCTACATCCTGACCTCCAAAATTGCCGACTCCCTGCCGTTTTATCGCCAGGAAAAACAGTTCGAACGCATGGGATTTCCTCTGAATCGCAACACCATGGCCAGTTGGACGATCACTTTGGCCGAAAAATGCGCCGAAATCGTGCAAATCCTGACCGAAATGGCCAAAAAGCGGGCGGCTATCAACCTGGATGAGACTTCTATCCAGGTGATGAACGAAGAAAACAGAAAAAACACGACCAAATCGCACATGTGGCTGTTACGAGCGGGTCCACCGCTCAAGCCGGACCCGCAAAAAACGGAACGCGAGCCCGAAATCGTCTTGTATTGGTATCAGCCAACCCGCAGTGCGAAGGTGGCGAAGGATTTGGCGGCCAATTTCAAAGGCCATGTGCAGACGGACGAGTACAAGGGTTATCACTTTCTGCACGGCAAGGATGCGGCCGAGCAAGGTTGGGTGCACGTCTACTGCCTGGCCCATGTGCGCCGCAAGTTCTTTGAGGCCGCTAAACCGAGCCATGGCCAAAAACGATCCAAGACATTGGACAACGCACACGAAATCGTCGAGGACATTAAGGCCATCTATCAGGCCGAAAGGAAGGCGATGGACGTGGCCAAGCGGCCGAGGAATTAATGGCTAAGCGAAGCGAAAGTGTCTTGCCTCTGCTCCAGGCACTGGAAACCAAGATACGCGGACTCAAAGCTTTGGTTCCACCTAAACATCGCTGGGCAAAGCCATTGGCTATGCACTGGACACATTGCCCTATATCCAAAACTACGCGAGCAGTCCGTACATGACTCTCGACAATAACCCCCTGGAAAACAAAGTCCGCCCCTTTGCCCTCGGCCGCAAAAACTGGCTTTTTGCCAACACACCCGCCGGCGCCCACGCCCTGGCCACCTGGTTCTCTTTGGTCGAAACGGCCAAAGCCAACGGCTGGAAACCCGACCGCTACCTCAACCACCTCCTCACCGGCCTGCAAAACAACGCACCTGCCGATTCCATACTCCCAACAATCCCCCCTGCAGATTAACGACCGCTTACGAAGAATCCGACTACACCTCCGCTCAAGACCGCATCCTGGCCCGCCAGGCCGAACAGAACCTGGCCCAATTGCCTGAATCCGCCAAAACGAATCCTACATTTGATCAAACGCAGTTAATTGAAGACATGCGGGCCCAAATGAAGCGAGCAGATTGGCTCTGTCCGATTCGCAGCACCGAATCGCGTAAAGGTTTCTTGAACATGGACTTGGACGATTTCCTGGCCCTGCTGGAGTGGACCGGCCGTCAAATTCGAGCAGACAAACCGGGCGCGATCCCAGCCCATTTCGAAGCCATCCTCAAGCGCCTGGAAATCGATCAAGACGCCTGGCTGGACACGGTCCAACATTTCGGCTCACGCTTCCACCTCGTCGCCGGTAGCGTCAAACGCCTGATGCAGGCCGCCCGCGAGGACGGTCAACACTGGTTCCAAGGCAAGTCAGCCGCCCAGCGCGCCTACCAATCTGTCTAGCCCGCACCAACAGGGGCCGCTCAAACAATCATGCCCCGAAGGGGCTGGGTCTATTTAGCCTGTGGTTTTAACCACAGGTTGAGGGCGTAGACGAAATGGGCAACCCCGGCAGGGGTTGTGTGAGGGGGAGCATCCCAAAAAATGAGCAGAGAAATGCCCTGATAGGCCAAGGCGGAATAACACCAGGAACGAGCCTAAAAACTGAAGTTAATTTTAATTCCATAATGGGTTGAAATTTTTGCGAAACATTGATATTTTGACAACAAGGATATTCTGGAAATCTTATGTCGGGCACTTATTCAAACTTGCTCTACCATATTATTTTTTGCACCAAGAATCGTTATCCCATGATCCATGGGGATTTTGAAGCAGAGCTCTATCGTTATATCACAGGAATTATTCAAGGTGAAAAAGGACAGTTGTTGGCCATTGATGGTGTTGAAGACCATATTCACTTGGTAGTGAAACTCAAACCGAGTCATGATATTCCGGACCTACTCAAACGGACAAAAGCACATTCAACTATATGGATTAACAACAATGACAAGGTGGACGGTCGTTTTTCCTGGCAAAAGGGTTACGGCATATTCAGCGTCAGCGCATCCCAACTGTCCAAGGTTATTGCTTATGTGCGTAACCAAAAGGAACACCACCGAAACCAGACCTCAAGGGACGAATTGATTGGTTTACTGCTGAAACATGATGTGATGTTTGACCCGCATTACCTTGACGATTAATAGACACAACCCCTGCCGGGGTTGGGGTTGTGGTTTGCGCTTGTCCTGGGGTTAAAACCCCAGGCTAAAGATACCCCGACCCTTCGGGTCTCTCATCCGAAGGAATGGATTTGGTTGCGGTTAAAGGCGTTGGCTGGCGTGTTTGCTGCAGCTGTCTGCGATTATGCCGTCATGAGTAACCATCTGCCTGTCATTTTGGGCAACCGGCCCGATTGGGTGGAATCCTGGTCGAATGAGGAAGAGTCGACCCGGTGGCGCCTGCTCTTTCCATTACGTCGCGCTCCATTAACCGGCGCTACCATAGAACCTGCTCTCCTTAGCCATCCCAAAACGCGGGCGGCATCCATTCGGAATGATTTTTGGCGCATTGCCAGGTCCGTAGCCGAGCAACGCATGCCAAAACATTTCAAAGGCTACCTATCCACATGGCCCGAACGGTTTTCGGTCCTCGGTCAACACATCAAAACATTCTAGGCTGCGTTCTTTTGTTATCTGGATTGATGGGTGATCTTCGATGTGCTTCTCTGGCGAACTAATTTATTAAGGTCGGCTTAATGAATTTGTATTAGAATCGGGCGGAGATTTCCTGCGTGCACATGTGAAGGAATCGGGATCCCCGACATTTTGACCCAATCGGGTTGTGGGGGTCAAAAAGGGGCTAGATATGACTTTTCTTTTGTTTTGGGCTTTTTTTCAGGCCCAGGAAAATACGGAGATCCATTTGCTGACGTATCCGATCGATGTCCGGCTGGGGGAGCCAAGCATCGATCCGGCACTGCGCGAAGAAACCTCAGCATTCCGACCTTTCCAAATCTTTTTGGTTCACAGTCGCGCTCATTTTTCACAAACCCTTAAGGCCGAATTGGCTGGTCAAGGCGTGAAATTTTTGGGCTATATTCCGGATCAGGCTTGGTTGGTGCAAGTTCCGCGTGGGTTGCAAATCTCCCGTCCGGAAATTGATTATTTCCAACCGTACCATCCTGCCTACAAGATTCATCCTGCCTTGTTGGGTGCAGGGCCACTGCCTTTGCTTTCCATTCGCTTACACGCAGACCAGGATCCGGGCCCAGTCAATAACTTTTTGAGTCAAACGGGTGCCCTGGTTCAGAGTTGGATTGATTTGTTGGGCATCCAGCGGGTCGAAGTGGTCGGTGCAACGTCCGAATGGGTTCAGGCCGTGGCGCGCTTACCGGAAGTTGCGTGGATTGCACCTGTCCCGCGGAGAGAAGACCGCAATGATCGAAGTCGTTGGATTATTCAATCTTATGACGACCCCAACAATGTCACCATGGACACGCCTGTCTATGACGCTGGCATCCACGGGGAAGGTGAAATTGTCGGCGTCATTGATGGCCGGATGGACATTAACCATTGCCTCTTCCTAGATGCAAACCCGATTGGGCCCACGCACCGAAAGGTTGTTGCTCTGGACAGCATGGGCAGTGCAAATTCGCATGGAACCCATGTGGCCGGCTCTGTTGCCGGAAAAAACCAAAATGGTCAGTTAAGCGGTGCCGGCATGGCCTATGAAGCGAAACTGGCCTTCCATACGGGACTGAATAATCAATCAGGTCAATTGCTTTCCGTATTGGTGAATCACGATATGGTGGGGGCGCGGATCCACTCCAACAGTTGGGGCGAAGTAGACGGTAGCCCTGTGGCAACTGCCTATACCCAGGATTGTGAAGATATCGACACTTTCATGTACAACAACGAGGACAACCTGGTCTTGTTCGCCTGCATGAACGACTCATCCTTTCCCCTGGGTCCGCTGCTCAGCCCGGAAAATGCTTTAAATGTTTTGGCGGTGGGGGCCACCGAGGCGGGCTCTTCCAATCCGGCATCCTTTGCCAATCGCCATGGTTCGTGTCGGTCGGGTCCAACGATCCTGGATGGTCGTCGCAAGCCCGAAGTGTTTGCACCCGGTTGTAGCACCTCCTCGGCCCAAGCCAACTCAGCTTGCGGCATGACGAGTTTGTGTGGGACAAGCATGGCCACCCCGGTGACGGCTGGTGCGGCAGCCCTGGTTCGCCAGTATTTTCGTGAGGGCTATTACCCAACCGGACTGGCCGTTCCAGGTGACAGTCTGATTCCCAGTGGGGCGCTGCTCAAAGCAACCCTCATGGTGGGTACGGTCAATATGCTGGAGGACACCCCCAACGGTGGCGGATTCCTGGATACACCCATTCCGAACAATGTTGAAGGATGGGGCCGGATCAATTTGGATCGCAGCCTCTATTTTGCCGGTGACAACGCGCACTTATGGGTTCAGGACCATCGAAACGCTGAAGGCCTCGCGCAATCTGAAACAGAAACTTTTCAGATCCAAGTTTCAAGTGGGTCGGAACCCTTAAGAGTGTGTATGGTATTCACCGCACCGCCTGCGACGGCGGGAACCAGTAGTCCGGTCAGTAATGATTTGGATTTGATCGTGACAGAGCCGGATGGCACCACTTTTTATTTGGGCAATGTGTTTGCATCCGGTCACTCCATGACCGGTGGTGGCCCTGACCCTATTAACAATGTGGAACAGGTGTGGGTTGATAACCCCACACCCGGCCAATGGACCATCGAAGTCGTGGGCACCGACGTCAATGTTGGATTACAAGGCTTTGCCCTAGCCGCGACAGGCGATTTGGTTGCATCCGCGCAATTGGCGATTGAAACCTCGGGTGCGATTACTTGTTGGGGCGAGTCCATGGAACTGACAGGCACCCCGGTCGGGTGCTCGCCGGACGTTGTTTCCTGGATGCCAACCGCCGGTTTGTCAAACCCGAATAGCCTGACGACCATGGCAACCCCAACTGAAACAACCACTTACACACTGACAATCAGCGATACAGGTGGGAGCTGCATGCTCACTTCCCAATACACAGTCGTTGTTCCGGCCATGGATGTGAATGAGGACATGGTCCTTGACTTTGCTGATTTAGAGTCGCTCTATCCCGTGTTTGGCCAAACAGAAGGGCAGGTCAACTGGCCATTGGTCGAGGCGTATGATTATGACCAGGATTTACGAATTTCCATTCTGGACATGCTGCAGATCTGGACCTGTATTGGGCTTTAACCTTTAACTCAATTAGTGCGGTGGAGAGGAACTGATCTTTTCTCCGGTAGCACGCCATGTTTAAAGCATTTAAAACCAGGTACCTGGTCAAGCGTGGCTGAATCGACCACCCTAGAATCGCTCGGGTCGATAGCTCCAGGATTGCGCATAGATACAACCAGCCTTCGCGGGTCCAAATATAGGTAATATCGCTGACCCAAACCGACTGTTCTTGCCCAACAGCAAAAGATCTTTCCAACAAATTGGGGGCGACGGGTAAGCCATGCTGACTGTCGGTTGTCGCCTTATATTTATGGGCGGTTTTGGCTTGGATACCGTGAAGGCGCATTACCCTCGCCACCCGATTTTTTCCAATTGTTTGACCGCGATTTCGCAGTGCCAAGGTGACGCGCGGGCTGCCATAAACCCCATGGGTTTGCTGCTGGATTTCACGAATGGATGCAACCAGTTTCAGGTCGGCAATCTCCCTTTTCCCAGGCACTCCTTTCCTCCAAAGGTAATAACGACTGCGGGTTACACGCATTACCCTGCACAGTACCTCAACGGGATATGCCTTGCTTTGCATCTGAATGAAGCGGTACTTCACTTCAGATCCTTGGCGAAGAAGGCCGTCGCCTTTTTTAGGATTTCGCGCTCCATTTTCAACTGACGGTTTTCTTCCCTTAGCCGCCTGAGTTCCCGCTGCATCTCAAACGGATTTCCACCAAACTCCGACCCCGTTTCCTGGTCAAAGGCCTTGATCCATTTATCCAGGGTCGGCCAGGAAATCCCTAAGCTTTCCGCTGCTTTTGAAACGCTATATCCTTGGTTTTTAACCAGCTTCACCGCTTCACCCTTAAATTAATCCGTATACTTTTTGCTCATTTCTTGTTTTCCCCCGTTCTATAGTCTCATGTGTCCTCTTTTCCGAGGGAGCGGAAGGTGTCAAGGGAAATTGGACACAGTTGTATTTGAAATGAGTGTAGCAATGCCTGAATCTGCTTGTTTTGGGCAGTGGACTTGGGGCGGAAATGGGTTTAGATGTGTTGGGTGGGGCCAGTCCATGTGGGTTTTGACGGTATGGACGTTGATGGAAACCATGTTGGGTAAGGGTTTCGCCTTGGGCGGTTTTGAAAAACGGGCAGGATACTTTTGATATTAGAGGTCAAGTGCTGCCTGGCGGTTTTGAAAGATTGGAACCCATTGAGAAGTATAAGCTTGGTAGGGCGTGTAGCCATTGAGACCCTTGTGCGGAAGATGGTGATATCGCTGGGTGAATTGGTGCAGCCAGGTATCCGCTTCGGCTTGGTTTAAAAAGAATCCCGGGTAGCTGGGCGTGTATTTGAGGGTTTTGAAAAGAGATTCAATAAAGGGGTTATCATCGCTGACCCTCGGCCGGCTGAAGCTCACCTTGATACCACTCGAACAGAGGAAATCAAGGGTGGAAGATGCCATCATGGGTGCGCCCCGATCGGAATGGTTAATGGTTAACCAGGTGCTGAATGGGAAAATCCCGTTGGGTGTGGCGAATATTTTCCCTTAAAAAGTGGCAGGCCAACTCCGCATTCTCCTTGGTGGCCAACATCCAACCAATGACGAAGCGACTGTACAAATCAATCAAGGCAAACAAGAAATAGTGGTGGCCGCACACATGTCCCGGCAGACGGGTAATATCCCAACACCAAACCTGGTTAACCCCGGTGGCCAGCAGGATCGGCGGGGTGCGTTTGGGATGCGTGGCAAGCGGGCGACGGTCACCGGATGCCTGGATGGACTTGGCGATGCGGTAAAACGTGCTCAAGGAGGCCATGAACCGACCTTGATTAAAAGCGTGCCAATAAAGCTGGAAAACACTGAGATCCGCATAAAGGGGATCAAAAAGCAGTGTTTGCAACTGATCGCGCTCTTCTTGAGTTAATCGGTTGGCGACCCGTTTCCCATTGGAACCATTCGATTTAGGCATTGGATTCAGCCAGGAGTAATAGGTTGAACGCGCTAATTCAATGGATTGGCAGGAAAGACGGATGGAGCAGCCGAGTTGCCTTGCCTGCCGGATGGGTTCGATTACGGCTCGTCGTTGTTGGCCATGAGGGCAGCCATCTGCTGTGTTGAAATAGCAAGGGTGCCCCTCCTTAAAACGGTGGTTTGAAAAACGTGTGGTCGTTTTTTGTGAGGATGGGCTTGAAAGGCATCTCCTTCGTGAAGTGCTCCAACCCGGTGCTGCTCTTAACCCATCTACCTAGGTGGATGGGCTCTCAGTCGCCGGCAAGAGGTGGGACCGTTCGATGCCGGATAATGACGGGGTTTGGTATTAAATTTAACAGCTTGGGGTGGGATTCGCTTGCTACGGGTTTTGTTTGTGCGGGCGGGGTTGGTCGCCATCGAAATAGCGACCGCCGGAGCTGGTTTCTGAGGCAACACGCTTGTAGCTGATGTGGGTGTTTTTTTGAAATTTGGGCAAAAAGGGATTGGGTGCTTCCATTCTCAGCACTGCGTTTCTAAGATAGGGGTACATTTTAGAGGAGGATGTATGACAAGGTTTAGGATATTTCTGTGTTTAATCGGGATGCCTTTGGCATTTGGCCAAGATTTTTCGGCCAACCACGTGGATGGCAGAGAAACACCGCGCTTGGAATGGAACAAGCGGGACCAAGTGGCTGGCCAGGGCTTGGATGCGGCATGGGCTTACCTGGCTCAAAATGCCGTGAAATATGGCATCGATGACTTGAATCAGTTGCGTTTTGCTGGGGTAAAACACAGTTTAGTCGGTTCGCATTATGCCTTTCAGCAGATGTTGGATGGGGTACCCGTTTGGTCAGGCCAGATCGTTGTAAGTCTGGCCTACCAGGATGGGTCTGTTTATCAGGTCAGCAATAATGTTTTCCCGGTTCCCGAAAGATTTCGCAGCCAAATGGCTTTTTTAACTGAGGATGATGCATATGAATTGGCATGGTCCCATCTCGGTGTCACGGGTCCCCTATTGGAGCTGCCAACTTCCCAGTTGGTGTTTGTTCCCCAGGACGGTTCGTTCATTTTGTCTTATGTCAACCAAATCTTCGTGGAACAGCCTTTTGGCTATTGGGAGCATGTCATTGATGCACAAACGGGGGAAATCCTGAGCTGGCGCGATACAGCTTTGACGCGGAAGCCGGTGCAGGTTGAATTGGGAACGGAAGGACCTTTTCTCAATCGAGATTCTGAACTCAATCGTTTTAGGCGGCGCCAGGCTGCGCAATCTGAAATGAAAGCCGCCGTCCTGGCTATGGGTCAGGCCTCCCTGTTTGATCCCGATCCGCGGACTAGCCTCAAAGACGAAACCCTGGTTGATACAAGTCCGGCTTCCGCGTTCACCAACGCCTATTTCCCACGGACACTTCTCGATATCACCAATAACGCCGGCACTTTTAGCCTTGTCGGTCCGTGGGTTCAGATTATTGACTTCGAACCGCCGGCAACGCCGCCAAGCACAACGAACAATGGTAACTGGAGTGGGTTCCAGCGCGGCAATAATGCATTTAACGATGCGATGACCTATTTCCACATTGACCAGAGTCAAAGGCATATCCAGAGTCTGGGTTTTACTGGTGCGACCGGGATTCAAGAACTATCGATTGGTGCGGACTCGGATGGGTTTAATGGGGAGGATAACTCGCATTACCTTTCGGGACCCAACCGACTGGCCTTTGGTCATGGTTGTGTGGACGACAATGAGGACCAATTTGTCATTCTGCATGAATACGGGCACGCCATTCACTTTGGCATTAATGGCAGCAACTGGTCCGGCGGTGATACGGGTGCAATGGGTGAGGGATTTGGTGACTTTTGGGCTGGGTCCTATAAGTATGTGAGCCCCAACGGCCCGGTATTTCGGCCGGAGTGGGCTTTTCCCTGGGATGCATATGGTCCCACGCCCAACACCTGTTGGAGCGGACGAATCCTCAATTTAACGCCCGGCCCAAAATACGATTTTGCCCATAACTATGGCGCGCATTCCTCCTGGATGGGGGTTTTGGGTGATGAACTGTGGTCTACGCCCTTGTACCAGGCCTTGATACAAATTCTGCAGGCCGGTGGTACTCGGGACAGTGTGGATCAAATTGTTCTGGAAGCGCATTTTGGATTGGCAGCTGGTGCAAAAATGCGGGATTTGGGCAATTTGATCGTGCAGGCTGCCAAGACGCTACAACCCAATGGACCCCATGCACGCATTTTTGCGCGACAATTCAATAGCTTCAACATTACCCTCATTCCTGAGCTCGCCCTAGACTCGTTGGCGATTACCGATAGTGGTGGAAATGGTGTTGTCGATCCAGGCGACCAAGTGGATCTGGACATCGACTTGACGAACGTTGGGAATGGGCCTTCAACCGGGATTTCGGCGCAATTGACGGCATTAAGCCCTTTTGTATCGGTGACCCAGAACACGGCTAGTTACAGCGATTTGAACCCAGGTGCCCCTGGCACCGGTTCGATGCCCTTTTCCTTCACAACAAGCGCGGCTAATACGTGTGGCGAACCGCTTGAGTTTTTGTTAACTGTCACCACTGCCCAGGAAACGTATTCCTTGCCTGTTTCAGTCCCGGTTGGCGACAATGGCACGGTTCAAACGACACAAAGCTCACCCGCAGTTGCCATTCCCGATCAAGGCATGGTGAGCGACACCCTGACATTAACGGGAACAAACCATTTTGTTTTGCCCAGTTTTTCTGTAGATATCGATATCACCCACACCTACAGTGGTGATTTGGAAATCTACTTGGAATCGCCGAGTGGCACGCAGGTTGCGCTTTACCTACATGCGGGCGGCAGTTCGAATAACGTGATTGGGAATTTTCCGATGACCTTAACGCCTGCCGCATCCATGGCCGCCTTCTCAGGTGAGCCCCAGGATGGCACCTGGACTTTGCATGTTATGGATACTTCTGCTGGAGAAACGGGTACTTTGAACAGTTGGTCCATTCACTACGTCGAAAACGTTATATGTGATCATTGTGGTTCGCTCTCAATGGGCGATCTGTATCCACGTTGGCTAGATCCAAATCAAAATGTTGCCATTAATGACTACAATGGGAATGGCCACATTGATCTTTTGGATCTGGTGCAATTTGGCAATTTTGATTGTGGATCCATGTAATTGCCTCGATTCAGGAAAGAGGGGAATCGGGATCCACCCGATTCCCCTGCACCTTGTTGGGTTCCGGCCCACTGCCTTTGATTTCCCTTCGATTACCTGCGGACCAGGGTCCGGATTCGGTCAATAGCTTTTTGTGTCAAATGGGAACCAGGGTTCAGCGTCGGATCGCCAAATCCTTCCAGCCTAAGTTCAGTTAGGCCGGGCCGTGCGGCATAAAGCGGATTAGTTGGGGATTTGGGTGGCGAGGAAGGCTTTGGCGAAGCGGACGTGGCGGCCGACGGTTGGGATGCTGATGCCCAGGCTGGTGGCCGTTTCCTCGAGACTGAAGCCGGCCAGGTTGCGCAGCTGGAAGGCACGTGAGGCAGCGGGATCGGCTATTTCCAGTTTTTCCAGGGCCATGTCGAACAGGATCCAATCGGGGTAACCACACGGGATTTGGATTTCAGGTTCATCCAAAGAAACATGCTCCACACCAGCCCCGCGTTTTTTTGCCCGACCCTGGCGGGCGTGATCGGCCAGGACCCGGCAAATGACTTTGGCGGCGATGGCGAAGAATTGGCCGCGGTTGTGCCAGTTGCAGCGTTGATCCATTAAGCGCAGATAGGCTTCATGCAAACAATCCGTGGTTTGGATGGAGACCGTGTAATGGTCCATTTTGTGCGAAACAATGCGGTTGAGTTCCGGGTAGACCAGCGAAAAAATTTGGTTAAAAGCAGCAGAATCGCCCTGTTCCCATAGGTGTAAGAGCTCGGTCAGGGCTGGGGTTCCGTGTGTCATAATACCTCGGGCTCATTTTACCCGACCTGGAGGTTTTTTCGCTGCATGCACACGGAGGTGGACTGGGCACGTGCCCGTCAAATTTTTGAAGCAGCCCTGGGTTTGGATGGGGAGCAGCGCGAATCGTATGTAATTGAACATTGTGGTGAAGATGCCACTCTTTTGCGAACGGTGCGCGGTTTATTGGCAGCGGATGAACCCGCCAGCCCGACTGAACCGGGCTTGTTTGCCCAGTTTCAGGCCTTTATGGAGCAGGAACAGATCGACGCCAAGCTTGGGCAACGCATCGGACCGTATGAGATAGAGCGCTGTTTGGGTCATGGTGGTATGGGTACTGTTTTTTACGCCCGCCGGGTCGATGGCCAATTCAAGCAGGAGGTCGCGATAAAATTCCTGCGGCCGGGATTGGGTACTTTTGAACGGTTCCTGCAGGAACGCCAGGTGTTGGGCCAGCTCAATCATCCGGGTATTGCCGGGATTTTGGATGGCGGGCTGCTGAATCAGCAACCCTATTTGGTTATGCACTTTGTGGATGGGCTCGAGTTAACCCAGTACCTAAAGCAGAACAAACCGACGTATCTTCAACGAATCCAACTGTTGCGTCACCTGTGTGCGGCAGTGCAACACGCACATCAGAACCTGGTGGTCCACCGCGATCTCAAACCTGCCAACATTTTGGTCACGCCTGAAGGCCAACCGGTATTGTTGGATTTTGGCATTGCGAAAATTCTGGATCCGGGCCGCCACAACTTTTCGGATTTGGAGACCAGTCCGCATGTGCGCCTTTTCTCGCGGCGTTACGCCAGTCCTGAGCAATTACAAGGCCTGCGAATCACGACGGCCAGTGATGTTTACCAATTGGGCCAGATTCTCTGGCTGCTCTTATTGGATACCGATCGGGAAGAAGGGCAAAGCGTTCCCAGTGCGGCCTTTAAAAAAATGGCAGCCGCGCAACGTCAAGACTGGGTGCCGGAATTAGGCATGAGTGGCCGTGAATACGAAAACAAGTTGAGAACGGATTGGGACGCCATTTTCCTCAAGGCGACTGCGCTGGAGCCCCAAGATCGTTATGCTTCGGCGCATGAATTTTTATTGGAGTTGGATGCGGTCCTCGAGTCACGGCCGACCCAAGCGCGCGCCCATCATGGCAGTTATGTGTTTTGGAAGTGGTTGCATCGTTCGCGTCACTGGGTGGGCGGCAGTATGATCCTGCTGGGCATGATCGGCTTTTTTGTGTTGCGGCTCGCACACGAGAAAAACGAGGCATTGCGCCAGAGTCAGCGCGCACAACGCGAAAAGGTAAGGGCAGAGGAGACCAAGCGCTTCCTGATTGAGGCCTTTCAACTCGCCAATCCGCGCGAAACCAAAGCGGGCAGCATGGACCTGCAGATGTTTATTGATAAGAGTGCTGGCGAATTGGCGGGTCGGGAATGGGATCCAGCACTACGGGCCGATTTGGCCTTACATCTGGGTGAAGTTTACCTTTCTTTGGGCCGCCCAGACCGCGCACAACCGTTGCTTTCTGAGGCAAAAGCATATTTTGAACAGAACCGAGAGAGCGAACGATTGGCGGACGCCCAACTCTTGCTCATTCGCTGTGGTCATATGTTGGGCCGCGATTTGGAACAGGTACGCCAATTGGCGGAAACGACCCTTTCCGAATGGAACGCAGAACCGGAGCGATACGGGACCCGAATTCTGGATTTGAAGTTGGAATTAGCTGAAATATTGACGTCCGTGGGCGATTATCCAGAATCGTTAAAAGCTTACGAATCCGCGCTAGTTTTAATGGACACGCATCGGGTATCGGGCCTCAAAAGAGGTATCCTCTTTCGCGATATGGGCAATGTCCACTACTTGTTAGGCAACCTGGATGCGGCCATTCAGTCGGTTGGGGAAAGCAGTGAATGGTTGGGTCAGGACCGCGCGTGGGAAGCTGATTTGGGTTTGAGTTTGGCCTTTTTGTCGGATTTGATGGGCAGGAAAGGGGAGATGGACCAAGCCATGGCCTTGGGCATTCAAGCCGAAGAGCTGATTACATCCAATTTTGGCGAGAATCACGTGCGTACCGGCGATTTATGTCACAACCTCGGCAACCTATTTTTTCGCTTAAAGGATTACCAGACGGCGCGTTGTTATTACGAGAGAAGCCTTGCAATTAAGGCCAATTGTTTGGGTCCAGACCATGTCCGATTGACGACCACCTTAAAAAACGCAGCAGAAGCAGAAGCGCGGTTGGGCCGCACCGATGAGGCTTTTTTGCACGTGTTACAGGCCATTGAAATCAGTGAGAACGCGGGCAACCAGCAGAACCTGCCCTATTATTACGGAAGCTTGGCCAAGCTGCGCGACGAGCCGGAATTTTGGTCCTTCAATGCGGTCTGTTTGGAAAAGGCGTTAAACCAGTTTTGGTTGATTAACAATCCCCGCGGTCGCGATATCGCAACCACCCAATTGGCCCTGGCCCAAGTCTATGCGGATCTGGGTCGCAGGGCCGATGCAAAAGCGCTGGCAGGGGCGGCTTTAGCGAAATTGGATGAACAATTTGGCAGCGAACACGCCTTCACCGTTGCAGCGCGGGAAATATTGAAAATGGATTAGTTGGGCGGGGCAAGATCGACGGCTGCCAGGTTCAGGTCCCAGATATGGATGCCGCCGGGTTGATCGATATTGCCTTTGATTTCTAGGAAGCCTTGATTGAGGCGGCACATCTTGAGTTCAGGGTCGCCTTGTAATTCGATGGTGGTTGTGTCTACTCTGACCCGATAGCCCGTTTTGTCACTCCACTCGATCCAAATCGGACAGCCGCCGCTGGGAATGCTAATGGTGTAGAGACGATTCCAATACGGCTTGAATTTTGGGTAATCGGTGGGGTTGAGGTATTCGACCACGATTTGGGCTTGATAGCTTGCGTAATACGGTTTTTTCTGCAAAGTGAAGCGCAATACTTCCAATTCTTCTCCCCATTTGTCCAGGGATGCGTATAGGGATAAAAAGCGGATTTTGGCGTGATCGGCTAAATTTGGCGCAGGTTGGAAAAAGAATTGGTAGCTTTCAAATTCCTGCCAATCAAAGCGCGCGATCATTTGGGCTGTGCGGTCTCCAATATGATTCAGGTTTTTGCCATTGGGGTCACCGGGGTCGATGGGTCCTCCGCAATTTCCGCCGGATGGGCCCGGGTCATCCTTCATAGGCACGCCATAACAGGATTGGCCATTGAGCAAGGTGCCCGGTTTACACCAATAGTAGGGATCAAAGAATCCATAGGGATCGTCAATGACGACATGGCGAAGGCCGCACAAGTCATCGGCGAAGGGGTTCATAAAAAAAAGAAATATTAAGGTCGACATGCGAAAACGTCCTCCTCAGGATGGTCACAAAGCCCTCCTTATACAACATGAATGATCATTCAGGGAAACAAAATGGTGAGGATGTCAATATTTTCTTGGCCAAATGCCGGGCCTTTGGGGTGAATCCCAAAAAATTTGTATATCCAACAATTTTTTTGATCAGTTTGGGCTGAACTTAACGCGTGAACCCTTAACAGCTGTTTTTCCTGACTCTTGATCTGCCCGCACAAAAAATTTGCGGGGCGGTTAAGGGGGAAGGATGGGATAGCTCGTAATGGTTTCGCGTCCGAAGAACCTGAAGTCATGCGCTGCTTATAGATGCCTGAAATGGGTGGAGTGAGCGGAGGATTTTGGGGCTTATTGGGCCAAAATCGTCAACCGCTTTTCGATCTTGGGGATCGAAAGTTGGAGTCACTAGAAGAACAATTTTGAGGAGAACACGATGCGATATCTGCTCATCGCGCTGACGGCTATCTCTGCGTCCTTATGGGGCCAAACATCCGGTATTACGGTTCCGGAAGTGACCCAGTTTGAGCCTATTGATACGACCGATTTGGTCAATAAGACGACGGGAGACTTCAACTACAGCATTCCAGCCGTGGTTGTTCCAGGTGCGCCGGGCGGATCGTATCCGATCGCCTTGAGCTATCACGCGGGGATTTTGTATCAGCAGGAAGCCAGTTGGACTGGTCTGGGCTGGAACTTGTCGCCGGGCTCAATCAGCCGGATTCTGCGCGGCTATCCCGACGATTGGCGCGGTGCCTCGATCGAGCGAACCGAGCGGTTTAAATCGGTGTACTCCTACAGTTTTGGGCTGGGCTATGGCGGTGCTTCGGTTGGGGTCCAATACAATAACCACGACGGGTTTTCTGGCTTCACGGTGGGTTATACCTATGGCGTAGTAAGTGTTTCGGCTGGAACCAATGGGGTTGGCGTGGGATTGAGTATCCCAACTGACAGCGGGCTGAGCGTTAACATTGGATACCACTCTAAAGGTGGATTTAATGGCGGTTTGGGTTACACAACGGATCAGGGCAGCTCGGTAAATGTCAGTTATTCCGAAGGGACAGGTGTTGGTTTTGGAGCGGGTATGCGGTCCGGCGATACGCGGATTGGCATTGATAGCGAAGGTGGATTGAGTTTTACCCAGTACCATCAAGGCACCAATGGTGCAACCAGCAGGAGTTTTTCTGGGCACGCCATCTCTACCACGACCCGTTCTGGGGGCATGACCACAAGCACCAGCGGATTCGGCCTGACGATTCCTATTTATGGCTTCACCATTTCTTTTGGATCGCACAAAACGACTTTTGTACGCCGCCAATACAGTACAGCTTACGGCTACCTGAATCTGCCTAGTGTGCGCAACAACAACGCGAATCCGATTCATGTCAGCGGCAACAATAGCCAGTTGAATGGGGATGCACTCTACCGCGATAACCTCGATACCACCCGACCCCGCAACCAATATGAGAACCATACGGCGCTGGATATTTATGTCCAAGATTACCAGCAGATGTATACCCAATCATTCGATGAGGATGAGCGCGAAGAATACGAAAAAGCCGGATCCTTCAATGCGGACTATGTTTCCGGGAACTACGATGTGTTTAACGTGGCGGCCCAGGGTTTAAGTGGGGTTGCTAAAGCAATACAGGCCAAACAAGGCTGGTACAAACCATCCGATTCCGGCTACCGTGTTTCGTTTGATGATGAGTGGCGGGTACACAGTTATCGAACTTTGATGTGGGCGCTCAAATCCAATAGTAGTTATTGGGCCCAATATCATCAAATGTTTAATGGGACCCCCTCCGACCCGTGGAATGAATCCGAGGCGGGTTGGCAGGCAGCGACAAACGATCCAGCAAGCGGCAACACCAATATGCGATTTTTGGATGATCCGGGCTTGGTTCAGGAGGCTAATCCCTTTCCGGTTGGCGCTTATACCGGTCGTGATTATTTTGCCGAACAGAGCCGTTTCCACAATACGGCCAAGAAGATTTTTTATGAATTGGGTGGAGCAGGCATTGAGCGAATCGTGGTCGTGAACCCCAATGGCATGCGCTACATTTTTGGCCGCCAACAAGTAGGGTACGGGGTCAATGGTGCTGCGCCCGAAATTTTAAATGAAAAAAGTTTTGCCAAGGTTACCAAACGTGAAAATGGGTCCGGCACCCAAATGAAATCAACCACGGTCAAGAATACGGAATATGCCTATGCCTGGTTACTGGCAGCGGTTGAATCGCCAGACTATTTGGATAAGGGTGAACCGGGTTATGACACCTCTGATTATGGCGATTACATTACCTTTCAATATGCCCAGATTTCAGGCAATTACAAATTCAAAGCACCCTGGTCCGATCCTGACCAAGAGCAGTTCATGCTGACCGGAAAGCAAAATAATCCCAACCAGTATTATTTCGAACGGATGGAGGGGACCAAGCAGGTCATGGCCTTGAGCCGAGCGGTGACCAAAACCCATGTTGCGGTATTTGATTTGGGTCGGGGCGCAGACGCGCGCCAAGATGCCTACTCAGCCGATTTTGTCGGACTGGGCAGTTTTGGTAATCCGCGGTTAGATCAAGCCGTTGCACCCGCCATGTATAACCAAATCCTGGCCCAGTTGGGGGTTGTGCCCCCGACCAACGGCTATGAACGTGTATTTGCTTTTCCCTATGGCACGGCGATGCGCATGGCCTCTGGTGTATCCGCCATCCCATTCCAATTTTTTGATTGTGAAGAATCCGATGGGCGCACCCGGATCACACGTTACGGTCAAATGACTTATCGCGGTAGCCTCAACGGATTGGGCTACGACATTTTTGTTTCCAATATCGATGTCCCTCTATTCACCGCGTGCTTGGACGGAGAGGGTAACCCCGGAGGATATTCCCCCAACCTGATCCTCCAGAATGGATTCTCAGGATTTGATACCAGCAACCGGTTTGCCAATCTCAAAGCGGTGCGCTTGTACAACCGCGATGTCTATGATCAGGTGGTGGGTTTTGGCCTGATTATTCAACCGCAAGCCATCGATGGGGATTCCAATTACCTGACCAAAGTGGTGATGGGTTACGACCATTCATTAGCACCCGGAACCCCAAATTCTCTCGCTGCCAATAAGGGGCGTTTGACCTTGAAGTCTCTAGATTTCTATGCGCGCGGCAATGTGAAATCGAGTCCCGGATATCGTTTTGCCTATTACAACGATTCCACCATTCAGTACGATCAGTTTTACCGTCGCGATCCTTGGGGATTTTTCTCGCGTGTGAGTAGTGAAACGTACTCGCGGCCCGATGCCAGTTTGATTACTGCTGGCGGCGACACCTTTCCAGTTCAGGCTTTGTGGAGCCTTAAATCGATTACGACCCCCGTCGGAACGGAAATTGGGGTTTCCTACGATGCCGATCGCTACAGTTGGGTTCAGGATCGCTTGGCCGTGGATTTTGATACTACTACCGCCAGTGGTCAGGTTCTGTGGGACTCAAACAGCGATTCCGCCTGGCAAGCTAACCTGTTGGCATTTATTGAATCAACCAATCCCAACTACGCTACTACTATTCAGAATTTATTTGCACCGATTCCCCTTTCCTCGCCAGCCAATCCCAGCGGGTTTTCTTCGACCTTCGTTACCATGGAAAGTACCTACGTCAGAGAGGTCCTGGTGAACGGGGAGTCTGCTTTTCGAACGGAGCGCGCCCATCATCAAGTTGGCGTTAACCGCGTGGGCCAAGATCTGCGGTTGATTGATTCGGAAGGCTTGCGCATTGCCATGGATTGGCTCCACGATGCACAAGGGCAATTGATCAATTCGGTTCGTGTTCGTTTCTTTCCCATTGCTGTGCCCGATACGCCTACGGTCTGGTTGACCAGCGCCCAAATTCAAGCCGGAATGGATCGGGGTGAGTGCGAAAAAGCAAACTTTGCAGCCTTTCGAAACTGGCTCGTGGCCCGATGCACATACCAACCCTTCAGTTTGGGCGCCAATGATTGGAAGGAACAACTCATCGTCCGAGTTCAATTTCCAACCCGGGAGATGGACAACAGCTTCGTCGTTCCCCTAATTCCTTCCGGACTAAATTATTGTCTGGATACAAACAGTTCTGCATTTGAGGATTTAGCCAATTGGATTTATTGGAATTACCAATTAGAAGCATTTTTCTCTTCATGTATACCTGATACGGTTACCGTCAGCACCAGTACGATTCCTAAAGACCCCATTACGCAAGGGCCCGCCAGTGCCTTTGATTCCAGTGGGGGTCGAGCTGGCGTGTTGGGTGGCGGCTTGCGCGTCCAGAAACTGCGCTTGTCGGAGTCTGGAGGCGGCGATCATTACGACGTCGTCTTCTACTATTCTGATCCAGCCACCTGGCAAAATGGTCAACCGGGAACAGGGTTGGATTCAGGTGCTATTTTTGCCGATCCAGGCCTGGCAGTTAGCGGGTATCCCAGTGGTGATAAGCGCATTCTGCGCAGTGAAAACCATCCTTACCTGAATTTCCCCAGCGCTCAGGTGGTGTATGAATTTGTAACGACCAAGGTAATTGGCCAGGGTCAACCTACGGGTTGGTCCACCACGCAATATGTCAATGCACACAACCCGCTCATTTACGACCCCTTTAACACGGGTCAAGGCGTGGAACGTCTAGATGCACAAATGACCGGTGATCCTCAATTTTCACTGGCATCCGGCGTGGCTTCTGAATTCAAGGTGGACAATTACCAACTCAAAGCACGGGATTACAACTACGCCATGTATTTCCGTTTAAAACGCGATGAACGCATGTTGGTGATGAATAACACGGCATTGATTGGCCAACCCTTGCGGGTGACCGAGTTTGACGACTTTGTATCTGAAACGGGAACCTGGCGGCCAGTCATGGAAAAAGCCTTCGAATATCAACCGAATTTTGTCCCCAATGGCGACAATCAACCAACCCTTGCATTTGCCCCGCAACTGCGGACCTTTGAATTGAACAACAATCAAATTCGCGACGTTAATTCACCTCAAGGGGCCCAATACCCGCAAGGTGTTTTATTTGAGAAGAGCCAAGCCATTCTTCTGGGGTTGGATGCGGTATCGCCGGATCCAGGTCATCGCGGCGTTCTATACTTCAATGCAGGTTTGCTCTCCATTGATGAAGCCTTTAATGCCTTCCGCAATGATACCGTTCGAGAAACCTCATTTTTCTATGCTGGTGAAACGGCAGTTCCTGATCAACGCCTGCAAAAAACCAATCGAAACCTGGCCTACGATTATCGAACGGGAAGCCCAGTACTCAGCGAAGCGCAGTTTCTTGACCAAGGTGCAACAGCTCAGAATGTTTATCGCTACACCCTGACAGTTCCTGGCCATGCTTTATTCCAACAAGGACCGAACAAAAGCATGGCAGATAAAAATATGCTGTTCCAGGAAGGTGGAACCTTCCAGTTCCAGAGCAATGCCGCTCTGAATCCAGGTTCAGGTAGTTTGGTAAGCAGTCTTTCAGGCCTACCCGTGCTTGCAGGACAAATATCCCGTTGGCGCTTGCGCGGCAGTGATGCCACAGGAGCCAGTTGGATGAACGATGCTACCTTTCAATACATTCCGCCGGATTCCAGTCATATAGGTACGGATTGGAAAGAGTTGCCAGTCAGTATGCGGCCCTATTTTGCTGAAGGCCAACCTGGAGCCTTGCCCACCTTGGACGTTTCACTGAGTGGAGGCGGACGCTGGTTGGCCGGTGGGATGGTATCCCGCTATAGCGATCAGTTGGAAACCTTGGAAAAGCGTCAACTCAACGATGTGTTCCAAGCCTATCGTTACACGGACGGGGAATCTCTAGTGGTTCTGGATGCAAGCGATGCCCAAGATGCCCAAATTTATTACCAATCTTTTGAAGGCGCCGCCGGCAACATTCACAACACCCAATTCTTAGAAGGACGTAATGCCAATTACCCGGCTAACTTCAATCAAGTCTATAGCGGTACTGGCGCATACCAAGGAAATTACAGCTTTAGTGCTTCGATTCAAAACCGTTATTCAGGTGTCGTCGATCCCCGGAACCAAGTGTGGTTGAGCTTCTTTGTTAAAGGCACCAGTTCCGTGACCGTGGTGGGTAGCGATGGTCAAACGGTGTCCGTTAGCCTCAGTGCTCCAAGTGCCTCGTCTTCCAAAATAGTACAACCCGCCCATTGGGGTTGGAATTTGGTGCGGGTCCTCCTAAACCGACCGAGCGGCGCCCAAAACACCATGCAAATTCAGGTGGGTAACGGATTTATTGACGATGTGTTGGTTTACCCAGCGGCCAGTGGTACGCCAGGGAGTGTGGATTATCGGCCCGCTGCATTGGTGAACCTCTATGCCTACCATCCGCATAACCGACAAATGATTTCTATGACCAACGCCTCGGGTGGGACGACGCGATACGAATTTGATGCACGGGGTCAACTCTTCAGGGTCTATGACGTCAAAGGCTACCTGAAATCAGAGCATTACCGCAGCCATTATGGCGAATCCTTCAACCCTTAATACCGCAAAAGTAAAGAAAAGAGGATGTTTGTTATGTCGATGCTGAAATCTGCACGGAAGTTCTATCTCTATTTACTGTTGATGTCAGGTCTTGCTTTTGCGGCCAATGACCTGGTTGTGACTGGATTATCGATAAATCCCGCCAGCCCAAGCCCGGGCCAAACGGTAACTGCGACGGTAACCATCAAAAATAATGGGCCGAACAGCACCCCTTTTGGCGAAATGTTTCGCACGGGTGTTTATTTGGATGGTACTTACAAATCGGGCTTTTATTTCCTGGTGATGGAAGGTTCGCCTTTAGAGCCGATTGATCGCTGGCATATTAAAGCCAACGAATCCTTTACCGACTCGGTGACTTTTACCTGGCCGAGTGGCACCGGGGGTCACACCGTGCTTGCCCAGGTGGACGATCAGTCGGTGATTGCCGAAACCAATGAGAGCAACAATACTCGTTCGCTCACCATCAGTCCCGCAAACCCGGACCTCGTTGTTCTGGATATTTGGACCGTTCCTGCATCACCCACCCAAGGCCAATCAACGCAATGGTTTGCGCGCATACAGAATATTGGGTCATCAAGTGCGGCTTCAAGCCGGACAGGTCTGTATGTCGCTGGTTCGTTGATCGGTGACGTTGTCCATGGCGTTCTTCCGGCGGGGTCAACTGCGGAAGGCAGTGTTTCCTGGACCCCAACCAATAGTGGGAATTTAAGTTTTTTTGCTGCTGCAGATCGTTTGGGTGAAATTGCCGAAACCAATGAGAGCAATAACGGGCGTACTGAAACCGTTACGGTTGGGACGCAGGCGCAATACCCGGATTTGTTTGTTCAGGATGTTTGGACCGTTCCGGCCAGCCCCACCCAAGGCCAATCGGTTCAATGGTATGCGCGGGTCCAAAACCTCGGGTCTGCCAATGCAGCCTCCGGAAGTCGCACCGGCCTATATATTAACGGTTCTTTTATCGGCGACATCATCCACGGTTCGATTGCTGCAGGCGCATCTGCTGAAGGATCGGTCGCTTGGACGCCGTCAACGAGTGGTTCGTTTTCGTTTCAAGCAACCGCTGATCGCTTGAGTGCAATTGCCGAAAGTAACGAAACGAATAATAGTCGAACCGAAACCGTGACCGTCAATCCGCCGGCGCCACAACCGGATTTGTATGTCCAAGACATTTGGACGGTACCAGCCTCACCTGTTCAGGGCCAGTCTGTTCAGGTGTTTGCGCGCACCCAAAACAGCGGATCGGCCAATGCGGCTTCAAGCCGAACCGGTCTCTATGTGAATGGCTCATTCTTGGGCGATATCGTTCACGGCACCATTTCGGGTGGGGGCTCCGCCGAAGGAAGTGTCAATTGGACGCCTTCGAGCAGCGGAACTTTTAGCCTCCAAGCCACGGCGGACCGTTTAGGCGCGGTTGGGGAGAGCAATGAGACTAATAACTCGCGCACGGAAAACGTGACCGTCAATGCACCCTCACCTCAACCGGATTTAATCGTACAGTCTGTATGGATTACGCCAGCCAATCCGCAACCGGGTACAACAGTTACCGCCTATGCCACGATCAAGAACCAGGGCTCCGTGCGTACTCCCGTTGGCCAAGAATTTTTCACCAATTTCTATTTAGATGGCACATACAAAAGTCAATTTTTGTTTTTTGTAATGGAAGGGTCCCCACTTGAACCGATTGAACGATATCACTTGCAAGCAGGGGAGTCCTTCACCGGAAGTGCCAATTTCACCTGGCCCAATACGGGCAGCTCCCACACCTTGATCGGATATGTAGATTTTGAAGCGGTAATTGCTGAATCCAATGAGGGTAACAATTCCAACTATGTGGTGGTCGAAAGTAAGCCGGATCTCATTGTTGAGGATGTCTGGACCTCTCCGGCAACCCCAACCGCAGGTCAGTCGACGCAATGGTTTGCCCGGGTCAAGAATGTGGGCGCTGCAACAGCTCCGGCTTCGGTTGCTGGCATCTTTGTTAATGATGTTCTTCAGGGCAACATCAATGTGTCCAGCCTTGCGTTGAATGGGACTCAGGATGTTTCAGTGACCTGGACACCACCCAATGCGGGTTCCTACAGTTTACGGGCTGAAGCTGATCGAACAGGGTTGGTCAATGAAGCGATTGAAGTCAACAACAGCCGCACCGAAACGGTTAATGTGGTTGCGGCTCCGCCCGATCTTGTCGTCACCAACCTCTCGATCAGCCCTGCATCGCCAACGCCGGGTTCTACAGTCACGGTAACGGTGGGTATCCAAAACACCGGTTCCGGCAATACGCCGAATGGGGCTTCCATCCGCACGGGGATTTATCTCGATAGCAGCCTAAAAAATAGTTTTGTATTTAGTAACGGATCGCGCACCTATATGCTTGCCGGTGAAACATTTAGTGCGTCTCGCACCTTCACCTGGCCCAATGCTGGGTCCTATACCCTAAGGGCAGTTGTCGATGATCTGAACGCGGTCAGTGAATCCAACGAAACCAACAATGAGCGCACCCAGGCGGTTGGCACGATTGGGCCCGATCTTCTGGTAGAAGATGTGTGGAGCAGCCCTTCGAGTCCTGAACAGTCCTACCCGGTCACGTGGTTTGCTCGGGTCCGCAATACTGGCAATGCACCGGTGCCATCAGGCGCTGTGACTGGGGTATATGTCGCAGGCTCTTTGCGCGGTGATTTTAATATTGGCGGTTTGGCAGTTGGTGCCACCATGACGGGTTCCGTGAATTGGACGCCGACCACCAATGGCACGGTCTCGTTTTCTGCGACTGCAGATCGTCTGGGTGTTATCACCGAACTGAACGAAAGCAACAATACGCGAAGCGAAACTATTACGATTCTGACCCCGCAACCCAAACCTGACTTGGTGGTTACTTCCATTTACCTGAATCCGGCTTTCCCGACGGCGGGCCAAACTGTCCAGGCAACAATCAATATTCAAAATACAGGCAGTGTGGCTACACCTTTAGACATTGAGGTTGAAACGGGTCTTTTCGTCGATTCCGAGACCAGCCCGCGCACATCCTTTATCTTTTTGGTTTGGGAAGGTACCCCTCAAGAACCGATTGAACGTTTGCGGATGCATGCCGGTGAAACGTTTTCAGATACGGTTTCCTTTATATGGCCGAATGATGCTAATGCCCATACAGTGCGTGCCAAAATCGACTATCCGGCCCAAATTGTCGAGTCCAACGAGAACAATAACGAATATTCGATCAGTGTCAGTCAAGCCCCTGATCTAAGTGTTCAGGATATTTGGATCAATCCGGACCCAACCATCGTTTCACAAGTTACCCAGGTTTCTGCCCGTGTGCGAAATCTGGGCAACGTAAATGCGCCTGCATCCAACACCCGGTTCACGCTTGGGGGGCAGACCCTCAATGCAGCCACACCGGCCATTGCGGTTGGACAAACGGCTGACGTGAGCGTGTCCTGGACCCCCAGCACCGCCGGCAGTATTGCGGTTCAGGCGGTTGCGGATAGCGCCAACGCGATCGCTGAACAAAACGAATCCAACAATGCACGAACAGAAAATTTCACAGTGAATGCCCTGCCGAACGTGGATTTGGTAGTGTCCAGCATGATTTTGACGCCCCAGTATCCTACTGCAGGCCAGACCGTAAATGCGTCCATTACCATCCAAAATGTGGGGACCGTTTCCTCTCAGGCCGATGGGGAAATATTTACCGGATTATTTTTGGATAACGAATCCAACCCGCGCGGCCAGTTCTTGTTTTTGGTCATTGAGGGCCCACCGGGCGAACCCATCGACCGAACCCGAATTCATCCAGGTGAAACCTATTCAGACACGATTTCCTTTGTCTGGCCTAACGATGCTAATGCCCACAGCGTAAAAGCATGGGTTGATTATCCCGGGACAATCGTCGAAACGGACAATAACAACAATACCCTGATACGTAATGTTCTAAGTGCACCCGACCTTTTGGTTCAGGACATTGTCCTCAACCCAGACCCAACAACTGTTGGTCTGTCCACCCAATTAACTGCGGTAGTTCGCAATGCAGGTAATTTGACCGCACCTGCAGGCACAATTCTGCGCTTTAATGCCGGTGGTCAGGTTCTAGATGTGACGACTCCGGCCATTAGCCCGAATCAATCGGTGAACGTTGCTACGTCTTGGACCCCAGTTACGGCTGGAACCAATAGCCTTTCCGCTACTGCAGATGCGACGGGTATCCTCACAGAGCAAAGCGAGAACAACAACAGCCGAACGGAGTCCACCAATGTCAACAACGTTCCCAATGTAGATTTGGTGATCAGCGCATTTAATGTCAGCCCTGCGTCGCCGAACGCCGGGTCCACGGTGACGGCCTATATCACGGTCAAAAACCAGGGTTCGGTTGCCACGCCCCACGAAACAGAAATTGAAACGGCCTTGTACTTGGACGGTGCAAGTACCCTAACAACCTCATTTATTGTCGAATTTATTGAGGGCAACCCAGGCGAACCCATCTCGCGTTTTCATTTACGTGCTGGTGAATCCTTTTATGGGTCCGTTACCTTCACCTGGCCGGCAGGCAACAGTCATTCTCTCCTGGCCAAGGTTGACGCCCCCGAAACGATTAGTGAAATCGTCGAAAACAACAACACGGCGACCCTCAATGTGTCGCAACCGGACCTGGTCCTCAGTGATCTAGTTATTAATCCCAGCGCTCCCCAAGCCGGTAATTCCGTTCAAATTGGCGCGACCATCACAAACCAGGGGGCCGTTTCCAGTGGAACGCCTTTGCGGGTTGAGGCCAAGATAAACGGGGTTTCTTTACAGGTCCTTAGCCTTGAGCAGAACGGGTCACCGATTAATTTGGGCCCGGGACAATCCCATACGTTTACATTTACCACGGCGTGGGTTCCGCCTTCTTCTGGCGCTTATGCTGTGGAATTAAAAGCGGACCCCACCAACACGGTTGCGGAGTCCAACGAACAAAACAACACGTTGACCCAGAATGTAACGGTTGGACAGAACACAGGTCCCGACCTCGTTGTTTCCGATTTGATTTTTTCGCCCAATGCGCCGTTGGTCGGCGAAGGCGTTCAAATTGAAGCGCGGATTGAAAATATTGGACTCTCGAGTGCAACCGGTCCTATCGCGCTTCGCTTGAGCATTGATGGCTCACCTTCGGCGCTTGAAACGATTCAGGATTCCAATGGGAACCCAATCTCATTGGCTGCAGGTGCAACGACAAGCCATCATTTTGTCGTCATTTGGTCCGTTCCAGATGCCAATCCCCATTCATTCACCGTTTTGGTGGATCCCAACCAAACCATTCCAGAATCCAATGAGTCGAATAATGAACGCAGCGAAACCCTGACCGCCACGGCCAATATTGTCGACTTGGTCATGACCGACATCCGAACCGTCCCAGAAACCTTAACGGTTGGCAATCCGGTTCAAGTTTACGCAACGCTTAAAAACCGAGGAGACCTGGCAACACCTGCTGGCGTTTTGATTGAGGTGGGTCTGGCGATTAATGGCACAGCGTCCGGCGTTTTCCAAGTTCTGCAACCCGATGGCGTTACGCCCAAATCTTTGGCGCCGGGCGAATCTTTTGAAGGGCTGATTTCTCCAAATTGGATGCCCACCCAAGGCGGGACCTTTAGCCTATTGGTCACAGCGGATCTCAACCAGGCCGTCACAGAATATGATGAAACCAACAATCAATTCAGCCGCACGGTCGAAGTTGAAAACGATTTACCTCCGATTTCCGGAATTATTTCACCGGCTAACTTAAACAGTGGATGGAATGCGGAAGACCCGCTACCCGAGGTTTTCGATGCTACATTGCAATCCGCCCTGGCCAAAAGTTACGGACCTGAACCGTTTGTGCTTCAACCGGCCCAATCCCCACGCGGGAGCCATACCCAGATTTGGGGCATTGGCAAATCGGTCATCAGCGACACGGATCTTCAAGGGTCCATTCCTACCCATGTTTATGCAGTTTTCGAGTGGAGCCTGGACGCCACCAAAAAATTCCGCAACTCCAAACACAACATTTTTGTTGTTCCGTTCCCCGACCATTTAAGGGGCACCCAATCGCCCTTCCGCTACGATCAGCGGCAGCGGGCCGTTATCCAGACAGCCAAAAGCTGGACCCAAACGGGAGAAAACGTCTTTTACCAAACGGAAGGCGATAATTTCGCAGCCTTTGTCTTTGTTCCTCAAAGCGAATTGGAAAAAGGCGGGGTGGCCAGCGTACCCAACCAAGCCACAGCGATCAGCCACAACATCGTTATGTCCGACCTGCTCCAAACCACGGATGCGAATAATAACAGGCTGCTTAACATTTCCTACCTGGATGCTAACGGAAACCAATCGGTATTGACGGCTCAATTTTTTGATCGGCTGGGACGTGGCAATGGCGCTCACCGCATCGGGAGCCACGCACCAACTTCAGCCGATTTCAATAAAATGGGCGTCAATCACGAAGGGCTTTTGGATGCCTTAGGGCGGCCCACAAAATCACCATCAGGCCTCTTTATTTCTGATACTTTTTCGGCCCAATCCGGTGTTGGAAGGTATACGAAATTCGCAATCGGGAAAAGCAGAACAAGTGTTTTCCAGGAAAGTCAAAGTTTTTGGTCGAATTCCTCGAATTATACGGCCACCGGATTTGGTCCAAACGGCAATGAAAACCATCAATATATCCAAATGTTGGGCAATGACGGTCAAAACAGTTATGTAGAAACCGTTTATGAACCTGACAGCCGCGGTAGAGTTGTGGCCGTATTGCCTGCAGGGGAATTAGGGCACCAAATTGGTTCCTTGCGGTATTCGCGCACACATTACACGATTATTCCCGCGCCCACATTGTTTTTTGATAACGTCAATGATCTCCCTGCTGAGTTACGCCAGGCCAGGATGAACCATGTTTGGCGAGGTCAAGCTCCGGGTGGACAGGTCCAAGCTTTGATTTTTGCACGGATTGCTGTAAATCCGGATGGTTTGGTTAACGCGTTTTTTGAACAGGAGGAGGATTCACCTGCAAGCCTAATCGTCAATAATGTGTCGCCGGATGTGCTACAAAATTGGGGATTGGAAATTAGGTATCTAAACCAAGCACCTTCGACAATCCAGGATTTGAAATCTTCCATCATTTATCTACCGTTCAATAACCTTCAGGAACACACGGCATTTATTAATAAAAACAATGGAAATTCAATCAATATTGTCACTTATCAGCAATATGATCGTTTTAATCGTTTACGTGCAAAATATCCACCCCTGGCGCTTAATCTGCAATCAAGTTCCAATGGATGGTCCGTTGAGCTGGTCCCTTCCAATGCGCGCTATGCCAGTCTATATTCTTACAATAACAAGGACCAGCTCATACAAGTGGTGGAACCCGATTCTGGAATTACGAAGTACAAATACAATAGAAGAGGGCAAATACGCTTTAGTCAAAATTCGATGTTGGCAGCAAGGGGCTATTGGTTTGAAACGATTTCAGACAGCCAAGATCGCGTTGTACAGACCCGAATCATTCAAGCAAGTGAGGCTTCGATTGATAACTATGTGGAGCAAACGCCCGGCGCAGTGTCTGTTGTTTCAGAATCCACATCACAATTCATATTTGATGCCTATTCTCCTGATCAGGAAGTTTTGCCATTCGGACCAGTAATCTGGCCTACTGTTGAAAACCTTCTAGAAAAATATCCTTTTCAATCCTCAATTAGTTTTGGTACCCCCATCGGAAAGCTTACCCAAACCAATGATGCCTATTCTTCGGAGCGCCAATATTTCGATGAGTTGGGCAGAGTCGTCTGTCGAGTGATGATCCAAAAAGATCTTTCGGAGCCACAGATTTTTTGGGCCAAATATCGCCGTTTTGATGGTGCGGTCGAACAAACCTATTATGAGAATGCAGATGCAGCCTATGGATATGAATTTGATAATTGGGAACGCTTGGTTCGCATTTGGGATCTAAAGCCAGTTTCAAGGCGATTTAATATTTTTGTTGGCCATAAAACATCTTTGAACTCCACCTACTTTAGCTCGTACGCTGCTATCGGGCCTTTAGTGGATGAAGCCTCTGGCTTAAATGCTTTTGAACCACCCATTAAATGGGCTGAATATCAATATGGCCCAACCGGTGAAGTGGCTGTGGCTCAATACGGCGATAGCCAAAAAAGCGGTGGAAGTTATGGCCAAGCAGTTTTGGGCAAATTTGTAACCGATGTGCGTGGGCAAAGTTTAAAAACACAAATTGTTTATCAAGGCCAAAATGTATATCAATCTGAATATGACTATTTTGGTCAGAATAATCTTCAACCGCCAGTTACCAATTATTCTGGATATATTTCCAAAACTCGGGAGCAATATGTATCACAAATAGCTTATTCAGAAATTCAAAATGAATATGAGTATGACGGATTAGGTCAAATAATTCTGGCAAAATCGGAGTTTATCCAATCTGGCGGCAATCGGCTTTCGCAATATCAATATCAGTATGACCGTAATGGCAATAGGACTTACGAGAAACGAAATAACCCACTATTGCCTACGGGATTTGATGGTCGTCAATTTGAGTATTTCCATCAACTAGTACCAAACCACAATCGAATTGCTTCAGTATCACAAAACGTTCAAGGAGTAAACTCTAGTTATATAAATTTCGAAAATGGGAACTCATCACTTTATGATGAGATCGGAAATGTTATTGGATTTCAAACGGTTGAAAGTTCTGGTGTTACAAAAACCATACGTTTACATTATGACGATTATCGAAATCCTACTCTACCTACTCAAATCACTAGTTGCAGTCAATGTGATATTGACGGAAACCCAATTAACTCCAGTTCAGATCCGTATTTTTCTGATGCCAATTTTCGATACAATGCAAAGGGACAAAGAATATCTCGACATGAATACTTTTACCAAAATGGGCAAATCAATAATTTAGGAGAAACTAATTCCCAATATCTACCGGTTGAAAGTGAAGTTCTTGCGCAATGGCAGGATGGAAGAAAATTAGTTAGAGCCAACGTCTTTGCTGGTAGCAATCGCATTGGTTATAAAGCCAAAAATCAAACAGCTATTTATGTTAAAGATCAAATAGGCACGACAAAAGCGACCCTTAATTTATTCCGTCAAGGGTTAGAAAACGCACTTATTCAAATGGCCGGCGATTATGACCCTTTTGGCATTACCCGTCGCGAACTTTTTTCGAATCAGGGGCAAGAGGAACCCTTTGGGTTTAATGGCCAAGAAAAAGAGGCTTCTTTTGGCCTTCAATATTTTGGCAATCGCTACTATTTTCCAGAAATTGGTCGCTTTATCTCGGTCGATCCTCTCCGGCAGTTTGATAATTCTTATTGTTTTGTTGGCAATAATCCCCTTTCCTTTGTCGATCCAGATGGGATGCAAGCCGTACCCATCGGTGTGATTTACATTGTTCGCGGAACCATCGACGGTAAAAGGGTGACTTATGTGGGGCAAACGGCACAAGAGCTGCAAGCTCGTATCTCAAAGCATAAATGGAAAGAATTCATTATGGCCCGAACTACTCAAGTGCATACGGTCACCGTATCTGCTGAACTTAATATAAGTGAATCCGGGCGACAAAGCATGCTGAGCGCTCGGCGCGAAGCCTTAGGCTCTGTCGAGGAGCGAATCAGACGGGAAGTGGCTGCAGAACCTGGGAAAAATTTGAATGAAATTAGAGCGGCTACCCCCGAAAATGAAGCGGTGTGGGGCTCGCGCCATAAAGTCGAATATACGGCACCTAAGTTGTCTATTCGCGGAGGCGTAAGGTTGTTCGGCTTACTTGGCCCGGACTTGTGGGATGCCTTCATGATGGCCCGTGATCAAAAAATTGCCCGATATGTACAAGCCCCGTATGTTTTCTTAGACGAAGGTGGCTATTTCACCGTCGCTGATGAAAAGAAAGGTTGGTTTGATTGGCATGCCTACAAAATTTACTTTAGTGGTCCAAAATCTGGATCGCAGATCGAGATTAATGAGGAAGAATTCGACGACTTTAAACGGGAGGGTCAATTGTTGTATGGCGGAACGGATATCTGGGGCGACTTTTACCCAGGTTTATTACGAACCGAATTGTACGATCCAAACATCCAATAAAATAACATTGAGTATTTTTCTTACAAATTAGAAAGGGGGGTAGTCCTCAATCTGGTAAGGTCGTCCTTGCCCAAACATACCTTATTGAATGGACTACCCTCATTTTAAAAAGTGGGAAAAACTTTGGATACTACCAAATTTCGGTATCAAGTTCAGGCTTAAAAAGGCAGGGACATTAGGGCAAAGCTATTGGTAAGCCGATGGATGCGAGAGCTAGGTTGGCTAGGATTATCGGGCGTTTGGCTAGGGTTGGGTGGATGGCCAGGACTTGGGCACGGGCTTCGTTGCTGAGCGGATCCCATTCGGGTTGGAGTTGGCGGTAGGTGGTGCCTTTGCGGTTGAGCAGCTTTTCCTGGATGTCCTGTTGCAGGATGTTGAACCACTCTTCGGCGCTGAGTGGCTCTTTGCGGAAATCGCGAAAGGTGTAAGTGATCCCTTTTGCATCAAGTTCTTTACGCGCTTTTTTGACCGAATCACAGTTGGGGATTCCAATTAGGATCAACATGCAATACCTCCAGGCGGCCTACCATAACACGCAGAAAAAGCCGTCGCTGGATAATTGTAAGCGGTCGTTAATCTGCAGGGGGGATTGTTGGGAGTATGGAATCGGCAGGTGCGTTGTTTTGCAGGCCGGTGAGGAGGTGGTTGAGGTAGCGGTCGGGTTTCCAGCCGTTGGCTTTGGCCGTTTCGACCAAAGAGAACCAGGTGGCCAGGGCGTGGGCGCCGGCGGGTGTGTTGGCAAAAAGCCAGTTTTTGCGGCCGAGGGCAAAGGGGCGGACTTTGTTTTCCAGGGGGTTATTGTCGAGAGTCATGTACGGACTGCTCGCGTAGTTTTGGATATAGGGCAATGTGTCCAGTGCATAGCCAATGGCTTTGCCCAGCGATGTTTTGGGTGGAACCAAAGCTTTGAGTCCGCGTATCTTGGTTTCCAGTGCCTGGAGCAGAGGCAAGACACTTTCGCTTCGCTTAGCCATTAATTCCTCGGCCGCTTGAGCCACGTCCATCGCCTTCCTTTCGGCCTGATAGATGGCCTTAATGTCCTCGACGATTTCGTGTGCGTTGTCCAATGTCTTGGATCGTTTTTGGCCATGGCTCGGTTTAGCGGCCTCAAAGAACTTGCGGCGCACATGGGCCAGGCAGTAGACGTGCACCCAACCTTGCTCGGCCGCATCCTTGCCGTGCAGAAAGTGATAACCCTTGTACTCGTCCGTCTGCACATGGCCTTTGAAATTGGCCGCCAAATCCTTCGCCACCTTCGCACTGCGGGTTGGCTGATACCAATACAAGACGATTTCGGGCTCGCGTTCCGTTTTTAACGGGTCCGGCTTGAGCGGTGGACCCGCTCGTAACAGCCACATGTGCGATTTGGTCGTGTTTTTTCTGTTTTCTTCGTTCATCACCTGGATAGAAGTCTCATCCAGGTTGATAGCCGCCCGCTTTTTGGCCATTTCGGTCAGGATTTGCACGATTTCGGCGCATTTTTCGGCCAAAGTGATCGTCCAACTGGCCATGGTGTTGCGATTCAGAGCAAATCCCATGCGTTCGAACTGTTTTTCCAGGCGATAAAACGGCAGGGAGTCGGCAATTTTGGAGGTCAGGATGTAGGTCATCAGGGACGGCGTGACCGGCGAATTATCGATCAAGGACGGCGGCAGCGGAGCGATGGAAACCGTTGGCCCTTCATCGTTTACACCCTGACAGGCCTTGCACGCGTATTTGTAGCGAATGTAGTGGATCGCCTTGATTTTGGCCGGAACATACTCGGTTTTCTTGGTCTCTTCCCGACCGATACGCACTTTTTCAGCCCCGCAACCGCAGTGTTTTTCCGCTTCCGGGATGTCCAGCACGACCTCTTCGGTTTCCAGGTCTGGACTGACGCCTTTACGGCCCGGTTTCTTGCGGTTGTACTTGATTTCCTCGGTTTCCGGTTCTGGGCTAGGCCCAACGGGCTCCGCTTCAAACAAGGGCAACTGGTCGGCCGCTTCCGAAGAAGGCGCGAATTGACGCGCGTTCATCAGGCGAATCTTTTCGCGCAGAAACTGGTTTTCATCCTCTAAATAGCTGACTTTTTTCTGGGTTTTTTCCAGTTCAGCTTGGGTGGAAATGAGTTTAGAAACGACATCGACCATGCCGGGATTATAGCATGGCAAATGTTCCACATGGAACACTTAAGTATCTGATAATAAATAATTTAACTAACATCTTGGCTCGATTCTTGCTCCCTTTTTCAGTCTCCCTTTGCGCCTTTTTTCACGTCACCTGATGGTAATACAGCTTCTCGTGGGCTTGCGACACATCCAGTCCGGCCAATAACCAGGCAAGCGAACGTTGATCGATTTCAAGCACCTCCGCTTCGGTCTCTGGCCAACGGAACCGGTGTTCTTCCAACCGTTTCAGCCATAAACAGAATCCGTTCTGGTCCCAATAAAGAATCTTGATGCGGTCACGTAGCCGATTACAGAAGACGAACAAATCGCCGCTAAAGAGATTCTTGCCCAACTGGCCCTCCACCAAGATCGACAATCCGTTGATCGACTTGCGCATATCGGTGTTGCCCAGCGCCAAGTACACCTTTCCCGATTCTGGCACCATCATTCCACCGCCTTCATCGCCCGCAGCACCGATACCAGGTGTTGCTCATCCACCCGCTCGGATGAAATTTCCAAAACAAAACGCCCCATTCGGATGGTCAGGCCTGCAACTGATCCAGAGCTTAGATCCTTTCCTGAGCTTTTTTCCTTGCCGAAATCGACCCCTGGCACAGGCACCAACTTAGAAATGCGATTCTCAGCGTGTCTCGAGGCCCGGTAAAAAAATTGAGCGTAGTCCAGCCCGCGTTTCCGGCAATACGCGGCTTTACTCAAACCACTCTTCGCCCAACCCTCTACCTCTTCTGCCCACGCCACCGCCGATCTCGGCCGCTCCTTAAACACCAACTTCATCGGCCACCTCCTCTCAGGCAGCCAAATTAACACCCCCTCATCACCCCCGCCCAGATGCACCAAAACGACCGCTTACGGATAATTATCTGCTTCATGCGAAGATGCTATGTGCGCGAAGGTTTCACGCTTTGACTTACGGTAAGGTTTGGATTCCGCCAAAATTCCTCCGATATGTCTTCATTTTTTCCTGTCGATTGGCGTTTTGTTGTTTGGTTCTTTATCTACCTGGTGGAACCCAAATTCTATTTTGAAGCAATCTCCAGTGATTAATCATTGAAAGGCGGCTGATTTGTCCTGGAACCTCATCGATAACTGCCGGCCCGAACAAGGAAAATGCCATAAATGAAAAAATCAAGAGTATTTTTCCAATTCACCCATGTGTTTCCTTCGTGGCTTAGTGTCTTCGTGTGAGGAAATGAGTCAATCCAATTTCGAAACCACAAGGTCACATTGGTCCTCCGATTGCCGCAGCGGATATTCGGCATGTTTTCTGGTCGTATAATGGGTTTATGAGTGTGTTTTCTTTTTCTGCGCCGTTGTGGGTGGGTTTGGCCTTTGGGCTGATTGGGCTTTGGCCTTTTTGGCTTGTGCTCCGACGTTTGCGGGCGAAACGTTGGTTGGCGTGCCTTACACCGAGCCTTTGTTTTTTGCTTTTGTTGATGACGGGCGCTTTTTTTTCGCTGTTGCATGTTTCGATTCAGGGTTTTTCAGCCTTGACCCGTGAAGAACGTATCGGAACTGTTCAAGTTTTGCCAATAGCACCTCAACTATTTGAAGCGATTGTGGTCCTGAAATCGGGCGAAAGTTATCGCTATCAGTTGGCTGGCGACGAGGTTATGGTGGATGCGCACATTCTCAAGTGGGAACCTTTGTTCAACTTAATGGGCTTACATACCCAATATGAACTGGATCGCATCAGTGGTCGTTATCGCGACATTGAGCAGGAGCGAACCCGGCTTCGGACAGTGCATCTTTTGCGCGATGAACGCACCTTAAATGCATTTGCTCTGCGCAAAAAATTCGACCTGCTCGGCTTGATGGTGGATGCCAAATACGGTAGCTCCGTGTTTGTGCCGGCAGATCGACCGATGAGCTATGAATTACGGGTCACCACTTCCGGTTTGATCATGCGCCCCTTACTGGAGCCTTAGGCGCGATAGAGGCTAATCGCGTAATCGCCGGCAGCATCGCGCAAATCACGAACTCGTTTCCATCCGCACTGGCCACACAGTTCGGCCATTTGACGCGCATTAAACTTGCGGCTGATCTCGGTCAAAATTGTTTCCCAGGCCTCAAACATGAAGGTTAGACCCAGTGCGCCAATCGTGACTTCTTGATCGGTTGTCGACATTAAATAACTGCGTGCTTCTGCCTTTTCCGGGTCATAGATGGGTACATGCTGAAAGTGGTTAGGATCGAAATTGGCGTCCAATTCGCGGTTCATGCGTTCTAAGAGATTGAGGTTAAAGGCCCGGGTCACGCCTTGTGGATCGTTGTAGGCCGCCAGAATCCGGGCCGGATCCTTTTTCAGGTCGTAACCAATGCATAACAGATCATCGGCTTGCGCCGAATCGCGCAAATTGGCCAATAGATCTTTTGCTTGCTGATCGGTTAAATTGCCAATATTGGAGCCCATATACAGCCAAACGCGACGGCCGGAAAAATCGGGAAAATGGGCTGTGAAGTAGTCACCCGCCATGGGCTCAATTTC